>CBINNU010000003.1:0-315167 GCA_966252135.1 uncultured Cellvibrio sp. | reverse complement strand
CAAGTTAAAGTTCAAGTTCAAGTTCAAGTTCCGATTCGTCTGAAGAAAGCAGTTCTTCGTCAAGTTCTGCCTCAGAGAGCGAATCAAGCGATAGTTCATCATCAAGCGAGTCCAATAGCTCTACAGACTCGTCTGCTTCCAGTGAAACCAACTCATCGAGTGACTCGGGGGCTGGTTCGTCTAGCAGTGACAGTGGAAGTTCGCAGAGTTCTATCTCGTCGCAGTCTTCGAGTTCGTCCCCGCAGGCCGAAGGTCTATGGGTGAGACTGTATGAAAATCTGCAATCCGTAAGCACAGATTCAGTTGATACAAATGAAGAAGTGAGCGATTTATTTTCTAAATTGGATGGTGAAGTTCCCGTGATATCACAGATATCGGGCGCACCACAAAGCTATATAACGTCCGAGGAAGATGATCCATCAGGAATTCCTGAAGATGGCGCCTATCGTATTACTGGCTCAATTTATTTAGAGGCAGGTAAGCACTATGAGTTTAGCTGCTACATGGATGATGCAGTTGTTATGAAATTAAATGGTGTTGAGTTAATGAATCACCATTACGATAGTTGGGGAATGAAATATGCAGGCGGTTTTACTCCGCAAACGGATGGCTATTACTCGATTGATTGGGTTGTCTATAACGGTTTTCGAATTGGTGCATTTAAGCCTTTCTTGAGCGTTAATGGTGGGCCACAGCTTGAATTGACTTCAGATAATTTTTCTTTGCAGCCTGGAAGTGTGAATTCTTCCAGTTCACAGTCCTCTTTCAGCTCTGCCTCTGACGTGAATATGAGTTGGCCGGATTACGAATATATTTCCATCACCTTTGGTGATGGAAATAAACCTGTTGGCAACAACGAATATAGAGTCGGTAGTATTTATGACAGTTACACCAACTTAATGACAACATCCGGTACCTATTTAACTGGAGCAAATTTTGATGCTAGTTCAGGACGCAACACAACAACTGGACCTCATTTCGGTAACGATACATTAAGTTATCTTCCTTGGATTAGTCATGATATGACTTATGATGCGGCCTATGTTGATGCAGGGCTTGTTAGTACCTATTCATTTACCAATCTTCCAACAGGAAAATACAAACTTATTCTGTCTGCATCGCGTAATGTTGCTCGTGGAGATGGGTCACGCATCACGAAATACACGATTAATAAAGGAGGTGTTGATGGAGGAGTTAATACCCAAATTTTAGATGTATCCAATCCACCTTCTGGAACAACAAGTCCTTATGTTGAATTTAATATCACGCCAAGTTCGGGTGTTATTACGTTTTCTTTCGAGGCGAATTCTGGTGCAACCTTTGGATATCTAGGGGGGGCCGTGCTAATAAAAATGCCCAACTCTGAACAGTCATCCAGTGTAAGCTCACAAAGTTCATCCAGTGTTTCTTGGCCAAATGATGAATATATTTCAATGACTTTCGGTGATGATAATAAGCCCGTAGGTGTTAATGAATACAGAGTCAGAGGCAATCACGATAGCTACACTAACTTGTTAACTACATCTGGTGCTTATATAACAGGAGTAAATTTCGATGCTCAATTGGGACGAAACACTGTCACTGGGCCTCATTATGGCAACGATGCCCTGAGTTACTTGCCGTGGATTAGTCATAATATGACATATGATGCTGCTTATGTAAGCGTGGGACATGTTGGTACCTATTCCTTCACTAACCTGCCAGATAGCAAATACAAATTAATTTTATCTGCGTCCAGGAATGTAGGTCGAGGCGATGGATCCCGCATTACTAAATACACCATTAATAGAGGAATTGTTGATGGAGTAAATAGCCAGATTCTAGATGCATCCAATCCGCTTTCAGGAGCTACAAGCCCTTATGTGGAATTTAATGTAATGCCGAGTGCAGGTGTTATTACGTTTTCTTTTGAGGCGAATTCTGGTGCAACATTTGGATATCTGAGCGGGGCCGTCCTAATAAAAATGTCTGATTCTGAACAGTCAAGTTCATCGTCTGTTTCTGGTGGGCCTTGGACAGTTAGCAAAATCGATAATAATTTAGATGATGTGCGCGAAGACACTGAGGGTTTATGGCCGAATGCTTATGATGCAACGAGCGGCTACGATAATGGCGCAACTGCTTACGAGGGAAACTATCTAGGAGTTTGGTGGGATATCAAGCAGTATCCAGGACTAAGGTTTAATTTAAGTGCTGCAAATAAAACATCAGATCAAATTGCTGAGGCTAAGCTGGTTCTCTATTCGAATGGCACTTCTTATGGTGATCCACTAGTCAGAATAATTGCCGAAAAAAATAATTATTGTAATCCTTGGTCCGCTTCACACATGCCAACAGATGTGATTAATGATAATCGAACGGCTTCTTTCAAAGATTACCAAGTTCTGGATTCCTTATATTCTGATTATCGGGAAGGTCAGGGACATGTTCCTTACACACAACTTATGACTATAGATGTGACCGACATCATTCAAGAGTTGGCCTCAATGCCGGGGTGGCTCGGCCAGAATGGAGCGATTTGTATTACTGCAGATCCTCTGGATAATGGTAATGTACATGAAGCTGGGATAAGGGATTTTTATCATAGCCCTGCAGAAGCTGCTGAGTTACATATTCGTTTTGTTGAATGAGATACTTTAGGTAAATTTCTGTTGGACACGCTTGGTTTGCTTCCGTAGAATGCGCGGTTAGATTGCGTCTGGCCAGACTGCTTGGCGGCTGAATCGGTGCTAACACATAAAGCGAGATGGAATTTTGGTTTCATCTCGCTTTTTTACAACCTGTTGTTAGCCAGCTGCTGTTGAATCCTTGGGCCAATTGCTCATTTCGAACCTACCAACTCGCTTATCGCGCCTTTGTCTGTGCGACCGATTTGTTGAGTCTGAATAAAGCAAAATGCCGGCGCAACATCTTTAAACCACTGCCAAACCCAGGAGGTTGACTTGATTACTCGGGATGCCCCAGTAAGTTCTGAAAAAAAGGCCGCACTGCTTGTTCTTGCCGATGGCAGTGTTTTTCGTGGTACTTCTATAGGTGCCGATGGTTTGTCAGTGGGTGAGGTGGTGTTCAATACTGCAATCACTGGCTACCAGGAAATTCTGACTGACCCCTCCTACGCGCAACAGATTGTGACCCTGACCTATCCTCATATAGGCAACACCGGCACCAATAGCGAAGATGAAGAATGTGATCGCATTTGGGCATCTGGCCTGGTGATTCGTGATCTTCCTTTATTGGCCAGCAACTTCCGCAACCAACAATCGCTGTCGGACTATTTGCAAGCCCGTAAAGTGGTTGGCATAGCCGATATCGACACCCGCCGTTTGACGCGAATTCTGCGTGACAAAGGTGCGCAGAATGGTTGCATCATGGCTGGTGACCAATTTATTAAAGATGGCAAGTTAGATGAAACCAAAGCACTGGCAGCAGCCAAAGCCTTTGGTGGTTTGAAAGGTTTGGATCTCGCCAAAGAGGTCACAGTAGCCAAAGCCTATAGCTGGAATGAAAGCAGCTGGTCACTTGGTGAAGGCCACAAAACCTTAACCGGTCAGAAAAAATTCAAAGTGGTCGCTTATGACTACGGTGTCAAACGCAATATTCTGCGCATGTTGGCAGACCGCGGTTGTGATCTCACCGTTGTTCCAGCCAAAACTACCGCTGCTGAAGTACTGGCGATGAACCCTGACGGAGTTTTCTTATCCAATGGCCCCGGCGACCCCGAGCCATGTACCTATGCGATTGAAGCCATCAAAACCCTATTGGAAACCGACATTCCGGTATTCGGAATTTGTCTGGGTCACCAATTGTTGGCGCTGGCATCCGGTGCCAAAACCATCAAGATGAAATTCGGTCACCACGGCGGCAACCATCCGGTGCAGGATTTGGATAGCAAACGCGTGATGATCACTGCGCAGAACCACGGTTTTGCGGTAGAAGAATCCAGCTTGCCCGCCAATTTGCGCGCAACCCATAAATCTTTGTTTGATGGTTCTCTGCAAGGTATTCATCGCACTGACAAACCCGCCTTCAGCTTCCAGGGTCACCCCGAAGCCAGCCCGGGTCCGCACGATGCGGATACTTTGTTTGATCACTTTATTGAATTGATGATGGCTCGTAAGGGCTAAAAAAACAAACCCCCTCCTAACCTCCCCCTTCGTAAGGGGGAGGGATTGGTCTCACTCCGTAGCTGGGTAGGATTGCTCCTCCCCCTTGCTAAGGGGGAGGCCGGGAGGGGGTGAAACATACGGAGCAAAAATGCCAAAACGTACCGACATAAACAGTATTCTGATTCTTGGCGCTGGTCCGATTGTGATCGGTCAGGCTTGCGAGTTTGATTACTCAGGCGCTCAAGCCTGTAAAGCGCTGCGCGAAGAGGGCTACCGAGTCATTCTGGTCAACTCCAACCCGGCGACCATCATGACTGATCCGGCAATGGCGGATGCAACTTACATCGAGCCAATCGAATGGCAAACCGTTGCCAAAATTATCGAAAAAGAACGCCCCGATGTGATTCTGCCCACCATGGGCGGTCAAACCGCGCTTAACTGTGCGCTGGCTTTGGCAAAACACGGCGTGTTGGAAAAATTCAATGTTGAATTAATCGGCGCGAAAGAAGAAGCCATCAAAATGGCGGAAGATCGCAATTTATTTGATCAGGCGATGAAGCGCATTGGACTTTCCTGTGCGCGCGCGAAAATTGTTCACACTCTGGAAGAAGCCAAAGAAGCACCAAAAGAATTTGGTTTCCCTTGCATCATTCGTCCTTCATTTACCATGGGTGGTTCTGGCGGCGGTATTGCGTACAACTGGGATGAATTTGAAGAAATTTGTACACGCGGTTTGGATTTATCGCCCACTAACGAATTGTTGATTGATGAATCACTTCTCGGCTGGAAAGAATACGAAATGGAAGTGGTGCGCGATAAAAACGACAACTGCATTATTGTCTGTTCGATTGAAAACTTTGATCCTATGGGAGTTCACACAGGTGACTCAATTACGGTTGCACCTGCGCAAACTTTGACGGACAAAGAATATCAAATCATGCGTAACGCATCGATTGCAGTATTGCGTGAGATCGGTGTTGAAACCGGTGGTTCGAATGTGCAATTTGCGGTGAACCCGGTTGATGGTCGCATGGTGGTGATCGAGATGAACCCGCGTGTATCGCGTTCATCTGCACTCGCATCAAAAGCAACTGGCTTCCCGATTGCAAAAATCGCGGCGAAATTGGCAGTGGGTTACACGCTGGACGAATTGCAAAACGAAATTACCGGCGGCGCAACGCCAGCATCTTTCGAACCTTCTATCGATTACGTTGTGACAAAAGTGCCGCGTTTCACCTTCGAAAAATTTGGTGAAGCCGATGCGCGTTTAACTACGCAAATGAAATCTGTCGGTGAAGTTATGGCGATTGGCCGTACCTTTCAAGAATCTGTGCAAAAAGCGTTGCGCGGGTTGGAAGTCGGCTCAGCCGGTTTTGAATCCAAAGTGGATATCACTACTGAAGAAGGTGTTGCTCGCGTACGTCGCGAATTGGCAACACCGGGTGCAGAAAGAATTTGGTATTTAGGTGATGCATTCCGCATGGGTATGAGTGTGGAGGATGCCTTTAATCTTTCAAAAATCGACCCCTGGTTTTTAGTTCAAATCAAAGAATTAATTGATATCGAACAATCCCTGCGTGGCAAATCCATAATGGATTTGAACGCAGAACAAATGTTTAATTTAAAACGCAAAGGTTTTTCAGACAAACGTTTGGCACTCTTATTAGGCACTTCAGAAAAAGCCGTGCGTCATCATCGTCAAGGTTTGAATGTTCGCCCGGTTTACAAACGTGTCGATACCTGTGCTGCGGAATTCGCGACTTCAACGGCTTACATGTATTCCACTTACGAAGAAGAGTGTGAAGCAAACCCCAGTGACAAGAAAAAAATTCTCGTTATTGGTGGCGGCCCCAATCGAATTGGTCAAGGTATTGAATTTGATTATTGTTGCGTGCATGCAGCATTGGCTATGCGCGAAGACGGTTACGAAACCATTATGGTTAACTGTAACCCCGAAACTGTTTCAACCGATTACGACACTTCCGATCGTTTGTTCTTCGAACCTGTAACATTGGAAGATGTGTTGGAGATTGTTCAAAAAGAAAAGCCAGTCGGCGTGATTGTGCAATTCGGTGGACAAACTCCATTGAAATTAGCGCGCGCATTGGAAGCTGAAGGCGTGCCTATTATTGGCACCAGCCCGGATGCCATTGATAGAGCGGAAGATCGCGAACGCTTCCAGCAAATGATCGACAAATTAGGTTTGCTGCAACCGCCAAACGCAATCGTACGTTCGTTGGAAGAAGCCTTGGTAGCTGCGGATCGTGTCGGTTATCCATTGGTTGTTCGTCCATCTTATGTATTGGGCGGTCGTGCAATGGAAATTGTTTACAAAGAAGATGAGTTGCGCACTTATATGCGCACCGCTGTGCAAGTGTCAGAAGATGCGCCGGTGTTGCTCGATCACTTTTTGAATAACGCGATTGAAGTGGATATAGATTCTGTTTCGGATTCAAAACAAGTTGTGATCGGCGGCATAATGCAACACATCGAGCAGTGTGGTGTTCACTCAGGTGATTCTGCATGTTCATTACCACCTTATTCTTTACCTGCTGACGTGCAAAATGAAATGCGCGAAATCGTGAAGAAAATGGCAATCGAATTGGGTGTGATTGGTTTGATGAATACCCAGCTCGCTTATCAAGATGGAAAAATTTACGTGATCGAAGTGAACCCGCGTGCATCACGTACAGTTCCCTTTGTTTCAAAATGTATTGGCGTATCTCTGGCAAAAGTGGCAGCGCGCTGTCAGGCGGGAATGTCTTTGGCTGAACAAGGTTTCACCAAAGAAATCGTTCCACCCTATTACAGTGTGAAAGAAGCGGTATTCCCGTTTAATAAATTCCCGGCTGTTGATCCAATTCTCGGCCCTGAAATGAAATCCACCGGCGAAGTCATGGGTGTGGGCGATACTTTCGGTGAAGCCTACGGCAAATCACAATTGGGTGCGAACAACCGAATTCCTTCATCAGGTACTGCATTTATCAGCGTGCGTGATATGGATAAAGACGGCATCGTCAGTGTCGGCAAAGATTTAGCGGAACTTGGATTCAAATTGGTTGCCACACGTGGTACTGCAGCTGTTTTGGAAAAAGCAGGCTTGCAAGTACAAACCATTAATAAAGTGCAAGAAGGTCGCCCACATATTGTGGATATGATCAAGAACGATGAAATTGATTTGATCATCAACACAGTAGAAGGTCGCCAGGCTACACGTGATTCATCGTCAATTCGTCGCAGTGCAGAAAATCATCGTGTCTATTACAACACAACCTTAGCTGCTGGCATTGCAGTTTGCATGGCCTTACGTGAAGGTTTGGATGGCGAAATTGATGTGCGTCGCTTACAAGAATTACACAAGAGGGTAGGAGCATGAGTGCAAAATTCCCTATGACCCAGCAAGGAGCCGAGAGGCTTCAAGCTGAACTGGAAGATCTGAAAAAAGTTCAGCGTCCGCGCATAGTGCAAGCGATTGCCGAAGCGCGTGAACACGGTGATTTAAAAGAAAACGCCGAGTACTCAGCTGCACGCGAACAACAAAGTTTTTGCGAAGGCCGCATTCAGGAAATTGAAGCCAAACTCAGCAATGCGCAAATTATTGATGTCACCAAGATTCCACACACAGGCAAAGTTATTTTCGGCTCAACAGTGACTATTATTAATTTGGAAACTGATCAGCAAGCGACATATCAAATTGTCGGCGACGATGAAGCTGATGTAAAAGCCAACAAGATTTCCGTCAATTCACCGATTGCGCGTGCGTTGGTTGGAAAAGAAGAGGGCGATGTGGTGGTTGTAAAAGCACCCGGTGGTGATGTTGAATATGAAATTGATAAGGTTGAACATATTTAAGTTCAGCTTGTTTGAAAAAACCGATCTTTGGATCGGTTTTTTGTTTTAAAGGCCCTCACCCTAGCCCTCTCCCGGAGGGAGGGGATTGATTCCCTGCTTTTTTGATATCGTGCATTTAATTAAATTGGGAGTCAGCTCCCTCCCCCTCTGGGAGAGGGTTGGGGTGAGGGCAACACATAGAGAGGAAACCTATGCAGCAACCAATAGACGCAGTAATCACCTGGGTAGATGGCAGTGATCCTAAACATTCAAAAAAACTGGATGATTATTTGACGTCCATTGGAAAAGTTCGTCCGAAGTCAGCAAGTAAGACTCGTTATCACAATGCAGGAGAGCTTGAGTATTGTGTAGCGTCAATTATTAAGTTCGCTCCGTGGATACGTAATATTTTTATTGTGACAGATGATCAACAGCCATCTTTTATGCAATCTTTAAAAGGAACGGAATACGAAAATCGAATTAGAATAATAGATCATAAGACAATTTTTCGGGGCTACGAAGATGTGTTGCCGACATTTAATAGCAGTTCAATATTAACAATGCTCTGGAGAGTTCCTGAGTTATCGGAACAGTTTTTGTTTTTTAATGATGATATATTTTTGATATCGCCCGTGCTTCCGGAATATTTTTTCCAGGAGGAAAAAGTTGTTCTTCGAGGACAGTGGTGCTTTATGAGTGAGTTTCTGTTGCACAAGCTTTTAATTAAGTTAATTAAAAATATTTTTGGTCTTAAAGTTGATGAGAGTAAGCATCGGCCAGGTCATCGAGATAGGCAGCAACTCGCAGCAAAAATGGTTGGATTTAAGAAAAAATATTTCCGCTTGCCTCATGTGCCTCATGCTTGGAGAAAGTCGACTTTTGCTGACTATTTTCAGAAAAACCCACAAATTTTGATTGAAAACATAAAGCCAAAATTTCGTTCGCCAAGTCAGTTCGTAGTGGAGGCGCTGGCAGCTCATCTTGAAATTGGTAACGGGACAGCTGTTATTGATGGGAAGGTTCGAAATGTTCAGTTCAAACCCAATGAGCAATTTTTCTGGAGGGTCAATCGGAAGATCAGGAACTCAAATAAAAGTTCTCAATATTGGTTTACCTGCGTTCAAAGCATCGAATCAGCATCGCTTGAGAAGCAAAAGCTCATTTTCGATTGGTTGGATAAACGGATCGGGAAGATTTCGCAGTTGTAGGAATTTTATTTCCTCCCCTGCCAAGGGGAGGGTTAGGGTGGGGTAAGGACTCACTCCCTTCTGTATTTTTGCTCTCTATATAAAATCGATGGCAATAACACATGTGCAATTGCTTTTTGTTTGTCTTCGGCCGTAACGGGTGTCTCCAGTAGATGTACTTTCTTTTCTGTTCGATTGTATTCAGCCGCTACAGCAGTGGCGTCCGGTTTTAGAATGGTTAATTTATCTTCTTCCATCAAGGAAAAATAATCTTCGAATTGCATGATGGCTCGGCCTGGTTGATCAGGATAACGAACGAAATCGCGGCCCAGCATAGGATGTTTCCCTGAAACACCCATGAGTGAAAAAAGTGTTGGCCCTAAATCAATCTGGCTGGCGAGGGGTTGGATTTTTTTCGGTTTAATATCGGCACCTAAAATTAATCCAGGTATATGAAATTTTTCCACGGGTACTAAATTGTTGCCGTAAACGCGATTGTCGTGGTCGGCGACTATTACAAAGAGTGTGTTTTCCCAATAAGGGCTGGCCTTGGCCTTTTTAATAAAATCGCCGTACGCATAGTCGGCATATTTCACCGCGTTATTAACAGTATTTTTCGGTTGTTCGTGCAGCCCAATCCTGCCATCAGGGAATTCAAAGGGTTCATGATTTGTTGACGAGAAAATCAAACTGAAAAAGGGTTTATTTTCTTGATGTAATTTCAAGAGGTGTTGATGTGCATGGTTATACAAATCTTCGTCGCTGGCGCCCCAGCTACCGACAAATACCGGATTTTGAATGTCGTGAATATCGATAATTTGTTGGAAGCCATTGCCCGTAAAGAAGCTTCGCATATTGTCAAAATGCGCTTCACCACCGTAAATAAACTCGGTGTGATAACCCTGGCTTTTTAATAAATCTGCAATTGTAAAAAAGCCTTTTTGTGAAAGCGAAAGTTTGACCACGCTCTGTGCTGGTGTTGGCATAAATCCAGCCGTGACTGCTTCTATGCCTCTGACTGATCGTGTCCCAGTTGCATAAAGTTGTTCAAACCACCAGCCTTCGTTTTTTAATTTTTCCAATTCTGGTGTGACTGATAATCCACCCAGGCTTTCGACAAAGGTTGCGCCCAAACTTTCTTGTAACAAAATAACAAGATTGAGTGGCTTTTCCCGTGAAATGGCGGCAGTTTGCTGATGCAGAGTAGGTAAATCGGGATTATTAAATTGATATTCTTGCAGCCAGGGCCAATTCAAGTTTTCTTTCAGTATCCTGGTTCTATCCAACTTGCCGTAGACTTCACTTGATTTGGCTTCGTGTTTGAGATTGTAAATCGCAAATACAACGGAATAGCTTGAGCTGATAACCAATGAGTTAACCAATGCATCACCTGTAATGGCAAAAAATGCAGGGTTAGCGGGGCGGTGTTGAGTGGTGGAACGAATGGCGGCGAATATAACTAAAATGACCAGTGGCCAAGTTATTAATATCATTTGCCAGGAGTATTGATGGGTAACAGGGTTTTTATCGCGGATAAAACGAGCGGCAAAATATCCAAGAACAATACTGAGTGTTACGCCTAAAATCAGTGGTACACGAAATCCGTTCCAGAGCGTGGAAAATACTTCTTTGGGATATTTTAAATATTCAATAAACAAACGATTTGGGCGAATGTCGTATTGCATAATAAAGCTGGGTGTTGCCAGCTCCATAAAAATAATTAACAAAGCGCCCGCGCAGGCCCAGTAATAAGTGAATTTATCCCAGGCTTTTTGCCATTGTGTTGGTTTAACAAATGGAATAAGCAAACAGGGTAGCAAAACCCAGATACTGACCATAATTAAATCTGCGCGAACCCCTTGCAGAAAAATGTCGAGTAATTGATTGGTTGCGGATACGCGATCATATTGCCAAATCACCAAACCAATACGGCTGATGCTAAGAATCAGCAAACACAACAGCATCATGCGAACAAGAAATCGATAGGGGCCGGAAAATATAAAGTTCATAGTCGTAAGTTTTATTGTGGTGATAAACGAATAAGCCTTTGCAAGCCTATAATAGTTTTCTTAACTCAGGATTAAATCCAGTTCCTGATCATTACACATAATCACTGATCGTGGATTAAAAAATAAACTGGTGCGCCGGATAATTCAACTGCATCAGACTTCCTGCCCAGGTAATCCCACGCCTGCTCATAAGGATATTCAAATGACGCCGTCTGGTTATTGCTGGTCCATGCCATCAGATAGCGCTTGTTGCCCTTGCTGAATTCCAATATCCATTGATCTGGCTTACTCTGCCATTTTTTTTCAAAACGAGCTTCGCCCAATAGTGACAATAAAAACTGCAAAGCAATAAATGCTGGACGTTGTCGAAAATTATCCTGATCATCAATCAAGCCATAGCCGTGTGCCGATAATCGCCACCAAAATACTTGCTCAACATGGCCCGAGCAAAGGCAAATCATCAAGTAACGCAACATATAGTGTGCGTAGACATCTTCAGTCTCACCAGGTTCCAGTTTGCGCCATTTGGGAGTGACGTAAGGGCAAATCACCGGCGACCAAATGCCGGTATATTTAACCGGCCAATTCACTTCAGAAATAATAACCTTGTTGTCGCATCGATTGGATTTGTTTGCCAGGGCTTTGAGTAATACGGCTTTTTCCAGCGTGGAAAATTTGCCTTGATGATTTTCAGGAGCGCCGCGTCTATCGACATAGAGTAGATGCGAAAGTGCAGAAAAATGAAATTGCTTGGGCATGGATTTCAATGCGCTAATCACGGGTGCGTATTCAAAATCAATACAAGCAGGGCCAGTTAATTTTATTTGTGGATGTTGTTGTTGTAATTCAAAAGCAGGTTGCATCAATTGAATCAATTCCCGATGATTCCAGATTCCCCACTTGACGCGATTGTAAGCGTGAGTAATTTCTATATAGCTGACTGCATCCGCAATTGCCGGAATCACTTTGGTTAAAAACGCTCTCCAGGATTCGGGATTTATCACTGCTCGCCGATCCTGAATCATAGCAACCACTATCTCGACCGATTGGCTTTTTAATTGCTGGATTAATTCAATCGAGTTTTGCCAATCGTCTGCCGCTTCATGGTGATAAAAACGAATCATCACTGGCGGTTGCCCTAGTTGTTGATGCAAGGGTAATTCGTGATGCAGGTAATTAGTTTTTGGATGCAAAGCAACACCAATGCGATTTTTTAATTCAATCGAACGTTGAAAGCTGGTGCCCTGTAATTTTTTGTATTCAGACCAAATGCTTGGCAATGCAGTTAGCGTTTTCCAGATAGATCCCAGAAAAAATCGCCATTCCCTGTGTTGGTTTTTATTTTTTTTGGTCATGGTAATCATGGGTTGACCCGATTTTTCATCCCATAACCAAACATCTTTTTCGTGGGGATAAGCAGGTTTTATCCCCGATTTTTTTCGTTTTAAATAGCGAATCGGGTGGCGGTATTTTCCGCTGCGTCTGTGCCGTGTAAAGGCTTTTCGATAAGCATCTTCAAATTTTTCCAATTCGCGATCAATAGGTCCATGATTGGAATAAATATAAAGAAACCAGCGAACATAAGCGCTGGGTAAAATCATGCGGGAAATATCAAAAGCGCGTTCTTTGGCATTTAAAGGACGATCCAGTATGTTGCAGCGATTTAAGTCTATCCATTGGGGCGCTAACCAATTTCCATTGGTATCTTTCGGGATAAATATATTTTGATTGCCCATATCACCGTGCATAAAGCCGGCGTCATGCATTTTGCGCAATTCAGGCGCAAGATGTAATAACAGGTCCATTAGGGGAGCCGAATCCCGTTTGTTCCATAAAATGTCGGTCACCAAGTCGCGAAAACATTCAGCAGATTCAAATAAACAAACATAGTAACTTTCGATTAATCGCTTACCTTGCCATTTATCCAGATATGCAATGGGTGCTGGTGTGCCGATTTGATGCTTCGTTAAAAAAATTGCAGCATTAAAGGAACGTTCCGCTTTGGACTTATGCGTGAAGTCGTACCAATCTTTCCAAATAGATTGGCGTTTGAACACTTTAATCGCAACCCAGTGTTCTTGTCCTTGAATCTGCATAGGGCATTTCACAACATAATCAATACCCTTGGATAACCTGATTGCCTTGGGTGAACTCAGAAGTGATTTGATGCTTTCCAAATTATTTAACAATGCGTCCGAGTAAAAATCAGAGGCAATGGCTCCCTGAAAATTTTCGGATTTGAATGGCACCGCAAGATCAGTTGTTATTGTCATAATCTTAATGTTTTAAAAATCGTGAAATTTTTTCCATATTCTCTTGCAGTATATCTGCAGGTAAATCGGGTACTTCGACTTTTTGATAATTCATATCCAGGGTTTTACCCACTCCCAACGCATCCATAAAGTAAAGGGTTTGGTTGTAATAGATAGCACGTTCTGTCCAAGTCTCCATTATCAGGCTCCGGTTATCATTATTGCCAGTAAATAATGATTGCCCGGTGCTATAACGATCAATTGGATTGCTGCATTGAAACAAACCTTGCATCAATGTAGGGATTAAATCTTCATGTGCGCTGATGTGATCAAAGGACTGTGGTGACTTTCCCGGCCATAGTATCAGCATGGGCACATGAGTTTGCCATTGGCTGAAATTGCCGTTGTGGCCCCAGTAGTTCAATTCGGTTTCATTAAACTCTTGCCCGTGGTCACTGGTAATCACGATCACTGTTTTGTCGGTGAGTTCTTGTGCATCCAGTCGGTCGACGACTCGTTGGATTTGGCTATCAACATAATGTGCTGTGGTTTTGTAGAGATTCAAAAATGGCAATGGGTCATAATCTTCATCCAGCGCTAAATAATTCACTGTATCCAATCGTGGCGAAAAAATCTCCGGATAATTATTGGGTAAATGAAACGCATGTGGCGAATCGAAAAATACAAAACCTACGAAGGGTTGAGTAGTATTGCGTGATTGAATATCCGCCAGCAGTAAATCGGTAATTTCCCTGTCATTGTCCGCACTGTTTTTATGTGAGCCTTTTTTAAGCTGATTCCGCAGAGATGAAAAAATCGTGCGATCAAATTCGGGAAACGTCAGCTTGGTACTGCCATAAATAAAATGCTGATAATTTTTTTCCTGCGTCACATCAAATAAAACGCTGCCGCGCTCGGCATTTAACATAGGATGCCAATAGGTGCCGTTTAATCCATAAAACAAACTGAACATACCATAACGTGTGGAGTTGGCATTGCTGTAATGTTGATTAAAATTCAATCCGCGTGTTTTGAGTTGGCTGGTAAAGGGCATTATTTCGGGTGACAACATATTGGCCCTGAGTGAGTCCACCACCAAAAACACCAAATTCATGGGTTGTGGATTAGCGCACTGAAGCTTTTCTAATGGGTAGTTAATTACAGTTGGTTTTGTTGACAGTGACTCAGGCGCTTTTTGTATATCAAGTCCCATGCGTTTGAGATGGCTGCGCATAGAGATCGGAGGCAGCCAGGGAATATAGACGCGTTGATTATTTACCCAATGCCAGCGCAATCCCTCTGCAAAACCATTTAACAAAATAAATCCGATTAAGAGCAATGAAAATAGAATCCAGAATTTTGGTTTATATCTCGCCGTCGATTTTTTTTGAATCCAGGATGCCATGCCCCATTCAGCAAACACCAATGCTATCAAAATCAAGCCAATACTGACCCACATAATCCATGAAAAGGCGATGGTTTCCATCAGTGCGCCGCTGAACAATAAGTTCAACACCATACCGTTGATATGAAAGTGATAAAGCGAGTGAATCTGTAAGTTGGCAAAAACAATCACTTGAGCGAATGAAAAAATTGCAATCGCCAAAGGTTTGAGCAAGGGCCGATAAAAATTACTCAGAATTTTTATAAACAGAACCAGGAAACTGCAGATTAATCCAAAATAAATAATCAACCCACTGATGCGAAATAACCAGCTCCAAACAGACGCTGAATCCAGATTAATAAACAGGCTAATCGCCGCCATAACCAATGCATTGATAAAGGCGAAACTCAGCAACCAGGGATTTGGAAGGGGTGTTATTCCGTACATATTTGAACAATGAGTAAAACAAAGCCTTATATTTTCTGCATTTGTGGTTTGGATTACCAGTCTTATTAGTGAAATTGCTGTAATTTTTTTGGCCTTGAAGATAGAATTCGGCCATTAATCATCAATAGATATCTTGATTAAAATCGCAGTGTTATGAGAGATATTAAGCGAATCGGTATAGTTCATTATGTCTAGAGAAAATCTTTTTCCGATAGATGCAGTAGTCACTTGGGTCGATGGGCAAGATCCAAAACATTTGCAAAAGCTAAATGCGTATCTTGCTGAAATTGGCGGGCAACGCCCTCGTACTGCTGACCCCACTCGATTTCACAATGATGGAGAAATTAATTACTGTATCATCTCCCTGCTTAGATTCGCACCTTGGTTGCGTACTATATATGTAGTTACCGATGATCAAGTTCCCGAAATAGTTACCAAACTCAAGGGTACACACCTGGGCGATAAAATCAAAATTGTAGACCACAAAACAATATTCTTGGGTTATGAAGATTTTCTACCTACCTTCAATATTCGAAGCATTTTAACTGTGTTGTGGCGTATTCCAGGATTGTCGGAAAAGTTTCTGTTCTTAAATGATGATTTTGCATTGATCCAACCCGTTAAGCCTGAAAATTTTTTTATTGAAGATGGTGTAGTGCTTCGCGGTGAATGGCGTTCGATGAAGGACAGGCGAATAGCGAACAGGATTAGGGATGCTTGGTTCAAAATAGTGCCCAAAACAAAAAAACAAAAATTGAAAGATAGAGCCAAACATACCAATGCACAGATTCTGAGTGCTCGATTAGCTGGATTTTCTGATCAGTATTTATGGCTAAGGCATGAACCTCATCCTTGGCGAGTTTCTACTATAAGATCATTTTTTGAAGATAACAAAAAGCTTTTTGAAGATAACTTGCGACCAAAGTTAAGAGAACCTAATCAGTTTATTTGTGAAGCCCTAGCTGCCTATTTGGAATTGCAATCTGGTACGGCGGTTATTGATGAAACATTGGTGGCACTTAAAATTGATCCGCCTGATCAGACGGAAGATGAATTGATCAATATGATTGCTCAGGCTGATCAAGACAAATCTTGTGCGTTCGTGTGCGTACAAAGTCTCGAAAAAGCAAGTCCGGCACTGCACAAATATATTGTCGATTGGTTAAACCGTAGAATAGGAACCTTGCAGGATTTAATTGAACTTCCAATATCCCATTTTTAAACATAATTTAAATTTTCGCCATAAATTCCATGGTTTGGCTTTTGGATTTCTCCCGCCTTTAGCTATGAAGTTATCAATCGCATCCAGAATTCTTTCGGCGGATTTACCATCTCTTGCAGGATGTATTTCCGCAGAAAATTTTTCAATAGCAGTCATCAATTCTGCGGGTCGTGCCAAGGCTTTCCGAATGGCAGGCTCAAAATCCTCAGTCCTATGAATGTTGATCAATTGTGGTCCGGGACGGCGATTGTTGAATGTAACTACAGGTTTTCCCGTTAATAAAAATTCACTAAGTGCAGATGAAGTATCAGAACACATAACATCTGCATCTACAAATAACTCAAGAATATTATCCGCATTTGAGAAAGTCAGATTTTCATTTTCCAGTGCTTTGAACTTGGCGCGTGTATCTGGATTCATTTTTGGATGCAAGGTGACTACCCATTTCCACTCTCCCGTTTTGCTCAAGCGTTTTACTTCGGGATAAAGAATTTCCGCCGCGCTCCAGGAAGGTGAAAAGGTCGAGTGATAAAGAATTCTGGGAGGAGAATTTACAGGTGGAAGTTGTGCCGGTAATTGCGTGAAGAAATCATCTAATTTTGGCCATCCAGTTTCCACCACATGGAAATGTTGCAATTGTTTAGCAAGGGATACAAATTTGTCCGTATCTTGAGGGCCAGTAGTGCAATATAGATCGAAAAACCCTCGGATGTAGATGTGCCTGGGCTTACCGGCATCAAAGCCATGGAAAGTTTGTACTTTCACACCGGGGAAAAAATGCGGAACTGTATTGTTTGGTGTGATAACTGCTATCGGATTCCACTCAAGGACCTCGCTTACGTGAGTAAATACCCTGTCATCCGCTTGCAAGTCTTCCTTCCCGGGACCATTAAAAAACCATGCTACTTTATCGCCACGAGCTTTTATCGCTCTGTCCAAGGGGCGCATAATCGCTTGCGTATAGCGCTCGGAGCCAAAAAACAAATAGTGCTTACTCATCGTATTGTCCGTATGGGATTCCCTGCTATTTTCTTCATTTGAAGCAGGTATTGCTAGCCCCAAGTAGATTTTGGACAAAAATCAGGCGTTACAGAGATGTTTGATGTTAAACGAGATCTATATCGCGGTTTTATGGGGAGAAATATTATTTCAGGCGAAAATTCAAATATTGGCGAACTCGCGCCAAAAAGTCTGATAGAAACGATTAGCGTTTAGCCAGTTGAATACATTGGGTATTTGTTCTTGCAGTTGTGCTTGTTCGGCTGTCAGCCATTTCATAAATTCAGCAGAGCCCAATCTGTGTTTACCGCCCCACATGGGGTTGGCTTCCAGAAAAATGGGTTGATTGTCTACACAAAAAAACTCCAGTGCGCCAATATCCAAATGCAAAGCTTGCATGGCGTTTTGCCATAGATCTAACCAGTTTGAGTCTTGCATCCAGTTGCATAATTGCTGGTTGGCGGCAATAAATTCATTATTAAAGTCCAAATCCAGGTCAGCGGCGTGTATGACTTTTTTAGGGCTTACCAGCGCATAGCCGCCAATTGCTTTGCCGCAGAGCATATGTACTCGAAATACACGCGATACTGCGGAGCTTTGTTGAATTTCTCGGGTGATCAAGGCTTGTGAACCGCTAACGCGATTGGTAAGACTGCGCCAGCGCAATTTGTAAATAATTTTTTTTAATTCGGCATCCGACTCCTTGCCTTGCAAATACACTATGCTTTTGCCTGAATCTTCGTTGTGAGTTCGAAAATAGGCTGGGCCATGTTCAATAAATGTTTTTATTTGCTGGATTTGCTCATTCACCGGCAACCAAAATGACCAGAGTTGATGTGGAATGGTTTGTAATCCTGCCGCTTGCAATTGTTGATAGCTTTGGTGTTTTTCAGCATAGAAGTGAAAAAACTGCGGATGATTGATGATGCGAATCTTGGGATCAAGACTATCGATCACTTTTAAAATTTTATGCAGTACTTTTGCGGAAGTTTGTTCCGGATTTAATCTCACTTGCACTACATCCGCCAGTTGTGGCTGATCGACAATTTGCCAGTCAGATGCCAATAGTGCTTCTTCTTCCTGCAATCGTGCACGCTCCAATCCCTGTTGATTGAATGCCCATTTTTGTATGCCTTGTTTGCGGCCAATAAATGCAATTTTTTTCATTTAATAAGTAGGCTGGTATCCAGAAACGTTTTGCGGTTCTGGATCAATTTTTCGAATGCCGTTGTAAGTGACAAAGCGTCCAGTGCGTTTCACTTTGTTGCGAATCGCGTAATTCTTTTTCCAGGTTTCCGGATTGTCGTAAGCGCGAGGGTGATCCAAATGCAGGCAAGCAATACTGTAGCGAATTTGTTTGCCTTTTAATCCGTAATTTAACAAGCGCTCGCCTAATTCGCGATCCAATCCGCCGTATTGCATATCTTCATTAAAACCATTGCAGGCGATTATATCCTCGCGCCAAGCGGACGAATTCATACCATTCCAGGTGGCTTTGGTCGGCGTTAAAAAATTGAGCAGCAATTTAATCCATTCGGATTTAAATAATTTCCATAATTTTGCGCTGTCAGGTTGGCCTTGTTTTTTTAGCCATTCGAGATCAAAGAGTTGTGATTCGGTAATAATTGTTTCGTTGATGGTTTTCGAAACCGGCATGGTTAATTTCACATAACCGCCTGATAAAAATTGTCCCCTGCGTGCATAGCGAATATGTTTGCGTACAAAATCCGGTTCGGGAATGCAATCGCCATCGCTGAAAATCAAATAATCACAATCGGTTTGTTCAATGGCTTTGTTGAGAATTTGGCATTTGCGAAAACCTTGATCAGGATGCCAAATGTGTTGAATGCGCAATAATCCGCGCTGACGACATTGATCAATCACGGCTTCGGTCTCGGGACCTGAACCATCGTCTGCAATAATTAATGTGAAATTTTTTTCTGATTGCATTTCGTAACCAATCAGAACTTTGGATAACCACTCAGCTTGATTGTAAGTGGTCAGTATCACGCCTGTTTTGCTCGGTGCCATAGCGAATTCCCAAACTGGTTGTATCAAGTTTGGCCACAAGCTGGTCCCAGACCATTTCTGCCTGAATCATTTCCAGGCAGGGCGGGGTTTCCAGGCTTTGGGCTGGCAGGAGTTTACAATTGCGTTTATGACAGAACATGCATCGCAAGGGCGGGTTTAAGTAAAAATTGTGGGTGTGATGGCCGATCAAGCCAACTTTGAGGGGGGAGGTGGGACCATAAAGCGCAACAGTCGGGACTTCAAGCGCGCCAGCCAGATGGGAAAAGCCGGTATCCAAACCGACAACACCGGCGGCAGCAACCAACCTTTCAGCAACAGCTGTGATCGACATACGTTGATCAGGGCGGCTGGCGCCGGGGCAAGCGGCGATAATCTCGTCAGCCAGCGCTTTTTCGCTGTCACTACCCCAGATAATCTCAACCTGATAACCCGCGCCCAAGGCAATTTGCGTAAGTTTTTTCCAGCCCTCGGGTGACCAGAGTTTGGTAGTCCAACTGGTGCCCACAATAAACACCAGTTTCTTGGGATCGGGTTCCACTTGCGAAAAATAACTGTGAATTCCAAAACCGAAATGGTGGTTGATGTGGTATTGGCCAATTTTGCTGAGTAATTGTCTGGTTCGCTGAACTGCGTGTTGGTCTTTATCAACCTCAAAACTTTGATGATAAAAATAACTGACAAACGATTCGCGTGCTGAATTTTTATCGTAACCTTCAACTAATTTGGATTTGGCAGAGCGCGCGACGATCAAACTTTTTAACAATCCCTGGGCATCAATAACCAGATCGTATTGCTCTTGCTGTAACTGTTTTTTCCACGCGCTGAATTCTTTCCAGGCTTGCCAGTTGCGCATTTTCATCCAGCGGCGCAAAGAAACCGGAATGATTTTTTTAACGCCCGGATGCCAGGACACTATTTCAGCAAAGGCATCTTCAACTACCCAATGAAGTTCTACATCAGGCCGATGTTGAAGCAGATCAGTGACGGCGGGGAAGGTGTGGAAAATGTCCCCCATCGAGGACATTTTCACTAGCAGGATTTTCATGGATTGGATTAAACGTCCAGATACTTTTCAGCATCCAGTGCCGCCATACAACCTGCGCCGGATGAGGTAATCGCTTGACGATAAATGTGGTCTGCCACATCACCTGCTGCGAATACGCCCGGAATATTGGTAGCGGTTGCATTGCCCTCCAATCCACTTTTCACTTTAATGTAACCATCTTTCATATCCAGTTGGCCCTCAAAAATATCGGTGTTGGGTTTGTGGCCGATTGCCACAAACAATCCAGCGACTTCGATTTCTTTGGTGCTGCCATCCTGAGTACTTTTCAAACGCAAACCTTTAACACTTTTTCCATCGCCCAGTACTTCATCCAGTTGATGATTCCAGACAATAGTCACATTGCCATTCGCGGCTTTGGCGAAAAGTTTATCTTGCAGAATTTTTTCCGATTTCAATTTGTCACGACGGTGAATCAGCGTTACGTGACTGGCGATATTCGACAAATACAGCGCTTCTTCCACAGCGGTATTACCACCACCGATCACCGCAACTTTTTGGTCTTTGTAGAAGAAACCATCACAGGTTGCGCAAGCGCTCACACCGCGGCCCATATAAGCTTGTTCAGACGGCAGACCCAAATATTGGGCAGAAGCACCGGTGGCGATAATCAAAGCATCACAGGTGTAAGTGCTATTGCCGACCAAACGAATCGGGCGCTCACTCAAATGAGTTTCGTAAATATGATCAAAAATAATTTCGGTTTTGAAGCGCTCGGCATGTTCTTGCATTTGCACCATCAATTGAGGCCCCTGCAGATCATGTGCGCCACCAGGCCAGTTTTCAACTTCAGTAGTGGTGGTTAATTGACCACCTTGCTGCATGCCAGTAATCACAACTGGCTTGAGGTTGGCGCGGGCTGCGTAAATGGCCGCGGTATAACCTGCGGGACCAGAACCCAGGATAATCAAACGGTGGTGTTGAACGTCACTCATGATGCAATCCTTCTATTAATGGATCTTGCGATTGGATGACGCGCATCATAGGCGAATCGACCCCAATCGTCCAAATTGAATAAGCCAATCTGATGAATTGTGATCTTTTATTGGGTAGGATCAGCTTTTTGCTAAATCAGGTACACAGGAAAGAAAATGACATCAGGGCAAGGCTTCACCTATATCAAAACGTCTTTTATGGATCTTTTGGAACCCGGTCAACCATCACAAGACTACCTGCAATCGCGTTATGGATTAATTCTTGAGCAGCAATTCTGCGAAAACAATCAAACACTATTGGATTTACTGCAAGTCCGATTTCCCGATATCGAAGTAAGCGAACGTTTTATTGATTACATTGATGAACCCCGATTGCTGTTAACCGACGGGCGTAATTTGATTTTCTCTTTGGTTGAGAGAACGATTTTTCAAGATATTGACGCAAAGCTGATTCTTCTGAAATTAGGAGAATTCGAGCTTATTCAACAGGGTGAGCAATTTCGTTTGGGGTTTAAGCGTTATTGTTATGCTGAGATAGACGGGTATGAAAACAAAACTCAGATTGTCACCGCTGAGCAAGTTAAACAATGGCAAGTGCAAGGATTACAAGCAGTTAAAGATTATGTTCAGTCTTTGCGGTTGTCCTCATGGCGATACCAACCGATTTGGTTAGCGGTTTGCAAAGCCAAGTTAGAGTCTGCTTGTTTCAACATGGCAATTGATGGGTCGGATTTTTACGTTTTTTACTCCTGTATCCCTGCAGATTCAAGTGAAGAGGCCGAGCAAAAATTAATTCAACACCTTGATGAAAATTATCTTTCTGCTGATCCACTCTATAGCATCAGGCCTTTCATAAAGGATGAGTTTAAACAACAAAGTGACTTCTCAATTGATTTGCTTGATAGTTTTTCCAATGCGTATCTAAAGCAACAAATACATTCATTTATTTCACCTCCTTACGGCATGACCAGCTTTTTGATTGCACCTTGCGCAACCATTATCAGCAAATGGCATTGCGACAATGAATTCTGGTCAAAACGAACAAAAGAAATTGAGCGATGTGAATTTTTCCCCAATGCCAATTTATGCTTCGAACGACTAGTCGAACTGAACAAACTTACGCAAGCCGATTACGATGAGTTTATTCATTTGGATGACGGCGAAGGATTGGAACCGATTCACTATCGCCTGCTACCAGAAGGCAATAAACGATTCGAAAAAATTCAACGATCTTTCGAAGCCGACGGCGACCTGATGATCGACTGGGAAGATTGGCACTACGATTTCTATAAAAAAGGTGAAGACTATTTTTTATGGATTTATGTCGGCGGCATAGCCGACAAAACTATCGAGATAAAACTCGCGGATTATCAAGTTGCAAGGTATGAGCGAGAAGGTATGAGTTATATTCATGAATTGATTCGGAAGGTGTGAAATCAATTCACGAATTCCCGTAGGGGCGCTGCTTGCTGCGCCCAATTTCTGAATCACCACGAATCAGAGAGATACGCAATCAAACCTTGCATGACATCGTCATTCCCGAAAGGGAATCCAGCGACTTTAATTCGGCGAGGTCACTGG
Source organism: uncultured Cellvibrio sp. (assembly GCA_966252135.1). Classification (GTDB taxonomy): domain Bacteria; phylum Pseudomonadota; class Gammaproteobacteria; order Pseudomonadales; family Cellvibrionaceae; genus Cellvibrio. Next base: position 292,120 of record CBINNU010000003.1, on the reverse strand, counting down.
ATACCCGTTCGGGAATGACGAAAATATTTTTAAAAAAAACTATTTCTTCCTAAACAACAAAGTCACACGGTTGGATTCGCCAATCGCGATATTTTTTGCTTTTTGATCTTCCGGTGCATTCAAACTTGGCGGTAAACGCCATACATTGTCGTTGGCTTGTGGGTCGTCTTTTGGATTTTTATTGATATCGCTTTCGGCAACCAATTCGAATCCCGCTGCGGTCATGGTTTTAACCAGCATTGAGCGTTTTAAATAACCGCGATTACCATCGGCCCATTCGTCGGGTTTATCTTCTGCCATTGCATGTTGAACGATTCCCACTGTGCCGCCGGGTTTTAATACGCGATGAATTTCTGCCAAGGCTTTTTGCAAATATTGGCCTTTGGCATCAAAGCGGGCGAGGTTGTGTAGTGCGCGGATTAATAAAACTGAATCCACTTTTCCAGTTAATTCTTGTGGCATGTCAGCAAAGGTATAGGCATCTGCTTTAGCACCGTTTGCGCCGCCCCAGGTTTGCGCGTCTTTTGCAAATTGTGCGGGCCAGGCTTTGCGTTGTGCGAGGAATTCTGGTGTTGCAAAACCGCCGAATTCTGGCCACATAGCCAGGCTGTAATCAACGGCGATTAATTTGCCTTCGGAACCGAGATAGGGCAGTAAAATTTTTGAATACCAACCGCCGCCAGGCAGCGCTTCAATCACCGTGTCGCCGGGTTTAACTCCAAAAAATTCCAAGGTTTCGACAGGATGACGAGCGGAGTAACGCGCTTGATGATCAGCAGGCATGCTCTGAGTGACTTGAACCAATCGCTGTTTGTCAGCGTCGTTTAATCCACCGGGTTTTTGTTCCAGGTTTGAACAGCTTTGCAGGAGTAGTGCGGCGGCACCGAGTAATAAGAGTTTTTTCATAAGTCTTGTCCTTTGCTAGGTAATCTGGAATTCCTAGACTACCTCAGTTGTGGTGACTCTTGATTGAATTAACGCTTATTAACATCGGTGCCCTTTGTGAAGGACTGCGCCTTGGCTGAAATAATTATGCAGCCAATTGTTGATGAATCACTTTTTTCGCTTCGATCAAACTGGCGTCTTTTTTATCGCCCATGTTTAAACCTTCTGCATAAATAAACTGCACATCAGTCAATCCCAAAAATCCTAAAAAGGTTTTTACAAATCCGGTTTGGCTATCGCTGGGCTGATCTTTGTGGATGCCACCACGAGTGGTGATGATGTAAACCGGTTTATTCTGTAACAGACCCACTGGCCCTTTGTCGGTGTATTTGAAAGTCACACCAGCACGCGCCAGATGATCAAAATAAGCTTTCAATTGCGATGGAATGCTGAAGTTGTACATGGGAACACCTATCACCACTGCATCAGCCGTTTGAATTTCGGCAATTAATTGATCGGAAAAATCCACAATCGCCTGTTGTTCAGCTGTGCGTTGCTCAGCCGGTGTGAAAAGTGCGGTGATGCGGCTGCCATCCAGATGCGGTATGGCATCTTGAGTCAGGTCGCGTTTAACCACCTGGCTACCGGGGTTGTGCGACAACCATTCGTTAACGAAGAGTTGGTTGAGTTGGCTGGATTGGCCGTTTTCACCGAAAACGCTGGAATTAATTTGCAAGAGAGTTTTCATAAGTCACCTGTGGGTAATTGGGTTGTGAACACAGGAGCCATTTAATGCCGGTTGATTCATCGGAAGAAGCGTAAAACTTCGTTGCAAAAGATCGAAAAATTGGATTGTCCGGGTGATGTGTATGTCGAAAAGGGCGATTTATCCGTGTTTTATCTGTCTCAAGCTATTAGAATGTGCCGCCATAACAACAGGCAGAATTCATCTGCCAATTGTCGAGGATTTAGTATTGAAACCAGCTCAACCCAAAGCATCCGCAAGCCGCAAGCCGCTGTCCCAGCCTGCCAATAACCTGTTGCTTCGCCTCTTGAAAGAAGGCGGCATCATTGTATTGGTGGCCTTGTGCGTCTATTTGCTGATCGCCCTGTTGACCTATGACCCGGCTGACCCGGGTTACACCTTCACGGGTGACGACGATCGCCCCATTCAAAATGCCGGTGGGCGTGTAGGTGCCTGGTTTGCCGACGTTTTGTTTATGATTTTGGGCTACATGGCCTATTTGATTCCGGTGATGATCGCCTGGCGCGCCTGGATGGTCTTGAAAAACCGAACCAATCAAGAGCCGGTTGATTGGGTGTTGATTGGTTTGCGTGCAGTGGGATTTTTTATGGTGGTGCTCTCGGGCACTGCGATCGCATTTTTGCATTACAACACAGGTGATGTTCTCGCGAATTCCAACGGTGGTGTGATCGGATCCAAGCTGGGCGAGTTCATCAAAGAAGCCTTCAGTTACAAAGGTGGTACTTTAATTTTGCTGACGACCTTTTTAGTCGGCATGACCATGTTTACCGATCTCTCCTGGTTTGATCTGATGGAAAAAATCGGTCGTTGGAGTTTTCGTGGAATGGACTATCTAAAAGAAAAATGGACGGTTTACCAACGTGCGCGCAGCGAAAAACAAATCGCTGAAAAAGCGCAGGAGCATAGACGCGAAATTATCGAGCAGCATGTCAAACAAGAAGCCAGGCGCATAGCGCCGGTGATTATTGAAGAACCGGTTAAAAAGAAAAAACCTGCACCCAGCCCGCGCATCGAAAAAGAAAAACAAGTTTCTTTGTTTGATGAGTTGGAGCCGGCGATTGGAAAATTGCCGCCGCTCAATTTGCTCGATCCGGCTGACAAACGCAGCGATAAAGGCTATTCAAAAGAATCACTGGAAGCTATGTCGAAATTATTGGAATTGAAATTAAAAGATTTCGGTATCGATATAGAAGTAGTTTCAGTTCAACCCGGCCCTGTAGTCACGCGCTTTGAAATTCAACCAGCACCCGGCATCAAAGCCAGTCGCATATCCGGCCTCGCAAAAGATTTGGCGCGCTCGCTCGCGGTGGTATCGGTTCGTGTAGTGGAAGTTATACCGGGCAAATCGGTTATGGGTGTGGAAATTCCCAACGCGCATCGTGAAATGGTGCGTTTGTCAGAAGTGCTGACATCGGATGTGTACGACAACGCGAAATCGCCGCTTACATTAGCATTGGGTCACGATATTTCCGGTGAACCGATTGTGTCGGATCTCGCCAAAATGCCGCATTTGTTAGTGGCGGGTACAACCGGTTCGGGTAAATCGGTCGGTGTAAACTCCATGCTCTTGAGTTTACTTTATAAATCCACACCAAAAGATGTGCGATTAATTTTGGTTGACCCAAAAATGTTGGAGCTTTCTGTTTACGACGGCATTCCCCATTTGTTAACACCGGTTATCACTGACATGAAAGATGCCGCCAATGGTTTGCGTTGGTGTGTGGGTGAAATGGAACGTCGCTATAAATTAATGGCGGCACTGGGTGTGCGTAACCTCGCTGGTTTTAATCGCAAACTGGAAGATGCGATGAAAGCGGGAGCGCCAATTGTTGATCCACTGTTTAAACCTGAAGAAAATTTTGAAGCAGGATCAGAAGAAGCGACAGCACCGAATTTGGAAACACTTCCTTTTATCGTGGTGGTGATAGACGAATTTGCCGACATGATGATGATTGTCGACAAGAAAAAAGTGGAGCAATTAATTTCGCGTATCGCCCAAAAAGCGCGTGCAGCTGGAATCCATTTAATTCTGGCAACGCAGCGACCATCAGTAGATGTGATCACCGGTTTGATTAAAGCCAACGTGCCAACACGAATTGCGTTTCAGGTTTCATCGAAAATCGATTCGCGAACAATTTTGGATCAAGGTGGCGCAGAACAATTGTTAGGCCATGGTGATATGTTGTTTTTACCCGCCGGTACCAGTGTTCCCATTCGTGTTCATGGAGCTTTTGTGGATGACCACGAAGTGCATAAAGTGGTCGCCGATTGGAAAAAACGCGGCGAACCACAATATGTCGATGGCATTACCGACGACAGCAACAATTCCATTCCGGTTCCGGGCATTCCCAGTGAAGGCGGTGAAGACGGCGAAGAAGGCGAGGGCGATTCACTTTACGATGAAGCAGTACAATTTGTTATTGAATCGCGCAAAGCTTCGATCTCATCGGTACAACGTAAATTACGCATCGGCTACAACCGCGCTGCACGTTTAATTGAAACTATGGAAGCCGCCGGTGTCGTATCTTCAGCGGGGCACAATGGCAATCGTGAAGTCTTGGTGCCCGGTGGTAGAGATTAATTCTTGTAGGGGCGGCCCCCTGTGGCCGCCCAGGGCAGGCACAGGGGCCCTGCCCCTACATTAAACAAATGATTTTATTTTTGGATTATTTATGAAATTTATTTTGAGTTTGTTAGTTGTCTTTTTTCCGCTGATTGCTTCTGCAACCGATCAAGACATAACCGAGCTACGCAAATTGCTCGACGCTACCAAAAATTTACAGGGCGACTTTGTGCAATCTCTCTACGACGAAAACAACGAGTTGCAGGAAGAAAGCAAAGGCAAGTTTATGATGATGCGTCCGCGTAAGTTCTATTGGGAAACCCTGGAGCCTATGCCGCAACTCTTGGTGTCAAATGATAAAGAGATTTGGTTGTACGATCCGGATTTGGAAACAGCGACTGTGCGCCCTTTTTCCGATGATCTGCAACAAACGCCAGCGCTTATTCTGAGTGAAAATGTGGACGAGCTACGCAAACAGTTTTCTGTGAGCAGCAAAAAAGAAAATACTATTCAAACTTTTACCCTAACGCCAAAAGTCAGTGACGGCATGTTCCAACAATTAATTTTGGTATTTGAAAAAGGATTGCTGAAGGAGTTTTCACTGCGCGCAAATGATGGACAATCCACTCGTTCGGTTTTGAGCAATGTAAAAGCCAACATGATGTTGCCGGAAGAAAAATTTTATTTCCAGGTACCGACTGGTGTTGAGGTGACGCGGCAGTAAGTTTTCCCCTCTCCCTAACCCTCTCCCACAAGGGGAGAGGGAACAGATTTCACTTCGAAATAAAGCAAACAGGGAGTCGGCCCCCTCTCCCTTGATGGGAGAGGGATGGGGAGAGGGTGTTTTGAAATAAATGAGGGCACAATGCAATCCCTATTTGACCAACCAACAGAAACTTATCAACCGCTGGCCGCGCGTATGCGTCCACGTCGGTTAGATGATTATATTGGTCAATCGCATTTGCTCGCCAAAGGTAAACCCCTTTACGAAGCTATCACGCGCGGGCAATTGCATTCCATGATTTTATGGGGGCCGCCGGGTGTTGGTAAAACCTCGCTCGCAAAATTATTTGCTGAACAAACCAATGCCCGATTTGAAACGCTATCAGCTGTTCTTGCTGGCGTAAAAGAAATTCGTGCAGCCGTTGCTGTTGCGCAACAAGAGCGTGCAGCAACTGGCCGCAAAACTATTTTGTTTGTGGATGAAGTGCATCGCTTTAATAAATCACAACAAGATGCATTTTTACCCTATGTAGAAGATGGCACTTTTATTTTTATTGGTGCCACCACAGAAAATCCTTCGTTTGAATTGAATAACGCTTTGTTGTCACGTTGTCGTGTGTATGTCTTGCGTGGTTTACAGCAATCGGAATTGGAACAAGTTATTCGGCAAGCATTGGAAAATACCGAGCGAGGTTTGGCAAATCAACATATCGAGATTGACGGTGATTCTTTATCGACACTTGCAGTGGCCGCCGATGGTGATGCACGCAAAGCCTTAAATCTGATTGAAATCGCAGCCGATTTGGCAAACGAATTTGGCGATAAAAAAATTATCGATCAACACATTGTGCAAGAAGTGCTTGCCAGCGATGTTCGCCGTTTCGATAAAGGCGGCGATATTTTCTATGAACAAATTTCTGCGTTGCATAAATCAGTACGCGGTTCATCGCCCGACGGCGCGCTTTATTGGTTAGCACGTATGTTGGATGGCGGATGTGATCCGCTTTATATCGCGCGTCGCGTGGTCAGAATGGCGAGTGAAGATATAGGCAATGCGGATCCACGCGCATTGCCCTTGTGTCTCGCCGCATGGGACGTGCAAGAACGTTTGGGCAGCCCCGAAGGTGAACTGGCAATCGCACAAGCGGTGGTCTATTTAGCCTCCGCCGCTAAAAGTAATGCTGTGTATAATGCCTACAATCAAGCCCGAGCAGACGTGCGTTCACAGCCCACTTATGATGTACCGGTGCATCTGCGTAATGCACCAACAAGCTTGATGAAAAATATGGATTACGGAAAGGAATACCGTTACGCCCACGATGAACCCAATGCTTATGCTGCCGGTGAAAATTATTTCCCGGAAGAAATAAAAGATACCCAATATTATTTTCCGGTCGAGCGTGGCTTGGAATTAAAAATTCAGGAAAAATTGAATCATTTAAGGGAATTGGATAGGGCGAGTAAAAGGCAGAGGTATAAGCCCTCACCCTAACCCTCTCCCGGTGGGAGAGGGGATATCAATTCCCTTGTAAAGGGAATTGGCTCCTCACTTTGAAAAAGGGAGTCGGGGGAGGGATTTAAAAAGGTGAAATTAATTGAGATTTTAAATCCCCCCTAACCCCCCTTTTTCAAAGTGGGGACTAAACTCCCTCTCCCTCTGGGAGAGGGTTGTGGTGAGGGAATAACTAACAGAGAATTTTATGAACTGGCTAGCAGTCGCAATCGGTGGAGCATTAGGATCAATGACGCGTTATGGCGTCGCACTTTTATTGCCGACAGTTGTCGGGAAATTTCCCTGGCCGACATTTATTGTGAATTTGCTGGGTAGTTTTTTAATCGGCGTGGCTTATGTGGTGATAGTCGAAAAACAAATACTGTCACCAGAAATGCGTTTGTGGTTGATGACAGGATTCTTGGGTGGCTTCACCACTTTTTCGAGTTTCTCGCTGGAGACTTTACAGCTCTGGCAACAGGGACAAGTTATGCAGGCTTTGATTTATGTCATCACTAGTGTGGTTTTATGTTTGATTGCGGTTGCTATAGCGGTAACCTTGACTCAGAAATTGTTTAATTAATATCGAAAGGTTTTTTATGCTCGACTCAAAATTACTTCGCACCAATCCGGAACAGGTTGCCCAAGGTTTGGCAAAACGTGGATTTGTTTTGGATGTTGAAAAACTAAAATCACTTGAAGAAACCCGTAAAGCCATTCAGGTGAAAACGGAAAATCTGCAGCAAGAGCGTAATAGCAAATCCAAAGATATAGGCAAGGTCAAACAAGCCGGTCAGGATGCGACGCCTTTGATGCAAGCAGTGGAAAACATCAAGCAAGAATTGGCGACCGCAGAAGTTGAGTTGGCGAACATCCAACAAGAATGGGATGCGTTTGTGAGTGCGCTACCCAATATTCCTGCCGATGAAGTGCCGGAAGGTAAAAGCGATGAAGATAATGTCGAAGTTCGTCGCTGGGGTATGCCACGTAGTTTTCATTTCGAAATAAAGGATCACGTTGATTTGGGAGCAGCAATCGGCGGCTTGGATTTTGATACGGCCGCTAAAATTTCCAGCTCACGTTTTGCGGTGTTGCGAGGTGATTTGGCGCGGTTACATCGCGCACTGGCACAATTTATGTTGGACACTCACACCCAGCAGCACGGTTACGAAGAAGTAAACGTGCCTTTTGTTGTCAACGGTGATTCGCTGTTCGGTACAGGTCAGCTACCAAAGTTTGAGGAAGATTTATTTAAATTAACCGACGAACGCAATTTTTATTTGATTCCAACCGCTGAAGTACCAGTGACCAATATTTATCGCAATGAAATTGTCGATGAAGCACAACTTCCGATTAAGTTGACTTGCCATTCACCTTGCTTCCGCTCTGAAGCAGGTAGTTATGGTCGTGATACTCGTGGCTTGATTCGTCAGCATCAATTCGAAAAAGTCGAATTGGTGAAGTTTGTTAAACCTGAAGATTCCGATGCGGCACTTGAAACTTTGGTCGGTCATGCTGAAAAAATTCTGCACGAGTTGGGCTTGCCTCATCGCACCGTGATTTTATGCGGTGGTGATATAGGTTTCTCAGCCGCTAAAACTTACGACATTGAAGTTTGGGTGCCTTCACAAAATAAATACCGCGAAATTTCATCTTGCAGTAATTTTCGTGATTTTCAGGCGCGCCGCATGATGGCTCGTTATCGCAACAAAGAAACTGGCAAACCTGAATTGCTGCACACTTTGAACGGTTCGGGATTGGCTGTTGGCCGTACTCTGTTAGCAGTGATGGAAAACTATCAGCAGGCCGATGGTAGTATTACCATTCCTGATGTATTAGTTCCTTACATGGGTGGGCAAACGGCGTTAAAGCCAAAGAAATAAGTTCTTGTAGATTATGAAAGGTGGGCAATGCCCGCCTTATTTTTTTGGAGCATCTACTTTTCTATTTAATTGGTGTGTGAAGGTGGTTTGTTTGAATCGATGGACTTTTTAGGATTTATTGTTGGGGTGTTTAGTATGCGTTATGTATTTTTTATTTTGTCTTTTATTTCATCAAATTTGACGGCAGATGTCATAGATTCAGATGGAATATTTTCTGATAGTTATGAAGGCTATGCTTACAACCAGAGCGATATTTATTGGAGTGAAGAAAGTTCATACACAGTTTTATCCTATAAAGAGCCAAATTTGAATTCTGCTTTATCGAAAGTTCATTTGCATCCGGGTTGTGTTGAGGGGGGAGGCGGTGATTGTGTGATGGGTGTCCTATACAAAAAGCTAACTCAAGACACCAAGGGTAACAATTTTTATCTTGTCAAAACGACAGACAATACGGAAGTGTGGGTGCAGTCAAATGCTTGGGAAGCGAACAATTTAGATGATCGCCTATCGGGTGGAATGGAATTAAATATTTCGGAAGCATTTTATGAGTCCGATACCAGTGTCATCGATGGAGCGCCAAACATCGAGCAGCAAAGAAATATAGAAATTAAAAAAATTCTCGCGAATTTTAGCCCAAACATGGGAAGTGTTAAAATAACAGCTCCAGGAGAAAAAACCTCTTTAAATATTAAAGATTCAAATCTATTGCCAACCGGGAAGTTTTCAGAATATCCATTAGAAAAAGACTCCTATTACTACGAAAAAAAGGATAATACCTATGTTATTAAAACAACTATGTTTAAACAGGAAGGTGACTATATAGTTGTCTTTTTAGATGCGGAACCAAAAGTGCCTTTAAATGAAACATTAAAAGTTAGGGATTCTGCTTGTCCGGGTCCTGATATCGCCTACGTTTGGCTGGATACTAAAGACTTGAAAGTAGAGTTTATTGATTCGGAGTGGGCGAAAAATGCACCTATCGAGTTTCTAGTGGGGGAGTTTGATCGTTCTTACAGTGTGAAAGAAATTAGAGAGTTTAATGGAAATCGCTACGCATTGGTTGAAGAGCATTTGAGGGTTAATAATCCATTTGTTTCTCCGGAAAGTGATCGCGTTAAGCAAGATGATTACACCATTCCTTATAAATGGATAAAGATAAGGGATGAGAAAAAACGTTTACGATTTTGGTTTTCGGATTTTTCGTGTTAATGAATATGCGCTTTTTTGTGAGTTGTTAGGATTTATGAAAATTAACTGGATTGATTATGAATTATTTTCCCGTTTTCCTTGATCTGAAAAATCGCCGCTGCCTGTTGGTCGGTGGTGGTGAAGTGGCGACGCGAAAAGGCCGTATGTTAGCCAAAGCAGGTGCAGTATTGCGAGTGGTTGCACCTGAAATTTCTGCGGAGATTCGTGAAATTGTTGCGCAACAGCAAGGCGAGTTGCATGAGCGGGAATATCAGCCATCGGATATGGATGATTGCGTTTTGGCGGTTGCTGCAACTGATGATGATCAACTCAATAAATTAATTTCTGAGCATGCGCAGAAGCGATTGATTCCTGTCAATGTTGTTGATACGCCTGCACTTTGTACTTATATAACGCCTGCCATTATTGATCGATCGCCTTTGATGATTGCAGTGTCCAGTGGTGGCGAAACGCCGGTGTTGGCGCGATTGGTACGTGCAAAATTGGAAACTTTAATTCCTGCAAGTTATGGAAAATTGGCAAAAATTGCTAGTCAATGGCGTGATCGAATCAAAGCGCGATTTAGTGACGGTGATAGTCGTAGAAAATTTTGGGAAAAAATACTGCAGGGGCCAGCAGCCGAATTAATGATGAATGGTCAGGAAGAAGCTGCGAACCAATTTATTGAAAAAGAAATACAGGCTGATCAATCTGAATTAACTCTTGGTGAAGTCTATTTGGTGGGCGGTGGCCCCGGTGATCCAGAATTATTAACGTTGCGCGCTTTGCGTTTAATGCAACAAGCTGATGTGGTGTTATATGACCGTTTAGTTTCTGATGAAGTCATGGAATTAGTACGCCGTGATGCAGAGCGAATTTATGTTGGAAAACGTCGCAGTGAGCATGCGATGCAACAGGAAAATATCAATCAACTCTTGGTTGATTTAGCAAAAGAAGGCAAACGTGTATTACGACTAAAAGGTGGTGATCCGTTTATTTTTGGTCGCGGTGGTGAAGAGATCGAACTGCTCGCACAAAATAGCATTCCATTTCAGGTAGTGCCGGGCATTACAGCTGCCAATGGTTGTGCGGCTTATGCGGGCATACCACTCACGCATCGCGATTATGCGCAGTCGGTCAGATTTGTGACGGGTCACCTTAAATCCGATGATCCAAATATCGCCTGGCCCGAATTAACTCAGGTAAACCAAACATTGGTTTTTTACATGGGGTTGGTCGGTTTGCAGGAGATTTGTGAAGCCTTGATCGCAAATGGTCGCGCTGCGAATACGCCTGTGGCCCTGATTGAAAAGGGCACCAGACCGGATCAACGAGTATTTGTTGGGGATTTGGCGTCAATCTATGATCAGGTCGTCCGGGAGGATGTGCACGCGCCCACATTATTTATAGTGGGTGAAGTTGTAAAATTGCGCCAATCACTCAATTGGTTCAAAACCTGATTGGCTTGCATAGATTGATAATCAGGTCTCAATAACGTCAATAAATCCTTAATGCGCAAAAAGTTTATTCAAGAAAGGTCGATCGCTGCCGACAATTTGACTGTAGTCTTAATGTTAAACGGTGAACCTATGTTATATCTCGGCCCATTGGAAACGCGCCAACGTTTACAACAGTTGGCCACTAGTCGCCCCAAAACTACCACGGCGATTAATGCTTATGCGAAAGAAACAAAGGGTACGACTATATTTGTCCCTTTAGAGGAAGAGCGTGAGCAGGCGTTGGATTTGCCCCCTTATGGTGTTGAGCGTCGAGTTAATCCGGATCGTCGTGCCAGTTCGGACGATAATTCGTTGGTTGATACTCGCGCGGGTAAAGATAGACGCAAAGCGCGTCGTCCTCTTATTAATATTTCGATTTGATTATTTTGAAATTTTTACCGCAACCGATTTAAATGCTGGCGTTTGGCTACGTGGATCGCGCGCAGTGCCTATCAAACAATTGGCTTCAGGGTAATAAGCCATCAGGTTGCCCGGCGGTAAATCAAAATAAAATACTTTCACTTCCCTCATTTCGCCATGTGCGGATTGCAGGTTGATACTATCACCCGCTTTTACGCCCAGATTCATTGCATCCTGCTTATTCATCAGCACTGACCAACGTGTATCAGTCGCACGGTAAGAGTCCGTTTCTTCATAAATAATCGAATTAAATTGCCCCTCGCTGCGAATACTGGCGAGGGTGAAAGGAAATTTTTCAGCGGTATTGTTTTGATCAAATTTGGGTGCAATAAATTTTGCTTTGCCATTCTGCGTAAAAAATTCAGGCTGATGCAAAAGACGATTGGCGATAGTAAATTCCTGTTTGCTGTCATCAATCTGTTTTAATTTTTGTAATCCGGGAATGATATTGGCTATAGCTTGGCGAACATTTTTATGTTGTTTCAGCTCATCAAAATTAATTGCTGATTGAGTATCGTTAAAAAGCCCTTTTGCCCATTCGCATAAAATCCAGGATTCAGGTTTGGTTTTATGCAACCGCTCAATACCACCATCACTTAAACGCACAAAATTAAACATGGATTCTTGCGTAGTTGATTGCCACTCTTCATCGCGCGCTGTAACAGGCAAAATCAACGCTTCGCTGGTTTCCATGCCATGAACATGGCCATGATTTAATGTGGTGGTTAAATAAACTTTAAACGGGATTTTATCCAGCGCAGCCTGCGCCCATTTCGAATCAGGCGTGGCGGAATACAAATTGCCACCCATTAATAAAGCAGCATCGATTTCACCGCGATCAGCCGCTTCAAGGCAGGCGAGGGTATCCATGCCTTTGCTTGTAGGTAACTGAACTGAAAAATATTGTTCCAACGCAGAAAAAATTTCATCATCCAATAAAGGTTTTACGCCCACACTGCCAATGCCTTGCACATTGCTGTGGCCGCGCAAAGGTAAGAGCCCTGCACCGGGTTTGCCAATCATTCCGCGCAAAAGCGCAAGGTTCGCTATGGCTTCGACATTATCTACACCATTTAAATGGTGAGTAATACCCATGCCCCAGGCAAAAATACTAGCATTGCTTTTGGCGTAAGCCTTGGCGATGGATTCAATCTGTGATTGCTGCAATCCAGTTTTTTCTACAATTTTTGACCAATCCAGTTGTTCTAATTGTTCTCGTAAATCGGAAAAACCTTCTGTGTATTTTTCAATAAAAGCTTGATCGATTAAATTATTTTCCATCAAGCTTTTGGCAATGCCTTGCAGCAGATAATAATCGCTGCCGATTTTAGGTTGCAGATAATCCGATGCAATCCAACTGCCGCCGGTTAACATCGACTTGGGGCTTTTGGGCACAGCAAATTTAACCAAGCCGGGTTCTTTTGCCGGGTTAATCACAATCACTTGGCCGCCGCGTTCGCGACAATTTTTTAATTGATGAATAAATCGCGGGTGATTGGATGAAGGGTTGGCACCTATTACAAAAATACAATCCGCAAGCGCAACATCGTCCAATGAAACAGTTGCAGTGCCGGATCCGATCACATTTTTTAATCCAACGCCTGTGGCTTGATGGCAATAGTAAGAGCAGTTATTAACATTGTTGGTGCCGTAAAGCCTTGCAATTAACTGCAATAAAAAACCCGCTTCGTTGGAGGAGCGGCCAGACGAATAAAAAAAGCTGCGCGACGCGGGTGTTTGTTTGAATTTTTCAGTCATTAATGCAATTGCATCGGGCCAATCCATTAATTGATATTGGTTGGAGTTGGCTGGTTTATAAATAGGGTTGTTTAATCTACCCAGATGTTCAATCTCGTAACCGCTGAGTTCTTTAAAATCAGCAAGTGAATGTTGAAAAATTTCTTTGGGGATTTCCGGTTGAATATCGGTCGATTGGGCCTGAATACTTTTGTTGCAAACGGAGGGGAATTCCGAGCGTTCGTTAGTCATACCACCTAATTGCCCGCCCATACCCAAACCGCAGGCTTTACAGGTGTTACGGCTGCCCAATGCTTTGGTGGAATTTAACAGGCCAATACGTGCGATGGTTTTTAGGGTGTACAAGACTTTTTTGGGGCCGCCACCGACAATACGAATGGATTCTTCAGTGTTAGAATCAGCGCTCGACATTTAGTGCTCCCATATAAAAGACATACGAAAATATAAAAGGTAACAAGCCCATGCCTCATGTGCTCATAGTGGAAGACGAATCATCCATCGCAGAAACCCTGCTGTTTGTACTCAAATCCGAAGGCTTCACCGCGCATTGGGAATCCATCGCCAGCAAAGGTTTGGATTACATCAAACAACATTCGGTGGATCTGGTGATTATGGATGTTGGTCTACCGGACATTACCGGATTTGAAGCTTGCAAACAACTACGTCATTTTTCGGATGTACCTTTGATATTTTTAACGGCAAGGGGTGAAGAACTCGATAGGGTAGTGGGTCTGGAAATTGGTGCCGATGATTACGTGGTAAAACCCTTTAGCCCACGCGAAGTAGCCGCGCGCGTAAAAGTGATACTCAAACGGCGCACTACATCGGTTGCTACAGCCAGCACGGACGCGAAAGTGAATTCTATTTTTGAATTGGATGCCGAGCGTAAACTGATTCGTTTTTGTGGCGAACCTGTCACCCTCACCAAATTGGAATACCAACTGCTGGAATATTTGCTGCAACGCCCCGAGCGTGTCTTGAGTCGCGAACAATTATTGGAAGCCGTGGGTATCGCCAGCGATGCTAATTATGATCGCAGTATTGATACGCATATCAAAACCATTCGCAGCAAGTTGCGCAAAATCAATGAAGAATTGGATCCTATAAAAACCCAGCGGGGATTTGGGTATTTTTACGAGCCCGGGCTAGGGTGAGGGCCTTCAGATGAGTCTCAGTGCAAGAATATTTTTAGTTTACATTCTATTCGTCAGCGCCAGCGCCTGGTTTTTATTTTCAACTGTGATGGAAGAAATCAAGCCGGGTGTCAGGCAATCCACCGAAGAAACCTTGGTTGACACCGCCAATTTGCTGGCAGAAATTCTGAAGCAACCCATGATTGAAAATCGGGTTAACAATAATTTTTATGCAGATATTTTTCAGGCCTATGGCGATAGATACCCCAACGCCAGTATTTGGGGTGTTGAAAAATCTTCAGTCAATCACCGCATTTATGTGACGGACAAAAACGGCATAGTCTTGTTGGATTCAAAGAATATTGCGGTTGGAATGGATTATTCCAAATGGAACGATGTGTATTTGACTTTGCGCGGCCAATACGGTGCGCGTTCGTCGCCTGAAATTGAAGGCGATGATCGATCAACTGTTATGTATGTGGCTGCGCCGATTAAAAATGGCGATGAGATTATTGGCGTAGTTTCGGTCGCCAAACCTAACAGCAGCATGCAGCCTTATATCGAACGTACCCAGCGTCGTTTGAGCATTTGGGGCGGACTTTTGATTTTGGTTGGTTTGATGTTGGGCGCGGTATTTTCCTGGTGGTTGAGTCGCGAATTACAAAAATTGCGCAACTATGCTTTGGGGGTGAGTAAAGGTGAAAAAATCGAATTGCCCCGCAGTAATATCGCCAGTGGCGAATTGCAGCAATTAGCCAATGCATTGGAATCCATGCGCAACGAGCTGGAAGGAAAAAACTATATAGAAAATTATGTACAAACTCTCACTCATGAATTGAAAAGCCCGCTTGCTGCGATTCGAGCATCAGCCGAATTATTGCAATCACCCATGTCTGATGAACAACGTGCGTCGTTTATCCAGAATATTGATATCGAAAGCCAACGCTTGCAGAAGTTAATTGACCGGCTCTTGAATCTCGCGAAAATCGAACATCAACAAAGCTTACATCAACCCGTCACTATACAACTGGCTGAATTAATTCAATCCATTCTGGCGCGTTACCAAATACGGTTTGATCAAAAGAAGATCCATCTGCAGGTGCAACTGGATAATACCATTTCGATACTCGGTGAAACCTTTTTACTGGAACAAGCGATTTGTAATCTTCTCGATAATGCTCTGGACTTCACGCCTGAATCCGGCCGGATGGAGTTGATTTTGGAATCAAAAAACAATCAAATTCAGTTGAGCCTTTTCAATCAGGGTGAAACCATTCCCGAATTTGCCTTGCCCAAGCTGACGGATAGATTTTTCTCGTTACCTCGCCCCGATACTGGAAAAAAGAGTACAGGTTTGGGGCTTAATTTTGTGCAAGAAATTATGGAACTGCATAAAGGACAATTGGAGATTGCCAATGCTGATAGTGGTGTTGTTGCCAGATTGATTTTTCCCATGTGAAGGTCATTCCCGAAGGGTATCCAGCGTCTTTTATAAGTCACTGGATACCCTTCGGGTATGACGAAAGTTTCGAATCAAATCCTCCCGCATTTCGCGTCGCTCCATACGGGCTACGTATGGAGCGTAGCGCTCATCCAATTCCAATTATTTAATCGCTGAAAACTCAGTCGATGTCATAAATATCGATTCAACACCTGCCACTATGGGGCCTTTGGCTTCGCTTTCGCTGCGGACTTTTATCCATTCGGGGTCGGCGATAAATGCTTTCCATGAAGTTTCTGCTGCTGTGCGGCTTTTGTGTTTGAGGATGTAATAAAGTTTGTTTTGATCCTTATCGTCTGTTGGCAACCAGTAGCCGACATTTTCCATGCCGTGTTTTTCAAAAATTTTGGTGGTGTGATTGGTAAAGCGTTTTATCAGGTCGGGCATTTTGCCGGGGTGGGTGGTGTAAATGCGTAGTTCAAATACTGGTGAATCCTCTGCGGCGAAAAGGGGTGTAGTCATAAAGATGCTGAATAAAGTGAATAGGGTACAGATTAATTTTTTCATAAGTGACTGCCTGGGTTGGTGAGAGATTTTCAAAATTTTTTCCTGGACTCTTTTTGTCATGCCCTAGATCCAGCGTCTCAATAAGATAAGACACTGGATACCCTTTGGGTATGACGATCTATTAATCGACATTATTCATTGGTTTTAACTTTCCGTGGATCAATATTCATCACAGTGATTTTATCCAAATCCTTAAACGGCCCAGGGAAACGAGAAGCTTCTGTGTTGGTGCCGAAGAAATCATTATCGATTTGATTAAATATGGAAACCGATTGCAAGCTCGCTTGACCGCTTATTGTAAGCTCCAGTTTGTCCGGATCTATATTGATATCCAAATCAGACACTGCACTCTGTTTATCCCAACCCTGTATGCGTGATGTGTTCAAGTCAAGCCATTGTTGCGTTTCGTTGATAAACAGGCCCTGGAATTGTTTGGGTAATTTTGCATAAAGGTTGCCGTCGGCTTGATTTTGTTTTTGGATAAATACAATGGCGCCTTTATCGCAGCGGGTGAAGATATTGTTATGGATTTTGTGATCAATACCGGTGCCGCTGCCTTGTCTGTCCGCACGGTACACAGGAAATACACCGACGTTATCGCAACGGCCAATTAAATTTTGCGCAACAATTTGTTGGTCTGATGCGTGCAGAAAAATACCGGAACCACCTGCGCCACGTTGGCCGGGTGTGCCGGGTTCGGCATTGCGAACATCCCAAATAATATTGTTATCAATTTGATTGGGGACAAGACTCATCTCCATATGAATCGCAGCACTTACAGTTTCTATATCAGCAAATAAATTTCCGGTGATGCGATTGTTAGTGTTGCGCACATCTAACCATATGCCGTTAGCGTGGCGAATATGACGAACAATATTGTTGCGGAACAGCAGATTGGTAGCGAAATGAAATTTTGCACCGGCGGCTTCCCATGCGCGCTCGGCATTTTGCCAACCTACCCATTCGATCAAATTATTTTCGATCAGTGTATTTTGTGTGCCCATACCGCCGATGCCTTCAACGCCGGCATAACGAATAGTATTGCCGCGAACAATATGTGAGTGGCCTGCCATGGGAATGCGTGGGCCGCCCCAATGTTGGCCGCCTATATCCAGCGCAACGCCGTTCGCCCACTCGATAATATTATTTTCAATAATCCAATGATGCCCGGCACTGGTCGACACCAAGCCCAATTGCGGTGGTGGAAAACCATTGCCTGAATGTTGAAATCTAATGCCTTTAACGCGGATAAAACCCAAACCGGATTCGCGCGGTGCAAAGGCTTGTTCGCGCGTAGTAATTTCAACGGTGGATTGATCCAGTGTATTGGAAGGCAAGCGAATATTAATTAAATTACCGTTGTAATCGACGGAAAATTTTCGATCTGGTGAGCCGCCGATTTCTTGCATTATGGGGCCAAGGCGTGAGCGTGAAGGTAAGCCTGTACCTTGGCGCTGCATAATCGGGTTAGCTAATTCGCGATAAGATTCGACGGGCTCCAGTGGTTTGCCATCAACAAAAATTAATCCGCGACGGCGCACATAAGGCCCCATGTCGACCGCTTTTGTGTTGAGCCATGACCAATCCGCAGGAAGATTGGGTAGCGCGAAAGGATTGTAATTATCCGAAAATAATTCACTGCCGAGTTTATGTTTCCAAATAAAAACATCAGTCGGTGCAGGTTGATTTTGTGGAGCAAAAGGATTGACAGGAATAGGGCTTGTTTCCCAACCGTCTTTCAAAATGTCCGAACCTTTGACAATAACAGTCGCGCCCGGTGCGGCTTCATAACTAATCATTTTATCGGGGCCGCTACCGCCGCGAGCAGGGCTGACGCGTTCGCGATAAATACCCGATGCAATCACAACGCGCTCGCCGGGTTTTAAAACCTCAGCAGCTTTGCTAATGGTGCGGAAAGGGCGCTTGAGTGTGCCCGGGCCTTTGTCGCTGCTTTTGCGTGAATTGGCATCCACATAATAGGTTTTGGAAAAGGTTAAAGGCTGTTCCCAAAAAATAAATTCGGTTCCATCAGGCAAGCGCGAGTTGCTGGCGAGTGTTGTGTGTGTGCTGACGAAAAATAAACAGGTGAGAATCAATCCAATCCAGTGAGTGGATTGGATTTTAAAAATACTATGACGAAGAGTTGATAGTTTCAATTTGATTACCCTCATAAACGACTCACTGAAAGACATGGACAACGGATTATTTCGTTGCTGACATTACAAGTGGAGCTAATTGTTATTTTTACTCGGGTGTATTACTTAATTTTTTATAAAAAACCCAAGTGATTCTTTAGGTAGTAAACCAGTTAATAATCACTTGGGTATGGTAAAAGAATATTTACACTATCTTCAGTCATTCCCGAAGGGAATCCAGTGACTTAATTTGTTGGAAAGTCACTGGATGCCATGAAGAGCACGACGAAGTAATCAAGAAATATCAGCGTACAATTACTTCTTCAAAAATCCATTCACATCTAACCAGTGAATATAGGCATCAAACCATTTGTTGCTGGTGCGATTGGGGTTACCCAAACCAAAACCGTGGCCGCCGTTTTGGTAGACGTGTAGTTCTGCCGGAACTTTTGCGTCGTACCAGGATTTGATTAAACCTGTATCACCATTAAACAGAAAATCATCTGATGCAATAGCAACAAACAGGATTGGGGCATCTTTAGGCACTGTTACTGGACCCATGCCACCGTAAATCGGCGAAATAAAGGCGAGCTTCACTTTTTTCGAATTCAATGTGGTGTGCATAGTCAAACCGGCACCGGCAGAAAAACCCATCATGCCGATTTTTTTCATATCCACATTCCACTCTTTGGATTTGCTGTTAATCAAATCATAAGCCGCTTCTACGTCAGCCAATTGATTGCTCAGATCCCAATTAGGTCTTCTTGGAGCTGGCTCTTTGCCATCGGCCGGTTTCGCAGCTGCATCGGCAAAACGTTTATTCATTTGCCCTTCAAAATCTTCCAGTTTGTCCAGTGTCGGTTGTAGACGATATTTCAATACAAAGGCGTTGATACCTTGGGCTTGGAGAGCTTCGGCAACTTCCCAACCTTCGTTACCCATTGAGAGCCACATAAAACCGCCACCGGGTGCAACGATTACACTGGTACCGTTGGCTTTTTTGGGATCAGCGAGGAAAGGCGTGAGTGTTGCTTTGGTGATATTTCTCGCCATGGGGTCACCCCATTGACGAAACCAGGATTCGGATGCAGGTTGATTTTCAACACCGCCAGTATTCAGTGGAATTGCATTGGGTTCAGCAGGTGCATCCATCGGATACATTTTTCCATCTTGTGCAATAGCAGTAGCGCTGAGGAATAAACTTAAACCCAAAGCTGATAAAGTTGAAACGATTTTATTTTGCCGCATTGTGTCATCTCCAATAATAATTAACTTTTGTTATTCAATCGTTATTACAAAGTTGTGGATTGGGAACAATCTCCTTGGGGTGGTTAGTAAAAATAGTTAACCAATTGGATTGTGCGCCTTGTTGTGAAAAAATTTCTATGGGTTTAACAAGGCTTAACTAAAAAAGGTGTAACTTTATTTGAATTTTTTATGGGTGAAAATTGTAAATATTATGTGATCGGTAGTTAACTATTTTTCATGTAACGATAATTTTTGTAGGTTGGGGTGCAAACCCCAACACTGAATCTCGATTAAAAAATTGTTGGGGTTTGCACCCCAACCTACAATTGTCGTCAAATTTATTTCAGGGTTTTTTCCAAATAGACGATTATGTCATTGAGTGTTGCAGTCGCCAGATCTTTGAAGCAACCACCGGTGTAATCGTTACAGCCAGAATCCAAAAAGCCGTGGCCTTTGCCCTCGTAAATTTTCAATTCAACTTGTTGCCCGGCTTTATTGAGTTGATCAACATAATCTTTGGCTGCGTTTAACAAGAAGTCTTTGCTACCAACATGAACAAATTGTGGAGGCAGTTTGTAATCTTTTTTATTGGGGATGTAATAAATCGGTGACACTGCTTTGTAATATTCAGGGTGGTTTTCAGTGGTGATGCCGTCGCCAAACAAACCGCGTGGTGTAGCGTTAGCCCATTTCCAGAACATATTTTTTTCGGTTTCAAAACCGGTGTTTTTGACTGCTTCCAGCAAATCAAAAGCCGCGTAGCTAAGGACTACCGCTTGCACGCGAGCGCCATCTTTTTTAGCAACTTGTTCCGCACTTTTGTTTTTTGGTAAGTAGGTAGGATTAAATCCTAATGTCTTGCCAGCAAAACCATCAGTTTCCAGCGAACGACCGGCAAACATCACCATAGATGCCAAATGGCCGCCTGCGCTATCGCCAGTGACTGCGATTTTTTTCGGGTTGCCGCCGTAGGTTTTGATATTGTCTTTTACCCAGAGTACACCACCCAAGGCATCTTCAACAATTTCGTTGACTTTGGTGGTGTTATTCAGATCAGCCAACAAACGGTAGTTCATATTGACTACAACCATTTCACTGTTGCTGGCAACATATTTGGCCATGTCGGTCATAATGGATTTGTTATTCAGCAACCAGCCACCGCCGTGATAAATAATTAATACGGGGTATTTTTTCTTGCCTGTGTCGGGTACATAAATATCAGCTGTCAGTGCAAAGCCTTTAGGCTCTGCCCATTTAATATCAGTGAAAGATTTAATCGCATGTTCAGCTTGAGCGCTGACAGCGAGTAACAATACAAAAATAAAAGAAACGGATTTGGCGACTATTTTTATCATGCTAATACCCCGTGTGACATGATGTAAAAAGAAAAATCGCCGACAGAGTCGGCGACAGTTGTTTAACGCGGTGTGGTTTTAATCAGCAATTGTTGCAATGCAATAAAACAGAAGAGCAACAAACCAATCACAATTTTTGTCCACCAACTACTCAGGGTGCCGTCGAAGGAAATATAAGTTTGCACAACACCCATAATTAGCACACCCATGAGTGTGCCGAACATATAACCGTAACCGCCGGTTAACAATGTGCCACCGATCACCACCGCCGCAATTGCATCCAGCTCGACACCAACAGCGGCTAGCGAATAACCCGAGAAGGTATAAAAGGAATAGACAATACCGGCGAGCGACGCGAGAAATGCGCTGATGGCATAAATGCGAATAGTGGTTTGTGCCAGCGGAATGCCCATCAAGGCTGCTGAGTTGGCGTCGCCACCAATCGCATAAACGCGGCCACCAAAACGTGTGTAATGTGCGGCGATAATGGCAACGACTAATACAATCAAACAAATAATGGTTGAACTGCCAATCCAGGCGTCGCCCAGGACTTCAAATCCAAATGCAGATACTTGATTGTAAAATTCATGATCAATCGGAATTGATTCTTCGCTGATTACACTGGCCAAACCGCGCGCGAAAAACATTCCGGCGAGGGTGACAATAAAGGGCTGCATTTTGTAGTAGTGAATAATCGCACCCATAATCGCACCAAATAAGGTTCCGCCAATTAGTACGATTGGAAATACAATTAGCGGATGCAATTGATATTTGCTGATCAATACACTGCATACCACGCCGGTTAGCGCAATTACAGCACCGACGGACAAATCGATACCGCCAGATAAAATCACAAAGGTCATTCCGACCGCAGCGATAATCAAAAAGGCATTGTCACTAAACAAATTGAAAAATACGCGCGCGCTGCCAAAACCTTCAAACTGTACTGAACCTATGCCGAATAATAAAAAGAACAAACAGCAGGTGATGGTCAGCGGAATAAATTTACGATTAAGCATTTTTCACCTCCTTTTTGTTTTTCCAAAATTTCAATTGCGACAATTGTTTTTGGAATAAAGGAGATTGCAACAGGAGTACCAGAATAATCGCGGTGGCTTTAATCAGAAGGTTATATTTGGGTGGAATGCCACTCAAAATAATCGTTACTGTCAGTGTTTGAATAATCAGTGCACCGATAATGGCGAGCAGAATTGAAAAACGTCCGCCCATTAGAGAAGCGCCGCCAATAACAACCGCGAGAATTGCATCCAACTCCAACCACAAGCCAGCGTTGTTGGCATCGGAACCGCGAATGTCGGCAGCGGCAATCATACCGGCGAGTGCAGCACAAACGGCTGCTACGCAATACACGCTCATCTTGATCGCTTTTTCATTTAAACCAATATAACGGCTGGCAGAAGGATTGGCTCCGACGGCTTCAATATATAAACCCAATGCAGTGCGACGCGTTAATAATTGCACCAAGGCAAAAGTAATAATCACCAATACAACAGGGAAGGGCAGGCCGAGAAAACTACCAGTGCCTAAAAATGCAAAACCGGGGTGATCGAAAGTCACGATTTGACCTTCGTTAATTAATTGCGCAATACCGCGACCGGCGACCATTAAAATTAATGTGGCGACTATCGGCTGAATGCTCATGTAGCCGACGAGAAACCCGTTAATGATTCCCGCAATCAAACCCGCTACCAAACCGGCACCGATAATTAATGCGATGCTATCAACACCTTGCGTAATGTAGTAAGCGCTCACAGCACCAGCGATTGCCATAATGGAACCGACTGATAAATCCACACCGGCAGTGGCGATCACCAATGACATGCCAATTGCTAATAAGGCAACCGGTGCAGCGCGATTCAAAACATCAATCAAGCTGCCGTAGAAGCGACCATCTTTAAATTCAATATGAAAAAATTCAGGTGAAATAATTGCGTTGATAATTAACAACACCAGCAAACCTGCGCAGGGCCACAAATAGCGGCGCAACTGTTGGTTGGAACTCAATGACATCTTATTACTACTCTTGTTATATAAACGTTAATGCGCTGCAATCGCCTGCATGATTCGCTGTGGATTAATCTCGTCGCCGGTTAATTCAGTCACTTTTTGGCGATCGCGCAGAACCACCACTTTATTACTGAAGGCCACCAGCTCCTCCAATTCAGAAGACGCCACAATTAATGCCAGGCCTTGATCACACAATTTGCGAATCAAGCGAATAATTTCTGCGTGAGCGCCAATGTCGATACCGCGTGTGGGCTCATCGAGAATTAATAGCGAAGGATTGGCAGCCAACCAGCGTGCGAGAATCACTTTTTGTTGATTGCCGCCACTTAATTGTTCAATCGGTTTTTCAATATCAGAAGTCGCTATGCTTAATTCTTTTACAAAACGATTGGCAATTTCTTCCTGCTCTTTCCGCGAAATAAATTTCCACCAGCCTTGTTTGACCTGGCGCGCCAGAATGGTATTTTCGCGAATAGACAGTTGACCGAGTATGCCATCGTGTTTGCGATCTTCCGGGCACAAACCCATACCGGCAATAATTGCATCGCGTGGTGATGAGAAATTCACCTGCTGACCATTAAAGTTCACGGTGCCGGAATGTTTTTTATCGACGCCAAAAATTAGTCGACATAATTCCGTGCGACCTGAACCGAGTAAACCAGCAAGGCCAACCACTTCACCTTTGCCCACGGCAATATCGGTGGCTGATAAAGTTGCCTGACGACTGATGCCTTGCACATTTAATAGGGTATCACTTGAGGTCGACTGAGCTTGAGGTTTGTGTTCACCCAGGGCTGCCAATTCTTTGCCTAACATGTGGCCAATTAATTCAGCACGTGAAAGTGTTGCAGTTTCAAATTCGCCAACCAGTTGCGCGCTGCGCAAAATGGTAATGCGATCTGTGACTGCATAGACCTGATCCAAAAAGTGAGTGACAAAGACTATGCCGATTCCTCGCGCTTTTAAATCACGCATAATCCGGAAAAGCGTTTGTACTTCTTCTGTATCGAGGCTGGCGGTGGGTTCGTCGAGTATTAATACTTTTGCCGACATATCCACGCCGCGCGCAATCGCGATCAGTTGTTGCACTGCAATTGAATAAGATGAAAGCGGTTGGGTGACGTCTATATCAAGATCGTAACCCTTTAACAGTTGGGCTGCGTCTTGATTCACTTTTTTCCAGTTGATTAATCCAAAGCGGCGAGGTTCGCGGCCCAGATAAATATTTTGTGCAACGGTCAAATTGGGTAGCAGATTCACTTCTTGATACACAGTGCTGATGCCCAATGCTTGCGCATCGCCGGTGTTGTTGGGAAAAATAGCCTGACCGTTTAACAGAATATCGCCATCATCACGTTGATACACACCGGTCATGACTTTGATAAGAGTGGATTTACCTGCACCGTTTTCACCGAGCAGTGCGTGAATTTCTCCGGCACGTAATGCGAAATTCACGCCTTTAAGGGCGTGAACTCCGGGAAATTTTTTGTGGATATTCTGAAGTTGTAATACGACTTGACTCATAACAATTATTTCACGCCACGCTTGGTTAATTCTGCAGCAGCGTTTTCAATTGTGAATACAGCACCACCCATATGAATCCATTTTTCAAAATCTTTTTTGCCAGCGCGATATTCGTTGATTACATCAAAGGCTGGTCCACCTAAATGCGGGCTCAATTCAACTGATACGTTAATCTCTCCAGCAACAATTGATTTCAATGCATCGTCAACTGCGTCGACTGACACAATTAAAATGTCTTTGCCAGGTTGCAAGCCAGCTTCTTTCACGGCTTGAATTGCACCCAAGGCCATTTCGTCATTGTGAGCCCAGATAGCACAAATATTTTTGCCGCCGCCTTCGGCTTTCAGCATGGTTTCCATCACTTCTTTGCCTTTGGCGCGAGTAAATTCTGCGGTTTGGCTGCGAATAATTTTGGTTTCAGGGAATTTTGCAATAGTTGCGTTAAAGCCTTTCATGCGGCCCAAGGCAGCGCTTGAACCAACTGTACCTTGCAGTTCCAACACGTTACATTTGCCGCCGGTTTTTTCAGTCAACCAGGTAGCAGCGCGTTGGCCTTCGACTTCAAAGTCAGGTGCGATGCGAGTCAGATATAAAGATTGATCAGTCACCGCGACATTACGGTCTAGAATAATCACTGGAATACGTGCACGCTTGGCTTCCATCAACACAGGTTGCCAACCGGTTTCGACCACAGGTGCAATCAAAATGGCATCAACACGTTGCGCGATGAAACTGCGTACAGCTTTGATTTGGTTCTCTTGTTTTTGTTGTGCATCTGAAAATTTTAGAGTGATGCCACGTTTTTCAGCTTCGGCTTTTACCGATTCAGAAAAGCTGGTGCGCCAGCCGGACTCGGAGCCTACCTGGGCAAAGCCCACGGTTAGTGCCATGGCGCTGGTGCTCATGCTGAAAACAAGGGAAGAAAGCAAAACTTTGAATAGTCGATTCATCTGGGGCCTCGTGCTAGTGTTATGTCGAGATGTGAACTGGTAGTAAGTATTAAATAAAGAAGGATGTAAACCTGTTTTTTGTCATATTTATGATTGATAAAGTCATACAATAAGGGCTTTGGGATGCCTCATTCAATACAGATTTGTCATGTTTACGATTATTTTCACGATCAATCTATCTCAAATTTAGTTAATTATATTACAATAAATTCCGTTAATCGATCTTAAATTCAATAAAAACAATGCGTTATGGAAAGTGCTAGTAAAAATTAGTTCAACTTATATTATATATTACAAAATATTCACGATTTACGAGCAGCACATATGACTTCTTATGCCCTGGGTTTGGATTACGGAACTGATTCTGTAAGAGCCTTATTGGTTGATTTGCACACAGGTCGCGAAGTGGCGACCAATGTTGTCTATTACCCTCGCTGGAAAAAAGGCCTTTATTGCCAGCCAGCCAAAGATCAATTTCGTCAGCATCCACTGGATTACCTCGAAAGCCTGGAACAAGCCGTTCAAGGTTTGTGGAAGCTTGCTCCTGCCGGGGCAGCTAATCAAGTTGTGGGACTCAGTTTTGATACCACAGGTTCAACCCCGATTGCGGTGGATCAATCCGGTGTCGCTTTGGCCCTGAAGCCAGAGTTTGCCGAAAACCCCAATGCCATGTTTGTGCTTTGGAAGGATCACACCTCTATTAAAGAAGCGCAGGAAATTACCGCTGCCGCCAACAAATCAACAGAAAACTATTTGAAGTATGAAGGTGGAATCTATTCCTCCGAATGGTATTGGGCCAAAGCTCTGCATGTATTGCGTGAGGATGCTTCAGTCGCCAAAGCGGCTTACCTTTGGGTTGAGCACTGCGATTGGATGTCAGCAGTTTTGACTGGCACTACTCACCCGGACAAGCTGCGCATGGGCCGTTGCGCTACTGGCCACAAATTGATGTGGCACGAAAGCTGGGGTGGCTATCCGCCCAATGAATTTTTTGTGGGGATCGACCCGCTGTTAAACGGTTTGCGTGATCGTCTGCCCGCGGAAACTTTTACTTCAGATCAAGTCTGCGGTGGTTTAACTCAAGAATGGGCATCCAAATTGGGTTTGCTCGTAAATACGCCAGTTGGTTTCAGTGCGTTCGATTGCCACATGGGCGCAGTCGCAGCGCGGGTTAAACCCGGCGTGCTCACCAAAATTATGGGCACGTCTACTTGCGATATTACCGTCGCCAGTTATGCCGATGTGGGTAATAAATCCATTCGCGGTATTTGTGGTCAAGTTGATGGTTCGGTATTGCCCGGTTTTGTCGGGCTTGAAGCAGGTCAATCGGCTTTCGGCGATTTGTATGCCTGGTTCCGCAAATTGGTGAATTGGCCTCTACAAAATTTGTTAGCCAATTCTGCCTTGTTGGATGATGCCACCAAACAAAAACTGCTCGACGAAATTGAAAACAATACTTTGGTTGCTTTGAGCAAAGCAGCGAATGATTTACCCATTGCGGATGTAAATATCACCGCGTTGGATTGGGTCAATGGTCGTCGCACACCCGATGCAGATCAAACTGTTTCTATGGCGATTGCCGGATTAAAAATGGGTAGCGAAGCGCCGCATATTTTCCGCGCCTTGGTTGAAGCCACAGCTTTCGGTGCGCGCGCCATTATCGAACGTTTTAAGGATGAAGGCGTTGCAGTTAATTCGGTAGTCGCGATTGGCGGCATTTCCAAAAAATCCGATTTTGTGATGCAAACTTGCGCCGATGTTTGGAATTGTCCGATTGAAGTATTGGAAAGCGAACAGAGTTGCGCATTGGGCGCTGCAATTTTTGCGGCAGTTTGCGGTGGTGCTTATAAAACAGTTGCCGATGCGCAACAAGTGATGGCGTCCAGCGTTTGCAAAACTTACACGCCCAATCCACAAGCGGCAGCGATTTATCAGCAGCGTTATCAACACTATATTTCCCTTGGCAAATTTGTCTCCTCGTCAGTATCAGGAGCAGCAGTATGAGTTACACCGAATTAAAACGTGAAGTTTATGAAGCCAACATGGAGTTGCAACGCAAAAATTTGGTGGTTTACACCTGGGGTAATGTGTCGCAAATCGATCGCGCAAAAGGCGTGATTGCGATTAAACCTAGTGGCGTTGCTTACGAAGTGATGAAGCCGGATGACATAGTAATTGTCGATCTGGATAACGCTATTGTCGAAGGCAAGATGCGCCCTTCATCCGATACCAAAACTCATACCCATTTGTATCGTCATTTTGATTCGATTGGTGGTGTGACTCACACACACTCCACTTACGCAACTGCCTGGGCACAAACCCAGCAGGGCATTCCTTGTTACGGCACCACGCATGCGGATTACGCTTACGGCGAAATTCCTTGCACTGCGGTGATGACCGACGAACAAATCGAACGTGATTACGAAGAAGAAACCGGTGTGCAAATTACCGATTGTTTTAAAAATCGTAATCCAAAAGAAGTCCCTATGGTGATTGTGGCAGGTCACGCACCTTTTACCTGGGGAAAAAATGCTGCCGATGCGGTTTATCACGCAGTGATTCTCGAAGAAATCGCACGCATGGCCTATTTAACCAAAACCTTGCAACCCAATGTTGCGCCGTTAAAGCAGGGCATTGTGGATAAACATTATCTGCGTAAGCACGGGAAAAATGCTTATTACGGGCAGAAATAATTTTGTTTGAATCGACATAGAAGTAGGGCGGGTCAAGACCCGCGTGTGCGAAGTGAAATAAATCAAAACAGATTTTTAAAGAAATTTTTAAAACAAAAGCGTCATAAATTCAAAAATCGTAGAAGCGCGGGTCTTGACCCGCCCTACGGCGAGAATGAGGAATGACGAAAAAACTGATGAAAGATTAGCGTTAATCAAATTATTTATTGAGGAAACCCAAATGAAAGTCTACGGCAACAAAGAAGTCTGGTTGGTTACAGGTTCGCAACATCTTTATGGTCCCGGCGTGCTTGCACAAGTTGCCGAGAACAGTCAAAAAATAGCGGCAGGTTTAACTGCATCGAATAATATTTCGATCAAAATTGTCGCGCAGGACACAGTGAAATCACCAGCAGAAATTTTGTCTGTAGTACAAGCCGCTAACAGCAATCCGGATTGCGTGGGTTTGATTTTGTGGATGCACACTTTCTCGCCCGCTAAAATGTGGATCGCCGGTTTAACCGCACTCAACAAGCCTTACATGCATCTGCATACGCAATTCAATGCGGAATTGCCCTTTGCTGATATCAACATGCATTTTATGAACCTCAACCAATCGGCTCACGGCGACCGCGAATTTGGTCACGTCAGCACGCGTTTGCGTCAAGAGCGCAAAGTGGTGGTTGGTCACTGGGCTACTGAATCAGTACAAAAACAAATCGACAGCTGGTGTCGTGTTGCTATGGGTTGGTATGCCAGCCAGAATTTAAAAGTGGCGCGCTTCGGCGACAACATGCGTCAAGTCGCGGTGACCGATGGCGATAAAGTATCTGCACAAATCAAATTTGGTTTTGAAGTGCACGCTTACGGTTTGGGCGATCTGCAAAAGGTTGTTGATGCAGTGTCAGATGCCGAAGTCGCTGCACAAATTGAAATCTACAAAAAAGAATACGATGTAAACCCTGCAATTTTTACCGATGAACATCAGTTCCAGATGTTGAAAAACGAAGCGCGTTTGGAATTAGGCATGCTGAAGTTTTTAACTGAAGGTGAATTCGGTGCGTTCACTAACTGTTTTGAAAATTTAACCGGTTTGACCAACTTACCAGGCCTTGCAACTCAACGTTTAATGCAACAAGGTTTTGGTTACGGTGGTGAAGGCGATTGGAAAACCGCTGCAATGGTTCACATTTGCAAGGTTATGTCCAAAGGCCGCGCGGGCGGTTCATCCTTTATGGAAGATTACACCTATCACTTTGGTGCAGTGGATCAGGTATTGGGTGCGCACATGTTGGAAGTTTGTCCTTCAATCGCCGCAGCAAAACCAAAACTCGAAGTACATTTGCACACCATCGGTTGCCGCAATGATATTGCGCGTTTGATTTTCACTGGCAAAGCGGGCCCTGCGTTGTGCATTTCATTAATTGATATAGGCACACGCTTCCGTTTCATCATTAACGAAGTGGATACAGTTAATCCACCACAAGAATTGCCGAATTTGCCGGTGGCAAAAGCCTTGTGGGAGCCTCGCCCAAATTTGGAAGTGGCAGCAGCAGCTTGGATTCAAGCCGGTGGTGCGCACCACAGTGCTTACACTCAAGGCGTAACAGCGGATGAGATTGCCGATTTTGCGGATATCGCCGGTGTTGAAACTGTTGTAATTGGTGCTGATACCACAGTGCGTGAATTCAAAAATGAATTGCGTCACAACGCTGTTTATTATCATCTGAAAGATGGTGTGTAAGACTTTTTATTCGTCATGCCCGCAAGGGCATTCAGTGACATTTGAAATCTAAAAAGATGTCGGGAAATTGGTAACGCACTGGATCCCCTACGGGGATGACGATAAGCGCGATGAATATTCTGTGTAGTCATCACAAGGACGTGATGAGTTTTTTGTTCCCTCTCTAATTAATACCGTTAATCACAATAATAACGTCAGGTGATCATTATGATTCATTTCACATCACTGGATTGGTATGTGCTTTTAGGTTTTATGCTGCTGCTGGTTGGAGTTGTCATAGCCTCATTGCGCCAAAAAGAAAAAGATTCTGCCGATTATTTTTTGGCAGGTCGTAATGCCGGTTGGTTGGTGATTGGTTCGTCGATTTTTGCATCCAATATTGGTTCAGAACATTTGGTGGGATTATCCGGTGCCGGATTTCAATCGGGCATGGCGATGGCGCATTGGGAATTGCAAGCCTGGATAATTTTATTATTGGGTTGGATTTTTGTTCCGTTTTATTGGAGCAGTAAAGTCTACACCATGCCGGAATATCTCGAGCGTCGTTACTCGTCCAGCTCGCGCACATTTTTATCTTTTATTTCGTTAGTGAGTTATGTACTAACTAAAGTCTCTGTCACAGTGTATGCCGGTGGTGTAGTGCTAAAAACGGTGTTGGGCATCGACAGTATGTGGGGAATCGATTTTTTCTGGATAGCCGCAATTGGTTTGGTCGTTGTTACTGGCATTTACACTGTATTGGGCGGCATGAAAGCCATAATGTGGACATCGGTGTTGCAAACACCTGTGTTAATTATTGGTTCGCTGGTAATTTTAGTTGTGGGTTTGGATAAAGTTGGTGGCTTTGACGAGTTGCAACGAATCAACGGCGAAAATATGCATTTGATTCGCCCAATGTCGGACCCTAACTTTCCCTGGCCCGGCGTAATTTTCGGATCTTTTATTATCGGCTTTTGGTATTGGTGTACGGATCAATACATAGTGCAACGTGTGTTATCTGCGAAAGGTATTCAAGCAGCAAGACGCGGAACTATTTTTGCGGGCTATTTAAAAATGTTGCCGGTATTTATCTTTTTATTCCCCGGCATGATTGCCTTTGCGTTGCATGCGCAAGGCAAAATTCAAATTGAATCTGCTGATCAAGCCTTTGCGGTTTTGGTGTCAGAACTTTTGCCGTCTGGCATTAAAGGGATTGTGATCGCAGGTTTATTGGCAGCGCTGATGAGCTCCCTGGCATCACTCTTTAATTCATCTGCAACGCTTTTCACTATAGATTTTTATAAAAAGTTTAATCCCGCTGCCAGCGAAGAAAAATTATTAAGTATAGGTCGCAAGGCAACGGTTACGGTGGTGGTGTTGGGCGTGGTCTGGATTCCGATCATGCAATTAGTATCGGATGTTCTCTATGAATATTTGCAATTGGTACAAGCGCTGATTGCACCGGGAATTGCAGTGGTGTTTTTGTTAGGTGTGTTTTCAAAACGCATTACGGCAACTGCGGCTATGACAGGTTTGGTCGCCGGTTTTGTATTGGGCATGTTGCGTTTGGTATTGATGATATTTGAGAAACACTTGCCAACCGAAAGCCTATTAACTCAATTGGTTCACATGAACTGGCTTTACTACTGTACTTATCTGTTTTTAATCATTCTGGTGTTGGTGATTGTGGTGAGTATATTTACCAAACCACCAACTGACGAACAAATCAAAGGGCTGACTTATCATTCCATAACGCCCGAACAAAGAATGGAAATCAAAGCCAGCATCGACAAGTGGGACATTATCCACACAGTAATTTTAATCGGCATGACGGCAGCAATTTATACAGTGTTTTGGTAAATCAGTTTTAAAACTGTCATACCCGAAGGGTATCCAGTGACTTATAAATCAAAGGCGCTTAAATAAAAGTCATTTGAATAAAAGGCACTGGATTAGCTTCGCTAATGACGGCGATCAGAAACAAAATTTAATAGTTAATAAAAATCAAAAAAATACATTAGGTCAATACGAGGAATGAAAAATGCGTAAACTATGGCTTATCAGTTGTTTGATTGGATTGCTCAGTACATCAGCGTTTGCAGACCACAAAATAAAACATTACAAGGATATAGTGTTCGCCAGCCCAAAAGGTTTTGACTTAACACTCGACATTGCAGTGCCTGAAACTGAAACCAAAAATAAACCAGTGTTGGTTATTTTTCACGGTGGTGGATTTTTACTGAATAACAAATCCATCATGACCGATTTCGCCGATAGGATTGCATCGCGCACCGATATTATTACGGTGAATGCCAATTACCGTTTGTTGTCTGATCTTGATAACACCACTACCATTAACGAATCCATAGAAGATGCTATGGGTGCAGTGCTATGGGTGAAAGACAATATCAAAAATTATTCTGGCGACCCTGAAAAAGTAGCTATTACCGGCGACAGCGCCGGTGGCCATTTAACGGGAATGATTTTGCATGCCGGTCGTAATTTGGATAGTGACGGCTTTGATAAAAAACCACTGGGTTTTAAACCGGTTTATTTGCCCAAAGGTATGACTGCAGAACAAGTAGCAGCCAAAGATGGTTTAAAAGTGCAAGCTGCCATTTTGAGTTACACAGGTTATAACTTGATAGAGCGCGCCAAAAACAAATATGAAACAGCAAGCAATCCTGCCTGGGGTTGGGCCAAAGCAAAACCGCGTGGATTATTCGGTGACAAAATAAATTATGTTGATCACCCGGAATATTATTTGGCCGCATCCTCTGATCAGTACCCGGTTAAAGCCAGTGACTATCAATTGCCACCGCAGTTTATCCATGTCGGTGAATTAGACAAAATTGCGACAGTTGCCCGCACCCAAATCTACATAGATCAACTAAAAACCTTGGGGCAAACGGATATTGAATTTGTAGTCTACCCTGGTAAAGGGCACGGCTATCTGGATTCAGGTTGTAATGACTATAACAAAGGTTGCTTTAAGGAATTATCGGAACCTACAGTGACTGACATGATCAAATTCCTGAACAAAGTGTTTTCACTTTAATCTTATCAATTAAACGGATTCTTTTATGAAAAAAATAAAATTCGCATCAGCAATGGGTAAGTGGTCTCTACTTGGTGTTTTATTAAGTTCAGTTGCAGTTTTTGCAGAAGCAGATCAACCAGCTTATCAAAATACCCAATTAAGTTTTGAAGAGCGCGCTAAGGATTTGGTTAGTCGAATGACCATCGACGAAAAAATTCCACAACTGATTAACGATGCACCCGCTATCCCACGCTTGGGTGTGCGTGAATACAACTGGTGGAACGAAGGTTTGCACGGCGTCGCGGCTTTAGGTGAAGCGACAGTATTTCCGCAAGCTGTTGGAATGGCGGCAAGTTGGAATGATCAATTAATGTTTAATGTGGCGGATGTGATCAGTACGGAATTCCGCGCAAAACATTTTGCAAGACAACATAGATTTGGCGGATCAGATTGGTTTGGCGGTTTAACAGTCTGGTCGCCCAACATTAATATTTTTCGCGACCCGCGTTGGGGTCGTGGGCAAGAAACTTACGGTGAAGATCCGCATTTAACCGCGAGACTCGGCGTAGCCTTTGTAAAAGGTTTGCAGGGCAATGATTCGAAATTTCTAAAAGTTGTGGCGACTCCTAAACACTATGCGGTGCACAGCGGGCCAGAAGCCAGTCGCCATAAGGATAATTACAATCCTTCTGCGAAAGATTTGGAAGAAACTTATCTGCCAGCATTTTTTGCCACCGTCACTGAAGGCAAAGCGCAATCGATAATGTGTGCTTACAACGCGATTGATGGCGCACCGGCTTGTGCGAGTAATTTTTTATTAAAAGAAAAATTGCGCGATCAATGGGGCTTTAAAGGTTTTGTGGTATCGGATTGTGGTGCTGTGTTTGATGTGTACGAAAAAGACAATCATGGCTTTACCAAAACGCCGGAAGAGGGCATTAAAGCCGTATTTGAAGCGGGTATGGATAATATCTGCGGTGATGCCAAAGAAGCGGATCATATTCGCAGTGCATTGGATAAAGGTTTAATCACCGAAGCCTTGATTGATCAATCCTTAATTCGTTTATTTACTGCACGTATGCAATTGGGGCAATTTGATCCGCGCACCAAAGTCTTCCCGAAAATTACCAGTTTGGATAACGACACAGATGCACACCGCCAATTGGCGCGTCGCATGGCAGAAGAGTCCATGGTGTTGTTGAAAAATAAAGACAACTTTTTGCCTTTATCTTCAAAAATAAAAAATATCGCGGTGATTGGCCCAACAGCCGATAGCGTCGCGGCATTGGTTGGCAACTACAACGGTACACCTTCACAACCGGTTACACCTTTAAAAGGTTTGCGCGCGCGTTTTGGTGAAAACGCGATTCATTATGCTCAAGGCACTGGTTTGATTGATCCTGTACAAAATCTGGTGCCGGATAATGTTTTGTGCGTTGATAAAAAATGTCGTCAATCAGGTTTAACCGCAGAATACTTTGTCGACAACAGTTACACCGGCAAACCTTTATTAAAACGCATTGATAAAAATGCAAAAGTGGTGTGGCAGCGCGAAGTTGCCAGCGGTGCCGTGCGTTGGACTGGTTTTATCAAAGCGCCTGAAACTGGCGAATACACTATGCGTTATGTTGCTGATGGTGGTTATCGTATTTGGATTAACGATCAAGTTGTCATCAATGCCTGGAATGTGGATTGGCGTCCGGTGATTGCCAGTGGCAGTGTGCAAATGGAAGCCGGAAAAATTTATCCAATCAAAATTGAAGCTTTCCAACGTGGTGAGCAAGGCGATGAACATTTGGTGTGGAGTTTGCCATCCAATCCTGGTGCAAATGCAGCGATTGATATTGCAAAAAAATCGGATGTGATTGTTTATGTTGGTGGTATTACTGCACAAGTAGAAGGCGAAGAAATGCCTGTGCCTTTACCCGGTTTTATTGGTGGTGACCGCACCGATTTATCCTTGCCGCGTGCGCAAACTGAATTGCTCAAACGTTTATATGCGACAGGCAAACCTGTGGTAGTGGTGTTAACCAATGGTAGTGCTTTGGCAGTTAAACAAGAAGATCAAAACGCTACTGCAATACTCGAAGCCTGGTACCCCGGCGGGCAGGGTGGTGAAGCTATTGCATCAGTTCTCGCAGGTGATATTAGCCCTGCTGGACGTTTGCCCGTCACCTTCTACAATTCAGTCAATGATTTGCCAGCCTTTGGCGATTACTCCATGCAAAATCGCACTTATAAATATCACAAGGGCGAAGTACTTTACCCATTTGGTTATGGGCTTTCTTACAGTCAGTTCTCTTATAAAGATGTAAAAGTTTCACCGGCACAATTTGCGTCAGGCAAATTAAATCTGTCAGTGGCTGTGACCAACAGCGGGAAAATGGATGCAGATGAAGTCGTACAAATTTATATGTCACGCAATGATTTGGCTGGCTCACCCATTCGCAGTTTGATTGGTTTTAAACGTGTTCATATTGCAAAAGGCAAAACACAAAAAGTGACCTTTGAATTAAGTGAGCGCGATTTAAGTAGCGTTGATGAAAATGGCAAACGCGCATTGGTTGCAGGCAAAGTGGATCTCTGGATCGGCGGTGGTCAACCGCAACAAAGAGCCGGTTTGGTTCCTGCTGCCGGTGTTGCGAGTAGTTTCACGATTAAAACGAATAAAGATATTTAACTGATATTTTTCGTCATGCACGAAGGGCATCCAGCGACTTTCAATTGTTTTAAAGACACTGGATACCCTTCGGGTATGACGGAAAAATTTAGAGATTGTCTCGTAGGTTGGAAGAGCGAAGCGACTTCCGACATTTCGATCTCGAATTGAGATTATTTGTCGGAAGTCGCTGCGCTCTTCCAACCTACACAAAATATAAAGAGGAAGATTGAATGCAGTGGTTTCCAAAATTAATTATTTTGATTTGTGCAGGATTTATATCTGTTGCTTGTTCAACCGGTAAAAAATCCGACGTTGTTCAAAGCGCTAATCCATGCGAGCAACTTTTGTCATTTAATACTGATGACAACAACGTCAAAATTAAAACGGCGGTTGTGGTTCCCGCAGGCCCGGTGCCACCGGTTATGTATCAACGCCCTTATGCGGGCACACTCGGTAGTTATTGTCGTATTGATGGCGTAATTGATGAGCGTATAGGCGAGGGTGGTAAACCTTATGCGATCGGTTTTGCAATTACACTGCCAGAAAAATGGAATGGTCGTTTTATGATGCAAGGTGGTGGCGGATTAAATGGTTCGGTCGCCACACCACTGGGGAGTAATGCAGCCGGTGATATGACCGGATTGCAACGCGGCTTTGCGGTAGTTACTACTGATACTGGTCACCAAGGCACTCACGGATTTGATTCCAGCTTTTTTAGTGATCAGGAAGCAACCTTGAATTTTTTGTATCAAGCGATTGGCAAAGTTGCCGTCACCTCCAAAAAAATTATTGCGCAATATTACGGAAAAGCAGCCGAGCATTCTTACTACATGGGTTGTTCGACTGGCGGCCGCGAAGCCATGATTATGTCGCAACGTTATCCGCGTTTGTTCGATGGCATAGTCGCTGGTGCACCGGCAATGCGTACCAGTTTTTCCAATCTGGCTGACAAGTGGGTGATGATTTCTCTAGCGAAAGTTGCACCAAAAGATGAACAGGGTCATCCCAAAGTTGCTGAAGCGTTAACAGCGCAAGATAAAAAAGTGGTGATGGATGGTTTGTTAAAACAATGCGATGCGATGGATGGTGTTGCTGACAAAATGATTTCCAATGTTGTTGGTTGTAACTTTGATCCTATGTCACTCGCCTGCAGTGCAACTCAAAAAGCTGATTGCATCAGCCCGGAAAAAGCCAAAGCTATCAAGTTGGGTTTTGCTGGCCCGAAAAATTCATTGGGTGTTCAAGTCTATCCCGGTTTTTGGTTTGATACAGGTATAACAGAAACCCAGGGTATTCCTGGTTTGTTAAATCCCGGTTTCCATCCAATTGTTGGAAAAATCACCACGACTGAAATGAATGTAGATCAAGAGGCCATGAATGCGTCAACACCTGCTGCATTTGTGGGTGATTCTGCTTATTGGACATTGCTCAATACTTTTTCCAACAACGGTGGAAAATTAATTTTTTATCACGGTGTGAGCGATCCCTGGTTTTCGGCACAAGAAACAGCGCGTTATTACGATCAGTTGGTAAAAGATAACGGTGGTAAAGAAAAAGTATCGCAATGGAGCCGTTTATTTTTAGTGCCGGGTATGGGCCATTGCGCTGGTGGTGCCGCTGCGTTGGACCATATCGATATGATTGACCCGATTGTGAATTGGGTAGAACAGAATCAAGCGCCTGATCAAATAGTCTCAACCGGGCAAGCATTTCCTAATCGCAGCAGACCTTTATGCCCATATCCTTCTTATGCGCAGTACAAAGGCTCAGGTGATTCTGAAAAATCAGAAAATTTTATCTGTAAAAATCCGTAAAAAAGATTGTTCAAAAGCCATTAAAGTTCAACCATGCAATTATAAGATTTTTTATTTAGAGGAGAGATGTGTTGCCAATAAACTTTACTAATTCACGAGTAACATTTTGCAAATCACGAGGAACATTTTATGTTTAATTTTAAAAAGCTGATCTTGTCGAGCTTGGTGCTGTCCAGCAGCATTGCTTTTGCTGACACGCAAGTCACTATTGATACCACCAAGCCGGGCCCGATTATTAATAAAAATATTTATGGTCAATTTGTTGAACACCTGGGTCGTGGTGTTTACGAAGGTTTGTGGGTTGGCCCTGATTCAAAAATCCCCAACACTCGTGGTTGGCGCAATGATGTTGTTGGCGCACTGAAAGATATTAAAGTTCCACTGATGCGTTGGCCTGGTGGTTGTTTTGCTGACGAATACCACTGGCGTGATGGTATTGGCCCACGTGACAAGCGTCCTGTAAAAGTGAATACCAACTGGGGCGGCGTTGAAGAAAATAACGCAGTGGGTACACACGAATTTTTTGATCTCGCAGAAATGATGGGATCAGAAGTTTATATCAACGGTAATTTGGGAACCGGCACACCACAAGAAATGGCAGAGTGGTTGGAATATATGACCGCTGAAGGCAAATCAACTCTCGCTGAGTTGCGTCGCAAAAACGGTCGCGATAAACCTTTCCGTGTTCACTATTTTGCAATTGGCAACGAATCCTGGGGTTGTGGCGGTAACATGACGCCTGAGTTTTATACCAACCTATACAAGCAATACGCCAGTTTCCTGAAAACACCGAAAGATAACACTCCTATTTTAATTGCGAGTGGTGGTCACACTGACGACACTAGCTGGGCAGATTATTTAACTGCAAACGTCAAACCCAATTGGAGTTTGCGTATGGATGCAGTGAGCTTCCACTATTACACCTTGCCAAAAGGCGATTGGACAGTGAAAGGTGCTGCCACCAATTTCCCGGAAAGTGAGTGGTTCTCTACCATGGCTAACACTTATCGTATGGAATCTTTTATCGTCAACAATAAAAAAGTGATGGATAAAAATGATCCAGAGAAAAAAGTGGGCTTCTATGTAGACGAGTGGGGCACATGGTTTGATACTGAAAAAGGTGATAACCCAGGTTTCTTGTATCAACAAAATACTTTGCGTGATGCGGTAGTGGCTGCGGTGAATTTAAATATTTTCCACAAGCATGCTGATCGTGTTCACATGAGTAACATTGCACAGATGGTAAACGTGTTGCAGGCGATGATTTTGACTGATAAAGAAAAAATGATTAAGACTCCAACCTATTATGC
Source organism: uncultured Cellvibrio sp. (assembly GCA_966252135.1). Classification (GTDB taxonomy): domain Bacteria; phylum Pseudomonadota; class Gammaproteobacteria; order Pseudomonadales; family Cellvibrionaceae; genus Cellvibrio. The sequence goes on along the minus strand of CBINNU010000003.1, from coordinate 253,341 downwards.
CTTCAAAATGTATGTTCCATTCCAGGATGCAACCTCATTTGATTTGGGAATTAAAACACCTGATTACAAATCTGGCGACAAGTCAGTTCCTATGATTAGTGCATCAGCAGCAAAAGCAAAAGATGGCAAAGTCTATGTGGCTTTAACCAACTTGCATCCAACCAAAGCGGAAGTGGTTTCTGTGAATGCGAAAGGTTTGGCAGCGAAAAAAGCGGTGGGTCAAATTTTGACATCCGACAAAATGGATACTCACAACACTTTCGCAGCACCTGATACCATTGTTCCAAAAGCCTATTCAGCTGACGCAGTCAACGGCAAATTGAATTTGTCCATTCCTGCAAAATCTGTGGTAGTCGTAGCGCTCGAGTAATCATTCGAGTCACGAAAAAACAGGTGCGATATGCACCTGTTTTTTTTACTACTCGTCATGCTCGCAGAGCATCCAGTAACTTTGTATATTTAACTCGCTATATCTTCTCAAATGTCTTGTCATGTTGATCTGTAGGGCGCTGGATCCCCTTCGGGGATGACAAAAGTTAATATTTCTATTAGGGGTAAAAATGAAAATCACCAAACTAATTCTATTGTTAATATCCACATCGCTGATCAGCGCTTGTGTTAACAAAGCTCCTAATGCGTTAACCAGCCCTGATAAACAATTAGTGGCAACAATTTTCACCAATGATCAAGGCCAGTTGTTGTATCGGGTCAATTACAACAATCAGCCAATTATTCTGAATTCGCAACTGGGCTTGCAATTAACCACAGCGGATTTTACTCAAGGTGTCAGCATTAAAAAGCAATCTGCTATCGCGCAGGTGTCTGATACTTATGAAATGCGTGTAGGTAAAAAAAGTAAAATAACCTACACCGCCAATCAACAGGAATTTTTGATTGAAAATACAAAACAGCAAACCATGAGAGTGACTTTCCGTTTATCGGACAATGGTGTTGCCTTTCGGTATTCCATTACCGATGCTGCAATTGGCAATAAAAAATTCGTGAAGGAAACTACCGGATTTCAGTTTGCTACTGATACCCGAGCCTGGTTGCAACCTATGTCAGTTGCACAAACGGGTTGGAGCAATACCAATCCTTCTTATGAAGAAAATTATCAGCAAGATATTCCAGTCGGTACAAAATCCACTCTTAAACAAGGTTGGGTATTTCCTGCATTATTTAAATCCGGTGATAACTGGATTGCTATTTCTGAATCCGGTCTGGATAGCAGTTGGCATGCATCCCATTTGGATTTGGGCGATAACAAAGGCGAATACAATCTGGTACCGCCCCAACCGGAAGAGGTATTTATTTCCGCGACCGGTGAAAAAGGTGAGTTGCTGGCGAATTCAACCGGTGAATTGCACTCGCCCTGGCGCATTATGGCAATAGGTTCATTAACCGATTTAATGGAATCTACACTCGGTACTGATTTGGCTAAACCTGCAGTGGCCATGGAGAATTCATTTGTGAAACCCGGCCATAGTTCCTGGAGCTGGGCAATTTTAAAAGATGATTACACCACCTTTGATGTGCAGAAAAAATTTATCGATTACGCAGCTGATATGCATTGGGACTACACCCTGATCGATGCTGATTGGGATCAAAAAATCGGTTACGAAAAACTGCAACAATTAGTTGATTACGCAGCGAAAAAGAATATTGGTATTTTGGTTTGGTACAACTCATCAGGCGATTGGAATCAATCACCCATGACACCCAAAAGCAAATTGCTCTCACATCAACAACGTGTTGCAGAATTTTCACGTTTGCAAAAAATTGGTGTTAAAGGCGTGAAGGTAGATTTCTTCGGTGGGGATGGCCAATCGTTTATGGCGTATTACATCGACATTATTAAGGATGCCGCTGCTCATGGTTTGATGGTTAATTTTCATGGTGCAACTTTGCCACGAGGCTGGCAAAGAACTTATCCCAACCTGATGACTATGGAATCGATTAAAGGATTCGAATTTACTACTTTCACTCAGGAAAATCAGGATCGAGTTGCAGCGCATGTACTCAACGCATTGTTTACACGCAATCTGTTTGATCCAATGGATTACACACCTATGGCATTTGGTGATATCCCCAACATCAAACGCGTGACTGAAAATTCTTTTGAATTGGCAGAGTCAGTGTTGATGTTGTCGGGCATCCAACACTTTGCCGAAATTCCTGAGGGTATGGCAACCGCTCCGGATTACGTCAAAAACTTTTTACGCAACTTACCCACCGAATGGGATGATGTGAAATTTATTGATGGTTACCCAGGTAAATATGTGGTGATTGCAAGACGCGCTGGCAAGCAATGGTATATCGCTGGCATCAGTGCAGAAAAAACTGCTCGCAGTCTTGAAGTGGATTTAAGTTTTGCCAAGGCATCTTCCGCTATTGCGATTAAATCCGGCAATAACGGCGCCAGAAGTTTTCAATCAGAAAAAGTAGATGCCAACAAGCCATATAAAATCACGCTCAACCATGCACAGGGTTTTGTGATGAAGTTGGATATGTAAAACAGTGTAGATAAGTAACTCGTCATGCCCGAAGGGCATCCAGTGACTGTCCACTGAAAAAGTCGCTGGATACCCTTCGGGTATGACAAAAATATACTAGTGAGAGAGGCATAACAGTGAAAAAAATATTGTTCTTTTGTTGGTTGCTGTCAACCCAGGTTTGCGCTCTGGAATTGGTTCCGCTTAAACAGGTTACTTTGTTGGATAGCCCGTTTCTGCATGCGCAGGAAACTAACAAACAATATTTATTATCACTGGATGCTGACAAACTTCTGGCACCCTTTCGTCGTGAAGCCGGGTTACCTTTTGAAAAATCCTACGGTAATTGGGAATCTTCCGGGCTCGATGGCCATATGGGTGGGCACTATGTGTCAGCATTGGCAATACTCTACGCATCAACTCGCGATCAACAAGTACTGGAGCGTTTGAATTACGTCATAGACGAGTTAAAAAAATGCCAGGATAAAAATGGTAATGGATATTTGGGTGGTATCCCCGAGGGTCAAAAAGCCTGGACCGAAATTAAAGCAGGCGATATTCGTGCTGACAATTTTTCAACCAATAATCGTTGGGTGCCCTGGTATAACCTGCATAAAACCTTTGCCGGATTACGCGATGCTTACACCTATGCGGGCAATAAAAAAGCCAAACGCATGCTGATTGAATATTCAAACTGGGCCTACAATCTTACTCGTAATTTATCCGCCGATGAAATGCAGAAAATGTTGCGCACTGAACACGGCGGCATGAATGAAATTTTTGTTGATGTTGCAGCTATTACCGGCGATAAAAAATATCTGCAATTGGCTGAGCGATTTTCTCATCAAGCCATATTGCAGCCTTTGGAAAAACAACAGGATCATCTAACCGGTTTGCATGCCAATACTCAGATCCCCAAAGTGATTGGTTTTGAACGTTACGCCAGTGCTACCCAAAATCCCGAGTGGCACAAAGCGGCCAAATTTTTCTGGAATACTTTGGTGAATAACCGCAGCGTGGCAATTGGTGGTAACAGTGTGCGTGAACACTTTCACGGTGAGCAAGATTTTTCGTCCATGATTGATGAGGTGGAAGGGCCGGAAACTTGCAATACCTATAACATGTTGCGGTTGACGGAATTGTTATATTTGGCAACCGATACCCGTTCAACCGAATCTATTCGTTATGTCGATTATTACGAGCGTGCGCTCTACAACCATATTTTGTCATCACAACATCCGCGTACTGGTGGCTTTGTTTATTTCACACCTATGCGTCCCAATCATTACCGCGTTTATTCGCAAGTGGATAAGGGCATGTGGTGTTGTGTGGGGTCAGGTTTGGAAAGTCATTCCAAATACGGTGAATTTATTTATGCAACTGATTTCAGTCACAAAAAATCGCCATCAGTGTTTATCAATTTATTTATTCCGTCGCAATTGCAAATGAAAAAGCAGGGCATAGCCTTGACTATGACCAGTGCCTTTCCTGATCAGGAATCGGTTGATATCACTATCGATAAAAATAAACGATTCAAATTACATGTTCGTTATCCATCATGGGTTGCAGCTGGAAAGTTATCAGTTGAAGTTAATGGTGAAGCTCAATCTGTGACAGCTGCGCCTGGCCATTATGTTGAATTGGATAGAGCCTGGAAAAAGGGCGACAAGATTCGCCTGCAGTTACCCATGCAAACGCATTTGGAAAAAATTCCCGGTCAGTTACCTTATTATGCTGTGTTACACGGCCCTATAGTTCTTGCTGCTAAAACTCAACCTATTGCAGGCGAATCACTCAATTATTTTGCTGATGATTCGCGTATGGGGCACATTGCCAGCGGTGAGCGTTGCTCGTTGGAAGCCTCGCCATTTTTATTGGGTAACACTCAGGACTTTATTAAAAATCTGAAGCCTGTTGCAGGCAAGCCGTTGACGTTTGATGCTTCGGGATTAATTAATGGTAAACAAACGGATATGCAATTAATTCCCTTTTTCAGAGTGCATGAATCGCGTTACACGGTTTATTGGCCTTATTCGCCGCTGGAAAAAATTGACGCAGCCCGTAAAGAAATCGGCAGGGCAGAGCGTGAACGAATTGAGTTGGATGCGCTCACTATAGATAAAGTGGCACTTGGTGAACAACAGCCCGAGTCAGATCATTTCTTTAAGGGCGAAGCCACTGAAACCGGTTTTTACATGGCAAGACACTGGCGTCAAACGCACAGTTGGATGAGCTATGAGATGTCCGATAAAAAGCAGGAAGCCAAAGGTTTACGCATCACCTATGCAGGATCCGAAAACAATCGCCAGTTTGCGATTTATGTGAACGAGGTAAAAATTGCGGATGTGAATTTGAAATCCAGCGATGCCGAATTTGTGGATGTTGATTACCTAATTCCGGAGTCGATAGTCAAAGCAGCCAAAGGCAAATTGATTGTGAAATTTGTGGCGAATCAAAATTCTATCGCCGGTGCTTTTTATCAAGTTCGTTTACTGCGGTAAACGGCTGATTTCATCTTCAATAAAACACAAGGCTTCATCGACCAGCGCAAACATGGTTTGTCGCGCACGTTCAGGGTTGCGATTTTTAATGGCTCTAAACACCTTGGTGTGGTCTTCCACAATCTCGGCGTAATTGCCCTTTATAGGTGTGGTGTGGCTGATACTCACACTTAACGCAGTCGAGATAAAATCGCGCAAACGAATATAAAAACGATTTTTGCTGGCATACAAAATACTGACGTGAAAGGCTATATCGGCTTCCAGTTCCTCACGAGTACCCACTTCAGCTCTGCGCATCCTTTCCAATGCTTTCTCAATATTGTTAATCGATTCTTCATCGGCGTCGCTGGCAGCCAATGCAGCTGCACCGGGTTCAATGGTAGTGCGCACTTGTAAAAATTCTTTCAGCACTTGCAAAGAAGGTTTGCTGTGCAGTACCCACTGCAACAAATCCGGATCAAAAATATTCCATTGATCTTCGGGTTGAATGCGAATCCCCTGTTTGGGTTTGCTGGCAATCAATCCTTTGGCCGACAACATTTTCACTGCTTCACGCACCGCACTCCGACTCACACCAAAGCTTTCACACAATTCCGCCTCGGTAGGAAAACTGTCATTGGTATATTCACCACAAACAATCATGCGGCCAAGTTCCTGCACCATGCGTTGCGAGAGTTTGATATTGCGATCAATTGTTGTCATTGAAAAGGTTCCAAGCGGGTAATCGGCGAAGCCTAGCGATTTATGATTAAAGATACAATATGCTCATCATTCATTTACCTTATCTAAAACCAGGCAAGTGTTGTGTATTGTTAATTTGATTATTCAGCGTTAGATTGGCCCAATTTTTCAACCCAACAGGAAATATCAAGGACGCTTTATGTCTGGTCAACCCAATAAATTCTTAATACTCGGCGCAAGCTTGAGTGCAATTGCTGCAGCTCTTCATTTGGCTTGTATTTATTTCGGTGCGCCCTTGTTTCGTTTTCTCGGAACCGAGGCAATGGCAGTTATGTATGAATCCGGCAATACCACTGAGCCGATAGTGGTTTGTATTCTGCTCGCCGGTATATTACTGACATGGTCTGCTTTTGCTTTATCAGGCGCAGGAGTGATTCGTAAACTACCACTGCTGCGCACTGCTTTGGTCTGCATTAGTTTGATTTATCTTGCGCGTGGAATAGCCTTTCCTTTGATTACACCTTATTTTCCAGAAAATACTATGGCTTTTTGGTACTACTCATCCGCCATAGTCTTGGCAATTGGTCTGACGCATCTTATAGGTTTGGTGCAAGTCTGGAATAAACAGTGATGATTGAGAGAAATTTCCTTCGGATGAATCAGAATTAAATTCATCCGAAGGAAAATCACTCGTTATCAGGCGAGTTGTGCATGGATTTTTTCTGCTTGTGTAACGGCAACCACTTGCAGATGGCGAATCTTTCCGCTGGGTAAGGGCCAATCGATTTTGCCTCCCACACGCAAGCCTATAAGCGCTGTGCCAACAGGTGACAAAACAGAAATTCTCATTTGTTCGATATCAGAATTGGCTGGATACACCAAAGTTACAGTTGATTCTTCGGCGGTGTCCAAATCAATAAATGTCACTCGCGAATCCATCGCGACAACATCTACCGGCAATTCGGTATTGCGAACAATTTTGGCGCGACCAAGTTCGTTATCCAGTGCTTCTACAGCTGGCGTATCGTATTTTTCTATCAAAGGCAGCAAGCTTTGATAATCCCGTTCAGAAATAAAAAGCGTTTTTTTAACAATAGACATAAGTACCTCGAAAGACAGGCATAGGTTTACAGCCGCTTGACCTTGTACAAAGCGACATTAAAAAATGAGAGATTTTTTTGTAGCGAGTGAGGTTAGGCGATTAAGTTATTAAAAAACTTAATCGCCTAAGAAATGGAAGGCGCGAACAGAATTTTTTCTCTGCGCGACGTTCAATAAAATAGAATGGAAAAAAGGGCAAGTGTTCATGTGGTGAACCATAGCTTAAATTTTTGTGCATAGCAAGCTTTGAGCTTTATTCAAAATGTTCCAGAGTTGTTTGAACAGCTTTTGCTAATTCTGCGTTATTTCTTTCAAGCTGAATAATTTGATTATTGATTTCACTAGAATTGTTCCCGTATGCATTATGTAGTACCCATGCATATTGAAAAGATTTCGAAGAATTTGACACGGTGGTGAGTCCTTGATTCAGAATATCAAGTTGCCTTTCTACAGAGTACCCCACAACAGACATGGTGGTAATGACCGCCCTCGCTGCCTCGATTTTTGAAGTATCGTCCGCCATTGTTTGAACGAGCTTTAAAGCATCGGTTTCATTTTTTCCCTGGGTAACAATATTGGATGCCAGTCCGCTGATTGCGCGGTTTTTTAATTCATCGCTTTTTAAAGCATTAATCAAACGAAAAGCGTTATCAGATTTATCTTTGAATACTAATGCAGTTGTGGTTGCTGTAACAGAAGAGGGATCAATTAATTGCTGATTTTCTAGAATATGAATTGCTGCGGCATCTGGATCAACTTTGGCTAACTCATTCAGTGCACCATTGAGCAAGCTGGCATCTATTTTCCCATCTTCACTCGATAATGCATAATTGATCGCTTCTTGTGGGTTAGAGCTTGCTGTAAGCTGAGCTAAAGTAAGCATCGCGTATTTATCTTTTCCTCTTGGGCCGTTTTGTATGAGCTTGCGTCCTTTTTCATAAGCATCCCATTTGTGTTCAGGCAGCATTGCTAGCCCCTTGAGTGTGTTCAACTGGAGTTGATATCCCTCGGTGCTATTTTGAAATACTGCGTCCAAAATATCTTGATTGTCCTCTATCCATGCCATGGTAATGTCAGGGTGATTAGATGAAACATTGAAAATAAGTATCTTTGATAGTTCAAGGTCACTGGTAATCAGGTTTGAATTTAATAAAAAAAATACTTTTTCCGGAAATTTTCCCGACAGATACCATGCAATCTGTCGCCTCATTTCCGTTTTGTTTGGGTCTATAGATAATAAATAATTTGCTATCTCATCGGCACTAAAATTATCGAGGGATGCAAATGCCTGATAATAGCCGAAAGATGTCTTGGGTTCGTCGAACTTTATTACTCTTGGTGCGGATGAGGTTGATTGCGTGCTGGTTTTCACTACTCCAGTCGATACATTTTTTGGAGGAATTGAGTTTTGCTTCTGGAGTGGGATCTCAATGGCTGAAAGTGGTTCGTTGATTTCATCGGGTGTGTTTTTATAGAGGTGGGATGCAGAAAATCCCATAACGAAAAATATGATGGCAACAATTGATGTCTTTAACATAAGCACATTTTCCTTTGGTTAATAATTTTTAAGAGTTGAGTTTATGGGAATCATCTTTGATTTTCTATAGTTTTTGAAAGTTAGCTTATTTGTTTCCGATATTCACTCGGACTCAATCCAGTTACCCGCAAAAATTCTTTATTAAAATTGGATTTGGTATTGAAGCCTGCTTCCAGCATCAAATCAGTAATGGATATGTCAGGATTATTTTTCAGAATTTGTTGTGCTGCTTTGACGCGGCAGTCGTTTAGATATTGCGAAAAACTGCCACCGTAAATACGATTGATTGCCTGTGAAATATGGCGTGCGGGAATAACCAAAATTCTGCCAGCTTGGTCGAGGGTTAGACCGCCTTCGCGTTTGTAAAGTTCGCGTTCCTGAACGGTTCTTTCCCAGCGTTCAAAAATATCTCGCGCTTCGGCGTCGCTCATGGTATGGGTTTTATTGAAGCGCAATTCTGGTAATGAATGTATCCACTCCATAATGGGCGCGCGGGTCAGCACCAATAGCAGGGTTGCACTGTGGAAAATTAAAAATGTTCCGGCACCCACAAGAATCGCCCGTGATTCGCGCGGCGCAACGCCAGTTGCGAGCTCCACTGAAACCAAGACTTCGATCACCAGATTGATCCCCATAATTGCCACCAGTATCACCAGCCAGCGATAAGCAGGTTCGGCATATTGTGCAAGATGCTGTAGGCGTTGTGGGCCGCCCAGTAAGAGTTTGAGGCTGGTCGCCAGATAAATCGCGAAACTGCTGACAATCAAATAGTCAACCAACCAAAGCAAGGGGGATTTTGATAACCACAGCAGGAGTACCAAGCCTGCAGGAATCAGATGCAACAACCAGTGGCGATTAAACTTCGATTGGTTTGTCAGCAGGCTTGAATAATAACAATAGATGGCAGGCCCCAATATCATGGCGGTGGTTGCTCGCACTAATCCGGCCCATTCCCATCTGTAACCAAACAGGATAAATCCCAAAAAATTTTGCAGGGCGCAAAGCAAATAACATATGCCATGCAAACGCGCAGGTAGAAACTGGAGCTTTTTCGACCCTAAAAATCCGGATGCCAATAGCAGGCAAATAATCGCAGAGGATAAAAAAATCAGTGCAAGCGGTTGCTGCATTCAGAGTCCTTAAGATTCAAATTGGCAGTTTCGATTATTTTTTCGGCGAGATTAGCAGTTTTCATGTCCTCGATCGCGTTTGAGGTCGTTCGAAGTGATCAAAATTCACAAAATGGCTCACCACATCTAACACTGGAGCCAGTTTATGACATTTATAAAACCTGTAATCCCATTCCTGTTGTTTACCAGCCTGACACTACAAGCTGCAGCAGAAACCAAGGCTAGCCTGCTTATTCAAAACGTCCGCATTGTTACGGCCGACGCCGAGGTGAGCAAGCCCCTTAACCTATTGATTGAGAATGATCGCATTCGCGAAATCGGTTCTAAACAATTTCACGCTGACAGGGTTATTGATGGCAAAGGGCAATATCTCATCCCCGGCTTGATCGATACCCACGTGCATCTGCGTGATGTACCCGGTTTGATCTTGCAAGGGGATGATCCTGCCTTGTCGAAAATTAATCAGGACGCACTCGCCCAAATTCCCAAAAGTTACCTCTACGCCGGGTTCACCACACTGTTGGATTTGGCCAGCACCAGCGAGGTGATGGATAGGTGGAATAATCAACCTCTTGCACCGCAAGCCTATTTTTGTTCGCCGGTGATTATTCCCAAAGGATATCCCGTTGCCAATATGCCGGATGTTGTACAGCAGTCCCCGGATCTTATTCGTCATTACTTGCATGACAAGCACTCGCACTCAACAACAAGCATCACTGATGCGGACCAACATTCGCCAGCGGAATTGGTTGCAGCAGGAAAAAAAGAAGGTGCGAAATGTATAAAAGTTTTTTATGAAAAAGGTTTTGGCCGCAATAAAAATTTGCCTACACCAAGCGAAGAGATCGTACGCGAGCTTGTTGTTCAGGCCCATCAACACCAGCTGCCTGTTTTTTTACATGCCAATTCTTATGAGTCCTATAAATTTGGATTAGCCAGCGGGGTGGATATGATGGTTCACGGCTTATGGAATGCTGATCCCACAATCAATCAAACTGATCTGACAGACATTGCGAAAAAATTAATTAAATCCGGCATTGCAGTGCAGCCTACAGTACAAGTCATTTATGGAGAACAAGAAATTTTTAATCCGGATTTTTTTAAACAGGCCGATCTTCAACATGAAATACCTGCATCATTGCTCCAATGGTATCAATCTGATGCAGGCCAATGGATGAAAAATGAAATGAGCGGCTATTTCAAAAGCGAAACCCCCATGACTGCTGCACAACAATATCAACAAGTGAAGAGTGTCTATCAACCCATGTTGGAGCGCGTGAAAATTGTTAGCAACCAACTCAAGCAATCAGAACAGCTGTTGGTATTTGGCAGCGATACCCCCAGCGGCCCTTTTTACACACAATTCCCCGGCTTCAATGGTCGCCAGGAAATGAATCGCTGGCTGGAAATGGGAATATCCCTACCGCAATTATTCAAAGCCATAACCATAGGTAATGCAAAAATAATAGGTCTTGAAAATGAAATCGGCAACATTGAAAAAGGCAAACAGGCAGACCTTTTATTGCTAGGTAAAAATCCCCTCGAAGATATCACCGCTTACGATTCAATTAGCTGGGTAATTCTGGATGGTGAGCCGATCGAGAGAGTGAAGCTGTCGGCGCTAAGTCAATAATCATTAGATTTACTATTATGCGCGCTGATACTACTCAGTGCGCATAACTAACAACACGCACCAGCGTCCAAAGGTTGTCAGTATTTTTCCATATGTGTACAAATTTGAATGTTCCACAATCCCGCTCGTTATTTTCGGTATGGCAAAATTGATGTTCGCCGATTTGAATTGCACCGAAATCCTTGATTGGATAAATTTCAGTTTTATCAGTCAGCAATTCGCGCTTTAAATCAGTATTGCGGGCAAACAGGTTTTGGGTATTTTCAATCGATTTGTCATAATCGGAAACACCGCCAGTGTCATGATAAAACTCCAAATCCCTGTCGAAAATCACCTTGGTTGTTTCGAGGTCTCTGGCATTAAATGCAGAGAATAGCTTATTATCCATAGCCAGATCTGTGCCCGTAAATCAGGTTGATCGGCAGAGGCCAGGCCAGAAAACGCAATAAGCGTGATAACTAAATAAAAAGCCGGTAATTTCATAGCGGTGATCCTTGATGCGAATAGTGGATGATGCTCCAATCTGCGTTAAAGGACAGCGATTATAAATAGGTAAATGCAAAGTTTGTTTAAAGGTGGTTTTGGAAAATTACATTATTTCAGGCAGAGGAAATTATGCGAATAATAACTTTTTTACTCATAGGTTTATTAGCTTCATGCGCAAGCACAAAAAATAAAGATGCTCAATCGACAAAAGTTAATTGCTGGGATTATTTGGGCAAAGCATCGGCGTTTAGAAGTGTTCAAGAATATGAAAAATCGCTGATTGAAATAGAAAAATATAGTGCATGTATTACTAGTCCGGCTATGCCCTATTACTATCATAAAGCATGGACTCTTTATGAAATGAAACAGTATAAGGAAACTGTAGAGCTAATAACTGAGGGGTTGAAATATCAGCCGCGATACGGCTGGGCTTACTGGCGTCGCGGGCTTGCTTACAAAGCTATGGGTGAAACTGAAAAGGCCAGGGAAGACTTTCGGGCGTCCTATCTCATCAGTGTGAAGTATGACAAAAATGCATTTTACAAATCACTTAAAGATCTCCCCGGTGCAGATATAGATTTCTTTCAGGCAGTTCCGGAAGATGAGCGCAGGCGAGTTGAATCGGAAAAAAATCCTCGCGGCGATCTGATTTTAGTTGAGGAGAACAAAGCGCAGATAGAAAAAGATGGAGTTGTTTATATACTAAATACTTTCATTGTCGCGTTTGAACAGCCTTATTACATATTTGTTGAGAGAAAAGATAAGGGTGAAATTGATTTTAATAAAGCATTGGAAATCTCAAAAGAATATATAAAGCCTAGAGGTTGTACTGCTCCGCTGGAGAGGCGATACGATATCGATGTGGCTGTTCCTGGTAAATCAGCAGTCGTTATTGGGATAGCATGTTAATAAGTCTTAACTGTAGTTTCCTAATTATTGTGTATTTGGATAATCCATTAATTAAAAGGTGCCGGCGATGCGAATCGATAAAATTCTATATTTGATATCAATTACTCTATTGGCTATGAGTTTGTTTGCGTGTGGTGGCGGGGGCAGTGGAGAGGGAGGAGGAAACGTAAATTCGCAATCCTCAATGAGTTCCAGTGCAACAGTCAGTTTTACCTCGAGTTCAAATGCTAGTTCTCAAGTTGATGAGCACATACGAAAGTATACTGAATCTAGGCCGATTGCAAATATTTGGGGGGTAGAATTCCCATCAAAATTTTCGGAGCTATCCATAGATGGACTTAATTTTTACAACAGCGATGGTACTCATGGAGTCACCAAATTAATAAACGAAGGTTCTAATTTCAGTTCTAGTTTTATTGCGCGTGAAGGAGGTACGACGTATTTCAATTTAGGCACAATAGAATTCTATCCGGTTCCATCTTCTAGGATTATATCTATATTTAATCTACTACATACCTATAATCATCGTTCAAATGAGGTGGTAAATTTAGTCCGACTATTGATGTTGCTTAATGAAGGCAATTCTTTTTCAAAAAAAATATCTATTTCTGAAGAATCTAAATCTTTAATTAAGTCAGAAAATATTGTTCTTTCTGATTTATTCGTAGATGTAAATGAATTTCATAATCTCGATAAAATTACCAATTTAACAAAAAAATTGAACGTTTCTAGCATTCCAAGCGTGGATGAGGCTAGTAACTTTATAACGTATTGTTTCATTGAAAGCCTACAGAAAAATGGCGATTTTGATTTCGACAATGTTATAAATTCTAATGATGATTTTCCATTTGACAATACACAGTGGAGAGATTCTGATAATTCTGCCATAGGTGATGATGTAAAAGTAGAGTATAAGTTCATTGAAACTAGGGGGGTTGTTAAATATCTGGTCGATTCTAAAAATAGATTTCTATATGTGGCGAATTATAATAAAAAACTTTTGCGTTATGATTTGGTATCAGGAGGTCTGTTATCTGAAATAGTTTTTGACGATTACATCATTAGTATGGATATTAACGGAGAAAATGGAGATGTATTTGTTGCTACAGCAGAAAAATATATTTATGAACAATATCGAGATTCGACATTTCTGAAGAGTGAAATCTTTGTGATACATTCTGACGGTTCAGGGGTTAGTAATTCTATCGTAAAGGATATATATGCTAGAGATATTAAAGTCGTAAATAACAGATTCGTTTTGGTGTCGGCACTAAATAATTCCCCTTCTGATGCTAGAATCGTTGTGTTTGATACTTCTGACTACAGACAATTACAGGACTTAAGATACTTCGGTGAAGGTGGCCGAATAGTTTCAGGAAAATCAAAATTTATCGTTATCCATCACAATATCTATACTATTTTTACGATTGGTGATGCTGTTAGTTATTACGGTCAAGGCGGATTAAATGCGTGGGTTCCAATGCCTGTATTTATATACGACGAGGCTGACTCCCTTATAGATGTTAACGGTTTTGGTTTTCGATTAACTCTAACAGAAGGAGAGAGTCTAATTTCCGATGCTGGAACACATTTTATTAATTACCAATATCTAGATGTAGCAAATTATCGAGTATCCCCAAGTGGTTATCTTGTGAAGGAAGATCTACTTTCTAATCAATACTTCGTTTTAGGTTTGCAAGAGATATTTTATGTAAATATGGATACGTTATTGGTTTCAGGAAAGAGAAATTTTAATAGATACTCCGGTCAGTCTGGTTATGAACAAGGCGCTAAACGAGAACTCGCTGTAATAGAAGATAAAGTTTACGTTATTTCCGAACTTTCTAATGGGGCGACGCAGATATCGAGTTTTACAAATCCTTGTATTAGCTGTGGTTCAAGCAATCCACCCATAGCTGCAGTGACGGTAGATAAGAATTATATAGATATTCAAGAACCTATTCAGCTAAATGCTCACTCAAGTTATGATTTAGAAGATGGTGATAAATTGCGTTTTAGATGGGATTTGAATTCGGACGGTGTTTGGGATACCAATTTTACCTTTAATAGTCAATATGCAGTCAAATTTGAAACTGCTGGTAAGAAAATGATTACTCTTCAAGTAATGGATTCGTCAGGATTGGCCGCAGAAAAATCAATTTCGTTAGATTTGAGTTTTGGAGCCTATTTAGGGGTGGTTCCGGAATCGGAGAAACTCGAGGACTTAGACGTGCTTGTTGAGGATGCAGAATACGATCAACTAAATAACATCGTATATCTGACCTCGCCTGAGACTTTGTCCATTTTGGCAATCGATGCAAGTTCAGGAAAAGTTATAAGACAATATAGATTTAAATATCAGCCCACTCAAATGGCCCTTTCGAGTGTAGAAAATATTCTTTATGTTGGATTTAATGGCAAGGGTTGCTTTGGTGGACCGCCATTGGAGTGTGAAAAAGATCTATTTGGTCCTGAAAATGGATTTGTACTAAAATTTGATTTGAATCGAAAGGCTTTTTTTGAGTCGTTTGAAGTAAGCGTTCCTCCAGCTGATCTCTATATTAAAGGTAATGAACTATTTGTGTCTTCCCATTATTGGTTCGAGGAAGTTAGCAGTATCGAATTTTTGGGTGGAATAGATGTTTATAACAAGATCACGGGCGAATTAGTTGATCATATTTCAACTGGTTCGGGAGCCAACGGATTATTCGACAAAATTATAAAGGTTACAGACGCTCCGCTATTTGATTCTCAATGGCATGGCTTGGTCGGATTAGACTATATTTCGGATCCCCAAAAAACTGTTGTGTATGTATCAGAATCGTACATGCAACATAAATGGCTGAAACCAGATAGTGATCTAGTTATTAATTCAATAGGGGAGATTCGAGATATTAAAAGTCTGGAGTTGATCCATAGTTTAAATTTATACGATATAAAATCTATCTCATTCGATGTTGGAAAAAATTTAATGATTATTGGCACTAGTATGGATGCGACAACGCCCTCGAAAGGGGCCTTGGAATACTATGATCTTGATTCATACGAACATCTGGGTACTACAGCAACCGATAATTGGCCAGATTGGATATTCTCCAATAATGGAAAGGTTATTTCGATCGAGAGAATTGGAAATTATCAATACAAAGTGAGTCATTTTGATGCTCCTTGATCGATTACTTTATCGAAAACCCATCACTTGATGGGTTTTCGAGTTTAATTCAACAGACAACCAAGCCTCCGCTCCAGGAGGGATATCAATGAAGCATCAAGCTCACGGTTGAGGTCATGGTGATCTGAAGGGAAATTTACTCCCACTTGCGCGCCCTCTATTAATATGAAGTTAGCTTTGCAAACAGCGCGGGAATCCTTGGGTAATGATCCGTTCATTATCGACATGCGTGATCGCAGCGTGGATATTGCGCGTGGTTTTGAATTGTTACTTGCAGATGCTCGTCTCGCGTTGGAATTTCGATTGGCTCGAAGCGCCGAAGCACAAGCCCGCGCAGCTGAAGCGGGCACCCGCGCTCAAAATAAACTTAATATTCTTGCTGCCATCGCATTTCCATTAATGTGCGTATCCGCTGTATTTGGTATGAACTTGCAGAGTGGATTGGAAAATAAACCTGTGTTGGCTTTTTGGTTAGTGTTTCTAGGCGGGCTAGGTTTAGGCTTGTTTGTGAAAGGGTGGGTTTCATCGTCCGCGCCAGCGTCGGAGAAAAAGAGTCAGTCCTCTAAGCGTTGAATATTATTAGAATTAAGAGAAAGGTAATGCAAACAGAAATACAAATTGCAACTCAAAAATTTAAATCAAAAGACTACCTTGAGTTTAAAAAAATCATTAGAAAAAATCCTGATTTTATTAAAACCGGTGGAAAAATGTGGTTCAGACAGGCTGCAAGTGACGCTGACATAGCTGGATTAACCGCACTGCTTGATTCAGGCTTTGATTTAAATGAACCAGATTATTTTGGTCCCCCTTTGGCAAATGCCGCATCCTATGGCTCTATCAACGTCATTCAGTGGATGTTGAATAACGGAGCGAAAATAGATCTTAGTGAAATCCACGTCAATCCTCTTTTTTCTGCAATACAATCCGGGCATAAGGAGCTGGTAAAGTTTTTCGTTGACTACGGTGTAGATACAAAAATTGTTTATCCCTGTGGTCGTGATGCGATTGCATTTGCGAAAACCTGGGGCCTGCGGGAAATTATTGAAATTCTGGGCGGGGATCCCAACCAAAAAAGACAGCCTTGGGTTAATACGAGTTTGCCTGATTTGACAGGGGTACGACTCAGTAAAAAAGATCTGGACATCATTGAAATGGAGTTGGATGTAAAACTACCGGATTTTTATAGGGATTTCCTGAATGATTTTCCAAACGGTTTATACCATGTTAACTGTAAAGATAATGATGACTGGGAATGGTTAAGCGATGACTATCCACTATTCCACACTGCCCGCAGTATTATTGCCTATAACTGCGAGGACCCACAGCAGAAAAAAAAGATAAGACGTTATCCGGAATATATCGCGATTGGCACCAATGCCAGTGACGATTTTTATTGTTTAAAAGAAGGTGAATACAGGAATGTCTATTTTTTTGATCACGAATTGGAAGACTTCGAAGATATGGGTGTCTTGTTCGAAGATTTTATCAGGGAGGCAATTGAGACACACCTTGAAAATATTAAATATGATTTAGAACAATCGCTACGATGAAAAGCGGAAAACAGTGCAGGGCAGAAATTAAAAAAGTCCAGGCTTGAGCGTATTGCCAAGCGGGATGGTATTCAACCAGAGCAAGCAAACCGCTCAGAAGATGCTAGATTTTATGGGAGACCTGCACGAATAAACCCGTTTTTCATCATAAATCATACTCCAAGGGGGTATTTCCATGAAAAATACTAATGGGATTCTTCGCTCTGTTTTGGGGACTCTTCTGGTTGTGGGGTTAATCACGGCGCTTCTTGCCGGGTTAATGAAAATGATGAAAGGCGAGGTTTATCAGAAATCAGTCAAAGCGATCAAAAAGGATTTCAGGGTAAAACGCCTGTTAGGTAAAAATCTGGAATTTAGTT
Organism: uncultured Cellvibrio sp.; assembly: GCA_966252135.1. Classification (GTDB taxonomy): domain Bacteria; phylum Pseudomonadota; class Gammaproteobacteria; order Pseudomonadales; family Cellvibrionaceae; genus Cellvibrio. Next base: position 235,790 of record CBINNU010000003.1, on the reverse strand, counting down.
TTTTCGTGACGGGCAACATTAGTGAAACAGGTGATTCTGGCATTGCGACTTTTCAATACACTATAGATGGTTCAAAGAAGGATGCAGAGGTTTTTGTTAAGGCAGAGCGAATGAATGCTAAGTGGTATTTGGTTAATGTAGTTGTGACAGAAAAAGAGTCAGAGCAGCGTATTTATGTTATTGGTCAACCGGTGGATTATTGATTAGCGGGTAATAATTGGAAAAACATCAAATAAAGTTCGATCGTCTAAGCATATGCAAGCGACTCATCCTTAAAGAACGCTACGGAAAAGCAAAACAATTACTTATCCCTCTGGCAAATAAAGGAAATTCACATGCTCAATTAATATTGGGTTACCTGTATTTCACATCTGATAGAAGTACATCACGATCTGAATCTATCAACTGGCTTGAGAAATCCGCTAAACAAAGAAATCCAAATGCAATTTATTTATTAAGCTCAATGTCTGCAAGTCGCGGCTTTTGGTCGAACTATGTTGTGTCTCAGAGGCAATTAAAAAAAGTATACTTGGCTGCTCACTTGGGATCAGCGGAAGCCCAGCGCTGTTTGGCAACCAGTTACGCACATGGTGAAATAGTCAAAAAAGATTTTAATAAAACTGTCTACTGGGATACAAAAGCTGCCAAGCAGGGTCTTGCTGAATCCCAACATGACTTGGGCGTCATGTACCTGACAGGTGAAGCAGGCAAGCAAGACATCGCACAATCCCTCTATTGGTTCGAGCGTTGCGTCGACCGAAACCATAATGTGATAGAAGCCGAATGGGCTTTCAAACGAATAATTGATATTTACGAAGGACGATTCGGTGAGGATTTTAAAAATAATGAAATGGCAGAAAGACAGCGAGAAAAATCAAGCGTGCTTCTCAATTTACCTTATAGAAATTTTCCGGATTGGTTTTACGGGTATTGGAAATGAGTAATAGTTTACTATGCAAAATGTCTCTCTTTACTTTATCTTTTTTAATTTCATTGAATTGTTATCCGAATTCGGGTGTCGGCAAATCGTTAGATGAAAGCTTTGAAATTAGAATTGGATTTGACTGTGATAGGGATACTTCAAGCGTGACAATCGTTACTCAAGTACATAACTTGGGAAATGTTTCTATTTACTTCTATTCGAGTCAGTTAGGCTTGGATCGATATCCCAGAAATGGCTATTCATTTATTCCTATCGAACGCCTAAACGATAAAAATAAATGGCAATACGAATTGCGCTATCGTGGTATTCAAGATGTCAGCATGAGTAATTCTAAGAATTTGCTATCAACATATGAGCTAACAGCAGCTGATTATTTAATTGTAAGTGATTACATTAACAGATCATATGGTATCGACGTTGGTGTTAGTTATCGAGTCGAAATGCCAATATCTTACATAGATAAAAATCGCAGTTTACATTCATGGATGGTAGGATTTACTTACGATCCGGCGTGCTTTGAATCTGAATCTGTCCACTGGGTAAAGAATATTGATGTGATGTATCCTAAAGTGGTCAAACCATTTTAAAGTTTATGAAATTCCATTAGCACGATTGGAATTCTGTAAGATATGTTTAAATTTGCGGAGATTGTAAATGGATAAACCTGATATTAATAAACTGAAGGAGTTCGAATCCTTAGCGATAGCGGCGGGTAATTTAACAGACCTAGAGGTCACAGAGTTAATCGAGACCAATAAACGCCTTATCGAATTGGATTCAATAGCAATAGTTGATCGTTCAGATGAACAGCTAATAGAATTCGGACAACTGATGAAGCGAAGTGGTGATTTGATATTAAAAAGTCAATTATCAAATAAATCCAAAGAAAATTCTGCGTTGGTGAACAAAGCTTATGGTCTAGTGTTTTTGATCTTTGCCGTTGTTGTCGGCATTCTCTATATTCTAAATAAGATGAATTCATAGTATTAGTTTTAGTCCCTCCCCCTTGCCACAAATTGAAGGATCAATTTGCACAACGAAGTTGCCCGAAGGGCAAACCATATGGATATGGTTTGTGAACGGGGAGGCTAGGAGGGGGTGAAAGGACAATGACCAATAAAATCTACAACCAGACATGTAAGAAATCACTAAGGCAAGAATTGCGAAGCAATACGCCGGCGCCAGAAAAAATTTTGTGGAATAAAATTCGGTCCAATCAGTTAGGAATAAAATTTAGAAGGCAATACGGAATAGGCCGTTACGTAGCGGATTTTTATTCACCGCAAATAAAATTGGCAATTGAATTGGATGGTGATAGCCATTACCAGGATGGCAGCCAGGAATATGATGAGATTCGCGATCAATTTATGCATTCGTTAGGGATAGTCGTTTTGCGCTTTCGAAACGATGAGGTGATGCGAGAATTAAACGCAGTTATTGAAAAAATTATGGATGTAATTGAAAAGCATTCACCCCACCCTAACCCTCCCCTTGGCAAGGGGAGGGGACTAAATTTCGCTTCGCAATCAGTAGGGAGTACAGTCCCTCCCCCTTGCCAAGGGGGAGGTTAGGAGGGGGTGAAAGGATGATCAATAAAAACTAAGATTCAGCCGCATCCCCACCCAACTTCAAAAACACCTTCTCCAAATCCTTCTGTTTATTCTTACCAAAACCACCCAACACATTAATCGCATGGCGCAATCTTGCGCGGGTCATATCGGGGCCAATAATTTGCATTGAATCGACTACTGAGAAAGATGCAGTAGTACCCGCAATCGCAATAAAGATTGGTGCCAAAGCATCTTTCACTTTAATGCCCATTTGATCGGCGAGGGTTTTGAGTTCGGTGAAGAGGGTGTCTTTGTCCCAAAAACGTAATGCTTCCAATCGCCATAAAGCGAATTGCAAAAATTCTTTTTGTTTTTCCAAATCCAACTTGTTTGCAGTGAACAGCGCTTCGGTGATGGGCAGCATGCCGCTGACTAAAAAGCTGGCGAGTGGTGCGAAATCGCTTAGCGTGGTCATGCGTGATTGGGCGTGGGGTAGGGCTTGCATCAGCAAGTCTTTGTTGAATGCCCATTGGTGTAAACGTTCGGCGAGTTGTTCGTGAGTGAAATCTTCGCGAATCCAGGCGCTGTTTAACCAGTTGAGTTTTTCCACATCGAAAATCGGGCCGCCTAATGACACGCGCATTAAATCGAAATGTTGTTGCATATCTTTCAGTGTGAATTTTTCGCGGTCATCCGGCATGGACCAACCCATGCGGCCTAAATAATTCAACATGGCTTCGGGCAAATAACCCATGCGTTTGTAATAGAGAATACTGGTGGGATTTTTGCGTTTGCTGAGTTTGGATTTATCCGGATTGCGCAACAAAGGTAGATGACAAAGCACTGGCGCTTGCCAACCAAAATATTCATAAAGTTTTAAATGTTTGGGTGCAGAGTTGATCCACTCTTCGCCGCGAATCACGTGGGTGATTTTCATTAAATGATCATCCACCACATTCGCTAGATGATAAGTCGGCATGCCATCGGCTTTTAACAGCACTTGCATGTCCACCTGTGACCATTCGATTTCAATTTTGCCGCGCAATAAATCATCAACAACACAAACACCGTCTTCAGGGATCTTCATGCGGATGACATAAGGTTCGCCTGCATCCAAACGGCGTTGTACTTCTTCTTTGGATAATTTCAAACTGCGGCCATCATATTTTGGCGTTTCACCGCGCGCTTGTTGTTCGCGACGCATCTCGTCCAATTCTTCTGCGGTTGCAAAACAATAAAAGGCGTGGCCTTTTTCGACTAATTCATAGGCGTATTTACCGTAGATATCCATGCGTTCGCTTTGGCGATAAGGGCCGTGCGGGCCGCCGACATCCGGGCCTTCGTCCCACTCCAAACCTAGCCAGCGCAGGCTATCCAAAATCGCTTGTTCGGATTCCGGTGTGCTGCGGGTTTGGTCTGTGTCTTCTATGCGCAACAGGAACTTGCCGCCGTGCTGGCGAGCAAAACAGAGGTTAAACAGCGCAATATAGGCGGTACCTACGTGGGGGTCGCCAGTGGGCGAGGGGGCAATGCGAGTGCGGACTTCAGACATAATGCGGCCTTATGAAATACTCAAAGGCGCGCATTATACGAAGGAAAACGTCAGTTTCCTAATTTGATCGCCTCACCTTCACCACAATCGTGTTCGCCCAGCTGAATGTAGAATTGTCGATTTTTGAACAATGGTTTTGTTACTACTTTTATGTGCTCGACTAGTTGTTGATACATTTCTTCAGTGCACCAACAATAAGTTTCAAAGGCATAGTCCGATTCATAGTCAAGCTCCCCGTCGGGGGTTATACCTGCTGCCCACCAATAGCGGGCGAGAGGCCCCTCACCAAAATCCCATTCAAATCGTATGCCCTTATACAGGTGCCCATTTTCACGATCGAGTAGCTCCATTATTGCGGTCGTAATGTCTTCACACATGGAATTTACAGCAGCCGAAATTTTGCCTGTCGGTTTATTATCTTGTTCATAATCCCGAATAGCGAAACACAACATCATAGCTTTTTCAATGTTGCTTCCTGTGCACGTCAAGATCAGGTCACAAGTTTGTTCGGCGAAATTGATTTCAAATAAATCATCGCGGAAGTACCAAAGTTCTCTGTCGTTATCGTAGACGCGGTGGTAATCGTCGCCGAGGTTTTTCCAATTTTGTAAGACCGAAAATTCCGGTAATTCACGCAGGGCATCCAAATCAGAATCAGTATCAATTGAGTGAGTGTTGAAATTGTTCAAACGTGCAGCGACAATGAATCGAAAGGCTTGATCCAATTGATTTTGTAAACTGCACACACAAGCAGCATTGAAATACAACAAGCCTGCACCTTGTGAAGTTGAATCGCATGCGCGAATGGAATCCAAAATAGTTTGGATAAGATCTTGATGATGAGTTTGAAGTGCAGCAACGAGTAAGTTAGCTTTTGCAAAATTATCCAGGTCTTCGAGTTTGACTCGATCTTTGTATTGTTCAAAACAAGTAATGGCTTCAGGAAGTTGAGATGCATAGATACAGGCCGCTATATAACGATTCACGGCGAGATTATTCACCTTGTGATCTATGGCTTTTTGCACCCAGTGGATTGCATCTTGATGTTGTTTCAATTGCGTAGCTGCATAACTGAAACTAATCATATGGCTTTGTTCAAGACGATTTTCCGGAAAGCGTTTTGCAATATCATAGAGTGCGGGGTAATCCAGATTTTTACCCGCGGTAGTATATTCCATTAGAATTTTTTGCTCTGCATTGAGATGCCAAGTTTTTGATGCGCAAAAATCAATTATATTCTGCTGTGAATTTTCAGCAGCCAAATCCAGCATATTCTTACCTGCCTCATTTATTGCATATAAATCAGCGCCGGCATTAACTAATAATTGGATGCTATCGATTTGATTGTTGCTGGTAGCTGTTAACAGCGGGCGATGCTCCGCGCTGCCATTAACATCTGCACCTGCCTTCAATAAAAATTGCAACATCTCCTTGCGCTTATCTGCATCATCAATGCTGACAATAGCAACATTCAGTGCGCTGCCTTTTTTTGTTTTATTGAGATCCGCACCTGCTGCCAACAAAGCCGTAATTAACGGCTGATGGTTATTTTGAATCGCTGCATCCAGCGGGCCACGATGTTTACCTTGCCAATTGGGATCGGCATTGTGTTGCAACAGTAATTGCAACATTTGCAAGCGCTTCTCGGCGAAATCCTCTTCGTCGTCCATAAACATATAATCAAAATCATCACAGAGATAAAAGTGAACCGGAGTGGGTATTTTCGAAAACCCTTTAACGGTTAATAGTTTCATCACATCTGGTTGGCGAGCGAGAATCTTTTTCGCTGTGTCAATTGATAGTTCCTGAACTGCTACATGTAACAGATCGCCGAGAATTTCTTCTGGCGCGTCCTTAATCAACTGATTTATAACCTGTTCGTTTTCTGCTTCTCTGTTGATGAGATAGGATAATTCATTGGGTAAGTTGGACATGTTATTTCCTGAATAATCAATTTATTGAGCTGCATCTTTCTTGATGGCTTTTAAGAAATCCGTATCTTGCCAGTAGTCTGTAAAATCTTTGTCTTTCAAAAAATCCTCAGGGTTTTTCCCTAATTCAATTGCCCGGATAGTCATCTTTAGCATTTGAGGCTTGTTGTGATTCACGGCGTAATAACAGGCCAAATTGAATAAAAATACTCTGTTGGTCTCTTTAGCTAAATCCAGGTTAGGGTCGACTAATATTTTAATCACCTGATGATTCAGATCTTTATTTTGGGAGTTGGACCCCAAATAAATTCCTTGAGCAGCCAATACAATGAGATTCTTGCGTTGGGTTTCATCTTTGGGAGCTTGAGCAATCTCCTGATGCAGCAAAAAATACCGGGTGAAGAGTTTGGTGTTTTCGGGGAATCGTCCTTTTATATTTAACATTAAACTCAAATTGGCAAAGTAATAACTGATGGAAGTTGAATAGTCACTAATGGCGTTCAGTTGCTTGAGCTGATCCAGTTTTCCCAGAAATTTATCCGGGTTAAAACTAAACAGGGATTCCTCATAAGCCAAAAATAATTCCTGTTGCATTTTGCCAAATTTGATTGGTGGCGATTTTGGCGCATAGGGAATTTCCTGATAATCAAATTGAGTGTTTTTCAATACAATGGCTTTTTTGCCATTTTTAACACTGATAACCAATTCGCCGCCAAAAGCACGTTCTTGTAAATCAAGATTCAACTCGATGGTATCTTTTGCATCGGCAAACTGGGCGAAAGCTTGTTGAAGTTCCTGAGAATCAAAATAGAGTTTGATCGCAACCTGCGTATCTTCGCGTTTATAAAATTCGGCATCCTGATGATTCACTACCAACCGAAAATTACGATCGCGTTTAAAATCACTCCAGTGAAAATCCAATGACACAGGTAATGTTTTTAATACCGGGCTGGCAATATTGGTTCGGCGGCCAAAGTGATCGAGATCCGCTTTGGCGGCTGCGGGCATGGGGCGGTCTTGTCGAAACCAGTAAAAAACCGGCTCCAAAGGTGCTGCAAATTGTATATGGCCTGAAATTGAATCATAAGAATGTAAGCCCGAGTAGCTCAATTGCCATTGTGGGTTTTTGTTTTGATTGTGTGGAATTTTTTCACGTACCACATACAAGCCCACGTCCTGCTCGTAATAAGGTAGTAATGATTTTTCGTTCAGCTCGTCCAGATAATGGCGGCGGTAATTAATCGCCATAAATAGCAAATCATCAGCATTTTGGGCTTTATCGGCAATTACCTGAAAATTCCAGGCTTCAACAGAATCATATTCCTTATCGCTAAAGATAGAGAAGTGTAACTGTTCATTGTGATAGGTTAATTGATATTGAGTATAACCAACAGGGTAGCCGTAATCGTGACGCGAGCCTACGGAATATATTCTGCCCAACAGATTTTCAAAAAAGGTTTCGGTTATGCTCATTGGCCTATGAGTCGCTACTTTTTTGAAATCAATAAATTTCAGATTTTCTATAGAATCCTTTCGGCTGGATGAGAGTGTTTCAAACGGCTTATTCTTTTGATCGTATTTTTCAAATCGACTGGCTCTTATGTCAGTCTCTCTACTTCTCAGATTGTAATCTTTTGAAACTGATTGGCGAAAATAGAAATCATCAATTTGATCACGGCGATTGGAAATATCCAGAATGGATATTTGCCCCTGTTGGTAGAGGTAGGCAAAACCGGTTTCATCACGCTCAATAAACTCAATAGCTTCCGCTTGATCAAATGCTGCGAATAATTGTTGATCGGAATAATCTTTTGCATCCAGCGTTTTGCCGTAGGGTTTGATTTGTTTATCACCGGTAAATACCCAATCACTAAAACCCTCCTTATCCAAAATCAAACCGGATGCATAAAATTCGCTTGGACTAAAATAATCAATTACCTGGCCTTTAGCGTTGATTTTCCATAAGCGTGAGCTGGTTTGTGCAATGTAATCGCCAGTTCGATGATTTTTATAAAGAGCATCTATAGGGCCATCAATCAATTTGGTGATTTCGTAATTGTCAGACGAAACTCGATTTTCATAGAGTTGTGGAAAATCTTTTGCAGTGGCGGTCGATGATAAAAACAATCCCACAATAAACACTCCCCAATAATTCAATAAGCCCTTGTACATATCCTGCCTCAGCAAAAATCCGAAGGCGGCATTATAGGCATCGAAACTGAATATCAGGTGACTTGATGTTGGTTTGTTTGAGTGAATTGATGCTTATGCGAGCGAATCGACAAAAGCCTGCAAATAATTTTCACCTTCCGGCCAATCGCCAAAACCTGCAGCGGTGTTGATATGACCTTTGTTGCCAATACTAATCAATTCACACCCCAGCGCAGATGCAAACAAGCAACTGCGTTCAAAACTCGCGTAAGGATCATTCTGACTCACTAACATTAATGTCGGCGCCGGGATTTTATTAAAGGGCGTATGTGCAAAACCTTGAATTGCTGCAGGAAAAGATTCTGCATCTGCATCCGGTAGCGCGACTAAAAATGCACCGCGAATTTTTTTATGTAACAGATCAGGGTATTGATTGGCCCATTCAATAAACGCCAGTCCTCCCAAGCTATGGCTGATCACTACAACCGGTTCGGACACTTTTTCCAAAGCAGAATGAATAGCCTCAACCCAATCATCCCGTTTAGGCTCTTCCCAATTTTGGTCAACCCAGATGCTGCCAGACAACTGTGAAAACCATTTAGCCTGCCAGTGTTCACCGGTGGAATTGCCATAACCGGCGAGAAAGAGAAATTGATTTTTTTGCATGCTATATCCTTTGAGAAATTATGTGTGACGGAATTTTCAGGGCGACATCTCCATCAAGTATTTAAAACGGCAGCTTCAGATTGATAACCTATAGTGTCGCAAATTCGCCCAAAAGATTCACCGTTGCGCAATAAATCCTTTGGTTGAGTAGAAAATTTTTTCTAGCCCGAATCCTTTTATCGAATTGGCAACACCTATACCGGAAGACTACTTCACACTGACTATTCGGGATTTATTCATGAACAAAAAACAGTTGGGTCAAACCATTGACGATATGCAAATCACTACTATTCAAAACGAATCCATTAGGATTCCCAATTCTGATGGACTTATCCATCTGCAATTCAGGCGATTTGCGGGTTGCCCAGTATGTAATTTGCATTTGCGGAGTTTCGTATCTGCCCATTCGGAATTAGAGAAACTGGGGATTCGAGAGGTAGTCGTTTTTCATTCCTCGCAGAAATCATTAATAGCACACCAAGGCGAGCTTCCATTTTCAGTGATTGCTGATCCTACCCGAAAGCTATACCGAGAATTTGGTGTGGAAACTTCATTGATGTCATTATTGAATCCGAAAAGTTGGCCGGCAATGATGAAGGGTATGTTTCATCATATGGGGCTGCCAGGTTGGGGGGAAACGGTTAACGGCCTTCCAGCCGATTTTTTAATCGACCGCAAGGGGCGTTTACTGGCGTTAAAATATGGTCGTTATGCCGACGACCATTGGTCAGTTGAGGAGTTGTTGGCGTTGGTAAGCTCCGCAATTAAATAGAGCGACTTGAATTGGATTAACGTTATGAATGCCTCCGAGAATATGCCGGATTTAATCGCAGCTGCCCAAACCGGTGATCCACTTGCATTGGGGAAATTGTTGGAGCATTGGTACCCCGACTTGCGGCGTTATGCTCAGTTACATTGTCAGGCAAGTTATGTGGAAGATGCAGTGCAAGAAACATTGATTGTTATGAGTAGAAAAATTCATGCGCTGAAAAATGCGGCGTCTTTTTCTGCCTGGCTTTTTACTATCGCAAAGCGCCAGTGCTACAGTTTTTTTCGAAAGATACATATGAATGTGCATATAGAGGCAGCGGAGTGGGCCGAGTTTATTGATTCTCGCCCACATCCCCAGCTTCGATTGGAATTAGTTGCGGCATTGGAATCTCTGCCAGAACATTATTTGCAAATTATTTTATTGCGTGACTTTGAAGAGTTAACAATTAATGAAATTGCTGAAAGGCTAAACGAAAAAATTCCTGCCATCAAAAGCCGCCTGCACAGAGCGCGCGCGTTGGTACGGGAATATATGATGGATTAATAGAGAAAATGATGCTGTATGGTAGTTGTTTGTGTGGAACTGTGAAATTTCAATTGCTGGAGGAACCTTCACTGGTTGCGAATTGCCACTGCAGGATGTGTCAAAAACAACACGGCGCCCCTTTCGCAACTTATCTGACGTTGAAGAAAGAAAATCTGGTATATCTATCGGGAAGTGAGCGACTGACAGCTTACAATTCTTCATCGAGCATTCATCGAAAATTTTGTTCGTGCTGTGGGTCAAATGTTGAGTGGGGTGGGCACCCCGAATATCGGGATTGGGTATCGGTACCTGCGACACTACTGGATTCGCCCTTCGAACCCAAAGAAGTCGGGAATTATTATCTTGAATCCAAGTGTTCCTGGGTTTGATTGGATTTAATTTTTTGCCTGCGAATCCTTTTTCACATAATGACACACTGGGCCTTCGATGAACGGGTGCGATATTTATCGAATATCAAACCTCTCACACAACTAAATGGTGTTCACTATCAAACACCCAGGCATCTTCGTAATCCACTTCAAACAAATAACCATCAGGATCACGAAAATAGCCAGCAACACCCCAGTGGGTTTTGGTGGCCGGTTTTACTAAAGTACCGCCCGCTTCAACGGCTTTGGCAAGAATCTGCGGTACTTCTTCAACTGTTTTGGCTAGATAAACCAATGCAGTGCCAGAAAACCCCGAGCCATTGTGATCAGGATAGAGTGCATCAGCTGCCAAATCTTTTTTACCAATCAAACACAAAGCCAATCCACCCAAATCATATTTTACAAATCCCGAGTGACTTGAAGGTGCGCGCTGCCAACCCAAAGCATCGTAAAAATCGGCTGAGCGTAGAACATTTTCAACGCCTAATAAAATTAGATGTATTCGTTGAGAGGGTGCCAATGATGGCAAATGATTTCGATATTCATCGCCTACAGCTAAATGGTCAAGCATAGAAAGTGTCCTTATTGGCAGTAATAATTCATTTGAATAGAAGCCTGATCTATCAAGGCGAAGAATTCACCCGCAACCGGGTTTTGCATCATAGCATTGGCGGCGTTTTGTGCGTCTGATTGAGTTTGCCATAGCACTATATCAATCCAGCCTTGCTGATTTTTGCCCAAATGTCGGCTGATAAAACCCTTGGCTTTTTGTAATTCGGGTGTAACTGCATTGGCTTTGGTGATCAATGTTTGGTCTTGAGTGTTGGTGATAGTGTTGAAAGTGACCAATTCAATTACCGGCTGGGTGCCACAATCCAGATTTGCAGTATTGGTTGAATCTGCAAAACAAGTGCTGGATAAAAATAACAGAGAAGATGCGATAAACTGAAACTTCATAAAAAAATCCTTGAGTATTGTTAGACATAATAACTTTTACAATTGCAGTTCTGCAAAAGTGGTTGCCAGACTAATCGGCGCTCGTGTCAGAAGTTGTCAGTAGCAGCTGGCATTGATCCTGCTAATAAATTGTAATGAGCTGCCAGCATTGTTCGTCATGCCCCAAGGGCATCCAGTGACTTTTTTCTAGTTATCTATGTTTAATGGGAGAGGATTGTTGATCACTATTTTCCGTTATTTTAAAAACATCAAACCCGGCAAATTAATCCTGTGGTATTACCTGATTTGGTATTTCACTACAGTGTATTTTCATTTTGATCCCACGCCAAAAATCTGGATCAATGCTTTGGGAATTAGTCTGGTGATTGGTATTGCATTGAAGTTGAGCGTCGGTAGTCAGCCATTAAAATCCTGGCAGACCTTTCGCTTATTCTGGATGCCGTTTGCGGTTTCCAGCTTTTCATCACTCATAAAAGGGCAGGGCTTCTTTGTAATCTTTTCGCCTCACTGGTCAGAAATTCTTGCCTCAGTCGCTGCCTGTTTAGTGTTCACTAGCTTGGTGTTGTTGCTCAAATATCGGGCATAGTCTATCCATGCTATGATTCTAATCATTATATTCATGGATCATAAAATGCGCATTGGAGTGACTCTTATGTTTGTAACACTGGCCAGGTTTTTTATTGTTAGCTTTATTGGTTTAACCGCCACCAATATGGTGTTTGCGAATTGCATGGGGCAGGTGACGTTTGACAAAGCCTTGGCAAAGGAAATTATCACATCCATTGAACAAGAACATGTAAACAAAGACTTGCTGCTCTATGCGAAAGACTCTGTTTTGTTAGATCGATTCATCAATAACATAGATAAAGACAAAATTATCTTTTCAAAACCGGATATCCAACTGATTAATAAGAAGTGCAAGCTAAAATCCAGGAATATCCGAAAGGGAGATGTCAGTGACCTTATATCAATTTATGACTTCGCATTATCCTTGCAGATAAAAGAAGCTGAAAATGCGATTGATAAAATAGATACGCAATTCTTATCTCTGGATAATCAATTAAAAAAAGAAAATGGTGAGATTGATTTTGCGAACAATCAACAGGAATTAACGTCAAAGTGGAATGCGCGGATTGCTGAAAAATATCAGCAACAAATAACGCTCGGTCATTCACCTGCTCAGGCACTTGAAACTGTGAAAAAGGCCTATTTGCTTCGTCAACAACGATTGAATAACTACAAGGCAGAGAAGCTATTTGAGCTGGCGATTAACGGCTATTTATCAATCTATGACAATCAAACAAAATTCATCCCCGAAAACTTTATGGTTCCAACAGATATGAATTTAGTTGGATTGGGTGTGGAATTAAAAACAGACGGGGATTTTCCTTACATTACCGGAGTGGTCGACACTGGACCAGCTCGCGATGTGCTCTCGATAAACGACAAGATACTGTCCATTTCGAATGATGGAAGAGAATTTATCAGTTTGGATGGCATATTGATAGAAGATGCTGCGGCCTTGCTACGTGGTAAAAAGGGAACTGAGATAGTTGTGATCATTCAATCTGATTCAGGGAAAATCAAACCCCATCGATTAATAAGAGAGCAAATTAAACTTTCTAGCAATGAAGTGTCATATACTTCGCTTGATAAAAAAATTAATGGGATGGATTATAAATTTGGCATTCTTAAGGTGCCGTCTTTTTATATGGATTTTGAGGCCCAACAAAAAGGCGATCCCAATTACAAAAATTCAACCAATGATGCAGTAATGAAAAGCATAAGTCAGCTTGGGGTTATTGATGGGCTGATTTTGGATCTTCGTGACAATCAGGGTGGTGCGGTGCAAGAAGCTCGACGATTTTCGGGGCTGTTTTTGGATGATATTAAACTGGTTGAACTCAAATCAGTTTCTTTCCCTAATCAAATCTTGAGATCAGAAAAGAATCTAAAGTTAATGAAAAAACCGACTTTAGTATTGATCAACAGTCAAACCGCAGGGGCCGCTGAATGGGTTGCAGCTGCACTCTTGGATAATCAATATGCGTTAGTCGCTGGTGAGAAGTCATATGGTTTGGGGACGGTTTCATCATTAAAGGAGCTCTCCAGAGGTAGATTACAGTTACCTGTAGCCAAAGTATTTCGTATGAATAGGAAACCTCTTAATAAGGGTGTTGAACCCAATGTCGCCACCACTGATTTGGATGAGGCGCTGGAGGCATTCGCCAAAACTATTCAAAAGGCTAAATAGCTGTGCCTCGTAAATGAATGGCTTATTTTGCCGTTCGCACAACATAGCAACCGCTCGGCACCGAATAGGCTCAATGTTTAAGTAAATTGCCACAATAGCGAATCTCTTCAAAAATGGAGTTATTCGCTATGCGTAGTTTTCTAAAAATTATCTTTATCTTTGTCTCTAGTATTGGTCTTGCATCTTACGCAAACGACCAAACACCTCAATCACTTGACGAACTAAAAGTCGCGATTGAAAAAATTCGCGTGGAAACACATACGCCAGCAGTTGGTATTGCGATAGTTGATAAAAATGGAATTCAATGGGTCGACGGTCTGGGTGAAGCGAATATTGAGACTCATACTGAAGCTGATGAGAATACTTTATTCCGAATAGGCTCAGTATCAAAAATGTTTGCAGCACTGGCTGTATTGAAGTTGCAAGAAGAAGGGAAATTACATTTACAGGATAAAGTTCGTGATTTAGTGCCAGAAATTTATTTTGAAAATCAATGGGAAGAAACGCATCCCGTTAGACTTGTGCATTTGTTGGAGCACACCACGGGGTGGGATGATATTCATCTGGCCGAGTACGCTTATTCGGCTCCTGATTCCATGACGACCAAAGAGGCGTTGGAATATCATCCTGATTCGCGCAAATCGCGTTGGGTTCCCGGGACGCGTCATGCTTATTGCAATTCCGGCGCTGCGGTTGCTGCTTATATTGTTGAAAAAATTACTGGAAAACAATACGAAGCTTATATTGAAGAAACCTTTTTTAAACCGCTCGATATGCAATCTACAAGCTATTTTAAAACTGATTTGTATGAACAAAAAGGTGCGACTCTTTATACCAACAATAAGCCGGAGGACTATTGGCATATCATTTATCGAGCGGCGGGTTCTATTAATTCATCACCAAAGGATATAGCTAATTTTTTACAGTTTTTGCTGCTGCGTGGCGCAACAACAAATCAACAATTGATTTCAACAACATCAATTGATCGAATGGAAACACCCCAAACTACCTTGGGGAATGCGTACGGTATTAAGGCCGGTTATGGGTTGGCGAATTACACTTCAGGTTACAATGATTTTAATATGGCATTTCATGGTCACAATGGTGGTGTGTTTGGCGGTGTAACGGAACTCTGTTACAGCAATCAATTGCAAGCTGGTTATGTTGTAATGCTTAACGCAGGTAATGGATTTGCCTTGGATAGAATATCCAAAACTGTTCGCGGATATTTGGCGAAAGATTATCAAGTTGTTAAGCCTGAAATGATTTCGCTGCCTGAGAAATTTAAAACACTCAATGGCTACTACACGCCAATTAATTATCGTAACCAAATGTCCCGTTTTATGATTGCGACTTTTGGTGTGATGAAATTCCGTACCGATGACAAATATCTATATCGCAGCCCATTATTCGGCGGATGGGAAAGTAAAGATTATGCGATGAATGAGAATTATTTGATAGATAATTGGACGGGCTTGCCTTCTATAGCCTTGGTTTCTGATCCGATTGAAGGTGATCTGGTGCAGGTCGGTACGGATTTATACAAGCCTGTATCAGCCATTCAAGTTTTTCTTACATTTGATTTGTTCATATTTTTGATATTGACCACAATTGTTAGTCTTATTGCGGCTATGTTTTGGGGTGGGCGACGAATTATTAAAAAGGTGCCGTTTGATGCAAGTGTTAGCTTACGGCTCTGGCCATTGGTTTGCGGTTTGGTTTTTGTGGGTTATATGATTAGCATGTCGTTAGCGCAGGTTTCCTTGCAGGCATATGGCAGCATTACATTTGTATCTTTGACTGTATTTGTTTTGAGTATTGCTTATCCATTAATGACTTTGTGGAGCTTGATAAAAATTATCCAATACAAGTTTCAATCAGGTGATGCTCCTGTTTCAAAATGGATTATCTATTACGCATTGTTCTATACAAAACTAAATCTTTTGATGTCGATTTATTTGGCGTACTATGGACTCTTTGCTTTAAGAACCTGGGCTTAATCTATGGGTGTTGAATTCTTCCCGCGCAAAAAATTGTTTTGGATTTACCACGGATCAATTTTATTGATTCTAGGGGTATTGCAAAGCGTTATAATTTTGTTATGGCGGGAAGAAAAATTATTCAATTTTTTATCCGGTCTACTCTGGTTACCATTATTTACCATTGCAGTTTTGATCTACCGATATTGTTATAAAACTCGTCAGTGGAACCAATTCAATACAGGAAGCAATATTGCATTGGTGGTGGGGTACAGTTTGGTAGCGGGTTTGATAGTGGCGCTCTTGATGCTGGGGTTGGTTCTCCCATTTTTTTGGGTAGATGTGGAAAAAATTCTACTTGAGCACAATATATCGGCCGCTACTCTATTGTCACAACTAGTGATAACCAACTGGTTTCAAACCATGTTGTTTGTCGCCAGCTGGATTTTTATCTATATCAGCATAGTGACTCGCCAGTTGGTAAAGGAAACTGAATTGACGAATTTGCGCCTGCAAAATAGTTTAAAAGAAGCACAGCTCGCTAATCTGAGCAACCAACTGAATCCACATTTTTTATTTAATACACTGAATAACATCAAGTTTATGGCTCGTCGTGATCCGCAAAAAACTGAAAATATGGTGACCGACCTATCGGATATTTTGCGCTATTCACTGGAATCAAACAGGAAAGAAAAAGTTCAGATATGCGAAGAATTGGAAGTGCTTAATCGGTATCTTGATATAGTAAAAGTGCAAATGGAGGATAGGTTGAGTCTTCATCTATCCATTCCACAAAGTCTTCATGCGAATCTTATTCCACCGATGATTTTGCAATTATTGATTGAAAATGCAATCAAGCACGGCGTTGATTGTTTGCGGTATGGTGGCAAGGTGACCTTAATCGCTGAAGCCATTTCTGATCAAATCCATTTTTTAGTTGAGAATGATATCCCTCAGGTCAATAGCAATGCCAAGACAAATGTGGGCATAGGTTTAGCGAATATTGAGCAACGCTTAAAATTACTTTATGGCAATCGAGCAAGTTTTGTTGTAGATAGTTTGGGTTCAAAGTTTAGTGTAAGGCTCATTCTTCCAATGGAGATGTCGCAATGAAAGCGATAGTGGTTGAAGATTCACGTATTGCGCGTGAAGGGTTGATTGAGATGTTGAGTTCCTTCACTGAGATAGAGGTTATTGGTCAGGCGGAACATCCTGCGCCCGCACTGGAGTTAATTCGTGACAAGCGGCCGGATGTTATTTTTTTGGATATTCATATGCCGGGCGAAACCGGATTTGATTTGTTGGAAAAATTGGATTACGAACCGCGAATTATTTTCACAACTGCTTACTCCGAATATGCAATAAAATCCTTTGACTATCACACTATAGATTATCTGTTAAAGCCTATCCGGCGTGATCGTTTGGCAATCGCTATTGCAAAATTGACGATGACGGGTGAGGAGCCGATAGAATCAAAACCCAAGTTAGCAATGAATCATAAGATATTTATAAAAGATGAAGACAAATGTCATCTAGTCAGTCTTGATTCGGTTCTGTATTTTGAAAGCTGTAAAAATCACGTCAGGGTATTTTTTGATAATACCTCCGCTTTTGTTAAAAAATCGCTCACGCAAATTGAGGAGCGATTGCCATCCGAGTTTTTCTTTCGAGCGAATCGTCAATATATCGTGAATCTGCAATCGATTCGTCGAATAGAAGAAGCTATCAGTGATGGCTATCTGATCACTATGAGTGACAGTAAGACCATTGAAATATCCCGCCGACAAGCTGTAGATCTCAAAGAGATGTTGAGTTTTTAACATCAGTCTTGTTTGATCTATCCCCCCAAGGCCCTTGAATCCCGCATTCCCTCTCGCTACACGCCGGAATCCCTGGTATTTGGCTATCCAATAATCAAATTTACTAAATTAGATGTTGCTAATTTAAAAAAGTCTAATATAATAGATTAACAGCATAGGAGATTAACCCCATGAAACAGCCCAAAATCAATCTACAGAGCCTGAGTGAAATGCAGGCTCATGCGCAGGATGCAGCGGCCTTGCTCAAGGCGTTGGCTAATGAAAACCGTTTGATGATTATGTGTACCTTGATTGCGGGCGAGATGTCGGTGGGTGAGCTGAATGAAAAAGTGCCGCTGAGTCAGTCGGCCTTATCGCAACATTTGGCGGGTTTGCGTGAAGCCGGTTTGGTGAGTACGCGCAAAGAAGCGCAGACGGTTTATTACTCTTTGTTGGGCGATGAAGCGAAAAAAATCATCGCGGTTTTGCAATCTATCTATTGTCCGAGGTAAATATTATGTCGATTACACGTAAACATCCTGTTGATCTGTTAAGTGATAAAAACGCTGATTTGTGCATTCTGGATGTTCGCACGGCTGCGGAAGTTGAATCCGAATCACTGGCAGATACTATTCATATTCCATTACATGAATTAACGCCTGAACGTTTGGCTAATGAATTGGCCAAGCATAAAAAAACCGCCCATGAAATTCATATTTTATGTCAAAGCGGTAAGCGGGCGGAAATGGCTGCGCAGCAATTGCAAGGTAAATGTGTTAACGGGCTTTGCATTATTGAAGGTGGCATGAATGCGGTGAAGGCTGCCAATATCCCTGTTAAACAATCTGGAAAAAAATCAATTTCTCTTGAGCGACAGGTGCGCATTGCTGCTGGTTTTTTGGTGGTAGTGGGTGTGTTGTTGGGGTTTGCAATTAATTCAGCATTTTTCTACCTCGCTGGTTTTGTCGGTGCAGGTTTGATGTTTGCGGGTATTACCGATACTTGCATGATGGGTATGTTAATCGCACGTATGCCCTGGAATAAATAAATATGTTGTTGCTAATTGCGGTGGGCATAGTGATTGGTTTAGTGCTGGGTTTAACCGGTGCCGGTGGTTCTGTGTTTGCTGTCCCTTTGTTGGTTTATATCGGCAAATTATCCATTACTGATGCAATGGGAATTTCGCTTGGTGCAGTGTGCATCGCTACCCTTTATGCCAGCGTTATGAATCGAATTGGTATCAAATCAACATCGCAATCGACTGTTCTTTGGGTTCCCGGTGCAATTTTAGCGGTTGCGGGTGTGATCACCGCACCTTTGGGTAAGTGGTTAAGTTTGCAATTACCGGAATCAATTTTGGTTGTAAGTTTTAGTTTGCTATCTGTGATTATCGCGTTACGAATGTGGTGGACTGCCAATCGTCAACCGGAAAATAGTCGAGTCATTAGAGCTGGCCAGTTCGTTGATGTACCTAGACCAGAATTGTTGTGCAATCTAAATCCAACCGGCCAATTTTTATTGCGCCCGCGTTGTGTATCCGGGTTGATAATTGGCGGCGCAATTGTGGGTGTGTTGTCGGGATTATTAGGTGTTGGTGGTGGATTTTTAATTGTGCCGCTGTTGTTAATGTTGAGTGCGGTCAGCATGACGCAAGCCGTGAGCACATCCTTATTGATAATTGCGTTAATTAGCGCTTCAGGTTTTATCAGCCATTTGTTGATGGCAAAAGCAATGGATTGGTCGTTACTGGCTTGGGTTGCTGTAGCGGGTATATTCGGCATGATGCTGGGGCAATTTTTTGGACGCCGAATTGCGAATGCTTCGTTACAAAAAATATTTGCAGTGAGTTTATTGTTAGTTGGGATTTTTATGTTAGTTGGTTTTTTTATAAATTAATTTTTTATGTTGATTGAGTTGTTAATCGAGAGAGGTGGATATGATTTTTCGTCAATTGTTTGAGCGTGAATCCAGTACCTACACCTATTTAGTTGGCTGTGAAAAAACCCGTGAAGCGGTGTTGATCGATACAGTTAAAAGTGAAACGGAACAATATTTGCGATTGTTGCAAGAGTTGGATCTGAAATTGGTTTACGTGCTGGATACCCATACTCACGCCGATCACATCACTGCAGCGGGCGAATTGCGCGAACAAACTGGCGCTTGCACTTTGTTAGGTGAAGAAGCCCAGTCTGCTTGCGTGTCCCAAGCAATGAAAGACGGTGATCAATTTCATATCGGTGAATTGATCTTGACCGTTTGGCACACACCGGGGCACACGGATGATTCCTACAGTTTTATTTTGCAACATCATCAAGACGTTTACGCTTTCACGGGGGATACACTCTTGATTCGCGGAACCGGTCGCACCGATTTTCAAAATGGCAATTCACAACAGCAATATCAAAGTTTGCAGAGGCTTTTGAGTTTGCCTGATGCTACCTGGGTCTACCCCGGCCATGATTACAAAGGCTGGACCGTCAGCACCATTGCAGAAGAAAAACAATTCAATCCACGTTTGCAAACGCCGGATGTTGCTGCTTATGTGCAGTTGATGGCTAATTTGAAATTACCGAATCCCAAAATGATGGATATAGCAGTACCGGCAAATCGTGCGTGCGGTAGGGGATAATTCTTTGCTAGAATCTGGCCTCGACTAATATTTACACCAATGACAAGAGATCAACTCATGCTGATTCAAGCTCCTATTTCGCTCGGTGAACTTATCGACAAGATCACGATTCTGGAAATCAAAGCCCTGCATATTGGAGATGCTGCCAAATTAAAAAATGTCACCCATGAGTTGAACATACTCAACGAAAAAGTGGATAGCCTGTTGGATGCCAGTGGAAAAACCAAATTGGCTCCCTTAAAAGATTCACTCAAAGCGATTAATCAGGAACTCTGGGTCATTGAAGACGATATTCGCGATTGCGAAAAAGCCAAAGATTTCAGCGATAAATTTGTGCAACTCGCACGTGCTGTTTATTTCACCAACGACAAACGTGCGGCGGTGAAAAAAGATATCAATTTGGCTTTTGGTTCCGAGTTGATTGAAGAGAAGTCTTATAAGGATTATCAGTAAACATCTGCCCTCACCCTAACCCTCTCCCGAAGGGAGAGGGGGACTGGCTCCTCCCTTTGAAAAAGGGAGGCTGGGAGGGATTTAAAATGGTCACAATATTGAGCTTTCAAATCCCCCCTAACCCCCCTTTTTCAAAGTGGGGAACTTCTTACCCTCTCCCTCCGGAAGAGGGCAGGGTGAGGGCATCATGCTAACCAAACTCTCCCCAAACAAACTCCAACCTTTCCCTGATCCCTCGCAGGCATTGGATGAACCCAATGGTTTGCTCGCTATTGGCGGTGATCTGCGGCCTGAGCGGGTGTTGATGGCTTATCGTCGCGGGATATTCCCCTGGTTTAATCCGGAAGATCCGATTCTTTGGTGGAGTCCCAGCCCACGTACGGTGTTTTTTCCGGATCAGGTTCAGCCTTCGCGCAGTATGCAAAAGTGGTTGCGTAAAAATGCCTATCAAGTGACCTTTGATCGGGATTTTCCAGCGGTCATCAAAGCCTGCTCCGAGCCTCGCGCTTATGCGGATGGCACCTGGATTAGTGATGACATTATTGCCGCTTACACTCAATTGCATCGTCAGGGTTACGCGCATTCGGTAGAAGTTTGGTACGAGGGTGATCTGGTCGGTGGCCTTTATGGTATGGCCCTGGGTAAAGTCTTTTTTGGCGAGTCTATGTTCAGTCGCGCGGATAACGCATCCAAAACCGGATTTTTGCATTTGGTCGCGCGTTTGAAACAAAAAGGTTATGTGATGATTGATGCGCAGGTGGCCAATTCGCATTTATTTAGTTTGGGTGCGGTGGAAATTCCACGTGCGGAATTTCAATCAATACTGCTAGACTTTGCTCAGGTTGATGATCCCGGTGAAATGGGTTGCTGGGACAAACAGCTTGTTGTGAAAAGTGACGAGTGAATCATGACTGATTTGTCGAGCCTAAAACTCTTTGCGACACATCCACATCCTTGCAGTTATCTGGATGGATTGGAGGCAACCACGGTTTTTGTTGATCCTAATGCAGAAATCGATGGTGATCTTTATACGCGTTTATCGCAATTGGGTTTTCGCCGCAGCGGTGCCCATTTGTATCGCCCTCAATGCAAAAGTTGCGCGGCCTGTATTTCCTGTCGAATTCCGATTAAATCTTTCGTTCTAAACCGCAACCAAAAACGTTGCTGGAATCGCAATCAGGATTTACAAATTTGCACTACTGACAATATCGACACCGAAGAACATTACCAACTTTATTCACGCTACATAGAAGGCCGCCATGCCGACGGCGATATGTATCCGCCTTCTAAAGAGCAGTATCAAAATTTTTTAACCAGTGAGTGGGGATTAACTCGTTATCTCGAATTTCGTTTGGGTGATGAATTAATTGCGCTCTCAGTTTGCGATCAATTGCACGACGGTTTATCAGCTGTCTACACTTTTTATGCCCCCGAACATGAAGCCCGCGGCCTCGGCAAATTTTCCGTGTTGTCTCAAATTGAAAAAGCTCGCCAATTAGGTTTGGATTATTTATATCTGGGCTACTGGATTAAAAATTGCCAAAAAATGAATTACAAAATTCAGTATCGTCCTTTGGAGTTGTATTTAAATCAGCGTTGGATGTTGTTGCGCTGATCAATTTATTCATAAGCTAAGGTAATCCTTTAGCCTTGTGACGGAAACTCCCTGTAGTCCGGCGCGCTCAATGCCTTCCTTTATGCGAGAATCTATAATTATTAGTCTAGGACGCTCATATAAACGAAAAAGTGTCTGTCCCGCTACAAGAGTTGGATCAATGACAGGGTTTTTGATTATAAGTCTTCCTGCTGAATTTTTTTCAATTCCACTTTTAAGGCATTTAATCAACCCATGTATTATTCCAAGATAATAATGAGCCACCACTTCGCCCGAGTTTTCATTGAATAACTCAACTGAAACGTAATCAATATTATCGATCCCCAAATCATCGAGTGTGGTTTTTAATTTTTGTGAAAAAAGAGGAACATCGGCGGTCATCATGTCGGGGTAAACTACCTCGGATTCATCTTCAATGCTGACGGGTATACGAATAGGAAGATTAAAAGAGGGCGCCTTGCCCGTCACAACATTAATCATATCCAGCTGCTCTGGCAACTCTCCGATATAAGGTATATCTGGATTTCCAGCCACTTCATCTAATATGTAATATTCCATTTTTCCTCGTTGATTATTTGTATCTGGGTTATGCATCTTTATTCGGTATCAACATCACCAAGTCTGTTATCCCAACATCAATACCAAGCTGTGAGAGCAGAGTAGTGATTTGCCCTCTATGATGAGTTTGATGATTGAAAAAATGCATCAGCAGGCTAAACAAAACTTTGTTGGATTCAATCCCTTTAAAATTTTTGTAACTAATCGTGCTTTGCAAAACAGTTTCGGTAGCTTGATTGGAAAAATCCAGAATGATGCGGTCTATTTCTTCCCTGCGTGATTTTAATTCTTCAAATTTATCGAAAAGAATAGAATCGAGTGATTCCGGTTTAGATATTGAATTCATTATTTCAAGTGCAGGAATTCCAGTCGACGCAAAGCGTTTCAGCCAAATGGTATCAGCAACTAGCAGGTGGTTTAGTGTACCCAAGATAGATCCAAAAAATGCTCCGCGATTTTCGGCAATAACCTCAGCAGGTAAATTTTCACAAGCTGCATAGAGTTTTTGATTCATCCACTGATTGTATTCAGCCATTTTTTGAACGTGTTCAACGAGTGTCATAGTGTCATCCAACCTATTTAAACGAAACCGGCTTTTCCAGTTGAAGTAGCAAATCCGAAATTTCACTGACTTTTTCGGATATCAGGGTTTCCGCGTCATACAGCCCACGATTATAAAAGAAAGCACCGAATTCTTCGGCGAAAAAGTCGATCAGAAATTCCGCATCAAAACCGCCTATATCCTGATTCAGTTCCTCGCGAAAATAAATTTTCACCTTCTGAATCATCGCATCTTTTTCTTCTTTTGAAAATTTGATTTTGTCCATTGTATTTACCTTGATTGAAAAGCCTTACCCCCTCCTAACCTCCCCCTTGGCAGGGGGAGGGACCTTACTCCCTACTTTTTGCGGAGTGAATTTTTGATCCCTCCCCTGCCAAGGGGGAGGGCTAGGGTGGGGTAAGGCTGTTGAAAGAATAGATGTTGTTAAATATTTTTATGCAACTCATCATAAAAAAACGCCTTCTCCCTTTGATAAGCATCCTTATCATTTGGAAACTGTTGATGCAATCGCAATTTAAGTTGATTCAACTGATCGACCAATTCCGTAGATTCACGCATCAACCGAACAAACCCCAAATGTTTGCGAATGTCATCATGCCCTTGTTGAAATATATGCAAATGTACTTTGCGTTTCTTTTTCGAAAAATATTCCCTTCCAACAATCCCATAACTACCTTTGTAGTCATAACCCAAGGCTTCAATTGCAGGAACATGTTCCTGCACCCGCGAAATATCTGGCACTACTCCCAAAATATCAATACAGTCCTTTGCATAAAGCCCGGCGATCGCTGTTGAACCAATATGGTGAAACTGAATATCGCCTGTGTAAGCTGACAGAAGTGATTTCTCTTCGTCAGAGTACTCGTTAAACCATTTTGGGTTGTGGGGGTATAGGTACATTGCTTTGTTTGTTTCTAATCATGCATTTGTGATTTCACGGCACTTTGATGTTTTTCATGAATATAAGTCTCTATTTCTGAAGTAATCTGTGATAGAGGTAAAATAATAGCTCGTATTTTGTCAGTAAAAAGATAGAGATTGCATTTGTCTTTTTCGATGGATTCTATACTTGGCTAACTAAATGTTGATGAGCATAACTGATTGGATTCAGTTATTGCTGTATCTGAAAGTTCAACATTCCATCGTCCAAGTATGGTGCCGTTCTCTATGTATCCGTGGGTCATTAATAGGTGAGTGTAAATTTTATTCCAGATGTTAATTAGGAAAAACCATATTCCAATTGCTAGTAAAGCTCTATTCAAATGATTGGACAAATAACAATTTTGTTCGTGATATGCCGAGAATATTTCCAAAATAAAAAAGATTGGTAATAACCAGTAAACGACTGTGAACACAGTGACCTTCCATTTTATTCCGGGTGAATTATTTAGTCGTGCAGCAGAAAAAGTATTGAATGCGGCAATATCATTTTTGGTTAAATCAATAGTAAATTTCATACGATCATTCATCCGCTGATTTTATGATTTGATGTGGGTTTTAGCTTTTAATGCCTAACCAGGACAGTATTGCGGCTATTAAAACACTTGTTATTACGATACCAATGTGTTCGATGACCCAGCCTAATACGCCGCGAGATTGTGTTTCTTTATTGGGTGAAGTTATGGTGTTGATGTTTCCAGATTGAAGATTTCCGTGATTATCACCGTGAATGTTAATAGTATTTTGAATATTGGTAGCGGTGACAGGTCCTGATGATTCATTAGCTTTCTGTTCAACCAAGCTTATCCCATAAGCGGTAAGTGCGATGTAAGCATTTGCATCAACACCCGCTGCAAAATCACCATCTATTAATCCCTCTTGCTCTAGGTGAGATACAATTTTCGAAATTTCGGCTAGATTGTTAATTCCAATACGTTTACCGATCTCGTGTGAATCCAATAGATCTATTGTGCTCCCCTCACTCATCTCATAGAGCGCTCGCATGAATGCCAAACGTTTATTCACATTTTCTTTAATTAATTCATCCATTTGACACTACCTACTAATATTCACTTAGCCGCCGACTATATCCCTCCCCACAACAGCATTTCAACCATCGGTCACTTTTAGAGCTTATCCCTATATTTCAGCCCTAAACGCAATCTCTGCTTGGCGGCACTGGTTAAATAAGGCACAATTCGCCCCGATTTTTAACCCCTGTGAAGAGCAGGTTTGATAACCAGAGGATAGTGCCGCATGGCGAAAGACGATTGCATAGAATTTGATGGTGAAGTTGTAGATACCCTTCCGAATACAACTTTCCGCGTGAAACTTGAAAATGGCCATGTTGTTATGGCGCATATCTCCGGCAAGATGCGTAAAAATTACATCCGCATACTCACCGGCGACAAGGTCAAGGTCGAAATGACGCCTTACGACCTCACCAAGGGTCGCATTACCTACCGCGCCCGCTAAGTCGAAATCATAAAAAAGCCCCGCCAGATCGCGGGGCTTTTTGTTTTTACCTGACTTTGCACTTTTTGGGCTAGACTCAGCACCACATCTACACCGGCTTTTTATACACTCTGCGCGTTCCACCAATCTGGTGTCGAATAACCTCAATAACTTTCAGGAGTGTGATATGTCTTTATTCCGTCGCTCATTGCTTGCTCTTTGTTTGTCATCTGCGGCTACGGCTGCCTGGGCTAAACCCGAATTGGTTCAAGCTTGGCAAGTAGCTGATTTGGCCGTGCCTGAGTCAGTTCTGTATCACCAAGCCAAGGATCAAGAGTACCTGTTTGTGTCCCAAATTGACGGTAATGATCCCTCTGCGGCTGATGGCAAAGGTGGTATCGCCCTGATCAGTGCTGATGGCAAATTAGTGAACAAAGATTGGGTAACCGGTTTGCACGCGCCTAAAGGTATGGCTGTTAAAGATGGCATTCTTTATGTATCGGACATTACAGATCTGGTCGCGATTGATATAGCCAAAGCCAAAGTGGTTGGCCGTTATCCCGTTGAAGGTGCAATGTTTTTGAACGATGTGGCGGTACACCTGGGCGATGTCTATGTGTCGGATTCACGCACCGCAAAAGTTCACAAACTGGTTGGCGACAAACTGGAAACCTATTTGGAAGGCCAATCTGGTGCAAATGGTCTGGCGTCCACAGCCAAAGGTTTGTTGGTTGGCGCAGGCAAAGAATTGCGTTTGGTTGATGCCGACAAGAAAATCACGCTGGTCGCCAGCGATTTTGCAGAAGGTATAGATGGTATTGAGCCACTGCAATCGGGTGGTTTTATAGTCTCTTGCTGGCCGGGGTTGGTCTACCATGTGGATGCCAAAGGTCAATTGACACAATTAATTGACTCGCGTGCGGACAAGGTCAACACCGCCGATATAGGCTATATTTCCAGCCAGAAATTGGTGTTGGTGCCCAACTTTTTCAAAAACACTGTGACCGCCTATCAACTCAAAGAATAGGTTTTGCATTAACTCAAACAGGATGAGAATTTGTTAAGCAGTCGATTCATTCAATATGCAATCAGCGGTATTCGGCAAGCGTTGTTTCGGCAAAGCTTGCCGTTTATTTTTTGCGGATTCTGTTTTCTGGGCGGCCATTTACAAGCTCAGCAGCCAGCTTATTTTTCGTTTCGGCACATTTTGCAAGATCAAGTCTCGGGCATTGGCTACATCAACAGTATCAAACAAGATAAAACCGGATTTATGTGGTTTGGCGGTGCCAATGGATTAGCGCGTTACGACGGATATGAATTAACAATTTATCGTCACAACGAAAAGGATCCTAACAGTCTTAGCCACAGTTACATTAATAATATTCTGGTCGCCGACAATGGTGATCTCTGGTTGGCAACCCGCATGGGGTTGAATTATTACAACGCAAAAACTCAGCAATTTATTCGCTGGCCAGTCAAAAGCCCGTTTAATCCAGAACTCGAATCAATAGATTTATTATCGGTTGCTTATAAAGATAAAAATCATCTGTGGTTGGGTACGCGCGATGGTTTGATGGAATTTTCCATCAGCACTAAACAAATGACTTATCAGGATTTACCGCTGCTCAATAAAAGCCTTAATCGCATGATATGGTCGATCACCACTGACGATTCAGGTTATATCTGGTTGGGCACACAAAGTGCGGGTGCGATTCGTTTGCGTCCCGATACTATGGAAACCACACAATACAATCGCTACCTCGACCTTTCTTTTGTCGATGTGCGACGTGTGTATCGTGATCGACAAAATATTATCTGGGCGGCAACTTATGACGCTGGTTTGTTTCGATTTAATGCTGCACTGAATCAATTTGAAAAAATTATTCACGCAAAAAATGAAAAAAGTGCAACTGTATGGTCAGTGCTGGAAGATTCGCGTGGCAATTTATGGGTAGGTGATGGCAGTGCTGTGTATCACCGCCCATCAGATGGAAAGCACTTTAGCCGATTTGTGTACAGCGAGCAGGATTCTCGGTCGCCAGGTAATTACGTGGTAAATGAATTATTCGAAGATAATGCCGGTGGTATCTGGCTCGGATATTTTCCATCGGGTGTGGATGTTATCGATCGACAGGCATCAGTATTTCGCAATTATCGTCATGATGTATCCAATACCAACAGTTTGACTGACGGTGGCGTGCTGTCGTCTGCACGAGATGAAAAGGACAATCTCTGGATAGGTACTGGTTACGGTTTAAATTATTTTGATAAAAAGCTCGATAAATTTACACGTTACGAATTTGATGAAAATAAACCTGATTGGATGAGTGGCAATACCATTTTATCCATGGCATTGGATGGAGAAAATCTCTGGTTAGGCATTTGGTCCGGTGGTGTGAATAAATTGCATATCCCCAGTGGTAAGTTCACTCGTTATTTGCCGGATGTGCAAAATCCAAACTCTTTAAAAGGTCGTGAAGCTTGGTCGGTGATTTGCGACAGCAAAGGATTTATTTGGATAGCGACAGAAGAAGGATTAAATCGGTTTGATCCACGCACAGATGAATTTCGTCTTTACTTGCCCCCAAGTTCACAAATGGATGGTGAAAAAGTTTTGTATTCGCGAGTAGTCTACGAAGATAAACAAGGGCAAATCTGGCTGGGTACCAGTCGGGGTTTATATAAAGTTGATGCTGAATCAGGATCATTTATTCGCTATCAACATAACCCTGAAGACCCCAAATCCTTAAAAGTCGATTACATATTTTCCATTCTCGAAGATTCGCGTGGCAATTTTTGGTTGGGGACTGATGGTGGTGGTTTGCAAGCGATGGATCGCAATACCGGAGAGTTTCAATCCTACACCACTGCGGATGGTTTATCAGACGATGTGGTAATGGGTATTCTGGAAGATAAAAGTGGCTATCTTTGGCTAGGCACTCAAAAAGGAATTTCCCGTTTTGATGCGAATAATAAAACCTTCCGAAACTTTGACAAGCGACACGGGCTTTCTGACAATTTATTTAATCGAAATTCACCGTTACTGCTGGAATCGGGTGATATATTCTTCGGTAATAGCAAAGGTTTTGTGTTGTTTAACCCATTTTCAATTGAAACCAATCCTTATATTTCACCTGTCGTTTTTACCAATTTACAAGTGTTCAATAAACCTGTTCTTCCGAGTGAGGAATCCCTGTTAAAAAATTCGATCACCCATTCAGCGGCGCTGAATCTTTCTTACAAAGAAATGGTGTTTACATTGGAATTTGCCGCACTCAATTATCAAATGCCGGAAGAAAATCGTTACATGTATCGTTTGACAGGTTTTGATAAAGATTGGATCAATGCCGGTAATCGCCATTCCGTTACCTATACCAATCTTGATTCCGGTAGTTATTTATTTGAGGTAAAAGCCAGCAATAATGATGGTGTCTGGAATCCTGAGCCTGCAAAACTTCAGATTATTATCGCACCGGCCTGGTGGAATACAATTTGGGCCTATGCACTTTATTTAATCGCAATCTTGTTGTTTATATTTTGGATTTGGCGAACGCTACAAATGCGCTTGTATTTTGAGCGTCGCCGTGTAGAGCAAGAGCGCTCACTGGTTAGGCGTTTGCAAGAAATCGATAAATTAAAAGACGAGTTTCTAGCCAATACCTCACACGAATTGCGCACGCCCTTGAACGGCATTATTGGTTTGGCAGAATCCCTGCGCGATGGCGTTGAAGGTGAAGTACCCGAATCCATGCGCCATAGTTTGGGGTTGATCGCTACCAGTGGCAAACGGCTGTCCTCACTGGTTGATGATATTCTGGATTTTGCCAAATTAAAAAATAAAGGGTTAAGTCTACACAAAAAAGTCGTCGATCTGTCGGTATTGGTTGATGTTGTGATCAGTTTGATTCGTCCTTTATTGGGCGATAAAAAAATTATTTTGGAAAATTTAATCACCAAAGACTTTCCTGGCGTGATTGCTGATGAAGATCGTCTACTACAAATTCTTTACAACCTGATTGGTAACGCCGTTAAATTTACGGATCAGGGGTTTATTCGTGTCTATGCGCGTCTGGCCGACAATAATATGGCGGTGTACGTGCAAGACAGCGGCATGGGTATTCCTGAAAACAAATTGAATGAAATTTTCGAAGCGTTTCAACAAATTGATGGCAATCTTGAACGCCATCAAGGTGGAACGGGATTGGGCTTGACGATTACCAAACAACTGGTGGAATTGCATGGTGGAATTCTCTCAGTAGAATCGATAGCGGGTGAGGGTTCCACTTTTTGTTTTACCTTGCCGCACAGTAAAGATTTACCAAGGCCAGACAATGTGCATAGCCAACAATTTATTCGCAATGTGGCTAACCTGATACAAGTTGAACGCCATGCATTGATGCAAAGCAGTGACGTACTTGATGACAGTGCAAAAGAAGGCGCACATATTTTGGTAGTGGATGATGATGCGTTAAACCGTAAAGTGCTCACCAACTATTTAAGTTTTCGTGATTATCGTGTGAGTGAAGCCGGTTCGGGTGAAGAGGCGATTGCTATTATTGAGCAATCGCAAGATGTGGATTTAGTGTTGCTGGATATTATGATGCCGCGTTTGTCCGGATATGAAACTTGCAAACGTTTGCGTATGGCTTATCCCACACATGAATTACCCATTATCTTTTTAACTGCACGTAATCAAACCAATGATTTGGTGATGGGCTTCGATGTCGGCGGTAATGACTTTTTAACCAAGCCAATTGAAAAAGAAGAGTTGCTCGCACGCGTGGCTACGCATTTGCAATTATTAGACGCTACGCGACATCTGGATAAAAAAGTTGCCGAGCGCACACAGGAGCTAAATAAAACTAACGAAGGTTTGCGATTGGCACAACAACGTTTGCATGATGCTTATTTAAAAATTGAAGAGGCCAGCTTAACTGATCCACTAACCGGCTTACACAACCGCCGTTTCCTAACCAAATCTATCGTCAGTGACATAGCCTTAGTTGATCGGGCTTATCAGGATTTATTGCAATCGCCTGCCAGTGTTCAGCCTATTCCTGATCAGGATTTATCCTTCTTAATATTGGATATAGATTTTTTCAAAGATATTAACGATAGCTACGGCCATGCAGCAGGTGACCGATTGTTGGAACAATTTAGTCGCTTGTTGGAAAAAAATCTGCGTGATTCAGATTATGTGATTCGCTGGGGCGGTGAAGAATTTTTGATTGTGTTGCGCATGTGTTCGCGCAGCGAAGTCAGTGACATGGTTGAACGTATTCGTCGTTCAATTGATGAATACGAATTTGATTTGGGTAATGGAAAATTTGCACGTCGCAGTTGTTCAATTGGTTATGCGACTTATCCCTTTTACTGCCATGCGCCAGAGGCTTTGAGTTGGGAGCAGGTTGTGGATACTGCCGATCGCGCTTTGTATATTGCCAAACGCTCGGGTCGCAATTGTTGGGTGGGAATTTCATCCAGCGGTGACTTGCATCAAACACCCGTGAACCCGGCGATCCAAACCAATTTGCCAGTATTGTTTGCCTTGAATCAATTGCAGATCACCAGTTCACTCGGGCGGGAACTTTTGGTTGTTGATGCTAGGACGCATTGATTTCCACCCTGTATTTTTTAGTTGAAATCCTTACCCCCTCCTAACCTCCCCATACAGAAACCAGTCCCTATGGTTTCCCCTTCGGGCAGCTTCGCTGTGCAAATAGCTCCTGCAATTTGTGGCAAGGGGGAGGGACTTTACTCCCTGCTTTTTGCGGAGTGAAATTATGTTCCCTCCCATGCCAAGGGGAGGGCTAGGGTGGGGTAAAGCTTTTACACATCACCGCTGATAATTCTTTTTCCATTCCTCATACGTCATTCCATAAATCCTTTCACGTACCTCATCCTGAGTTAATTCAATTCCTTTTTCTTCAGCAGCAGCTAAATACCATTTGCTTAAACAATTGCGACAAAATCCGGCGAGGTTCATCAAATCAATATTTTGCACATCTTTGCGGCTATCGAGATGCGCTAATAATGTTCTGAATGCGGCGGCTTCCAGTTGTTCCTGGGTCGCCAATGGCAAATCATTAATTTTCATTTTACTTACTCGACTATCGGGATTTGATTACACGTGTATTGGTAAGTCGGTCATACAGCGTTGCGGGTTCTTTTGAAAAACTGTAAGCATAAGCACCAACAAGAATAAATGCAGCAAAAGGAATGCTCATAGAGATGCCCACCACTGCAATGACAATCACTGCCTGATAAACCATAAAACAAATAGTACGCAGAATGCAGTCAATAACGCCCAACGGTTCCAAATTTGATTTGACGACTTTTAAACCCAAAAGTCGCTTACCTATAGTGCCTTGTAATTGCGATGATTCAAAAAATATAAAGTACAGCAAGGGGAACACAACCGAAGGAACAAAAGGTGATAAATCCGGGCTATCTTTCTTGAGCAATGTAATAACAAAAACTAAAAATATCCAGTCGATCAACCATGCTATAAAACGTTTGAAAGGTGGGGCGATAACGGACTGTGAAGTTTGCTCTTGAGTCGCATGGTTGGTTTGGTCGGCAAGGATTATTTTTTTCCCACCCCGAATTTTATCTTGCCAGTTGGTATCGTTTGATTCCGGTTCGCGAATCATATCCAGCCAGGTTTTATATTCGTCCCCCATTACCCGCAATATCTGATGGTAATTGTCTTTCCAATTAAAAATGCTGTCGAGATAAGTTAAGGCCTCTTGCCCGACAATTTTATTGACCTGGGCTACATGCTCAAGATTGTGTTCGCGAATTAAACGCAACATTTCCAAACCCAAACGCCAATTAAAATGGTCTTCTAATATAAAGGAAGATTCCAAAATAAATGACCAGGAATTGGCCTTGGCTTGATCGCCGTTACTTGCGAGCAGAAGTTGAGCAATACCCAGCAAACGTTCGCCTTCAATTTGATAGGGATTAACAACGGGTTCGGTTGAATCTGGTTGGTCTTGAACTTCGTCCGTCTGATCGTGTAATGCATCAGCTGTTATTGTTTCAATCGAATTGTACGCGTCAGTATTATTTGTATTTACTGGTTCGTGGGAATTAACCAATTGGTTTCTTAATTCCGCAATAGATTCACTGATGGATTTTTCGTCTGTTGCCGATGAAATGGTTGAATCATCTTGTAATTGCAAATCAAGATGAGAGAGTTCGGATTCAGATGCATCGGAATTGGGATCATATTGCTCGGATGAATCATTCTCATACTCATCATAATCGTCTTCATCACCTTCAGCTTCGCGCCGTGCCATCCATTCCGCATGTTGCAATGCCGTTTTATACGCCCAATGCAATTCCTGAAAACCTTTTGGGTCTTCATCCGGGCGGGTGACTTTTAATTTTTTGGCATAGGCGCGTTTGATGACTTTGGTATCACTGGTTGCTTCTATTTCCAGAATGTCCCATATTGCCATTAAAGCCATTCCTCTGTGTCCAATTGTTTGAGTATTTCATCCAATTGGGTGGCAGCTTTTTTAATTTCGGCGGGATTTTGTTTTTCCAGTATGCGATCAAAATCGGCCAGTATGCGGGAAATTTGTTCGCGTCTTTCACCAAGGCTGGATTCGTATAGACGTTCGCCGCGTGCGATTAGTGCACGATTGGTTTCCTGATCGCGCGGGTGAAACTTCATGGAGGCCAAACGTTGGCGGGATTTTTCTTTTTCTTCTGGCGATAAACTGCCGGGCGATTGTTCGATAATTTTGTTGACGCTTTTTCCGGTTGATACCACAGTGACATCGACTTCCAACAAACCATTCATATCGTAACTGTAACGTACATCCACTGATTCGCGACCAGCAGGTGCCGGTGGTACATCGACGGTGACATTGCCCAGAAAAATATTTTTGCTGACCAAACGGTTTTCGCCCTGGTAAATACCAACACGCAATTGTTTTTGATTATCGTGAACCGTATGCAAACGACGAGTGATACTAATCGGCACTACCGAATTGCGTTCGATGATCGGAAAAAAATATCCACCTTCGTTAGTATTTTCGTTTACGACATCAGTGCCCAGTGTGTAAGGGCAAACATCGGTGAGCACAATATCGGACAGCGCTTTGTCTTTGGATTTTAATCCCGCTTGAATGGCGGCACCCATAGTGATCGCACAATCCGGGTCAAGATGACATGACGGCAATCGACCAAACATGCGGCCAATAGTGGAGCGGAAAATTCCCATACGAGTCGCACCACCAACAAGAACGACATCATCAATGGCTTGTGGTGACATGTTGGCGTCATTGAGCGCACGTTCGATGGGCCTTTTTGCGCGCAACAATAAAGGTGTAGCAATTTTGGTAAACCATTCATCGGTCACAACAAATTCGATGGTTTGTTTACCCAGTTGCAGGGACAAGAGTTGTTGCTCTTTGGTGCCTATGCGGCGTTTTGCCGTTTCCATTTGCATCAACAGTTGATTCATATGTTGTGCAGAAAGATCCTGTCGATTGAGTTTATTGAGCGCGAGTACATCATTGACCATGGCTTCGACAAAATCTTCGCCGCCTAAAAAGTTATCACCCGCGCTGGCGTGAACTTCCATCACGCCTTCAAAAAATTCGAGAATGGAAACGTCAAAAGTTCCGCCGCCCATATCCAAAATTAAAAAAGTGCCTTCCTGTTTTTCGTGCAAGCCGTAGGCGATTGCAGCGGCGGTTGGCTCGTTGATTAAACGTTCAACTTTTAATCCGGCGAGTTCGCCAGCAGTTTTGGTGGCGTGACGTTGGTTATCGTTGAAATAGGCAGGCACACTGATGATGGCTTCGGTCACTTCTTCGCCCAAATATTCTTCTGCGTCTTCTTTGAGTGATCGCAACACAATTGCGGACAACTCAGTGGCAGTGAACTGGCGATTACCTAAAGTGACTTTGTGTTCGGTGCCCATCAAGCGTTTGAACACGGCGACTGTTTTATCACTGTGGCTAATCAACCTTTCTTTAGCGACACGGCCGACGCTGATATTGTTTTTATCATCAAGACCTACCACTGAAGGGGTTAATAAATCACCTAATCGGTTAGGAATTAACTTGACGCCTTCTTCAGTCCAAATGCCGCAACTGCTGTTGGTGGTGCCTAAATCTATACCAATAATCGCCATTTCTATGATCCATGTATCGAGTCAAACAGGTGGGCGATTTAATCGTTTTTGATGACAAATGTCCATGAGTGTTAATTCTTGTTGTGTCATCCAATTCTACCTTGAAGCAACTACTATCCTGCCTATACTCAACAAGAAATAAGAGTGTGGAGAAGCTGAGTGAATATTATTATCGGGATAATTGTTGTACTGGGTTGCGTGGGTGTGGGTTTTACTATCCACGGCGGTAATGTCCTGGTGCTGATGTCACCCATTGAGGTGATGATTATCTGTGGTGCGTCGTTCGGGGCATTAATCATTGGCAATCCGATGAAGGTGACTCTGGGAGTCATCAAATCAGCGGGGACTTTATTAAAACCCTCAAAATATCAAAAAACTTTTTACATGGATTTGCTCACACTCTTGTATGACATTTTCAATAAAACCCGCCGTGAGGGTTTAATGGCAATTGAAGGCGATATAGAAGAACCTGAAAGCAGCCCCATTTTTGGTAACTACCCCACCATTATGAAAGATCACCATTTGGTGGAGTTTATTTGCGATTACTTGCGCATCATGGTCGCGGGCAATATGGCACCGCATGAACTTGAAGCGCTGATTGATCAAGAAATTGAAGGCCACCATCAGGAATCCGGTTTAATTCCGGGAGCAGTTCAGACTGCTGCAGATGGTTTGCCCGGATTTGGTATTGTCGCCGCGGTTCTGGGTGTGGTGATTACCATGGGCAAGATTGGTGGGCCACCCGCTGAGATTGGTGCATCAGTGGCGGCCGCATTGGTAGGAACACTTCTGGGTATTTTGTTTGCCTACGGATTTATCGCCCCCTTCGCCAGTTACCTCAATCATATGGCCCGCGAAGAATCTCGCGCATACGAAGCGATAAAAGCCGTATTGGTTGCCTCTATGAATGGTGTGCCGCCGCAAATCGCCGTCGAATTTGGTCGTAAAGTGATTTATCACAGTGTTCGCCCCGGCTTTAAAGAGCTGGAAGAACAATACCGCGCAAAACGATAAGGCAGTAATCGATGGAAAAAGGCGCGACACCGCAACCCATAATCGTCAAGAAAAAGAAGCACGGCCATGGCCACCACGGTGGTTCATGGAAAGTGGCATTGGCCGACTTTATGACGGCCATGATGGCTTTCTTTTTGTTGATGTGGCTCCTGGGTAGTACATCCGAGAATGAACAAAAAGCCATTGCCGGTTACTTTCAGGATCCCGGCAGTGAATATGTTGTCGGTGAGGGTGGTGCTGATTTGGGATTGATTTCTCAAGATCAACCATTAAAACAATCCCAATCGGATCAACCAGAAAGCGAAGATGCCAGCGACAAAGAAGGTTACAAGGACAACACTAAACCTGAGACGGCTGAAAATGTCCCTGAAGACGAACTGAAAAAAGTATTGGAGAAGCGTGAGCAGGAATTACTTGAAGAATTGAAAAAACAATTGGAAGAGGAAATCAATTCGTTAGATTCAGTGTTCCAGCAAATCAAGGATCAAATCATTATTGATTTCACGGCCTTGGGTTTGCGCATTCAAATCGTTGATAAAGATCAGCGCCCTATGTTTGATGTGGGCAGTGCCAATCTCAAACCCTATTCTGCGGAGGTGTTGAATGCCTTGGCGCCGATTCTGAATAAAGTTCAAAACAAAATCAGCGTCACTGGCCATACAGATGCAACACCTTATGGCGCTAACGCAACCTATACCAACTGGGAGTTGTCGGCAGATCGTGCAAACTCGGCAAGGCGTGCTTTGCTGCAAGGTGGATACCCGGAACCAAAAGTTGCGACAGTGCAAGGTATGGGATCGGCTGCGCCATTGCTAATCGATAAACCGTTTGAACCCATCAACCGTCGCATTGCCATTATTGTGTTGAAGAAAGCCGTTGCAGATGCGCTCACCAACGGCGGTGTGGGCATTGACAGTAATCAGTTGATGAATAGAGGCAGTAGTGAATATGTCCCTTACCAACCGATCAAACCACAAGCGCTTCCGGATGAACCACAATACATGTCGCCCGATGAAATTGATGATGCGATAGATTCTGCACAATAAATCTCAGGCAAAAAAATACCCCACGTCCGATACCTCTGGAGGTGGGGTAAAAAGCACAAAACAAAGCCTTAAATAAACTTGTAACTGATCTCCAGGTGGAGGTCGAAGTGAAATGCTGTGGGTTCGATACGAGCGCCACCGGCATTCATTAAAATCTTGCGATTCAAGGATAAATCGCCACGTTCAATCAGAGTTCTTGAGTAATCAGGTTTGAAATCAATATCCAGAATGGGCTTGTCTGCCACAGGTTTGGCTCCCAAATTCAGACGCTTAACCAATATAGTTTCATCTGCTAACAGATCTTGGGTCTGCAGCGATGCCATAGCGGGCGTTACGCAGAAGATCAAAAAAATTCCAAACAGCTGTTTCATTCCAGAGTGGCGTCTCAAGTTGTGACCGGCGCGCATTCTATATAAAAGCTTTTGTCTTTGTGTTACCTATTTACACAAATTATTAGAACCTTTTGTCATGGATGAGCGGTTTTTATCCATTTTTATCGCTTTTTGGCTTTTATTTTATCGATATTGGATTTTTATAGATTTTTGGTTATAAAAATCAGTCCTCGACCCATTCCCACCGAATGGGCTGCCCGAAGTCATCAAGAATGGCGCGTTTGCGGGGGCCTCTTAGCGGCGGTTTGGTGTGATGGGGTTTCTTGCGGGCTTCTATAGCGGCGACTACATCGTTAACCAGCGTTCGGTTTTCGTGAGATTCACCCTCAAATACTGAAAAGAGCGGGCCACTACCCAGTGGTCGGCCGCTAACGCCTTGCGGAATATTCTCCACTTCGCCGCCTTGATCCAGATAAGCCGAGACCTGAGCTTGTAACTCCTGATGGAGTTGGCGGCGAGTTTTGGTGGGCTTGATAGTTACAGGCATAATGGACCGGAAAAAATAGCGACCCTTAAGTATACCAACAGCTAGTAGAATTTTTAAAAGAGACTTTGCGGAGATTTTCATTTGCGGCCTGACGAGCGTCTGACTTATATCGATAGCCATTGTCATTTCGACTTTCCTGAATTTGATGATCAGCGTGAATCTCACTGGCAAGCTGCGATGAATAAAGGTATTGCCGGATTGATTATTCCTTCGGTCAGCCCTGAGTATTGGCCCCGAGCAAAGCAGATCGCGAATCAACATCAGGGTATTTATTGGGCTGCGGGTCTGCATCCCTGGTGGTGTGAAAAATATTTGAATGAAAATTCAATCGAGCAATTATCTGTTTTGCTTGAAGCTGTGATAAGTGATCCAAAATGTGTGGCTATAGGTGAAACCGGATTGGATGCGATCAAAGGCGGTCCATTGGAATTGCAAATACAATCACTGGAACTTCATCTTCAAATCGCACATAAATTTTCCAAACCCGTAATTTTGCATGCACACAAAACCCAAGCGAATTTATTGCAGCAAATTAAACCTTATTTACATCGGGTGAGAGGTGTTGTTCACGCATTCAGTGGTAGCTATGAACAGGCTAAACAATGGGTCGATGCCGGTTTTTATTTAGGCGTTGGGGGTGTGATTACTTACGAACGCGCACAAAAAACCCGACAAGCCATACAAAAAATTTCGCTGGATGCACTAGTGTTGGAAACCGACGCGCC
Organism: uncultured Cellvibrio sp.; assembly: GCA_966252135.1. Lineage (GTDB taxonomy): Bacteria > Pseudomonadota > Gammaproteobacteria > Pseudomonadales > Cellvibrionaceae > Cellvibrio. The sequence goes on along the minus strand of CBINNU010000003.1, from coordinate 197,293 downwards.
ATCCATGCCATTGCAAGGTCAGCAGGGCAAAAACAATTCGCCAATCAACCTGCCACAAATAGCAGAATGCCTGGCAAGCCTGAAACAAATCCCGCTCGATAAAATCGCCGAACAAACGACACGTAATACCAAAACATTATTCGGAATCCAACATGCAATTTGATGATTTATCATCAATCGATATTAATCGTTTGATTAACAGCAATAGCTGGCAAGAAAAATACCGTTTGATTTTGGAGTGGTCCGACCTGATCCAACCCAAACCTGCAATTCAGGATGCACAATATCTGTTAAAAGGCTGCGAAGTCGATAGCTGGATAAAAACCCAAACTGATTCTGAAAACCAATACTTTCAATTCGACAGCCAAAGCAAATTAATCAAAGGCCTGGCTGCCATTATTCTGGTGCAACTCAACGGCCAAACACCGGAATACATTCGCAACTGGAACGAACAGGATTTCCTGCAAAAATCCCAACTACAAAAACACATGACGCCATCCCGCAATAATGGCCTGATGGCGTTGATTCGGTTTTGTAAGGGCTGTTGAACGACTTCTACAGGAAATTGCTAACAAAGTGATGTGTAGGGCGGGTCAAGACCCGCCTTTGTTCATTGCTGACTAGAAAATATTTTTTATGTGTTGATAGATTTCACTCCGCACACGCGGGTGCCAGATTTTTACACCATTACTCTTTCGCATCCGAAATTTGTACGTCCTGAAGTTGGCTGAAGGCATCGGATGGGGTTTCTATTAGTTGGTTATTTTTTTGATCGATAAAGAGTACGGCCAGATTTTGTTGATTGGCGATTTTCAAACCTTCTTGCGAGCCAAGGCAGAGCAGGGCGGTAGACCAAGCGTCCGCAGTACTTGGATCCGGGTGAATTAAGGCCACTGATACTGTGTCGTGCTCAACTGGTTTGCCGGTGCGTGCATCTAATACATGGCTGTAACGTTTTCCATCTTTATCAAAATAATGACGATAGGTGCCGGAGGTCATGAGTGATAAAGCTTTACCAGACGTAAAGGTTACGATTTTGTGAATTTTTCGCTCGTTAGGTAAAGGTTTTTCCAGCGCAATCTTCCAGGGTTCGTTATTGGGTTTTGCACCTTTGGTTTTTAATTCGCCTCCGATTTCTACCAAATAATTTTCAATCTCATGTGACTCCAGCAGATCCGCGATGCGGCCTACCGCATAACCCTGGCCTATAGAGGACACATCCACTCGCATTTGGGGGAAACCTTTGCGCAGTTGGTGGTCGTCGATTTTATAGAGATAATTCATGCCTATGGTCGACAAAGTTACCGCCAGTGCGTCGTCTGTGGGTGGAGAGAAAACATCGCGCTTAAATCCCCATAAATCAAACAAAGGTTTAACGGTTAAATCGTAACAACCATTACTGGCTTGATACACGGTGCGGGCTTTTTCAATCAAAGCAACCAATTCAGGATCAACAGTTTGCGGATAATCCGTTTTGTTTTCGTTAAATTTTTCGATAACAGAATCGTCGCGATAATTGGAGAAAACCACATCGATTTTGTCCAGCTCTTGATTAATTTCATCTGTCAGAGCTTTTTTATCCGGGGTTGTGTCAGTTGTGATATAGCTTACATTGTAAGTGGTGCCCTGCGCGAAGCCGGAAATTTTTTGCACCTTGGGTGATTTGTCACATGCGCTCAGTACGGAGGAAAGAACGACCAACAGAATAAATTTATTTGGTATCGACATAATAAAATTCCCCGGTTCAGGCATTATCGCGATCAATGCCGCCTAATAGTTTGGTTAATTGTTTTAACAGCGCTTCAATTTCCAGCGACATAATCGAAAAATCCAAATCAAATTGTTCTGCTTTGGTTTCCGGAGTTCGTTCGCCTTGTGGGTCACTGATACTGCCATCAAATTTTAACCGCTTGATAGCAAGTTGATCATCCAGAATAAACTCTACCGACTCTTTCCAGATCAATGCCAGTTTGCTGACCTGCATCCCCAGATCCAAATGGTTGCGAATTTCAGTTGCTGCCAGATCCTGTTTTTTACAGCGAATGGACCTGCCGTCTTTAGGTGCAACCAGCTCACATTCGTCACCCGCTTCAAACGGCCCATCAATTTTTGCCTGACGCAACCACTGCGTCATGGACTGTGATGCCAGATGTTTGGTTGTTAATGGAATACAAGGCAAGGAGCCGAGCGCTTCGCGCAATTTACTGGCGACATCCTCCGCACGCTTGGCTGATGCCGAATTCACAACAATCCAGCCTTCCTTCGGGTCGATATAGGCAAAATCCAATCTCGAACGGGTGAACGCTTTTGGCAATAGCGAAAAAATTAATTCATCTTTCAAACTTTGTTTTTCTTTACGGCCAACTTTGCGCAGCTCGCTGGCTTCGATTTGTAAAACTTTTTCTTCCAATTGTTCTTTAATCACGCCAGACGGCAAAATCTTTTCCTGACGTTTAACACAAATCATCAAACGACCATTGGACGCGTGAACCAGTTGATCGGATTCATTACCCAGCGGTGCAGTAAAACCATAACGGAATACATCAGAACCACCACAGGGGTGAAATTGAAAAGGTTCGAGTTTGTTATGTAGATCCTCTGCTGTGAGTGTCCAATCTTGTGTTAATCGAAAAACGCGACAATTTTTAAACCACATTACAACTTGTCCCCGGTATTTTTATCACTAGTGATCTGATCGAGTTCATCTTGATCATCATCAGGTGCCAATAAATGAATTTCACGAATAAAAATGCCCCAAAAGGCGATAAACAAAGCAGCAACCAGCGGGCCTATCACAAATCCATTGATGCCAAATAATCCCAATCCGCCGAGTGTAGATAACAACACTATATAGTCAGGTAATTTTGTATCGCGTCCGACCAGAATCGGGCGCAAAATATTATCAACCAAGCCAATTATGCCAACACCAAATGCCGACAAAATAATTGCGCTGGTAGTATCGCCAATCGCAGCTAAATAAATTGCTACGGGTATCCAGATCAGTGCCGGGCCAACAGCGGGAATCAATGAGGCAACGGCCATTAATAATCCCCAGAGTAATGCCCCGGGAATTCCCAGTATCCAAAAAATAAAACCGCCGAGTGAACCTTGTACTATGGCGACAACCAAATTGCCTTTGATAGTTGCGCGAGTCACTTCACCAAATTTTGCGAAAAGCAAGCGTTCGCGTGCATCGCCCAATGGTAAAGCGCGAATTAATAATTCTAATAAACGAGTACCATCGCGCAATAAGAAAAATGTTAAATACAGCATCAAACAAATATTCAATACTAATGCAAAAGTATTTTGACCAAAGCTCAGTGCTTGTTGTGCCAGTAATCTTCCGCTGCTCATCGCAAACGATATGGCGGTTTCTTTGATTTTGACTATGTCGATACCGAATTTATCAAGCGTGGTTTGTAAACCAGGAAAAGCAGTGCGAATTTTTTCGATTTGTTGTGCCGGGTTGATTTCACCCGATTGCAATCGCTGATACATATCGGCGCCTTCTTTCACCACAGACGTTGCGAGAAAAATGACCGGCAATATAACAATCAAAATACAAGCGCATAAAGTCAGCAGGGCACTGATATTGGTTCGGCCTTTTAAGGTCTTTTGTAAACGTTGTTGAAGCGGATAAAAAATCACCGCTATGGCGCAAGCCCAGAAAATAGTGCCGAAGAAAGGTTTGAGTATGAGCAAAAATCCTACTGACACCAGCAATAAAAAAAATAGAAAGGTGGTCGTTTCCAGTTTTTGCTGCATGGGGTTTTCCTCGGAAATAGGGGAGCGAGGAATATACGTGACTCACTTCGAGCTGTCACGGGTTATGAGGCTTCTATTAATAAAAGTCTCATCGTAAGCACCAAAAAATACAGTTTTGCTCACGTAAAAAAGTCTCGGCATTGTTACCTTGTAATATCGCCAGAGTTGCCATGCTGCCTGCTTGTACACAGCTGGAACCGGCAACCGTTACCGAGCGCGGCGCGCCTTCAATCGGGTATCCGGTTTTGGGGTTCAAAATATGGCCGTAACGTTTGCCTTGGTGCAATAAAAAACGTTTGGCATCGCCGCTGGTTGCCAATGCACCTGCTGAAATTTCCAGTATTTGTTGCGCACGATCAGGTGCATCCGGTGTTTCGATTCCGACTTGCCAGGCTTGATGCTGGGATTGTGGGCCGCTAACGGCCAGATCACCACCAAAATTAATTAACACAGGTAAGTCAGTTTGTTGCTTAAGCAAATACAACACGCGATCGACAGCATATTCTTTGCCGATTCCGCCCAAATCAATTTCCATATTCGGTAGCAGTTGTAATTGATTTTTGCTGAGTGACGCTTTTTGCCAGCCCACTAGAGGTAGAATTTCGTCTATACGATTTTGTGAGGGAATCTTATCCGAGCCATCGAATACCCAGGCGCGGCGCAATACACCCGAGGTGATATCAAACAAGCCATCACTTAATTGATAACAAAGATCGGCATAGTCAATCAACAAACGGGTTTCGTCATCGAGTTCAATCGGTTGCCCGGCTGCTTGATTGATGCGAGCAATAATATTGTCAGGTTTATAGCGACTGAATTTTTGCTCTATGCGTTTTGTTTCCTGTTGCGCAATTTTTATCGCGTCTTCGGCAATTTTTGCATTTGAGGTTTCTATCAAAATTTCGCAGGGGCTTGCCATAGCGCGAAATCGCCCTGACCAATGGCGATCTTTTTGTGTCAGTGAAAATTCATCTGTTAATTGCTCGGGCATAAAGCGATCACGAAAAGCCTGTATCAAGTAAGTGCATGAGTTTAGGTCATTTTGCAAAAAAAAGCCCATCAAATGATGGGCATAGAGGGCCTAAATTTATACGCGCTAAAATACCACCGACTTAAAATTCAAATGAATAGCCCACCGAAATTGTCATGGCTTTTAAATCCGGTGCCAGATCAAGCCCACTCAATGCGGGTAGAGTTGATGCATTTTCTTTGTAACTTTGCGTGTATTGTTCGAGTCTGATGTTGAATTCACTGTAACGACTGAATTCAATGCCGTATTTAATCCCGAATGTGGTGCCAGTCAATTCTGAAAGGCGCGGATCAGCAGAGGCATAATCCAGATTTACATTACCGCCAGTGATGTCAGTTGATGCGGACAAATACAGGCGATAAAAATCTGCGGCAGATTGCTGGTACCAACGCAAGTGCGGTTCCAAATACATATTGCCGCCAAAATTGTAACGATAACGCAAATCCAGTGTATGCGAATCAATTCCCCAATCGTCAGTGTAATAACGATAAGAAAAATCGATCACATCTTCGGTCAAATGAATTTTGTTTGCCCAATAAATACTATGACGTGTACGAGCATCAGGGCGGCTTTCGTAAATGTACCAATTATCAATTTGAGCAGACGGGTGATTAACATTATTGCCCTGATCATCCAGTACCGATAACACTTTATAAGGATCATTGTGATAACCGCTGGAATCACCAAATGAATAGTTGATTTGGGTAACCCAGTGGCGATTCATGACTTGAGTGACACCGATTAATAAATCCACAATGTCTTTGCTCTCATTGCCGCCGGTTTCTTTCAAATCTTCAACAACATTTTCGTCGCCGTTAACCATGGTGGAATATTGCACTGGTGTTCCACCAACAGGATTGATTTGATCGGACTCAAAACCAAGACCCAAAGAGAGAGTAGTATTTTTGTTGTTGAAATCGCGTGCAATCGCTGCATTTAATCCCAGAGAGGTGAAATCATATTCTTTGGAAATATTGCCACCGACAGAAATTTTGTTGCGATCACCCCAGGGTTGTTCCCAACTGAGATTCAACGCAGCACGAGTGTCTTTAAAACTGTCATCCAGCGGCACTTCACCAGCATCAGCAGTGTAAGTATTTTCGCCTGAAGGTCCGGTAAAAGTTTGCGGGCTGTTTGAAGGAGTTGCGCCATTCGGAGAGGCACCTGTGAGTGAATCGAGCGTCATTTTCATTGAGAAAATATGCTCATCACCCAAGTCTTTTTTCAGTGCGACTATAGGTTCAATTGCTGTGACGCGGCTATCCGATTCGGAATACACCAGTAGTGATGAATCCACTTGCCAGGGAGATTCTTTGGCAATTGAATTGCCTGCAACCAAATTGACGCTGGCGGCCGCCAACATCAAAGTAATTTTGCCTTTTTTAGATTCTATTAGTTGCATCCGCAGCCACCTCCGCCAAAGCCTCTGCCGCCGCTGGAGGCTTCTTTACTGAAATAGGTGTGATCATCAGTTGCTGCTTCCAATGGATAGGCATTCAACTGCATGGATTTTTTCGCTAATAAATCGCGTTCCCAAGGTTTAACTCCCCAACTGGAACAGGCACTCAGTAACAGGCTGCACAATAACAAATTGCACAGGAATATTATCTTTCTATGTCTCATAGACTACCTCGGTAGGTTTATTGCGTAAGGTTAATTAGTTGTTGGATTTCAGATTCGTAAGTCGGAATTTTTTTGGTGTGAAATCCCAAATGCTTGATAACGATTTTGCCATCTCGGCCGAGAATAAATGCACTTGGCATGGCAGCGACTTGATATTCAGTAGCAAGTTTTCCCTCGGGATCATAAATAATTTTGAATTCTGGAGAGGTCTCTTGGACAAATGCGTCAGCTAATTCTTTCTCCTGATCAAGATTGACACCAATCACGACTAAATCATCTTTATATTTTTGTTGTAACTCACTCATCCAGGGAAACGATTTCCGACAAGGCGTGCACCAGGATGCCCAGAAATCCAAATAGACAACCTTGCCCTGATAGGCTTTCAAATCCAATCCATCTGCCTTTGCCAAGTGGGAATAACTGCCGATAAGCGCGGTAAACAATACCATGCATTTGAGAATGTTTTTCATAGAGAGCTCTTATAAAACCAATTGGCGCTACTGAAGCAAAGCTAACTTAAGAATAGCTTAAGGCGAGATAATTTTTAAAACTTAAGATTACCTTAAGTTTCTTCTACAAAAATGAACGCAATCACTATTCCTTTTAATTGGTTTGACGCTGGTAGTCAGGAGGTTCCATCGGATGTCGGTACAGCCAAAGCATCCTTGTCTGATTGGGGTGGTGCGATTTATGACCATTCGAAACTCGTTGATACTCTTTTTGTTATTTTTGATGATCAATCATCTTACCAATCTGGATCAACAGGTCGCCAATTTTTACTACTGGCTGGAAGGTTCAGCCTGGTCTTTGCAAAAAAATTATCTAGTACAGCAGATCATCCACAATGCAGGGCGCATTATTTCGGTGATCGCCGCCGTAATGGTTTTATTTGCCATTGCATTGAGCTTTGTTGTTCAACGTTTAATACCTTTCCGAAAAACTCTGACATTTATTTTTACGTCCGTTGTGCTAGCCAGTGCTTTGGTTGGTTTTTTGAAACATAGCCTATTGGTTTCCTGTCCTTGGGAATTTGCTGAATATGGTGGCAAATTGTCTTATCTCCCACTTTTGGATCAGTTATTTCAACGCAACGGTGCGGGCTGTTTCCCGGCGGGTCACGCCACTGCTGGTTATGCCTGGATCGCTATGTACTGGGCTTTGCATCACCATGCCAATCGTTTTTCTTCGTTGGGGTTTTATCTGCCCCTTGTAGTAGGAGCAATTTTTGGTTTTGCACAAGAGCTCCGCGGTGCGCATTTTCTGTCACATGATATCACCAGTTTTTTTATTGCCTGGATTAGCTCGTCATTTTTGTATAGTTATGTTTTCTTTAGGGAAAATGCCAAGCAACCGATTGAGTCGGCACTTCAGGGAGTCAGATAAGTGAAAATTATTTCGTTGCCCCACATTGCGTATTCAAAAATTGTTTGGCATTTGACGTCATTGCAAGCCGTTCTGGTGTTTTCATTGGTTGCCGTGTTGTTTTATAACCTTAATTTTTTTTCGGCAATTTTTAGTGTTGAATACACTTCTTCCTGGCAAAAATGGAAAATTTTGATTGAGCAAGGTGTATTACTTTGGTTGGCTACATTTATGGTTTTTTCGTGGCTAACCATCCCCTGGATAGCTAAACCTTTATTTATCATCTTGTTTATTGGCGCTGCTATTACAGATTATTTTATGTCGACTTATGGTGTCGTCATACACGCCGCCATGATTCAGAATCTTGTAGAAACCGATACAGCAGAAGTGGCAGATTTGATTTCACCACGATTGTTTTTGTATATATTGGTTTTAGGCCTGATTCCGGCCTTGCTGATTTCGCGTATTCAAATTCGGTATTCATCTTTGCTGTGTGAACTGTGGTTGCGTATTAAGATCACGGGTTTGGTGTTAGTTTTAGTGGCTGTGATTTTTTTAATATCCTCTGCAACCTTAAGCGCTTTTTTTCGTGAACATAAATCCATTCGACAAATGGCTAATCCCCTGAACTTCATTTATGCAGGATTGGCTTATGGTTTCGAGGTGGATCATGCAGGGCCAGTCACGCCATTGGGAACTGACGCGCGTCTAAACGTACTGGGGCAATCACAAACCAAACCGGTTTTGTTATTGCTGGTGGTGGGTGAAACAGCGCGCGCTGATCATTTTTCAATTAATGGATATTCGCGAGACACTACGCCGTTAATTGCGCAGCAAAATATTATTAATTTTCCTCATGTTACATCTTGTGGAACTGAAACTGCAGTATCTGTTCCTTGTATGATGTCAAATTTGACGCGTCAGCATTATTCTGACAAAAAAGCCAAGCATCAGGAATCCGTACTGGATGTTTTACATCATGCGGGTATTGATGTGTTCTGGCGTGATAACAATTCCAGTTGCAAAGGTGCTTGTGATCGTGTCGGCTATGAAAATATTCAACAATGGGATTTGCCAGCATTGTGTAATGGTCGCGAATGTTACGATCAGGCTTTATTGGAAGGGTTAACCGATAAGCTCCACTCTATGGCATCCATGCATAAAATTATTGTGTTGCATCAGAAGGGAAGTCATGGTCCGGATTATTTCAATCGCTATCCTGATGGACAGGGAATATTTACACCTGAGTGTCGAACCAATCAGTTGCAAACCTGTACGACAGAAGAAGTGGTGAACGCCTATGACAATAGTATTCGTTACACTGATTTTTTTCTGAATGCCAGTATTCAATGGTTGAAATTACAAACCGATCATTACAACACGGCTATGATTTATCTTTCGGACCATGGTGAATCTTTGGGAGAAAACAGAATTTATTTACACGGAATGCCTTATATGATTGCTCCTGACGCACAAAAGCAGGTTCCGTTTTTTCTGTGGCTATCTGACGGTTATGCTCTTGCCAATAAACTGGATGTCAAATGTTTGCGGAAGTTGAGTGATAAACCTATTTCGCAGGATTATCTATTTCATAGTTTGTTGGGCATGAGCAATGTTGAAACGCAAGTCTACAAACCTGAGTTGGATATCACTGCAAACTGCCGTTATTAAAGAGAGCTTTTGCCGCAACTGTCAGGCTGATTTTTATCACAGCTGTTACAGCCACCGCATTGTTTATTTTTAGGGGTAAAAAACCAGTGCCGCACTAAAAATAATGCGGCGGCGACTACAAACAATCCGACAATAAATTCTTGCCACATAATATTGACCTCATCCAATAACGGCTTTGGCAATTTCAAACGTTAGCCAGGCCGCAAAATAGGCCAGTGCAAATAAATAGACAGTAAAAAACGTAGTAGATTTCCAGGAGTTGGTTTCGCGTTTCACTACAGCAATAGTCGAGATGCATTGAGGTGCGTAAACAAACCATGCGAGATAACCGAATGCAACCGGTAAGGACCAGCTTGCGGCGAGTGTTGCGCCTAAGGCTGTATCGATAGAATCCTCTCCCACCGCATATACTGTCCCCAATGCACTAACCGCAACTTCACGTGCGCCCATCGCAGGTATCAACGCAATACACATCTGCCAATTGAATCCCAAAGGTTCAAACAAAGGCTGCATCCACAGTCCTAATTGACCCGCGTAACTGTATTCAATTGCAGGATGGGTTGCATCCGCTGGCGCACCGGGGAAGCTGGCGAGAAACCAAAGCAATATCGACAGCGCGAGAATAATTGTCCCCACCCGGCGAATAAAAATCCAGGCGCGTTCGCGTAAACCAATCATCAAGTGATACAACATCGGCCAACGATAGCTGGGTAATTCCAGTAATAACGGAAATTCTTCGCGCGCTGTACGGCGGCGTAAAATCAAAGCGATTATCGCTGCACTCACGATACCTGCCATGTAAAGGGCAAAAAGCGTAAGACCCTGCAAATTGAATATGCCCCAAACTGTTTGTTGTGGGATAAACGCAGCGATAATTAATGCGTAGACGGGTAAACGTGCTGAACAGGTCATCAAGGGAGCGATCATTACCGTAATAAAACGTTCACGAGGATCGGAAATAGTACGTGTTGCCATGATGCCCGGCACCGCGCAAGCAAAGCTGGAAAGCAGGGGGATAAATGATCGGCCAGAAATACCCAAACCACGCATAGGGCGATCAAGCAAAAATGCAGCGCGCGTTAAGTAACCTGAATCTTCCAGCAATAAAATAAACAAAAACAAAATAATAATTTGCGGCAAAAAAACCAGCACTCCCCCCACACCTGCGATCAAACCATCGGTGATGAAGTCTTTGAGTATGCCATCGGGCATATAAGTGCCTGTGACCTCAGCCAGATAGCCGAAACCACCATCAATTAAATCAACCAGTGGAGATGCCCAGGCAAAAACTGCTTGAAAAATTACTAATAACAAGGCAAATAAAAATACAAATCCCAAAACAGGATGCATGGCAAAGGTGTCGATTCTGTCCTGCCATTTTGGGTATTGAATTGGCTGAACGACGAACTCTTTAATAATTTGCTCGATAGTGGAGTAGATTTCTTCGATTGATTCCTGGCGATCGCTCAGGGTCAGGACTTGTTCGCCATCAGAACTGGGCGTATTGCGTGCATATTCATCAATTGCACTGCGTAGGTTGTCGACTCCGTGGCTATGAACGGCAACGGTTTCCAGTATCGGCATACCTAAAGCTTTTGATAAGCCTTGGGTATCTATTTGAATATTGCGACGGCTGGCCTCATCCATTTGATTTAATGCCAGCATCATAGGGCGATTAAGGCTTTTGAGTTCCAGAACAAGTCGCAGTCCCAGTTTAAGGTTGCAGGCATCCACAACAGCAATCAGGCAGTCTGGACGTTTTTCACCAGAAAACTGTCCAAGGATTACATCACGCGCGACTTGTTCGTCAGGCGAGGTAACAAAAAGACTATAGGTACCGGGTAGATCAAGCAGCTCGACTGGATGTTGCAATCCCCCAATAAAACCCGAGCGGCGTTCGACAGTCACCCCCGGATAATTGGCCACTTTTGCTTTGGCGCCGGTCAATCGATTGAATAAAGAGGTCTTGCCACAGTTGGGGTTGCCAACCAACGCGAAACGAAGATGGCTGGCCATTAATCTCTTCCTGTCGACAATGTTTCCACGCCGATTTTGTCGGCTTCTGCTCTGCGTAACGCAAACTTGGTGCCGTTAACTTTTACAGCCAAAGGGTCGGCACCGAAGAGTCCAAAACCTATGATTTCTACTTGCGCGCCAGGTAAAAACCCCAGCTCCTTTAAGCGAAGGCTGACTTTTTCATCCTGAGCGCCAAACAGAGGTTGAGATGTAATGGATTTCACGACCAACTTACTGCCCTTGGCATATTGAGTCAGTTTGAGGAAGGAATCAGGGGCAGGAAAAACGGCTTGATTCATTTGCAAAAAACCTGCGTTCGTAAATGAGAGTAATTATTACTAAGACTATCTCATTTGTCCCTGACCCGCAAATATCCAGCGTTTTTGTGTAGGCAAATTAACAAAACCTGATCTTTGTCGGTTTCCTTTACATCAGCTGGTTTGAAAACCCCTGTAATGCTTGTTGTTACAGCGGTTTGCGTGGTTGGCATTAGCTTTGCTTTGGGATATTTCGTCTTGTGTAGTATTGCAAACCAGTTCACAAATTTAAGTGATGAATATTATGAAATCAGGAATCCTAACCCTCTCAAATTTAAAGGAAACTACGATGAAAAAATTAATCAAAAATGCCTTGGTGGCACTCTTTGCTTGTGCTTCCTTTGTGCAGGCTGCTCCTCTGTCCGTCTTCAGCGGCTGGAATCAATTGGCCAATGAAGATGGTGTTGGCTCTGGTGGTTACGTAGGGCCAGGCTACGGTGGTCAGGCTTTCGATGCCGAATATCTGTTCTACAAACTTGAAGGCACCAAGTTGTCCGTGGGGTTGCAAACTGGTTTTGATGTGATCAGTAACAACGGATATCTACATAGCGATGGTCGTCGTTATTATAACGGTGATCTGGCTCTGTCTTTCGATGGCAACACAAGTAACTACGAATACGCAGTCGATTTTGGCAATGCTACTCGTGGATACAATACCGGCGCAAAAATTTCTGCTGGAAGTAGTTCTCAGGATACTGATACAGCAGGTCTGTATCGTGTAACCCAGTGGAATAATGATATTTACTACGGTCAAAGTGCTCCTTATGGTATGGATGCAGGGACTCGATTGGTAACGGCTGGTGCTTCTAACTTTTGGCAAGGTCAAGCTAAGGGTTCTGATAATCTCTCGTCTTACTACAGTATTTTCTCGTTTGACTTAAGCAACATTACAAATTTGGGTAGCACGTTTGGTTTCGCAGCTCATTGGACCATGTCTTGTGGTAATGATGAGATCGAAGGTGCAACCAGTATCAGTGTTCCAGAGCCTGGTCCCCTGTTGTTATTGGGCTTGGGTTTGATAGGTCTTGTCGCCGCTCGTCGTCGCTTGAAGCAGTAAGTCTCCACCTGTAGTTGTTTGACACACAAAAAAACCGGGCTGAAAAGCCCGGTTTTTTTATAGGTAAATTTTTTGAGCTAATCAGGTCTCCATACTAAAGTCGTAACTCATTTGTTGAGTCGGCTCCTGCAGGTAATGCCCTTGAATGTAGTGAGCGCCTGCTTGCCAGAGAGTTGAAAGTACGCTGGCATTTTCAACGAAGGGTACGATGGTAATTTTATTTTCCGTATGCAATTTGGAAATTAAATTAATCAAGGTTTCCGGGCTTTCATTATTGGATTGAATATCGGTAGTGAATGAGCCGTCAATTTTGATGAAGCTGGTGTTAACGTGTTTCAGTGCGTTAAATGGATTCAATGAGCAACCGAAATTGCAGATCGAAAATAATGTTTTTAATTTGACCAAGCCATCTGAAAAACTTTTAGCGGCATTCAGGTGAGTAGTGACATCCACTTCTGATGCCTGAAATACCATAGTGTCAGTGGGTAATTTCGCTGCTTTGAACGCGACGGCAAGCCAAGGTAAAAGCGTTTCGTCGCAAAGTGAATGTCGGCTGATATTGACAATTAATTTGGTTTTGTTGCCTTTGCCGCGGTGTTCGGCCAGCATTTTGATCGATTCCAAAATAACCCAGCGATCAATCTTGGTGCTAGCGCTCATTTCCGCCGCTATATCAAGGAATTGATTGGGTGCGACTGCGTTGCCATCCTGATCAATCATGCGTAGATAGACTTCATAATATTCTTCGTCTGATCCGCGTAAGCTGATAATCGGTTGAAACAACAAGCGAAATTTTTCTGCATCCAATGCTTGTTGAATTGCTTGGGTAATATCCTGTTTGGAGTTTTTGGGTGCAGCTTCGGGTTCGAACAAAGCTGCTCCGTTGCCGTTGTTGTTATGAACTTTTTCCATTGCGCTGCGTGCTTGTTCGAGACAGGCGCTGGTATTGGTAGAGGTCTCATTGACTAGTGAAACGCCTATACTGGCAGTAATTTGTAGTGTTTTGTTATCCAAATCAATTATGTGTGCTTCAGTATCTTTACACAGCTGTTGAGCACGAACGACTGCGGCATCCGCTTTAATGTTAGGGATGATAACGGCGAACGTTGAATCGCCCATTCGGGCAAGAATATCATTGGTGTGAACTTTTGATCTCAATAAGGCGGCAACATTGCCTAAAGCCAAATCAGCACCGGCAACACCAAAAGTTTTTTGTACCTGATCAGAAAAATTATCCAGTTCTATGTAGAGCAACGAATAATGTTTATGTTCACTTGCTGAATTAATAATGCGATCCAGCTCGTTGAGAAAATATTGTCGGTTATAAAGTCCGGTAACCAAATCTTGCCATTTAATTTGTTTGATTTGCGCTTCCAACTCTTCATTGGCAACGACTTGTGCAACTTCCTGGCTGGCGCGTGCCAGAAACTGAATGCAAGGTTCTTCATCATAGGTGACTAATGATACTTCAAGTTTGATGGGTTTTTCTTCGTCGTCTTGAGTCAATCCTTTAAATGAGAGTACAGATGATTCCGCTTCCTCGCCTTTCAACATAAAATCTTTCAAAAAATTTTTCAGGCGCGATTGGTCGGCGTCGCTCACCATATCCATGATGGGCATAGCTTCTATATCGTCGCGATCATCGTAATTAAATAGCTCAGCAAAAGATTCGTTGGCGTAAAGATACAAACCGTCTTGCACAAAGGCTATAGCATCGCGTGAGCTATCGAGTAATTGTTGCGAGCGTTTTTCGGCTTCACGAAAACGTCTGTCAGCAGCGCGCTTGGCTTGGCGTTGTTCGCGATTGCGTAATTCGCGTTCAATTACCAACAGCAAATGTTGGTCGTCATCCAGATCCACTACATCGACTGCGCCAATTTTCAATCCTTCAATAACGGCGGAAGGATTTTCTTCATCATTTAATAAAATGACGGGCACATCTTTATTGAGTCGACGAATTTGTTTAATGGCATTGGTAGGGGATAAGTTGGTGGTGTTGTTATTGCCAATTAATAAATCCCAGCTTTGTTCTTGTAGTAATTTGACGAGGGACTCTTCATTTTCAACATACTGGGCCCGGTTGGGTTTACCCGATGCATGCAGCATACTGATCAACCGCTCAGCTTCGGTGCGGGAGTTGTTTAATAATAAAAGGCGAATGGTGTCGTTT
The DNA here is from genome assembly GCA_966252135.1 of uncultured Cellvibrio sp. Taxonomy (GTDB): domain Bacteria; phylum Pseudomonadota; class Gammaproteobacteria; order Pseudomonadales; family Cellvibrionaceae; genus Cellvibrio. Next base: position 182,282 of record CBINNU010000003.1, on the reverse strand, counting down.
ACGCTCATAGATAAATGCTTTATTAAAAATGCCGGTATATTACTCTGTTTGGCTCTGGTCTCAACCTGTAGGTTGATTTGAGTGACAATTAGAGTTGAGACTCATCTTCTTTAGGTGCGTTGATCAGTGTTCTGTAGCCAAACTGATTGAAGGCTCCAGTGGAAAAAAGTCGTTTGGTTAACTGAATGTTGGTGCTTAGTCCCAGCTTCTCCTGGTCGGGTGCAAACAGTTTTACTTTACTATTTTCGTGAAAAGTCACCGCGTTGGTGATCAGGCTAGTGGGTTGATTCACGGCTCTTAGCTCGGGCAGTTGCAGGCCCCGAAGGTATTCAGTGAATCCGCCAGTGCGATGAATTAACGCTATGCCAACAGGTGTTGCTTTGGGGGATAGTATCTGCACACCCAACTGAGTTGCGCCTTTAATTTGATGCGCCCAACGAATAACGCCCAGAACCCGGTTGTTGCGATTCTGTTCTTTCAGTGCAATTAACTCGCCCGTTTTTACTTGAATGGGGATATCGCCTTGCCATTCCAAACCATAGCCACCAGGGCTTTTATCGATGAGTGGAATGGAGTAAATCTGGTGCTGCCCTTGATATTGTTCGAGTGTTTGTTGGCGAATTTTTTGTTCGATTGAGCTGGTGGATTTGCTCGAAAAATTCCCCTTGATATCAAAAGGATCATCCCAGGGATCTACTTCTTCGCTGGATTTTAATTGCACACCACGCTTTGCAAAGGGTGAGTGGGTATCGCCGTTACTGATAGAGGATTCTTGCTGCAAAAAAACTTGAAATGGCAATTCGCCGGCAAGGTAGTAGTGAATATTAGTAAGGCCTACGATCACTTCAATATTTAATCGAGTGACTTGCCTTGGAAAGCTGCGTTGTGATTGTTGTTTCCAGGCAGTTTGTAAGTGCAGGATAACTGAAGCAGAAAATTTTTGATCCGTTTCTTCCGAGGGTTGCGATAAATCCTTCAAGCGTTGAATGATAGGATCGGTGTTAAGTTGATAGGCACCATCAAGCTTGATTTCCAGTTGCTTGGCCTTGCTTAAAAATAGTGGAGGTTGTTCGGTCTGCGTCAAGCTGATTAAACTGTTATCGGCATCTGATAATTCAAGTGGAAAAACTTTGATTGATTGAACATTGCCTTCGAGCAGGGCGAATACTTGCTGAATTTCTTCCTGGCGTAATTGATTTGGGCGAGCAGCCGCCATTAGCAGCAGGCGAATATAGGCCTGCATAGGGGTCGCCTGCTTGAATTGTTTCATCAATGGGTCTGGGCAACTTTCTTCGCTGATATCAAAATATTCTGCAAGCAAAAATAAACTGTGTGCAGTTTTCCATAGGTGATCAGGCGGTGGCAGATATAGTTGTAAGCTGCGCATCAATAAATAATTAATACAAACCAGCGCACGATAAATCGCTATAGCCAAATGATGTTCTTTATCGGTTGGATTGAGTGTTATATCTCGCACAATAACCAGATAGGCATTTAATAAATGTTTTTGCAGTGCTTGGGCAATGGTTGCGGTTTTAATCGCTTCATCCGGCATGATTAATGGTTGATTTAAATAGCGCTTCGAGAGGCCCTCCATACATTGGTGTAATGGCGTTCTTACGGTTTCCAGAATAGATAAACGTAATTCCCAGCTGGCTTTTACTCTGGCAAGTTCAGGTAGAGCGTTGTAGAAAATAGCCCCAACCTGGTCAACTTGGGTGAGGGGTAATCCGTGTATCCAGTCAAACACACTGGCAGCCTTTGTACTTTGACAAAAACTCAGGCGAGCGAGATCTTGCTCGGGTAAAAGAAACCGCTCTGTCAGGTCTTTCGCAGAGATCTCGTGGGCCATGCCAAATTCCATGTTCATAAGTGAATAAACCCAATATAGACTAAAAATCGCGAATCATTGCCTAAAAAAGCAATAAGCCATGATCAAAATATCGTTTGATCATTCAAGGTGCATTTATCAGGTGATAAACCGCAGGTTCAGGATTTTTGTTCCAGAGAGTAGCTGGGTGTTTGCTTCATTCAATTTCATATTTCTCATCATTCCTGGTTGAGTGCCTTGAGTTGGTGCAAAAAACCCAATCGTTGGGCTTTTTTAGTGGATAACTGCAAATGACTGGATGATTGGAGTTGTGAGTATATTCATCAAATCGTGACAGTTCGACGCAGTTTACCCGAAAATGTCCGGCAATAGAACTCTGTTCAGTTGCTGGCACAGGGCTTGCTAAAACCTCAGCACGAGGAGTTGCAGCCCATGTCTGATCTTGTTGTTAAATCAGTGAAAAGTGTCTGCCCATACTGTGGTGTGGGTTGTGGCATGCTGTTGGAGACCGATGGTCAAAAAATTCATAAAGTCTCGGGCGATAAACAGCATCCATCCAATTTCGGAAGGCTTTGCACCAAAGGCCAAACCAGTGCGCAAGCGTTGGTCAACTCCGGTCGTATGGAGTCAGCTTTTGTGCGCAACGAGCGCAAGCAAGACCCGGTCAAGACCGCCATGGCAGATGCTATATCTGCGACAGCCAGGCGACTGCGTCAGCTTTTGGATAACTACGGTCCCGATGCCATCAGCTTTTATGTGTCGGGGCAGATGTCGATGGAATCGCAATATCTTGCCAACAAATTAGCCAAAGGTTTTATTCGCACCAACAACATAGAATCCAATTCGCGCTTGTGTATGGCGAGTGCGGGCATGGGTTACAAGTTATCGCTGGGGTCTGACGCACCGCCCGGTTCTTATGAAGATTTTGATCACACCGATTGTTTTTTGGTGATTGGCTCCAACATGGCCGATTGTCATCCGATTTTGTATTTGCGCATGATGGATCGCATCAAAGCCGGTGCAAAATTAATTGTGGTTGATCCACGTCGAACCACAACAGCAGATAAAGCCGATCTATTTTTGCCGATTAAACCCGGAACTGATTTGGCATTTTTAAATGGAATTTTATATCTCTTGCATCAAGCAGGAAAAACCGACGCAGACTTTATCGCAACATACACCCAGGGTTGGGAGCAGCTGCAAGATTTTTTGCACGAATACACACCGGAAAATGTCAGCAAGATTACCTCGCTCAGTGTCGAGCAATTGCATCAAGCCGCAAAGTTGATCGGTGATGCAAAAGAATTTATCACCTGCTGGACCATGGGGCTGAATCAAAGCACGCACGGTACCTGGAGCACCAATGCAATTTGCAATTTGCATTTGGCAACCGGAAAAATTTGTCGCAAGGGTAGTGGGCCTTTTTCACTAACAGGTCAGCCTAACGCAATGGGCGGGCGCGAAATGGGCTACATGGGTGTTGGTTTGCCTGGTCAGCGTTCGATTATGGTTGAGAAAGATCGCGCATTTATCGAATCACTGTGGCAAATTCCGCAAGGCAGTATCACCACTAAAGTCGGCAAGGGTACTGTGGATTTATTCGAGCGAATGGCCGCCGGTGAAGTTAAAGCCTGCTGGATTATTTGTACCAATCCGGTTGCATCAGTTCCCAATCGAAAAATTGTAATTGAGGCTTTACAAAAAGCTGAATTGGTAATCGCACAGGATGCATTTCTGGATACAGAAACCAATCGCTACGCGGATATTTTATTGCCGGGCGCGCTCTGGGCAGAAGCCGAAGGTGTGATGATTAATTCAGAGCGCAATATTACGCTGATGCAGCAAGCGGTGAATCCTCCCGGTGAAGCTATGGCAGATTGGGAAATTATTGCGCGGGTTGCACGTGAAATGGGATTTAGCGAAGGATTTAATTTTTCATCAGCGGCTGAAGTCTTCGAGGAAATCAAACAAACCTATAATCCCAAAACCGGATATGATTTACGCGGCGTTAGCCATCAAGCTTTACGTGAATCCCCAATGCAGTGGCCTTGCGCTGATCAAGATTCGCCGCGTAACCCTGTGCGTTATATTAATGATGGTGTTCATCAGCCACTACAGGATTCATCGCTTGCATTTCAATTTGCGACTGATTCAGGCAAGGCCCAATTTTTTGCAAGGCCGCATGTTGATCCCGCCGAAATGCCGAATGAAGAATTTTCATTTTTACTCAATACCGGTCGCGTTCAACATCAATGGCACACACTAACCAAAACCGGAAAAATTCCCACACTGAATAAATTGAATCCTGGCACCTTTGTTGAAATAAATCCGGAAGATGCTGAAAAGTTGGGAATAAAAAATAAAGACAAGGTTGAAATAAAATCCCGTCGCGGTTATGCCATTTTGCCTGCTGTTGTCACTGATCGGGTTTTACCTGGCTGTTGTTTTGCACCGATTCACTGGAATGATGTCTATGGCGATAATTTATGTATCAATGCAGTGACCAGCGATGCAATTGACCCAATTTCGCAACAGCCCGAATTAAAAGTTGCGGCGGTATCTTTGAAACGGGTTGATGTGATTGCTGAGGATGATGAAACTGATTCCAGAGCAAATTATTCATCGGCTGGTAATCACGCGTCGCACAGCTCGCATGCAACTTCAAACTCAAGATTCGCTCCTGTAGCGGAAGAAACTGTTATGTCCCTTGTTACCAGTTTGGCGTCGAACCTTAATATAAAACCTAAAGTGGCTCCCGAGTTTTCCAGCGAGGAGCAAGAATACCTCAGTGGGTTTATTGCTGGCATTCAAGCCAGTGCAAAACACTTGCACGCAGTACCGGCCTTGCCACAGGAGGCACCTGTGCGCACTGAATATAAAAATTGGATTAATGGATTGTTGGCTGGATTATTTAGCCGAGTGTTGCCGGAAGCGGTTGTAACCGATTTGTCCGATAAGCCAAAGCTGACGATTCTCTGGGCTTCACAAACCGGCAATGCAGAAAATTTAGCGCAAACTTTTGCAGAATCCTTTAATGCTAGCGGTTGGATGGTGTCACTGCATTCCATGAATGATTTTTCAGTAGAGCAATTGGCAAAAGAACAAAAAGTTTTGTTCGTTACCAGCACTTTTGGTGATGGCGATGCGCCGGATAACGGTGGTGACTTCTGGCAAATCTTAAACAGTGAATCAGCGCCACAATTGCGCGATTTGCGTTTTGCGTTATTGGCGCTCGGTGATTCCAATTACGACCAATTCTGCGGCCACGGCAAAAAATTATTTGCACGTTTGCAAGCGCTGGGCGCGCAAGCATTGGTTGATCGGGTAGATTGCGACACAGATTTCGATGTGCCTGCAGCAAAATGGTTGGCGGATGTGAAATCCAGCTTGTCAGCTCAAGGTAGCCAAGCGGTGAATGCCGAGCAGGTGAGTGTTCAGTCTTCAGATAAAGCTTATTCAAAAGCCAATCCCTATCCGTCTCGTTTAATTATTAATAACAAATTAAGTGGTGAGGGCTCAGGCAAAGACGTTCGCCAATTCGGTTTTGATTTGGGTGATTCCGGTATTGAGTACCAAGCCGGTGATGCGTTGGGCGTTTGGCCAAAAAATTGCCCTGAATATGTCTATGAACTCGAACAGCTGTTGAATTTCAATGCTGATGCACCGGTAGTGGTTGATACTCATGAGAAGCCATTGCACATGGCCTTGATTGAAAATTATGAAATCTGTAAACCCAGCAATGAAGCGCTGCATTTAATCGCCAGCAAAACCAAAAATCGTTCTTTACAAGAATTATTGTCAGCTGACGATAAAGCACCTTTGCAGCAATGGCTTTATGGTCGTCAGTTGGTGGATATTATTCAAGAGTTTTCCGTTAAATTATCCGCAGAAGAATTATTGTCGGTATTAAAACGTTTGCAACCACGTTTATATTCGATTGCATCCAGTTCCAAAGCCTTTGAAAAAGAAGTTCATTTGACGGTTTCTGCTGTGCGCTATTCACGATTTACTGACAGCAAAAAATTCCGCAAAGGTGTGGCCTCAACATTTTTGGCTGATCGTGCTGGCAACCAACCCGTTCCTGTTTTTGTACAAGCCAGCAAACATTTCCATGTGCCGGATAATGGCGATACGCCATTGATTATGGTTGGTCCGGGCACAGGCATAGCGCCTTTCAGAGGCTTTTTACAAGAGCGCCAAGCCAGAGGCGATCAGGGTAAAAACTGGTTGTTCTTTGGTGAGCAACATGCGGCCAGTGATTTTTATTATCAGGATGAAATTCTGCAATACCAAAAAGATGGTTTACTGACAGAACTCAGTTTGGCTTTCTCACGTGATCAAACACAAAAAATTTATGTGCAGGATCGCATGCGTGAACGCGGTAAAGAATTGTGGCAATGGCTGGAAGAGGGCGCTTGCTTCTGCGTCTGTGGCGACGCCAGTCGTATGGCAAAAGATGTGGATCTGGCTCTGCGCGATATAGTGCAAAAATACGGCGGTTATGACGACGCCGAAACCGCTAACTACATGCGCAAACTGAATATGGATAAACGTTATTTACGTGATGTTTATTAAAGTCATCTATTGATTTGTAACTTGCAGCTGGCGGGGATTCGCAATAGAGTAGGCCTCCTTTTTGTTAACGAGGCCTTCCAAAATGGATGAAGCATTAGTCAGAAGTTTACATTTTATTTCGATTTTTACCCTGGTCTCAGCTCTGATAACCGAGCACATGATGCTCAAAGCTAAAATGACACCCGCAGAACTAACAAAGATTGCGCGTGTGGACATGATTTACGGTATCGCGGCAGTTTTGGTACTAATTGCTGGTGGATTACTCTTGATGAAGGTGGGCAAACCATCAGCATTTTATTTTCAGAACCCTTTATTTCACATCAAATTCACTCTGTTCATAGTGATTGGCCTCTTGTCGATTTATCCAACGATTTTCTTTATTAAAAATCGCAAAGCAACACAAGATGTAATCGTGCCGCGCAAAATAATTATGTTTAACCGCATTCAATTAACGCTAGTATTTATTATTCCGATTTTTGCTAGTTTGATGGCACGTGGGATTGGGTTGGGGGCTTAAAAATCGGACCACCCCACCCGCTTTGCGGGCACCCCTCCGAGGGAGGGGAATTGTGTAGATTGTGCGAATTAGAAAGTAAAACTGAAAATTCGGCACTGACTAAAATTCCCCTCCTTCGGAGGGGTGCCCCGAAGGGGCGGGGTGGTCCGCTCTTAAAATATTTATCCAGCAATCTGACTAATCTGTTTATCCTGCAACCGACTAAACACAAGCAATCCCACAATCCCGCCAATCATCGCCAAAAACATATCCGATTGCGAATCCCACTCATCGCCTTGCGTTCCTAAAAATTCCTCTGCACCTTGCCCCATCGCCAGTGCTGCTGCCCACTCAAGCAATTCATAAACTGCGCTAATCGCCAGTACAATACAGATACAAATAAACGCCAACATTTTTCCGGTTTTTATAATCTGATTGCGCAATAGAATCTCCCGCGCAATTAATACCGGCGCAAAACCTTGAAAGAAATGGCCCAGTTTGTCGTAAGGGTTGCGTGAAAGGTCAAACAATTCCTGCACCCAAAAACCAGCAGGGACTCGCGCATAACTATAAGCACCACCGACAATTAAAATCAGTGCGTGCAAAAAAATACACCAGTAAACCAAATGCGAAAATTGAAATTTGTTGTAACTGAACCAGAGTATCGGTGCAGCGATTAATACCGGCGCAACCTCCATAACCCAGGTGGCTCTATCGAAGGGATGGATGCCTGAGACGATCAAGGTGATCATGGTTAGTACGAGCATCAGTAGATGACGTTGGTGAATCGATAAGAGTTTCATTGTGTCTCCCTTTATTCGGCAGGGTCAATTAATTTGCTTTTTGTAAATTGGGAAAATTTTTGATGGGCTTGATGCCTAGTTCGCGAATGGTTTTGGTATCCAAAGTGCCGGTTTTGGGGATGCCTTTTTGTTCCTGAAAATCGCTAATCGATTTGGTAGTTGCGGCGTCCAGCTGGCCTACCAATGCACCGCGATACAAACCTTTATCACGCAATACTTCCTGCACGCGAATTGTTTCGAGCGTATCTTTCAAAGCCAATGCAGCCTGAGCAGTTTGATCATTTTGTTGTTTTAGTTGTTCATTTTCCTTTTTAACCTGATTGGCAATCTCAATCGCCTGTTCCAGTTTTGCGGTAAATCCATTTTGATCAACCGACACGTCAATATTTTTCCAAACCGACATGCCAATCAAAATCACGGCAAAGGCCGAAAGCCCCATGCCACTAAATTGCAAAACCTGATGTTTCACGTAAACAAAACATACAGACAACAACATTATCGAACCGAGCACAAGCGCAACAATATAAGCTGGATTACTCATGATAATCTTCCCAGAGTGATGGTTGTTGAAATCGATGGCGTAAAAATCTGCTTTTTATTTATCGTCGATATGCAGAACGCCAACAATAACCAGACTGGGAATAAATGCAATTGAATTTTATTTTTGTACCGCTTTTACCCTAATAATTTTTTTAGTGTTGACTCATAAATCTTGGTCAGTTGATTTAAATCTTCCGCCGAAATATGTTCATTCACCTTGTGAATGGTGGCATTGATTGGGCCCAATTCAACAACTTGTGCGCCCGTGGGGGCGATGAAGCGTCCATCGGAGGTGCCGCCTGAAGTTGATAATTCTGCATCAATGCCTGTCACTTCTTTGATGGCGGCAACAGTTGCGTTCACCAAATCGCCGCGTGGTGTTAAGAAGGGCTGGCCGCTGAGTGTCCACTCAATTTCATAATTGAGTTGATGTTTTTTCAGCAGCGCTTCGGTGCGTTCGCGCAGAATTTTGTCGGTAACTTCTGTAGAAAAACGGAAATTAAAAACAACCACGACTTGTCCGGGAATTACATTGGTTGCGCCTGTGCCGCCATTAATATTTGACACTTGAAAACTGGTCGCAGGAAAAAATTCGTTGCCATTGTCCCAATGCTCGGCTGCTAATTCGGCGAGGGCAGGTGCTAATTTGTGAATGGGATTATCTGCAAGGTGAGGGTAGGCCACATGGCCTTGAATACCTTTTACGGTTAATACTGCACCTAATGATCCGCGACGACCATTTTTAATTACATCGCCCACTTTGTTAGTGCTCGAAGGTTCGCCCACAAGGCACCAGGTCATTTTAGTGTTCTGTTGTTCCAACCATTCCACCACTTTTACTGTGCCGTTGATGGATGGACCTTCTTCATCGCTGGTAATTAAAAATGCGATACGACCTTTGTGATCGGGATTTTTTGCAACAAAATTTTCGCAAGCAACGACCATAGCTGCGAGCGAACCTTTCATATCTGCTGCGCCACGACCATGCAACATGCCGTCAATTATTTTCGGTGCAAAGGGTGGATTGTTCCAATTCGTTTCTGGCCCCGTGGGTACTACATCGGTGTGACCCGCAAATGCCAGGATAGGGCCTTCAGTCCCGCGAATCGCCCAGAAATTATCAACGTCGCCAAAACGCAATTTGTGAATCTGAAATCCAATTTTTTGCAAACGTTGGATCATCATCTCCTGGCAACCATCGTCTTCCGGTGTTACGGATTTGCAGCGAATTAAATCAGCGGCGAGTTGTAATGTTGGGGTATTAAATTCGGTCATAAAAAAATCCAACTAGTCAATTTGATATTTTGTCGCAGAGGAGTTGGATCTAGGTTTCAAGACTGTCGTCAACAGGGATGTTGACGTCAAGCCTACAGGGACGTATCCACGGCGTGTCTTGAAATCTAGATGCAACTCCTCACATACAGTTTTCAATTAGATAAAAAATTCAAACTCAAATCCGGCAAACCCGTTTGAGTCGACATAATTTTTTGATGTCGTTTCGTCACCGGGCAATCAAATTCCAATTGCCATGCGAGTAACTGCAATTGTTCACCTGCATTGCCATAAAGTCTATCGCCAATGATCGGGTGACCTATGGCTGACAAGTGGCGGCGTATTTGATGTTTGCGCCCGGTTTCAATTTCTACCTTTAACAAACTCACAGGCTTTCCATTCTGTACGGATTTTTGTAATGCATAGACGCGAGTGATCGCAGTTTTTCCATCCAGTTCTGCATCCAGCAGTTTACCTTTTTCAGGTAAATCCAAATCGCCTTCAACCCAGGCTTGATAGGTTTTATGCATATTGCGCGATTGAAACATGCCAGACAATTTAGCGGTGGTGTCACCATCATGTGCAATCAAAATCAATCCTGCTGCATCCGCATCCAATCGATGCACCAAAAAAGTTTCGCGTTTTAAATTCACTTCGATCCAACGCAAAATACTGCAGTGATCACCCCATTGTGACCCTTGCGACAATAACCCGTGAGGTTTGTACCAAATAGAATAGCGTTTTTGATCGAGAATCAGCGTCGGTTCTTCCGCTTGTTTCGCCAACAAGCGTGCATCGTAAAATAATTGCAGTTTATTGCCCTTAAACAGGGATTTAGTGGCGCGACGCATGCGCAGGGTTTTATTTTTTTGCGTCAGCCAAACCGCGCCTTTATTCATTGCATCTTTAATGCGCTGTTTGGGCAAGCCGGTTTGAATTGCAAGAAAATCCACCGCCGAGGCTTCGTCTTTCTCAAGTAAAAATGTATAGTCCCGGGGTGTCTGTGTCATTCTGAATCAATAAGCGAGAATAAAGTGGCTGAACGTGCAACAGTGTACAAATTAAACCTGACCCTGTCGGATATGGATCGTCAGGTCTACGGCGATTACAACCTCACCCTGGCATTACATCCTTCGGAAACTGTCGAACGCATGATGGTGCGCATTCTAGCCTTTTGTTACCGCGCTGCGGAAACTTTATCCTTCACCAAAGGCCTGTCCTCAGTCGATGAACCCGACCTTTGGCTAAAACACGACAACGGCACCATTCTGGAATGGATAGAAGTCGGCCAACCCTCACCCGACCGCGTTAAAAAAGCCGCAAACCAATCCCAAGCGGTACATTTGTTCACTTATGGCCGCGGTTGGGACGTCTGGTGGAAAAGCAACGGCGACAGCATCAAAGCCATGCCCAAAGTCAGCAGTTATTTTTTCGCGGCCGATGAATTGAAATCACTTTGTGAGCTTGCAGATAAAAGCATGAAGCTGACTGTGACGATTACTGAGAAGATGGCTTATGTGTCGAATGAGACCGCTAATCTGGTTGTATCGCTGGTCGAATTATAAAAAATGTCTGCCTTTTATTTTTCCATCAACTCCCCTAATCTGAGGGATAACACATTTAATTTTTTAAACACACGGAGGTAATCACCTATGAGCAATAAAATTGATACTCAATTACAGTCATTTGGCGCTACCAATATTCGCAGTCATTGGGATGACGAACAGGAAGAATGGTATTTCTCAATTGTTGATGTGGTAGCGGCATTGACCGATAGTGCAAACCCTACAGACTATTTAAAGAAGCTGCGCAAACGTGATGAACAACTTGGTGAGTACATAGGGACAAATTGTCCCCAGGTAGGCATGCAGACAGAAACCGGTAAACATCGGAAAACACTAGCCGCCACGACCCAGCAACTCTTACGGATCATCCAATCCATCCCCTCAAAAAAGGCTGAACCCTTTAAACTTTGGCTAGCCGAAGTTGCCAATCAGCGCTTGGATCAACTACAAGATCCAGAGCTATCCATTGAGCAAGCTATGCTGGACTATAAACGCTTGGGCTATTCCGATAACTGGATTAACCAACGTCTAAAAAGTATTGAAATACGCAAAGAGTTAACCGATGAATGGAAAAAACACGGTTTACAAGAAGGTGCGGAGTTTGCCTTTCTAACTGATGTGATTTACAAAACCTGGGCAGGCAAAACAGCGAAAGAATACAAACAATACAAAGGCCTGAAAAAAGAAAACCTGCGCGACAACATGACCAATAAAGAGTTGGTAATGAACATGCTGGCAGAACTTTCCACCAAAGAAATTTCCGAAGTGGTTAATCCGCAGTCGATGGATGACCATGAGGACGTAGCCAAGCGTGGTGGCGGTGTTGCCAAAGAAGCCAAATTAAAATTAGAAGCAGAAACTGGAAAGAAAGTGGTCAGCAAACAAAATGCTAAAAAGCTACTGCTATCAACAAAAGGCGAGAGCGATGAATGATTACAAAGCTGTAGCCCGTGTGGAGTGAAACGGAATGCGGGGATGGTTGGTGTAATGTCGTGTAATGGGTTTTGTGAGGTAATATGGGTATTAAAGGTGTTTTGTTTTTTTTTAGATTATGAGAGTTTGGTTTGCTCAATGCAGAATTTAATTGTACTCTGATCCTGAATTTTTACCGATTTGTTAAAAGACAAGCATGCAGCAATTTCTACTGAGTTAGCGAAGGAGAAACCTTAGTGATAATAAAAAATTTTTTAGCCAAAAAAGTTTTCGGTTATTTAGATTTTGATATCAAATTCAACGAAGATATCAGTTTTCTTGTTGGCGGGAATGGATCGGGGAAAACAACAGCTTTGAAGCTTATGAATGCCTTGTTGACTCCAAATTTTCGAGATTTGCTTCAAATTCCATTTGTTTCTGTGGCTTTAGATTTATATGAAAATGAAAGATTAATTCAAATATCTGCGTGTTCAAATGATGGTGGTGTTTCACTAAAGATTAGCACGCTAGATGATGAATTGATTTTGCCCGCATATTCAAATGAAGAAATGGAATACTATTCCCACAACATCGACAAAATTGAAGAGATTTCAGAGAAAATAAATAGGAAATATGCGGATCACCCTATCGCAAGGGAAATATCCAAAATAGATTCTCCTATTTTTCTAGGTTTAGATCGACGAAGAGATGAAGGCGTCGGTATTGGGGAGGACTATTATTTCGAACGCGAACTTTGGCTACGAGAAAAGAATAAAAGATCTTTTCATGCAAGAAAGCTAATCCGTGGATCTATAGGAATCAGTCTTATGGAAACAGAGATGTTGGTTCAAAATTCTTATCGTAGAATGCGAGAGCTTGGAGATAAATATTCTTCTAGATTACGTGACAGTATATTGTTGTCCGCATTTCAATATACAAGCTTCGAATCAGCTGATTTTGGTATAGAAAAAGTGGATTGGAAAGAGCGCGCCGGGCTTTTAGAAAGAAAAAAGGAAATAAGAGAAGCTCTTTCTAATATTGGACTAAACGACTCCACTGTAAGCAAAGAAGTAGATACTTTTTTTCAAAAATTGACGGATCTTTTTGAGACGGTGCAACAAACGAAAGAGGGCGTCAGTGTTGAGTGGCTTTTAAATAAAGCACAAGTTGAAAGAATGTCAAAAATTGTAGATATTATCGATGATCACAAGTCAAAAATTGATAATCTTTTCAGGCCTATTAATGATTTCTTGAGCGTTGTAAACTCATTTTATCGAGATTCGAATAAAAGTTTAGAGGTAGATACCGTAGGTCAAATATTCGTAGCTAGACCTGATAAGAGTAAATGTACAATTGAAGGCTTGTCGTCTGGTGAAAGACAGTTGTTGGTTATATTCGCGCACTCGTTTTTCAACAGGCATGCAGGTAAAAATAATGTATTCATAATCGACGAGCCAGAATTATCTCTTCATTTGGGATGGCAAGAAAAATTTTCTGAAACAATTTTCTCTATAAATCCAAAATCCCAATATATTTTGGCAACCCACTCGCCTGAGATCATTGGGAACTTGAAGAATAAGGCAGTAAAGTGTAGATAATATGATTCCAGAGAGAAGCAATCTAGCAAAGTCAGCGAAAAGTGTTTTCTTTGAAGACATCAATGATATTGATATTTATGTTGAAGACACCGCAAATGGATATCCTAAGCTATATTCAATAATTTTTTCGCGAGTTTTTGAAGGGGCATACAAAGTAGAAAAGATTTTTCCGGTTGGGGATAGGGTTTCTGTTTTAAAGCTGCACGAACAACATCAATCCTCTCGACCTTCAATTTATATAGTAGATGGAGATCTCTTTATCCTTGCTGGTGATGAGGTGGAAAGTGGGCCAGGTCTATTCAAACTACCTGTTTATTGTATCGAAAATTTACTCTGTGATCCTGACGCTATTTTGGATGTACTTGATGAAGAAGATCCCTCAGCGAGCAGAGATAACATAGCAAGCTTGTTTGACTATCAAGATTGGGTGGACAAGAATTGTGAATTGCTTTTTCAAATTTTTATCGAGTATTCAATATCGTTTAAAATTAATCGAGAAGTTGAAACTGTATCTTACCCATTGGCTCGTCTTGTTAGTTCCGAAAGAGGAAATATATGTAACAACAAGGGTCGAGAACGCATTGAAGAAGTTCGGCAAAGTTCAATTGCTGTATTGGGCCAGGAGGCATACGAAAAAATTAAAATGGAGATGATTTCCCAGTTTAAAGAAAATCCTCAGGCAAAATTGAATATTGTTTCAGGAAAAGATTACTTATTTCCGCTTTTGAAAATGAGAGCGAAATCCATTGTTAAAACTAAGATTCCGGATATTAATTTTAAGCAGCGAATAGCGAAAAGATGTGATACAGGACTGTTATCTGAAATAGTTACTTATGTGTTGCGTTAGAAGGCGGAAAGGGACTGGGTGAATTTAAGTTCCATCATGTGTTACGTTCACAATTGACCGAACGCGGTCAAACAAATCACACAAGCGAGCAAAAAATGAGTGATGAAGATTTTCTTCATGATCGAACGGAAAACATTTCCAATAGAAATATTGTGATTCCAATATCGCAACTACAGGAAGAAACGCTCAACAGCATTTTGGAGGAGTTTATAACGCGAGAAGGGACTGATTACGGCGATTATGAAATCAGTCTTCAGCAGAAAGTTGACAGGCTTAAGCGGCAAATCGTTCAAGGTGATGTAGTCATTGTATTCGACTCAGTATTGGAAAGCGTTAACCTGATGACGAAAAAGGATTACGAAAATAATGTTGGGGAAAATTAAGAAGTAATAAATTCTTCCCCGAATTCCGCTTTGCTGCATACGGGTTACATTGAGATTTAACAGACACAGTAGAAGCTCATTTTCTATGATTTTTCGGGTTAAGCTTCTATATTTCTCGGGTTAACGGTTTGTATTTTTCGGTTTAAGGATGGTTGCTTGTAGATGCCATAAATGTTCGCTACTCGCCGATAGCTGAAGTAAGAACTTTCAGAATCCGACCTCAACACTTCCCGCATTCCGCTTTGCTGCATACGGGCTACATCGAGATTTAACCTCTCAATCTAAAGAAGCATCAGAAGACCGCTCAACTTCCGCTTTCCGTAGGATAAATTTTTCCCCGCTCAAGCATTCTTTAATCCGCTCTTCAACCCAGACAGAGTCGGTTAGATATGTGCTGCCGTGAATATCATCGGCAGTTGGTACAACATCTGAATTGAGGTCGATTCGGGCTTTGTTTTCATACCAAGCGTAATCTTCCAATCGCTTGGTGGGGAGATTCACAATCAAAATAGAATTTCCGGTCATCCAATAAATATAAACAGTTCCTTCTTTGGGTTGGGATGCATAGAAAAAATCCATATCACTTTTTGAAAACTCGCTGACAAAACCTTGCAGGAAATCGTTCAGGCCTTCGGGGGTATTGGCTTTTGACCAGGGTGCCAGATTCAAAATGAAAATGAATATAAAAGCTTGGAATTTCATAATCGATTAATGTTTATTTGGTTTTGAATATCCACTGTTCACCTAACACCAACGAAGCAGCCTGATGCCGTTGTTGATACAGCTCCAGGGATTTTTTCAGTTCAATTATTTTTGCTTCTTCTGTGGTTTTTTCCAATTCGGTTTGTAATTCCTGAATGCGTTGGTCGTTGGTGACTACGCGGATTAGGGTTTCTTTTTCGGTGCCTTTTTGGCGGGCTAGCCAATTGTTTTCGGTCCAGGTGGGTTGTGCGGAGACTTGGGCGAGTTCAACACGAGATTTACCTATGCCGTAATTTTTGCGCACGGCGGAGAAACGGAAAATCACACCATCACGCGGTTCACCGACATGATCAGGTGAAATGCCGTGGCGATAAAAACGGCTTTGGTTGCTGACAAAATTGCCCATGCTATAAATCGCGGCGGCAACTCTGTTGTCCGCAGTTTCGTAAACTTCGACTGGTTGTAATACGTGTGGGTGATGGCCTAACAACACATCAACACCGGCGTCCATTAATGCGTGTGCATCATCAATTTGTGATTGTGAGGGTTGGGTTTTGTATTCAACGCCCCAGTGAATGGAATAGACAATAAATTCTGCACCGGCTTCGCGCGCTTTTTTCACTGATTCAATTGCGGATTCGCGTTCAAATACATTTACACAAGCTTCGTTGTCTTTATCGTTGAGTTGATTGTTGAAGACGGCGGATGCACCGATAAATCCAATCTTGATGCCTTTGATGTCTTTAATCATCGCCGTGCGTGAAGCTTCGCATGTGTCACCCGCGCCGATAAATTCCAGTTGGGTTTTGCGCAATTCTTCTATAGTTTCGATAAAACCTTTTCGGCCTTGATCGTATGCGTGATTGTTGGCGAACGAAACCAAATCAATGCCCAGTGTTTGCAGCGACTTCAACACAATGGGATCAGCGTTAAATAAAAAAGCCGCCGTTCCGTTTGGGTTTGAGGGTGCAATCGGTGTTTCCAAATTAGCGAAGGCCAGGTCCACCGCACTTAATTCATCCTGCAATTCTGACCAGAGAAAATCGTAACCCTGATTACCAACGCCTTGCGTTGCTGCATGAGCGGCAGAATCTTTAACGGCTTGGTGCATTAACAAATCGCCGACTGCTGCGAAAGTCACAATTGATTCAGTTCTTCCCCAATCTTCCGCTGCGGCTTTGGGTGCTTTGCCAGGCGTTGGCGGCGGTAAAGGTTGTGAGCAGGAAAGTAAAAATACAGGCAGTAAACAAGCGATAAGAAGGTGAGGGCGATTCATAAATGGCTTATTCCAGTGGGGATCGCGCGCATTTTACCCGCAAGCGCTGGGAAAGGCAGAATCTTTTGGGCTTATGGGTTGCCAAGGCTTAATGTCATCAGGACAATAGCGCCATTATTTTAGGAGCCAAGCGCCATGCACATAGTCAATATCACGCTCGAAAATGCCAAAGAATTATTGATAGACGAATCCTTCAAACGGCCGGTAGTAGCCGACTTTTGGGCTGCCTGGTGCGAACCCTGTAAATCCCTGATGCCGGTGTTGGAAAAGCTCGCTAATGAATACAACGGCGCTTTTCTGCTCGCCAAGATTGATACCGAAGAACAACACATGATCTCGGCCCAGTTTGGTATTCGCAGTTTGCCCACAGTGATGGTGATTAAAGACGGCCAGCCGGTCGATGGTTTTATGGGAGCATTACCGGAAAAGGAAGTGCGAGCAGTATTGGAAAAGTATCTGCCAAAACCCTGGGAAGCGCCTTTGCAACAAGCGCAGAGCATGATGGAACAGGGCCAATTTCAAGAAGCCTTGCCTCTTTTGCGTCAAGCATTCGATGCTTCAGGCGAGTTGGCTGCAATTGCCTGTTTGATGGCTGAATGCCATTTGCAATTAAATCGCCCCGATAACGCCGAAGCGATTTTGGCGGGAATCAAAATGGCCGATCAGGATGCACATTACCAACAATTGCTCGCGCAGATCGAATTGAAAAAACAGGCAGCGAAAACACCGGAATTGGCCGCGTTGGAATCAGCGCACGCAGCGAATCCTGATGACCTTTCTGTGCGCTATGAACTGGCATTGCAGTTAAATCAGGAAGCGCAGCATCGCGAAGCCTTAACACATCTTTTGGATATTCTTCGTAAAGATAAGCAATTCGCTGAAGGTGCTGCACGCAAAAGCTTTAACGACATAGTGGCAGCGCTGGGTAAAGGAGATGCATTAGCCATTGAATTTCAACGTAAATTATTTACCTTGCTTTACTAGCGCTTAACTTCGTGTTTTCCAGGGCAGTTGTTAGAATTGTTTCAATACTGTGTAGTTAGGGCGTAGATGTTGAGAGTATTTTTTCTGTTGTGTTTATCCTTGATTCTGGTTTCAGGCTGCGACAGGTCTGATCACCAGAATTTACAGGTGCCGCAGTTTGTATCGCGCCATCAGGATAACTTCGTATTGACCAATGGTCAGGCTAGCATGACAGTTTCACCCGCTCGTGGTGGCCGCGTGATGAGTCTCAAATACGATCAATTCGAATTTCTCGCCACTGAAACCAAAATCAATAACCAACCCAACGCTTATGGAACTGTGCTCTGGAGCAGTCCACAAACAGAATGGAGTTGGCCGCCTTTGCCTGAGTTGGATCATCAGGCTTATACCGTGAGTTGTGATCACGATAAAACAGCAATAGTGCTGTCCAGCAGTATTGAACCCAAAACCGGTTATCAGTTTGTAAAATCCTACATGCTGGGCGATAAGCCCGAAACATTTAAAATCCGTTACAAAATTATCAATCATTCCAAACAAACCAAAGCGGTAGCGGCTATAGAAAATACTCGCGTTAAACCTGAAGGCCTTGCTTTTTTTCCAAAGGGCGACACTGAACCCAGTTCTGGCTTGTTTTACCCATTGGAAGTGGAAGTCGTTAATGGTGTGTTGTGGCATAAATTTGCGCCCGAAAAAATTCGTCAGGATCACCACAAAGTGATGGCGGATGGCAGAGAAGGTTGGTTGGCCTACAACAAAAGGCAATATTTATTTGTGCAACGCTTTGCGGACAGCCCCGCGAGTGCAGCACCGGAAACCGAGCGTGAAGTGGAAATTTTTGGCCACTCGGATCGAACCTTTGCCGAGTTGAAACACCAAAGCGCTTTGCATCAATTAGCGCCGGGTGAATCCTTTGAGTATGAAGTGGAATGGCAGGTTAAAAAATTACCTGCGGATGTTGAATCGGTTATAGGTAATCAGCAACTGGTTGAAGCAGCGCGCGCGTTAGATTAACGGCGATTCTTCTTCGTCCGCAATTTTCTTTCTCTATCTTTTTCTTCTTTCTCTTTGGCTTTGCGTTCGTCTTCTTCTTTGGCGAACACAACTTCCTGCTCAACCATCTCCGGCGTTTCCCAAGTGATGGGGCCTAACAAACCTGCACGAATTTCATTGATGAAAATCGTTGCCGCTTTTTGCAAATCGATTCGCCCACCTTTTGCCGTGCAACCGCGGTGACGGCCTATGGCTTCCAGCACTTCCTGATCGTTATCCGAAAGTTCAGTCAGTTGATAACGTTGTTGGATGCGATCCGGATAATGTTTTAACAAATACTCGGCAGCAAACAAGGCTATATCAATATATTCAAACACAGTTTCTTTGATTGCACCGGTAATCGCCAAACGATAACCGCAAGAAGGCGGTGTTAATTTTGGCCAAAGAAATCCCGGTGTATCGGTTAACAAAAAACCGTTTTCCAATTTAATTTTTTGTTGCGATTTGGTAATGCCCGCTTCGTTGCCGGTTTTGGCAATAGTGCGGCCCGCAAGCGTATTGATGATGGTGGATTTACCCACATTGGGAATACCCATAATCATGGCGCGGGCAGGGTGGATGCTGCGCATTTTTTCCGGCACCAGTGATTCGCAAACCGATAATAAATTACGAATTAATTCCGGTGTTTGTTGGCTCACAGCCAAGGCACGCACGCCAGAAGTTTCTTCAATTTTGTTGATCCAGATTTGAGTCAACTCCGGGTCAGCCAAATCGGCTTTGTTTAATAATTTAATTAAGGGGGTGCCCTCGCGTAATCCAGGCACCAAGGGGTTTTCACTGGAAAAAGGAATGCGGGCATCAATCACTTCAATAATCACATCCACTTGTGGCATAACTTCCGCAATTTCCTTGCGGGCTTTGTGCATGTGGCCGGGGAACCAATTAATCATGGCAACTTATCCAGTTTTTGATTTTGGTCGTGATGGTGCAGCAGCCAGTAATCATCTTCGTTTTCGCCTTCACAGCAAATAATTGAAACAGGTTTTAGCTTGGATGAGTATGCGGGGTCATCCAACAAAACCGGTTTTAATTGCGACCAAAGTTGTGCAGGGAATTCAGTAAAAAAATGAAAGGCCAAATGAAATTGTTTTTTTTCTTCAAAGGCGTCAACTTCAGGTGATCGAATCGACTGAACTTTGCGCAAGAATTCAGCTTGATCAAACTGGCGACTGTGTTCAGGCAAAATATGCAGGCTGATGCAAAACATGGCAGGTATCCCGGGAAAACAGGCGGGCATTATAAACCTGAAGTCCGGTAGAATGGGCGTTTTGTTTTTCGGGCGCATCTATGGCAATTAGGGCTAATCCTTTGTATCAACCCCAGGCATTGAGCATTTATTTGCTGACCTTTGTGATTGCACTGGTAGCCGCGCTGATACTGCCCAGCTTCAGTTTATTTTTGGAATCCGAATTAAAGGTCAGGCCATTTCTGGTGGGCCTTCCCTTTGCGGGCATGGCATTGGCCAGCATAGGGTTTAATTATTGGATCGGCGGCTGGTCCGACAAAATTCGTGATCGTCGGCCGTTGATTGCGGGCTGTTGTTTGTTGGGGCTTGTCTCTTGTTTGGTATTTGCCTTTATTCGTGATTACTGGCTGATTTTTGCAATTGCCATATCCATCTTCAGTTTATCCATGGTCGCCTTCTCGCAAATTTTGGCTTACAGCCTGGATTACGCGCACAAATCCATTTCCACTGAAAAGGTGCCGCTATTCAATTCCATAGTGCGAGCACAAATTGCGTTGGCCTGGGTAGGTGGCCCGCCGTTAGGATTTTTTCTGGCAACTCGTTACGGATTTTCCACCACTTATCTAATTACCGCTGCCGCTTATTTACTATTAATTCTGTTGGTATTTTATTTTCTTGAAGCTTTATCAGCAGAGTCGTCAAATGAAAAAGCCAAACCGATTCCACTCAAACAAAATCCCAATTTTCATGCATTGATTTTTGCGGTGATTGGCTTCTCGTTATTATTTGGCGTGAACAACGCTTACCTGATTAGCTTGCCGTTGCATTTAAAAAATGAATTACAAATCGGCGCCGAATGGATGGGCCCGATGATGGGTTTGGCCGCAGGTTTGGAAATTCCGTTTATGTTATTGGCCGGTTATTGGGCCGCGCGTGTATCCATGCTGCAATTAATTATGCTCGCAGCAATTTCCGCGTTGCTGTTGTACACAGGCGTTTATTTTTCCACCCAGCTCTGGCAATTCTTCGCACTGCAAATTTTCAACGCAATTTTTATCGGCGTGCTGGTAGGTTTGGGTGTATCGGTTATTCAACAACTATTGCCCGGCCAATCCGGTGTTGCGTCTTCTCTCTACACTAACACCTCACACATAGGTAATTTATTCAGCAGTTTAATGGTGAGCTTGGTCGCCGATTATTTTGATTATCACGCCGTGTTTTTGGTGAATTTAGTGTTGGTGTTGATGGCGGTTTGGGCGTTTTCTCGATTGAAAAATCTTACTCGCTCCTAACTTGTGAAATCAAAAGCCTTACCCCCTCCTAACCTCCCCCTTGGCAGGGGGAGGGACTTTACTCCCTACTTTTTGCGAAGTGAAATTTGTTCCCTCCCCTGCCAAGGGGAGGGTTAGGGTGGGGTAAGGCTTTTAAAAATTTCTGCCAGCACATCATCCAAAGATTTATGAATCTGATCATTGGTAAATCGCAAAACTCTAATCCCCAATCCATTCATAAAATTATTTCGCTCCAAATCATATTCCTCTGCATTCTGTTCAAAATGACTGTCGCCATCAATTTCAATAACCAGATTTAATTCAGCAGAATAAAAATCAGCAATGTATCGACCGATGCCATGTTGCCGCCGAAATTTTACGCCTAGCTGTTTGTTGCGAATTTTTTGCCAGAGTTTTTGTTCCGGACTGGTGGAATTTTTTCGCAAATCTTGTCGAAGTGGTTTGTGTGCAATGGTGTTGTGCAGGTGGGATTTGTTTGTTTTGGTGGGGTCGATTGTGTTGTTCATGGAATTTCCTTTTTTAAAAACCTTTTTAAAATCCTTACCCCCTCCTAACCTCCCCCTTGGCAGGGGGAGGGACCTGACTCCCTACTTTTTACGGAGTGAAATCTAATTCCCTCCCCTGCCAAGGGGAGGGCTAGGGTGGGGTAAGGCTTTTCAATTTCACAAAGGGCTACGGCGGGGTAAGGCTTTTGCTTTTTAATCACAACTTCCGCAACTCATCCTCAGTCATGGTCAATAATTTCAAACGCAATTCCTGTTCAATTTGGGGTAGGAATTTTTTGACTAATTCGTTGATTAAATCCTGGCGGGTTTCGATTTTCCCGGTGGATTTTGTTGTGCTTGTTGCTGCGCTTAAATCAAAAACGGGTGGGGGATTATTACCGTGTAAGCGGGCGCGAATGTGTTGGGGTAAGAAAGGATTTTCGCCCATTGCTTTGGGGATGCTGCGCTGTTGTAACGTGTCGCTGGTTATATCTGTGATAACCGGAATTTCATCCAGCTCGTCAAAAATAGATGTCTGGGTGCCGCCGGGTGTTTTGGCTGGTGAGGCTTGATTGGTAACTGAAGCATGATCTGTAACTGAAGCCTGATCAGCAATTTTGTGATCGACCAGATGCACTTCCTGCAAAATCGGAATGTCGTCTTCTTCTATCAATAAGTCCTTGATGGATTCCAGCTCCGATAAAATCTCGCCTTTGGTTTTTTGCGGATTTTGCGGCATAAGGTTTCTACCTCAGTTTTTGCGCCTCGATTGGGCGGGTTTCTATGGGATAACCTCGTTCTTTATAAAAGCGATAATGCTCACGCGTCCAGACTTTGGTGGCTTCATCTTCAGTCACAAACTCACTGACGCGAGTGAAGCGGCTGAAAAAAGATGGAATACGTTTGCCTAAATTTAGCAGCACATCGTGATGATCACCAGCCTCATCTGAAAAAGTGATTTCGACGGGTACTTCTTTTACCGATTTATCACCGAGCAGGCGATGCGCAACAAAACTCTCGGGTTTAAATGACCACAGCAATTGATCGAATGCGCGCGCGTCTTCTTCTGTGTCCAGCGACACCAATACTTTGTGCCCGAGCCGTTGAATTTTTTCGATCAGACGACAGCAAAAATCCCAGCGAACGCCGGGATCATCTGTTGCTAATAAATAAAAATCGATTTGGGTCATGATCAAATCTGATTCAGTAAATATTGCACCAACAAACCTACAGGCCTGCCGGTTGCGCCTTTAGCTGCACCTGATTTCCAGGCGGTGCCTGCAATATCCAAATGCGCCCATTGCATATTTTTGGTGAAGCGCGACAAGAAACAAGCCGCAGTAATACTGCCACCTTCTTTGCCGCCGATATTCGCCATGTCAGCAAAGTTGCTATCCAATTGCTTTTGATAATCATCCCAGAGCGGCATGGGCCAGACGCGATCATGTGATTCCTGACCTGCTTTTACTAACTCTTGTGATAATTTTTCGTTGTTACTGAAAAGTCCTGATGCGTGATTACCGAGCGCAATTACACAAGCACCGGTGAGCGTGGCTATATCGATGACGGTTTTGGGTTTGAATTGTTCGGTGTAGGTAAGTGCGTCGCACAGTACCAAACGACCTTCCGCATCAGTATTTAAAATTTCAATGGTTTGGCCTGACATGGAAGTGACTATGTCGCCCGGTTTGGTGGCTTTGCCATTCGGCATATTTTCACTGGCGGCAATTACACCAACAACGTTGATGGGCAATTGCAATTCGATCAGGGTTTGCATTACACCCAGCACACTGGCCGCGCCGCACATATCAAATTTCATTTCATCCATACCGGGGCCGGGTTTTAAACTGATGCCGCCTGTGTCAAAGGTAATGCCTTTGCCGACTAAGGCAAATGGTGCGGATTTTTTATCGCCGCCTTTGTATTCCATCACAATTAATTTTGCCGGTTGATCACTACCCGCCGAGACGGATAACAATGAGCCCATGCCCAAAGCTTTCATATCTTTTTCTTCGAGCACTGTTAACTTCAAACGATTTTTGCCAGCGAGTTGTTTGGCAGTTTCGGCGAGATAAGTGGGTGTACAAATATTGCCGGGCAGGTCGCCCAAATAACGCGCCAAATTAACACCGCGTGCAATTCCGTTACCGGTTTTGCTGCCTTTTTCGGCGGCTGATATTTGGTCTTTACTAAAACTCAATTGCACTTTTTTCAATACAAAAGGCGTTTCACTTTTTTTGCTTTTTAATCCGTCGCTGGTGTAAGTCAAAAGGCCTAATTGTTCGGTGATATAACGGCTCATCCATTCAGCGTTTTGATGTTCGACTTGTAAGTCATCCAATATCAGGCTGATGTCTTTGCAGGGCATTGACTTAACCTGATCAGCAATTTTGCCGACAAATTTGCGAAAGTTTTCTGCGGTGATTTTTTTCGAACCCAAGCCAACCAATAACACTCGCTCTGCTGCAATTCCGGGTGCAGACAACAACAATACACTTTGGCCCGCTTTGCCTTGAAATTTTTCTCGCGTCAGAATGCGTTTGAGTTCGCCTTGGGTTGCTTGATCAACCGCTTTGGTTACCTCGGGCATTTCAGCTTTTTCGAAGCAGGGGAGTATCAGGCAGTCGCTGGTGTGTTTAACGGGGTTGAGTTGTTTAACGGTGAATTGAAGCGGTGATTCTGGCAGCAGGTGTTTGGTCATGGTCAACTCGTTATCTGATGAACTTGCGCCGCATCATAAGCTATTTCAGATGCATGATCCAAGACGGCACAGGTCACTCAGTTTGCACGAATGCCAGTTGTGAAAAACCATAGGATGAAAGTGCGGGCATAAGTTGTTTAACTTCGGCCGTGTCTTGAGTAAACAAAGCCAGATGTTCAGCTTGTGTTTTACCCAATCGATCAGTCTGTTCCGATAATAAAAATTCCACACGTCGCGCTATGGCTTCGCCGGAATCGATCAGCAAAATGTCCATCTCCCGCTGTGCAAACCAGCGTTTGATTTCGTCGCGCATCAAGGGGAAATGTGTGCAAGCCAGTACCAGTGTGTCCATTTGATTGGCATCTTGCTGGAGAAATTTGCTGAGAATCGGCTCCAGATCGGATTGCTCGACCGGTTTGCCGCGCAATTTGCGTTCGGCGAGCGCCACCAGTTCGCTGGAGCCCAGGCGAATTACCTTGTGATTACTCGCATATTCACGAACTAATTCATCCGTGTAAGCTCGTGCAATCGTAGCAGGTGTTGCCAACAGACCAATCACGCCGGATCGAGTCAGTTGGGCGGCGGGTTTGATTGCAGGCACCACGCCGACAATCGGTAAATCAAACACCTGACGGCAGTGCGCCAAGGCTAGCGTGCTGGCGGTGTTGCAAGCGATCACAATCATGTCGATTGCGTGGGCCTGGGTGATTGCACGCAAGACTTTTTCGACGCGGGCAATTAATTCGGCTTCGCCCTTGGTGCCGTAAGGAAAAAAGGCATTGTCCGATGCGTAAATAATGCGCAGTGAGGGTAATTTCTTTTGGATTTCACTCGCGATGCTCAAACCGCCAACGCCAGAATCAAACACCAGTGCGGTTATTGTCTTGCCTGGATCTGCAGGGATTGAATTCATAGTGTTCTGGGTTGGTGGATTAAGCTGATAGAATGCGGGGGATTTTACTCAGCCTGTTGGATATACACAAATTTCTGTGAGGCCTTAATGCCGGTTTATTTGAGTTTATTGTTAGCGCTGTTGGCGTTTTTATCGGGCGCCTTGTTGGTTTATGCCTGGTTGCATAAACAACAGCTGCAACGCGAACGACAACAACAAGAAGAGCAGCAGCAGATTGCTTTAAAACAATCCGAACAATTAGCCAGGTTGCGTGAACAACTGGCCAGTGCTAACGAAACTATTCGTCAGGAACGCAAACACTTCTCCGAACAAATTGCCCTGTTGCAATCTGCCCGCAGCGAATTGACCCGCGAATTTGAAAATCTCGCCAATAAAATTTTTGATAACAAACAGCAATCCTTTAATCAGCAAAGCAAAATCTTGCTGGACTCCACGCTGGATCCTCTGCGCAATCAATTAGTCGATTTTCGCAAAAAAGTGGAAGACGCTTACGACAAAGAAAATGCCGAACGCAATCGCCTTGCCGGGCAAATTCAGGAGCTGCAAAAACAAGCGCAAAAAATCGGTGAAGATGCGGTCAATCTTGCACAAGCACTCAAAGGACAAAATAAAACCCAGGGTTCCTGGGGTGAAGTGATACTGGAACGTTTGCTGGAAGAATCGGGTTTACAAAAAGGTCGTGAATACGACACTCAAGTGAGCCTGACAACTGCTGAAGGTTTGCGTTTAATTCCCGACGTGATAATTCACCTGCCGGAAAATAAAGACATAGTCATAGATGCCAAATGTTCATTGGTCGACTATGAAAAATATTGCACTACAGATGATGACCAAGCGCGGCAGACATTTTTGGCGGGTCATATCAATTCGATTCGTCAACACATTAAAGGTTTAAGTATTAAGGATTATGAAAAGGTCGAAGGCATTAAAGCCCTGGACTTTGTATTTATTTTTATCCCGATTGAAGCCGCGTTTATGTTGGCTTTGCAAGAAGAACCGGGTTTGTATCGCGAGGCTTATGATCGCCACATTATTTTGGTAAGCCCTACAACCTTGCTTGCAACATTAAGAACGGTGGAAAATATTTGGCGATATGAAAAACAAAATAAAAACGCCGAACGTATAGCCAAAGAAGCCGGTGCTTTGCACGATCAATTTGTATTGCTGCTGGAATCAGTCGATGCCATGGGCGCATCACTGAATAAAACCCACGAGGCTTACAACAAAGTGCGTGATCGTTTGCAAGCCGGTCGCGGTAATCTGGTAAGGCGAGTGGATCAAATCCGTCGCTTGGGTGCCAGTACCAAAAAAATTATTCCGGCATCAGTGCTGGAATCCTCCGACATAGAACTGCTGGATTTATTTGGCGATGAAGATCCGGTAGAGGACAACAATTCATGAGTATCTGGTTTTATTTGGCCTTAATTGGTTGTGTAATTATTCTGGTGTTGGCAATTATCGCCGCGCGATTGTTATTAAAATTGCGAGCGCAAACCAAAAAACGCACTGCTGCGCTGGCAGCCATTGAAGAAGCCAATCAAAAAGCGCAAATTGAACAACGCATCTGGATGAATAAAAGCATTCAAATTTTGGCGCAAGCCGTGGGTAAAGAAGATTTGTCGTTAACCGAAGCCAGCATTCGTATTTGCGGTCTGTTGGAAGCACTCAACGTGAGTGAAGAAATCAAAAGTGAATTTTCTGCCTTTTATCAATTGCGCGAAAAAACCCAACATATTCCTTATCTTGAAGCTTGGAAAGCTTTGTCAGATGCAGAGCAACGCAAATTTGATTTAGAGCGTTTGCAGCATGAGGCCACTTATCAAGATTTTATTTTGGATGCGGCAAAACGAATTATTGATAGGAATTTTTAGATAGATCCAAGACCCTTCCCGTGGCAGGGAACTCAAACGGCCTTACCCCACCCTAGCCCTCCCCTTGGCAGGGGAGGGGACAGATTTCACTCTGTTGCAAGTAGGGAGTAAAGTCCCTCCCCCTGGCAAGGGGGAGGCTAGGAGGGGGTCTTATTTCCAAAAAAAACTTTACGCAAATCCCCCACCATCCTTCAAAAATGGCAACAATCGCAAACTAATCCGTCTCGGGCGAAAATCCAACAAACGCTCAATCGTAATCTTCGGGGCAAGATACTGATCGTAGTAATCAATCGCATTCTGTCTCAGTTGTTGTTTTTCCTGATCACTCATATGCATTGCGCGTTCGATTGTATAAAGCAAAGATTCTTCATCTTCAAACACCAAACAATTTTTGCCGTCTTCCAAGGCCGGATAAAACATTTCCGGGTACTGAATAATTGGAATGCTGCTAACCGCCATGGCTTCTATGGCATTGTGTGACATAGGGTAGCGCACGCCGGGGCAGGCCAGAAAAAATTCACTCAAAGCTACAGTAGTTAACCATTGTTCGGGCGTGACTTTACATTGACGATTGTTCATTAACACCAGCAGATTTAATTCTAGGTCTTGCGCTATTTCCAGATCGTCCTGATTGCTGAGCATCAATAATTTTTCAGCAGGCAAGTGTGTTTGCATTAATTCAAATATATCACTGCGGGTGAGTTTTTGATAAATCTCGCGAATGCTGGATTTATTGTATTTTTCTGTTTGCGCATCGCCGCCAAAAAATATTCGCCAGCGTTTGGGGCTGGAACGCAAACTTTCTAATTGTTGATCTTGCCCTGCAGCGTAAATCGCCGGGAACATAGGGAAGGGCATAGGGAAGCAAGGATCACTGGTTTGATAATCCGGTTTAAAATTCACATGAATAATTTTGCGTGCTTTGGCCATCAAACTGGAAAAATGTTTATCGGTCACCAGTAAGTAGTTATCCGGCAGATCGGAGGTTTTTTCCAATACCGAAAATTGTTCCTGCAGACAAAAAGCTTTTTGTTTTTCCTGGATATTGCCGAGGAATAAATAGTTATCGCGCAGCACTGGATAAAATCCGGCGCGCACAAAAAAGATAAACAGTGAATAAAAACGTCGACCTTGAGGGCCGTCAATCCGAGTATCTTTAAAGTCCAAGATTACCAGCGGCTTGTCGCCGGGGATGCTGCGATTTTGCTGTGCCAGCCATTGGCGATATTGCCAATAGCGCTGAAAATAAAAAACCGGTTTGATGCGTTGCAGATTGCCATCCAGTTGATGGCCGATTTTGGCGAGTTCTAAACGATTGGATGCCATACAGACCTCCCGATGACTGTGATCAGTCTAGCGAGGGTCTGTTACAAAATTATGGCTGTGAAAAATTGTCATCAACAACATTTTTACGGATTTAGCATTTTTTCAAGATGAGGCAATACATTCGCCAACACCTGCGGCTGCGCTGCTTCGGTGGGGTGAATGCCATCGTTTTGCATTAGTTCGGGATGAGTGGCAACGCCTTCCAATAAAAAAGGCACTAATGGCAATTCATATTCGTCTGCCAATTGTGCATAGATTGCGGCGAAAGATTGGGTATAACGTTCGCCATAATTGGGTGGGATTTGAATGCCGACCAATAGGGTTTTCGCGCCGCTGTTGTCGATCATTTTGATCATCTCATTGAGATTTTTTTTGATCATACCTATGGGCTGCCCGCGTAATCCATCATTGCCACCCAATTCCAAAATTACTATCTGTGGCTGATGGCTTTTCAACAGTTGTGGCAATCGCGCTTTGCCCCCTGTTGTAGTTTCGCCGCTCACGCTGGCGTTAATGATCTTGATTGAATTTTTTTTCGTTAATTCCTTATCGAGCAAGGCTACCCAACCTTTCTCAACATCAATGCCATAACCCGCGCTCAGGCTGTCACCTACCACCAGAATGCGGGTTTCATTTGCCTGGGTATAACTGACAAATGTCACAAGGAGTAAAAACAAGTAAAGTCTGAAATGGTGCATAGAGTTGATACCCTTAAATCACTAAAATGAAATCCAATTGAAACATTCGTTCGTCCAATAGAGTACAGATTTATTTCACATCAGGAAGCTTATCAGGAAACAGCATGACAGATTCCATCGAAGGTCCAGTAATCGTTGAAGCAAAAGCTATTACCAAACGAGTTGAAACGCAAGAAGGCGAACTGGTGATACTGCACCCGGTTGATCTGAGAGTTGTGCAAGGTGAATCAATTGCGATTACCGGTGCATCAGGTTCAGGTAAATCCACTTTGCTGGGCATATTGGCTGGTTTGGATTTGCCGACAACCGGCGATGTGATTATCAATCAACAAATCATTACCAATATGGATGAAGAGGGTAGAGCAAAAGTCCGCGCAGATTATGTGGGATTTATTTTTCAATCATTTCAATTATTGCCCGGTTTGACCGCATTGGAAAATGTAATGCTGCCGCTGGAATTGCGCGGCGATAAACAAGCCAAAAGCAAAGCTGAAAACTTTTTAACGCGCGTGGGTTTGGCGCAACGTTTTCAGCATTACCCACAACAATTGTCGGGTGGTGAGCAACAGCGCGTGGCGATTGCCCGTGCATTTGCGTGCGAACCTAAAATTCTGTTTGCCGACGAGCCAACCGGTAATTTGGATTCGCATACCGGCGAAAAAATTATCGAATTATTATTTTCGCTAAATGCTGATCAGGGAACCACCTTGATTTTAATCACTCACGAAGAACGATTGGCACAACGCTGTCAGCGCCGCATTCAATTGGCGGCAGGTGAGTTGGTTGCAAATGAAAATTCCGCAATCAATACACTCTCTTTCAGACACGCCGTGGATACATCCCTGTAGGCTTGACGAAAAAATCCCTTTTTTCGACAGTCTGAAAGAGAGTGTATTGGTTGCTTGGGTTTGCAATAAACAGGATTAATTATGTTGTCTTTTCATTTGTTAAAACGAAATTGGCGCAGCGGTGAATTAAAACTGCTTAGCTTGTCGATTATTCTTGCGGTGACAGTCCTGGCCGCCATTTCTGTTTTTACCTCACGTTTGCAATCCACATTAATTAACGAAAGCAATTCGGTATTGGGTGCTGATGCGGTTATTAGTGGATCAAAACCCCATACTCCGGAATGGGAATCGCTAGCAGAGCAAGGCAATGTAAAACATACTCGCTCCGCCCATTTTTCATCAATGGTATTCGCCGGTGATGAAATGCATTTGGCGTCTGTGAAAGCGGTGGATGCGCGTTATCCGCTTCGCGGTCATTTTGAAATCAGCAAGCAAGCATTTACCTTCGAGCAATCAGCGATTGAAAAAGTATTTCAAGGCCCCGCGCAAGGTGAAGCCTGGGCGGATTCGCGTTTATTGCCCTTGTTAAAAATTAAGTTAGGCGATCAGGTATATGTTGGTGAATTACCTCTGAGAATTACTCACGTAATGATTGCCGAGCCTGACAGTTCCAGTCCGTTTAGTATGTTCGGCGCAAGACTCTTGATGAATTATCAGGATTTGCCCGCAACCAAAGTGATACAGCCCGGCAGCCGCATCGATTACAAATGGTTGTTAGCGTCGGAATCGCAAACTGATTTGCAAAATCTGTTGGATGAATTGAAACCCCAATTAAGCGAACACCAACGCATTCGCGATGTAAATGACTCGCAAGAAAGAGTCGGGCGCACTCTGCAAACCAGTCAACAATTTTTGTTGTTAACGGCGGTGATTGCGGTGTTACTGGCTGGTGTGGCCATTTCAATCGCAGCGCGACAATTTTCGGATCGTCACACAGATCAAGTGGCCTTGATGAAAAGTTTGGGCGCATCGGCATCCAAAGTTCGTCAGCTTTATTTTTTCCAGTTGATGATATTGGCTGCGATTGCTTCGGCAATAGGCTTGTTGATTGGCGAAGCTATGCAACAACTGATTGCTATATCCGTACAACAGGCCTATCAAATTCGTTTGGGTGATGCGCAGTGGATGGCCTATTTGCGTAGTTACGCCAGCGGTTTTATTTGCTTGATTTGTTTTGCTTTACCTGCGCTCTGGTATTTGCCTTCGGTATCGCCGCTGAAAATTTTGCGTCGCGAATTAAAAGTGTTGCAGCCACAAATTTGGATGCAAGGCATTTTTGCTTTAGTTGCAGTCTTGCTGCTAATCATGATGTTCAGCCGCAATATGAGTTTGGCGCTAACGCTTTGCGCAGGCTTGGCAGTAGTGGTTCTGGTGAGTTTGGTGGTTGCTGCAATTTTATTGTGGCTAGCAAAAAAACTGATCAAACAATTGGGCGGTTATTGGCGTTTGGCTTTCGCGGCTATTTTGCGTAAACCCGGCCAGAGTTTGATTCAGATAATGGTGTTCTCAATTGCCATTATGTTGCTTTATACCTTGGTGATTGTGCGCACCTCTTTAATCGAAGAATGGCGAGTGCAAATTCCGCCGGATGCGCCCAATCACTTTTTGGTAAACATTCCACCAGAAAGCATGCCGTCGATTGAAAAAATATTGCAAAACAATCAGGTTAAACCCGAACCCGTCTACCCCATGATGCGCGCGCGCCTCACGCAGATTAATGACCTGGATACTACCGAAGAACAAAAAGCCCTTAGTAATGCACTGCGCCGTGAATTGAATATTACTTTCGCCCGTACACTGGCAGAGGATAATAAAATTACCCAAGGCGAATGGTGGGATAAATGGCAGCGCTCTGAAAAGAATATTCCCGGTGTTTCCGTTGAAGAAAACACAGCTAAAGAAATTGGTTTAAAATTGGGCGATAAACTGACTTTCTCGATTGGTGGATTAATTCAACATGCTGAAGTATCCAGCTTCCGCAGTTTGGATTGGCGAAGCATGCGACCCAATTTCTTTTTTATTTTCGAACCCGGTTCGCTGGATCAATATTCGCCCACTGAAATCACCAGTATTTATCTGGCGCCTGAACAAAAAGTAGTGATCAACCAATTGCTGCAAGAAAATCCCAGCATATTGGTGATTGAATTGGACCGCATCATCGCGCAAATCCAAAAAATTATTCAGCAAGTGAGTGATGGCGTGTTACTGGTGTTGTTCCTCACCCTGGCAGGTGGCTGTTTGGTGTTATTTGCGGCAGTGATCAGCAGTGTCGACAATCGCAAAAAAGAAGCGGGTTTATTGCGCGCATTAGGCAGTTCACGCCAATTGATTTTAGGAAGCATTCTGGTTGAATTTGCGATTCTTGGTTTCCTCGCCGGGCTTATTGCGATTATAGGTGCAGAGGTTTTATTGTTAGGCCTGCAGGTCTGGGTGTTGGATACCCCGATTCAACCTCACTACCTCTATTGGTTGATTTCCCCCATCTCGGGCAGTTTGTTATTAATGCTAATGGGATATTTTTCCTGCCGCCGGGTTGTAACTACGCCGCCATCGATTATATTGCGCGAAGCTAATTGACATCACCCTCTCCCCAACCCTCTCCCATCAAGGGAGAGGGAGCAGATTGAAGTTCTAAACAAATAGAATTTGATTTGAAAAATTGTGCGTTCAGGTAAAGCCTTGAACAAAACCAAGTCCCCTCTCCCCTTGTGGGAGAGGGGTAGGGGAGAGGGGGTAAATATTTAAGAAATATCCCTATGAAACCCATTCCAAAAAGTCGCGTTCTCGAAAAAGGTATTTGGGGCATGAGTGCCCCTATGTTTGTTGATCAAGCGGTGATTTACACCATTCCGATTGTCGACATGTTTTTTCTCAGTCGTGTGTCCGATAGCGCCGCTGCTGCGGTGGGTGCAATCACACCTTTGGTTTTTGTTGCCAATGCATTTTTAATTGTTTCGGCATTTGCAGGCGCGAGTATCGCCAATCAATTTATCGGCGCAAAAAATTATGCAAAAGGTAACGCAACTATCACGGCTTACGCCTATCTGGTTTTTGCGCTTGCTGTAATCGGTGGATTTTGTTTAAGTTTTTTTGGGCCTTCCGTTGCCAGTGGAATGTCGCTGAGTGCTGATGTTGAGCGAGATGCACATGAATATTTATCTGTCATTGGATGGATGACGGGTTTTTGGGGCTTTCGTGTTATCTACCAAACCATTTTAAATACTTATGGCGAGCCGCAATGGAATACTGTCAGTAATATTATTTTATTTGTAATGAACCTATTGGGTAATGCGATAGCTGTTTACGGTTTTGCGTTTATTGAACCCGCAGGTGTCGTTGGTGTTGCCTGGGCCAGTGTGTTTGCGGCCATCGCCAGTTTGATTTTTGTGATGCTGATTGTGCATTTTAAATTAAAATTGCATTTCCCCTGGCGTGAAGCGGTTGATAATTTTCGAATCCTGATTATTCCTGTGCTCGCTATTGCTGCCCCCGCCATTTTGGAGCCTATGTCCTTTCAGGCCTATATGATTGCTTTGAATTGGATTGCGGCGGACGTTGGCGACCTTGCATTAAAAACCAAAATTTATGCTTACAACACTTTTTTGTTTTGTTTGATGGTCTCTATTGCCATAGGTATGGCGACTGAAGCCATTATTGCGCAGAGGGTAGGGCGACGCGAATTTGATTTGGTGGAAGATCAACTCAAACAAAGTTTGAAAATATCCTTAATTGGCACCAGCGCTATGGCGCTGGCCTGGTTTATTTTTCATAAACAGATTTTGCAATTGTTTACTAATGATCCCGAGATTATTGCTCTAGGTTTTTGGGTCTTTTTAATCAGCTGTGTTACAGAGCCATGGCGAACGGCTAATATCATTATCGGTAGCTCGTTGCGCTGTGCTGGCGATGCGCGCTTCTCGTCTATCTCGGCGATTGTGATTATCTGGTGTTTCTCCATTCCATTGGCTTATTTTTTAGCGATTCCCGTTGGATTGGGCCTTTATGGTTTATTAATTGCTGCACTTGCAGACGAATTTATCCGCGCTGTGATTAAATACTGGCGTTGGAAGCAAAAAAAATGGATGACCAAAGGCGTTCTTTATAATCAGGATATAAGTGCGGTTTAAATATCAGGATAAGTTATGTCAATCACTAGAAAATTTAAATGGGCGTTGTTGTCTCTATTCGGGCTTTCCAGTTCGGTTTATGGTTGCGATCAACCGATTGAAGAGATACTGGTCAAAAAGTTTATCGAGAATCCACCGCATACGCTTGATCATAAAATTACTGACAAACAGCAATTACAACAAATTCAACAACTCTGGTGCAGTTTTCAAACAACAGACGAATACCCGGCGCTGGAAGAGGGTAAGGTCAACTGGACTCATAGTCTGACAGTAACCGGTGGCGGAAAACTGGATGGCATCTGGTTGTATCAATCCAAAGGATTTTTGGGTCGACTAAATAATCGAATGCTTCCTCGTTACAGTATTTTAGAATCTTACAAACTCAATCAGCTGTTAAATATTGAGCAGGAAATCAAATGACTAAACCAACACTAAAAGTTTTAGATTATGAACACTACAGTTGGTTTTTGCTGCAGGAAGGTGAGGATTTAATTCTGGATATTCATTGTGGCCATAGTTTTATCAGCTATGGATTAACCATGAAATTAAATGCAGATGAAATTGCGCGATTCAAACAAGAAGGACGCAGTTATCTCTCCAAATTAGCTCATGAAGTCCATTATTCGGCGCCTATAGTAAATGAAAAATCACCTTATAAATCACGTGATATTTCAAACGACTATAGGGAAATCATGACACCGGTTATTGTCCAGTGGCGAAAGGAGCAAGGTTTGAATTAAATCTGTGCCGGGCGTTTTGCCCGGCATGGCTTGATATCAACTATTGTTGTCGCGTGTACTGACTGATTCAACAATGTTGTTTTTGAAATGAATGCTGAAGGTTTGTTTGTCAGTTACTTTCTCGGATTTTAATGAGAACAGGAATATAAAGGTGCGTTCTGATTTAACGCGATTCTCACTGATGTATTCATAAATTTCAGTGCCATCTTTTTCGCTTTGGATCTTATCGGGTACGCCCAGATTACTAATCACCCATTGTTTGTCTGTTTTGCCGACTTCAATTTGTACAGTTTTTTGCTTGTCCAGGCCATCGCTTTGGTCTTCACGGGTGTTTTGCGTATACACACAAGCAGTCATAAAGATACAAGCTAGAATAACGATCAGTTTTTTCATAGATTTACCTCAAGGTTAATAAAACGCTGTTTGAAAATGGAATGGTGTTGCACTGTTGGTAAGACGAAGTCTTTCTTGAATTGGATTCAATTGAAATCAATACTAAGCTTGAGCAACTGAGTATTGGCTGAATAGCTGCGATTCACTAAACTGTTGATGCGACAATTTAATCCACAATCAACCAAAAACTATAATGATGAACCTAAGCTTTAGAACCGCCCACTGGCAAACCGATCAACAAGCCTTATGCCTGATTCGTCGAATTGTATTTATCGAAGAACAGCATGTGGATGTCGCGGACGAGTGGGATGATAAAGACGAAACCGCTATTCACTTTTTGGTTGAAACCTCTCAGCACCAGGCTGTCGCTTGCGCACGTTTATTAATAGAAGGGGATCTTTACCATATAGGCCGTGTGGCTGTACTCAAAGAATATCGCAATCAAAAAATTGGTCGGCAGTTAATGCAATTTATTTTAGATTGGTGCCACCAACAAAACCCCGAAAATAAAATTTATCTACACGCACAAACCAGCCGTGTAAAATTTTATGAATATTTGGGTTTTGTTACAAAGGGTGAAGTGTTTATGGATGCAGGGATTGAGCACATAGAAATGTGGTATAAACCTTGATGTAGGGCGGGTCAAGACCCGCCATGTCGATTTTTAAAAATTAATAAATTTTTCTAAAGGTTAAAAATTGAAAATTCTCAAAAGCCCGTTTTACGCTCTCGCTTATTGCAATAATCCCTGAATCATTTTCAAGCCTTAACATAAAAGGTTTATCCGGGTTTTCGGTAGAAAACCTTACCAGGTCTAGGATTTTCCCGCGCCCGATAATGTTGATTGCAACATAAGAATATTCCTGGCCTGTGTCAGTGTCTTGCAAAATAGCTGGGAAAGTTTGCAGATTGTCTAATCCGCAATTAACCAGCGCTTGCACTATCTCGGGTTTGGCAATACACAGGTTCGCGTCATTAAATGGAATAACAGCTAAATCTGAATCTATATCCTCTCCAATTCTGGAAATTGGAATGAGAATGGGATTATCAATTTCAACGGAAAATTTTTCACCCCTTGCCCAACTGATGACTCCCGGGATTTCAACACCATCATGGATGAAATAATAGGTATCGTCATCAGCCATCGGAAATTCGCTGTCGAGTGCGTAAATCATATTGCATCCTTCATCTATTTGAGATCTAAAAAATCACGCTACGCGGGTCTCGATCCGCGCTACATTTATTTTTAACAAGGGCTTAAATTGCTAGCTGCTCTTCCAAGTGCGTTAAGTATTCCATTAATCACTTCGGTCGTGATGCGCCCACGGTTGAAGGTAATATCGCAAAGAACTAAAAACACTAATGCCAAATAAGCTACGAAACCGTAGCCGGTGTAATCATTGTAGAGAATGGTAAAGAACCAATTTTGTTCAAATAAATAGAAATAGGAACAAATAATAGTTGATACAAACAAAAGCCCAGCCGGTAAAAACAGATGTCGTACTGCATTGGGTTTTAACAAAGATACCAATAGCATCAGAATAAATACGGTTAAGTTGGAACCTAAAAATATTCTGACATCGCGAGTGAGCTGGGTAACTATATCCATATATTTTGCGCGACTAAACTCAATAAGACGTTGCTTTTGTATATCCAGTGATGACAGCTGGGATAAAAGTCCTTGTTCGAATACCTTCTCCCATTTTTTGCGACATTCACAATCCAGATTGCGCAGTTTGGCTAATTCATCAGCCAATATAGAAGGCAGATCAGACTTTAATTGTATTTTGATCTTTTCTATCTCGGCTTCGGTTTTGGCAAGTAGCTCTTTAGCCTTGTCACCCATCAGTGCTTCGAGTTTGCTATTTTTTGGAACCTGAATAGCATCTATTTTCTGATTGGCTTCTTCGCCCAGTTTCCACTCAATAAATCCACTCGCAGAGCGTTCAATAACGCTAGCATCGAGAAAGGTAAATGCAAAAATCGGTGCAAAAAGTAAAATTCCGAAAATGCTGAAAAATCGTAGAGTTATTGTTTGCATATTTAATCCTTTGAATAGAAATTATTTCTTGACGTAGGGCGGGTCAAGACCCGCCATTTCGATTTTGAAAAGTTATCCAATTGAAATTAAGTGCCACACTTTTAAGCATAATCTGTTGGGCCTAATATTGTTGAAATTCGCAATTTTCTCGTTTTCGACATTAGTCAATCCAGAAAACCCCATTGAATTTTATTCCGTTGACTGTGGTATAGGCGTAACCAGAGCTGCCCGCTGACCATAAACCTATTTCTGTCTTCGAGTGATATTTGAAATAAAAGGGGAGTAAAGGTATCACAATTGATGTTGTAGTTTCTTGTTCCTGAGTGTCGGTAACTTTGGAAATCTGAATATACGGCGAATATCTTTCACTGATTGATAAGCAGCTCTTTGCGTCATGTTTTCCGTAGTAGTCTTCGCAAATCAATTTCTTTTGTATCTGCGGAACCAAGATGAAATAGGAAACCAAATACGCCAGCCCAATAGTGCAGGCGCTCCATTTGATGATCGATTTATTTTTTGATTTCATCATGATGATTATTGCAGCGTACAAACCTCAATCCCGTAATTGCCGCCTTTGAATTCTTTTTCGTAATAATATTTTTTGAATGTCCATTTGCCGTCTTTATTTTTGGTGAAGCGTGCTATGCCGGTGCCGTAGTCTTTGGGTTCGGGATTGGTCAACGCAAAATTAATTCCCATCACATCATTTTCTGATGCCGCTTGCCCAAGGTAGATTCCGTATTCCGGTACATCGAGTTTGAATTCATAAGCGCCGTAAATTCCCGTGCTTTGTTCGGGCACCAATGTGAGTGTGACAAAACCCGTATAAGGCCCTTCGTGGCTGTCTTCACCCGTACAGTTGTAAACGCCGGAGTAGTCTGCGCCTGTGTAGGGTTCTTTGGCGAAGCAGAAGTTGGTGATTAGGAGGAGAAATATGAAGGCGATTTTTTGCATGATTTTTTCTCTCTTGACTCGGAGTCAGTGTAGGGCGGGTCGAGACCCGCGTGATATTCAATCTCTATATTTTAAATTCAAATTCTAATGGTAGGTGATCGCTGTACTCTAACCATTTCTCGGTGTTGTGTACTTTTAAACTGCTATTTTCAATAATTTTAGTTTTAGTAAATATGTAATCAATGTGGTAAGGCTTGCTTATTTTTCTATGTAGATAAAAAGTTGATTTTGATTCATTCCCTTGATGTTCGCCGTTTATTGAGTGATAGACACTGTGTAAATCGTTTTTTGCCAATTGCTGCACTACATCTGTGTGATTCCAGAATCGATCAGGCTCATCCCAAATTGAATTGCTATTGAAGTCTCCGCATATAATTTGATTTTCGTTCATTAGTTTTGAATGGTGCATCTGCCAATAAAGCCAGAATTGTCCTATATATTGAAAATTTACTGCACTACCCTGTTTGGTCCAAACACCTAGCAATGGAAGTTTGCCGTCAATTAGGCAAGGTAAAAATAACTCAAGCGAATGGTCTTCCCAGGTTAGCGGTCTATGTTCAACATTTTGAATTTTCAGTTCAAAGCTGCCAATCCAATTTAATCTCTCAAGTTTTAGACCATTTTTTGAAAAGATGCCTAAACCTTTGTTTTTATTTTTTCCTGTCCAGACATAATTGGATGCCCAGGAGCGAAGTTGATTTGTTGATAAGCTCGGATCTTCACATTCTTGGATTACATAAATATCAGCACCGAGTTCATCCAATGGCTCGATCTTCTTTCGTAAAGCACCATTACAATTCCAAGTAACAATTTTCATTTTATAAATTATCCGTTGAAATTGTGCCACACCCCGCGGGTCTCGACCCGCCCTACGTTCGTGCGCATTGCGTAGGTTGGGGTGCAAACCCCAACATGACCATCTTTAAATTAAAATCCAAAAAATAAAACGTGCGACCGACGAAAAAATCGATTTTTATTCGAATACAAAGCGTTGGGGTTTGCACCCCAACCTACCTGAATATCGGGCAATCATTACATCAAATTGAAAGATGTACGATTGGCGGGATTGGATTGATCCCGCATCAAGCGCCAGGTTCGTACGCTAACACTGGACTTAACCATCTTTCAACTTCTTGCACACTTATGCCTTTGCGTTTTGCCAAACTTTCTACCTGGTCTTTTTCGATTTTATCGGTGTTGAAATAAACGGATTCGGGGTTGGCGAAATACCAGCCGGAGACTGCGGCGGTGGGGAGCATAGCGAAGTGTTCGGTTAGGGTGATGCCAGTATTTTTTTCGGCGTCCAGCAATTTGAACAATTGGGTTTTTTCGGTGTGGTCCGGGCAGGCGGGGTAGCCGGGGGCGGGGCGTATGCCTTTGTAGGATTCTTTGATGAGATCCTCGTTTGATAAATTTTCGTCGCGGTCGTAGCCCCAGAATTCTTTTCTGACGCGTTGATGCAAATGTTCGGCGAAGGCTTCGGCTAAACGATCGGCCAAGGCTTTCACCATAATGCTGTTGTAATCGTCGCCTTTGTTTTGATATTCCTTCGCCAATTCTTCTGCACCGATTCCGGCGGTGACGGCAAAGCCGCCGATATAATCTTGCTTGCCGGTTTCTTTGGGCGCAACAAAATCCGCGAGTGAATAATGGGGTTTGGTTTCGTTGCCTTGTTTTAAATGTTGTTGGCGAATGTGATGCAAAGTGGAAATTTGTTTGCCGTTGCTGTCGTACACAGCAATATCATCATGATCAACTGTGTTAGCGGGCCAGAAACCAATTACGCCGTTAGCACGAATTAATTTTTCATCAATCAATTTGCGCAGCATGGTTTGCGCGTCGTCCCACAAATTACGTGCGGCTTCGCCGACGATTTCATCTTGCAGGATTTTGGGATATTTTCCGGCGAGATCCCAACTGATAAAGAAGGGCGTCCAGTCGATAAAATCTACCAGCTTATTCAGATCATAATCTTCAAATACTCTTATGCCGGTGAAAGCCGGTTTTGGTGGTGTGTAATTATCCCAATCCAGTTTTAAACCTTTGGCAATAGCTTCCGGGTAACTGCGCACCGTGCCGCGTGGTTTGCGGTTGGCATTGCGCTCGCGTACTTCAACATATTCCTGTTGCAAATCCGCAATAAATTTCGGACGCAATTCATCGGATAACAAAGTGCTGGCAACACCTACAGCGCGAGACGCATCGGGCACATAGACCACTTGGTTCAATTTAAATACCGGATCAATTTTTACAGCGGTGTGCGCTTTGGATGTAGTGGCGCCACCAATCATTAACGGTTTGTTGATACCGCGCCTTTCCATTTCGCGACCGACAAATACCATTTCATCCAATGAGGGTGTAATCAAACCGGAAAGGCCGATGATGTCGCAATTTTGTTCTATGGCGGTATCGAGAATTTTATCGCAAGGCACCATCACGCCCAGATCAACCACTTCAAAATTGTTACATTGCAACACCACGCCCACAATATTTTTGCCAATATCGTGCACGTCGCCTTTTACCGTCGCCATTAAAATTTTGCCGTTGGGTTTTGAAGCTTCGGTTTTTTCGGCTTCGATGTAAGGTTGTAAATAGGCGACTGATTGTTTCATTACGCGCGCGGATTTCACCACTTGCGGCAAAAACATTTTGCCTGCGCCGAATAAATCACCCACCACATTCATGCCATCCATTAATGGGCCTTCGATTACATCCAATGGGCGAGGGTAGTGTTGTCTTGCTTCTTCGGTGTCAGCTTCAATAAAAGTCGATACACCTTTTACCAAAGCGTATTCAATCCGTTTGGCGATCGGCAATGAGCGCCATTCCAGATCTTCTTTCTTTTCGCCACTGCTGCCATCGCCGCGATATTTTTCGGCAATCTCCAGCAGCGCTTCGGTGCTGCCTGAATGACGATTTAAAATTACGTCTTCAACTTTTTCTTTTAATTCGGCGGGAAGATCGTCATAGACCGCGAGTTGGCCCGCGTTGACAATGCCCATATTCATACCGGCTTTAATCGCGTGATACAAAAATACCGAGTGAATCGCCTCGCGAACCGGATTGTTGCCACGGAAGGAGAACGACACGTTAGACACACCACCGCTTACACCCGCGTGTGGCAAGTTGTTGCGAATCCAGCGCGTGGCTTCGATAAAATCCACTGCGTAATTATTGTGATCGTCAATACCGGTAGCGACCGCAAAAATATTCGGGTCGAAAATAATATCTTCTGGTGGGAAATTTAATTTATCCACCAAAGTGCGATAGGATCTTTCACAAATTTCTTGTTTGCGGGCCATAGTATCGGCCTGGCCTTTTTCATCAAAGGCCATCACCACCACAGCGGCGCCGTAACGCATACACAATTTGGCTTTGTGTAAAAACTCTTCTTCGCCTTCTTTTAACGAAATCGAGTTAACAATCGGTTTACCTTGAATGCATTTTAAACCGGCTTCGATCACTTCCCATTTGGATGAATCCACCATAATGGGCACGCGGGCAATTTCCGGCTCACCTGCAATTAAATTTAAAAAACGCACCATGGCTTTTTCGGCATCCAGCATGCCTTCGTCCATGTTGATATCGATCACCTGCGCGCCGTTTTCGACTTGCTCCAGCGCGACTTCCAATGCGGTGGTGTAATCTTCTTCAACAATTAATTTTTTAAATTTGGCTGAACCGGTGACGTTACAACGTTCGCCGACGTTAACGAATAAAGAATCTTTGGTGATATTAAAAGGCTCCAATCCCGACAAACGACACGCGGGTTCTATGTCAGGAATTTTGCGTGGAGGATATTTCACCATTACATCCGCCAGCGCTTTGATATGTGCAGGCGTAGTACCGCAACAGCCGCCGATAATATTTAAAAATCCGCTGGCTGCGAATTCTTCAACAATCGCCACCATTTCTTGCGCGGTTTGATCGTACTCACCAAATTCATTGGGCAGACCAGCATTGGGGTGTGCGCTGACAAAACAATTAGCAACGCGCGACATTTCTTGCACGTACTGACGCAATTCTTTTGCGCCCAACGCACAGTTCAAACCCATACTGAGTGGACGTGCGTGAGCGAGTGAATTATAAAAAGCTTCAGTGGTTTGACCGGAAAGTGTACGGCCAGATGCATCGGTAATAGTGCCGGAAATCATAATCGGCAATTCAAAACCGACTTGATCAAAATATTTTTGCACCGCAAATACAGCAGCTTTGGCGTTGAGCGTATCGAAAATAGTTTCGATCAAAATAATATCGGCGCCGCCTTTGACTAAAGCATCCGTCGCTTCAACATAATTTTCGACCAGTTGATCAAAAGTCACATTGCGTTTGGCGGGATCATTCACGTCTGGTGAAATAGAACAGGTGCGACTGGTCGGCCCAAGTACACCGGCAACAAAACGGGGTTTGTCAGGATTATTTGCGGTGAACTCATCGCACAATTCACGGGCAAGTTTTGCGGCGGCGAAATTTAATTCGGGCACCAGATCTTCCATGTCGTAATCGGCCATGGAAATGCGCGTGGAGTTAAAGGTATTGGTTTCGAGAATATCCGCACCTGCATCCAAATAAGCGCGTTGGATTTCGCGAATCACTTCGGGCTTGGTGATGCTGAGCAAATCATTATTGCCGGCGATATCCATGTGGTAATCCGCAAAACGCTCACCGCGATAATCCGCTTCCTTCAATTTATAACTTTGAATCATGGTACCCATGCCGCCATCCAAAATCAGAATGCGTTGTTGGATAGCCTGATGAAGCGCGGAAAGTCGGGTTTGCAGTGCAGCTGGAATCATGGGGAACCTTTATACAGAATCAGTTCTATATCGAAAAAGTTTGATATAGGAGGGCGCGAATTCTAGCAGACCTTGGCGGGTCGGGCGACCCGCAAGGTTTAGGAAAGGCTTAACTATAGTTGAAGCAGAAAGG
Source organism: uncultured Cellvibrio sp. (assembly GCA_966252135.1). Classification (GTDB taxonomy): domain Bacteria; phylum Pseudomonadota; class Gammaproteobacteria; order Pseudomonadales; family Cellvibrionaceae; genus Cellvibrio. The sequence continues at coordinate 138,944 of CBINNU010000003.1, read as the reverse complement.
GGCTATTGAATTGGAAAGCAGTAGTCTTGCTGCAAAGGACTGATCTGTTGCGTCAGCAGATCAAATCTTTGTTCTTTGACAATGCCAATTCCCATCTGCTCGCTTTTCCATTCGGCAATGTCCTCACTTTGATCAGGGCATTCACCGGCTTTGGCCTCGCGCCCCAAGGGTTGATAAAAAAGTATTTCCGAGCCGCCGTTACGCCAGTCCCCGACAAAATCCAGGTTGGCGATTCGTTTCAAGCTGAACATATCAACCAATATCAAGGTTTGCGCGTTAGCGTCTGTGCCTTCCTGAAAAATCAGGTAATTCATCTTCCAGCCAATCAATGCCGATACATGGCCGTCTATTAATGGCCTGACTTTGGAAACTTGTTGGCAATATTTATCTTTGAAAAAACCGGGGTGGCCATCTTCAAGCGAAACCGATCCAGTGGGGAAACTGAAACAATCGTCTGAGACTTGCAGCGGTTGGTTTACTCCCAGCGGTGGTTCGGGGTTGATCTCGTCATAATTCAGATTGACCGCGTCATCCTGCCAATCAATGTTAATCACGTTGATGCCATCACTGATAATTGTGTAAGCCCGCTGTTGGTTGGCTTCAAGCAATTTAATAAACAGCGGGTTGAAGTAGGAACTGGTTTGATCCGATAGTGGATCAAACGGAAACACTGCGGAAATCACTGGCTGTTCCTGACAATAAAACACAGCAGTAACTTTTGCCGAAGATTCTTCCAGCAAATCCCGCAAGGGCGATTGCCATTGACTCAGATTTTTTTGTTCGCATTGGTCGAGTGAATCCGCACCTGAAAATGCCTGAGCGATTGAGCTTATACAAAGCAAACACAAAATAATAAGGGGCGTCTTTAACATGTAATAGTCCTTGAAATTAAGGGGGCAAAGCCCCCCATTAGCTTATTGAGCCTTTTTGTCCTTAACCGTGATTTTAATAACGTCGGAGTACACAGGTTTGGCGTGAGGTCTGTGAATGTGATCGCCCAAGAGTAATTGCAAGCTGTGCTCACCTGGCGCTAATTCGACAGTGGTTTCGGTTTGGCCTTTACCAAAATGAACATGGTTCGCATCAGCCGGGATGGGTAAGGTTAGATCGGCAGGCAGTGGAGCATCGATTAATAAGTGATGGTGACCACCATGTGGGTTCTCAACACCGGCAGGGGATACCTCCATATTATCCAGCCCGAATTTTATGGTGACAGGGCTTTCCACTACGGCGTTGTTGGCAGGCTCGATAATATACGCACGAGGTTCTTTATCAGCAGCAAATGCAAGGCTGGTAGTAAGCGTTAATGTGGCGAATAAAAGTACGGATTTCATAGAGTTTCCTCGTTTAATGATCAAAAAATAATCCTGATAACAGGACCTGCGATAACAATACGTAAAATGCTATGACAGCGATTGTAAAATCCTGATGCCTTAAATCCCAAGTGGCAGTAGAATACCCGAGTGTTTTAATCAGGTATACCCAAGCGCAGTTTAAGGTCGCAGTTATGACGGTAAATGTAGATATCACCGAATCCGCTCAGGATTATTTGAAATCCCTTCTGGACAAGCAGAAAGACAATGACAACATTGGTATCAGAATGTTCGTTGCCAATCCGGGAACCCCCAATGCAGAAACCTGCATCGCCTATTGTCGCCCTGGCGAACAAAAAGAAGGCGATGTGATTGTCCCGCTCAAAGGTTTCAATGCTTATTTTGAAGAGCGCAGCCTTCCCTTTTTGGAGGACGCAAAAGTCGATTACTCACCTGATCGCATGGGCGGCCAACTCACCATCAAAGCCCCCAATTCCAAAATGCCACGTGTCACCGACGACAGCCCGCTTGAAGATCGTATCAATTATGTGTTGTACAACGATGTGAACCCCAGTTTGGCTTCGCACGGTGGCAATGTGAGTTTGGTAGAAGTGACGCCGGATATGATCGCCGTTTTAAAATTCGGTGGCGGTTGCCAGGGTTGTGGTTCCGTTGCGATTACCTTGAAGCAAGGTATTGAAGTTCAATTGATGGACAAGCTTCCCGAATTAAAAGGCATTCGCGATGTGACCGATCATACTGATCGTAGTAATGCTTATATGTGATGGATGATGTGGAAAAATCAAAGGCCCGAATTTTTTAGTTCAGGCTTTTTGTTTTTTAGCTGTCGAGTAAACTTTGCATTAGGCTTGGATTGTAGCCGCGAATTAATTTCCCTTTCACAATAACCAGCGGTACACCGCGACCGTTCAGGGATTGGAATTGCGCTTTTCCTTCCTTTGATTTTTCTACGTCATACTCAACATAATCAATATTTTTTTCCTTAAGGAAAGCTCGAGTTTTCGCACAATAACCACACCACTCGGTTGCATAGAGTACGACTTTGTCTTTATGCAGTTCAGTTAATTCTGGCTTTGGTGGCGCAAGCGTAAATTTTGCACCTATCCATATAAAAGCAATGATGATAAGGGCGGTGGAGACTATTCGCAGGTTTTTCATTAAGGTGTTTCTCGCCAGGGTTGTTTTGCTTCATAAGAAGCAAGTTGTGCATTCACTGTTTCCAACGGCAACTCCAATTTCTCTGCATCTTTAATAGCTTTTTTTTGCCATTTAATCGCTTCTTTAAAATCATTGTTGTTGGCTGCTATGGCAGCGGCGGTTCGAAAGTAGGATTGTTTGTCTGCGTGTGAATCAGGAATTGAATTAAAATAGTCCGATGCAAGTTTACCGTCACGGTATTTTGTATCCGGGTGTGTTGATAAAATCCACGCAAGACGAATTCTGGCTATTGCATTGGTTTTTGCTGCTCGTTTTAGCCAGTAGAGACCTCTGTCTTCATTTTTGGGGAGATTGGCGCCGCTGAATGATTCTATCGCCAACAAATACTGCGCATCTCCAAAATCTTGTTGCGACGCTTTTATTAGCCATACCATACTTTTATTGGTGTCAACTTCACAGCGATTTCCCTTAAGCAAGTTGTTGCCAAGAAAATAGCTGGCTGCTCCATTTCCATTTAGTGCTGCTTTTGAATACCAGGTATTGGGATTATCTGTAATTTTAATCTTGCTAGTAAAATAGGGTGCAGTTTCTAGATAGTAAGCATATTGAAATTGAGCTAGCGGGTCTGAGATGGTCTTTCCTTTTAACTCATCCATATTTTTTTGGATAGCCTTTTCATCATATTCAGCACCTGAAATCCTGAAAATATAGCGAGTTTGAACACCATTAGTTACCACAGGTGACCCGTTAATTAATGAGGGTTCATACAGGCTTGCTCGTATTGCTTCCAATGCAGCTGCTTTTAGCCTTTCATCTACTGCTCCAAACACTATGTGGTCACGAGTTGTTCCATCTTTATCAACACTAAAAATTATATCAACAACCCCGCTGTTGTTTTTGGCTCTGGCAGCATTTACGGGATACTCGGGTGTTATTCTTCTAATGATTTGTTGTCTTTTTTCAGTGTGCGTTGGTAATAGCACTGGTTGAAGATTATTAAAGATTGTTCCATCGTTGTAAGACGAGTATGTCTGTTCATATTTTTTAAGAGCGTCCTTTTTTTCATCTTCTGTTAGCTTGTTGAAGATTTTTAAGTGGGCTCCTTTTTTGTTGTACTCTTCGGATTGTGTTGCCATCCGAAACCAAACATAGGCTTCAACTAAGTTTTTTTGTTTGTGTTCACCTTTTAAGTTCATGACCCCCAGATTGAACTGGGCATTGTGATCACCAAACTTCGCGGCTTCAAAGAATTCGTTATAGGCATTCTCGTAGTCCTTGATTGTATAAAATTGCATGCCAAGGTCAAAATCCGCATGACAGGGAAGCGCGATAATTCCAGCAATCAGAATATTAAGAATATATTTTTTCATAAAGAGAATCTCAATCAGCGAAAGTTATTTTACTTGTATTTAGCGTGACTTCTGACTCATACGAATAAAACTTGATGAATCTAGGGAGTGCGAATATATCTAGTGAAAAGGACTCGTTATTTCTTGTGATAGTAAAACGATTTCCATCGATCCAATTGATTGTAATCTTCTGTTCTTGATTCCAGGGGACTCTATGATCCATATATTTGAACAGGTTGGCTTTTTTATTTTTAGGCAGGGTATAAGTTGCAAACAATTGATGTTCTGCGTCGCAATCTGCATCCGAGATACTCAACCGAAGTATTTCAGAAGAAAATTTGCTGTTGTTGGAAAAGATAATTTGAAAGTAGTCGTTTTGTTTTAGTTTGATCGTAAACTCCAGGCTTGCTCTCTTTTTGGGTAACTTATAGATCCAGGATTTTCGTTTTTCAATATCGATTGTGTCGGGTAGGGCGCCAGAATGAATGTCAGTTTTGGCTATTGCCAAGCTTGAAAAAAGTACTGATGTCAGGAGTAAAAACAGGGGCTTAAACTTTATATTCATTATTCTCTCCATGTGTGATTGAGCTCGGATTATTTATGACAGATCAAGGCCCGTCAAGGTTGAAGCCACTTACCGCCTCCTCTATACTCCCCGGCCCCGCACAATCGTAGGTGCGGGATTTGGTTGTTACTTTTATTATTGATCATGTGACCTTTGGTAGGGGTCACCACTGACGAGGAAATATCATGCCTGTTATTACTCTCCCCGATGGTTCCAAACGTTCGTTTGACTCCCCTGTAAGTGTTTATCAAGTTGCTGAATCTATCGGCCCCGGTCTTGCGAAAGCGACTTTGGGTGGCCGTGTGAATGGTTCGCGTGTGGATGCACATGACTTGATTACCGAGGATTCCGAGCTGGTTATCTTCACGCCTAAAGATGAAGATGGTTTGGAAATTATTCGTCACTCCTGTGCGCATTTGCTTGGGCATGCGATCAAACAATTATTTCCCGATGTCAAAATGGCGATTGGTCCAACCATCGACAATGGTTTTTATTATGACGTCGATCTTGAGCATAAATTAACTGACGAAGACATTGCGCGTTTGGAAGAACGTATGTTGTCGCTCGCCAAAACTGAATACAACGTAGTGAAAAAGAAAGCGAGCTGGCAAGAAGCTTATGATGTTTTCACTGCGCGTGGTGAAACTTACAAGCTGGAAATTTTGGATCGCGATGTACCAAAAGACGCGGCGCCAGGTTTGTATCATCACGAAGAATATGTCGATATGTGTCGCGGCCCGCACGTGCCGAATATGCGTTTTTGTTTGAATTTTAAATTGATGCGTGTATCAGGTGCTTATTGGCGTGGCGATTCCAACAATAAACAGTTGCAACGCATCTACGGCACAGCATTTGCCGATGCCAAACAATTAAAAGCTTATTTGAATTTGTTGGAAGAAGCGGCAAAACGTGATCACCGCAAACTCGCGAAAAAATTTGATTTGTTCCATCTGCAAGATGAAGCGCCGGGCATGGTGTTTTGGCATCCGAAGGGTTGGACGCTCTGGCAACAAATCGAACAATACATGCGCGCCAAACAAAATGATTGGGGCTATCAGGAAGTTAAAACGCCGTTGATTATGGATCGTGTCTTGTGGGAAAAATCCGGCCACTGGGAAAATTATCGCGACAATATGTTCACCACTGAATCAGAAAAGCGTGAATATGCGGTTAAGCCGATGAATTGCCCCGGACACATTCAAATTTTTAATCACGGTTTGCGTTCTCATAAAGATTTGCCTTTGCGTTTGGCTGAATTCGGTTCTTGTCATCGCAACGAAGCGTCAGGTGCATTGCACGGCATTATGCGTGTACGCGGATTTGTGCAGGACGATGCGCACATCTTCTGTACTGAAGATCAGGTGGTGAATGAGGTTTCGTCGTTTAACCAAATGTTGAAATCCGTTTATGACGATTTTGGTTTTACTGATATAGCTGTGAAGTTGTCGCTTCGCCCTGAAAAATACGCGGGTAGTTTGGAAACCTGGAATAAAGCTGAAGAAGGTCTGCGTCATGCCTTGCGTGCTGCTGGTCTTGAGTGGGAAGAATTGCCAGGTGAGGGCGCTTTCTATGGTCCGAAGATCGAATACCAAATTAAAGATGCATTAGGTCGTTCGTGGCAGTGTGGGACTATTCAGTTGGATTACGTTCTACCTGAGCGTTTGGATGCAGAATATGTGGCCGATGACAATGCCCGCAAACGCCCGGTGATGTTGCACCGTGCAATCCTCGGATCTTTCGAGCGCTTCCTGGGGATTTTGATCGAACACTATGAGGGATCCTTCCCGGTTTGGTTGTCACCAGTCCAGGTTGCGGTGGCTAATATCACCGATAATCAGGCGGATTATGTCCGAAATATCGAAAAAACCTTGCGAGATAAGGGCATTCGAGTGATTCCGGACTTGAGAAACGAGAAGATCGGCTTTAAAATCCGCGAGCACACCATACAGCGGGTTCCCTACCTGCTCGTCGTTGGCGATAAAGAGGTTGAAAATCAATCAGTTGCAGTGCGTACGCGCGACGGCAGCGACCTTGGTGTTATGACCCTTGATGCTTTTATCGACCGCTTGACCGCCGAAATAGCGCGTCGAGGCAGAGTTTTTTCTGCTGGCGAATAAAAAAGATCAAGAATCGATTAATTTTTTGGAGATACGATTATCAAACGAGACAATGCACCCGCGGCAGCAGCCACTAAAGGCAATTCAAAAAAAGCGCGGATCAATGATCAGATAGAAGCCAAAACTGTTCGTTTAATCGATGCTGAAGGGACACAGGTCGGCATAGTTCCATTGAGTGAGGCGCTGGCGAAAGCCCAGGCCGCCACTCTGGATTTGGTGGAGATAGTCGCTGACAGTGATCCGATAGTCTGTAAGATCATGGACTATGGTAAACATCTGTTTGAAATCAAAAAAACCAAAGCCGCTGCCAAGAAGAAACAAAAGCAGCAGCAAATCAAAGAAATGAAATTTCGCCCAGGGACGGAGGAAGCGGATTATCAGGTAAAACTGAAAGCAGTAATGCGCTTCCTGGAGCATGGGGACAAGGCCAAGATAACTTTAAAGTTTCGTGGCCGCGAACTTGCCCATCAAGAGTTAGGTATGGAAATGATGCAACGCATCGAGACTGACCTGGCTGAGATGGGCGCCGTCGAGCAGGCTGCCAAAATGGAAGGTAAGCAGCTCACTATGGTGATCGCCCCCAAAAAGAAGAAATAGTCGGGCTTTTAGCTGCCTTGATTATTTCAATGATGCGGTCCTTTGTAATACTGAAAGGTCTCGCATTGATATTTACCTATAAGTGTGGAGTATACACATGGCAACCAAAGCTAAAGTACACAGCGGCGCATCCAAGCGCTTCAAAAAGACGGCTGCTGGCTTCAAGTTCAAACACGCGAACAAGAGCCATATCCTGACCAAAATGACAACCAAACGTAAGCGCCAATTGCGCGGTACCAGCATCGTTGATGCGGTTGATGTACCACGTGTTAAGCGTATGTTTCGCGCCAATTAATCGGCGTATCACTGACATTTTGAGGATAGAGATATGGCCCGTGTTAAACGTGGTGTAGAGGCGCGTCGTCGTCACAAGAAAGTTTTAAAGCAAGCGAAAGGTTATTACGGAGCACGTTCACGTACTTTCCGTATGGCCAAACAAGCCGTGATCAAGTCTGGTCAGTACGCTTACCGCGATCGTCGCGTGAAGAAGCGTAATTTCCGTGCTCTGTGGATCACTCGTATCAATGCCCAGTCTCGTGCTGAAGGCGTGACATACAGCCAATTGATTGCTGGTTTGAAGAAAGCCAACATAGTATTGGATCGTCGCGTTCTAGCCGATTTGGCTGTTCATGATAAGGCGGCGTTTGCTGCGGTTGTTGCCAAGGCTAAGTCAGCTCTCGCTGCTTAATCGCCCAACAACCTTCAGCATTTTCGGATGCTGATGAAACGCGATAAAAGGGGAGGAGCTTAAGGGTTCTTCCCCTTTTTTATGTACAGGATGTACGGTATGCCGCGGGCGCAGGAAGCGCAGGAGCGGCATCTTGCGCAAAAAGATATTCTCATTTTGCGTATTGATTCTTGATTCTATTGATATCGTTTTATTGAATATTGGTTTTAGTTTCAAAAACGCATAAATACGTCCCTGTAGCTCCTTCGATTCGTCCCTGAATCGAAGGTTTTGAAACCAAAACCAATATCCAATAAAACTGAGTGCCAAATTCGGATTTTTTAGACAAATATATTTTTAATTTAATTTGGAATGTTAGATGGAAAATCTCGCTGCGCTTGTTGAAGAAGCGCTGAAATTAATCGAAGCCACAAGTGATTTGAATGCGCTTGAAAATCTGCGCGTAAATTATTTGGGAAAAAATGGCAGTATTACTGCACAGAAAAAATCGCTTGGGAAGTTGTCGCCCGAAGAGCGACCAGCTGCCGGTGCTGAAATAAATAAAGCGTCGGATACTGTGCAGGACGCATTCAATGCTCGCAAAGAAATACTAGAGCAAGCAGCTATTGCTGAAAAACTTTCCAGTGAGGTCATCGATGTAACCCTGCCTGGCCGTGGACAAAATGCCGGTGGTTTACATCCCGTTACTCGCACATTGGAGCGCATCGAAGAAATTTTTCGCGCGGTAGGTTATACAGTCGAAGTTGGCCCTGAAATTGAAGATGATTATCACAACTTCGAAGCATTGAATATTCCATCGCATCACCCTGCACGTGCCATGCACGATACATTTTATGTGGATGCAACTCATGTATTGCGCACACATACATCTCCCGTGCAAATCCGCACTATGGAAAATAAAAAACCACCGATTCGTGTGATTTGTCCCGGGCGCGTTTATCGTTGCGATTCTGATATGACACACTCACCTATGTTTCATCAGGTTGAAGGATTGGTTGTCGATAAAGATATTAGTTTTGCTGATTTAAAAGGCACTATGGATCAATTCCTGAAAACCTTCTTTGAAACTGATGTTGCGGTACGTTTCCGTCCATCTTATTTTCCATTTACTGAACCTTCTGCTGAAATGGATATTCAATGCACTCAGTGTCGCGGTAAAGGTTGTCGCATGTGTAAAAATACGGGCTGGCTGGAAGTCGGTGGTTGCGGAATGGTGCATCCTGAAGTATTTAAATCCAGTGGTGTTGATGCCGAAGTCTATACAGGTTTTGCATTTGGTATGGGTGTTGAGCGTCTTGCGATGTTGCGCTACGGCGTAAACGATTTGCGATTATTTTTTGAAAATGATTTGCGGTTCTTAAGGCAGTTTTGATTTGAAATATGTAGGTTGGGGTGCAAACCCCAACGTTAAGTTTTGATTGAGAAATCGTAGGGGTTTACACCCCAACCTACGGAATAGATGAAATATGAAAATAAGTGAATCCTGGCTGCGTGAGTGGGTAAATCCCTCGATTACTACCGAAGAATTGGTTGCGCAGTTGACTATGGCAGGTCTTGAAGTTGATGCGGTTGAATCTGTGGCTGGTGATTTTTCTGGCGTGATTGTGGGTGAAATTGTTGAGTGTGAACAACACCCTGATGCTGACAAATTACGCGTAACAAAAGTTGCAGGGTTGCCTGATGGCCCGACACAAGTTGTTTGCGGTGCTGCCAATGCGCGTGTTGGAATTAAAATTCCTTTCGCCACTATTGGTGCAGAATTGCCTGGTGCCACGGAAGCAGATGAAAAATGGCAAATTAAAAAAGCCAAATTGCGTGGTGTTGAATCCTTTGGGATGTTGTGCGGGCAAACTGAATTAAAAGCCGGAGATGATGATTCCGGGTTGTGGGAATTAGCAGCCGATGCACCAGTGGGTAAAGATATTCGTGAATATCTGAATCTTAATGATAAGGTTTTGGAAATTGAATTAACGCCCAATCGCAGTGATTGCTTGAGTTTGAAAGGTATTGCGCGTGAAGTCGGCGTATTGAATCGCGCTTCGGTAACGTTTCCTGAAATAAAAACAGCAAAAGTGTCGGTGAATGATCAATTCCCGGTAACACTTTCTGCGGGTGCTGCATGCAGTCGTTATGTTGGTCGTGTAATTCGTAATATTGATATTTCACGCCCAAGCCCGGCTTGGTTGCAAGATAAATTAACGCGCGCCGGTTTGCGCAGCATTGATGCGGTTGTCGATGTCACCAACTATGTCTTGATCGAACTCGGTCAACCCATGCACGCATTTGACTTAAATAAATTATCCAACGCGATTGATGTTCGTTTGGCAAAACAAGATGAAAAAATTTTGTTGTTGGATGGGCAAGAAATTGTACTCAACAGCGACACAATGGTAATCGCTGATGACAAGGGTCCATTGGCTATTGCCGGTGTGATGGGCGGAAAAAATTCTGCTGTTAGTGAAACCACTCGCGATTTATTTTTGGAAAGTGCATTTTTCAATCCTTTGGCAATCGCAGGTCGCGCGCGCTCCTACGGTTTGCATACTGATTCATCTCACCGTTTTGAGCGCGGTGTTGATTACAATTTGCAATTGGATGCAATTGAACGTGCGACTGAATTGTTGTTAGAAATAGTCGGCGGTGAAGCTGGCCCGATTCAACATGTGACCAATGAACATTTGCCACAAATTCGTCAGGTGCGTTTGCGTAAAGCACGTATTGTGAGTGGACTGAGTTTGCAGATGGATGACGCGCAAGTGGTCGACATTATGACTCGCTTGGGATTGGATCTAATTTCGCAAGATGCTGATTCCTGGCTATTCAAAGTTCCCAGTTATCGTTTTGATATTTCGATTGAAGCGGATCTGCTTGAAGAACTGGCAAGAGTCTATGGCTACAATCGATTGCCAACTCGCGTATTGGCCAAGCCGATTGAAATGGCTGAGCATAAAGAGTCTGATTTTCCGGTTCGCCGTTTGCGTCGCCAATTAATTGGTCGTGGGTATCAGGAAGCGATTACCTTCAGTTTTATCGAGCCGGGTCTTTCCAAATTATTTGATCCTGCTGCCGAACCTGTTGCACTGAAGAACCCTATCAGTGCTGATTTGTCGGTTATGCGCACCAGCCTGATGCCAGGATTGGTCAACTTGCTCGTCAACAATCTTAATCGTCAACAAAATCGTGTGCGGTTGTTTGAAACTGGCCTGCGCTTCGTTCCAACCCTGAATGGCCTGGCACAGGAAGCTTGCCTGGCTGGTTTGATTTACGGCGAAGGTTTACCCGAATCCTGGGCCAATGCAAAAGGCTCAGTAGACTTTTATGACCTTAAAGGCGACCTGGAATCGGTACTGAATCTGCTGGGCGTTGATTACCAATTTGAAGCAGCCAGTCACTCGGCTCTGCATCCGGGCCAGACGGCACAGGTTATGATTGGCGGCAAATTAGCGGGTGTATTGGGCTCTTTGCACCCCAGTTTGCAGCAAACTCTCGGTATTCCGGGAAAAGTCTATTTATTCGAGTTGACGCTGGATTCCCTGAGCAAAGCCAGGGTTCCTGCCTTTACCAGCCTGTCCAGATTCCCGGAAGTTAGACGTGATTTGGCCTTGTTATTGGATAGATCCTTGCCAGTTGCTGAGTTGTTAGACTCGGTCAGGTCGCAGGCCGGTGAATGTTTGATAGACTTAAAGGTGTTTGACGTATATATGGGCAAAGGCATTGATCCACAAAGAAAAAGTGTTGCTATAGGCTTGACCTTTCAGCATCCTTCACGCACTCTTACAGAGGATGAAATCAACACCTCAGTTGATGCAGTTGTCCGTCATTTACAAGATAAGTATTCAGCTAGCCTGCGCTAGGGATAATAACTATGACCGATGGTGCGCTCACAAAAGCAGACCTTGCCGAGAAGTTGTTTGAAGAACTTGGCCTAAATAAACGCGAAGCCAAAGAGTTGGTTGAGTTGTTTTTCGAAGAGATACGTTTCGCCCTCGAGAATAACGAGCCGGTGAAGCTATCCGGTTTTGGTAATTTTGAGTTGCGTGACAAAAGCCAACGTCCAGGGCGTAATCCCAAGACGGGGGAAGAAATCCCAATTAGTGCGCGTCGTGTTGTAACGTTCAAGCCAGGTCAAAAACTTAAGGCACGAGTAGAAGAATATGTTGGAACCCAGTCATAACGACGAACTGCCGGTCATCCCCGGCAAGCGTTATTTCACCATTGGTGAGGTCAGTGAGCTTTGTGCAGTAAAGCCTCATGTACTTCGCTATTGGGAGCAAGAGTTTCCCCAGCTAAAACCGGTTAAACGTCGCGGTAATCGCCGCTATTATCAACGTCAAGATGTATTGACCATTCGTCAGATTAGAAGCCTGCTTTATGATCAAGGTTTTACTATCGGTGGGGCGCGTTTGCAAATGGCCAGTGAAACCACTACGCCAGCCGATGATTCAAAACTTAATCAATTGGTTGGGCAGATGATTGGCGAGCTTGAACAATTGTTGAAATTACTCTCCAGTCGCTAAACAAAATCGACGATTTTGTTTAGCTGTCTCACTTGATTCCTTTCAAAAATTCATCGGATTAAAACCGGAAAAAACCTGAAAAATCTTGGCTTGCAATGAGCATGTTTTCGGGTATCATGCCGGTCCTTTCCAATCATCCATATGATTAGAAATCTTGTCGGAGCGTAGCGCAGCCAGGTAGCGCACCATACTGGGGGTGTGGGGGTCGTGGGTTCAAATCCCGCCGTTCCGACCAAATTCAGCTTGCTATCTTTTCTAGTAAGTCATCCTTCAATAAAGCTGTTCAATCCAGTGCAAGAATAAGAAGAGGTTCCTGTGGCCAAGCAACTCCTGATCTATAACAACATTCAGCCTTTGTCATCTGATAAGCACCGTAATTGGTCCGTGGCTGTTGAAAATTATTCAATGGCATCCGGAATTATTTCAGTTCCGTTAGTGTCGTCTGAAATTTTGATTGCTGCACACGAATTTCCAATCGTGTTTTCTCAAGTTAGCGAGAATGAATTTGTTCCACTGGCAGTGATGGGATTGCGTGAAGGCGAGAATCTTTTGATTGATCAGGAAGGGCGCATGATCACCCGTTATGTTCCCGGGTTTTTGCGTCGCTATCCGTTTATGGTAGGTGAGGGAACTAAAGACAACAGCATGCTGGTGGGCATTGATATCGAAAGCCCTGCAATTGTTGAAGATGGTAGCAAGGGTTATCGCTTGTTCACTGATGATGGTGAACAGACAGACTTTTTAAAACAAGTGGTTGAATTTGTTCGTGACTATCAAATTCGCAGTGATCTAGCCAAAGTATTTTCCAAGCATTTGCACGATCTTGGCTTGCTGGAATCCATGGAAGCCAATGTACAAGTTGGTTCAGGCGAAACTGCATCCAATATTAATTTGCGTGGATTCTTTGTTGTGAACCGCGAAAAATTAAAGGCTTTGGGTGATGACAAAGTTCTGGATCTGTTTAAGAAAGAAGGTCTGGAATTGATTTACGCTCATCTCTTTTCTCTCAACAATATGAATCTGTTGACTCAAAAAGTTGCAGAGAAATTTCGTAGCTGATTAATCCAATCTCGATTCAAAGGCTCCGATAAAAACGGAGCCTAATCTCTGGCGCGCAGTAACAATCCCTGACATTGACCTTTGTGTGCTGCCGCTTCCAAATGATGTAATTCTTTTTCGCTTAATTTGCCTGGGCTTGCGATAACCATATTACTGGTTCCAGAAGCCAAAGCTTCCCAAGTGACCCAAAGTAAATTTTCCGGTGCGCAGTGAATTAGTCGAATACAGCGCGTATTTACACCATAAGCTTCCAGCACTTGTCGATTCAAATATTCCGGCGCTATCCAGGTGATCCAGCGGTTTTCGTGTTGATTACTTAAAAAAGCCAACATAGGCAATAAAATTTGAAGTTGTTCCGGGCTGTTGCTGGTTAATACTAATTCAGTAACGCCAGATGTAGATTTTTCAGGTGCTGATTGAAGTTTAAATGGACTAGTCACGACGAATTACTCCTACGCTCAAGCCTTCAATAGAAAATTCCTGTTTGCGCATATCCACAGTGATCACATCAAATTCCGGATTTTCCGGATAAAGCTCAATAATTGAATTTTGATTGGTTTTTTTGAAGCGTTTTACAGTCACTTCATCATCAATCCGCGCAACCACGATTTGGCCATTGCGAGCTTGATTGGTCGCATGAACTGCCAGCAAATCGCCATCCAATATGCCGATGTCTTTCATGCTCATACCTTTAACACGCAAAAAGTAATCAGCACTGGGATTAAAAAACTGATGAGGAATATTGCAGTAATCTTCTATATGTTCTTGCGCGAGAATAGGGTTGCCTGCTGCGACTCGCCCAATAATCGGAATGCCTGTTTGTGTTTCCGGGAGTTTAATCCCGCGTGAAGCACCGGGAATAATTTCGATAGCACCCTTACGGGCAAGCGCTTTTATATGTTCCTCAGCTGCGTTTGCAGATTTGTATCCCAACAAGCGTGCAATTTCGGCACGTGTGGGTGGATATCCGGTTTCTTCAGCATATTGCTTGATGAGATTAAGGACTTGTTCCTGGCGCGACGTGAGGTTTTGCATGGGCTCTCCGCTATCTGTTTATTTATACAGTTATTGTGATTATATACAGTATTCGCATCTCCGCAAGCCCCATTAAAGAAATTCCTGAAAATGCCGCTAGCCTTGTCACCTGAGTCATAACAATCTAATGGTGATTTATGAATGCCTATTCTGCCGCGCAACATTATTCCAGTGTGAAAGTGCAATCCAGCGTTGAAGATGCCAGTCCCCATCGGCTGATTCAGATGTTATTTGAAGGCGCGTTGGAGCGTATCGCTCAAGCCAAAGGCGCTATGTTGCAAAAACAAATTGCTCGCAAAGGTGAGTTGATCGGTAAAGCAGTGGCGATAGTGGGTGGGTTACAAGGTAGCTTGAATGATTCTGAGGGCGGGCATTTGGCAGCCAATTTGGACAACCTTTATGACTATGTTATCCGCCGCCTGATTCAGGCTAATCATGAAAACAAACCGGAATATCTTGATGAATGCGGGCGTTTGATTGGTCAAATCAAAAGTGCCTGGGATGCCATCAGCCCTGAAGCGAGGTCTTGATTATGTTGCAGCTTGTTGAGGCGTCCTACGCAGGCGAGGCTGGAATAGAAGCTTTGCGATCTATCCAGCTTGAGCTGCAACGCGCGGCTCAAAGGGAAGATTGGAGCAGAATTCGCAAACTGGATGTTGCTTGTGAATCTATTATTGAAAAAGTAATTGCAGCCAATCGCGACAATAGCAGTGTTTTGATGAGAGCCTTGTCCGAGTTGAAAGGGGTTTACGCGAATTTACTTTTTAAATGCCATCAAGAAATCGCCCAGCTCGAAAAAGTCAGTTAAGTGTGAGTCGATCACAGGTATACTTCACCCATTGAATTTACTCTGTGGTCTGCTCGATGAATTACCAATTTTTTGCCACCTGCCCTAAAAGTCTTGAAGGGCTTCTTTTTCAGGAACTAACCCAGCTAGGTGCAACTGATCTGCGCGAAACAGTTGCTGGCGTTTATTTTTCCGGCGATTTGCGTCTGGCCTATAAAGTCAATCTCTGGTCGCGACTGGCCAACAAAGTATTACTGCCGCTCGATGATTTTCCGGTTGATAGTCAGGAAGCGCTTTACGACGGCATTCGTAAAATCAATTGGCAGGATCATCTTAGCCCCAGCGGCAGTTTGTTAATTGATTTCACCGGCACCAATGATGCAATTCGCAACACCCAATTTGGTGCAATGAAAATTAAAGATGGCATTGTTGATTGCTTGCGAGATTTTTCCGGTGATCGGCCATCAATTGCAAAATGTGATCCCGATCTGCGTGTGAATGCGCGTTTATCCAAAGATCGTTTAATTGTCAGTATTGATTTGTCCGGCGAGAGTTTGCATCGCCGCGGTTATAGATTAAAACAAGGTATCGCACCGCTAAAAGAAAATCTGGCTGCTGGAATTTTGTTGCGTGCAGGCTGGCCGCAAATTGCAAAAGAGGGTGGGGCACTGCTCGACCCAATGTGTGGTTCGGCAACATTCTTGATTGAAGCCGCATTAATTGCTGCTGATATTGCACCGGGACTTGCACGTGCCAGTTTTGGTTTCGAGCGTTGGTTAAATCATCAAAACGATATTTGGTTGGAATTGCGTGATGAAGCGCATGAGCGTAAACGCATCGGATTAAATCAAGATAACCTACCGGAAATTCGCGGCTACGATGCGGATCTATCCGTAATTCGTGCAGCAGAAGAAAATATAGTCACCGCAGAGTTGGATCACTGGTTGCGTGTATCGCGTAAGGAGTTGCGTGAATTTAAAAAACCGACGCACAAAAATCTGGATACAGGTTTAATTTTAACTAACCCGCCTTATGGTGAACGTTTGGGTGATATTGAATCACTCAAATTACTTTATGGACATTTAGGCGAGCGTTTACGCACTGAGTTTCAAGGTTGGAAAGCCGCAATTTTTACAGGCAACCCTGAACTGGGCAAACAAATGGGGCTGCGCGCTGATAAAAAATACAAATTCTTTAACGGCACTATTGCCAGCGAATTACTGACTTTTACAATTGATCAGGAAACCTTTGTTAAAAGCCGTGTGGAGCTTGACGATCGTTTCAGCCAGGATCAGGAAAAGCGTCTGGTTGCCGAGGCCAAAGCACAAGAGCAAGAACAACAAGCGCGACAGGATGCATTAACACCCGGTGCACAAATGTTGGCGAATCGCCTACAAAAAAATAAAAAACAATTGGATAAATGGATCAAGCAAAACTCCATCAGCTGTTACCGTTTGTACGACGCGGATATGCCGGAATACGCAGCCGCGATCGATATTTACATGGGCCAATCCCAAGCGGGAAAACCGGAAAAAATTTACGCCCATGTGCAGGAATATGCCGCTCCAAAATCGGTCGATGAAAACAAAGCAGCTGCACGTTTCAATGAAATTACCCAGGCAGTGCCTTATGTACTGAATATTCCGCAGTCGCAAATCAGCTACAAACAACGGCGTCGCAACAAAGGCAAAGCTCAATATGAAAAGTTGCAGGACGAACCGGTCGGCGAATTATTTTCAGTTATGGAAGGCAAGGCCAGATTGCATATTAATTTGTGGCAGTATCTGGATTCAGGTTTGTTTTTGGATCACCGGCCAGTGCGCCGAATGATTGCCGAACAAGCAAAAGATAAAAGTTTTTTAAATCTGTTTTGTTACACCGCCAGCGCCAGTATTCACGCCGCCATGAATGCCGCGCGTTTTACGGTGAGTGTGGATATGTCCAATACTTATTTGAATTGGGCTAGAAAAAATCTTGCGCTCAATGGGTTGAGTGAATCCAAAAACCGATTGGTGCAAGCTGACTGTATTAAATGGCTCGATGAGAATGATCAATTATTTGATTTAATCTTGCTTGACCCGCCAAGTTTTTCCAACTCTAAACGTATGGATGATGTGTTGGATATTCAGCGCGATCATGTGGAGCTAATCCATAAAGCCATGCGCGCTTTGCATGCGGATGGCACTTTGATTTTTTCCAACAATTTGCGCAGTTTTGAATTGGATCAAGAGGCCCTGTCGGCTTACAGCATTGAGAATATTTCCGGTAAGACGCTGGACGAAGACTTCAAGCGCAACCCCAAAATTCATCAATGCTGGTTAATTCGACACTAATTCGTACTAAAAGCCTTTGTAATCAGCCTCTTGGCTAGCGAAACCAGCATCTGCTGCTATAACTAGAGTAGCTGGTTGCAACCTTTGAGGCTCCGATGCACTTGATTGTCCCCTTCAAGCGATACCTTCTGGTCCTGATCACAGGCATTTGCCTGCTGTTCTCTTGTGTAACTGCCCAAGCTGAAAAGCCAATGTCTGATGTGCGGGTAGTTATCGATATTTCGGGCAGCATGAAAAAAAATGATCCCAACAACCTGCGTAAACCGGCGGTGGATTTAATCGTTCGTTTGTTACCGGACAAAAGCAAGGCCAGCATTTGGACCTTCGGTCAATCAGTCAATATGCTAGTGCCACATCGGGTAGTAGACGATGCCTGGCGCAAAGAAGCCATAGCAAAAGCGGATTCAATTAATTCAATTGCACTTCGCACCAATATTGGCAGCGCACTCGAAAAAGCATCGGCTGTGCCGACCACTCCCGGATTTCAAACGCACATTATTTTATTGACTGACGGCGTGGTGGATATAGACCCAGAAGCTGTCGTGAATATGCGTGAACGCAGCCGTATTCTCAAAGAGTTATTGCCCGGCGTTAAAAATACCCAAGTCAAAATCCACACCATTGCATTGTCGGATGCTGCTGATCAGGAATTGATGAAAAAATTATCCGTAGCAACTGATGGTGTGAATCAGGTTGCGAAAAATGCTGATGAATTAATGAGTACCTTTCTGCGCATTTTTGATCAAGCCGTGCCAGCTGAAAGGGTCCCCCTGGATGAAGAAGGCTTTTTAGTTGATGCCAGTGTGCAGGAATTTACTGCGCTGATTTTCCGTAAATCGGCTGATGACAAAACCCAAATACAAGATCCATCAGGCAAGACTTACGACAGTACTGATCCAAAAAGTAATGTGAATTGGTATCGCGCAAAAAATTACGATTTAATTACTGTTCAATCACCAGTGGCAGGTCAATGGAAAGTTGCAACACCTATGGCGCCTGATAGTCGTGTGACTGTGGTCAGCAATTTATCCCTTCAGGTAACGCCCTCAGCTAACAATATCAAACGCAATCAATCACTCAAATTGACTTATCAATTTAATGAAGCTGATAAAGTCATCACCAAACCGGAATTTTTAAATTTATTAACCGCAGATGTGATATTGGCGCACCAGGGTGATGTCGATTCGCGTCAGGAAACTATCAATAACCAAGTGATTCCTGCTGACGGAATATTCCAGTACGAGATGACCGGGCTTGAGCAGGCTGGCGATTATGATCTGAAGTTGGTGATTGATGGAAAAACCTTCCGCCGTGAATATACTCATCATTTCAGCGTAGTGGATCAAAATTTCCGCTTGGAAAAATCTCTGAAAGAAGATGGCGAGAAAAAAACTTACTCCTACAAAATTACTGCTGATACTGAATTGGTTGATACCAGTAAAACTCTGGTGAAAGCGGTAATTACCAATTCGCAAAATAATAATATGGAAACATCCTTGTCGATTATCGGCAATGATCATTGGGAACTAGTTTTCACGCCGGTACAAACAGCGAAGTATAAAGTGACGTTTACTATGGAAGGCGAGGGCCTGGATGGCGCTGCGATCAGTGAAGCTTTGGTTGCCGAAGAATTTTATTATCCAGACGAAGCCAGCGTAAAAGCCGATGAGGCCGCCCGAGATGAAGCTGAAAAAGCGAAAGAACAACCCGAACCCGAAATAAAAGAAGAACCTGCACCCCAACCCAAAATAGAAGAACCAGTAACAGAAGAAACGCCTTCATGGGTAATTTATGCGGCAATTGGCGGTGCGAATTTATTGTTGATTATTTTGGGTTATCTTGCCTATCGTGTACTCTTGGGTAAAAAAGGTGAGAATCACATAGACGATATAGAAAAAACGCTTGCATTGGATGTAAAAAATATCAAACCACAAGCAAGCAAATCTGACGAGCCGTCAGCAATCATCGATGTCTCGGAAGAAAACGAAGTTCATATTCCGATCAAAGACGCCCCCAAGTCCGATGATCAATCAATGGCCGACAATTTATTCCCTCTGGAAAGCCTTGAAGAACCTGATGATAAAAAAGACTAGTGTGTAATTCCAGAATGCGAGTCCAAATTCAGAGCCTTTCGTCATGCCCTCGGGCATTCAGTGGTTATTACCTAAAATAACTCCCATACCAATATTTGATTGCTGTAAAAACCGCTCACTATCAGTACCATTAAAATTTTCAAATGGTTTAGAATTCTTTAACTCGCTAGTCTTAGTCTAACGAAAAAAGTTTAACCATCAATAAAACGGGAGACGCAATATGAAAATCGATATCGGAATTTCAGAAACAGAACGCCTCGCAATAGCACAAGGCTTATCACGCTTACTCGCTGATACTTACACTCTCTATTTGAAAACCCATAACTTCCACTGGAATGTCACAGGCCCTATGTTTCAAACATTACATTTAATGTTCGAAACCCAATACACAGAATTGGCGCTAGCAGTAGATTTAATTGCCGAACGCATCCGCTCACTGGGCGCGCCTGCCCCTGGGACTTACAAACAATACGCGCAACTCAGCAGCATCAAAGAAGAAGAGGGCATACCCAAAGCGCAAGATATGATTCGTTTGTTAGTCGAAGGTCAAGAAGCGGTAGTCAGAACCGCAAGGTCACTCTACCCGGTAGTCGAATCCGCAAACGACGAAGCCACCGCCGATCTATTAACCCAACGCATCCAACTCCACGAAAAAACAGCCTGGATGTTACGCAGTTTGTTGGAGTAATTTTTTGCTATGATTCCGCCTCAGTTTTTTGAGGCGGAATATGTCAACCCACTGGTCACAACTCAAACAATCTCTTCAGCTGGTGATGGCGAAAGACCATCATTTTCTTGCGCGTAAATTAGGGGAAATTGAAAAACTGGCTCGGGCTTCCAAGCCGGTGGATGAGTTATTGGAAAAATGGCAAGCGCAGTTGCAAAAGTCTCAGGCGCAGGTAGTGCGGCGGCAGGCCTTGGTGCCGGAGACTATTGAATTTCCAGAATTGCCTGTGTGTGAAAAGCGAGAGTCGATTGCTGAAACTATTGCGCAGCATCAAGTTGTAGTTTTGGCGGGTGAGACGGGGTCGGGTAAGACGACGCAGATTCCGAAAATTTGTTTGACGATTGGGCGTGGAGTCAAGGGATTAATTGGTCACACCCAGCCGCGGCGTATTGCTGCCAATACAGTGGCGAATCGTATTGCAGAAGAATTAAAAACCCCATTGGGCGAAAAAGTGGGGTATCAGGTTAGATTCAGTGATCAATCCAATGACAAAACCCTGATTAAAGTCATGACGGATGGGATTCTGCTTGCTGAAATTCAGAATGATCCATTTTTAAATAAATACGATACGCTCATTATCGATGAAGCGCATGAGCGCAGTTTGAATATTGATTTTTTGTTGGGTTATTTGAAACAGCTGTTGCCCAAACGTCCCGATTTAAAATTAATTATCACTTCAGCCACTATCGACCTCGAACGATTCTCTGCGCATTTTAATAACGCGCCGATTATTGAAGTCTCTGGTAGAACTTATCCAGTGGATGTTTGGTATCACCCCTTGTACGAATCACAAGCGGATGACGAATCAGAAGCAGAACCGGATTTGTATTCCGCAATTGTTGATGCTGTACATGAAATTGAAGCTCACGAAAAACAAAAATCCATTCGCGGTGGCGATATTCTGGTGTTCTTAAGTGGTGAACGCGAAATTCGTGAAGCAGCGGATGCATTACGTAAAGCACAATTTGCGCATATGGAAGTCTTGCCCTTTTATGCGCGCTTGAGTTTAAGTGAACAACAAAAAGTATTTTCGCCGCATACAGGTCGACGCATTGTGTTGGCGACTAATGTGGCAGAAACATCCATTACCGTTCCGGGTATTCGTTATGTGATTGATCCGGGATTGGCGCGCATCAGTCGTTACTCCTATCGCACAAAAGTGCAGCGCTTGCCAATTGAGCCTGTTTCACAAGCCAGTGCTAATCAACGCAAAGGGCGATGTGGTCGTGTTGCTGAAGGCATTTGTATTCGCCTGTATTCGGAAGAAGATTTTAATACGCGCCCTGCATTTACCGATGCCGAAATTTTACGTACGAATTTGGCCGCGGTTATTTTGCAAATGCTGCAATTGCGTATGGGCGATATACACAAATTTCCGTTTATTGATCCACCGGATCATCGTTTGATTAGCGATGGGTTTAAATTATTAGAAGAATTGCATGCAGTTAATACCAAAAATCAATTAACAACCGTCGGTCAACAACTGGCGAAATTGCCGTTGGACCCACGATTGGCACGGATGTTACTCACTGCACAATCACAATCCTGTATTCGTGAATTATTGATTATTGTGAGTGCGCTGTCAGTGCAAGATCCGCGCGAACGCCCGGTTGAAAAACAACAAGCGGCTGATCAAATGCATAGACGTTTTTGGTCTGAACATTCGGATTTTCTTGGTTATGTGAGTTTGTGGGATTATTTCGAAACCCAACGACAAGCGCTATCACAAAATCAATTACGTAAACTCTGCAAAAAAGAATTTTTATCTTATTTACGTTTACGCGAATGGCGAGATATACATCACCAACTTTGTATCGCAATTAAAGACTTGGGTTTTAGAATTAATTCTGAACCCGCTAACTATGAAGCCATACACAAATCCTTATTGACTGGTTTGTTAGGCAATTTGGGTTTCAATCACGAAGAGCGTGAATATCTGGGCGCACGTAACCGTAAATTTACGATTTTCCCCGGTTCATCACTCATTAAAAAAACGCCTAAATGGATAATGGCAGCCGAGTTAATCGAAACCTCCAAATTATTTGCACACACAGTTGCCAAAATAGAACCCGAATGGGTAATTGATGCAGCGGCACATTTAATCAAACGCCAACAATACGAACCTCACTATGATGCGCGCTCAGGCCAAGTGATGGCTTATGAAAAAATCAGTTTGTATGGCTTGGTGATTGTTGAAAAGAAATCGGTGATATTTGGTCATATTGACCCGGTTTTGGCGCGTGAGATTTTTATTCGTGCGGCATTGGTGGAGGGGGGGTATGGAACTCATCCAAAGCGGCGAAATTCACCCCCTCCTAACCTCCCCCTTGGCAAGGGGGAGGGACTAAACTCTCCCCCTTGCCAAGGGGGAGCTGGAGGGGGTGATTTCTTCACCCACCAACAAAACCTGCTCAAAGAACTCGACGATCTCGAATCTAAATCACGCCGTCGGGATATTGTGGTGGATGAGCAAGTGATTTTTGATTTTTACAACGAGCGGGTTCCTGAATCAGTGGTGAATTGGACCAGTTTTGAAACCTGGCGAAAAAAAGCAGAAGAAAAAAATCCAACACTTTTATTTATACCGCGTGAATTGTTAATGCGTCACGGTGCTGATGCGGTTACGCAAGCGCAGTTTCCAAATGAATTGGAATGGAAAGGCATGCAGTTTCCTTTGTCTTATCATTTCGAGCCGGGGCATCCGCAAGATGGTTTGAGTATTCATGTACCTATGAGTTTGTTGCATCTGGTTCCGGAATATAGATTGCAGTGGTTGGTGCCGGGCATGTTGCGTGACAAGTTGATTAGCATTGTCAAAGCCTTGCCAAAATCCTTGCGTAAACATTTTGTGCCAGTGCCGGATTGGGTGGATCGATTGTTGGAAAAAATCCAAATCGATAACAAACCTTTGCTCGAGGTGTTGGCTGTTGAATTAAAAAAACTCAGTGGTATTGAAATTACGCAAGATGCCTGGGCTGATTTAAAACTCGATGACTTTTATATCTGCAATATTCGTGTTGTGGATGACAAGGGAAAAACTATCGCCAACAGTCGCGATCTGGAAAAATTACGTGAGGAATATCGCAGTCGGGTGCAAGAGAATATTCAAACAGCGGCGGTGAATATTGAACGACATCAAATTGTGCAATGGGACTTTGATGATTTGCCGCAGTTTGTGCAATTGCCGCGTGGCGGCATTAGTATTCGTGCGTATCCAGCGCTTGTGGATAAAAATACTTCTGTGTCCTTACTGGTACTGGATAATCCATTGGAGTCACTCGCAAAAACCCAGCGTGGTTTATGTCGATTAATCTATTTGTCTTTACCCACTGCCGTGAAATATTGCCAAAAAGAATTGTTAAAAGGTCATGCCCTGTCTTTGTCAGTTGCCGAGATGGGCAAGCAGGAAGAGGTTGTTGATGACTTGATTATGACTGCCATTAAATTATTGGTTTGTCATGATCAACAAAATTTACCCAGAACAAAAGAAGCATTCACTCATGCAGTGGCAATTTGCAAAGAAGAATTAATCGCCAAAGCCATCAGCTTGTCACAAACACTACTACAAGCCTTGCAATTGTTGGTTGATGTGAAAAAAACGCTCAAGCAACACAAACAGAATTTGGCCATGGCTTATGCTATAGGCGATATTCAAGCGCAGCTGAATCAGTTGTTTTATAAATCCATGTTGTTTGATACACCGGAAAATTGGTTAGCACAATTGCCTAAATATTGTCGCGGCATTTTGCTGCGAATGGAGAAAGTCTTGTTGAATCCGCAGAAAGATAAATTGCTGATCAACGAGATCATGCCCTGGTGGCAAAAACTTGATGAGTGGAAACAAAAAGAAGGCGCTTATCGATTGTCACAAAATCCGGCCATGATAGATTACCGTTGGTGGATTGAAGAGTTTCGGGTTTCGTTATTTGCACAAACCTTAAAAACGGTGGTGCCAGTTTCGGCCAAGCGTTTGGAGAAGCAATGGCAGGAGGCTTTGGAGTTTCAATAAAATACCAACACCCTCTCCCCAGCCCTCTCCCATCAAGGGAGAGGGAGCAGATTTGAGTTCTTACAGAAATGGAAGATAAGCTTGAAAGATATTCGTTCAAGTAAGTTTAGGGCAGAATCAAGTCCCCTCTCCCCTTGTGGGAGAGGGGTAGGGGAGAGGGGGCCAATAAATCTTCACAAAAATTAATTGAGATTCGTTGTAACATTCAATCGTCTCATGGATCAAAGCCCCGCTAATGAATAGCTTTATGCTCGTCCTACCTTACTTAACACTGGAGATTTCTATGAAAAACAAAATGTCTATTTCTGCCCTGGTTGGTGCTGCGTTTGTTGCATCTGCGGCGTTGACTTCTGTGGCGCAAGCTTCAACTGCTGTATCAGCAACTGAATTGCCTGCTGGCTATACGCTTGCCGAAAATACCGAAGGCAAATGTGGCGAAGCCAAGTGTGGTGCCGACAAGAAGAAAGAAGGTTCTTGTGGCGGAGATAAGAAAAAAGAAGAAGGTAAATGCGGTGAAGGAAAATGTGGTGAAGGTAAATGCGGCGGTGATAAAAAGAAAGCCGATGGTGAAGGCAAGTGTGGCGAAGGTAAATGCGGTGGCGACAAAAAGAAAGCTGAGTAATTAACGCGTGACCTATCAAGCAAGAGTATCCGGCGCAGGTTTAGGCTTGCGCCGGAGTCTTTTAAAAGCACTGGAATCGGTTAACACTGATCAAATCCAATTTATGGAAATCGCACCGGAAAATTGGATTGGTTTGGGTGGGCGATTAAAAAAGCAATTGCGTGCTTATACAGAACGTTTCCCTTTTGTGTGCCATGGATTGTCACTCTCGATTGGCTCACCTGCACCACTCAATACTGAATTGCTCTATGCAATCAAAGATTTTTTAGCAGAACACAATATTCGGTATTACTCTGAGCATTTGAGTTATTCCAGTGATCTGGGACAGCTTTACGATTTGTTGCCCATTCCCTTTACTGAAGAAGCCGTCAATTACGTTGCCGGGCGAATCAAACAAGCCCAGGATATTTTGGGGCAACGCATTGCCATAGAAAATGCCTCTTATTATTGTGCACCCCAGCAAGAAATGAGCGAAAGCGAATTTATCAATGCGGTGATAGAAAAATCCGATTGCGCTTTATTGTTGGATATTAACAACGTTTATGTGAATAGTATTAATCATCGATACGACGCAGTCGATTTTTTAAAGAGTTTGCCTGGGCACAAAACAGCTTACATGCACATCGCCGGGCACTATGTTGAATCGGAAGATTTGCGAGTGGATACTCACGGTGCGGATGTGATCCCTGATGTGTGGGATTTATTGAAAATTGCCTATCAAACTTTTGGTGTAAAGCCTTGTTTGCTGGAGAGGGACTTCAATATTCCGGATGTTAAGGATTTAATGCAGGAATTGGATATGATCAGGGTTTGCCAATCATGAATTTTTCTTTTCAGAAAACCCAACTGCAATTCACAGGATATTTGCGTGACCCTGACAATGCGCCTACACCCGATTTACCGGCAGAACGTTTGCAGGTTTATTCTGAATTGATTTACAACAATATTGAAAATTTTTTGGCGTCAGCATTTCCAGTAATGCGAAAAATATTACCTGATGCAGAATGGCATTCACTTGCGCGTGATTTTATTCGCGATCATCAAGCGCAAACGCCCTATTTTTTGCAGATCAGTGAAGAGTTTGTGCAATATTTTTTGCAAGCTGATCATGCTCTGGCAAAACAATATCCTTATTTGACTGCGTTGGCTCATTACGAATGGATTGAATTGGTATTAGATGTCGCCGATGAAAATCCACCTGTGATAACTTTTGTCCCGGATGATATTGGGTCAGCCACATTTCACTTATCGCCTGTATCCATACTCCTGGCGTACCCCTGGCCAGTGCATAAAATTTCACCGGATTATTTGCCGCAAGTACCAGAAGAAACTTTTTTGCTGGTGTATCGCAATCCTGACGATCAAGTGAAATTTATTGAGTTAACAGCTGCCGCTTCACGCTTTTTACAGCTTTGCCGCGACACACCGCAATCGACCCACCAACAAGTGAAGCAGTTGGTTGCAGAAGGTTTAAATGAGCGACAACTGAGTGATCAATTACCGGGATTAATCCAACAACTCGCCAGTCTCGGCGCCATCTATTAAGTCCTCGACTCCCGCATTGCCTGTATTTTCAGGCCTTTTGAGCTAATCTATTTTGTTGTCATAAAACTGACATATAAGAGCAATATTATTGCCATCAGAAAGACACAAAACAGCAATCAATTTGTCATTTTTGGTTTTTTATCTCAGTTAAAAAATTCAGAGCTATACTCTCAACACCTTATCTACAGGACTTGATTATGAAAAAAGCACTTCTTCCTCTGATGATCGCTGGTCTCTTACCCCTCGCTGCTCAAGCGGAAGTGACTGTTTACGGCAAAGCAAATGTATCCTTTCAAAACGCTGATGAAGGCGACGAATCAACCACCGAAGTAGTCAGTAATGCATCGCGTATTGGTTTAAAAGGTGGCGAGCAAATTAATGACGGCTTGAAAGCTATCTACCAATTTGAATACCAAACAGAAGTGGATGATGGAGCCGGTGGTTCAAGCAATCAGACTTTTACCCAACGTAATATTTATGTGGGTTTACAAGGGAATTTTGGTACTTTGATGGGCGGGAATTTTGATACACCTGTAAAAACTGCACAGGAAAAAGTGGATTTGTTTAATGACCTTGAAGGTGATATGGCATTCCTGCTTCGCGGTGAAATACGCTCCAAAAATATAGTGCAATATACTTCGCCACTTCTGGCAAAAGCCTTTGCGGTTAACATTGCCCATGTGTCATCTGAAAACCCTGATGCTGATGATGGCAAATCAATTTCCGTTACTTACACAACAGCGCCCTGGTATTTTGCTTTGGCCGCGGAACAAGATATAGCTGAACAAGGGTTGGATATTGTTCGTGCGGTAGGCCGTTACACAATCGCCAATTGGCAACTCGGTGCTCTGGTTGAGCAAGCAGATAACAGTGATAACGATACTGAAAATAATGGCTGGTTAGCGTCGGTAAAATATTCCGCTTCAGATAAGTTGGCGTTCAAAGGTCAGTTTGGTACTGCGGGCCGTGAAATATTGAACCAAAATTTGTTGACCGACGTTGATGGCGAGCAATTAAGTTTGGGTGTGGATTATTTGCTATCAAAAAATACGACAGTATTTGGTTACTACACACAGGAAAATACTGAACCGGAAACGGGTGCAGATGTAGATGACAATTGGTTAGGCGTTGGAATTGATTTTAAATTCTAATCAGTAGACCCCACCCTAACCCTCCCCTCGGCAACTGCTCCTGCGTTGCCCTACCTTCCTGCATCCATGCAGTCGTTGCCAGGGGAGGGGACAGATTCCACTCTGTTGCAAGGAGGGAGTAAAGTTCCTCCCCCTGGCACAAATTGCAGGAGCAATTTGCACAGCGAAGCTGCCCGAAGGGGAAGCCATAGGGACTGGTTTCTGAACGGGGAGGTTGTTAGGAGGGGGTCAACCCCGAAATAAAATCCCATTCTTCTTTCGTCACAGGTTGTATCGACAACCGACTTTGTTTAAACAATGCCATATTTTCCAGTTGTGGATATGACTTGAGTTGTTTAAGCGGAATAATCTCTTTCAAGGCTTTAGTAAGTTGAATGTCCACTGATACCCAACGTGGATTATCAATTTCACTCTTCGAATCAAAATATTGGCTTTTGGGATCAAATTGCGTGGGATCGGGGTAGGCGGTTTTCACCACCTTTGCAGTACCTGCAATGCCAATTAATTTACAACTGCTGTGATAAATGAATACTTCATCATCAATTTTGACTTGGTCGCGCAAAAAGTTGCGTGCTTGATAATTGCGAATGCCATCCCAGCGGCCGATTTTTTTCGGCGCGGCTTGCAAATGTTCAATGCCGTAAATATGAGGTTCGGCTTTGAATAACCAATAGGATTTTGATTTCATCATTCACCTCGTAGGGGTAAGCCCCTGTGCTTACCCGGGCAGCCACAGGGGGCTGCCCCTACGTACCATCACATCCAGGCGCTTAAGCGTTCTGCTGTTTGTTCATCAACCAATTGCAATTGAATGCGACGTTTTTCAATATCGACGGACTCAATCAGCACCTGTACTTTGTCTTCAATTGACCAGGTTTTGCCGTCATAGGTTAAACGCAAACGGCCGGAATCAAATTGACCTTTATTTTCGCTGTCTCTGCTAATCAGCGGAATAAATCCATCAATGCCCCAGTCATCCAGTTTTACGCCAAGGCCTTGTGAATTGACTAGCGTAATGCTGCCAGTGTGCAGTGTGCCTATGTGTTGTTGAGCAAAAATACAGAACAACCAATTTTCGGTAAAGCGACTGGCTTGTCGGCCTAAATTAATTTGTTGTTGTAATTTTTCCACCATTAATTGCGCAGCAGTGTTATCGGCAACTGTTGCAGACTGCTTGCGCAAAATCGCTTTAATTGCCAGATGATTGTAATAATCGTTATAGCGGCGAATAGGTGAGGTCACCATAGCGTAATAAGGAAAACCCAGACCAAAGTGGGGCAGGGCATCCAGGGATAAACAAGCCATTTGTTGCATGCGTTGTAAGAGAGCGTGCAAACTTTGATTAATAGTTTGATCTTTTTGTTGGCGCAACTGCCTGAACACCTGGCAGTAGTCTTGTAATTGGGTTAAATCCAATGAGGATAAATCTGGTCTGTCTTCTTTAATTAAATGGCGCGCTTCATCGAGTCGTTCGGTGCGAAACCCTGAATGGGTTGAAAAAATTCCATAACCAGGATGTTGTCTCAGTAAATCGCCAGCGCACATATTGGTTAACAACATGGCTTCTTCGACAATTCGGTGTGCGATATTGCGTTCACGTTTTTCGATGCGATCAATTTTTTTCTGATCATTCAGTATATAAAAATAATCGGCCTTATCTTCCATTACCAGTGTATTTTGATTTCGCCATTGCATGCGCAATTGAGTCAATTCTTTTAAATTGCTCAAGAGTGAATTGATGTCTTCACCCAAATCCAATGATTTACCTTGTTCCAGAAATTCGTAAACGCCTTGATAACTTAATTTATGGTGTGAACGAATCTGCGCTTCGTAAAATTCGTAGCTGACTAATTCAGCGTTAGCATTCAAAATAATTTTGCAGACCAGAGCGCCGCGTTTTTGGTCGGGTACCAGCGAGTAGGTATCTTGCGATAATTCTGGCGGCAACATGCCTTGTGATTGGCCGAGCATATAGAGTGTGTTGGCGCGTTCACGCGCCGCCATTTCTAACGCGCTGCCAAATTCGATGTGTTTGCTGGGGTTGGCGATTGCACTGAATAATTCCCAGCCCCCGGTTGTTTTTTGCAGATACAGCGCATCGTCCATATCGCGCGTGGTTTCTGCATCGATGGTCACAAAAGGTAAATGCGTTAAATCCAATTCGCTTTCTTCAAACGTCAGTGGTGACCAGTTAATGCTATTGGCTTGCTGAGTGACGGCTGCTGTCCATTCGCAAGGCAATTCAAATTTTGCCAAAGCATAACGTGCTTCCAATCCGGGTTCGTTGGGTTTGCCAATCAATTGCACCAACTTAACTTGTGCTTTGCCTTCGTTGTGAAAAGGGTGGCGAATTAATTCCACTTGAATCCAATCACCAACTTCAAGTGATTTTCGATCTTGCGGTGGTATGAATAACCAGCGATTAAAATGTGGATGATCAGGTTCAATAAAATAATTATTGCCTTTGTTGACGTAACGGCCCACAAAGTATCTCGATCCTTGGCTGATCAATTTAACCAGTTTGGCTTCAAACTGATTTTTTGCGTTAGTGGTAATTTCAACTTCGACACGATCATCAGGCAATAGCCGCAACATTTGTTCCGGGTCGATAAAGGCTTCGCGGCCATCATCCAGCGCAACAAAACCAAAACGTTTAGTGGTAGTGCGCACTTGTCCAATCGCTATATCCTTTTGCGCAATAATTGTGCTTTTGAGTTGAGCCAGTTGCTCCAGAGCATTTTTGTTTAACATTTACGGGAATCATTCCAATCAAGGGGTGTGGATCATAACAAAATTTGCGTATTATCGTCGCTGGCTTATAGTTTTTAGTTGCATGACTGACAGGATTTTAATTTGGAAGCGCTTAATCAACTGATCTTTCTGGGCAGTGCCTTGTTTCTTGTGAGCATTTTGGCCACTACCTTATCACCTCGCATGGGTATGCCCTTACTGTTGGTGTTCCTTATCATCGGTATGTTGGTAGGGGAAGACGGCATATTGGGGTTGCAGTTTGAAAATGTTCAAGGTGCCTACTTTATTGGCAACCTGGCCCTGGCGGTAATTTTGTTTGATGGTGGTTTGCGCACCGAAATTGGACTGTTTCGTGTTGGTTTGCGCCCGGCTTTGTCGCTTGCCACTCTCGGTGTAGTCATAACCGTAGTGGTTTGTGGTTTGCTCGCGTCCTGGATTTTGGATATTTCTCTTCTGCAAGGCCTGTTGCTGGGTGCCATTGTGGGGTCTACCGATGCTGCGGCAGTTTTTTCGGTATTGACCAATCAAGGTTTGGCACTCAAAGCGCGTGTGGGCGCTGCGCTTGAAATTGAATCGGGATTGAATGATCCCATGGCGGTATTTTTGACACTGGCGTTGGTGGAATTGGTCGTCAGCAGTCAATCGGGTTTCAGCTTTTGGATTCTTGGAAATTTTGTGTGGCAAATGGTGGCGGGAACTGCCATAGGCATTGTCGGTGGCAAGATATTAGTCTTGGGTATTCAACGTTTGTCTCTAAGTCCGGGTTTGTATCCTTTGCTCGCGTTATTCGGCGGCGTTTTTGTATTTGGATTAGCCGCTGTGGTTCAAGCCAGCGGATTTTTAGCGGTATACCTGGCAGGTTTAATCGTCGGCAATCGCGTGTCTCATGGTCTTTATAACATTCAACGTTTTCATGATGGATTTGCCTGGCTTGCACAAATCAGTTTGTTTTTGATGTTGGGTTTGTTGGTCTCGCCGCATGAATTGTTGGATTACGCCTTGAGTGCGATATTGGTAGGCGCTGTGTTGATTCTGATTGCGCGGCCTATAGCCGTTTGGTTTTCGCTTTTACCTTTTCAATTTTCCTGGCAAGAAAAAACCTTTATCAGTTGGGTCGGTTTGCGTGGTGCTGTGCCAATTGTATTAGCCATGTTCCCCTGGATGGCCGGTGTCGAAAATTGGAATTTTTATTTCAATCTCGCGTTTGTGATGGTGATTTTGTCACTGGTTGTGCAGGGTTGGACGGTAGGCCCGGTTGCGCGCGCATTAAAACTCAACGTGCCTTCGCGGAGTTCACGTGTGCAACGAGTGGAGTTGGGTGTGCCGGGTGAAATTGGCCACGAGTTTGTGGGTTATCAATTGGCGAGCGATAGTCCGGTTGTGAATAAAACCCTGAAGAAAATTCGATTACCTGAGCAATCACAAATTTTATGTTTGTTGCGCGATGGCAAACCCCAACCTTTGATTGAAACTGAAAAGTTTCGGGTGAATGATCATGTATTCTTTTTAAGTAACCCGGAAGATCTTGACGCGCTGGAAAAATTATTAGTCGGCGTCAACGAAACCGAACGTTTGTCTGCGCGAGAATTCTTTGGTGACTTCGTAATTCGCTCACACGCCAAATTGCAAAGTTTGAGCGAGTTGTATCAATTTGCTGTGCCGGACAAAATGCAAAATTGGAGTATTGCGCGTTACATTCTCAGCAAATATCGCCAACCGGTTGTGGGCGATAGAGTGAGCCTGGGGCATGTGGATTTTGTTGTGTTAAGTATCAAGAATGATCGTTTGGAAAAGATTGGTTTGAAGATTCATAAGAAGTGAAACAAAACAAACCCCACCCCGGCCCTCCCCTTCGTAAGGGGAGGGAGTCAAGTCCCCTCCCCTTACGAAGGGGAGGGTTAGGGTGGGGTTTGTTTTCATGTGTTTATCAATCAGATTCAAAGTGCCGCACACTCAATACACTTCACATAAATCCCTTGCGGATCTTGCAAACTTTGTAATTCTTCAAGAGGTTTTACCAAGGGTCGCAATTGATTCAGTAATTGCAAATGACCTGAATGACTCACTGATGGCAGTGAAAAACCCGCTTCAGTGATTGAGCGCATGAATTCTTCTTTCGGTGACAGTGTACGTTGCACAAATTCAATTTTGTAATTCGATAATTTTGCATCAGTGGCAATTGCCTTGATGACATCATCCAATGTACCTAGATGGTCAACCAATCCCAATTCTTTGGCTTTGCTGCCAGTCCATACATGACCTTGCGCAACTTGATCAACTTGCTCTGGTGTCAAACCGCGAGACTCAGAGACCAAATTAACAAAACGGTGATAAATATTATCTACGTTTGCCTGAATCACTTTGCTGCCTTTTTCAGACAGAGTGCGATCCAATCGCATATCGCCCGCTAATTCGGTTGTGCCGACACCATCTGTTGAAATACCGATTTTTTTCAGCGAATTTTCCAGCGTCGGGAATGCACCAAACACACCGATTGAACCGGTAATAGTAGTCGGTTGTGCCCAAATTTGATCGCCGGCAGTTGACATCCAATAACCACCGGACGCCGCGACACTGCCCATAGAAATATAAATTGGGTAAGGTTTTTCACCCAAATGTTGGCGCAATGCTTCTATTTCTGAACGAATAATTTCCGATGCAAACGCACTGCCGCCACCGGAATCGACACGAATTACCAAAGCTTTAACTTGTTTGTCATCGCGCACTTTGCGAATTAATTCGACAAAGGTTTCACTGCCAATACTACCTTCCAATTGACGGCCATCCATTATGTTGCCTGAAGCTACAATAACAGCGAGTTTATTCTGTGCTGTCGACGGCAAACGGCGTTTATCCGCGAGATAATCTTTTACCGATGCCGATGCATAAATTTGATCGTCACTGCCTTTGCCAATAGTGGTTTGCAAATAAATTTCCAATTGCTGACGTGTCATGGCTTGATCGACCAATTTTTTCTCCAGCGCCAACTTCGCCATATTGCCTGCGGCCAATGTCATGTGTGCGTCCAGATTATTCACAAAATCATCCAGGGTGCCTGTGGGTAGTTTGCGAGCAGTTTCAATTTGTTGGGTGTAGTCTTGCCAGAGTTGATTCACCCATTGGCTGTTATGTTCACGCGATTCATCCGACATGTTGTCGCGCAAATAAGGTTCCAGAAAATCTTTGTATTTACCGGAGCGAAATGCATGAACGGTAACGCCGAGAGAATCCAGTGCTGATTTGTAGTAATTCATGTAGCGTGCAAAGCCGGTAATTTCAAACATTCCCATTTCATGCATTAAAATTTCATCGGCAAAACTGGCCAGATAATATTGATCTTGCGAATAATGCTCGCTGACAGCAATAATTTTTTTTCCGGATTTTTTAAATTCGGTCAGCGCTTGACCTATATCGTTCATTTTGGACAAGCCACCCGCTTGCAATGGGCCCAGCTGCAAAACCAGGTGTGTTACGCGTGAATCCTCCGCTGCAAAATGAATCGCATCAACCAAATCGCGAACCAGTGTTTGGTTATCTTGTTCCCCTTCTTCAGCCATCAACAAACTCAGTGGATCCATATAGGTTTTTTGATCAACCAGTTGGCCTTTGGGTGTGATTGTCAGGGCAAATTTTTCGGGCAGTGGTTTGGGGGCATTGGCACCGAGAAAACTTAAAAAGAAGAAAAACAAAAATAGATAAATAATGGTTTTAATAATAATTCTAAAAAAGTTAACTACTTTTCCCAGAAAATTCCACAGGCGGCGAAACAAACCGGGTTTTTTAGGCTCGGGCGCTTGAGGTGCTGGCGCAGGTCTGGGGGCGACAGGTTCATAATAATTAACTGACATATAACGTCCTTTGGAATGACTACAATTAATTGGGTTGATTGGATGAGGATTGCTGCAAATAAAATCGCCAATATTGCAACCAGCGACTGGTCATCATGGAGGAAATAAATAACACCGCGATGATGGCGGTGATTAACCAATCAGTCCACAAACTGCGGGTGTAGGCTACCGGAAACATAGCCGTGAAATAAACCAGGCAAACAAAACATAACCATGAATAGGTACGAAAAGTTTGTTTGATCAATCCGGGAATTAAAATCAGTAAGGGTAACAATTTCATAGCCCAGACCGCGAGATTGATTTTTTCAGATAAAGATTCGGTGTAAATAATTAACGCAATCAACAGCACGTAACTGATCAGGGCTATAGGGCGGGCAATGGATAACTTGTGTTGGTAACGCAAACCCTCTTCAGGTGAAATCACCAGGGGTTCTTTGTTTCGTTTGTACATGGTTTGAAATACTCGACAAAATAAAATTTGATTTGAATAAATATGGATTACTTAACCGCAATGAATGCACTCTGTTTCAGACACGCCGTAAATACATCCCTGTAGGCTTGACAAAAAAGTCCCTTTTTTCGACAGTCTGAAACAGAGTGCATCCATTGCTCACAACTAAACACTCAATTTCTTCGCAATCTCTGCCACGCGTTTACCCAGAGCCTGACACAGATTGATTTCATCCTCACTTAACTTGGACGGAGTTTCACCCGTCGCCAGATGTGACGCGCCGTAAGGTGTGCCGCCGGTTTTGGTGCTGTGCAATGCAGATTCGGAGTAGGGGATGCCGGCGATCAACATGCCCTGATGTAAAAGTGGCAGCATCATGGATAAAAGCGTGGATTCCTGACCGCCGTGTAATGTTGAGGTGGAGGTAAATACAGCAGCGGGTTTACCGATTAAATCGCCATTCATCCAATGCGAACTGGTGGAATCCAGAAAATATTTCATGGGCGCGGCCATATTGCCAAAGCGGGTAGGGCTGCCGAGGATTAATCCCGAACAATGTTTAAGATCATCGGCCGTGCAATAAACAGCACCGGAATCCGGCACAGCTGGTTCAGTGGCCTGGGTCACAGGTGAGACAGCGGGTACAGTGCGCAAACGGGCTTCGAACCCGGCCTGTTCAACGCCCCGGGAAATTTGTTGAGCCATGGCCAGAGTTGAACCGTAACGGCTGTAATAGAGGATTAACAGGTAGTTCGAAGGATGCTGGTTCATAGAATAATTCCGATTTGTGCTAGAGTGCGCGCACCTAAAAAGTCTGCGGAAGTTGAGCTGCGGCGATTATAACTGCTGGCCCCTGTTTGTGCCTTTATATTCCCAAGTTTGAAATTGGAGTCGTGTGTGATCAAACGATTACAGGAAAAAAGTCCCTGGTTCGGTAAGTTTTGCCATGCTTGTGTGTGGCTCAGAGGTTTTCTGGTCTTTGGTTACCGGCATTTTGAATACAGTAAATGTCTGACGGGGGCGGCGGCGCTGACCTATGTATCCCTGTTTGCGATTGTCCCGCTGATTACTGTTTCCTACGTGGCCTTTTCGTTTTTCCCCAGTTATCAATCGCTGGGCCTGCAAGTTGAAGAATTTTTATTCCAACATTTTTTGCCCGACACCAGTGCTGATCTGGTCGCTTATCTGAAATCCTTCGCCAATCAAGCCAAAAACCTCACCTGGTTCGGTGTGATCTTTTTGATTTTCTCGGTACAGATGATGTTGAAAAACATCGAAGACAATCTCAATGCAATTTGGGGAGTCAAGCGTCGCCCCCGCGGCATTTTAAAATTGGTGACCTACTGGTTGATTTTGAGTATCGGGCCACTCTTGTTGGGCGCAACTCTGGCCATCAGTACTTATGTTTTTTCCCTGCATTTATTTGGTGGTATCAGTGAATCAAAAGCGATAAAAGCCTTGCTCGGACTTGCGCCGTTTTTTTTGACCTGGCTGGCATTTACCATTTTATTTGTCGCCTTGCCCAATAGCCGCGTGACCTTGTGGCACGGCGTCGTGGGTGCAGGCATTACTACGCTGTTTTTTCACGCACTCAAAGCCCTGTTTGCCTGGGGTGTCAGCTATTCCTCTTACGGTTTGGTCTATGGTGCCTTTGCGGCAATTCCGCTGTTTCTGCTGTGGATTAATTTTACCTGGGCGATCATTCTTGGCGGCGCGGTGCTGGTCTTCAGCCTCGAAAATTATCGCCCTGTAAAGATAGAAAAAGACCATAAAAAAATTTAGCGGGTTGTGATTCCCTGTCTATACTCTGGTGAAATCCCTTTTTCAGACCAGACGCTAGCCCTATATGTCTATACCCCTGTTGATTTGTGATGATTCCCTGATGGCGCGAAAGCAGGTTGCCAAATCTCTCCCCCAGGGTTGGGATGTCGATATAACCTTTGCCACCAATGGCGTTGAGGGGATTGAAGCCATACGAGCGGGCAAAGGCGAGATGGTTTTTTTGGATCTCACCATGCCGGAAATGGATGGATATCAGGTGCTGGAAACCGTTAAGAAAGAAGGCCTGAATGCCATGATTATTGTGGTTTCGGGCGATATCCAACCCGAAGCTCACAACCGGGTAACCAGTCTGGGTGCTATGGATTTTATTCGTAAGCCAGTCAATCCTGACAAACTTCAAGCCACGCTACGAAAATTCGGTTTGATTTGATTTTTGATTTCCCCTCTCGATTCAACCTTGCTGTTAATCCTGCAGATGCGCTCTAATGCCGCTCAATCTTATTGAATGAGACTTTCCTGTGTTTGAGCTTTCCAATTTCGGACAAAAACTTTGCGATCAATCCGGCATAGTCACACTGATGGATGATCTTGGTGATGCACTGCGCAACAATCCCGATATGATTTTTATGGGCGGCGGCAACCCGGCCATGATCCCCGAAGTGCAAGCTGCGTTTGCACAAGCCTTGCGCGATACGCTGGATGATGAAGAGACTGCACGCGAATTTTTGGGTGTTTATCAACCACCGCAGGGGGATGCCAAATTACTCGCACAATTAGCGGATTTTTTTCGCGATCAGTTTCAATGGCCCATCAGTGCCGAGCATCTGGCACTGGCCAACGGCGGCCAATCAGCATTTTTTATTTTGTTTAATTTATTTGCCGGTGAAACTGCTTCGGGTCGCAAACAAATTCAATTTCCCTTGGCCCCCGAATATTTGGGTTATTCCGATTTGGGCATATCCGCAGATTTTTTTTGCGCGACCAAACCGGGCATTGAATTAATCGGCGAGCATTTTTTTAAATATCACGTGGATTTTTCGGCGTTGCGTATCACTGAAAAAACCGCAGCGCTTTGTGTATCGCGACCAACCAATCCCACCGGTAATGTGATTAGTGATGCAGAGTTGGCGCAGCTGGACCAACTCGCAAAACAACACCAAATCCCGTTAATAATTGATGGCGCTTACGGGTTGCCTTTTCCGAATATTGTATTCACTGAAGCAAAACCTTTGTGGAATGACAATATTATTATGGTGTTGAGTTTATCCAAATTAGGTTTGCCCGGTGCGCGCACGGCCATAGTGATCGCAAAGCCAGAGGTGATTCAGGCCTTTAGTAAAGCCAGTACAATTTTAAGTTTGGCCACGGGTAATCTCGGCCCGGCAGTGTTGAAAGGGTTGTTGTCTCGCGAACAATTATTGCCATTAAGTCGCGATCATCTTTTACCTTTTTATCGTCAGCGTATGCAAATCGCAGTCGATATTTTTCAGCAAGCGCTGGGTGATTTGCCTTATCGTATTCATCAGCCGGAAGGCGCCATATTTTTATGGTTATGGTTCCCCAAGTTGCCAATTTCCAGTCAATTGCTTTATGAGCGTTTAAAAAGTCGCGGTGTGTTGGTGGTTCCCGGTCATCACTTTTTCCCCGGCTTGCAAGAAGACTGGGGCCACACTCAGGAGTGTGTTCGCGTGACCTATTGCCAGGAGCCGGACAAACTGCGTGAGGGCGCAAAATGTGTCGCAGAAGAAGTCGCACTGGCTTACCAACAATCAGCAGCGGGAATCTAAAGCTTCCGGAAAAAAGCCTGCTAGACTTTCATCAAGGATGCGAATCAGAAATGAATATCAGGATTAGTCATAAATCAAGAACCAAAAATTAATGCGTCAAATCGATATAGTCAAACTCTACGCGCAAAAGCGATGTCTGGTCATAGATGATATGCCCGACATTCGCGTGGCTATTACCAATATGTTGCGCGTATTCGGCGTGCAGCAAGTTGACGTGGTTGCCAATGGTGAGCAGGCTATGGAAATCTGCCGCACAGAACAATTCGATATGGTGTTGTGCGATTACAACTTGGGTTCAGGTATGGATGGGCAACAAGTATTGGAGGAATTGCGTTTTCGCAATCGTTTAAACAATACCAGTATATTCGTCATGATCACCGCCGAATCCTCGCGCGAAATGGTTTTGGGTGCATTGGAATATCGGCCTGATGACTATGTGACCAAACCTATCACCACGGCGTTATTGCGCACACGACTTGATCGCGTGGTGTTGCGCCATCAGGAATTGATTCGCATAAAACAGGCAATTGATGAAAAGGATTATTCCAAAGCTATATTGCATTGTGATGAGCGCCTGCAAGACAACACCAGTTATCGCAGTAACTGTTTGCAAATTAAAGCAGAGATGAGTTTGCGTTTGTTTAATTTCAAACAGGCTGAAGATATATATCGTGGAGTGTTAAACGAACAGCCCGCCATTTGGGCCAAGCTGGGTTTGGGTAAAACCTTGACTGCCAAAAAAGAATATCAAGAAGCGCAACAGAAATTACAAGAAGTTATCGATACTGATCGTCGCTATGTTGAAGCACATGATCTATTGTCGGAGGCTTATCTGGGTATGGGTGACCAAATAAAAGCTCAGGAGTCTATGCAGGAAGCAGCCGCAATTTCACCTAAATCAATTATGCGTCAGCGTCGCCTCGCCGAGTTGGCAAAATTAAACGATGACACGGAAGTTTTATTAAAAGCCAGTCGTCAGGCTATAAAGGTTGCACGCAATTCCTGTTATGAATCCGAAGATGATTTTTTTAATTTGGCGCGCGAACTTACCGATTTAAGCAGCGAGGTTGGAGGCAATTTGGCTGACGCTTATGTTAAAGAAAGTTTTGAAGTTTTGGGGCGCTTACAAAAACGCCCCTATTTCGATGCCAGTGCTGATGTACAATCCAATGCATTGAAATCGCGCGCAATGATTAATCAACAAAAATTAACTGAAGCAGAAAAATTTTTGCAGCAAGCCATAACCATTCAAGCGCGGGATCCAGACAAAATGCGTGCGGGCGCGAGCCTGGATATGGTGAAAACCTTAATGAAGTCTGGCAACAAGCAAAAAGCTGATGAAATACTGCAAGCGCTGGTTGAACAAAACAGTGATAACCCGGAAATCATGGCCAGGGTTGATGCCATGTCGGACAATCCTCGCAGCCAGGAGGGGCGTGCACGCGCAGCACATATGACTAAAAATGGTATAGATCTTTATGATCAGAAAAAATATCGCGATGCCATTAAAGTATTTCGCAATGCTGTGGGGGTGTTTCCCAGCCACACAGGTTTGAATTTGAATTTGTTGCAGGCTGTTGTTGCCGAAGTGAAAGAGGGTGGTGATAAAAAACCACTGGAAAGCGTTTGTCGAAAAGCGCTGATGCGTGTCAGCCACATTAATCCTGCAGACGCAAACTATGCTCGTTATGAGTATTTACGCAAACAAATAGATGAAATTTTCCCGCAATCTGGTTAGCATGCCTGCGCTTTTCAATCTGCCTCCAATCTACGAGTTAATATGTCATTTGCCCAGCTGGGTTTGTCGCCCGAAATTCTGCAAGCTATATCTGAAAAAGGCTATAACACGCCTACGCCCATTCAACAAAAAGCTATACCGGTAGTTTTATCCGGCAAAGATATTTTGGCGGGTGCTCAAACTGGAACCGGTAAAACGGCAGGTTTTACGCTGCCTTTGATTCATCGTTTGCAACAACATAGGCCTGCAAAACTAGCCAATGGCCGCAAGCCAGTGCGCGCATTGATTTTAACGCCCACGCGTGAATTGGCTGCGCAAGTTCACGACAGTGTACGCACCTATGGCAAACACGCGGGTATGCGTTCACAAGTCGTGTTTGGTGGCGTAAGCATTAATCCGCAAATGATGCACCTGCGTGCGGGTGTCGACATTCTGGTGGCAACACCGGGCCGATTGCTGGATTTAATTCAGCAAAACGCAGTATCCATTCATACCGTCGAAATTTTTGTATTGGATGAAGCCGATAGAATGTTGGATATGGGATTTATCCATGACATCAAAAAAATAATGGCGCTGTTACCCAAGCAGCGACAAAATTTACTTTTCTCGGCAACATTTTCTGACGACATAAAAAAACTTGCCGACAAATTATTAAACTCACCGGAATTAATTGAAGTTGCCAGGCGTAATACGGCATCCGAGCGAGTGGATCAGTCGGTGTATCCGGTGGATCGTAAACGCAAACGTGAATTGTTAGTACATTTGATTAAAGAAGGAGATTGGCAACAGGTATTGGTTTTTACTCGCACCAAACACGGCGCTAATAAATTAACCGAACAATTAAATACTGATGGTATCAGTGCAGCGGCTATTCACGGTAATAAAAGCCAGGGTGCGCGTACCAAAGCCCTGGCTGATTTTAAATCTGGCAGTATTCGTGCATTAATTGCGACTGATGTAGCCGCACGCGGAATTGATATAGATAAATTACCGCATGTGGTGAACTTTGAATTGCCGAATGTGCCGGAAGATTATGTTCACAGAATTGGTCGCACCGGCAGAGCAGAGGCAGAAGGCGAAGCGATTTCATTGGTTTGTGTTGATGAACAGGAATTTTTACAAAATATTGAAAAGTTAATTAAGAAATCGATTCCCAAAATTATCCTGCCAGGTTTTGAACCTGATCCGAATATTAAAGCCGAACCGGTTAGTTTGGGTAATAAACCCGCACGCGGAAAACCTCAGCCAAAATTGGGTGAAAAACCGAAAAAGGTCAGCCCAAAATCGGATTCAGGTGAATCACAAAAAACCCGAAGAGCCAAACGCCCTGATCAAGTGAAAATAAGTAAACCGGGTGGGCAGCCAAGTAAAACAGCTGCGGCTAATTCAAAACCAAAACCCAAATCGAAGCCAAAACCAAAAAGCTAAGGATTAGCTTCATCAATCTCGTAACAAATATTCCAACCCTGAGCCCTTATCTGGTCATGGTGCTCCTCAGTCGCCCGCA
This sequence comes from uncultured Cellvibrio sp., assembly GCA_966252135.1. Taxonomy (GTDB): domain Bacteria; phylum Pseudomonadota; class Gammaproteobacteria; order Pseudomonadales; family Cellvibrionaceae; genus Cellvibrio. Next base: position 97,394 of record CBINNU010000003.1, on the reverse strand, counting down.
CACGGCGTTTTTTGAAAACGTAGGCCTTGGGAGCATCATCATTAATTTGAATCAATAAAGTGAGTTTTCGTTTTTTATCGAAATCATGAACTCTATCCAGATCAAGCCCCCGGTTTTTGGCTTCAAAGCAGGTAGGTTTTTCTGCTTGATCATAAGTGCAGAGGCTTCCATTTTCTTGTTTGAGTATTAGTTGCTTACTGTCACTAAATATTTGGAATTTATCTTTTCCTTCATAACCCAGTGTGTGTACAGCTTCGTATAGTTTTATATCCAGATTTTTGTCACCATACATCTTTATCACATGGATATATTTTTGTGGCGTGTAAATAAAGCTGCAAGCATATGTCGCCATTGGAAAAGCCAAAGTACATAAAAGGCAAGAATACAATAGTTTGATTAAGTTCATTTTTTCAACTTGTTAATTTGTCTATTCAAATTTTATGTCGATTTCGCCCAGTTGCGCTTTTACTCTAAAGATATCCTTGCTCGCTACAAATACTCGATAACGCGGGTCATTCGCCATCTTGTAAGCTGTTATATCATTGCGTATTGGGTTAATCCCGAGGGCTAGCAATTGATTTTCAAGTTGTTTGGCATCCGCTTGGTGTTTAAAAAAGCCGACCAGATGCCAGTGCTCCTGATTAATAACAAGCTTGTAAAAAAAATTGCAAGCTTCGCTTTCATCCGAAGATATAAATAGGGGGTCGGAATCGCAACCTCTTTCGGAATAGAAAACATTCCATTGTTTTCCGGTTTTATCCAAACAAAATGCATCATGGCGGCGAGAAAGTACTGAAAAATTTTGTGAATTACAGCCTTCGGCTAATAACTTGTCGGTTAATTCAGTGGCTTTCATTTGAGATTTTTATTCTGTTCCGGCTTCCATTTCGGTACTGTCGGTTTTACGATCCGCCATATACATAGTGATGCAAGCCAGGCTGCTCAATACCAAAAAACCAATAGTGACTGGAATCAGGGTATTGTCGTAAGCCTGGCCTATAGTGGTGCCGATTACCAATGCGATAATTGATGAAACCGAACCAATAATGGCTGAGGCAATACCGGCAACATGGCCCATAGGCTCCATAGCAATCGCATTGATATTACCGAAAATAAAACCGAAACAGAAAAATATAAAACCGGCGAAAACCAAAAACATCCAGAGGTGAATCTCCGTCACATAATGCAATGCCAGAAAAATTGCCGAGGCCAGCATCATGCCTTTTACAGCAAGCTGTGCAATGCGGCGCATACCCAATTTTTCAACCACAAACGAATTGCCGAGCGATGCAGCGCCAAACAACAAAGCCAACAATCCAAAATACACTGTAAATAATTTGCCAGTGTTGAATTGCACCTGAAAAATTTGTTGGGATGAATTCAGGTAGCCAATCATGCTGCCAAAAAATAAACCCATACTGAGGGTATAACCTGTGGTGATGCGATTGGTTAAAACTTCTTTAAAACCATCAATAAAACTCCGGGTTGAAAAGGCGATACGTTTTTCTGGCGGCAAGGTTTCTTCCAAACGAAAAAAAATCCAGCTGGTAATTAACAAGGCATAGGCCACATAAAACATAAAAATGCTGCGCCAATCAGCAATCAACATTATGCCTTGCCCAAGTGACGGCGCTATCGCGGGTACGCCCATAAAAATCAACATCACAATCGACATGATTTTTGCCATCTGGCTACCGGAATATTGATCGCGCACAACCGACATGGCAGACACATAAGGTCCGGAAACGCCAAGCCCCTGAATAAAACGACCGAGCAAAAGTGTATTCAAATCTTGTGCGAATAAACAAATCACACTGCCAATTAAAAATAAACTGACACCGACGTACAGCACTTTTTTGCGACCGGTTGCATCCGACATAGGGCCGGCAATTAATTGGCCTATGGCCATGCCCAGAAAAATTGCACTGATAATCAGTTGAGCTTTGTTGTCTTCCAAAATGGTCAGATCCTGACGTATCACACCCAGTGCGGGTAACAGGGCATCAATTGAAATTGCGATGATCGACATAAGTAATGCGATCAGAATAGTAAATTCTGTAGTGGAAATTGTGTGGCGAGACATGGGTGAATCCTGTAATTCAATTAATTCGTTAGTTAGTCGTAGTAGCTAGCGGTAATTCGACGGGGCAAGAAAATTTATTTGCGCGATTTGCAGCTCGACAAATAATGACTGCTCCAAACCATTGCCAGAGCAATCAAGCTTCCGAGAAATTCACGTGCTTCTTCTATGTAGGGTTTGTTGGGGTTCATGGATTGCATTAAGGCTTCGTCATGTCTATGCAACCAATAAGTGTATGCGCCATGCGAACTGGATATTATTTCGAACAAGCAGAGCAAAGATACAATTACAGTCACCGCCAGATAACGGCGATCAAAAAGCCCAAGTAAGGGTATTAATGCCGCCGAGGCATAAATGATAATCCAGAAGACCGCATCCGGATCATTAAATTGTAAATAAGTAAACCAACCCAAAGCGAGAAACATAATTCCTAGTAGTAGTTTTTTTACCAGCAGCATGGGGCTAATTCCACAGTTAAAGATCAAGTGCTGATTTAATCCGAGCTATCAGAGATTGTAAATCCTTATCTAATAATAAAAGTTTATCCAGATCGTAAATGCCTTGCGCTAATAAGTTTTCCAGTTCCATTGCCTGGGTTTGTAAATGTTTGGCGCCCAGAGTGGCAGCGAGGGATTTAAACGAATGTAACTGGCGGCAAGCAGATTCCTGATCGCCGTTTTTCCAGAAATGATCGATGCTGGATAACAAGAGTTGGCGTTCATCTGCAAAACGTTCAGCTAACTGACAATAAAAACTGACATTGTTTAATAATCGTTCCAGCGCTGCATTAACATCCAAATCAGGAATTGCTGTTAATTTTTGCAATCGTTCCAGATCCTGTTGTGATGTTGCAGGTTTGTCAGCAGGATCAATGATGGATGGGCTTTGGCCTTGGCCTTGATACCAATGCTGTAAACAATTAAATAGCTGCTGGGGTATGATAGGTTTTGATAAATAATCATTCATGCCAACCGCTAAACATTTTTCACGATCGCCGTCGAGTGCATTAGCGGTTATGGCAATAATGGGTAAATCAGTCAATTGTAAATTCTGCCGAATTCGTCGGGTGGTTTCATAGCCATCTATGCCCGGCATTTGTACATCCATCAACACGGCGTCATAGTGTTGGTTGGATAAACGCTCCAGGGCGTCAAAGCCTGTACTGCAAACTTCAAGATGAATGTTTAATAAGCCTAATAATTCTTTGACTACATCTTGATTTATCACATTATCATCGACCAGTAGCAGCGACATAGATGAAAGTGATGTGTATTGCGAAATACTAAATTCCTCTTTTTCGTTTATTGGTTGTTCAATAACACCAGTTAATGCTTCCCACAGGTTTTGCGGTAAAAGAGGTTTTGCCAAAACTGAATCACAATATTGATCAAGCTCTAAATCTTTCCAGTTTTTTTGATTGGCCAGAAGGATTATTTTGGGGCGATTGGGATAATGTATTCTAGTAAGTTGTTCGCACAGCGACAGTAATTTTTTGTGGTCTGCTATTTCATTAATTAGGACAAAATCCACTGGGTTGAGGGAGTTTAATGAACATATGTCAGCAATTGTTGGGTTAATCACCGAATAATTTATGAGTAATTTATCCAGCATATCGGCAATGTTATTGGTTAAGGTTTTATGTTCACAAATAATTTGGGCGTGAGTGTTCGCCAGTGCGCTTGAACGGAATTCATCATAAAAATTGGTTGTATTCTGTGTTTTGGAAAAATTCAATGACATGGAAAAGCAACTGCCTTTGCCTTCCTCGCTCTCAACCCATATTTTGCCGCCCATTTGTTCAATTAGATTTTTTGAAATAACCAAACCTAAACCCGTTCCTTCAAATTGTCGGGTCAGTGAAGTATCCAATTGATGGAAGGGTGTAAATAATTGGGTGAGACCATCAGTTGAAATGCCAATGCCTGTGTCTTGCACTGAAAATTTTAAGCAGAATTGATTTTCGGTTTGTGATTGCAGACTGATGTGAATACTGATCTCGCCCCGATTGGTAAATTTGATGGCATTGCTACAAAAATTAATGAGTATTTGGCCTATGCGTAAACTGTCGCCCGTCAAAAGTTTAGGGACTGACTTATCAATATAAATTAGAAACTCCAGGTTTTTTTCAAAGGCTTTGTTGGCAACCAGGCTGACAACTTTGTCCAGTAGCTCTTCAAGTGAAAATAATTTCTCGTCGATGGATAATTTCCCGGCTTCAATTTTTGAAAAATCCAATACATCATTAATAATGGATAATAGATGATTGCTGGACTGATGAATGCGTTGTAAATAGCCGTGGAGTTTAGGGTCGTCCGATACCAGAGTTGCCAAATGTGATAAGCCTATGATTGCATTCATCGGGGTGCGCAATTCATGACTCATATTGGCCATAAAGTTGGCTTTGGTCTGTGCGGCTTGTTCGGCTTCGATCTTTGCCTGCTCCAGTTGTTCTGTACGCTGGGCAACAATTTTTTCCAAATTGGTCCGAATTTCTTCAAGTGCATTTGCATTTTGTATCTGTTCGCTGATGTCCTGAACAATGGTTCCAACTGCTGTGATTTTGGATCTTTCTGCATCATAAACCGGGAAGCGAATGATTCTTGCCCATTTGTATTCCATTTTGTTGATGGTGCTGGCGTCCTGGGTTCTGATAATTACCTCACCAGTTTTTAATACACTGTTGTGATCTTCTTTCATTTGCCGTAAATATTCAGCTGGAAATGGCAAATAGTCTTCACCTCTGCCTTGTTGTTTTATCAGGCGTATATCAACCATTTGATCAGCTTTTTTATTGGCTATTAGAAAACGGCCTTGTTCATCCCGCATGTGTACTATGCCGGGGAAATTATTTAAAAACGCTCGCATACGTTCTTCACGAATGGCCAATTTCTTTCGCCATTGAAAGAGCGCGAAAGATAAAATGTTAATTAGCAATATCGCAGCGGATGATAGAAAAATAATGGCGCGGCGTGAGTAATTGTAAGGAAGATAAACTTCATCTACGTCTTGTTCTATGACAATCCCCATTCCCAATTCAGGGATCCAACGGGTAGCGCCCACGACTTCTACACCCCGATAATCTTTGTAGCTATTGAGAAAACCGCTTTCGCCTTTTTCAATTGCCATCGCGACCGATTTTGTCAGTGGTCTTGATCTATTGGGAATGCTGGTGGGGCCGCTTCGAGAGATGTTGGCTGGCTCTCTGGCTTCTAAATTTTTTTTAAGATTGGGTGTTTGAGTTTCTCTTTTGTTACCTGCAGAAAACCGTGTTGGCGAAATAATTTTACCCTTGTCGTCAACTAAATAGGCTTCGCCGGTTTTTCCTGAAAAACCACTGGCTAACATTTCAAACAAATGTAAGTGAGGGTTTTGTCGTAAACACAACACAGCTACTGCTTTGTTACCTGACATAATACGCGAGCAACTGAGTTGGAATATGCCATCGGCGACCTGGGTGCCGTCGATATTGTGCATAGGGTGTTCTGATTTTGTAATGGCACTGATGCTGGTGCCTTGTTCAAATGCTTTGGCAATAGTTGCGCGTGAAACCGGGTTGGTCACATAGGTGCCCACATATCCGGTACTGGTGGCTATGCGAACTTGATAGTCATCGGTAATGATAGAGTGGCCTTCGTAACCCTGACTGAGGTAAACAGGCCTTAACCACTGATTCAATAACTCAGTGGTTGTCGGTTGATCGATTTTGCCTTCAGTAAAATCGACAACAATAGAAACCAATTTGGGGTCTTGAGATAAAAGTTGGGTGCCCGTTAAAAAATCTTCTCGCCATAAATTGACCAATCGCGTAATGGATTCGAGGCGGGTCAATACATGGTTGGATATGTTTTTTTGTTCGTGGTGGTAAATGTAATTAATTGAGAGTGAAGTTGCGACCATCAATGCAACAGAAGTGAATAGGGCAAATGCAGCATTTACGAATTTTCCTAACTTCATGGCGATCCCATTTTGATATTTTTTATTTACATAATTGATCAACCCGTATTGCGTTGTCTTCAAGCCAGGGGTACACATCACCAACCGGCATTGGCTTGGCAAATAAATATCCCTGAAGTTGATCGCAACCCAAACTTTTTAACAGTTTGACTTCATCAAGAGTTTCTACACCCTCGGCAACAGTTGTCAGGCCCAATCGTCGCCCCACATCGATCGCAGATTGCAATAATTGCGTCATATGCTGATTGCCGACAGCATTGTTCACAAACGACTTGTCAATTTTTAATTCATTAAACGCAATACGTGATAACTGCTGCAATGATGAAAAACCTGTGCCGTAATCATCAATTGAAAAACCAAATCCTGCTAATTTCAAACGACCAATTGTTGCCAGTGCAACTGCGCGGTCCTTCATTAACGCACTCTCCGTGATCTCCAACATTATTTTGCGTGGATCAATGTTGGCATAGCTAACAGCACGAATCATGTGATTGGCAAATGTTTTATCTTCTAACAGCGTAACGGATAAATTAATCGAAACATCTGGAAATAAACCTACCTGATTCCAGGCTTTCAGATCTGCCAATATCAGATCCAACATATCGCAGGTCAATTCTTTTAATAAACCTTGCTCGGTTGCCAGTTCAATAAAATGGATCGGAGGAATAATGCCTCTGATTGGATCCCGCCAACGGGCCAGAGCTTCAAAGCCCACTACGGCTCGACGTTTGATACAAATTTTCGGCTGGTACCAAGGTAATATATGCCCCTGACGTATAGCGCGTTTTAAATCACAAGGGCTAATCTGATCAAGCGTGTGGGTGGTTTTCCTCAGTTTAGACGAGGGTTGATAAGCTAACAAACTCTCTTGCAATTTGCTGGCATGTAAAGGTTTGGCGAAAGCACCCAACAGCGTCATATTGCAGGCATCAACCATACTACCTATGGTATCAAGGAGTTTACGATCCACACCGCTGACAACAATTAACGCTATCTCGGGATAGACATCTGCTAATTGTTGAATCAATTCAATGCCGTCCATTCCTGGCATTTGCAAATCCGCGACAATAATAGCGGGCTTAAGTGTCAGTTTATGCAATTGATTAAGTGCATCCAAACCACTCGCTGCTTCATATAAGCGATTCACGCCCATGCGTTTCAGCATTTCCAACATAACACTGCGTTGTAAAAGACTGTCTTCTACCACCAATATACCCAGGTCAAGAATATCCTGGTGTAAGGGCGGTATATCGCGCGGGTGGTTCTGCATTAGCTCCATTTCAGCCTCATTAATTCGACTTGCGGATGAGTGATAGTTGAATGAGTCGATTAATCATCGGTTAGCCTGCGATAGACTGAAGGTTTTTCCGGATAAATTAATGAAGACTTGCCAATGATGGATTCGGAATGGCTGGTGATTAAATATCCACCCGGTTTTAGTTGACGACAGAGATTGCGTAATACGCGATGCTTTACTGGCTCATCAAAATAAATCATCACATTGCGAACAAAAATAACATCGAACTGGCCAAGTGAATCCGCAGGATTTAATAAATTGTGTTGAATAAAATGAACGGATTTTCGCAATTGTTCATTGACCCGGATCATGCCTTGATAATTGCCCACACCTTTACGGCAATATTTATGCAAATATTGATTGGGCATGCAGTCCAGTCGTTGCATGGGGTAGAGTCCCGCTCGGGCTTTTTCCAGCATGCGATAGGAAATGTCGCTGGCAATTAATTCCCATTGCGACGCACCGAAATACTCCATCAATTCCATGGCAATGCTGTAGGGCTCTTCTCCGCTGGAAGCGGCTGCACACCAAATGCGTACGGGGCGTTGATCAATCTCAGGAAAAATCTGGTTGCGTAATAGTTTGAAATGCTCGGGTTCACGAAAAAAATAGGTTTCATTGGTTGTCAGCAAATCAATTGTGGTGAGTCTATCTTTTTCATTATCTCTGGTTTCAATGTGATCACAGTAATCGTCAAAGTTTTTGAAACCTAACGATGTCATGTGACTGTATAACCGATTAATAATGAGTTGTTCTTTGGTGTCGGCAAGATGAATTCCACTAACACGATAAAACAGGGATTGAATGCGTTTGCGCGAGTGACTGGATAGATTGGTGTCACTAGTGTTGAGGTTATAAGCAGGTAAATTCATGTCTATTGACCTGACCCTGGCTGATAAGAATCTGCAATGGTTTTTGCATTTTCAAGTAAACGATTCAGTTGATCCGTTAGTTTTTGATGTAGTAACGGATTGTTATTAACCAGATAACCGTAGGTTTCATAGTGATCAAAAAAAGACTTCAGTAAATCGCGACTGTTTAACAGTAGATCAATAACCGATTTATCCCGTGGAATTTCTTTGGTGCGCAGACCTAGTAAAACCATTTCAACCAAACGTGAAAAATCTACTATCAAATCAAAACCAAATATGGCAGATGACCCTTTCAGCGTATGAGCGGCCAGGTAAGCATCGTACAGCAAGTTATCGGATGCATGTTTGTATTCCATACTTAACAATGCAAACTCCATATTGCCGAGTTGTTCTTTGGCTTCTTGCAGTAAAAGATTACGTGTTTCCATTGGTGTCATAAAAAATTGGCTCTGTGTCATTAAAAAACGGTAATAAATTACAAGCTAAAAGAAAGTCACTTCGGATTGTTTGGAATCTTCCTGCACATAACCCAATTGGTGAATGTCATGTTGTTCCAGGGTAGTGTATCGATTCTTTAATTTTGCTAACCATTGATCTGCATTGATAAGCCCGTGATCGGCAGCAGGTTTGGCCACTTGTTCCAATGTGTGCTCCATATCTTTCAAATCGTCGCTTAGATGGCCCATTATCTGGTCAACCCTGTCCTGAAATTGCAGGTTAACAAAAACGCTATCAATATCTTTTTTGATCGATTTATGACGGTCTCGCAATTGCTCAACAGAGGTTTGTAAGGACGATGAGGTGCGATGAAAATTGATAATAATTTCATCAGCAATAGTTCGTGATTCCATCACCATGTGTTGCTCTTCATGGCTGAATTTTTCGGCAATATCACTGGCGTGTTGAATGGCGTTGTCCACTTTTTTAACCATATTGCTGATGCTGACACCGGTGGAGGCTGATTCGGTCGACAACTTTCTCACTTCGTCCGCTACTACCGAAAACCCACGGCCATTTTCACCTGCTCTTGCTGCTTCTATTGATGCGTTTAATGCAAGTAAATTGGTTTGTTCGGCGATTTTGGTCACTTGAATTGCCATGTTGCGTAATTCAGTTGCATAGTTTGCGATGACACTGATTTCTTGTTGCAACGCTGTGCGAAACTCCTGGGTTTTGTTGAGCGTGTTGGTAATTTTCATCAAGCCGTTTTCTGCTTGGGCAATGGTGTTGAAAATAGCCTTCTCGTCATTGGATTGGTTGGGTGCCGTTGAGTCCATGTATTCCGTCAGGTTTTTAAATCGGCCCACCAAATTTTCAATCGCTGTTTTGATTTGTGTTCGAACCAGATTGATATGGCCGCTCCAGAGGGGTGTGACATCAAACACTAATTGATGCAATTGTTGGTAGCCCTTATAGGTTTGGTTCAATTCTTGGCGGGTTTGTTGATAATCATTGGGGTCGATACGCGTTTCTGTTTCCCGTGAGGCCCAAAGGATCGCCGCCGCTACTAGAATCGACCAAATGATACTGGCGGCCCCCTGCATCAATAGTATGCAAATCACTATATTGAGTAAGGCCAATCCGGTTATGACATAGTGTTTTGATTTAGGCATAGCTCACCTGACGGCTTTTTCAGTTAGTGAGCCTATTATTGGTAAAAGCAAGAGGGGGCAGTGAGAGTAGAACTACTCAATATTCTTGAGGGGAATTACCCAGATGAACCGAATAATCTATCTTCTGGCGGGTATTGATCAGGCTAACAGCCGCACCAATTCAACGGCCGAGGTAATATGCAGCTTATCCATAATACGTGCGCGATGATTCTCGACGGTGCGTACACTGAGATTAAAAAAGTCCGCAATTTCCCGGCTGGATTTTCCCTGTATGACCAAATCGACAATCTCTTTTTCTTTGGGGGTCAGTAGCGCAATGCGAGCTTGACGAGTGGATTCGCTGAGTCGGGTTTTATGCAGTTCGCGGCTGACGATCAGTGCTTTTTGTACCTTTTCGATCAGCAGGTGGCCGTCGACTGGTTTCTCAATAAAATCAAATGCACCTGCCCGCATAGCTTCAACGGCTGCACTAATTTCAGAATGCCCCGTCACAAAAATTATCGGTGGTGGCAAACCTGCAGCAAGCAAATGCTGTTGCAATTGCAAACCACTCATTTCCGGCATGCGTACATCGGAAATCACACACTCACAAGCGGAAGGACGATAATTCAACAAAAATTCTTGTGCAGATGCACAGCTGATAATCTTGGCGCCAATCGAGCTAACAATAGTTTTTAGTGTGAACAAACTCAAATCGTCATCATCCAATATATAGACCTGAGCATCCGAAGGATTGGACAGCATAATTATTATCCTAATAAGCTGATGGTTTTTTGCTAAACACGCCAAAAGCTTAGCAAAAGTTATAGATTTTGCAGCAACAATTTAAGGTTTCCTTATGCTCAATAGTGCTAGGGTGATTCGTTTCACGTATCGAATAATTATAATTATCACTGAATCCTAGAAGTCGCGATTAAATCGGAAATTTTGCAGCTCTTTTTTCAGCATCCGCAGATAAATCGGGATGGCCACCCAGGAATAAATGGCAAGTCCTATCCAGGTGTAAGCAATCACATCAGAAAGAAGTGGATAACCCAGGTCACCAACGATTTGGGAAAGTAAATTAAAAAACAGGTAGGCGCATATCAACCAGGTCACTTGCCTCAGTTGGCTCATATTGGCCAGCTTGTTGTTAAACCGCCACCAGAGACCGACAAACCAATTTTTTCGAGCCTTGAGATTTGCAAACAATGCCAATGCTTCCTCTGAATTGGGGGAATTCATTATTACAAACTTTGCGTGGTACTCGGCTTCACCTAAGTTTCCTTTGGCAAGTTGAATTTTCCCCATTAGTACATTGGCGCTTTCATCTTGCGCATCGCTTCGCAGAGCTTCATAAGCATAGGTTTCCGCTTGAGCTAGATCGCCTTTTGCAAGATACAATCTCGCAAAGCAATTGTGAATTTGTGAATGTGATGGATCTATTCTGGCGGCCGATTCTATGCAAGATTTGGCTTCGGAAAAATCATCCTGTAACAAATAAATGGCAGATTTTTGCAATAGCGCGTCGACATATTCTGGCGCTAAGGCAAGTGCTTGATCGCAAGCTTTCAGCGCTTCTTTAAACTGCCGTTTGAACAGATATATTTTTGCCTGAATAAAAAATAACATGGGTTGCATGGGGTCTTGTTGTAGTGCAATTCCCAGTTCATATTCCGACGCGTGCAAACGTTTGTCGCCTAACAAACAAGCCGCTAAAAGGCCATGAGCCTCAGCATGATTGGGGTTTTGGCCTAACAGATTTTTCAGATGATCTATTGCCGGGCTGTATTGACCGCTGTGGTAAAGTGACCAGGCTCTTTGTAATTGATACTCAAGCATTATTGATGTCGCTTATTGATGTATTCGTAGAGTGAATAGGATGTTGATTGCAAGGATGCTGCGTAGATAAGACAAAAATAAAACACAGCTTGAGAAAAAATCTTCAGGTAAGGAATCGCATGCCGGAATGTGTTGTCGTTCGCGTGTAAATAGACCAGGTCCCAAATGCCATAAATAATAAAAAACCACACTATAACCGCCAATAGAGCGACACTGATTTCTTTTGTGCGACTCGCGCTTTTTAGTAAAAGACTATTAATAATTAACCATAGCGCAGGCATCCAGATGCGGCCGAAATAGGGCAGGTTGATAAAAATAGGGACTAACATACTGGCGAATAAAATAATAATTGGATCAACAATCAAGGCGTTTAGTTGATGCTGTTTGGGTTCATCAATAATTGAATAAGACGGCATATTTATTTTCCGTGTTTATTTAAAAATTCCAGCACATCATCATAACGACCACCATCATTCGCGTATCGCGCATAATTGCGTGCGGTAGTTAACCATTCGCTGGTGCTATTGCGACTCAAGGTTAAAGCGTCACGAAAGTGATCAAATTGAATAGCAACTTCCTGACCTTGTTTGATGGAATCATCAATGGCTTCATCGGCAGCCATGTCTACCAGATTGGCCAAATCCGCGCCTGAATAACCGGATGTTTTCGCTGCAATCAGATCAAAATCTATATTGGCATCTTGCGGCCTATCTTGCATCTGGTATCGCAAGATGGCAGCACGCGCTACTTTATCCGGCGGCGGCACAAAGAAGAGTCGATCAAAACGACCGGGGCGTAAAAAAGCCGGATCAATTGACCAGGGAACATTGGTCGAGGCCAGAATTAAAATGCCTTCGTTGGTTTGTGAATAGCCGTCCAACTCTGTTAAAAATTGGCTAACTATATTGGCAGTGCTGGAATTGCGTGCGTGTTCGCGTTTTCCAGCTAAAGCTTCGAGTTCATCAAAAAATAAAATGCAAGGTTTATCGGCACGCGCTTTTTCAAAAATGGCTCGCAGTTTTTGTTCTGATTCGCCAATGTACATATCCAGCACATCAGCAGCTTGTATATTATAAAAACTGGCATTGCATTGACCGGCAGTTGCTCGTGCAATCAGAGTTTTGCCGCAACCGGGTGGCCCATAGAGCAATACACCTCCGCCAATTTTCTTTTTAAATTTTTGAAAGAAAGAGGGCTTTTGAAAAGGCAAAATTATTCGTTTGTTAATTTGTTCTTTTACTGCTTCAAGCCCTACCACATCCTTAAAATTAACGGTTGATTGTTGGTAATCACTTAAATGGGTGACCTCTGCCATTTCCTGCTTTTCAACCACCCGCAAACGCGGGCGTTCTTCATTGTCGTCCGTTATTTTTATTTGCAGGCGATTATCCCAATAACGGCTTTTAATATCAGTATTTTGTTGTATCCAATAAGTGTAAAGCTCTTTTGCAACAGCCTCTTTATTCATCTCAAGCAAACGATTCAACAGGCTGTTGGCATCAAGATTTTGCAGTAATTTTGACAGCAATGGTATTTGATTGGCTTCGCTTAACACCACCAATGCATTCGCCAAACGCTCTTGGTCAACCGAGCTTGATAACTCTTGCAATAATTCAACGGCTTTTGACCATTCACCGGTTTCCAAATAACTGTTCAGAATCAGTTTGCCTATATCAACCGATCTTGAAATTTTATAAGCTTCAAGCAAAGCAGCCAACGCATTGGGTTCCATAAATATCCTGTTGTTGTCGAGTTAAATATTGGATTAAAGCTGCTGCATTAAAGATTACAGCAGCTGATAAACTCCGATAATTACATAAGGTTTTTCGCCGGGGTTAACTTTAGGCACTTCGAGTGTGCCCATAAAAATCGCGTGGTTAAGATAATCGTAAGCACTGTTGGATGGTGCTTCTAAATTAATCACAGAACGTAAATAGGGTTGTGCATTGTCTGGTGTTTTTGGCATATGGAACAGCACGCGATTGGTCACTTGAATAGCAACGCCATCATGAGTTTTTAACATATAGCGCGCTTCAAATTCTGTATCTCCATCAGCTCTTGTCAGTTGAAAATCGGCACCGCCGGGTACTACTACACCTTTGATATTGGACCCGCTAAAAGTACCGCCCGTGATAGGAATCATTCTGCGAGTTCCATGCTTAGTGACCCCTAATTCAGTAACTTCACCAATTTCTACTTTGGCATCCCAAACATGACGAGCTTTGTAAGTTAGCTCTTTAACGGCAGAGGTTTGTTGGTTTGTTGGTTGTGGTGCCTCATTGGCTGCATACGCCGTCGCCGATGTTGATACTAAAATGGCTAACACAATTTTTGACATGATTTTCATAAAAATTTCCTGATTTGAGATTATTGTAAGTAAACAACGGCGATTTATTGGTGGTTGGCTTTCATAAATAGTTTTTCTGTTTTGGCTGCCATAATCAAATCATTGTCATGCAACCCTTTAATTTTGTGCGTCCACCAACTCACTGTCACTTTACCCCATTCAGTCAGCAGGGCAGGGTGATGGTTAAATTCTTCTGCTAATTCGCCTATTGATTGAGTAAGCGCCATGGCTTCCAGAAAGTTTTTCACTTTGTATATGCGTTGCAATTGATCAACCCCGTCGACTTGAATCAGTTTCCAATCCGGCAACTCATCAAGCGCCTGTTGAATTTGTTCTCTACTTGCTTTGGGAGCATCAGCTTTGCAAGCGGTACAGGTTTTTTCGGATAGATTCATGGCTATTTCGCTATTCGATAAGAAAATTTGTTACTAACGTTGCGTACATACACGGCTTTTCCATTTTCAATTTTAGGTGCATATTTAAATTGTTGTGCTGCTTTGATGGATGCTCTAATAAATATGTCAGTCGATTGACCAGTGATGGTAGTACAGTCGCCATCTTTAACATGGGCATTTTCGGTTGAGCCAGTTGGTGTAACATCGAAGGTGACTATGCAATCGCCTTCTATTCTACGAGCTGCAGCAGCAGCTGGATATTCATAAGCCACTTTTATTATAGGAACAGGACCTTTGTCGAATTTGTCGGCACCGGGGATCGAGTCCAGTATGGATTGAATTTTATTGGATTCAGCAATCTGTTTATTCGCGTCATAGAGTTTCTTTAACTGAATGTAGTCGGCCACGGGTGGCGTTGTTGTATTGTCGGCAACTTCAATCGCTCGGGCTTGATTCGCAATAGCGAGAGGTAAATCGCCCAATGAATTGTAAATTGTAGAAAAATTTCGATAATCTTTCGATTCAATTTTATTGCTTAATCTAGCCCATTCAAGAAGATGATTCAGTGCAGCTGCATAATTGCCGTTCATATTGTTCAACATGCCTAGCATATAGAGATTTTGCATTTCTTCTTCTCCACTCATTCCCGATTTGGCATAGAGTATCCTGGAATAAGATTCAATAGCTTTTGCATAGTCCTTAAATGATATGTAACAAAATCCTTGCAGTTTATAAGCGAAATATTTTTCTCTTGGATTCAGCTCATTGAAATCAAGTTTGTTCAGGCGTGACAAGGCTTTTTTGGGATTGGGCATTGTCTTTGGGTTGTCCGGTTGCATCAAATCATAAGCATCCTTCATGATCTTACCCGTCTTCTCACCCATAGCTTGCAACTTACGGTCAGTCGCCATTTGCCCGCCGGGTTTTACATAGTCGGCATTATTGCAAGTTAATCTGCAAGGGACTATTTGTTCCGTAGCTGTAGCTGTTAAACATTGCAGCATTATGGATAGAATCATGAGGGTAAATATTTTTTTCATAGATTGACTCTTATTTATTAACTTTATTTTTCCTGCTACTTGGGTACATCAATAGTTTGCTTAATATGCTTTAGGTTGACAACTATAGTAAACGTCATGATCACCAGTAGTGACCATGAGCTCCATTTGCTCAGATGTACGACTGACCAGGCACCTATTTGGTTTGGATATTGCCAAATAGTAAAAAAGGTACTGATGTTTTCAGCTAGCCAGATGAAAAATCCAATCAAAATAAACGAAAGTAATAATGGCATTTTTCGTTCTTTATCCATGGGCTTGAAAATAACACTGCTTCTGGCAAACAGCCCAAGTGTGACAGCCGCGAGATACCAGCGATAATCGCCGATAAAATGATGAGTGAAAAAGTTGGCGTAAATTAAAAAAGCCACTAATGCACTCATCCAATGAGGTGGGTGATGAATGATTCGCAAATCAAGAAGTCGCCATGCTTGAATAATATAGCTACCAACTGCGGCATACATAAATCCCGAGAAGAGCGGTACGCCCAATACTTTGGTATAAGCAAAATCAGGATAACTCCAGGATTTAATGCCACTTGAAGTCTTAAAGGCTTCCAATAAAAATCCTACCAGATGAAAAACACAAATTGCTTTGAATTCGTCCCAGGTCTCCAGCTTGGTCCATAACATCCATCCTTGAATGGATAAAGCAATTATCAGCAGTAAATCATATCGAGGTATATTCAATAATCCTTCGCGTGGTACCAGAAATACCGCAGCAAAAAATAATCCCGCAAACAGACTTGCGCGTGCTTCTTTAATACCGAAGTACCAAAATTCATAAATAAAACGCTTCAAGCCCTGCAGATCGGTTCGAAGGGGAGGGTTTAATAAGTGATTGTCGAGTCTATTCAGAATCAAGACTGCATCCTGTGGTTCAATTTATTTAACAATAATTTCGGTGGTCCATAAAATACCGCCGTCTTCAGTTTTAGCGGTGATCTTGGCTTTTCCTGATTTTAATGCCGTGATTGTTCCGGTCTTTTGATTCAGTTTGATGGCAGCTTGATCACCTGAGATGTTCAGGGCGAAATTTTTATTGGCAGTATTGGCCGGTGCGAGTATGACCTTGAAACGGATTTTTTCATTAATAGCCAATTCTGTTTTGTCTGGATGTAAATAAACGCCTGATACTCTAACAATTCCATCGGGATAAAATGATTTGGGTCGATTGGATGTTTGCATCACGCTGTAAGGGCTAAGTGCAACAATATTGGCGCCGGGTTGATTCCACCACTGGCCGAAAATTCCGTCTTTAGTGATATCAAAATAACGAAAATTATCGCAATCACCATTTTTCATTCCGCCCCAGGACCAGTTCAACCAACCTGCTTGATGCTCCTCCAGAATTTTCATGCCTTCAAGATAGGGCAGTGGAGTAGGGTTGTCACATTGACCGACTCGCGTGACTGAAGGCCCTTCACCAACAATCATGGCTATGCCCAGTTCTTTGGATTTTTTTGCAACTTTGTAGTAATTGTCGATTGCTTGTTCAGTTGCCCAATAAGAATGAGTTGAAAAAATTACATTACTGAGCGGGTCGTGTTTCAATAATGCTGGCCCAACACGCAATAATTGATCAACATTTTGTCCCCAAAGTGAAGCGTCGATCATAATCGGCACTGTGTAGCCCCATTGGCGCAGTGAGGTGATGGCCGCTTTATAGGTTGAAAGAAAATTGTCGTCACTAATATCCTGATCGCCCGCTTCGTTGGCAATATTTACAATCGTCCAACGTTTATTGCGCTCAATCCCCTCAATTAAAACCGGGTCGTTCCAAAAATCCACACAAGCCTGTAATGCTTTACCCCATTTTCCCGTTGCGTTATGGCACTCAGGAATTGCCACCATTTTATGCGCAATGGTGTTATCAATAAGTGTAATTAAATTTGATTTCGGGTTGGCGTCTTTATCCCAAACCAATCGCAGTGTATTAGCGCCGGATTTATTTATTTCCGGAATAAAGCGCTCACCGGTTTTATCAGAAGACCAAACAAACATCTCATTAAATCCGCGCATCACCAAAGGCTCGCCAGCCGCAGTAAATATGCTTCCATTTTCTACATAGATAGTGTGTTTGTCTGCAAACGCAATTGAAGGTGTTGATGTGTTGCTTTTGATTTTCTGTTTGTGATGTTAAGTGTTTAGTCAAAAGCTAGCTGATGGACCAAAACAATCTTTTTTACTTTGTTTTGACTAATCCAATATACAATTCCTCGCTTTCTGTCAGTCACGTATTTGCGAGTTATTTTTCTCTTTAAAGTTGCTTGCAGTTGTGATTTTGAAGTCCCTATTCTTATCCCGTTAAGGTCAATGTAGTTTTTATCAAAAATAGTAATGGTATTAATTTTCGCTGTTTCGTCTTGAATTGAGACATGGAAGTCTGAATAGATGTATTTTACATTATTGCTATAAGATATTTTTTCTTGGGGTGGTCCGAATGCTGTCACTACATCGGCATAGGTATTAACGCCAACTTGCATTCCCTTATAGGAATTTGAGTAGGTTGTAAAATTTGCCAAACATAAGCTCGATGTAAATAATATGCAAAGGATTAAAAATTTTAGATGTTTCATTTGTCTGTTATTTTTCCATTCGAAGTTTTAGATTTTAGGTTATCGCACTATCTTCCCGTAGGGCGGGTCAAGACCCGCGTTGCGCCTGGCTTATTCATTTGGTTTCTTTTTTGGAGGGTTTTCACCGTTTGCATAGATGAAAACACTTGAACCATAAAAATCCAATTTTTTAGCTTCAGGGAATTGGTCAAGGGGAAGGGATTCTATTTGTCCGGCCATTACTCCGCTGCCGATAATCTGGGTATAGCGATTATTCTGTGGTGTCTCCAGTATTCTGTCTTTTCCATCAATTTTTGGAATGTCGTAGTTTGTATAATCCCTATAGATTTGCCGAACAATAAAATTGTGTGCTAGCTGAATTTCGTCTTTTAGTTTTTTCGCATCCTGATCTAACCATTTGTCCAACGATAGCTCGGATTTTTCTATCACTGAATAATCTCTTGAGGCTATGCGAAGATCTTTTTGCATATCTTCATAGCCTGTGTAACCTTTTTTCGGTAGTTTCTTATATTTAGCTATATATTTTTTCTTAACTTCTTCGACTTTGGATTGAATCTCGGATTCTGGTCTTTTTGAGGATGGATGAAATTTTGAAAAATAATAAAAATTATTGTCATAAAGTACTTTGGTTCTATCTATTTTCTTTATTTTCTTTTTACTTAAGTCCTGCTCTTCCTTATATAAAGTTGCCGATGCCATGACGAATAGCATTTCTGCATTTACATCTATGGCGTAGTCCATCGTGATGACTAGACCTTTAGGGATGATTTGGTTTTCAGGCGTTGTAAACCCAATGGATTTAACATGCATTTTATTAGTTATAGTTTCATCTATTTTTATTTTTTGGATGAGATCCTGATTTAAGTAATCTGGTTTAACGAATTCAAATATCTTATTTGCCCCAATTTTCGCTGCCTTTTCAGGTCCTGCATTTTCTTTTTTATCCAATAATGTCGACACAATTAAAGCGCCAGCAATCATTTCAGGTGTGTAAGCTATGGCGTCAGTGTTTTTTGGAACATATGCCATTGCTATTCCTTTTTTATTTTCTACCAGCCTAATGTCTAGGCCATCTTTAAAGTATTCCAGATTTGCAGCTTGCATCGGAATCTTGACTAGCTTTTGTGAGGCGCAACCTACTAGTGTCATCGACATTAATAGTGCTATGGGTATTATTTTATTTACAGAAAATATCGATGATAAGATTTGCATGCCTTCCTTCCTCTTATTATAAATATTTGGTTTATATAAATTTATTTGGTATATCCCACTCCGCACACGCGGGTCTTGACCCGCCCTACATGTGCCGGGTTCATTAATTTTTAATCACAATACATCCAAATACTCGCCTTGTTGATCCACCTTCAAAGCTTTGAATAGTTCGTCGACGGACTTTATTTGACTCACCACTTTGATTGCTTCGGTTACCGACATCTCTTCATTGAAAAATGACAGGGAGTTTTCGTTTAAATTGGTGGTTACCTGTTGGATAAGTTGATCAAGGGGTAATTCTACTTTTTCTTTTATAACCTCAATTTGCCAGTTGCTGTTCAACAGGCTAAATAGCTTCGATAAAAACGATGTCCCATGCAGACCTTTGATGTCGATTTTCTTAATGACAAAGATATTTCCGTCAGGATACAGGATCAATGAGTCGACATACCTTTCATGAATCTTCCTCTTCGGCCCATCCGCAACCGAAAATGCATCGGTATTGATGGGCATAACCAATTCGGATTTATTGATTATTAGAATGGCTATATTGTTGTTCACGGCAGTTTATTTTTTTCGTCGAAAATGGATTGCGCCTGATCAAAAATAGATCCCTTCATCCAGTTAATTCACAAATGACCGCACTGTAGAAATGATATTAGAGATATTTGAACCTATCGACGAGCTTTTTTCGAGGCGGTCTAACCTGTTAATCGCTTGGGCGTCAGAGGTGTAAACATTCAAAGTATCTATGTGGGTTGTTGGTGAAGCTCCTAGGTTACTGCAAACAACGGGCAATTCTTTATTTTCTTGCGTTTTGTATCGTGCTTTTGATACTAAAAAAGCCTCCGTTGGTAGCGATTGATATTCCGCGTCCGCTTCCAACGATGATACTCGCTTCATTCGTTTCAATTCAGCATCAATACGAATAGCTATAGAAGAATATATCGTATGATCAATACGTTCTTTTTTTACCTTTGCTCGCCAATTATATAAATCGACAATATTGTCGAATGGGTAAAGAATGTCAAAACCAAGATGGTAAAGTCGTTCTAGAGCTTTTGGTCCCAAGCTGATAGCGCATGATTGAACTTCAATTGCGAAATCGCATAATTCAGGAGGGCCGAACTCTGCAAAAGGATCTTTTGTTGGAATAGTAGGGTAATTTTTTAACAATAGATCAAAGTACTTGTCATGTGCTATTTGGAAGGTTTCGAGTATTGAAAGTCTATTCATTATTTAAATTACATTTATGCTTTACTTTAAAATCCACTAATTTTTTAATCCGAAGCAACACTTTCTTCAAATTTCAACTCCGTTTGTCTTGATGATATGGATAGGCCTTCGCGTTCTAGCTTAAATCTTACCAAATCAAATCTTTCTATTAAATCTAAATGGCTGTTAGTTTGTAGTGATTCGAACATTCTGTAGTGAGCAAAATCTATAAGAGTATTTCTGTAGCTTCGTATTTCGCTTGCTATTAATTCGTCAAAAGTAAAGGTAGACGTGCAATTGATCAAGTAGTCAACCGCTTTGCGTGATATTTGGCGAGTGTCTTTCATACAAAGATTTCGAAATACTCGAACTGCCATACCTATTGGATTTGGGTTTTTGTCTAACACCACATCAAGCTTCCGTGAAATTAAGGACTCTAAATATCCGTCTCTAAATATAAAATTTCTTGTTCTCCAATTCATTAATATTGCGTCCCAGTTTAATATCGTTGAATTGGTTAGGGATGCTATTCCTTCATATTTAATGTGGCCTTGCGTAACGGCCCAAGTTTTTTTTGCGTTCCATATATCTATAGGCCATCCATCAACTAACAATCTATATCCGCCAAATTTGTTTTTGCAGGCACCTCTTTTATGTAAATAAAATTCACACGACTCCCAGTCTCCTTCAACAACAATATCAATATCAGAGTTAAATCCCCTTTTTCCATAGAGCGCAAGATCTCTCAGGATTCCACCAAACAGGTACAGCTCTCCATTGGGGGTCGCATCTGACAGAAAATTAATGAAATCGGTTATGCCATTATATGAGCTAATGTTGCTGGGTGTTGAATGTTCTTTGAATTGAAGGTTCAAAGAATATTGTGAGGTGTGCTTACAATCCCTCATAGGTGTTTTAAAGAATCTATCAATTCTTTCTTTTAGATTTTCAAATGAATTTGTGGTGTGTAAGTTTTTATTCATTAGAAAGTAGCTTAAATTCGTCGTGTTTTTTAATTAGAAATTTTTCTGTCATTCCAGACAAGGCATCACATAGCAGTTGATGCTTATCATAGTTTGTTTTTTGAGATTCATTGTATATTCGGCGATAATTTTCAGATATGCTTCCATAAACATATTTTTCAAATGGATCATTTAGGTTTTCGGAATTTTTTATTCCTTCCCACAGCATACTCATCATGTTTTTGATGTGGTTGCTGCCTTGAAGTTCAAGCTTTAAAACATCTTTATGTTTAAAGCCATGCCTTTTGTCAAATTCCTTCGTAGCCTTACAAAAGGCTGCGCATTTTGACTTTTTGATCAGTTCGAATTCGCCGTCCAGTGTTCCTGACATAATTAATTCAATATTTTCAACAAAAGTGTCTGTTGCCGATACAATCATTTCAGATATTGCTTTTACTCTAAACATCTGCATAGATATATCGTTTAGCTCTCTTGAACTTAGCTCTAACCTTTTAAACCTTTCATTTTGCTTTCGGGATTCAGTAACAATTTTTTCTATTGACTCATCATTTTTATCGAAGCTCTCTAAGTAATCCATTAAGTCGTAAAATGATGCATACCCCTTTTTCACTGTATCCTCTGCATCTATTACAGAGTACGCAATGTCATCACAAGCTTCCATTACATATGCTAAAGGATGCCTTATCCCTTCTCTGAGTCCTGTATGGTTCCAAACGTCAGAGATTGCATCGCGCTCGCTTTTAAATATTCCGTGCTTCGCTCTCCCGAATTTATTTTCACTACCGTAGATTGTTGGATATTTAATTAATGCCCCCAGAGTTGCCAAGGTCAAATTTAGGCCAAACTTATCATTTAGCAGTTGCAGTCTGGTTAACAATCTAAAAGTTTGTGCATTTCCATCAAATTCGGAAAAATCAGTATCAAGATTTTGAGGGACATTCTCTTTAAACCATTGCTGGATTGCGACTTCTCCTTGATGTCCAAATGGAGGATTCCCCAGATCATGAGCTAATCCAACAGCTGCGAGTAATGATGGAATATTTCGTTTGACTTCAAGCTTTTCGTGCTCAGAACCGAAAACTTTTTCAGCATTTTCAAAAGCTAATCTAATACCTATGCTTCTCGCCAGATTGCTTACTTCGTATGAATGGGTAAGTCTCGTTCTCACGGAGTCATTTTCTTCCATCGGGAAAACTTGGGTTTTATCTGCGAGGCGTCTAGTGGGTGTGGCAAATAAAATTCTGTCATAATCTCTCTCTAATTCCTTTCTGCCCACTCCCGTTCCCATTAGTTCATCGCCACTATGAAGTGATTTTCTACGTATTGGACTTAATAATTTTCCCCACTCTAACATGATAGGTTCCCTTTATTTTGTCTAAAATAAAACGCCGAATAGGTTTTTTACCATTCGGCGCGCTTTCTAATATTATTTTTTGTTCGAACTCAATCCCAACTCAGCGCACCACCTGTTTGGTATTCAATTACGCGCGTTTCAAAGAAATTCTTCTCTTTGCGCAAATCCATAATCTCGCTCATCCAGGGGAATGGGTTTTGGGCGCCGGGGAATTGTTCTTTCAAACCAAGTTGTGCACAACGACGATTGGCGATGAAGTGCAGGTATTCTTCCATGGTGGAAGCGTTCATGCCGAGTACGCCGCGGGGCATTGAGTCTCTTGCGTATTGAATTTCCAGTTCGGTGCCTTCCAAAATCATTTGCACCACTTCTTGTTGGAATTCTGCCGTCCACAAATGTGGGTTTTCCAATTTGATTTGGTTGATTACGTCGATACCAAAATTCAAATGCATGGATTCGTCACGCAAAATATATTGGAACTGTTCGGCAACGCCGGTCATTTTATTGCGGCGGCCCATGCTCAGGATTTGGCTGAAACCGCAGTAGAAGAAAATGCCTTCGGTTACCACATAGAATGCAACCAAATTGCGCAACAATTCCTGATCGGTTTCGTAAGTGCCTGTAGTGAAGGTTGGGTCGCCCAAAGTTTGAGTGTGTTTCAAACTCCATGCAGCTTTGTTCGCCACTGATGGCAATTCGCGGTACATGTTGAAGATTTCGCCTTCATCCATGCCGAGTGATTCAATACAATATTGATAGGCGTGAGTGTGAATCGCTTCTTCAAACGATTGACGCAAAATATATTGGCGGCATTCGGGGTTGGTGATCAAACGGTAAATCGCCAATACCAAATTGTTGGCAACCAATGAGTCAGCAGTCGAGAAATAGCCCAGGCTGCGCATCACAATGCGGCGCTCGTCTTCGGTCAAACCTTCTTTGCTTTTCCACAGCGCTATATCCGCCGTCATGTTGACTTCTTGCGGCATCCAGTGGTTGGCACAGCCATCCAAATATTTTTGCCATGCCCAATCGTATTTGAAAGGCACTAATTGGTTGAGATCCGCACGGCAGTTGATCATGCGTTTTTCATCAACCTGAATACGTGCCGCACCCATTTGCAATTCTTCCAAACCGGGTGCTGGATCAAGATGGGCGAGGGAAGCGCGTGCTTTCGCCAATTCAGGGCTGATGCCTGCTTCGCTAGCACTGGCTGCAAAATGTTGATTGGTGACTGTTTCACTCACCACAGGGCGAGCTTGCGCTTGTTGTTGTGGGCTCGCGGTTTGTGAATTCCCTTTTGGTGAATTCAAAGTTTCTTGACGAGCCACTTCACGCGCAACTTCTTTTGCGGTTTCTTCAGCGTTGAAATCATCCCAACTTAGCATGGTGTTTCTCTCTTTTTTGAATCGTAAATAATGGATTGGTTTGGGTTTCCCTCACCCTAGCCCTCTCCCGGAGGGAGAGGGGACTTTCTACTCCCCTTCGTGGGAAGCTAAATACTTGCGAGCACTCTTACTCCCTCTCCCTCTGGGAGAGGGCTGGGGTGAGGGTCTTACTGGCAAGCCTCACAATCCGGGTTATCAATGGAACAAGCTTTTGGTACTGGTGCGGCTTCACCGAATTCCGGTGCGGCAACACTGGCAACGGGTTTGGCAGTCGGTGCTGGTGCTGCGGTTACGCCGCCACCGCCGCTTGCGCTCACTGCGTTCAATGCACCGGTAGTGATGGTGGATTTTTCAGTGGTGGTTGCTGCCAAAGCGCGCAGGTAATAAGTGGTTTTCAAACCGCTGTACCAAGCCATGCGATAGGTCACATCCAACTTCTTACCGTTAGCGCCAGAAATATAGAGGTTCAAACTTTGTGCCTGATCGATCCACTTTTGACGACGGCTGGCCGCTTCTACAATCCACTTGGGTTCGACTTCAAACGCAGTGGCGTAAATGGCTTTCATGTCATCGGGAATACGATCAATTTTTTGCACAGAACCTTCGTAGTATTTCAAATCGTTAACCATTACCGCGTCCCACAAATTGCGCGCTTTTAAATCGTGCACAAGGTAAGGGTTTACTACGGTGAATTCGCCCGAAAGGTTGGATTTCACATAAAGATTTTGATAAGTCGGTTCAATCGATTGAGTAACACCGGTGATGTTGGAAATAGTTGCCGTTGGTGCAATCGCCATCACGTTGGAGTTACGCATACCTTTGCTCATAACTTCGCTGCGCAATGAATCCCAATCAAAAGTTTTGCTGCGATCCACTTTGATGTATTGCTCGCCGCGGTTTTTCGCCAATATTTCGATTGAATCAATTGGCAATTGACCTTTGCTCCAGAGTGAGCCATCAAACGTTGAATACTTGCCGCGCTCTTGTGCCAATTCGCAAGACGCTTTAATCGCGTAGTAGCTAACGGCTTCCATAGAAACATCAGCAAAATCCACAGCCGCTTGTGAGCTGTAAGCAATGCGTTGTTCATAGAGCGCATCCTGGAAGCCCATAATGCCGAGGCCGATAGGTCTATGGCGAATGTTGGACTGTTTGGATGTTGCTACTGCGTAGTAGTTAATGTCGATCACGTTATCCAACATGCGGATCGCAGTTTTTACTGTGCGTTCCAATTTGGCTTGATCCAATTTTCCATTCACTATGTGTTGCGCTAAATTCACAGAACCTAAATTACACACAGCAATCTCATCACCGGCTTTGGTGTTGAGTGTAATTTCGGTACACAAGTTGGATGAGTGAACCACTCCAACGTGTTGTTGCGGACTGCGTAGGTTGCATGGATCTTTAAAGGTGATCCATGGGTGACCGGTTTCAAACAACATGCCTAACATTTTTCGCCACAAATCCAATGCACGCACAGTTTTGTGAACTTTGATTTTGCCTTGCGCCGCTTGTTGTTCGTAATGTTCGTAACGCTCTTCAAAGGCTTTACCGTACAAATCGTGTAGATCGGGTACATCGTTTGGCGAGAACAGAGTCCATTCTTTGTCTTCGAAGACGCGCTTCATAAACAAATCGGGCACCCAGTTAGCGGTGTTCATGTCGTGTGTACGACGGCGATCATCGCCAGTGTTTTTGCGCAGTTCTAAAAATTCTTCAACATCCATATGCCAGGTTTCGAGGTAAGCACAAACAGCACCTTTACGTTTACCGCCCTGATTCACTGCAACCGCAGTATCGTTAGCCACTTTCAAAAATGGAACCACGCCTTGTGATTTACCGTTAGTGCCTTTGATGTAAGCGCCGAGAGCACGTACTGGCGTCCAGTCATTCCCCAAACCACCAGCAAATTTACTCAGCATGGCGTTGTCTTGCATTGCGCCGTAAATACCGTGCAGATCATCAGGTACTGTGGTCAGGTAGCAAGAAGACAATTGTGGGCGCAAAGTGCCTGAGTTGAACAGAGTGGGTGTTGAACTCATGTAATCGAAAGAGGACAACAAACGATAGAATTCAATTGCACGATCTTCGCGGTTGGTTTCATTCAGGGCCAGGCCCATAGCAACGCGCATAAAGAATACTTGTGGCAATTCGATGCGAACATCATTGCTGTGAATGAAGTAGCGATCGTACAGTGTTTGCAAACCCAAATAAGTGAATTGCAAATCGCCATCGGCAATTAACGCCTTGCCCAATTTTTCCAAATCAAAATTTAATAATTCGGGCGAGAGTAATTCCAGCTCAACACCTTTTTTGATGTAAACCGGCAATGCGCGCGCGTAATAAAGCTCCATATCCGATTGAGTGGCAGAAGAGGCAATGCCTAAAAAGCCCAGGGCTTCTGCACGTAATTTATCAAGCAACAAACGCGCGGTAGCGAAACTGTAATTGGGTTCTTTTTCTACCAATGTGCGAGCGGTGATCACCAATGAAGTGTTTACATCTTTTTCAGCAACACCGTCATAGAGGTTGCGCATGGCTTCATCGAGAATGGCTTTTTCTTCCACGCCTTTCAAACCGGCACAGGCTTCACGAACAATGGTGCGCATGCGGTTGATGTCGAGCGGCGCGCGAGTGCCATCCGCCAATACCACATTGATGCTGGGGTAATCGGCATCAGGCGTTTGTGCAGCCGCTTGTTTTTGCGCGCGCAAGCGGGCGTGTTCTTCGCGGTAGAGTACATAGTCGCGGGCAACTTTTTGTTCGCCAGCGCGCATCAGGGTCAGTTCTACCTGATCTTGAATTTCTTCTATATGAATAGTGCCGCCCGATGGCATGCGACGTTTAAAGGTCGCGACCACTTGTTTGGTCAATCCATCGACTTTTTCATGGATGCGGGAGGAAGCCGCTGCAGTACCGCCTTCAACCGCCAAAAAGGCTTTGGTCAGGGCGACTGCAATCTTGCTGGCCTCGAAACTACCAACAGTGCCATTACGCTTGATAACGCGTAATTGGCCTGGCGCGGTAGCGGTCAAGCTGGTGGTGCCTTGCAGATCCGTATGCACTGGCGTTTTTGTCTCTTGGCTATGAATGTCTGTCAGCATGGTCACTTCTCCTACATCTCAGTGGCTGGTTATTGTTGTTGCAAACACTAGATGTAGTGGTTGCGGTCGGGTGTTCGTTTACTCATCCTGGCAATTGGCAGGGAAAAAAATAGCGACGACTGACTTATAGGTAAGTGTCATAAAGGCTAAATCTCACCGAGCGAATATTTCATCAGAATTTCGTGTTCTTGCCGTACGGAGATCAACTTTGTTATTGAGCTACACGCGCTTTCTTGGATTCCGCACCCTATATATAGGGTCTGGGGGCAATCGGGCTACAAGATAATGCGATTCCCAATTGAATGCAACCCAAATTATGCAAGGAAAAGCTGTGGATAAACTGTGAGGCCAATGGGTATAAACAGGGCGCAAATCCTGTGTTTTCGGTTATTGCAGGGCTTATTCAGACTTGAATAAGAGTAACGGGATCTTAGATTTTTTTCTTATACCGAGGGAAAAGTCTTATTACTATATATTGTGTTGTGGCCCCTCACCCCAACCCTCTCCCAGAGGGAGAGGGAGTTTAAGGCACTTCGTAGTTAAATAAGCAGGGAGTTTATCCCCCTCTCCCTCTGGGAGAGGGCTAGGGTGAGGGCAACTGGGAAAGGGTGAAATCAATACGAAAACGACCTTCCACTAACCCCCGCAGAAGCATCACTCATCAAATAGACATAACAAGGCATCAGGTCTTCGGCGGGTTTAACCGTCATAGGGTCTTCAGCGGGATAAGCCGAGCCGCGCATTTTGGTGCGAGTAGCGCCGGGGTTGATGCTGTTAGCGCGGATCTGGCTGGTGCCATCCAACTCTTCGGCCAGAGTTTGCATAAAGTTTTCTTGCGCGGCTTTGGAGGCTGCATAACCGCCCCAAAACGAACGGCCTTTAAAGGCCACGCTGGAACTGGTGTAAAGCAAACTGGCGTTGTTGGATTTCTCCAGCAACGGCAGCAATGCCTGGGTCATCATAAACGGCGAGTTCACATTGATCTGCATGCAACGCAACCAGGCATTGACCGAATAATTATTGATGGGAGTTCGCTCACCCAAATCCGCCGCATTAAACAAAACGCCATCAAGTCGACCAAAGGCATCGTTCAATGCATTACACAAATCGTCGTATTCTTTTTCAGTCGCGCTTTCAAGATTGAGCGGATAAATCGCCGGTTGTGCATGACCTGCTGCTTCAATTTCGTCATAGACCTTTTCCAGCTTCGCCAACGTACGGCCCACCAACACTACAGTCGCACCTGCAGCTGCGAAATGTTTTGCGGCAACTTTGCCGATACCATCACCCGCGCCAGTGACCAGAATAATTTTGTCTTTGAGTGTGTCCGCCGTGACGGAAAAGTTTTGGGGTAATTGCATAAAGTTATGTCCTTCAAAAAACATTGTCATTCCCGAAGGGAATCCAGTGTCTGGTAGATTGTAAAGTCACTGGATTCCCTTCGGGAATGACGGTGATTGAGATTGTTTAATCGCATAAGCCGCAATCGCCGCCGCAATCGCAACATTCATGGATTCATTCTGGCCTTGCATGGGGATCATGACTTTTACATCCGAGGCGGCCAGTAGTTCGGATGTTACGCCTTCGTTTTCTGATCCCAAAATCAAACAAATCTTCTGTTGATTCTGTTGCAATTGATTCAGCGGAATGCTCTCGCTGGTTAATTCCAAACTAACAATTTTGTAGCCTGATGATTTTAATTCTGCGATCAGCGATAAAGCCTCAGCTCTGTATTCGTGGGCAACTGATTTATCGGTCGCGCGCGAATTTTTTCGGATCTTGTCATTGGGTGGTGTAATGGTTTGTCCGGTTAACCATAGTTTTTCGACGCCCAGTGCATCTGCAATACGAAACAAACTGCCCACATTAAATGGCGAACGCATATTGTCCAACAAAAAACATAGAGCTGGTGAATCTGTCATTGCAAATAGCGTTGCACGATTGGCCAAATTTCATCAGCGGATTGCACCAGGTGGTCTGCTTGCCAATTGTCGGCACAGTCATTTTGATCTATATAACCATAGGCCGCTGCAATAGTAATGCTTCCTGCGCGTTTGCCGCATTCAATATCACGTAAATGATCACCCACATAAATAATTTGATCAGGTGTGCATGACAATTGTTGGCTCGCCAACAATAATGATTCGGGGTCAGGTTTTACGCGGCTAACATGGTCGGGGCAAATCACACTGAAAGGTGCCGGTTGCATATTCAAGGCTTGCATCAATGGCAGTGTGTAGCGCGCCGGTTTGTTGGTGGCTATGCCCCAGGCAATTTGATGTTGATTCAATTTGTTGATCAAAGATTCAATACCCTCGAATGGACGAGTGTAATCAGCAATATGTTGCAAATATAAATCGAGTAATTGCAAACGGCGAATTTCAAATTCGGGGTCGTCTTCGTTTAATGCAAACGCCAGTTTCACCAGCGCCTTGGCACCGTTGGAGACTTGCGCGCGAATCAGATCGGCATCCAATGCGGGTTGTTGATATTGTTGCAACAATTTGTTGACGACCAAAACAAAATCCGGTGCTGTATCCAGCAGTGTGCCATCCAGATCAAAAATAACCGCGCGTATAGGTCGATTCATTACGCGCTCACTTTTTTGGCGTGAATCAAATAATTTACGCTGACGTCATTCGGATTTAATTTGTAAGTTTTGGTGAAGGGGTTGTAAGTCATACCGGTGATGGTTTGTAACTCCAGGCCCGCTGCACGCAACCAGCTGGCTAATTCAGACGGGCGAATAAATTTTGCATACTCATGTGTGCCACGTGGCAATAAACGCAAAATATATTCCGCACCCAAAATCGCAAATGCATAAGATTTTGGATTGCGATTAATGGTTGAAAAATACAAATCGCCATTAGGTTTAACCAAATCGGCGCAGGCTTTGATTACCGATGCGGGATCGGGCACGTGTTCCAGCATTTCCAGGCAGGTGACTATGTCAAATGCGCAGGGCATTTGTGCCGCTTTTTCTTCGGCGGTGATTTGTTCGTAAGTCACACTCACGCCAGATTCCAAGGCGTGCAGGCGTGCAACATTTAACGGTGCTGCACCCATATCGATACCGGTGACTTCAGCACCACGATGCGCCAGTGACTCAGCCAATATGCCGCCACCGCAACCTACGTCCAGTAATTTTTTTTCCACAACAGGTGAGTGCAAATCAATAAAATTCGCACGCAGTGGGTTGATGTCGTGCAAAGGTTTGAATTCACTGTTTTTATCCCACCAACGACTGGCAAGTGCTTCAAATTTTGCGATTTCAGCTGTGTCTATGTTCATTTGCATACCCGTCATTTGGAATCTTGTTTAGTTCCTCCCTTTGTAAAAGGGAGGTTAGGAGGGATTTTAGTTTTTTGAAAAATGTACCAAAGCAAATCCCCCCACGCCCCCCTTTTTCAAAGGGGGGTACCATCACCCCGCAATTTTTTCCTGCCAAAACCTTGCCTTCGCTCGCAATTCATTTTCATCCAGCGTTTGTAAAAGTCCTTCACTCAATAAACATTCGCCAGCAACCCACAAGTGTGAAACTTTTTGTGCGGATTGGTTGTAAACCAAATGGGATGCGGGATCATAAATCGGTTGAGCTTTGAGATCTGACATATCAATTGCGGTGATGTCTGCTGATTTTCCCGTTTCCAAACTGCCGATTAGATTATCCAGCCCGAGTGCCATAGCGCCACTCAAGGTCGCCATGCGGATAGCTGCGTGTGCATTGAGCGCGGTGGCATCTTGTGCGACGGCTTTTGCAATTAGCGCAGCAGTTTTCATTTCACCGAATAATGACAAATCATTATTGCTGGCGGCGCCGTCGGTTCCCAGTGCGACATTAATGCCTGCGTCCAACAAGTTTTTCACCGGACAAAATCCACTCGCGAGTTTTAAGTTGGATTCGGGGCAATGGATCACTGATGCACCGGAATCCTGAAGCAGTTTTATATCTTGGTCATTAATCTGCGTCATGTGTACGCATTGGGTGAGTGGTGACAACAAACCAATGTCCATCAAACGTTCAATCGGGCGTTTGCCAAATTGTTGAAGCGAATCCTGAATTTCTTTTGCGGTTTCGTGCAGATGAATTTGAATCGGTGCGTCCATTTCCTGTGCGAGAACGGCGACGCGTTTCAAACTGTTATCCGACACAGTGTAAGGCGCGTGTGGGCCAAAGCCGACGCTGATCAATTGACTGCCGCGAAAGTTATCGCGCAAGGCCAAACCTTTTGCCATGTAATCATCAACACCTGATCCCCAATTAGTTGGGAATTCCAAAATCGGAAAACACAGTTGGCTGCGAATTTTTGCATCCAAACATGCTTGTGCCGTTTCTTCCGGAAAAAAATACATATCCGAAAAACAACTGATGCCAGATTGAATCATTTCCGCTATCGCCAATTCGCTGCCATCGCGAACAAATTCGGCATTGGCCCAACGTTTTTCGGCAGGCCAGATGGATTCTTCCAACCATTGATTGAGCGGCTGATCATCGGCATAGCCCTTGAACAAACTCATAGCGGCGTGGCCGTGAGCGTTCACCAATCCGGGTATTAATAGATGATGGGGCAGGGTGATGGTTTGGTCGGCGGTAAAGCGATTATCGGCTTCTGCTTGGGGCACCAGCGCCAGGATTTTCCCTTGGTCGATCACCAAAGCGCAGTCACTGAAGACTTTGTTGGCGGGCACCACGGGGAGTATCCAGCGGGCTTTGATAATCAAATCAACATCTTGGCTAGCTGTAGTCATCGGCAGCAACTCGAAGAAAGGGCGGGAAGTATACTGAAAGCACTGGATAGTTTGGAGTCCTCAATTGTTTTCGGCTCGCTCATAACCAAAGGATATTTGACTTATATAAATATGATAAATAATATGTCAAATATCAAAATAATTTTATTAGCAATAATAATTTCATGAACAAACCCGTAACAAGCATTCTAATTCTGGGTGGCGGAACCGCTGGCTGGATGACTGCTGCCTATCTGTCCAACTGGCTACAAGGCACATCTATTAGTGTCACCCTGGTGGAGTCTGAGCAAATCGGCACCATTGGTGTGGGTGAGGCAACTGTGCCCGGCATTCATCAATTTATTCGCGACCTTAAGATCCCGGAAAGCGAATTTATTCGTGCGACTCAAGCGACATTTAAATTGGGGATTCAATTCGAAAACTGGTCAGCAGCAGATAAACAGTTTTTTCATCCTTTTGCCAGTTACGGCGCAAAAATAGAAGACAGACCTTTTTACCAAACCTGGTGGTCAGAAAAAAAACGCGGTTATGCATCAGGGCTGGATGAATTTTGTTTGTGTACCAAACTGGCGCGCGCAGGCAAATTTGCTATGCCCAACTTCAACGAAAAAAGTGGCCTTGCCTGGTACAACTATGCCTATCATTTTGATGCCTCTTTATTTGCAAAATATTTGCGCGGTTATGCAGAAGCACGGGGTGTTACTCGTGTTGAAGGAAAATTGGATCAAGTAAAAGTAAATTCCGATTCCGGTTTTATTGAATCGATTTTACTGGAATCAGGTCAATTAATTGCCGCTGATTTGTTTGTCGACTGCACCGGAATGGCTGCACTCTTGATTGAAAAAACTATGGGCGTTGGTTACGAAGACTGGAGCCATTGGTTGCTGTCCGACTCTGCTTTAGCCGTGCAAACCCGCAGTATTAAAGAGGCGGATCCCTTCACTCGCTCAACTGCGCGCACTGCAGGCTGGCAGTGGCATATTCCCCTGCAACACAGGGTTGGCAATGGTTATGTTTATTCGAGCCAGTTTATTGCTCATGAAGATGCCAAAACAGAATTGCTGGCAAATCTTCAAGGTGAATTATTGACTGAGCCGCGTTTGATTCGATTCAAAACCGGAATGCGCAGTGATTTTTGGAAAAAAAATTGTGTGGCAATTGGTTTGTCCAGTGGATTTTTGGAGCCGCTCGAATCCACCAGTATTTCACTGATTCAAACCGGCATATCAAAACTCACTGCGTTTTTGGTGCATTATCAAATTGATGAAAAAAATATTGCAGAAGCGAATAAATTTAATCGTATGGAATACGAGCGCATTCGCGATTTTATTATTTTGCATTACAAGTTAAATGGAAGACGCAATCCCTACTGGCAACAGGTCAGAGATAATTCAATACCCGATAGCCTCGCTGAAAAAATTTCCATTTTCAAACACAGCGGGCAAATCAAACTCTTGCAGCAAGAATCTTTCAATGAAGAGAGTTGGGCCAGCATGTATTTCGGTTTTGGCGTTGATCCTGACTCCATTGAAAACCTCAGCGAGTCAGAAAGGTTGGTCCCCATCATGAACAAGATGCGAGGGGCCATAGAGAAGGGCTGCCAGTTTGCGCCCAGTCACGCCGAGTTCTTACAAACCATTGATTAAGGTTTTTACCCGGACATTTTTTGAGTTTTGTCCAAGGGCTTTACGAGGGAGATTCTCCCTCTTTTTTCATATTTTTACTTTTATTAGTAAATAATAGTTTTCTAATGAATTTACACTTGCGGATATTGTCTATAAAATATGATTTATATTAGTCAATCTAACTATATGAAGATAACGAACAGCTGATGAGACTAAGACAGGCAATCTTTCTGGCGATAAGTCTGTTACTGGCTACTCCTCTTTGGGCCGGTGATTCGCTTATTCGCTTTACTCACCCAGGTACTGATTGGGAATCCGAAGCCTTGCCCATAGGTAATGGTGCTATGGGGACGGCCATTCTTGGTGGTGTTCAGCAAGACATAATCCAATTCAATGAAAAAACCTTATGGACGGGCGGGCCGAATTCGCTTCAGGGCTATGATTTTGGTATTCCGGAAAAACCCACTCAGGGTTTAACAGAAGCGCGCCGTTCGATTCAGGAAAAAGGATGGATTTCGCCGGAAGATGCTGCGCGTTTGATGGGTCGCAAAATTAAAGGTTATGGCGATTATCAAACCTTTGGCGATTTAAAGATTGATTGGCTGAGTTTGGGCGAAGTAAAAGATTACCAACGGCAATTGGATTTGCAACAAGCTTTGGCCTCAGTCTCCTTCGAGCATCAAGCTGTTCGTTATCAGCGCGATTATTTTGCATCTTATCCTGACAAAGCCATAGTGATTCGTTTTACTGCAAGTGAACCCGGAAAATTATCGTTTAATTTGCAACAGGAATTTCCGGATAATCGTCAGCAAAAATTCAATTGGCAAGACTCACAATCCAAACTTGATGGGCAATTGGTTGTTCAAGGCAAACTCAACGACAATCAATTAGGTTTTGCGTCAGTTCTTATTTGGCGGTTGGATGGGGGTGAGGCAACTCAATCCGGTAATCAGTTACAAATTCGCAAGGCCAACAAAGTGGAATTGATTCTGACTGCTGCAACCGATTATGCCAATCAATATCCCTTGTATCGCGGTGAATTTGCGTCGAAAAAAATACAAACAATATTGCCGAAATTACAAACAAAATCCTGGCAAGCAATCTGGCGTGATCATCTTGCGGATTATCAATCTCTATTTAATCGCGTTGATTTGGATATAGGACAATCGCCTGTAGCTTTATCAACACCTGAATTGCTTGCAGCTTATCCTTCCGGTAATCGTCAACAAGATGCCTATCTTGAAGCTTTGTATTTTCAATTCGGTCGTTACTTGTTAATTGCATCATCACGCGCAGGTTCATTACCTGCCAATTTGCAAGGTGTTTGGAATAACTCAACCACACCGCCCTGGAATGCGGATTACCATGTAAACATCAATTTGCAAATGAATTATTGGTTAGCAGAAACCACTAACTTGCCTGAGCTGGCGCTACCCTTATTTGATTTTGTTGATTCATTGGTGGAGCCAGGAAAAATATCCGCACAAAAAATTGCACGGGTCAAAAAGGGATGGACTTTATTTTTAAACACCAATATTTGGGGCTTTACCGGTGTTATCGAGTGGCCAACGGCTTTTTGGCAGCCGGAAGCTGGTGCTTGGTTGGCGCAACATTATTACGAACACTATTTATTTTCCAAGGACAAAACTTTTCTTAGCCAACGCGCTTATCCAGTCATGAAATCAGCTTCTGAATTCTGGTTGGATTTTTTAATTCAAGACCCTCGTGATGGTCTTTGGGTAGTGACCCCGAGTTTCTCACCCGAACAAGGTAATTTCACCGCCGGGGCCGCTATGTCACAACAGATTGTGGTGGATTTATTTCGCAATACCCAAGAAGCCGCGGAAATTCTTGGTGATAAAAAATTTGCATCAGTATTGCGGAAAAAACTCAAAAAAATGGATCAGGGCGTCAGAGTAGGGGCCTGGGGCCAATTACAAGAATGGAAAGAAGATATTGACGATAAAACCAATCAGCATCGTCATATTTCACATCTATTTGCTTTGCATCCCGGTAAACAAATTACTGCGCAAACTACACCCGAATTATTTGTCGCTGCAAAAACAACTCTTAACGCCCGCGGTGATGGTGGCACAGGTTGGTCGCAAGCCTGGAAGCTGAATATGTGGGCACGCATGCAAGATGGTAATCGCGCACACAAATTGCTCAGCGAACAATTGCAACGCAGTACCTTAAAAAATTTATGGGACAACCATCCCCCATTTCAAATTGATGGCAACTTCGGTGCAACCGCAGGCATAGCCGAGATGTTGTTGCAAAGCCATGATCAATCAATCGATTTACTACCAGCATTGCCCGATGTATGGGCGAGCGGCTCCGTAAAAGGTTTGCGTGCCCGCGGTGGATTGATTATCGATTTGCAGTGGCAAGATAAAAAAATTACACAAATTCGAGTTCGTGCGACTTCACCCGATTCGCATGAGTTCCGAATAGCGTCGGCATTGATTGATAAAAAAGGCTTGTCGACGCCTGAGGGTAAAAAAATCCCGGTGACAACCGGGGCCGGATTTACTCGATTCAGTCTGAATGGAAACACTGAGTATCTTTTGAACGGTAATTAAATTTCAGCAGCCAGAGACATGGCTTTTTTTGAGAGCATCGCCTCTCAATGGGGTTCTTTTTGCCTGAAAAAAGTGTAACGCGAGATACAAAACAAATAACGGGTTAATACAAATCGAAGCGGAGATAAACATGATGACGAAACAGAACAAGTTCTTAAAAAATCCTTTGAGTCGCTGGGTAACGCTCGCGTCTCTTGGCGCCCTGGCAATCAGCACACCCTTGATGGCGCAAGAAGAAGTTGAAACAGAAGAGGTGATAGTAACCGGACAAAGAGCCAGTATTTTGTCCTCACAAGATATCAAACGAAATTCCAGTGTTGTTGTTGATTCAATTGTTGCAGAAGACATAGGTAAATTACCGGATCGCAGCGTGACCGAAGCATTGCAACGTGTGCCCGGTGTGTCAGTTGGTCACTACACCAACAACGACGCAGAACACCCTGCTGCTGAAGGTAGTGGCGTAGCAGTGCGTGGTTTGACGCAAGTGCGCGGTGAATTAAATGGTCGCGATGTTTTCTCTGCAGCCAGCGGTCGCGGTTTAAGTTTTGAAGATGTACCTGCAGAATTAATGTACGGTGTGGACACTTATAAAAGTCCATCTGCCGATATGATTGAAGGTGGTTTGGGCGGCACAGTGAATCTGCGTACACGCATGCCATTTGATTCGGAAGGCCAATTAATTGGTGTTTCGGCTAAAGCCAACTATGGCGATCAGTTGAAAGAAACTAATGGTGAATATTCCGGTTTGTACAGCAATCGTTGGACAACCGATGCAGGTGACTTTGGTGTGTTGGTGAACTTATCTACTTCGGATCTGGCCAGCCGTTCTGATCAGGTTTATTCGCGTGCATTTATGCCAAGAACTATTGATGGCGATGATGTATGGGTTTCAAAAGGTGTCGATTGGCGACGCAATGATTATGAAAGCACTCGTGAAGGTGGTTATCTGGCTTTGCAATGGGCGCCGAATGATGAGACTGAAGTGTATTTCACTGCATTCCAAAGCAAACATGACACTACTTATGATGAAAACGCATTCTTCCTTGAAGGTGGCAATGGTGATCAGGCATTGGTTCCAACTGCTGCGGATAACTGGGTTTATGATTCTAACGGCTCGATGATTGCCGGTGATGCAACCGTCACCAATCCTGCACTCTGGGGTTTGGATTTTGGTACCAGTACTCGCTGGGCAAATAATGTTTCCGAAACCACTGATTATTCTGCAGGTATTAAATGGTCTCCCAGTGATCGTTTGAAATTTTCTGCTGATTTGCAATTTGTAGAAGCGAATGCTGATGTTGATGACTACACACTGGGCCTAAAAGTTATTCCTGCTGAAGCAAGATTGGAAGGCATAGGTAGTAAAAAGCCATCGATTTTAATTGACACGGCTTACATGGCTGATTATGCAAATTACAGTCTGGGTCAGGAAATGACTCACTTCGAGCGCAATAACGCTGAAGCCAAAACCGGTCGCTTTGATGTTGAATACGATTTTGATGATGCAATTATTACCTCGGTTAAAGGTGGTATTCGTTATTCAGAAAAAACTTCCGACAATATCAACACTGATTACGACTGGAATACACGCTACGCAACCTGGTTCAATAACTATGATAAAAATACCTTACCCAAGGTGACTGCTGATCAAGCTGCATCATTCCTCTCGCTTTACGAATTTGATAATTTCCAGAGAGGTGATGTTGCAGTTCCAGCTGCAGGTTATTTGTATTCAAGTACCGCAGTGAAAAATTTCAAAGCAACAACTGATTCTGTAAACGCTGGCTGTCCGAGTGATCCTTTCTCTTGGGCTTGTAACGACCAGGTATATCCAGACTGGACACGTTTGGATAGCCCGGATTACAGAAATCTGCAAGAGGAAGATACATCTGCCGTTTATATAATGGCAAATTATGCTTTCGAAGATTTGGCTATGCCAATTGATGGTAATTTCGGCGTGCGCTATGTAAAAACAGATCGTACTTCACATGGAACCATAATAGTTGAGCGTTTGGCATTAGACGGCGATGTGGAGGTTATCCCAAGATCTGTTGATGATATAACCAAGTCCATCGACTACGATCATGTGTTACCAAGTTTTAACCTGCGTTTGCAAGCGACAGATGATTTATATTTCCGTTTTGCTGCATCAAAAGCAATTTGGGCTCCCAGTTTTCCCGATACTCAAGCGCGAATTGTTATTACACACCCTGTAAAAGAATCATCTAAAGATGTGCCTGCTGCAGATAGAACCATTGATGACTATGAGCATAGATTGAATCAGTCTGCGAACCCATACTTGAAACCAATGACAGCAAATCAATTTGATCTATCCACTGAATGGTATTTCGATGAACATGGCGGTATGGCTCATGTGTCGGTTTTCAGAAAAGAAATCGAAGATTTCTTTAGAAAAAACAATTCGAGTTTCTCTGAAGCGGGTGGTGGTGTAAATTATTCTGGCGCAGCCACTTGGTATGAAAATCTCGGTTCAGGCGAAATAAATGGTGCTGAGATTGGTGTAAGTAAATTCTTTGACTCCTTGCCTGCACCATTTGATGGCTTGGGTGTACAAGCGAACTACACCTACATCGATAGCAAAGCAAAAATTCCTTTGCCTGATCAGCCAGAAGGTGGCGATACTCTTGCAGGTGGAGCCCCTTTGGATACGGATCGTTCGACTTACAGTCAAATGCCGTTGGATCAGCTTTCGAAAAATGCCTACAACATTATGGCTATGTATGAGAAAAATGGCATTTCTGCTCGCTTGGCATATTCATGGCGTAGTAAGTATTTGATAGGTTGGGGATCAAATGGTTTCGATCCTGACTTCAACGATGGTAATGGTGGCAAAGCCCGAATTCCGGTGTACAACGATGACTACGGTCAATTGGATGCATCGATTGGTTATACCTTCCTTGAAAACTACACCGTGACTTTTGAAGCGGCCAATCTGTTGAAAGAAAAAACTATAGGTATTATCGACCAAAACGCAGCAGGAGATCATGTGGCTTATTCCTATGCCCAGGACGCTCGCTATGCAATTGGCTTCCGCGCCAAGTTTTAATTGATAGATGCTTTACCAAAAACCTCACACGTTTGTGTGAGGTTTTTGTGTTTTCAGATTATTAATAATATTGTTGTAAAACTAAGTAAAACCAAAAACTTTTTACATGATTAACTGGATAATTGCGAAGTTAAATTTTTTCAAAAGATATAAACAGGTAAATAATATGTTCAAGTCCATTCGGATGTTGATTCTGGGTGTTGGTTGTGGTTTATCCTTGCTGGTGAGTGCCAATCAGTTGCCGCAGTTAATTGAAAAAAACGGCAAACATGCCTTGTTGGTTGATGGCCAACCGTTTTTGATCCTGGGGGCGCAGACCAATAATTCCAGTAATTATCCTGCTGCGTTAAAAGATGTTTGGCCTTCGGTTATTAAAATGCAGGCGAATACGCTGAGTATTCCGGTTGCGTGGGAACAAATTGAACCGGTAGAAGGGCAATTTGATTTTTCTTATCTGGATATTTTATTAAAAGAGGCTCGTCAACATAAAGTAAAAGTGGTATTGCTTTGGTTTGCGACCTGGAAAAATAACGCCCCCCATTACGCACCGGCCTGGGTAAAGTTGGATAACAAGCGTTTCCCCCGCGTGGTTAAACAAGATGGTGATACGCTAAATTCTTTATCACCTTTGGGGAAAAATACCCTGCAAGCCGACAAAAAAGCATTTGTTGAATTGATGACTTATCTGAAGAAAAAAGATAAAGACAACACAGTGATTATGGTGCAAGTACAAAACGAAGTGGGCACCTATGGTTCTGCACGCGATTATTCAAAAATGGCAGAATCAGTATTTAATGAGCCTGTTCCTGATGAATTGATTCAAAAGTTGAAATTAAAAGCCGGCAATTGGCAATCGGTTTTTGGAAAAGATGCTGATGAATTTTTTCATGCTTATTACATCGCCAAATATTGCGATGAGATTGCTCAAGCTGGTAAAGCAATTAAAAATCTACCTATGTATGTGAATGTGGCTTTACGCAACCCCTTTAATCCCGGTTTGCCGGGGCAATATTCCAGTGGTGGCGGCACGGATAACGTGTTGCATATTTGGAAAGCCGCGGCACCTGCAATTGATTTGATTGCGCCGGATATTTATTTCCGCGATCACAAAACCGTTACCAAAGTGCTGGAACTTTATACGCGCCCTGACAATGCATTGTTTGTCGCCGAAATCGGTAACGATCAGCCTTTCGCTCGTTACTTTTATTCCACCTTGGGTAAGAGTGGCATTGGTTTCTCGCCCTTTGGTATGGACGACACTGACTACACCAACTATCCTTTAGGCGCAAAAACCTATAACGACCAAACCATTGAAGAATTTGCACAACACTATCGTGTGTTTGCGCCTGCCATGCGCGAATGGGCAAAACTAATTTTTGAAAATAATACCTGGGGTGTAGCTGAGCCATTGGATACCAGCGGTTCCGAAAAAATCTGGAATGCAGAAGCTACACCTGAAGAAAAAGATCAATACACCAAAGACAGAGCCACTGCATTGACACAGCAATTGGATTTGGGTTTGTGGGACGCCGAAGTCACTTACGGTCGCCCTATGTTCTGGATAGCGCCACCGGAAGGTAATACACCGGCAGCAGGCGGTGCTTTAATTGTGCAATTAAACGATAACGAATATTTAGTGACTGCACACAAAGCACGCGTGGAATTTAAACCTTCTGCTGAACTGGCTGGTAAAAAATTTATGATCGATCGCGTCGAAGAAGGACATTTTAAAAACGGCAAATGGATAATGGAGCGTGTATGGAACGGCGACCAAACCGATTGGGGAATGAATTTCACTGCACGCTCGCATATTTTGAAAGTGAAAATGGCGAGTTATGTGACTGAGTGATTTTTTGCCTTCAATTCCCTTAAAGGGAATTGGCTCCTCCCTTTGAAAAAGGGAGGCGGGGGAGGGATTTAAGATGGTCAAATTTTCTGAGAACTTAAATCCCCCCTAGCCCCCCTTTTTCAAAGTGGGGAACTCTCCTCTGGAGAGGGAAAATATTTTTAAATCCAAAAACGAGGAAACAAAAAATGCTATCTGCAAAACAGATTCTCAAGCATTGCATCATTGGCATGGCGTCTGTGGCCTTGATACAAGGCTGCTCCAAGTCATCCGATGAATCCACCAGTTCTCAAGCGGCAACAGAACAATTCAAAACGCTTGCGCAATTTGAGAAAACGACTGACGGTGTGTTGGTAACACTGGCAGAGGGTTCAATTAAAAAAGTTCGCTTGCAAGTCATGAGTGAAAAAATTATACGGGTAACAGCATTGCCCGGTACTGATTTCAGCGTGATTCCCGAATCTATACAAGTTATTGCTAAACCAGCGGCAGTTGAATTCAAAGTCGAGCAAACCGGTAATAATCTAACACTGAAAACTGCACAGGTAACAGCAACAGTCTCTCTGCTGGACGGTACAGTGAATTTTGCTGATGCAAACGGCAGTTTGTTATTAAAAGAAGAAAATCGTGGAACTGTTTCACCTGTTACTGAAGATCCGATTACGCCTGATGCCGATTCCTTTGCGTTTCGTCAGGAGTTTAATCGTGGTAGTGATGAAGGTTATTTCGGTTTGGGTCAACAACAGAATGGTCAAGTCAACTATGCGGGTGAGAATGTTGAATTGACTACGCACAACTTATCCAAAGCGATTCCGTTTGTTGTCTCCAGCAAAAATTACGGTTTGCTCTGGGACAATAACTCCATTACTCGTGTGGGCGACTCTCGCGAAACTCAGCCTCTAAATGTATCGCTCAAGTTGTTTGATGCTGAGGGTAAAGAGGGTGGTTTAACGGCGCGTTATTTTGATGGCGATCAATTATTGCTGTCTCGCGTTGAAGCTGATTTGAATTATCAATTTTTTGATAATAATTCTGTACGTCAAGTGCCGTTTCCTGCAGAAGTTGCCAATGCCAAAAATTTGCGCATTGAATGGGAAGGTAGCATTCAAACGGATGAATCCGGTTTGCACAGATTCAAAATGTACAGTTCAGGTTACGCCAAATTATATGTTGATGGTCAGTTAGCCTTGGATCGTTGGCGTTTGAACTGGAACCCCTGGTGGCACACCTACAATATGGATATGAAAGCCGGTGAGAAAAAAGCGATTAAAGTGGATTGGATTGTGAGTGGTGGATTTTTCCGTTTGACACATCTTGACCCTATGCCAGTTGAAGAGCAAGGCGAATTGTCTATCGCATCGGAAACAGGTAAGGCCATTGATTATTACTTTGTTGTGGGTGAGAACAAAGATGATGTGATTTCCGGTTATCGTCATTTGACTGGTGATGCTGTGTTATTGCCAAAATGGGTTTACGGTTTCTGGCAAAGCCGTGAGCGTTATAAAAATCAGGACGAAATTATCAATACCTTTAAATACTATCGCGAGAAAAAAATCCCGATTGATAACATAGTATTGGATTGGTCTTACTGGCCGGAAAATGCCTGGGGTAGTCATGATTTTGATGCGAAATATTTCCCTGATCCCAAAGCTATGAACGATAAAATTCATGCAATGAACGGCAACATTATGATCTCCGTTTGGCCGAAATTTTATCCAACGACTGACAACTACAAAGAATTCAATGCAAAAGGTTACATGTACAATAAAAATATTGAAGAAGGTAATAAGGACTGGATTGGTCAAGGCTATTTGAATACTTTCTATGATCCCTATCCAAAAGAATCACAAGAAATTTTCTGGAAGCAAATTAACGAAAAATTAAATAGCAAAGGTTTTGATGCCTGGTGGTTGGATGCGGCCGAGCCGGATATTCATTCCAACTTAAGCATTACCAAACGCAAAGAAATTATGACACGTGAAGGCGGTATTGGCTCAGGTGCAGAATACTTTAACTCTTATGCTGTTCCTAATGCGCAATCAGTTTATGACGGTGAAAGAAAAACTGATCCTGACAAACGTTCATTTATTTTGACTCGTTCTGCATTTGGTGGTTTACAGCGTACCGGTGCTGCCTTCTGGAGCGGTGATACTTCTTCGTCATGGGACAATATGAGAGAGCAGGTTGCCGCGGGTGTTGGCGTCGGTTTGGCTGGTGTGCCTAACTGGAGTTTTGATATTGGTGGTTTTACGCCAGAAGATAAATATCGCTGGGGCAATAAAAATGGTGGCGAAGCTTTGAATGTTCGCGATTTAAAACCGGAGTTGGTTGAAGATTGGCAAGAATTAAATACTCGCTGGTTCCAATTCGGCGCTTTTGCTCCTTTGTTCCGTTCACACGGTCAATATCCTTATCGCGAAATTTTCAGTTTGGCTGATGAAGGTACAGAGGTATACAACACTCTTGAGTCTTACATCAAATTGCGTTATCGCTTGATGCCTTACATTTATACTTTGGCGGGTGATACTTTCCATAAAGACGGCACCATCATGCGCGGTTTGGTCATGGATTTCCCGAATGATCGTCAAGCATGGAATATTAATACCCAATATATGTTTGGCCCTGCGTTTTTGGTGAATCCTGTTTTCGAAAATAAAGCGCGTTCACGCGATGTGTATTTACCTGCAGGTGCAGATTGGTTCAATTTCTACACCGGTGAAAAATTAACAGGCGGTCAAACCATTAAAGCCGACGCACCACTTTCACAAATGCCCTTGTTTGTAAAAGCTGGTTCAATCGTGCCAACAGGCCCGTTGATTCAACATGTAGATGAAGGTTTGAATGCGCCGTTAACTTTAAATATTTACACAGGCGCTAATGGCAGTTTCGAAATCTACGAAGACGATGGTCGCTCTGTAAAATACGAACAAAACGAATGGTCTCGTATTCCTGTGTCATACGATGATGCCACCGGCACAGTCACCATAGGCGACCGCATCGGCAGCTTCACTGGCATGGCACAAGACAGAAAAATCAGCCTGCGCTTCATCTCCGGCCCCTCAAAAGACGCCGCGAATTTCGACGCTGTTGAACAAACGTTGGATTACTCAGGTAAAACAATTAGTGTGAAACGCGCTGAATAGTTTCTTGTGAGATAGCTAGTTTAAAAACCTCCACAACTCTTTGTGGAGGTTTTTTTATTTTTATCCGGGCTGCTTTAATTGCTAAACTGGACAGGTTTATCTATTACAGACTGCGTATTTCTTATGGATCCAATCACTGAATCATATCGACTTCATCAGCTAGTGTGGGAAGCGGGTGGGGATTATGAAAGTTGTATGCGAGAAGCTTTGGTGGTTTTGCAATCGGCTTATGAATCGGGTGATGATCGGCATCTGGTGATTAATAACTATGCGGCGGTTTTGTTAACTTTGCATCGGAATCAGGAAGCTTTGGATTTGTTGAAAAAATATCAGCCTGAGTCATCTGCTTACTGTGCGAATTACGCTATTGCGATTGCGAAAACTCACTACAATATTTTGGAAATACGAAAGTGGAATGGTCTATCCCGTGAGTATCCCGAGTTGGACAAGGCTATTGTTGCCTACATCGACTGGCAAGGATTTTAATATGAAAAAACGTTTCGATCTAAAATTGGAAAACGATTCAAGGAAAAGTCGGGAGATTGTGGAAGCTTATCGGAATGTGATTCTGCAGGATGACTATG
The DNA here is from genome assembly GCA_966252135.1 of uncultured Cellvibrio sp. Classification (GTDB taxonomy): domain Bacteria; phylum Pseudomonadota; class Gammaproteobacteria; order Pseudomonadales; family Cellvibrionaceae; genus Cellvibrio. The sequence goes on along the minus strand of CBINNU010000003.1, from coordinate 52,530 downwards.
ACGAGAGTTTGGAGCTGGTTCATTATCGTGGTGGTGAAGAAGAATTTTTATTGGGCGTTCAGTATCTTCAGAGCGATGATTTTGTTGATCGTATTGTAGGCGCCGATATTTTGGGGCAATTGGGTTGGGGGGATCAGGCTTATCGTGAAGAAAGTGTTGAGCTTCTCATTCCAATGTTGCGTGATAGTGAAGCATCAGTTGTGCACGCCGTTTGTTGTGCCTTGGGGCATAGGCATGATGTTAAATCTTTGCCCTATATTATTGCCTTAGCCAATAATTCCGATGGATTGATTCGATTGGGAGTTGCTCAAGCTCTATTAGGTTTTGAATCAAATGACGCAATTGATACCTTAATTTCGCTCTCCAGCGATAGCGATACTGATGTGCGTAATTGGTCGATGTTTGGATTGGCTACACAAATTCAAGCGGATACTCTTGCTATTCGCAACGCGCTGTTCGCAGGTGCATTAGATACTGATTTCGAAGTTCGTGGTGAGGCTTTTGTCGGGCTTGCTGCCAGAAAAGATTCACGAGTTGTCGATTTGCTGATCAAGGAGTGGGACAACTATTCAGGGGTTAGCATTTTAAGTTTGGAGGCAGCGGAGAAGATTGCCAGCCCGCGCCTGTATTCTCGATTAGCCAATTTTCTACAAACGCTGGATTGTGACGACGATGAGTCCTTTGAGACCCAATTGTATAAAGCGTTGGAGGCTTGTAAGCCGAAATTGGAATCGATTGACTAGCTTTACCGGGGTAGGCGAGGGTTAATCTATGTTAGGTCCCTGTTTCGGTGTAGAATTAGTCAAATGGACAATATCTTTGGTCGCCAATAGATTAATAATGACCTGAGGTTATATTCATCTAATGACAATAAATTAACCAACACAGATAAAAAGAACCGGCATATGGCAAAACAAATAAAAGAAGCTGATGATCAGGATGAACTGAAGTATCGCGCACCCGCGTTGGAAAAAGGTCTGGACATACTTGAACTCTTGGCTCGCAACCCCGAACCCATGACCAGTTCGCAAATCGCGAATAGCCTCGGGCGATCTGTCAGTGAATTGTTTCGCATGATTCTGGCGTTGGAATATAGAGGTTATATAGTTCAGGTTGCCGATGGTTACGCACTGACAAATAAATTATTCACTCTGGGTATTGCTCAGGGCAGTTCGAAAAATTTGCTGGAAGTCGCTTTGCCGGTGATGAAAGATTTAAGCCATATGCTGGGCCAATCCTGTCATTTGGTTGTGCCTTCCGGGGATCAAATTGTGGTGATCGCCCGCCAGGAAAGTGCCTTGGATTTAGGCTTTTCAGTGAGAGTTGGTTATCGCCGGCGCTTGATCGATAGCAACACTGGCCCGCTGGTGTATGGTTTGGCATCCCCTGACATGCAAGCCGAATGGTTGCCGCAGATTATTAGCAAAGCGACAACGGAAGAAATTGAACGTTTTCACGCGCGAGTGAATGTCGGAAAGACGCAGGGCTATATTAAAAAGCCCAGTGATTTTGTTGATGGCGTGATTGATTTTTGTATGCCGATCATTACTCGCCAAGGTGTGCAAGCGGTGCTGGTTGTTCCTTACATCCATATCAAAGCGCAATCCAAACAAGAAGATGATGTGTTGCCCGCTTTGCGTCAAGCTGTTGAAAAAATTGCACGAGATTTGATTGAATAATGTAATAAAAATTCTGTGGAGCACAAAATGAAATCCAAAATATTATTGCTTGGTTTGAGTTTGTTGATTGCAAGTTGTACCACCTGTCGAGATATGCCTCAGCGCCAAAAAACCATTGACGTTTATAAATCTGCTCCCCTAACGCTTTGGGATTTATATATCGAAAACTACGAAACCCAGCAAAAGGTTTCAGGTGACCTTACTTCGTTACCCAAGAAAGACGTTTCAGTCGAATTAACCGATAAAGATACAACCAATGATGCACTGACTTTTTCCTGGCAGGACACCTGGCGTGCTGGTTTGACGCTTGAAAAAGGCGTGCCAATGGATCTGACGTCTTATATGTCTGATGGCGTTCTATCGCTGGATATTAAAATCAATGAGCTCACCAAAGGTGGAGTCTCATTCAAAATGGAATGCAATGAAACCAACTGTGATCGTCGTGTTGCGTTCACTTTAAAAGCGCGTGAATTAGTCGGCAAGGGCTGGCAAAAAGTGTACGTGCCTTTGAGCTGTTTTAAACAGGATCAGGATAATTTCAACGCTGTCACTATGCCATTTGCCCTGGAAGTTGGCGGTAAAGGGAATGTGTCGGTTGCCAATGTCGAATTGTTATCAACCGCACCTGCCAATGCCAGCTTGCATTCCTGCCCCGATTACAAAACCCAATCGGTTACACCCGATACGTTAAATGAATGGTGGTCCATCGATTGGTGGATGCCACGTCATCAACAAAAGTTGGCAGATGCCAAAGCGATTTTTGATAAAGGTGGAAAAATCGATTTATTGTTTGTTGGTGATTCCATCACTCAGGGCTGGGAAAAAGAGGGCGCTGCTGTCTGGAAAAAATACTACGAGCCGCGCAACGCATTTAACATAGGTTTTAGCGGTGATCGCACCGAAAATGTGTTATGGCGATTGGATCATGATGAAGTCAAAGGCATGAATCCCAAAGTTACTGTATTAATGATTGGCACCAACAACGCAGGCCATCGCCGTGAAAATCCGCAAACAACAGCGGCGGGTATCAAGAAAATTCTTGATCAACTGCAACAGCGTATGCCGAACACCAAAATCCTGTTGTTGGCGATTTTCCCACGTGATGCAAAACCCGATGGCGAGTTGCGGATGATCAATGAACAAGTCAATGCAATCATTAAAGGGTATGCGGATAACAAGCGCGTCTTCTTCGTTAATGTCAATCAGGTATTCCTCACGCCGGACGGTACTCTGACCAAAGAGGTGATGCCGGATTTATTGCATCCACACGAATTGGGATACGAACTTTGGGCTAAGGCGATGGAGCCTGAGTTACAAAAATTATTGAAATGAGTGAACCGCTCAATAACAACAAAATAGCGATTTACACCGCTCTGAAATCCGTTCCGGCTGGCAGATTGGTGACTTACGGGCAGCTGGCTGATATGGCCGGATTGCCCGGTGCAGCAAGGCTGGTCGGTACTGTGATGTGTCAATTGCCCGAGGGAACGGATTTGCCCTGGCACAGAGTGGTCAATGCACAGGGCAAAATCTCCATGCCTGAAGGTTCTGCGGGATATCGCGAGCAAGTGCGTCGATTGACAGCGGAAGGCATTGAGGTCAAACAGGGCAAAATCCGTTTAAAAGATTATCGTTTTTAGCTTCAATTCAGTCTCATCAAGTCAATCAAAGTCTCGGGTGCCCTTTGGGCATGACGAACTCCAACTATCTATTCAGATTCTGCGTTTCTCCAAGCCATCTCGCTCGTATTTTGATCGTTAATCCCACCTCGCCAGTGTAATTACACTATGGGCACAGGTTGTGGTAATATCGCGGCCTCTTTTCCAGTCCCTAACAATAAGGAAAGCGATATTCCCATGGTCGAATTCGCCAAAGAAATATCTCCCGTAAATATTGAAGATGAATTGCGTCAATCCTATTTGGATTATGCAATGAGCGTTATTGTTGGCCGCGCTTTGCCTGATGTGCGCGATGGCCTGAAACCTGTGCATCGTCGCGTGTTATTTGCGATGAGCGAACTCAATAACGATTGGAATAAACCTTACAAAAAATCGGCCCGTATCGTCGGTGACGTAATCGGTAAATATCACCCGCATGGTGATAACGCTGTGTACGACACTATTGTTCGTATGGCGCAACCCTTCTCACTGCGCTACATGCTGGTGGATGGTCAGGGTAACTTCGGTTCTATCGACGGTGATAACGCGGCGGCAATGCGTTATACCGAAATCCGCATGGCAAAAATTGCTCATGACTTATTGGCGGATCTCGATAAAGAAACTGTCGATTTTGTTCCTAACTATGACGGCTCGGAACAAATCCCGGCCGTGTTGCCCACTCGTATTCCCAATCTGTTGATCAATGGTTCGTCCGGTATCGCCGTAGGTATGGCGACCAACATTCCACCGCACAATTTGGGCGAAGTGATCAAAGGTTGTTTGGCTCTGGTGGATAATCCTGACATCACGATTGATGAATTGATGGAATTTATTCCGGGCCCGGATTTCCCGACCGCTGCCATTATTAATGGTCGTGCGGGCATTGTTGAAGCCTATCGCACTGGCCGTGGCCGTGTGGTGATGCGTGCGCGCGCTGAAATTGAGCGCGATGAAAAAACCGGTCGTGAAACGATTATAGTCACCGAGATTCCTTATCAGGTGAACAAAGCGCGTTTGGTTGAACGTATCGCCGAGTTGGTGAAAGAGAAAAAAATCGAAGGCATTAGCGAACTGCGCGACGAATCGGATAAAGACGGTTTGCGTGTAGTGATCGAAGTGAAACGCACTGAATCGGCTGAAGTTTTGTTGAATAATTTATTCGCACAAACTCAACTGCAAACAACCTTTGGTGTGAACATGGTGGCCCTGGATGACGGCCAGCCGAAATTGATGAACCTCAAGGAAATCCTCGATGCGTTTATCAAACATCGTCGCGAAGTCGTCACGCGTCGTACAGTCTATCTCTTGAGAAAAGCGCGTGAGCGTGGACACATACTCGAAGGTTGGGCAGTTGCGATTTCCAACATCGATGAGGTGATCAGCCTGATAAAAAATTCTGCATCGCCTGCAGAAGCCAAAGAAGGTTTGATGGCCCGTGGTTGGGATTCATCGACCATGACGCCTTTCCTCGAGCGCGCAGGTGAAACGGCTTGTCGCCCTGAAGAATTGGGTGAAGAATTTGGTATTCGCGACGGTCGTTATTATTTATCCGCCGAACAAGCGCAAGCAATTTTGGAATTGCGTCTGCATCGTTTGACCGGAATGGAACACGATAAAATTCTGGCCGAATACGAAGAAAAGTTAAAAGAAATTGCCGAGTATTTGGAAATTCTTGGCAATGCCATTCGTTTGATGGAAGTGATTCGTGAAGAGTTGGAACAAGTCACACGCGATTACGCCGATAAACGTCGTTCTGAAATTATCGCGTCCAGCCTTGATTTAACCACTGAAGATTTGATCACCGAAGAAGATCGTGTGGTTACCATTTCTCACGGTGGTTACGCCAAATCACAACCCCTGGCCGATTATCAAGCCCAACGTCGCGGTGGCATGGGTAAATCAGCTACCGCTGTGAAAGACGAAGATTTTGTTGAGCATTTGTTAATTGCCAGTACGCATGACACCATTCTGTTATTCACCAGTGCGGGTAAAGTTTACTGGTTGAAGGTCTACATGATTCCGGTTGCAGGTCGCCAATCACGCGGTCGTCCAGTGGTGAATTTATTGCCGCTGGAAGAGGGTGAACGCATTACCTCAATATTGCCGGTGAAATCTTACGATGATGATCACTTTATCTTTATGTCGACGGCAAAAGGTATTGTGAAGAAAACAGCGCTTACTCAATTCGCTCGTCCACGCTCCGTTGGTTTGCGTGCGATTGAATTGGATGAAGGCGATACATTAATTAACACGGCAATTACTAACGGCTCTTGCGATGTCATTCTCTTCTCAAGTTCCGGTAAAGCCGCGCGTTTCCGCGAATCACAAGTGCGTCCGTTAAGCCGTACTTCTCGCGGCGTGCGAGGTATTCGTATGGCCGAAGGTTTCACCGTTGTTGGTATGGTAATACCAATGCAAGGCGGTCAAGTGCTCACCGTGAGCGAAAATGGTTACGGCAAACGCACATCAGTTGACGAATTCCCGGCAAAAGGCCGCGGCTCGCAAGGTGTGATCGGTATGCAAACCAGCGAGCGCAATGGTCCATTGATTGGTGCGGTACAAGTGTTTGATGGCGAAGAAATCATGCTGATTTCTGATCAAGGCACTATGGTGCGCACACGTGTGGATGAAGTCTCACTGGTATCGCGTAATACTCAAGGTGTACGCTTAATCAAACTGCGAGAAGGCGAACGCATGCAAGGCCTTGAACGCATCGAAGAAAGTGCTGACGAAAATGCGCACCGCGAATTAGCGCACGCAGAAGCCAGTGCTGATGAAGTAGTTGAAGATGATGATCTGGATTCAGCACTAGATGATGCGGGTTCGGAAGAAGGTGGCGAATAACCTATTTTGGAGGTGAATATGCAACTAACGGCTGTTTTACTGCCTGCCTCTGAAGGTGGGTTTGTTGCGATCAATCCTGAAACAGGTACAACGACCCAAGGCGAAACACTGGATGAGGCTTTGAGTAATCTGCAGGAAGCAACGGAACTTTATTTGGAAGAATTTTCACTTGAACTTTACGGTAAACCTCTGATTACCACGTTTGAAGTAAAATCACATGCCGCCTAGCTATCCGCATCTTTCAGGGAAGGAAGTAATCAAAACTCTCGAAAAAATGGGTTTTGTGGTAGTGCGTCAAAAAGGTAGTCATGTTGTTTTGAGAAATGGAAGTCATGGTTGTGTAGTACCTAATCATGCGGAAATAAAAGTAGGAACTTTGTCCGGAATTTTAAAACAAGCGGGAGTTTCTCTTGAGAAATTCTTGCGTGTTTATAACGCGTAATTAATTCAATGCTGAACGATCAAACCACCGAAAAACTACTCGCACTGCGCGAACAAATTGACGAGATCGATAGCAAAATTGCAGATCTGATTTCGGCGCGTGCGCATTGTGCGCAGCAAGTAGCAGAAGTTAAAAAAGCCGATTTGCCTGCGGGCACGCCAGTGTTGTTTTATCGCCCTGAACGCGAAGCGCAAGTGTTGCGCAAGGCGATGGAACACAACAAAGGCCCATTGAGCAATGAAGAAATGGCGCGTTTGTTCCGCGAAATAATGTCGGCCTGTTTGGCCTTGGAAAATCCCGTCAAAGTGGCTTTTCTCGGCCCCGAGGGGACTTTCACGCAACAAGCTGCGCTAAAACATTTTGGTCACTCAGCAGTGACTTTTCCTTTATCCGCAATTGATGAAGTCTTTCGCGAGGTAGAGGCAGGTGCAGTCAATTATGGCGTAGTACCAGTAGAAAATTCTACCGAAGGTGTGGTGAATCATACCCTCGATAATTTTATGCAATCCAACCTGAAAATTTGTGGCGAAGTTGAGTTACGTATTCATCACAATTTGATGGTATCGGATGTTACCAACACTCAGAATATTTCCCGTATTTATTCGCATTCACAATCACTCGCACAATGTCGCAAGTGGTTGGATGCGCATTATCCCAAAGCGGAGCGCGTTGCCGTCAGCAGTAATGCAGAAGCCGCAAAACGTTTGAAAGGTGAGTGGAATGCAGCGGCGATTGCCGGTTCAATGGCCGCTGATTTATACGGATTAAAAATTCTCGCAGAAAAAATTGAAGACCAACCTGATAACTCCACACGCTTTTTAATTATCGGTGCTCAACAAGTGCCACCTAGTGGTGTGGATAAAACCTCGATTATGGTGGCTATGCGTAATGAGCCGGGTGCGTTGCATAATTTGCTGGAGCCTTTTCATCGCCACAATATTGATTTAACCCGCGTTGAAACCCGTCCTTCACGCACCGGTGTTTGGACTTATGTGTTCTTCATCGATTTCGCTGGCCATGTACAAGATCCATTAATTGCTGAAGTCATGAAAGAAGTATCCAAACGTTGTGCGGATTTAAAACTTCTGGGCTCCTATCCCAAAGCGGTGCTTTGATTCATGTCGTTTTCATCCCAACAGGCTCCACTCATTCGCAAACTGGTTGTGATTGGGATTGGTTTAATTGGCGGCAGTTTTGCGGCCGGACTAAAAAGGCGCGGTGCCTGTGAAGAAGTGATTGGGATCAGTCGCAATTACGAGCAAGCAAAACAAGCGGTTGACTTACAAGTAGTTGATCGCGCCTTTACTTCTTTGAATCAAATATCTGCGCAACTGACCGAGCAAGACGTCATTTTTATTGCAGTGCCAACTTTGTCTGTTGAAAAAGTTTTGATGGATATTCGCGACTCAGTTAAAGCTAAAGTCACGATTACCGATGGTGCCAGCGTTAAAGGTAATGTATTGCAAGCGGCTGAACGTGTGTTTGGATCTTGCCCTGCCGAGTTGGTCTTGGGGCACCCAATCGCCGGTTCCGAAAAAAGTGGTGTGACTGCCGCTAATCCTGATCTGTATGAAAATCATCGCGTGATCCTGACTCCGGTTTCCTCAACCAATATCGAGCGGTTGCAAACGGTTTGTGGGTTGTGGGAGTGTTTGGGTGCAGAAGTTTTGACTATGACGGTCGAAGATCACGATGAAGTTCTGGCTGCGACCAGCCATTTGCCACACGCGATTGCTTATTCATTGGTGGATACTCTCGCGCACGATATAGGCAATCCCAATATTTTCCGCTACGCCGCCGGTGGCTTTCGCGATTTCACCCGAATTGCTTCCAGTGATCCGGTGATGTGGCACGACATTATGAAAGCCAATAAATCCGCGATTTTAAAGGCTTTGGATCTGTTCACCGATAACCTGCAACGTATGCGCAGCAGTATCGAAAAGGAAGACAGCGAATATTTGTTGGAAGTATTTAGCCGCGCGAAAGAAGCACGGGATGAATATACCAAGATGTTAAAGAAGTAATCTCCCTCCCCTGCCAAGGGGAGGGCTGGGGTGGGGTAAGGCTTTAAATCTTTACCCCCTCCTAACCTCCCCCTTGGCAGGGGGGAGGGACAGTCTGCAGTAATAAGCTTAGAAAGTTTTATTTCTTAACAATTGATACCCGTTTGGGTAAAGTGCCGCCTGGCCAAAAAAGTGCCCGCCAAATTTTAAACCTCTAGTAGATGAGTTCCCATGACTGACTACAAATTAACCCACCTGAAACAACTGGAAGCCGAGAGTATTCACATTATTCGTGAAGTGGCGGCGGAATTTGATAATCCGGTAATGCTCTATTCAATCGGTAAAGACTCAGCGGTGATGATGCATCTCACCATGAAAGCCTTTCACCCAGGCAAGCCGCCATTCCCGCTAATGCACGTAGATACCACCTGGAAATTCCGCGAAATGATCGAGTTTCGTGAAAAGCGCGTGAAAGAATTAGGTTGGGATTTGATTGTGCACATCAATCAGGAAGGTGTTGAAGCGGGTATTAACCCTTTTACTCACGGTAGTGCAGTGCATACCGATGTAATGAAAACCCAATCGCTCAAACAAGCCTTGAATAAATACGGTTTTGACGCCGCTTTTGGTGGTGCGCGTCGTGACGAAGAAAAATCGCGTGCAAAAGAACGTGTGTATTCTTTCCGCGATAAAAATCATCGCTGGGATCCCAAAAATCAACGCCCGGAATTGTGGAATATTTACAACGGTCGCATCGCTAAAGGCGAAAGTATTCGTGTGTTTCCTTTGTCCAACTGGACTGAATTGGATATCTGGCAATACATTCATTTGGAAAATATTCCAATCGTTCCACTTTATTTCGCTGCGAAACGTCCAGTGGTTGAGCGCAACGGCACTTTGATTATGGTCGATGATGATCGTATGCCACTTGAACCCGGCGAAAAACCGCAAGAAAAAATGGTTCGCTTTCGCACATTGGGTTGTTATCCACTTACAGGTGCCGTTGAATCCGAAGCAGCGACTTTGCCGGATATTATTCAGGAAATGTTATTGACCACAACTTCTGAACGTCAGGGCCGTGTCATAGATCACGATAGTTCCGGATCTATGGAAAAGAAAAAGCAAGAGGGCTATTTTTAAAAATTTTCATTCATTAAAATTTTTAAAAAATTTAACTATATATAGAGAGTCATATGAGCCATCAAAGTGAATTAATTGCAGAAGATATCCACGCTTATCTTGCACAACATGAGCAAAAAGAATTACTGCGTTTTTTAACCTGCGGCAGTGTAGACGATGGCAAGAGCACATTGATTGGTCGCTTACTGCACGATTCCAAAATGATTTACGAAGATCAATTGGCAGCCATTAAATCGGATTCTGTTAAACACGGTACCACTGGTGAAAAAATCGATTTGGCTTTGTTGGTGGATGGTCTGCAAGCGGAAAGAGAGCAGGGCATTACTATTGATGTGGCCTATCGTTATTTTTCAACTGAGAAACGTAAATTCATTATTGCCGATACACCTGGTCATGAGCAGTACACGCGCAACATGGCAACCGGTGCATCAACTTGTGATCTGGCGATTATTTTGATCGATGCACGTCACGGTGTGATGACACAAACCCGTCGCCACAGTTATATCGCTTCTTTGCTCGGAATCAAACATATTGTTGTTGCCATCAACAAAATGGATTTGATGGATTTTGATCAAACTGTGTTTGAAAAAATCAAACAGGATTATTTGGTTTTCGCTGAAAAACTCGGCATGAAAGATGTCATGTTTGTGCCCATGTCTGCATTGGAAGGCGATAACGTAGTGAATCGTTCGGAAAAATCCGGTTGGTACACAGGCAAAACCTTGATGGAAATTCTGGAAACAGTTTCTGTTGCGGGCGATAAAAACCTGCCTGATTTCCGGTTCCCGGTGCAATATGTCAATCGCCCCAATCTGGATTTTCGCGGCTTTTGCGGCAATGTTGCCTCAGGCGAAGTGAAAGTTGGCGATAAGATTAAAGCTTTGCCATCAGGTAAAACCAGCCATGTGAAATCCATTGTGACTTTTGATGGCGAATTGCAGTCAGCCTTTGTTGGTCAAGCAGTCACGCTCACCTTGACCGATGAAATTGATATCAGTCGCGGCGATATGATTGTGTTGGAAAAAGATTCAGTTAAACCCACCAATCATATGTCTGCGCATTTGGTATGGATGACTGAACAGACATTACAACCAGGTCGCGAATATTTTTTCAAATTCGCGAGTAAATTGGTTGCGGGTCAAGTGGATGTGATTCATCACCGTATTGATGTGAATACGCAAGAACAAACGCAAGTATCTCAACTGCAATTGAATGATATTGCCAAAGTGGAATTGGTATTGAATCAATCAGTATTGATCGATGCTTACAAAACCAATCGTGCCACCGGTGCCTTTATTGTGATTGATCGTTTGAGCAATATTACAGTGGGCGCAGGTATGGTGATTGAATCACTGGCCGAAAAAGCCGTGACCAAATCCAGTCATTCCGAGTTTGAATTGGAATTGAATGCGTTAATTCGTAAGCATTTTCCGCATTGGGATGCTAAGGATATTTCGTTGCTCTAATAACTTTACCCCACCCTAACCCTCCCCTTGGCAGGGGAGGGAATTGGATTTCACTCTGCAAAAAAGTAGGGAGTAAGGTCCCTCCCCCTGCCAAGGGGGAGGTTAGGAGGGGGTAAGGTTTTTAAAAATCCCTGTAAGCCAAATCTCACAAAATTTTCAGATTTTTCCCACTATTCACAACAAAATAATTCGCTAAGATAACCACCGTAACAACGAAAAAGCATCACGGTGTTACAAGTTATCTAACCTCAAACGCTTTTCATCGATGAAAAGTTTATTCACTACAAGGAGTTGATTATGAAATCTTTAGTTGCATTTATCTCTGCTGTTGTTGTTTCCCTTTCTGCTGTTTCTTTCACACAAGCTGAAACACCATCTCCTGCAAGCAAACCACAGGTTGAGCAACAGGTTCCCAAAACTGACAAAGTTAATCTCAACTCCGCTGATGTGGATGCGTTGATGACGTTGAAAGGCGTTGGGGCCAAAAAAGCTGAAGCGATTGTGGCATGGCGCAAGGAGCACGGTCAGTTCAAGTCCATTGAGCAATTGATGGATGTGAAAGGCATAGGGGAATCGATTTTCGAGACCAATAAATCGCGCTTGAGTATCTAATCACACAAAACAGGGATGCATCTGCATCCCTGTATTCTTTAGTCTGGAAAACCGGAGGTGAATCTCCAGCGAAATTTTGCTTTAATAGCGACCGCCCATAATTGCGGAAAATAATGAATGTTGCCTGCTAATTCATCCCCCATAGTGGTTGCCATGGATTTTGACAATGCTGCGGCCTGTCTGGATTTGGCTTCCCGTCTTTCCCCTGAATATTGCAAATTAAAGGTCGGTAAGGAGTTGTTTACAGCCTGCGGCCCGCAAATCGTCGAAAAGCTTCAATCAAAGGGTTTTGAGATTTTTCTGGATCTCAAATTTCACGATATTCCCAATACCACTGCCAAAGCCGTGAAAGCCGCAGCCGAGCTGGGTGTTTGGATGGTGAATGTGCATGCTTCCGGTGGCGAGCGCATGATGCGTGCTGCGCGTGAGGAGCTGGACAAGTTATCTGGGCGCAAACCGCTGTTGGTAGCCGTGACTGTGCTAACCAGCATGGATCAATCGGATCTTGGCGCAACCGGCGTGCAATCCAATCTGGATGAGCAGGTTAACCGTCTTGCAAACTTGACCCGTTATTCTGGTTTGGATGGTATTGTTTGCTCGGCACGAGAAGCTCAGGCCATGCGCAGCACTTTTGGTCCGGATTTCTGCCTGGTCACACCAGGTATACGTATGGCGAATTCGCCAGCGGATGATCAACGTCGAACCCTGACACCACTTGAGGCCATGCAGCAGGGCAGTAGTTATCTGGTGATTGGTCGACCCATCACTCGCGTTGATAACCCGATTGAGGTTTGTCAGGCGATTTACACTGAACTTAAATCAAAAGGCTTTGCGAGTTAAACCTATGTCTGAAACCGTGTTTGTAGTCACTATTGATGGGCCTAGTGGATCAGGCAAGGGTACATTAAGCCAATTACTGGCGAAAAAATTAAATTTTCATTTGTTGGATAGTGGTGCGCTTTACCGTTTAACGGCTCTCGCATCTTTGAATAAGCAACTCGATCTCAACGACGTTGATTCGATTGCTGATGTTGCTTTGAATTTGCAAATTAAATTTGATGTGAGCGGCGATAAAACCCTGATCCTGTTAGAAGGGCAAGATGTTTCTGATCAAATTCGTACAGAAACCATCAGCATGGCCGCGTCAAAAATTGCCGCTTACCAACCGGTGCGTTCTGCGCTGTTGTCGAGACAAAGAGCCTTTGCAAAATCACCCGGTTTGATTGCAGATGGTCGCGATATGGGCACAGTGGTATTTCCCTCCGCGCCTGTTAAATTATTTTTAACGGCGAGTGCAGAAGCCAGAGCTGAACGCCGCTACAAACAACTGGTCGCCAAAGGCGAAACGGTTGATAAAAATATTCTGGTAAAAGAAATACAAGAGCGTGATGAACGCGACACAAAACGCAGCGTGTCGCCCTTGGTGCCTGCAGCGGATGCGGTGTTGGTGGATAGCACCAATATGAGTATCGATCAGGTATTCGATTTTATGTTGAATGAAATACACAAGAAATTATAAACAGGAATTATCAATGACTCTTACGTGTTTTAAAGCCTACGATATTCGCGGAAAACTCGGCGATGAATTAAATGAAGATATTGTCTACAGAATTGCGCGTGCGTTCGCTGTTTTTTTAAAACCCAAATCGGTTGTAGTGGGTGGCGATGTTCGTTTGACCAGCGAAGGTTTGAAAATGGCGTTTGCCAAAGGTTTGCAGGATGAAGGTGTTGATGTTGTCGATATAGGGTTAACCGGCACAGAAGAAATTTATTTTGCCACCAGTTATCTAGGTGTTGATGGCGGAGTAGAAATTACTGCGAGTCATAACCCGATTGATTACAACGGTATGAAAATGGTTCGTGCGGGTTCTCAACCTATCAGTGGTGATACAGGACTGAACGAAATCAAACGTTTGGCAGAAGTAAATCAATTTGGTCCTGTGGTTGCCAATCGCGGTCAATATCAGCAGAAGAATATTCTCGATGCCTATGTTCAGCATTTATTGTCTTATGTTGATGTCAGCCAATTAAAACCGCTGAAATTGGTTGTGAACGCGGGCAATGGTGCTGCAGGCCATGTGATAGATGCCATGGAAAAATATCTGCCGTTCGAATTTATTAAAATTCATCACGAACCTGATGGCCATTTTCCGAACGGTATTCCCAATCCTCTGTTGCCAGAGAATCGTGCATCAACCAGCGAAGCGGTTATCCAACACAAAGCCGATATGGGGATTGCCTGGGACGGTGATTTTGATCGCTGTTTTTTGTTTGATGAAAAAGGCGATTTTACCGAAGGCTATTACATTGTAGGTTTGTTGGCTGAAGCTTTTTTATTAAAAAATCCCGGCGCCAATATTATTCATGACCCGCGACTGACTTGGAACACTCAGGATATAGTCAAGCAATCAGGTGGCGTTGCAATTCAATCCAAAACCGGTCACGCCTTTATCAAAGAGCGTATGCGCTTGGAAGATGCGGTCTATGGTGGTGAGATGAGTGCACATCATTACTTCCGTGATTTTTTCTATTGCGACAGCGGCATGATTCCCTGGTTGTTGGTCTGCGAATTAATTAGTCGCAAACAACAAACGCTGTCGAGTATGTTGGCCGATCGTATTGCCAAATTTCCATCGCCAGGCGAAATAAACAGTCATGTTGAAAATCCCAAAGTGGCGATAGAAAAAATTCTGAAACATTACCAAGCCGATGCAATCAATATTGATAAAACAGATGGTATTAGTCTGGAGTTTACGGATTGGCGTTTTAATCTGCGTATGTCAAATACAGAACCGGTGGTGCGTTTGAATTTGGAATCGCGTGCGAATCCGCAGTTAGTTAAAGAAAAGACTCAAGAAATTTTGGCGATGTTGAACGCTTGATTATTTATTTTATTTTTTAAAGAGACAATGATTATGGGCATTAAAAAAGCGGTTATTCCGGTTGCAGGTTTAGGGACACGCATGTTGCCAGCGACTAAAGCCATTCCAAAGGAAATGCTGCCGGTCGTTGATAAGCCTTTAATTCAATATGTGATTGAAGAGGCTGCAGCGGCAGGTATAAAAGAAATTGTGTTGGTAACTCATGCCAGTAAAAACGCAATTGAAAACCACTTTGACACCAGCTTTGAATTGGAAGCCCAATTGGAATCGCGTTTAAAGCGTTCTTTGTTAGCAGAAGTGCGTTCGATTACGCCGCCTGGTTTAACGGTAATTTCTGTTCGTCAGGCAGAAGCAAAAGGATTGGGTCACGCAATTTTATGTGCGCGCCCGGTTGTGGGTGATGAGCCTTTTGCGGTCTTGTTGCCAGACGTGTTGATTGATAACGCAGCCTGTAATTTAAAACAGGATAATTTGGCAGGCATGACTAAACGTTTCGCCGAAACCGGCAATAGCCAGATTCTGGTTGAGCAAGTGCCTATGGATCAGGTGGATAAATACGGTGTGGTCGATTGCTCAGGTGCGCAAGTTGCTCCAGGGCAAACCGCTGCAATTAAAGGCATGGTAGAGAAACCGCCTGTAGATGAGGCTCCATCCAACATGGCGATTGTCGGGCGTTATGTGTTATCCAAAACTGTGTGGGATTTGCTCGCTAAAACCATGCCGGGTGCCGGTGGCGAAATTCAATTAACTGATGGTCTTGATGCTTTATTGGGTTTGGAAACCGTAGAAGCTTATCAATTGATTGGCCGCAGTCACGATTGTGGAACCAAGATTGGTTACATGATGGCGCAAGTCATTTATGGTGAGCGTCATCCTGATATTGGTAATGCTATGAAAAACTTTTTGAAAGAAAGATATAAATAAACTGAAAGCATGACCCCACCCTAACCCTCCCCTTGCCAGGGGAGGGGACAAGTTCTAACTCCGCAAAAAGTAGGGAGTAAAGTCCCTCCCCCTGCCAACGACTGCATGGATGCAGGAAGGTAGGGCAACGCAGGAGCAGTTGCCGAGGGGGAGGTTAGGAGGGGGTAAAGAATCTGAAGGGAGTCGTTGAAGAACAAACCCCACCCTGACCCTCCCCTTCGTAAGGGGAGGGAAAATAAAAAATTAACAGAGCAACAACTATGATCATTCCAATTATTCTCGCTGGCGGTTCCGGTACTCGTTTGTGGCCCTTGTCGCGCACTCATTATCCCAAGCAGTTACTGAAATTATTTGGTGATGTAACCATGTTGCAACAAACTTTGTTGCGTTTGCGTGGGTTGCCGGATTTGGCTGCGTCGATTGTGGTCTGTAACGAAGAGCACCGCTTTATGGTGGCGGAACAGTTGCATGAAATTGATGAAAAAAATGCGTCGATTTTATTGGAGCCAGTCGCGCGTAACACGGCGCCTGCGTTAGCGATTGCAGCGATTCATGCGGCGACCTTGGAACAGGATCCAATTTTGTTGGTGCTGTCTGCAGATCATATGATTCGCGATGTGCCTGTATTTCAGCAAGCCGTTAAAAATGCCGTAGCGGCAGCTGAAAAAAATCATTTAGCGACGTTTGGTGTACAACCGACTCGACCTGAAACGGGTTATGGCTACATAAAAACTGTAAAAGGTTCCAGCGATAGTTTTTCACCTGTCGAAAAATTTGTTGAAAAGCCGAATCTGCAAACTGCCGAAACTTATTTGGCAGAAGGTTGTTATTTCTGGAACAGCGGTATGTTTGTGTTTAAGACCTCTGTTTTCTTGAATGAATTAAGCAAACAATCACCTGAGTTGGTATCGGCAGTTACCTCAGCGAAAGAAAACTCCAAACAGGATTTGGATTTTATTCGTATCGATAAAGAAACTTTTTCACAAGCACCCAATATTTCTATCGATTACGCGCTGATGGAAAAAAGCCAAAATGTTGTTTGTGTTCCTCTGAATGCGGGTTGGAGTGATGTGGGTGATTGGAAATCTTTCAGTGATTTAAATGAGCAGGATGCATCAGGCAATAGTTTTATCGGTGATAGCATTGATGTGGGCTCAACCAATACGCTGGTTTTTTCGCGCGATAAATTAGTGGCAACTTTGGGTGTGGATAATTTGATGATTATCAACACGCCGGACGCGGTGTTGGTGGCGGATAAAAATCAGGCGCAACAAGTGAAATCCATCATCACTCAAATTGAAAAACAAAAACGCAAAGAGCATCTCCAGCATCGCGAAATTTATCGACCCTGGGGCTGTTATGACGCGATTGATGATGGTGATCGTTATCAAGTCAATTTGATCCGAGTAAAACCCGGCGGCAGTTTGTCGTTGCAGATTCACCATCACAGAGCAGAGCACTGGATAGTGGTAAAAGGTACCGCGCTGGTTAAAAAGGGTGATGAGGAATATTTGTTATCCGAGAATGAATCGACCTATATTCCGGTTGGTGTCTCTCACAGATTATCGAATCCCGGAAAGATCACCCTTGAGATTGTTGAGGTTCAATCCGGTTCCTATCTGGAAGAGGATGATGTGGTTCGCTTGCAGGATAGTTACGGACGTTCTTGATTTTTTGCACCATAAAAATGCAACAAAATATTCGAATGTTTTTGATTTGTGCATTTTTATGGGTTGCCTGTCGCTTTAATCCTTATAAGCTACTGAAAACACTAAAAATAATATTTTTGGCTTTTAAATTGCTTTCATTACGCCCGTTTTTTGTGGCTTTACAGAACTCGGGTGACTTTTTCTTGTGCAACAAGGCTTCACTTGATTCGTTTTTAGCTGATTCACCTTGTGTGATTGGTTCAAAACAGAGCATTTTATAAATACAACCAAGTAGTTTGGAGTCAGTATGAAGAAGATACTAGTGGGATTAATCGCTTTACTGTCCATGCCCGTGTGGGCTCAGGAACCCGTTTTGAATGGCGCGAATACCGCCTGGATACTCACCGCCAGTGCGCTGGTGTTGTTTATGACTCTCCCCGGCTTGGCCCTCTTTTATGCAGGCCTGGTCAGAGTTAAAAACGTTTTGTCAGTGTTGATGCAATGTTTTGCAATTGCTTGCGTTGTCTCAATCGCTTGGTTGATTGCGGGTTACTCACTGAGTTTTGGTACGGGCAATGCGCTGATCGGCGATTTCAGTATGTTTATGCTGCAAGGTGTGACCGAAGAAGCCTTGGCGGGTGATATTCCGTTAAGCCTGCACGCTATGTATCAAATGACTTTTGCGATTATTACCCCTGCGTTGATTGTGGGTGCCTTCGCCGAGCGTATGAAGTTCTCCTCCATGCTGATTTTTTCTCTTCTCTGGTTGTTTCTGGTTTACATCCCGATTTGTCACTGGGTCTGGGCAGGTAGCGGCTGGTTGTTTCAAAAGGGTTTGATCGATTTTGCCGGTGGTACTGTGGTTCATATTACCGCCGGTGTTGCTGCCCTGGTCGCAGCGGT
The DNA here is from genome assembly GCA_966252135.1 of uncultured Cellvibrio sp. GTDB lineage: Bacteria > Pseudomonadota > Gammaproteobacteria > Pseudomonadales > Cellvibrionaceae > Cellvibrio. Next base: position 34,328 of record CBINNU010000003.1, on the reverse strand, counting down.
TGTTATTGGTAAGCGTCACGGTTTCCCGACTACGGCTATGCCACCACACAATATGACTATGACAGTAACCGGCGCCGGTATGCTCTGGGTAGGTTGGTTTGGTTTCAATGCAGGTAGTGCGTTGGCCGCCAACGGTAATGCCGCTATGGCAATGTTAGTTACTCACATATCTGCAGCGGCAGGTGCTATGGCCTGGATGACCATCGAGTGGATACGTTTCAAGAAACCCAGCGCTCTGGGTATTGTCACCGGCATGGTGGCGGGTCTGGGTACTATCACGCCCGCATCAGGCAATGTTGGTCCCGGTGGTGCGTTAATTATTGGTTTGTCTGCCGGTGTGATTTGTTTTTACATGACGCACCTGGTCAAACGCGTTTGGAAAATCGATGACTCGCTCGATGTGTTCCCGGTTCACGGTGTTGGCGGGATTTTGGGAACTTTGTTAGTCGGTGTATTTGCTTCAACTCAATTGGGTGCGTTTAGCGGGCAGGGTTTTGCGACTGGAATCGAAACCATGGCTGGTCAATTGATGGTGCAATTAATCGGTGTCGTCGCGGTTCTGGTTTATACAGCAATTGTTACTTACATTGTTCTGAAACTGACTTCATTGTTTACCAAGGGATTGCGTGTCACTCAGGAAGACGAAACCGTTGGTTTGGATATCAGTCTGCATGAAGAAGATGGATACAAGCTCTAATCTGTGTCGATCCTTTGTTCGAAAAAAGGGGCTTATGCCCCTTTTTGTTTGGCTTGTGTTTGGGTAATTGTAAAAGCCTGACTAAGCTGATTGGCGGGTCGATTAGAACTTAAAGTAAATTCTCAAGAAAAAGCTTTAACTCTCATCTGAATATGCTATAAAGCCGACCGCAAACCTTGGGAGGACTACTCATGCTCAGATTATTCAAACTGCAAGGGTCGAATCTGCGTGAAGACAATCAGGCAGATGAAAACACCAAGGTTGCCCTTGCTGATGCACTTTGGATTGACGCTCGCGAAGCCACGGATGATGAACGTGAAGAGCTCAACACCTTTCTGCGTGCCGAATTGCCCGAATCCGACGACGTTGAAGAAATCGAATTTTCTGCCCGTTATTTTTTGGACAGTGCAGGTCTGCACGTTCACTCCCTGTTTCTCGCGCCCGCTGAATCTGGCCGTCACAGTGCCGTAACAGTCGCTTTTATTTTGCAGGACACGCGCCTGATTACTTTGCGTGAAGACGATATAGCTGATTTCCGTTTATTGCGTATGCGCGCCCGCGCCGGTCAGGTCCAGGTGGCGACGCCTATGGAATTGCTGGTGACCATGTTCGAGCAAAAAGTCGAAAATCTTGCGGACACTCTGGAAGACATCCATCGCAAACTGGAAGACGTTAGCCGCATGGTGTTGGAAGACAGCGACGCCGAATTGGAAGATGCGATTGATCAATTGGCCAAACTGGAAGATAGCAACGGAAAAATTCGTTTGTGTTTGATGGATACCCAGCGTTCGATTTCGTTTATCCAAAAACATTTAAAAGATTCGCTGGAGTTGCAAGAAACTGCACGCGAAATTAAACGCGACGTAGAATCCTTGATGTCACACACTGCATTTTTGTTCGACAAGATTAACTTCTTGATGGACTCGACTCAGGGTTTTATCAACATCGAACAAAACCAGATTATTAAAATTTTCTCGATTGCCGCCATGGTGTTTCTGCCACCGACGGTTGTCGCCAGTATGTATGGTATGAACTTCGCGCACATACCTACATCTCAATGGGATCACGGTTTTGAATTTGCATTTTTATTGATGTTTTTATCCGCAATTTTGCCTTATTGGTTTTTCAAACGAAAAGGCTGGCTCTAAGAAAATTTCATATCACTGTCATTCCCCTTGGGGAATCCAGCGACTTTAGTTTGGAGATAGTAAAGTCACTGGATACCCTCGGCAATTGCTCCTGCATTGCCCTACTACATCACTTCCATGTGATTATTCGGGTATGACTAACACTTTTACTGCAACTGTTTTTAATTTACACAAACAAATCTTCAATCGACAAATAACGCTCGCCTGTGTCGTAACTAAACACTAAAACGCGGCTACCACTGGGTAATTCATCTTGTTTTTGTGCAACTGCAGCCAGCGTTGCGCCGGATGAAATCCCCACCAAAATGCCTTCTTTTGCAGCACAATCGCGAGTCATTTGAAAGGCATTTTCTTCTGAAACCAAAATAGTGCCGTCGAGAGTTTTTGTATCCAGAACTTGCGGGATAAAACCGGCGCCTATGCCTTGCAATCGATGTAAACCTTTTTGTCCGCCGCTGATCACGGGGGATTTTTCCGGTTCAACGGCAAAAGTTTTTAATTCAGGAAAATGTTGCTTCAGCACCTGGCTACAACCGGAAATATGGCCGCCAGTGCCTACGCCAGTAATCATAAAATCCAAACCTTCGGGGAAATCGGCGAGAATTTCTTTGGCAGTTGTTTGACGATGTACGTCAACGTTTGCCGGATTATTAAATTGTTGCGGCATCCAGGAGTTGGGTGTTGCTGCCAATAATTCATTCGCTTTGGCGATGCAGCCACCCATACCCAGTTCACGTGGTGTTAATACAATCTCTGCACCGTAAGCTTTAATCAATTTGCGGCGTTCAATCGACATGGATTCCGGCATGGTCAAAATCAATTTATAACCTTTAACGGCGCAGACCAGCGCTAATCCCACACCCGTATTACCTGAAGTGGGTTCGATAATAGTGGTGTCTTTGTTGATTAAACCTTTTTGCTCAGCATCTTCAATCATCGCGAGTGCGATACGATCTTTAATACTGCTGCCGGGATTGAATCTTTCAATTTTCATCCAGACTTCAATATCAGAACGGAATAAACGGTTGATGCGAATGGAGGGTGTGTTGCCTATGGTTTGGAGGATAGAATTATGTTTCATAGAAATCTCAACAGGCTGTGATGGAAAACTATGCAAGAGAATCAAATAACCCAGGCCGTGTCAACCTGGCTGCAACAAGTGGTGATCGGGCTCAAGCTTTGCCCTTTTGCTGCCAAACCATTTCATGACAATAAAGTTCGCATTCAACTTAGCGACGCAAAGGATGATGAGCGTCTTTTGGCTGATTTACGTGACGAGTGTGAATGTTTGAGGCGCTCGCCCGAGATTGAAACCAGTTTGTTGGTGGTTGCTGATCACCTGCAGGACTTTTGGGATTACAACCAATTTTTAAATTGGGCTAATCAGCTGTTGCGCAGGGAAGGTTACGAAGGTGAGTTTCAAATCGCCAGTTTTCATCCAGATTATTGTTTCGCCGGAGCTGACCCTGATGACGATGAAAATCTTACCAATCGCTCGCCTTACCCGATTTTGCATTTAATTCGCGAAGCCAGTCTGGAAAAAGCCTTGGCGTTTTTTCCTGATGTGGATCAGGTGCCGGAGATTAACAAACGCAGGGTAGAGCAGTTGAGTCAGGCGGAAAAACGCCAGTTATTCCCTTATCTATTTGGCTAAGTCGAATGTTGATTGCTGATGATTGGCTGATTTTTATTCGGATTTGATTTGCTGCATCACATCAATAAACTGATATAACCAATTGAATTTCAATGGATTGTTGATGTTCAACAAAATCCAAAAAGACCTGTGACAGCTTTGGATGGCTCGGGCTATAATGCCGCCCTTATTTTTGGACTTGGAACATTATCGTGTCGGAAACCGTCGCTGCCGAAGAGGCTAGCCCTGTTGAATCCACGCCGGTACAGCAATCATTTGAGGCTGTGCCGCCCGCTGCGCCTGTCCAAAGTGAAATGCCTTTCGCCATAGTGCAAGGCAAAGCCTATACCCAATTACCGCAAGACCTTTATATTCCGCCGGATGCGCTGGAGGTTTTCCTCGAGGCATTCGAAGGCCCGCTGGATTTATTGTTGTACCTGATTCGCCGTCAGAATTTGGATATTCTCGATATCAACGTGTCTGAAATTACCAGTCAATACATGGCTTACGTGGATTTGATGCAGTCGCATCAATTTGAATTGGCGGCAGAATATTTGGTGATGGCGGCCATGCTGGCTGAAATCAAATCGCGCATGCTGTTGCCACGTTCTGCTGAAGAAGAGCAGGAAGAAGAGGATCCGCGTGCATCCTTGATTCGTCGCTTGCAAGAATACGAACGTTTCAAACAAGCAGCCGAAGATGTGGATGCATTGCCGCGAGTCGGTCGCAATATTTTTGTGGCATCAGCACAAGCACCGGATCGCAGTTTGATGCGCCCCGAGCCGGATGTTGAATTGCAAGAAATTCTGCTGGCGTTATCAGAGGTGTTGCGCCGTGCTGACATGTTTGAATCACACCATGTGTCGAAAGAAAAATTATCAACCCGTGAGCGTATGGCGCAAGTGTTGGATAAATTGGCCAACCAAAGTTTTGTTCCTTTCGTCAGTCTTTTTAGAATAGAAGAAGGACGATTGGGTGTTGTAGTGACTTTCCTTGCGGTCATGGAATTGATTAAAGAATCGTTGGTAGAAATTGTACAAAGCGAAGCCTTTGGTCCGATCCACGTGAAAGCCCGCAGTCAATAATCTAATCATTGCAGACATTTTTTATGAACGACGTCATAGATGAACTTGAATCCGACGAAATCAATCAGCCCGATGATGTAATTCAATCGGAAGTTGATGACAGTGTTGAGCAGGCACCTTTGCCCACGCAAATGCCGGTTGATCAACCTATGTTGCGCCGCATTGTTGAAGGTGCGGTGTTGGCGTTTGGCCAACCAATGTCAGTCGGTAAAATTTTGGAATTGTTTGATCCTTTAGTCGCACCAACCAAAGAAGAAGTGCAAGCGGCATTGGAAGATATTCAAGCGGATACCAAAGGCCGTGGTTTTGAATTAAAAGAAGTTGCTTCTGGCTGGCGTTTTCAAGTCTGTGATGATTTGGCGCCCTGGGTTGGCCGCTTGTGGGAAGAGAAACCACAAAAATATTCACGTGCTCTGCTGGAAACTATCGCGTTAATTGCCTATCGCCAACCGATTACTCGTGGTGATATTGAAGAGATTCGCGGTGTTGCGGTGAGCTCGCACATTATGAAAACCTTGTTGGAGCGCGATTGGGTAAAAGTGGTTGGGCATCGTGATGTTCCCGGTCGTCCTTCACTTTATGCAACCACTCGTCAATTTCTGGATTATTTCAATTTAAAAAGTTTGGAAGAATTACCCAGCTTGAGCGAAATCCGCGATCTGGATGAAATCAACCCTATGTTGAATTTGGTTGAAGAAGGTGTTGGTGAAAAAGACACTGATGCCCCTATCCCTGATCAAACAGAAATTGTTTCTCTTACGGAATTGGAAGCCCAACCTGTGACTGAAGAATTTGTTGATGGTGAACCGGCGTTTACTGAAGTGGAACAAGATATTTCAGTGGAAGCGGAAATGGAAAAACCGCGAGAAGATTAATGTAGGGGCGGCCCCCCGTGGCCGCCCGGGCAGGCACAGGGGGCCTGCCCCTACAAATTCAACCAAAGCATTTTTATTATTTAAGGTGAAAAAAATTACAGACAAACCCAAAAAACCCGCCAGGGCTGTGAAGCCAGCGGTTGCGAACAAAAGCCCGAAAACTCCGGGGAAAAGTTCAAGCAAAGATTCAAACAAAAGTGCACACAAAAGTCGCGCTGTGGTGAAAGATGAGATAGCAGTTGCATCGACTGATGTTGTACAAACGCCTCCTCCTGCGGGAGAAAAACTGCAAAAAGTTCTCGCTCGTTTGGGCATTGCGTCGCGTCGTGAAGTTGAACGCATGATCGAAGCGGGCCAAATTCGCGTGAATGATCAGGTTGCCCGTTTGGGTGATCGCATCACCAATAAAGATAAAGTCTTTGTGAATGGTCAGCGTGTTGTTCTGCAAGCAGAAGCCTCGCGTCGTCGAGTCATTCTTTATAACAAACCCGAAGGTGAAATTTGTTCGCGCTCTGACCCTGAAGGACGCCCGACGGTTTATGATCGTTTGCCTGCGTTAAAAGGTGAGCGTTGGATTTCAGTCGGTCGCCTGGATTTTAATACCAGCGGTTTGTTGTTGTTCACTAACGACGGTGAATTGGCTAATAAATTAATGCATCCATCGTCAGTTATTGATCGCGAATATTTAGTGCGTATTCAAGGCGATGTGGATGACGATATGCTGCGCAATTTGCGTGAAGGTGTAATGTTGGATGACGGCCTCGCACGATTTACCGATATTGTTGAAGGCGCTGGTGAATCACGCAACAAATGGTTTTATTGCGTGGTGATGGAAGGGCGCAATCGTGAAGTGCGTCGCTTGTGGGAATCACAAGGCGTAAAAGTTAGCCGATTAAAACGCGTGCGTTACGGCAATATTTTTATTCCATCACACGTACGTGTTGGTCAGTGGCAAGAATTAACCGAGCGTGAAATTGCGGATCTGTGTAAAACAGCCGGGTTTGATAGCGAGCGAGTGACGCGTATTCAGCAACCCAGTCGTGAAGAGAAAGTAGTTCGCGAGCGTCACGAGAAAAAATTGCGTGCAGCCAAATCGGCACCGAAAATTCAAAAACCGAAAAAGCCATCCTGATTCGTTCGCTCTTTCATTTGAGAGAGCGGATTTTTAAAAACCATCACGCGATTATTGTTGAGCACGTTTCAGTTTGCGTTTATTCCATGCACTGACAGCGTGCCAGCGCCAGTAAGCCTGCATACCAAAATATCCCAAAGCACCTAACGCTGCGCCGGTGACTAAAGAGCCGAGCAGGAAAGGTTTCCAGACACTGCCTAATTCATTGCCTAACCAATCCAATGCAGCGCGATATTGGTTGTCGACTATTAGATCCCATAAACCACTAAAGCTGATGTTTGCTACCGCATCGGCATTGACTGTTGTAGTGGCATCAATTTGTAAAATAAATTTGCCCACTTCATAGGCGATAAAGAAAAAGAAAGGCATGGTCAATGGATTAGTGATCCAAACCAATGCGACAGAAATAGGCAAGTTACAACGAAAGAATAAAGCAGCCGCAGCTGCGACCGCCATTTGCCCGGGGATGGGCAACATAGCGACAAACAAACCCCAGAAAAAAGCGACTGATACTGAATGGCGGTTGAGGTGAAACAGGTTTGGATCGTGCAGAAGGTCCCCAAGAAAATGCAAAGCTTTATGCTCTTTAATCTCGGATGGACTGGGGAAAAACCGCTTGAGTAACTTTCGAGCCATGAAGTAACGAACAACCTTGATGAAAGTGCGGCATTATGCCGAGAAATCACGATAAAAACTATTATCCAAAATGGTTTTACCAGCATAGTCCAAGTTTAGTTGGCAGCAATGGCGGTTTTATGACAGGATTGCGCCTCTCATAAGAAGATTAAAAGGAGATTCCGTGAAAGTTATAGCCATCATTAAATATACCTTTAGCCTGATTGGTGCTGCCTTATTAATCGGTGCTATTTATTTGCACTTGGATACTCAGGAATTTTTAGCCAGCGCCACTAAAACCCAGGGCGCTGTCATAGACTTCGCTACACACAGATCCGATGGCACCACCATGTACGCGCCGGTTGTGAGTTACCAGGCGAGAGATGGAAAAACCTACGAATACGTATCCAATACATCCTCCAGTTCCCGCTCTTACGCCATAGGCGAAGCCGTCGATATTTTTTATCTGCAAGACAATCCACAAGACGCCAAAATTAATAGCTTTTTCCAACTCTATTTTGGTGAGTTGATTCTGTTTATTTTGGGCGGAGTCTTTTTTCTGATTGGTGCAGGCATGATTTGGGCGGGTATTGCGGGTAATCGCAAACGTGAATATTTACAAACCCAGGGTCGATTGATTCACGCCAAATTTCAAGAAGTGAGCCTCAATGAATCCTTGACTGTTAACGGCCGTCATCCATTTATGATTGTCGCGCAGTGGCTGGATCCTGTTACCAATAAAATCCATGTATTTGAAAGTGACAATATTTGGTTTGATCCAACCGAATACATTAAAGACGATACTATGCCGGTTTATATTCAACCGGATAATCCCAAACGTTATTGGATGGACACCCGATTCTTGCCACAAATGGCGGAGTAAATTAGCAAACAATTCAAGGATGAATTATGTTACTCAAGTTTTTATTATTTTCGGCTGCGGTTTTATTAACCGGGTTATTTCCAGCATTACCCTCGCTGACATTTCTCTTTTTACTCACTCCTTTATTTTTGTTGATTTTGATTCGACCTGCGCGTCGATTCATTGGTTATCTATTGGTATTTGCATTGGGAATTTCCTGGGGGATCTACTCCGGGCATCAAATTCTTACATCGCAATTGGCTGATGTGGATTCCGGCAAAACATTTTTATTGACAGGCACTATTAGTGGATTACCCAAACGCGAATCCAAACAAATACGTTTTTGGTTGGACGTAAAATCACTGCGCGATCAACAGGGGAATGAAGTACAAGCTAACAAACCTGATCGCGTGCAACTCTCCTGGTATTTTCGCTCACAAGATTCAATGCCGACTTTGCAAACCGGTGACCAATGGCAACTGAGTGTAAAACTGCACAGGCCCCGCAGTTTTGTAAACCCTGCGGGTTTTGATTATCAACTCTGGTTGCTACGCAAAGGCATAGGTGCAACCGGTTATGTGATTAAAGGCGATAACCAACCTTTACCTGTAAGTGATAAGAATTTTTCCGATGCAATCGAAATCTGGCGATACCAATTACAACGTTGGGTGATTCACCATTCTGATTCACAACACAAAGGAATATTAGCGGCGTTATTAATTGGCGACTCCAGTGAAGTTGAAAAAAACGATTGGCAGATAATGCAAAAAACTGGCACCAATCATCTAATCGCAATTTCCGGTTTGCATGTAGGGTTTTTAGCGATTGTCGGATTTTATTTGGGATTAACTTTGGGACGATTGCTGCAGTTAGTTCGAGTCCCGTTTCCCGCACAATTTTTTGGTTATATCACCGCCATGATTTTCGCCGGGTTTTATTCAGCGCTGGCAGGATTCAATATTCCGACGGTAAGAACTTTATTGATGCTATCCATTTTTTATTGGATATGTTTGCAGCGGCAAGAGACGCAATTTATTCGAATTTTTTGTTTAGCATTAGTCTTGGTAGTCATTGTTGATCCGCTCGCAGCCTACGACATGGGTTTCTGGTTATCTTTTGGTGCAGTAGCATTATTGTTGATGGGCTTTTCGGGTCGGTTGAAATTGCACGGGTCATTAACGCCTCGCCAAAAATTGGGTCAGATAATTCTGGATTATTGTCGATCACAATGGTTGATGTTGGTGGGTTTGTTAGTACCTCTGATTATTTTCATTAGCAGTTTCTCCCTGGCTTCACCCATCGCTAATGCACTTGCGATCCCGGTGATAACCTTTATGGTGGTTCCTTGTTTATTGCTGGCTGCAGTCCTGGACAGTCTAATTCCCGGGTGGGGGCAAGGTTTATTAAATATTGCAGCTATCTTATTGGATTGGTTGTTAGATTTTTTATCTGCGTTATTAAATATTTTTCCTTTTGAGGCCAATCCTTTAGTTGAATTAACACCAGCTATGACGATGTTTTTGGCTTTTTGTTGTTTGCTGTTGTTATTGCCGAAAGGATTCTTTGCGCGAAGTATCAGTACAACTTTTTTAATTATGAGTTTACTAGTAGTGATGACTTTGCCAAAGCCGGATCAACCAGATTTGAAATTGTTAGTCTTGGACGTAGGGCAGGGCACAGCGGTAGTTGTGCAAGTGAAAGATAAAACATTGGTGTATGACACGGGTGCAAAGTTTTCTGATAATTTTGATGCGGGCAGCGGCATTCTCGCTCCTTATTTGCGATCCCGTGCGATTCGACAATTGGATATCCTGGTCGTTAGCCATAATGATCAGGATCATGCCGGTGGGCTTGAAGGTTTGTTGGCAAATATTTCGGTTGATCAATTATTGTTGGGGCAATATCAGCCTGTATTCCAACCGACAAGAACACAGCAAGCGCTTTATCAACAAGCCAATCATGTGAACTCCTGTCATGAGTTTCCCGCATGGCAGTGGCATCAAGTGAGTTTCCGTTTTATCACCTGGCCTTTGCGTTATAGGGCCAGTGCTAATAATTATTCATGCGTGCTGGAAATTACTTATCAGAATCAGATTATTTTGTTACCGGGTGATCTGGAGCGCGAAGTAGAAGCGCAGTTATTGAGTAACCATCAATTACCCAAAAATATTCAGCTACTGTTGGCAGGGCACCACGGGAGTCAGACCTCATCCAGCCTTGCGTTTGTAAAGCAGCTGCGACCTGCAGAGGTGGTGTATTCGGCGGGTTATCACAATCGTTACGGGCATCCCCACAAAAGCGTGCGTAAAAGGTTTCAATCGATTGGAGCGCGCGAATTTAATACGGCCGAGCAGGGCGCTTTGGAATTTTCCTGGAAAAACGGAGTCAATCAGCCGGTTTTAATCTATAGGGATTTAAAACGACGTTATTGGCATTGATCAACAATGAAATTTTGAAGTGACGGGCTTTTCCTGATCCTTGGTTATGGTAAGGTACGCCCGCGTTTAATCGAGTGAGGAATCAAGCGTGATTGAGATATTTTTGTCGGGCGGCTTTTTGATGTGGCCCATTCTGATATGTTCATTAATTGTCGTTGGCGTGAGCATCGAGCGTTTCTGGACGCTAAATTCCAATAAGATCGCACCGCGTACACTCCTGGCGCAGGTCTGGAGTTGGTTGAAGAACAACCAAATGGATGCCGCCAAGTTGCGTGAACTCAAACAATCTTCACCTCTAGGTTCAATCCTCGCCGCTGGCCTGAGTAATTCCAAACAAGGTCGTGAAGTCATGAAGGATTCAATTCAGGAAGCGGCCAATCAGGTCATACATGATCTGGAAAAATACATCACCCTTCTGGGGACTATTGCCAATATCGCGCCGCTGCTGGGTTTGCTGGGGACAGTCTTCGGTATGATCCAAACCTTTAACGCCATCATGATTCAAGGTACAGGTAATACCGGTGCGTTGGCTGGGGGAATTTCGGTAGCCTTGATTACTACAGCAGCCGGATTGATTGTCGCGATTCCTGCCACCATCAGTCACCGTTATTTTCAGCGTCGAATTGATTCAATCGTAGTGGTACTGGAAGAAGAATCCATTAAATTGGTTGACGCTTTGCACAGCGAACGTCGCGTTGACGTCAAACAAGGCTGAGGTTTGCGATGAAATTTCGTCGACAATCCCGCAACAATGATGAAGTGAATTTAACACCACTGATTGATGTGGTGTTTTTGTTGTTGATATTTTTTATGGTATCCACTTCATTCACCAAAGAAACCCATTTAAAAGTGGATCTGCCACAAGCGAATGGTGAACCGAGTAGTGATTTACCTGAACAAATTGAAATTTTAATTGCAGTTGATGGCGCTTATGCAATCAATGGTCGCTCGCTGGTAAATAACAAAGCCGAAACTTTAAAAATTAATTTGGACGAGCTTGCCAAGGGCAATACCAAAATTCCGTTAATCATCACTGCCGACGCCAAAACCTCTCATCAATTTGTTGTGCGCGCAATGGATGTCGCCGGACAATTGGGTTTTGTGAATTTACGCATGACAACAAGAATGCCGGAAGCGGAAGCTGAGAAGTAGAGCAAACACCCTCTCCCCAACCTTCTCCCATCAAGGGAGAGGGGGCAGATACCAGTTCATAAGGAAAAAGAAGATAAGTTTGCAAGAGTTGGGTTCAAATAAAGTATTGAACAAAACCAATTCCCCTCTCCCCTTGTGGGAGAGGGGCAGGGGAGAGGGGTATTAAAAACCTTCATGAAAAAAAACTCACTCGAATCATTTTTTCTCAACAACTGGTACGGCAAAAGTCGTTGGACGCTTTTGCTTTTCCCATTGGCAATTATTTTTATATTGCTCTCAAATTTGCGCAAATTCTGGTTAATTAAATTCAAACAAAGAACGCCCACAACACCCACCATTGTTGTTGGCAATATTTCAGTAGGTGGAACCGGAAAAACGCCGCTGTTAATTGCGCTGGTTAAAAAGTTACAAGCAGAAAATCAAAATCCGGGTGTGATTAGTCGCGGTTACGGCAGTCAGGCGAAAGAGTCTCCCTATCTGGTCACTGAAAATTCCACCGCCGTTGAAGCAGGTGATGAACCCATCAGCATTTTTAATCAAACCCAATGCCCCCTGGTAGTGGGGCCTGATCGAATGGCGGCAACATCATTAGTGCGTCAGCAAAATACATTGGTTGTATTGAGTGATGATGGATTGCAGGATTATAGTTTTGGGCGTCATTTGGAAATTGTTGTTATCGACGGTCAGCGTTGGTTTGGTAATGGTTGGCGATTACCTGTTGGGCCATTGCGTGAGCCTGTATCACGATTAGAAAGTGCTGACATAATAGTTGTGAATAATCCGTCGGATAATCCCCCGATAAAAAATTTTCATGCTATGCAGATTAAACCGCTTCACTGGGTTAATCTAAAAACCTCACAAGTGATTGGTTTATCCGAGTTAATAAAACAGCCTTGCCACGCGGTCGCAGGCATAGGGAATCCGCAACGTTTTTATAAGACCTTGCAAGAATTGAATCTGGAATTTATCGAGCACGATTTTCCTGATCATTATGCCTATTGCGAAGACGATTTTGCATTTGCAGCTGATCAGTTGGTATTGATGACAGAAAAAGATGCTGTGAAATGTAAAAACTTTGCCAAAGACAATTGGTTTTATCTGGCTGTTGAGGCGCAATTGGATGAAGGCTTTTGGCAAGAGTTTATGGAAAAATTGAATGCTATTCGAGTTCAAAAAGTCAATTTATCTAAATAATCTGTCGGAAGGCGCTTCGCTTTCCCAACCTACAAAACTCGTTTGTAAAAGGTGATCTTGTAGAATGAAATTTTATGTTGTGATTCCGGCGCGTTATGCATCAACCCGTTTACCAGCAAAGCCCTTAAAATTGATTGCCGGTAAAACTATGATTCAACATGTGTATGAACGTGCGAGTCAAAGTGATGCTGTAAAAGTGATTATTGCTACTGATGATGCGCGCATCGAAGCAGTGGCCAAAGAATTTGGTGCGAATGTCTGCATGACCAAAGCAACCCACAATTCAGGCACAGATCGCCTGCAGGAAGTAGCGCAGCAATTTAATCTGCAAGCAGATGATATAGTCGTTAATGTGCAAGGTGATGAACCTTTAATTCCACCGCAAGTGATTAATCAAGTCGCTAATAATCTCGCTAAAAATACTTTTTGCAGCATGGCAACTTTGAGTGAGCCAATTCATTCGTTGGTTGATTTTCGAAACCCCAATATAGTAAAAGTCGTAAAAGACAATCGTGGAAAAGCGCTTTATTTTAGCCGTGCTCCTATTGCATGGCCGCGTGATCATTTTGCAAAACCGGATGTAACGGAATTACCCTCTGGTTTTGTACCGCAACGCCATATTGGTATTTATGCCTATCGTGTTTCTTTATTAAATGAATTTGTCACCTGGCCACAAGCTGATCTCGAAAAAATTGAATCACTCGAACAATTGCGTGCTCTCGCAAATGGTCATGCCATTCATATTGAAGAAGCCTGCATGGCAGTGCCGGGTGGCGTGGATACTGAAGAGGATTTGGTTCGAGTTAGGAAAATTTTGGAGATTTAAAACACCCTCTCCCCAGCCCTCTCCCATCAAGGGAGAGGGAGTAGATATGAGTTCATGCTGAAATTGTGGATAAACTTGAAAAATATGAGTTCAAGTCAATATTTGAACAGAACCAATTCCCCTCTCCCCTTGTGGGAGAGGGGCAGGGGAGAGGGGCAGGGGAGAGGGGAAAGATTAGTAATATTTTGGTTAATCTTATGAAAAAAATTCTATTCGTTTGTTTAGGTAACATTTGTCGCTCGCCTACTGCTGATGGTGTATTGCGAAAACTGGTTGCAGATGCTGGCCTTGAAAAAAGAATTCTGGTGGATTCTGCCGGAACGGGCGATTGGCATATTGGTCATGCGCCTGATCCTCGCACCATTAAAGCAGCGGCCAAACGTGGATATGATTTATCGGTATTGCGTGCGCGGTTGGTAACGCGGGATGATTTTGATGAGTTTGATTATATTTTGGCGATGGATAAATCCAATCTCGCGAATTTGCAAAAAATGAAACCTGCGCATTTTACGGGGCACTTGGGATTATTTATGGAATTCGCACCGCACATGGGTTACACCGAAGTACCTGATCCTTATCATGGTGATTCAGAAGATTTTGAGAGAGTGTTGGATTTGGTTGAAGAAACCGCGCAACATTTTTTGAAAAAAATTGTGTAAAAACAAACCCCACCCTAACCCTCCCCTTCGTAAGGGGAGGGGACAGACTCCGCTCTGTAGCAAGCAGGGAGTCAAGTCCCTCCCCCTTGTGGAGGGGGAGGTTAGGAGGGGGTGAATACTTTATTAATTGGAAAAACAAGTGCCACTATTTCTACCGCAATTCTCATTACAAAAACTCAACACCCTCGCAGTTCCCGCGACGGCAGATTATTACGTAAGTGTTACCAGTCACAATGAAATAAAAGAAGCTTTGGTTTTTGCGTGTGAGCGTGAGTTGCCGATTCTGTTATTGGGTGGTGGCAGTAATATTGTGTTTGAAAATGATTTTCGGGGTTTGGTGATTCATCTGAAATTGCGCGGCATTCAATTAATTCAGGAAACTGATGAGTATGTCTGGATTAATTTTGCAGCGGGTGAAAACTGGCATCAAGCAGTAGAATATTGTTTGGATCATGGTTACTACGGGTTGGAAAATTTATCCTTGATTCCAGGTAGTGTGGGTGCAGCACCCATTCAAAATATCGGTGCTTATGGCGTTGAGGTGAAAGATTTAATTACCGAATTATCGACCATTGAAATTGCCAGTGGTATTGAAGTTTCTTTCTTGAATGAAAGTTGTCAGTTTGCTTATCGCGACAGTATTTTTAAACATGAATTTAAAGATCAATACATCATCACTTCAGTAACATTCAAGCTCAGCAAAATTCCGAAAACTAATTTGACTTACCCTGCGTTGAGTGATTATTTTGCAGATGAAGATCTTATCAATGTAACGCCGGAAGAAGTCAGTCATGCGGTGATTCATATCCGTCAGTCAAAGTTACCTGATCCACAACAAATTCCTAATGTGGGCAGCTTTTTTAAAAATCCAATAATCACAGCATCGCATTTTGACAAGCTGATACAAGAACACCCACAAATGCCGTCTTATCCAGCGGGTGATAATCACCGTAAATTGGCGGCGGCTTGGTTGATTGATCAAACCGGATGGAAGGGTAAAGAACTGGATGGCGTAGTAGTACACAGTCAACAAGCCTTGGTTCTGACTAATCCGAATAAATTGACGGGTGATGCTGTTCTTTCGCTTGCCAGAGCCATACAAAATTCTGTAAAAGACAAGTTTGCTATTGATTTGGAAATTGAACCTAGAATTTATTAACTGCCGGGAGTAAAGCTATGCGTAAATTAATCTGTTTATCCGCTTTTGCTTTATCGATTTGTTCTTCTTCGGTAATGGCGCAAACCATTAAATTGGACATGCAACCGGGTTTATGGGAAAACACTTTTTCGCTCACTGGTGATAGCGGCAAAGAATTACAGGCAATGCAAACCGATCAAATGAAAAAAGCCATGAAAGAAATGAAAAAACAATTGGCCAATATGCCGCCCGAACAACGCAAGCAAATGCAAGCTATGATGGCGCAATCGGGTATGAAATTTAATGAGGATTCAATCAGTTTTGAAAATGATAAAGTTCAAGTATCAACTGATGGCTCCAAAGTAAAACAATGCGTTACCAAAGCCGAAATTGATCGCGGTGAATTACCTGAAGATGATGAGAATTGTAAAACCACATTAACCCAAATCAGTAAAAATCGATTCAAATCAAAACATGTCTGCACCGGCGAAAACCCGAGTCACGGCGAAAGTGAAATTGTTTTCTCATCGCCAAAACAATATTCCGGAACAGGCACTATGACGCAAACCGTCGATGGCAAAACTCATACCCTGGACATTGTTATGGCGGGAAATTGGATTTCGGACGATTGTGGTGAAATTAAGCCTGATTAACTAAATATTTTTGAACCTATTTTTAAACTATTAGTCAATCAAACATCTTGAATATCGGGAGTGTTTAAATGAAAAAACTCGTCTGGTTTCTACCATTCATTTGTATTACAAGTATTTCCTATGGCGAAGAATCTTCAAGCGAAAAATCTGCTTCTGTTGAACAGATTGAGTCTACTGCTCAGGAAAATCTATCAAAGATAAATTTGAACTACTGTAATTCTACTGCAGGCTATTGTGCTGATGATTTGCAAATCAGTGATGTTGATGTCAGTAAGTTCGCACAAAAAGAGTTAGCAGACCAGTATTTTTTTAAGATTGAGGATGACGAGGGTGGATGTGGTGTGGATGTCGATGCGGAAAGTATTGAAAAGGCCACAAATCCTGATTGCAGAGCTGCATTTAATACGGCTGCACAGTTAATTCCCGCATTAATCAAATAAATACCTGACACTCGATGAGTGTCAGGTTAAATCATTTACAACTTCGTATTACTCACAAACGCAATCTTGCTGCCATCAGGTGACCAACTGGGGACATTGATGGTGCCTTGTCCACCGTAAACATAAGCAATCACTTTGGGTTCGCCGCCATCAATCGGCATCTCGCGTAAATATACGTGACGATAGAAAGGGTGATCGTTTGGATCAATGCCCTCGTGATAGGTCAGGAACACAATTTTTTTGCCATCAGGTGAAATATGCGGGAACCAATTGTTGTAAGTATCAAAGGTTAATTGTTCCTGATTTTTTCCATCGGCATCCATTCGCCAGAGTTGCATCAAACCTGTACGGTTGGAGTTGAAATAAATTTTCTTTCCGTCGGGTGAATATTCTGCGCCGTCATCCAGATCAGGCGAATGAGTTAATCGCGTTTCTTTTTTAGTGGCTATGTCGATGGTGTAAATGTCATACACCCCATCACGACCACCGGTGAATACCAATTTTTTATTGTCAGGTGAAAAGCCGTGTAAATAAGAATGGCCCACGCCGGTTGCAGAAATTTGCGTAGGATTTTTTGAACCACTAATCGGCAACACATAAATGGTGGATTGACGATTATCGTCTTTTGCGTGATGGCTAATGCCGATTTGTTTTCCGTCCCATGACAATACGTGATCATTGTTGTTGTCGTTAGCAAAACCGGTTTCCAAAACGCTGATGTTGCCAGTCGCAATATCGAAGTTGTAAAGCAAACCTTTTGAATTATAAATCAGGGTTTTGCCATCAGGCGTCCAGTTAGGGGCTTGAATCGAATCTGGCGATGAAAACACTATACGGCTGTTTTTGGTTTTCATATCCAGAATCTCGAGATGACTACCGATGTAATCCTGATAAGGTTTAAAATCTTTCGCAGCAGGTGTGATAATTCTGACGTTAGAAATAATCGCTTTCTCAACTACATCAGGATTATGTGCGCACAAACTCAAACCCACATATAAAGTGTCGCCCATGCCTGCTTGGGTAACCGATGTGACTTGAAATGGCTCGCCCATGCGCGCGGCACTCATAATATAAGTATCACCACGGCGTTCGAGTTGGATGACATCCGGTGCCTGAATTTTCAAAATGTGTTGTTGAGTTTCACCGCCGGGTGTTGCACGAAATTGTAGTGACGTTAACCCGTCGCCATGAACAGTCGCGTGAATATTTTCTGAATTTCCATCCAAAGATTTACGCACATTCCATCCCACTTTTCGATGTGGATCTACACCTTTGCCTTCAAAAGCAAAATTTGCGCGTAGAATAAAATCGCCTTTGAGTTGAGTGTATGCGTAATGCAATTCGTCTTGACCACCCCACATGTTAGTGCCCGAGGCGGTGATCTTGTAAGTTTGATTAGCTGCTGAGTATTCGAGCGTGCCTTTGGTTTTTACCGCACCTATATCAACATGAGTTGGTGCATCACCTAATGTGCTAGCGAGTGAAAGCGGGGAGCAAATTAAACAGAATAGCGTTAACAGATTTTTCATTGCCGTTACCTTATCGTTATTAGCGGGTTTGTGGTAACGGCAGTCTAATGTAGCTAAAAATTAAAGAGTGATGACAAACGCGTCAAAATACAATTCTTTACCGCGCTTGATAATTATTTAACCCAGTCGAGATCGAGTTCAGAGGCAACCAGACTTCCGCGTAATGAATTGGTCAGGGCTTCCTCAATTAAGATGTCCGCGAATTTTCCAATCAAATCAGCGTTATCACAACGGAAGTTAACCACGCGATTGTTTTCGCTGCGACCACAGAGTTGCCCTGGATCTTTTTTGGAATAACCCGTTACCAGAATGCGTTCGGTGTTGCCAACCATACGGCGACTGATCGCATGCGCTTGTTGCGTAAGACGATCTTGCAGAATTTGCAGGCGTTGTTTTTTCACATCTTCAGGCGTGTTGTCTTCCATATCTGCAGCCGGTGTGCCTGGGCGAGCGCTGTAAATAAAACTGTACGAAGTATCAAAATCCATTTCGTGAATTAATTTCATAGTCGCTTCAAAATCAGCGTCGGTTTCGCCGGGGAAACCGATAATAAAATCAGACGAGAAACTGATATTAGGGCGAATTTTTTTCAAGCGACGCAATTTGGATTTGTATTCCAATACTGTGTGGCCGCGTTTCATCGCCATTAAAATTCGATCTGATCCGCTTTGTACCGGTAAATGCAAATGGCTCACCAATTCTGGAATATGGTTGTAGGCATCGATTAGCGCATCGGTAAATTCAACAGGATGTGATGTGGTAAAACGAATACGATCTATGCCATCGATTGCGGCAACGTAGCTGATCAATTCGGCTAAATCGACAATGCTGCCGTCAGCCGCTTCACCGCGATAAGCGTTAACGTTTTGCCCCAACAAATTCACTTCGCGCACACCTTGTTTAGCCAGATGAAGAATTTCATTCATCACATCAGCCACCGGGCGGCTGACTTCTTCACCGCGCGTGTAGGGAACCACACAGAAGGTGCAGTACTTGGAGCAGCCTTCCATAATCGACACAAACGCACTGACGCCATCGGCATCGGGTTGCGGCAAGCGGTCGAATTTTTCAATTTCAGGGAAGCTGACATCCACCACAACTACGCCGTTGTTTTTTTGGGTCTCCATCATTTCCGGCAGGCGATGCAGGGTTTGCGGGCCGAAAATCAAATCTACATAAGGCGCACGCTCGGCAATGGCTGCACCTTCCTGGCTGGCGACACAGCCGCCCACGCCGATAATCAAATTGGGGTTTTTCTTCTTGAGTTTCTTCCAACGGCCAAGTTCATGGAACAGCTTTTCTTGCGCTTTTTCACGAATCGAGCAGGTATTCACCAGGATCACGTCGGCATCTTCGGGGTTTTCGGTAGGCACCATCTGGTGCGATTCCCCCAGTAAATCCTTCATGCGCGACGAATCATACTCATTCATCTGACAACCATGAGTTTTGATATAGAGCTTTTTGACCGGTGCTTCAGTGGCAGACATGCAACTTACCTGATTAAACAATACACAAAAAAGAGGCGCGCATTATAGGGGGTTAGCCAGTTGGAATCACCTGTTTAAATGCCCCGAAGCAGCGGGATTGCGGTAAGATGCGCGCCCCGAACCACCCAGCTTGCAGGTTTCCATGAAAAAGACATTCAAACTCGACACTCAAGACCCGAGTTCCTCACGCGACAAAATCAAGCAGGAAATCCGCAAATACGTAAAACGCGAACGCCGTAAAAAATTGCCGCCGGTATCCGATTATTGGTTGTTCGATTGCAAATTTGGCATCACCGAAGCTGAAGCCGAAGAGGTAAAGCTAAGAGATTTGTTCACACATCTTGATACTGCAATCGCCCAGAACGCTACCAGTTTTTATGTCGAGATTTTGGCAAAACCCGCATTAAGAAAACCCCGTGGCCGTCTCGCACAACATGCGGATGTGTTGGATGAGGATGATGATTTGGGCGAGTGATAGACCGTAGGTTGGAAGAGCGCAGCGACTTCCGACAAAATTGTTCGCAAATATTTAAAAATTCAGACACTCAAAAACATGTCGGAAGTCGCTGCGCTCTTCCAACCTACAGGTGGTTTATTCTGAACCATGAGTTAAAGCATGAGTTGCTTCACTGAGTTCTAATATCTCTGCAAGGTCTAATGGAATTAAATTGTCATTGTCTGGAATGTCTGGCTTTGCTCCCAGACTCAGTAGAAGTTGAATCGCTTCAGTTTTGTTCATTTGAGTTGCGCAATGAAGAGGTGTAAACCCTGATTCCCCAATTGCGTTTATGTCCGCTCCAGCAGAAACTATAATTGAAATAGCCTCACAATCTCCCCAATAACAAACTATGTGAAGTGGGGTATCTCCATATCCATTTTTATAATGTACAGAGTCTATGTTGTGCATAGCGAAATCAGGAGCGTTTTCGATTTCTTTGAATATAGTTTCTATTGTTCGCATAAGGATATGAAAAAATTAGCGTTTCTTCGTCGGTGCGTTTTTCTGTTTGGCTATGGCTTTACCGCTGCTGACTTTACCTTTAGCTTTAACCAATTTTCCTGCTGCAGATTTTGACCTTGAGCTGGTTTTAGTTTGGCTTGTAGTTTTACTTTTCCCAGCAGTTCCAGTTGTTTTTTTCGGTTTCTCTTTAGCAAGTTTCAGTAATCCGCTTTTGGGTTTTTCAATTTTCTTAACAACGGTTTCGGTGGTTTCGAAGCCTTTGATTTTTTCGCGTTTGATTTTGGTATCAATGACTTCTTCGATTAGTGAAATGCGGTGTTCTTCTGCTGGCGTTACGAAGGAAATGGCGGTGCCTTTTTTACCGGCGCGGCCGGTGCGGCCTACGCGGTGTACGTAATCTTCGGTGAAGAAGGGCAAATCGAGATTGACGACAAAATCCAAACCTTGAATATCCAAACCGCGTGCGGCGACTTCAGTGGCGACTAGGACTTGTAATTTTCCATCTTTAAATTCTTGCAGTGCGCGTCGTCTTGATCCTTGCGTTTTTTCGCTGTGAATAACGGCCGCTTCAACTTTGTCGTTTTTTAATGCTTTAAATAAATTTTCGGCCTCTTCGCGTGTGCTGCTGAAAACCATCACTTGATACCAATTTTCTGTGCGCAGCAAATGCAGAAATAATTCGTATTTGCGGGTTGAGTCGACGGGGTACAGTAGATGATTGACTGTTTCTGCAACCGAGTTGCGTTTGCTCACCGTAATCAGAGTAGGGCGGTTCATCGCTTGTTTGGATAAATTGGTTACCAGTGGCGAACCGGTTGCGGAAAAAAATAAAGTTTGATGCGGGCGACTAATGCTGGTTAACAATGCGTGCATGTCGTTAACGAAACCCATATCCAACATACGGTCCGCTTCATCCAGAACTGCAAATTCCACTTTCGCTAAATTGATATTCTCCAATTCGATATGTTCTTTTAATCGGCCAGGAGTGGCCACCAGAATATCCACACCTGCGCGCAACTTTGCAGTTTGATTTGTCACTTTAACACCGCCGTACACCGCAGCAATTTTCAGCGGTGTAAATTGCGCGAAGGACTGCATGGCTTTGGCGATTTGCTCAACCAATTCGCGAGTCGGCGCCAGTATTAGTGTGCGTACAAATCCTGCTTCTGCGTTTTTGGGCTTTTCCAACATTTTTTGCAGAATCGGCAAACAGTAGGCGGCCGTTTTTCCGGTGCCGGTTTGGGCTGTCACCAGCAAATCAATGCCTTTGCGAGCGGCGGGAATAGCTTGTTCCTGAACCGGTGTCAGGGTTTTGAATTCCATGACTTTGAGGGCATGCAGGAGTTCGGGCGCAAGGCCAAGGGAGGCAAAGTTCATGGAGTCCACCGGATACGGCTGAAAAAGGGCGCGCAGTATACTGGTTTGTGCTTAATCCGGGCTAATCCAGTCATCTTATAACTTGAAACGGATTCTGGTTCTAACGTCAGAACAAAGCCATCTTTTGAAAATTAATAAGCTATGTATATTATGTGCCTAACTTGTTATGAGGATGGTTTATGAGTTCACTTGATTCTGATGATTTGGGCCAACTGGTACCCGAGAGTGAAAGCCTCGGGTTTTTGCTGGCCGATAACCTGCGCCTGACACGTCGTATTGCGTCCTATTATTTCGAGCAATATCAACTGACCTTATCCCAGGCCAAGGCGCTGCTGGGTGTGCGTCGTTGGCAGGGGATACGGCAAGTCGATCTGGCCGACTTCATGGATATTCAACCCATAAGTCTGGCGCGTTTGTTGGATCAACTGGCCGAAAACGGCTGGATCGAGCGTCGTTCTGATCCAACAGACCGTCGTGCCTTTCAACTTTTTTTAACCCCTGCTGCTGCCCCTATAGTCAAGGTGATTACGGCAGCGTCTGCTGAGTTTCAACGCAAAGCTCTGGATGGTTTAACGCCAGAACAACAGCAGGCCCTGTTTGCTGGATTAAATCAGGTACGGGCAAATCTGACGGTCTTGGGCAAAAACTTATCTGAATCCAAAGAGGTATCTGAGGTAAATACAAAATGACTGAAGCATTAAGGTCGCGTCGATTTTTATTGTTGGTTGTAATCCCGATCTTGGCGGGGATTGTGGGGTTGGTGATTTATTTATCCGGTGGCCGTTACGCAACTACGGAAAATGCCTATACCAAAGCGGACGTTATTACGATTCGTCCACGAATAGCCGGTACGGTTGAGCAACGACTCGTCGCCGAGAATGATCAGGTTAAAGCCGGTCAGTTACTCTTAGTTCTGGATCGCAAACCTTATGAAGTAGCTTTGGCAAAAGCCGAGGCTAATTTGGCAGAGGTGCGCACCAATCTGGCGGCTTTGCATGCAAGTTATCGCGAGAAACAATCGGAATTACAGTTGGCATTAGACAATCGCGATTATGCGGTGAGAGAGCAGCAGCGTCAGGCTAATCTGGCAGAACAAAAGTTGGTTGCAAAAGCGGCTTACGATGAAGTCAGCCACACTCGTCGCATCAGTGACCAACAGGTGATCACGATAGAGCAGGATTTGAAGAGAATTGCCGAGTCCTTGGGCGGTGATGCAGATATGCCCATCGAGCAACACCCCAGTTATTTGGCTGCCAAGGCTGGCGTTGAGCAAGCGCAGTTAAATCTGACCTATACCGAAATCACGGCGCCCCGGGATGGCATAGTTACCAAACCACCGGAAGTGGGGGAATTTGTGGCTGTGGGTAGTTCGGTTATGTCATTGGTTGCGAGTGATAATCTCTGGGTTGAGGCCAATTTTATCGAGACAGATTTAACCCATGTGCGAGTCGGGCAGCCTGTGAAGGTCAAAGTGGATACTTATCCTGGTATTGTCTGGAGCGGTGAAGTGCAGAGTATCAGCCCTGCGACCGGTGCCGAGTTTTCGGTGATTCCCGCGCAAAACGCCACAGGTAACTGGGTGAAGATCGCCCAGCGTGTTCCGGTGCGGATCAGCATCAAACCCAATAAAAACGCACCGGGTTTGCAAGCTGGTTTGAGTACCGGTATCGAAATTGATACCGGTTATAAGCGTTCGTTACTGGGCTTTTCCATTTGACCCTGCAGGAGAACTGTTGTGGCCCGGATAGCAAATGAAATGACTCCCGAGTCTATGAATCTGTCAGCAAGCAAGCGTGGTTGGATCACCGCTTCGGTGATGTTGGCAACGATTATTCAGGCGTTGGATACCACTATCGCCAACGTTGCTTTGCCGCATATGCAAGGCAGTATGTCGGCAACTCAGGATCAGATTTCCTGGGTGCTGACCTCTTACATAGTCGCAGCAGCGATTTTTTTGCCGCTTACCGGCTTTCTCTCGGATAGATTTGGTCGCAAACGTTTGATGCTCTGGTCAATTGCGGGTTTCACTATTGCTTCGATGTTGTGTGGCGCTGCGCAAAACCTTCCTCAAGTAGTAATTTTCCGTTTATTACAGGGTATTTTCGGCGCTGCTCTGGTGCCTTTGTCGCAATCCATTTTGCTGGATACTTATCCCAAAGAAAAACACAGCCAGGCCATGGCAGTATGGGGAATGGGAGTAGTGCTTGGGCCTATTCTCGGGCCAACTCTGGGTGGATTACTGACAGAACATTACAGCTGGCGATGGGTGTTTTATATCAATGTGCCTCTGGGGGCTTTGGCATTTTTGGGTGTTATGGCCACAGTCAAAGAAACGCCACTCAATAGCAAGCGTCATTTCGATTTGCTGGGCTTTGCTTTTTTGAGTTTGGGTATCGGTGCTCTGCAAATGATGTTGGATAGAGGCGAGAGCCAGAATTGGTTTAATAGTCCGGAAATTATTCTTGAGTGTATTTTGATGGGGCTGGGGTTTTACTGGTTTATCAGCCATATTTTTACCTACAAACAACCCTTTATCGAACCCGCGATTTTTAAAGATCGTAACTTTTCTGTCGGCCTGATTTTTATGTTTGTGGTAGGAATCATTCTGCTTGCAACTATGGCCCTGTTACCCCCTTTCTTGCAAAACCTCTTGGGGTATCCGGTAGTGGATGTCGGTTTGGTGATGGCGCCACGTGGTATGGGCGTTATGTTCTCAATGATGATAGTGGGCAAGATCGCCGGTAAAGTTGATCCGCGCAAACAGGTGGGTTTTGGTTTGATTTTGACCATCATATCGCTCTGGGAAATGACGCTGTTTAATACCGATATCACCGGATGGGACATAGTCCGTACCTCTGTTATTCAGGGTGTTGGTTTGGGTTTTATTTTTGTACCGTTGTCCGCGATTGCTTTTGCCAGCCTTGAAAGCCGGTTTCGTAATGAAGGCACTGCATTATTCAGCCTGACTCGCAATATCGGCAGTAGCATCGGGATTTCAGTGGTGATGGCGGAATTGCAGCAAAATATTCAACGCAATCATGCGGCCTTTGCTGACTACATAACCCCTTACAACCAGGCTCTGGCCAAAGTAGGGGAGTCGGGCCATTGGGATATAAGCACAACCACAGGTTTGGTTGCTATCAACAATGAAGTGCAGCGTCAGGCAGCAACTTTGGCCTATTTGCAGGATTTTCAACTCATGATGTGGGTGACTATTGCGGCTTTACCCTTGTTGTTGCTTTTGCACAAACCTGAGCGAAAGGGTACTCCCGTCAATATTGCGGCAGACTAACCGCTTAATAACAGAATCGACTAAATAAGCTGTGTGAAAAACGGTCAGTTGGAACGAGAATAAGGAAAACTTGTGCTATCCTGCGCGCCCTTTAATTCTTCAGTCCGTTTTCCGAGTAATTGATAGTTATGGCTAACAAACCCGTTTACAAAGTTATCTTCCTTAATCAGGCTCAGGTGTATGAAGTATTTTGTACAGCCATTTACCAGAGTGAGATGTATGGTTTTATCGAGGTCGAAGAATTTGTGTTTGGTGAGCGCAGCCAATTATTGGTTGACCCCGCGGAAGAAAAATTGAAAAACGAATTTGCCGGCGTGAAGCGTTCTTATATCCCGATGCACGCTATTATTCGTATCGATGAAGTCGAAAAAGAAGGCCCTGCAAAAATCAGTGAAGTAAAAGCAGGTGATAAAGTCACGCAGTTCCCTTTCGGTGGATTTGTACCGAGACCTAACGAATAAAATTCTGTTTATAAAATAAAAGCGGCATTGGCCGCTTTTATTTTATGTGCAAATCCATCAGGAACATTTTCTGTTGTAGGGGCAACCCCCTGTGGTTGCCCTATGTTTGAATTTGATGAGATTTTTTGGGCAGGCACGGGGGCCTGCCCCTACAGTTAGAATCCGTTTAATTATTTAATAACCTTATAACAGGGTCGATAATGTCTGCCCGGTAATTTCATGCGGTTTTGTTGTGCGAAGGAACACAATAATTCATCAACCGGATGCATAATTTCCGAATCGCCGTGTAATTCAAAATGACCGAATTCATCGATTGCGCGAATGCCATCTTCTTTTACGTTACCTGCAACAATCCCGGAAAAAGCGCGGCGCAAATTAGCGGCTAATTGATTGCTCGGTTGATTTTTGTGGAGTTCCAGATTGCGCATATTTTCATGTGTTGGAATAAACGGCATTTGCAAATCGTGATTAATGGTTAAGTGCCAATTGAAATAATAAGCATCTTCCGTTTGTTTGCGGAATTCACGCACTTGTTGAATACCGGCTTTCATTTGGCGAGCAACTTCATCGGGATCATTCACAATAATCTGGTATTGCTCTTGCGCTTCTTTGCCCAGTGTTTTGCCGATAAATTCATCGACGCGTTCAAAATATTCTTTGGCGCTGGCCGGGCCGGTAAAAATCAGCGGGAAGGGAATATCTTTGTTATCGGGATGCAACAAAATACCGAGAATATATAAAATTTCTTCAGTAGTACCGGCGCCACCGGGGAATACAATTATGCCGTGGCCCAAACGCACAAAAGCTTCAAGGCGCTTTTCGATATCCGGCATGATTACCAATTTATTCACGATAGGATTCGGCGCTTCAGCAGCAATAATGCCTGGTTCAGTAATACCAATATAACGACCAGTATTGATGCGCTGTTTTGCGTGGCCAATAGTGGCGCCTTTCATCGGGCCTTTCATGGCGCCTGGGCCGCAACCGGTGCAAGTATCCAAACCGCGTAAACCTAATGCGTAACCGACTTCTTTGGTGTAGTCGTATTCGTGTCGACTAATGGAGTGACCGCCCCAGCAAACAACCAAATTTGGGTCTAATCCTGGCTGTAATAAATTGGCGTTGCGCAACATATGAAAAACCGCATCGGTAATGCCTTCGCTAGTTTGCAAATTAAATTTTGGATTTCCGTAAATTTCATCGTTGGTATAAATCACATCGCGCAGAACAGTAAATAAATGTTCACTGATCCCCTTTATCATTTTGTCGTCAACAAAAGCATTCGTGGGCGCATTTTTGACAGCGAGTTTTATTCCCCTTTCTTGTTGAACAATACTAATGTCAAAATCTTTGTAGCGTTCTAATAATTCTTTGCCGTCGTCAGTGTCGTTACCCGTATTTAGCACCGCAAGAGAACAATTGCGGAATATTTTATAGAGTCCGCTTTGGCTGCTGTCCAGGAGTTTGGCTACATCGACTTTGGATAAAATATTTAATTGTTCCAGAGGTGAAATTAGCGCGTCGATAGTTTTGTGTTGTCCGTTAAGCATGAGTGCTCCTGTTTTTGTGTGGCGACTTTACTTGAGTTTAGTCGAGGTAATTCAATTGTCATGAAGTTGACGGTTATTCAGTCAGGCAGCTTGGATCAAACAGATAAAGATCGTCAAGCCAATCAATGACTTCGCGGGCGAAGGGACTTGGCAAAAATTGTTGATAGATTTGTTTGTAGTTGTTTTTTTGATCAATGCTGAGTTGATTCAATCCATTTTGCTGAAATATGACTGCATCCTGAAAAAGTTGTCGCCCAAGCGATTCGCCTGCCAATTGCACAAATAAATCCTCAGCATTGAACGATCTTTGTTGATAAAGATTAACCAGACTCAAGAGTGGAATCTGTGAAAGCCAGGCCTGATTCATGGGGTTAGCAGCGTGGCCGCGAATATGCGGTGCCAATTCTGCCTGGCTTGGATGAAAAGGTTGCAAATGCAAACGTCGCGATTTAATTGCACCGTCATTCACCGGATAGTTGTCCCATAAAAAAACTTTGCGTTGCAATTGCGCCGCTATCCATTGCAAATCATCAGCAGAATAAAATTCACTACAGACTTTTGTGCCCGTCCAAAAAATATCAATTGATGGATCAATTCCTTTACCTAAATCCTGCCAATAATTTTCTGGCATTTTGCCAAACACTTTTTCCAATACCGGATCAGTTGAATAATAGCTGGGGCAAAAAATAATCTGTTTGGCACAACTGATATCCGCTGCAATATGGGTTAATTCGGTTTGGATTGCGGCGAGCTGAGGCAAGTCACCGCGCATATCATCAAACAAAATGCAGAGAATATCGGGGCTCAAATCATTTAATTTCTGGACGCGATTTCGAAAGGCGTCGTAATTTGGATCTTTCTGATCTTGCCAGATTTCCAACGGGCTTAAGCCGATACCAAATTTAATGCCCGCATTTGCGTAAATCTCGCGCAAATTTATCAGGGATTTTTTTTCGTCACCTGGCCAATCGTTATGCCATTGGCGACGAAGATAACTGTCGTTTTTTGGTGCGTAGATGTAAAAATCGAACTGATGTTGTGCAAGAAATTTTGCATAAGCGGCGCGAGTAGCATGATCCCAGCTGCGACCAAAAAATCCTTCGATGATCCCCAATGGAATTGCGTGGTTTTTTTTCATCAATCAGTTTCTTATTTGACGCCTTGAAAAGGCGGGTTTCGTTGACACTAAAATCGGCTCTGCCTATCATAGCCGCCTTTTTGCACCCATGACTATTTGGTAAAAAATGCAGGTAAAAATTATCCTCAGCCAAAGTCACAGATTACTAGGATGAGCAGTGCAGACTTTCGTTTTCGATTAGGATGATAACTCAAGCATATCCCTCGAAAACCCATCAGCCCAGACACAAAACCAAAATACCGGAGAGAGTTAGATGCAACCATTCCTGCGCTTTGATCAACTGGCGAGCTACAGCAAATTAGAATCACAAGCTGAATTAATGCGCCAGCAGCATATGAAACAACTCTTCGCTCAAGACCCTTCCCGATTTGCCTCCTTCTCCATTCAAGCGCCCAATCTTCTACTCGATTACTCCAAGAATCTCTTCAATGCCGATGTTTTGCACAATCTTCTTGGCTTGGCTCGCGATGCTGATGTTGAAACCTGGCGCAAGCGCATGTTTGCTGCCCAACACATCAACGCAACCGAAGACAGAGCAGTAATGCATGTGGCGCTACGCGATAGATCGAATAAACCCATCATGATTGATGGACAAGACGCGCGCCCGGCAATTAATGCTGAATTGGAACGTATGCGTAAACTCGAGCAAAAATTGCGCAGTGGTGAATGGAAAGGTTATACCGGCAAAACGATTACTGATGTCGTCAGCATTGGGATAGGCGGTTCCAATCTCGGCCCCTTAATGGCTTGCGAAGCCTTGAAAGCTTATAGCGATAAACGTTTTACTATGCACTTTGTATCCAATATCGACGGCGTACAGATCGCTGAAGTGCTCACCAAAGTGAATCCTGAAACCACTTTGTTTGTAATTGCATCCAAAACTTTTACTACACAAGAAACCATGACTAACGCACGCACTGCCGAGCGCTGGTTTATGGCTGCCGCAGGGGATAAAGCCGCGATCGCCAAGCATTTTGTGGCGGTATCCACCAATCGTAAATTGGTGACTGCATTTGGTATCGCTGAAGAAAATATTTTTGATATGTGGGATTGGGTCGGTGGCCGTTTCTCACTTTGGTCCGCAATTGGTTTGCCGATTGTGATCGATATTGGTTTCAATAATTTTGTGGAATTGTTGGAAGGCGCGTTTGAAATGGATCAGCATTTCCAATCCGCGCCACTCGAAAAAAATGCTCCCGTGCTCTTGGCATTGATCGGCATCTGGAATCGCAATTTCCTGAAATATCCTGCACTGGCCTTATTACCTTACGATCAATGTTTGCATCGTTTCCCGGCGTATATGCAACAAGCGGAAATGGAAAGTAACGGCAAGTCAGTTAACTGGGCTGGCGAAAAAGTCGGTTTTGGTACTGTGCCTCTGGTCTGGGGTGAAGTGGGCATCAACGGCCAACATGCTTTCTACCAAATGTTGCATCAAGGCACTGACATTATCCCTGCCGATTTCATAGGTTCTGTTGAGCCAGTGGAATCGGCTGAAGGTCATCACGATGCATTGATGGCTAACTACTTTGCGCAAACCCAGGCTCTGATGCAGGGCATTGATGCTGATCAGGTCCGTAAGGAATTATCAGCCAAGGGTGTATCTGCTGCACGTATCGAAGAAATTGTGGAACACAAGGTACATCGCGGTAATCGTCCAACCAATACTATTTTGTTGCAGAAGGTGAGCCCGCGCAGTTTGGGCAGTTTGATTGCGCTCTACGAGCATAAAATATTGGTTCAGGGTATCATTTGGCGCGTTCATTCTTTTGATCAGTGGGGCGTTGAATTGGGCAAGGTATTGGCGGCTGGTATTCAACCGGAGCTGGACCTGGCCCGCGAGGTGAATCCTGCGCATGACGCGTCTACCATTGGTCTTATCAACTTTTACAAGGCAGCCAAAAAGAAGTCGTAAGACTCGGGCTAATGAATTTTTCGGTCAATACAAATAAGTGGTAATCAAATGAGTGACTACACAAGTCCCGATTCGCGCCTGATGGCCATAACCGAGCGGATTATTGAGAAAAGCCGTGTCACCCGCGCGGCTTACCTGGAAAAGGTCAGCAAATTCCGCAGTCAGGGTCCATCGCGCCACCACTTGGGTTGTGCCAATCTCGCACACGGTTTTGCGGCTTGTAATGCTGATGACAAGCTGGCGCTGGCAGAAGGTCAAGCTGCCAATATAGGTGTAGTCTCGGCTTACAATGAAATGCTGTCGGCACACGTACCTTACGGCGAATACCTCGAACCTATCAAAAAAGCCGCCAAAGAAATGGGCATGACCGCGCAAATGGCTGGTGGTGTTCCGGCTATGTGTGATGGCGTGACTCAAGGTTATCCGGGCATGGATTTATCCCTGTTCAGCCGCGACGTGATTGCCATGAGCACGGCTATTGCCCTGTCTCACGATATGTTTGATGCGGCTGTTTGTTTGGGTGTCTGCGACAAGATTGTCCCGGGTTTGATGATGGGTGCTTTGTCCTTTGGTCAATTGCCGATCATTTTTATCCCTGCCGGCCCTATGACGCCTGGCTTGCCCAACAACGAAAAAGCCAAAGCCCGTCAGCTCTACACTGAAGGCAAGATTGGCCGCAAAGAATTATTGGCTGCCGAGAGTGCGTCTTACCACAGCGCGGGCACCTGTACTTTCTACGGTACTGCGAATACCAATCAAATGTTGATGGAAATTATGGGTATACACTTGCCCGGTAGTACTTTCATCAACCCTTATACGCCTTTGCGTGACGCTCTGACTCGCGCTTCTGTTCATCAGTTAGCCAAAATTACCCGTGAACCAATCACTCTGGCCGAGATAGTGACTGAAAAATCTATCGTTAACGGTATTGTCGGTTTAATGGCGACAGGCGGTTCTACCAACCACGCCATGCATATCGTCGCTATCGCTCGTGCAGCCGGTGTGATTGTGGATTGGCAGGATATGTCAGACATCTCAGATATAGTGCCGCTGCTGTGCCGTATTTATCCCAATGGTTTGGCGGATGTAAACCGCTTCCAGGCAGTGGGTGGTATGGGCTTCCTGTTCCGCGAATTACGCAAAGTCGGTTTGTTGCATGAAGATGTGAAAACCGTCATGGGTGATGGTTTATCCGCTTATGTTCAAGAGCCTTTCCTCGATGGTGATCAAGTCGTTTGGCGTGATGCGGCGAAAGAAACTCTGGATGATTCAGTTCTGCGCCCCATCGACAAGCCTTTCAGTGCTGAAGGTGGCTTGAGATTACTAAAAGGTAATTTGGGTCGTTCAGTGATCAAGATTTCTGCGGTTAAACCCGAGCATCGCAAAATCACCGCACCAGCTATAGTGTTTCAGAGCCAAGCCGAGCTGCAGGATGCGTTTAAACGCGGCGAGTTGGAAAAAGATTTCGTGGCGGTAGTTCGCTTCCAGGGGCCAAAAGCCTGCGGAATGCCCGAATTGCACAAATTAACGCCACCTTTGGGGGTGTTGCAGGATCGCGGCTTTAAAGTTGCGTTGGTGACTGATGGCCGTATGTCCGGTGCCTCTGGTAAGATTCCGGCTGCAATTCATATCACCCCTGAAGCACTGGATAACGGCCCAATAGGTTTGGTGAAAACCGGTGATTTGGTCACCCTGGATGCAGAAGCCGGGCTACTTGAACTGCATGTGAGTCCTGAAGAATTGAAAGCACGACAACCGGCAACTGCCGATTTGTCGGCAATACACTACGGAATGGGACGAGAATTATTCGCGCCTTTCCGAGAATCGGTAGGAAAAGCCGAAGAAGGCGCAACGGTATTCAGTTGGTAAATTTGGTCAAAACCCCGAGTTCAATTCGGGGTTTTTATTTTCGTTAGATTGGGTTCAGTGCGCTGTCGCTGAATCAATAGTTGGAATCCATACTCATGCTAGAAGCGTTCGATTTTGTCATTTTTGGTGGTGCAGGCGATCTGGCTCTGCGCAAATTAATTCCCGGTTTATATCGCGCGCATCGCGAAGGTTCTTTGCCAAAAAATGCTCGTATTATTCCGACTTGCCGCAACACACAAATGGTAGGTGAATACAAGGATAAGGTTCGCGCAGCAGCAGAAAAGCATTTGAATGCAGACGAATTTGTCGCCGCTGATTGGGATAATTTTGCCAAGCAATTGTTTCCGGTATTTGTTGATATATCAACCAAAGATGAACACTGGCAAGCACTGGCCGATTTGTTGAATTCTGGCAATAACAAACAGCGCGTATTCTATCTTTCTACACCACCTTCCGTATTTAGTATCTGTTGCAAACATTTGCACGAAATGAATTTGATTACTGATTTCGCGCGCGTTGTGGTTGAAAAACCTTTGGGTTACGACGGCAAATCCGCAGAAGAAATTAACAGCCAGATCGCCGAATATTTCCGCGAAGACGCTATCTTCCGTATCGACCATTATCTCGGTAAAGAAACTGTACAAAATTTATTGGCATTACGTTTCGCCAACGGCATGTTCGAGCATTTGTGGGATTCCAAATCGATTGATCACGTGCAAATTACCATTTCTGAAACTGTCGGCCTTGAAGGCCGTGCCAGCTTTTATGATGGTGCTGGTGCAATGCGTGACATGGTGCAAAACCATATACTGCAATTGCTTTGTTTGGTCGCAATGGAATCACCCAACAAAATGACTGCCGAGCGTATTCGTGCAGAAAAAATTAAAGTGCTCGAAAGTTTACGTCCCTTAACCGGCAATACGGTTAAATACAACGCAGTACGTGGTCAGTATGTTGCGGGCAACATGAATGGTCAGGAAGTTCCAGGTTACCTCGAAGAATTAGGTAAACATAGTGATACCGAAACTTATGTTGCCATTCGCGCGTATGTAGACACGGCTCGCTGGGCAAACGTGCCATTTTATTTGCGCACCGGCAAACGCATGAAACAGCGTTTCGCTGAAATTGTTATTCAATACAAAGACGCACATAAAGTTTATCCAGAGTCAGCCGGTTATGTGACGCCCAATCGTTTGGTGATTCGTTTACAACCGGAAGAAAGCATCAAAATTATTATGGTGTCGAAAGATCTGGAAAAACACGAAACTCATTTGCGTCCTTTGTCATTGAACTTAAATTTCGCTGACACTTACAAAGATTTTTATTCCGATGCCTACAAACGTTTGATGTTGGATGCCGCTGCAGGCGACGCCAGTCTGTTTATCCACCGCGCCGAAGTTGATGCAGCCTGGGCATGGATTGACCCCATTATCGAAGCCTTCCAGCGCCCTGAAAATAAACCACACGGTTATGTTGCAGGCAGCTGGGGTCCGCAAGCATCACATCAATTATTAGCAAGCGATCGTCGTCGTTGGTTTTCTATTGACGAAGTTTTGTCAGGAGCAGAAAACGAATGGTAATCGAGCGTTTGTTTGACAACCGCGCGGCAATGATTGCCGATCTGCAAGCCGAATGTGAAAAAGCCTTGCGTACTGCGGTTGATGAAAGAGGCGAAGCCACTTTTATGGTGTCAGGTGGTAGCACACCTGAACCACTTTACAAATCCATGAGTCAGTCTGATTTACCCTGGGACTCCATTTACGTTGCTTTGGTAGATGAGCGATGGGTCGATTTTGATCACGAAAAAAGTAACGAAGCTTTTATCGTTAAACATCTGATTCAAAATAAAGCCGCATCGACTCATTTAATTGGAATGAAAAACGAAGCGGTAACCGCAGCAATTGGTTTGGAAGATTGCGAAGCTGTGTATCAACAATTGGCGCAGCCTTTTGATGTCACTATTTTGGGAATGGGTTCTGACGGTCACACCGCATCCTTGTTTCCGCATGCGCCCGGTTTGACGGAAGCGCTCAACTCGGAATCCAAACAACTTTGCGCCGCAATTAATGCGATTCAAAGTGAAGTGACAGGCAATATCACCGAGCGCATGACTCTGACCTTGTCAGGATTAATGCAATCCAAATTGTTGGTGCTGTTGATCACTGGTGATGAAAAATTATCAGTATTGCGCGCTGCTCAAGC
>CBINNU010000002.1:0-365752 GCA_966252135.1 uncultured Cellvibrio sp. | reverse complement strand
CCTTACGCCAGCGCGGGGTTGGTGTTAAGTGGGGGGAGTTCATTTCATTCGTTAGCTATGGGCACAGTAATGAAAATGCGTGCATTTACAGGCAAAGAATTTTCGTCATTTGAAATCCTGAAGCTCAGGGGTTCAGTTGGAGCCGATAATATCGTTTCTGGGTCTTACGAAAGGGAAGAAGATGGAATCGAATCTACTCATCTCTGCTCGCAATATGAAGTCGAAAAAATTATTAAGCTTTGGAATGCATTACCTAGTGGTTTGCAGTCGCGCTGCCACATACCAGGCTTCGCTATCAAAATTTCAAGTGAAAACCAACTGCTCTTTCTGGCTACTATTTGCTGGCAGTGTGACAATATCAATATAATTGGTAGTTGTGCATCTAGGCAAGGAATAGAATTTGAAAGTGGCTCATCGGAAGCGCAAGCACTTTTGAGTCTATTTAATAAACTATGTAAAAATAGCTAACAATGTCATCAAGCGGATGCATTTTTTGTTGCGCTTTTGCATTCGCGGTGCTCATTGTGTATAACACAAAAGCGCAACAAAAAACGCACCGCTTATAACAACGTTAAAAAGGAAAAACATTATGATTGATAAAAATTCGCTATTATCCACAAAGAAATTTTTCGAGCATTTTCTCATGACGCTGGGTGTAGTATATCTATTAACCCATATTGCACCCTTCATCTTTGATTCCAATACTGAATTATTTGGTGGTTTAATCGGTCAGTTGTTTTTTGCTTTGGTTATGACCGTTATTAAATATGTACTGCCTTCTCAAAATAAGGCACTAAAAGAATTGAATACGTCAAAGTCGTAGGCGTGCATTTGAATCAAAGTTTGGCTGCATTTGCCTGCATCATTTTTTTAGTAGCACTAATTTAAGAATGCGGCCATGAAGCTTAGGTAAAAATCAAAAGCCTTGTCGCCTCAGGCTTTAGGTCGTTAAGTTTTCTGTTCGGCTTTTTTTGGTTCGCAGTGAATTTAGGCAATGGTCTATTTGTGTTTGTTTAACAAGGCCATCAAACGGATGGTTTTTAAGTAGCACCTTTATGCCATTCCGCTTCGCTGCATTTTGTGGCATAAAGGCACTACTTAAAAACCACCGTTTACAGCAACGTTATGAATGAGTAGGTGCAGTATTGAGCAATATCGATGAATCT
The DNA here is from genome assembly GCA_966252135.1 of uncultured Cellvibrio sp. GTDB lineage: Bacteria > Pseudomonadota > Gammaproteobacteria > Pseudomonadales > Cellvibrionaceae > Cellvibrio. Next base: position 364,586 of record CBINNU010000002.1, on the reverse strand, counting down.
TCTTTAAAATCAATTCTGCTAAATGAGGACGACCTCGGTAAGGTTGTACGAATTCATATTTATATAGAAGAGCTCCTAAATACCTATATAAGTAAGGCAATTCACTCTCCTACTTATCTCAAGAAGTTAAATCTAGATTATTCCGGCCAAGTTAATTTAGCGCTTTGCTTAGGCCTTTCTGATGCTCTACAAAAGCCATTAAATGCAATTGGTAAAATTAGAAATGACTTCGCTCATAAGCTAAATCAAAGGTTAGATGAAAGCCGAGTTAATAACTTCTTTAATACATTTTCCCCTGATCAAAAGAGCGAACTAATGGAAACCATTAAAAATACTTCTTGGGGTAGCTGGAATAAAGCTTCTAGCGAAGAAAAGTTTATGGTTCTTTGTATAAAACTTTATTATTCTTGTAAAGCTGAAGTGGCTAGGCTTGAATATGAAATTAAAGTCAGCTCCTTGCAGACCTAGCAAGCAGAAATTCATATGAAATAAAAATTATAACAAGCGACTGTGGTGTCAATAGTTAATTTTACTAATTGAACAGTTAACATGAGGCTCATGCACTCCGATGCCATAACCGTAGAGGGGAAATTTGTGGATTCTAACAACTTGTCTCTCCGTCGGGCTGTGCTAGTCGTTGCTTTGTTAAATTTTGGATATTTTTTCGTTGAATTTTCTGTTGCGCGCGCAATAGATTCGGTTTCACTGTTCGCCGACTCTATTGATTTTCTTGAAGATACGGCTGTCAACCTTCTTGTATATGTTGCTGTTGGATGGAGTTTGCGGTATCGATCATTGGCTGGTATGGGGCTTGCCGCAATTCTTCTTATTCCTGGAATGTTTACACTTTGGACAGCTTGGGAAAAATTTCTTGTTCCTACGCCACCCGATGTCACTCTATTATCAATCACGGGAATTGGAGCTTTGATTGTGAATCTATCCTGTGCATTTGTGCTTGCGCGTTATCGCAAACAGAGTGGTAGCCTCACTCGCGCTGCTTTTTTGTCTGCGCGAAATGATGCCTTGGCTAATCTAGCTGTAATTGGTGCTGCAATTGTGACTGCATTTACATTTAGCGCGTGGCCCGATTTGGTTGTGGGTTTTGTGATTTTTCTAATCAATTTGGATGCTGCTTTTGAAGTTTATTCGGCAGCAACTCATGAACGTAAAGCATCGTCCGAATTATCGAATGTCAGATAAAAAACTTAGGTAATAAATATTTTCGATTGTTAAAATTGAACCGCTCTGGTAAGGGTCATAAAAATTATGTCAGACTTAAAAGATCCTCGCGTTCTTTTTGCGGCTGAGCGAAGTGTTTTCTACATGAGAAAAAGCATTGCTATAGATATGGATGATACTGTGGCGGATACCTTGCAGCGGCATATTGCCTGGTACGAAAAGGAATTTGGTATTCGCCTGGCGAAACATAATATGTCGGGTAAAAAAATTTATGATGTGGTTGCGCCTGAACATTTGAATCAGGTTAGAAACTTCCCGAGACATCCGGATTTTTTCAGGGATTTGAATCCTATCGACAATGCAGTTGAGGTAATTCGGGAATTGTCGACGCGATTTGATATCTATTTTGTCAGCGCAGCCATGGAATATCCTTCATCTTTTAATGCTAAATATGATTGGCTTAGAACACATTTCCCTTTTATCAGTGATATGAATTATGTGTTTTGTGGTTTTAAAGGCATGTTGAATTGTGATTATCTTATCGATGACAGTTCACGTCATATAGATGCATTCAAAGGTGAAGGATTGTTGTTTACTGCCGAGAGTAATCTGCATGAACAAGGTTACAACAGAATCAATAATTGGCTGGAAGCAAGACATTTTTTTAATAAATAGCTATGTGAGGAAAACATGAAAAAAATATTAGTGGTGATGTTTTTGATGATTTTTGTTGGAGGCTGTAGCAGCCTTAAGTCAACTGAAAAGACCGCCAATTCATTGGCTGAGATCGAATACAAGCTTACCTATGGATTTTATGCGAAGGGAATGCAGAAATTGCAGACAAATCCGGAAACGAAAATTAGCTTTATATTTCCTTCCATTCAGGGAGCTATCTTCGGCAATCCATCGGATGACTTGATTTATATGACTACCATTGACAGAGGATTTAATTTTACACTCAGGCTACCGCAGGACATGAGTGATAGAGCTTATATACTAAGGGATGATAGATTGGTTATTACACCAGATGATACGAAATTAATGAGACTGGGAACATTTCATAAAAATCTTTCTGCCGAAGGAGATGTGGGTGGCGGAGGATTTGTTGATAAGAAATCTGGCGACTATGTGGTTTTGGTTTATTTTTCGAAACCATCCAGTGTTAAGGGCGTTGTAGAGTCGAGAGGCGTTCGATATGAACATGATATCTTTGTTTCAAAATCGGGGTGGAATTGGATTGGGATTTCAAAAAAGTCGGAAACATTATTTGTTTTGTCCCAATTTAGAGGATCGTTGGACGACATCGAATTTAGTATCATGACAAATAATAGTCTTATCTAAAAAACTGTGGTTTGATGATTAAATGCATCATCAAACCACAGAAAATTTTTACCACTTCATATTGTTCAATTCAAAGATTACAAACGCGTAATTCTGAACCAATTAATATTCCAACCTGCTTGTTGCGCAAAAATGCCGAAGCTGTAAGTGCCTGCATTTAGCGTGACGGTTTGGCCGACTGTGGTCCAGGATTGCCAGCCGCCGGTTGCGGGAATGGTCACATTACCCAATTGAATGCTGCCCGAATTTAAATCCGATGACAGCAATGAACCTGATGGACTGGCGACGCGATATTCAATGCGATAACTGCCAGTTGCAGGAATGGTGATGTTGGAATAAGCCATCCAATCGCCTGCATCAATGTAACCTACATTTTGTCCGCCGCCGGTGTCAGTTGTGGTTTCAGTTTGTACGCCGTTCATCGCACTGAAAGATTCTGCTTGAACTAACAAACTAAATGCGGGCGTTGATGACGCACTGCTGCTGGATGCTGAACTGGTGCCGCCGGAACAACAATTAAATTGCGCCCATGCAGTGTCGTAAGCGCCTGCGCCCTGTGCGATGGTGAAAAAGTAACGCACTGTTGCGCCCGCAGGAATGCTGCTCAAAGTGTAAGTGTTGGAGTTATCGGCATTGTGCGTCATGCGAATATTTTGTTGGGCACCATTGTTGATGCTGTAGTGAATATCCGCCCATGCAGCATTGTTCGCGTGGAAGCGAACCGAATTGCTGCTGATGACTGTGTGCCCAAATGCAGTTGATGCAACGGATGAACTGCTGGATGAAACACTCGATGAAACCGAACTCGAACTTGAGCTTGAACTGGATGAACTTGAACCCGAACAATTGTTGCCGCTTGATACTGCATTTTGTCCGGTGCGCTTCCAGGAATATCCGCGTGCAGGCACAGATAAACTAGTGCCATCTGAAAACGAAACATTCAATGCAGAACAACCAAAGTTGTAAGCCAAATAAGTCATGATGCCGTTTTTATTAAACGCCACCGCAGCAGGATGATTAGCAGTGAGTGCGCCGGTTCCTGTTGCTAATGAACCTAATTGTTTTAGTGTGTAAACCCAATGATAGGTGTGCGCTTTGGTTTCGCCTTCTTCCGGAATTAAATTGTTAATACCGTAAGCCAACATGTCATCCACTGCGGCTTGACCATTAGTCATAGCCCAAATATTCCACCAGACATCTCGCCATTGACCATTAGGTAAACCGGATGGTTTTGCGTTACTGGATTGGCTCAAACCTAAGGCGACATAATTATTTAAATAATCAGCGTGTTGACCAATGTGCAATACCAGTGGGCTGAGTGGCAAACCTTGAATGCCGAGAATATGTGCGTAAGCACCGCTGAACCAGGTGGAAAACACATGGCCGTTGCCCCAAATAATTGAGGTGGTGGGTTTGGTGTAAGTCGAACTGAAATTATCGTAATCACCGCCCAAACCTTTGTAGCGATCAATGTTGTTCCAATATTCCCAGTAAGCGGCCGTTGAAGACGCGTGCAAATAAATTCCGCGATTTAACAAATCATTATTGCCGGTAATCATGCCGTAAAGAATGATTGCACCATAAGCATTGGCAGCTTCGGATGTGGATTCATTGTTATTACCCAATGCAAAGTTAGCGTGACCTGATGCCCAGGAAAATCCATAAGCAGGATCAAAATTGCGCAGATAAGGAAACAGAGAATCGTTGCGGCCCGCAGCGTAATCGCGAATTAATAATTCCACCATTGGGCCGTATTGGGTGCTGCTACACCAGTTGGCATCGACACGACAAATTTCAGCAGCAGCGCGCACAAAATATCCGTAATGGAAATGGTGATCGTTTAATTGTTGCTGCGCACCGAAGGATTCATCAAAGCCTAAGAGTGTGTTCCAATTATTATCGTAAGCAAAATATTTTGTGGTATCGAGTGCGCCGGTGGTATTTGCACGGAACCAATCCTGCAACTCCGCTTTTAACCAGGCAATCATTTGATTGGCTTCAGTCGTCATGCCGATTGAACGCGCAATCGCTGCCAACTCGGCGACTTTTCCGTAATTTTTTCCAGCCCAGTAAGTATCAGTTGCGGTGTTCCAATTTGCAGTTCCCTGATTAACAAATTCAGTGACCAGCGCACGCAATTGTGTGGGATTGTAATCGCCAATATTTTCCGGGAAATAAGGCAGTACACCCACATAAGGAATGGTGTAACTAAAGTTGCTGGTGGCTGCAAATTTGGTGACACCACGAGCCGAGCGCACTTTATAACTGGTGACAGCTTGTGTTGAATTTTTCCAATGCATCGGCAATAAACCGGCGAGAGTTGTCACATTAGTGCCGTTGAATTGGTATTGATGACTGATGGTGACCTTGTTCACTGAACGATCAACCACATAATTAATATTCACCTTGTCCACTTGTTGAGTGGCGTATTGGGCGAAGGTATTAATCATGGCGGTGGAAGGTGTACCGGTTAATTGCGGCAACCAGGTGACTGTGATGCGTTTGCTGTTGTTAGTGATGCCAATGCTGTTGCTATTCACTGCGCTAAAACTGGTTGCATCATGGCCGGTAATTAAAAACGCATTGCGATTGCCTGCCACTTCGGTCCATACACCCAAATGATTTCCTGATTGATAAAAAATACCTTTTTCACCGCTGTCTGCTGCTTTGGTGCGCAACACAAAATTTCCTTGCAGTGCGGTGAAATAAACATAGGGCGAGCCGTGAACAAAGGTCGCTTCCATCACCGCAGTGGAACCACTTTTCCATTGCACTGTGACTGAGCCATCGCTGAAATCTTTTAGAAAAGCTTCCATATTGGAATACGCAGTGTTGCCAACCGCTATGCCATCAAACACTTCACTAAAAGGATCAGGAATTGAATAAAGCGTATCGTTAGTGCCAGTGCGCAAGCCGCCGGGAATTCCCAAAATTCTCACGCCGCGTTCGGTGATGCGTGCTGTGATGGGATCAGGCGTGATGTAACCCGCATCAGTTGATGCGCCCACTTTCATTTCACCCATAAATGAAATGGAACCCCACCAACGGTGAGTCATGGTTGGCTTGGTACTGGCTGGCGAAACTTCTTGCGGATAAATCGGCGTCGGCGCGCCAATCGGGTTACAACTGCTAACACCGGGCTTCACAACACCCGCGTTAAAAATCCAGTTGCCGTGATCAACTGTGCACTTCCAGCCCGCAGTATTAATCGTGTCACTGATGTTGCCCGCACCGTAATTAATAATCCCTGCTTGTACAAAGGATGCGAGACCCAAGGCTCCTGCCAATAGCAGGAATCTGTTATGTATTTTCATGATGATGACCTTTGGTTGTTATTGATTATTCGAAGGTCCCATATAGTCGTCGTGATTATTATTCGAATGACACTGCCTGTGACTACAGCATCCAGACGAACAAAGGACCCGACCAAAGTCTGGATCAAAATAACTAAAAAGATCGTCCCACCTTAAGTTCCCATACAACGTGGGTCAGTCCCAGATTGTGATCCGGTGACAAAGAGGGATTAAATTGACCTGAGGTCTGTATAAGAACTATATTTGGTCCTACTGTGATTTGGCTCCATTGAGGTATTTATGAAATTTTCAGATCAAATCAAACCTATTAGCTACCTGAAGTCTCATGCAGCCGAAATTGTGCGCAATCTATCAACTCAAATGGAGCCTTTGGTAATCACGCAAAATGGTGAAGCCAAAGCAGTGCTTCAAGACATCAAAAGTTACGAGCAAACCCAGGAATCATTGGCGCTTTTGAAAATACTGGCGCTGGGTCAGCGTCAGATTGAAGAAGGCAAGGTTCAGCCAGCCAGTGATCTTGTCGCCAAAATTCGTAATCGAGATAAAAACCAATAATGAAATATCAGGTATTTCTCACGGATGACGCTGCAAAAGATCTTGAAGATCTATACGACTATATAGAATTTCATGATGCGCCCGAGAAAGCAGATTATGTTCTTGGGAAAATAGAAGATGCATTTTCCAGCCTTGCTGATAATCCAGAGCGTGGCGCTTACCCAAATGAATTATTAGAAGTTGGATTGCGCGAATACCGCGAAATCTATTTCAAACCTTATCGCATTATTTATCGAGTTATTGAATTGAATGTTTATGTCATGGTAATCGCCGATGGCCGCCGCGACATGCAAACAATTCTGCAGCGCCGTTTGCTTCAAGCTTAAAACCGAAAGCGAGTAAGGCTGAGGATTTTTCTCCATTTTTATTTAAGTAAAAGCTTTTACTGAGAATCAATGGAGTCTGACTCATTGATCTCTCTAGTCAACTTCAGTTGCTTAGGCTTGAGCAGCTTCAAGTAGATTTATCGAAATGTCGAATAAGCCTGTTCACTTCAATTTATACGAAAATTAAAAAGGTTCATTAAAAAATGACAGTATCTTTATTAAATAGTGATAAGTTCGAAGCATATGAAATATATGGATTTAGAAATCCAGAAATAAGTGCTTCAAAAAAATCCTTAATAATTTGCTTTCATTAGATTTTATTGAGCATGAAAGTGAGTTTTATGGAGTGTATTATCTATCTAAAAAAAATAATGGTGAGACCTATAAGCTGTATTTAAATTATTTTGATAACGAATATCACGAAGAAGATTACAAGGAGTTCCCTGTTCTTCTTGGGATAGATAAGGTTAGCACTACAAATAGTTTGCTAGATTTGATTAGGGAAAACATAGTTGATGCAATCCCTATTAGCAGACGTGAAATTAATGAAGTGGAAGCTAAAGCATTTAAGTTCGACAATCTAAATCCGGTTCTAATAAAAACACGAAAATTAACTTAATTTGAATAACGCAATCGATGGACCCTTGTCACTTACCAAAAACTTCTGGGCTGTGATCTAAAAAATATTGCCCGTCGCGTTCATAAAACGCCGCTTGTTCATCAGTGATGGTGATCGCTAAATCATCGTGACAGAGTTCATAGTCGATAAAATCATCACCCTGATAAACCCGAAAGAAATAAACTCCATCAATCGAACGACACAAAACTCCCGATTGGCCTTTGGCGGATTTAACTTGAGTGCTCATAGATTTTTCCAATAAAAAATAAATGAAAAAAAGGCATCTGATTGCGCAGATGCCTTTTTGATTAAATGAGACTTATGGTCAGATTATGCTTTAGCTCTTTCTTCCAGAATCGCAACAGCGGGTAATTTTTTACCTTCGACAAATTCCAAAAAGGCGCCGCCACCGGTGGAGACGTAAGAAATTTTGTCAGCGAGGTTCCACTTGTCGATTGCTGCCAAAGTATCGCCGCCGCCTGCAACTGAGAAAGCTTGGCTTTCGGCAATTGCGCGAGCAACAACTTCGGTGCCTTTTGCGAAAGCGTCGAATTCAAATACGCCGCAGGGGCCGTTCCACAAAATGGTTTTGGCGTTTTTGATTATCTCGGCAACGCGTGCTGCGGTTTCGGGGCCGTAGTCGATAATTTCTTCGTCAGCTTGAATTTCGTTGGCTTTTTTCGCTACGCAAACAGAATTGTGGTTCCACTCTTTGAAGCCTTCTTTGGTGGTGCGAACGTCGGTGGCGTAAACCACTTCGGTTTGTGCGCGCAAACGTTGGGCTTCGGGGATTAAATCTTTTTCGTAAAGTGATTTGCCGACTTCGTTACCGGCAGAGGCAACGAAGGTATTGGAGATGCCGCCACCAACAACCAAAATGTCAGCAATTTTTGAAACTGCATCCAACACACTTAATTTGGTGGATACTTTTGAACCGCCAACGATTGCTACTAATGGGCGAGCGGGTTTATCCAACACTTTGCCCAATGCATCCAACTCATCTGCTAACAATGGGCCAGCGCAAGCTATAGGTGCAAATTTGGCAACGCCATGAGTCGAGGCTTGTGCGCGGTGCGCAGTTCCAAAAGCATCCATTACAAACACATCACAAAGTGCGGCCATTTTTTTGGAAAGCTCGTCAGAATTTTTACCTTCGCCGACATTGAAGCGAACGTTTTCCAACAGAACCAAATCGCCTTTCATTTCAAAACCGTCCACCCAGTTTTTAACCAGCGGAACTTCACGACCCAATTTTTCGCTCAGGTATTTTGCAACTGGCGCCAATGAAGATTCTTCATCATAAACGCCCTCTTCCGGACGACCCAGGTGCGACATCACCATGACCTTGGCACCTTTGGACAGCGCATCTTTAATGGTGGGGATGGAAGCATCGATACGCACGGCGCTGGTAATACGGCCATTTTCCAGTGGCACGTTCAGGTCCTGGCGAATCAATACGCGCTTGCCTGCCAAATTCTGGTCTTTCATTAGCTTGACGTTCATGGGGAGGTCTCCTGATAAAGCCGGAAGGGAAGAAATTAAAGGCCGCAAGTTTACCTGATGGGCAGGTGAAAGACTAATTGAGTTCCCGTTTCTATACTGGAAATTGTGTTTCTGGCTGGCAGAGCTCTCCGGGTGTCAAACATCCCGGTGTTGGGTTAGACTTTGTGCGGTAGGTCGTCAGGGGCATGAGACAAATCTCGGTTCCTTCATCAATCACGGGGATACTTTTATGAACGCACAATCGCTCAAACAAGACGTATTGGAATCAATCCAACGTTTGCCCGAGGATGTGGATGTCGATGAAATGATGTATCAACTTTATGTGATCGATAAGTTACATAAAAGTCGTGAAGCCATAGCGCAGGGTGATGTGATTAGCCATGATGATTTCAAACAGGAAATGAAACAGTGGTAATTTTTTGGCCGAAACCCGCACGCAAGGACTTGCAGCACATTTATCAATATATGTTCACGGTGTAGTTCACATGCGCCGCAATTTTAAGCCAGAAGATTTGGCTCGCTAAACTAAAGATCGAATATTCATCTTGAGCTTTACCTATAAAAATCATAAAAACTTTTACCAGGTCGACCCATGCAAGAACACATTTTTAATATCCACGACATGATCCTGTTTATGACAGTCACCGAGTGTGTGCTGTTGGTGATCTTTCAGGCCTTGTTGCCGGTCAAAAATCGGTTGGCGAATAATTTGTTGGCGGGGTTGTTGATCTCTATTGCTATCAGTTCTGCCTGTGTGTTGGTCTTGTGGAATGATGATGTTGCTTTGTTTCAATTGTTTGATGAAATTTTCTTGCCCTACTTTTTGGTGACTGCCCAACTCTTGAAAGGTCCCCTATTACTTTTGTATGTGACGGCATTAACTCGTGATGCCTTTCAATTGCAGCGAAAAGATCTGTGGCATTTGTTGCCTGTGGCTGTGGCCTTTGTTTGGTTGATGGCTTTTCATATCACCAGTTCGGAGTTACGGTTTCGTGTTGAGCAAACCGAAACGCAGCGACAATTGGTAAATTCCGTTTGGCACTTTATCAAGTTGGTGCCGTTTATTTATGGATTGGCTGCATTTAATTTGGTGCGTTTGTATCGCATTGGTTTGCATGATCAGTATTCGAATTTTTCGCCAACAGAACCCAAGTGGTTGAATGTGTTAAGCATCGGCTTTTTGGTTTGTTGGAGTTTTTCGGTGTTGGTGCATTTGATTGCCAATACATTGGCGTTAGGCTCGCCTGAAGTGGCGGATTTTTTTGGTGTTACCGAAAATTACATTATTTTTATTTTGATCAATGCCTTGTTTATCAACAGTATTGCGCACTCACATAGTTTGCTAACAACCAAACCGGAAATTGCGCGCGAAAAAACCCAGGAAAAAATCACCGATTCGGCCATCCAACAAGTGCAAAACGGGATGGAAGTACATAAGTATTTCCTCAAGCACAATTTGAATATCGAAGAATTTTCCAAACGCGTTAATTTGCCGGTAAAAGAAGTGAGTGCGGTAATCAATAAACATTACAACACCAACTTTTTTGAGTTTATGAATAGTTATAGAGTCGCAGAAGCAAAACGTTTGTTGAGTGACCCACAAAAAGCCGATGTAACCATTATGGATATTTTGCTGGAATCCGGCTTCAACAGTAAATCGGCGTTCCACCGATTTTTCAATCGCTTGGTTGGTGTGTCACCTAGCGAGTTTCGGAAACAGCATTTGGGTAAGTAGTAGTTGGCAATAAAAAATCTCTTTCTATTTAAAGCAAAGTAGTATGTATTATAAAATTTTTTTCGCAGTTAGCTATTTTTTAGTTGTGTGTCGCTGTTATGGAGAATCCATCTGCTCCAAAACGGAGTATGTTCTACATGGATGGAGCAATCAACTTGAAAAGGCCTGCTTAACAGAGATAGACAAGGAAAATGTAGAGGCTGTCGCTATATATGGATTGCATCTGGTTGATAGTGATCAAGTTGAAAACGGCCTTGGTTTGCTAGAGTTTGCTGTGCAAAAAAACAATAATTTTGCATTATACTGGGCTGGGATAACTTATATTCGAAAGCTGCCAAGTAAAGAAAATATTCTCAAAGCTGAAAGTTATCTGAAACGCGTGAGTCATGATCTAGAGCCATCAGCGTTGATTAATGTTGCTGAATTATACGCTGAGGGTAAAGGTGCAGAGAGTGATATGGTTGAAGCAGAAAGATTAATTGTACTATCTGCATCCATCTTAATGGACGAAAAGCAAGTTACAAAAATAAACTCAGACATATGGCTAAAATATCAGTGGGATCATGCGTCAAATGAGCTTGGTTCTTTCATGAGAAAATATAAAGTTTCATCAGAGACATTAGATGCGCTGGATGCTTTATAGCAGAAGTTTTAATTTTCGCCTAGGCGTTTATTATCGTCTAAAATATTTTAGTTGAATAAAAAAGCCGCATTGCTGCGGCTTTTTTATTGCTCACCGAAATGTTTATTCGAGAACTATTTTGACGTTGTCGAACGAGACATCCATAGCGCCGCCTTGCGGCTCAATCACAAACAAATTTTGAATTTGTTCGATATTGGCTTTGTCGGCTTGTGAGGTGTAGTGGTTGCCATCGCTGATTAAATCGGCTACGCGAATAGAGTAGCTGTGCCAATTGGTGTCGGCTGGATCAATTTGCACATCGCTGGCGTTGGGCCAGCCGCTATCCATTTTTATTAACAAATAAGCGCCGGTGCCGTGGCTGGCAATTTTGTAATCGAATTCCAATTTTGCGTTGGCCCAATCACTAATATCGCGCGCACCTGCGGTGATATTGAAAAATGCATTACCCTCCCCGCTTGCAGTCTTTACCAATCGGAAAACATTACCGCGATCCGTTTCTGCAACTGACGAGGTGCTCACCAAACCATTTGGATTGTAACTTTGAATTTGCAATTCCGCGTTGGGTGCGTCATCAAATATGTTGTAGCTGGAAGGCACCACCAAACGAATATTGTCGAAGGACACATCCATTGCTGCGGTAGGCTCAATTACAAATAAATTGGCGATAGTGGCAAGATTCGCTGAACCAGATGCAACTGAATTGCCGTTGTCGATTAAATCGGAAACTGCAATGCGAATTTCTTTCCATTCACCATTGTTGGCAACTGGCACTGTGAAATCACTGACGTTGGGCCAACCGGAATCCATTTTAACTAACAGGTTTGCACCACTCGCTTTTGAATTGACTTTAACATCAAATACCAATTCGCCTTCGTCAGCCCAGTGACTTAAATCCTGTATGCCGCCAACAATATTAAAAAACACATTGCCAGTTGCGCCGGTTTTCACGACATTGAAAACTTTGCCGCGACCGCTTTCATCTATTTGTGAACTGCTGATGGCGCTATCAGGATTGTAACTTTGAATTTGCAATTCGCTGGGGATGGCATCGTCGTAAATTGAATAGAGTGGCAGTGCAGCAAATTCTTCAATATTTTGATTTTCTTCACCTTCGATACGAATATTATCGAATGACACATCCATAGCGGCTGAAGGCTCCAATACAAAAATATTGGCGATGCTGGCGAGGCTGGCTTTGCCTGATGCTAATGAATTGCCGTTATCAATTAAATCGCCGAGTTGAATTCTAAATTCACTCCATTCGCCATTGGCTGCGAGTGGAACCACTGCATCACTGACGTTGGGCCAACCGGAATCCATTTTTACCAGCAGGGTGGCGCCATCAGCTTTGCTATTCACTTTAACATCAAAAATTAATTCGGAATCGCTCGACCAATTGCGCAGATCAACTGCAGTGCCGTTCACTTTGAAATAAAAATTCCCAGTCGCGCCGGTTTTAACCAGATTTAAAACTTTGCCGCGATTGGTTTCATCCACTTCGCTGTGGCTGACAAAATCATCCGGATCATAACTGTCGAATACCAAACCTTCGGTGAGGCTGTCTTCATAAAGTTTTAACAAAGGTGGACCGGATAAATCGACAGAGCCAATTGCCGGGCGTTGATGACCTGGAACCAATTCCGCATCTTCATCGACGGTCGCACAACCTTTTCCGGTTTGTGGTGACACACTGCATTCGTACACACGTACGTAATCAATTTCCAACGTTTGCGGGAAAACAGATTCATCAATGCCGGTGTTATTGACACTGCCTGCCCAAGCGCCGCCGACTGCTAAATTCAACAACAAGTGATAATTCGATTGATCATCAAAAGGCGCGCCTTCAGGTGCATTTTTTAATTGATCATTTTGCAAATATTGTGAATACCAACCGCTGGATCTTTGCGTCGCGTAGTGAACACCGTCCACATACCAACGAATTTCACCGTCTTCCCATTCGAGTGCATAAACATGGAAATCATCAGCAGGGTTGGCGTTGCCCGGCAAAGTGTACTCGGCGCTGGCTGACACATTACCCGGCCATGCGCGACCGTAATGCAGTGTGCCGTGTACGCGTGCTTCGGGTGCCGCATCGCCCGTAACGGTTTTTAAGTTCACCGCTTCCATAATGTCGATTTCACCACTGGATGCCCAATTGCCGTAAGGTGAGTTGGTGGGCAACATCCAAATGGCAGGCCAAGTGCCTTGACCAAAGGGTAGCTTCGCGCGGATTTCAAAGCGACCGAAAGTCCACTCTTGCAAACCTTTAGTGCGTAAACGTGCGGAGGTGTAAGGCAGCGTAGAAGTTGCCTCACCTGAGCCGTCGGGTGTGTTGGGGCCGGTGAAATCTTCGCGTTTTGCGACGATTTTCAGAATGCCATCTTCAATAAATGAGTTGACTTCGCGATCGGTGTAACACTGTTGTTCGTTATTGCCACCACCCCAGCAGTTTTGTTCGTGATCCCACTTGCTGGCATCGATTGAGCTGGCAGTAAATTCGTCGCTCCAGACCAAAGTCCAAGGCGATGAACTGAGGCTTGAACTTGAGGAGGATGCAACACTGGATGAAGACGAGCTGGATGAGTTTTGGCTGGATGAAGAATTGTCGTCATCCGAACCTGATCCGCCGCAGGCGGTTAGCCCCAGCAGGATTAAAACGGTAGTTAGACCATGAAGCGGTTTCATATGTACCTCTCTTGATTCTTATTCTGGAGTCTGGGATTAAAAAATCCCTGCACCACCGAAGTGAGTACAGGGAAAAAACCGAGTAATAACAGGCCCTGGGTTGGGTGTGCCTGTTATCCCATGAGACTTGCCTAAGCAAGGCCACAACTTAACCAATAGCGCTCGTTGTGCAGGGCAATAATTTCAATTGGGCGAGAGATGTGTCGTCCCACCTTTGATTTGGGGCAAACCTGAGCCTTGCCACTGCAAAAATCAAAAAGTGGGACTAGAAAACCCTTTTTGTTTCAATAGCTTGAGAAAAATGAGGATTTGGCGGCCAATGTGTCGTTTCTACACACTGAAAACAAAACACCCGACTGGCGTCGGGTGTTTTGGACGAGAACTTGCGGAAAAAAATTAATCTTCCAGCAATTCTTCGGCGGTGGCGACTATGTTGTCGACAGTGAAACCGAAATGCTCCAGCAGTTTTGGACCAGGTGCAGACTCACCGAAAGTCGTCATGCCCACTACGCGGCCATCGAAGCCCACGTATTTGTACCAGAAGTCCACATGCGCAGTTTCAACTGCAACGCGTGCAGAGATGTGGCTTGGCAGAACCGATTCTTTGTAAGCGGCGTCCTGGCGATCAAACACCGAGGTTGACGGCATGGACACAACACGCACTTTGTGGCCTTTGGCTTTCAGCGCTTCAGCGGCTTTTACTGTCACGCCCACTTCAGAACCGGTGGCGATCAGAATCAATTCGGGTTCGCCGACTGAATCCACCAACACATAACCACCTTTGGCGATATTGGCAACTTGTTCAGGCGTACGCGCAAAGCTATCCAGATTTTGACGGCTGAATACCAGAGCGGATGGGCCAGTCTTGCGTTCGATAGCGGCTTTCCAGGAAACGGCGGTTTCAGCTGCGTCAGCAGTACGCCAGGTATCCAGATTAGGAGTCAAACGCAGACTGCCGAGAACTTCGATAGGTTGATGCGTTGGGCCGTCTTCACCCTGACCGATTGAGTCATGGGTATAAACGAAGATATTGCGCAACTTCATCAGGGCAGACATACGCACAGCGTTGGCCGCGTATTGGTAGAACATCAGGAAGGTGGCGCCGTAGGGGATAAATCCACCGTGAGCTGAAATACCATTCATGATCGCGCTCATACCAAATTCGCGAACACCGTAATAGATGTAGTTGCCACTGGCGTCTTTAGCGTCCACACCTTTTGAGGTTTTCACCAACGTCAGGTTTGAGCCGGCCAGGTCAGCAGAACCGCCCAACAACTCAGGCAATACTGCAGCAAAGGCAGCGATTGAATTTTGAGAGGCTTTACGGCTGGCAATTTTTTCGCCTTTGGCTTGGCACTCAGCAATGAATGCTTCAGCTTTTGCAGCGAAATCGGCTGGCAATTCGTTTTTGATTACGCGACGTTCAAATTCTGCAGCCAGTTCAGGGTGAGCGGATTTGTAAGCGGCGAACTTGTCGTTCCAGGATTTTTCAGCAGCAGCGCCTTTGGCTTTTGCATCCCAACCGGCGTACACATCTTGTGGGATCACAAAGGGTTCGTATTCCCAGTTCAACGTCTTGCGAACCAAGGCCACTTCTTCAAGGCCCAGCGGTGAGCCGTGGCAATCGTGCGAACCTTGTTTGTTAGGTGAACCCAAACCAATGATGGTTTTGGTTACGATCAAAGTGGGTTTTGCAGTTTCAGCGCGCGCCGCTTCGATTGCAGCTTTGATGGCGGCAGAGTCGTGGCCATCAACAGCGCGAATCACATGCCAGCCGTAAGCTTCGAAACGTTTTGGTGTGTCATCGGTAAACCAGCCTTCAACGTGACCATCAATTGAAATGCCGTTGTCATCATAGAAAGCGATTAGTTTGCCCAGGCCCAAAGTACCGGCCAAAGAGCAAGCTTCGTGGCTAACACCTTCCATCATGCAGCCATCACCCAGGAAGCAGTAGGTGTAGTGGTCGACGATTTTGTGCGCGTCACGGTTAAATTGCGCTGCGAGGATTTTCTCTGCCAACGCCATACCCACAGCATTCACAATACCCTGGCCCAATGGACCGGTAGTGGTTTCAACACCGGGGGTGTAACCCAATTCAGGGTGGCCTGGAGTTTTGGAGTGCAATTGGCGGAATTGCTTCAGTTCATCCATCGGCAAGTCATAGCCGGACAGGTGCAATAAGGAGTAAATCAGCATGGAGCCGTGGCCGTTGGACAAAACAAAACGGTCGCGATCAGCCCATTGTGGGTTTTGTGGGTTATGTTTCAGGAAATCATTCCAGAGTACTTCGGCGATATCCGCCATACCCATAGGGGCACCCGGGTGACCCGAATTCGCTTTTTGAACGGCGTCCATAGATAGAACGCGAATGGCATTAGCCAGATGTTGACGTGAAGGCATGAAACTCAAGGCTCCTTAGTAGAGGTGAAAACCGGAGATGTTAAGGCTACTGATGTAGCTCTAAAAATAAATCTGCCGAGCCCTTATGAAATTACAGCGCATTTTACTTGCCGCCTTTTTGAAGGTGCCGCGCATTCTCGCTCAGCATCGGGGTCAGGTAAAGCTGATCTGATTCCCGCATCGAAAAATGGCGCACATAATATAGTTAAATCGACTATATGATCAATCCGTAACAATCAGAATAAAAAGATTGAATTTCTATATCAAAATATTTTGATATAGATCTGCAGCGCTGCTAGACTTGCCCGCATGAACCAATCAGCCCCCCAAAAAACCGAGTTCCCCCTGCTGACTGATGTGGTCGAGCCTTTGGTGGAAGCCTCTGTCCTCACTAACCTGCTCAAGGCCGCGGGCGATGAGTTGCGTCTGGATATTCTGCGCGTGCTGGCGCGCGACTCTTACGGCGTACTCGAGCTCTGCCGTTTGTTCGATACCCGCCAATCTGGCATGAGTCATCATCTCAAAGTATTAAGCAATGCAGGCTTGTTGAGTTCGCGTCGCGAAGGCAATTCGATATTTTATCGCCGCGCACCGATTAATCCCGAACATCCACTGGCTGATTTGCAGCAGCAATTGTTAGCGACTGTCGATAAGTTAAATCTCTCAACTGAATTGCAAGAAAGATTGCGTCAACTGCAACAAGAACGTAATCAAGCCGCGCAATTATTCTTTAGCGAAAACGCCGACAAATTTCGCGCACAGCAGGATTTGATCGCCAGCTTCCCGGTCTATGCTGATCAAGTGAATAGTTTGTTAAATCAAACCCCTCTAAAACACAAACAACTTGTGTTAGAAGTTGGACCAGGCGAAGGCGAATTTTTACCTTTGTTATCAAAATTATTTACGCAAGTGATTGCGCTGGATAACTCAGCGCAAATGCTGGAAAAAGCCAAACAATTTGTGCAAACAAAATCCTTGCAGAATATCGAATTTATTTTGGGTGATACCCAGAGTCTCGCGCAGCAGAAGCTGTTAGTGGATTGCATAGTGGTGAATATGGTGCTGCACCACACACCATCACCTGCCGATATTTTTTCGGATTTGAGTCAGTTATTAGCACCCGGCGGTGCTCTGCTGATCTGCGACTTGTGTCGCCACGAACAAACCTGGGCGCGCGAAGCCTGCGGTGATTTATGGCAAGGATTTGATCCCGATGATTTTTCACGTTGGGCCAAAGCCGCAAAACTGGATGAAGGCCAGAGTATTTATTTTGCGTTACGTAATGGATTTCAAATTCAATTGCGGCAGTTTTTTAAACCGAATTTATGACCCCACCCTAACCCTCCCCTTGCCAGGGGAGGGGACAAAAGCTCCTCCCCCTGGCAAGGGGGAGGTTGGGAGGGGGTCAAGCGTTTCAAATTAATTTTAATTTTCAAGAAGGAAAAAATTATGTCCGAATATTCCGTCTTCACCTCTGAATCCGTTTCAGAAGGGCATCCTGACAAAATGGCAGACCAGATTTCCGATGCGGTGCTGGATGCAATTTTAAAAGATGATCCCAATGCGCGCGTGGCGGTTGAAACTCTGGTGAAAACCGGAATGGCAATTGTGGCCGGTGAAGTGCGCACCTCAACTTATGTCGATTTGGAAGATTTAATTCGCCAAGTCATTCTCGACATTGGTTACAACTCCAGCGATGTAGGTTTTGATGGTGCAAGCTGTGCGGTGTTAAATGCAATCGGTAAACAATCTGCCGATATCGCCATGGGCGTTGATGAAAAAGATGCAAAAGAATTAGGCGCGGGTGATCAGGGTTTAATGTTTGGTTATGCGACTAACGAAACCTCTGTATTAATGCCGGCACCAATTTTTTACGCGCATCGTTTAGTGGAAAAGCAAGCGCAGTTGCGTAAATCCGGTGCGCTTAGTTGGTTGCGCCCTGATGCAAAAAGTCAGGTGACTTTGCGTTACGAAAATGGCAAGCCGGTTGCGGTTGATGCGGTAGTCTTATCAACTCAACACAGCCCCAATGTAAAACAATCTGAAATTCACGAAGCGGTTCGCGAATTAATTATCAAAAATGTTTTGCCCGCTGAGTGGTTGCATAAAGATACTCAATATCACATCAACCCCACCGGCCAATTTATTATTGGTGGTCCCGTTGGCGATTGTGGATTAACCGGTCGCAAAATTATTGTGGACTCTTACGGCGGCATGGCGCGTCACGGTGGTGGTGCCTTCTCCGGAAAAGATCCATCCAAAGTGGACAGATCCGCTGCTTATGCAGGCCGTTATGTTGCAAAAAATATTGTCGCTGCTGGCCTCGCCGACAAATGTGAAATTCAAGTCAGCTATGCGATCGGTGTTGCAGAACCTACTTCAATTTCTGTTAACACTTTCGGCACCGGAAAATTGTCCGATGCCGACATCGTAAAATTAATTCGCACCCATTTTGATTTGCGCCCCGGCGGATTAATTCAAATGTTGAATTTAAAAAGACCCATCTACAGACAAACCGCCGCCTACGGTCACTTCGGCCGCGAGCTGCCGGATTTTACTTGGGAGAAAACCGATAAGGCTGAGGTTTTGAAAAAGGCGCTTTAACAATTCACAGGCCCTTGTAGGGGCAGGCCCCCGTGCCTGCCCAGGGCGGCCACAGGGGGCCGCCCCTACAGACATAAACCGAATTAAAATTTTCACAGGAACACATCATGAGCAAACCAGATTACAAAGTTGCCGACATCACTCTCGCCAACTGGGGTCGTAAAGAAATTGAAATCGCCGAAAGCGAAATGCCAGCCTTGATGGCATTGCGTCGCAAATACAAACACAGCAAGCCACTTGCGAATGCAAAAATTATTGGTTGCATTCACATGACCATTCAAACCGCGGTGTTGATTGAAACGCTGATCGAATTGGGTGCGGAAGTGCGCTGGTCATCGTGCAATATTTTTTCAACGCAAGATCACGCGGCAGCTGCAATTGCTGAACGCGGAATTCCGGTGTTCGCCTGGAAAGGTGAAACTGAAGAAGAGTTCTGGTGGTGCATCGAACAAACCATTTTGAAAGATGGCAAGCCATGGGATGCCAACATGATTCTGGATGACGGTGGCGATGTGACTTTAATTCTTCACGAAAAATATCCGGAGATGCTGGAAAAAATTCACGGTATTTCTGAAGAAACCACCACAGGCGTTCATCGTCTGTTAGAAATGTTGAAAAAAGGTACTTTGAAAGTGCCAGCCATTAACGTGAACGACGCGGTCACCAAAAGTAAAAACGACAACAAATACGGTTGTCGTCACAGTTTGAGTGATGCAATCAAGCGCGGCACTGATCACTTATTGATGGGCAAAAAAGCTTTGGTAATTGGTTACGGTGATGTGGGTAAAGGGTCTGCGGCATCACTGCGTCAGGAGGGTATGATTGTTAAAATTACTGAAATCGATCCTATCTGCGCAATGCAAGCCTGTATGGATGGTTTCGAAGTGGTGTCGCCCTACAATCACGGCATTAATACCGGTAAATTTGAAGATTTGAATCACGCTGTATTAAGCACAACCGATTTATTGGTGACAACAACCGGTAACGTGAACGTATGTGATTCTGCGATGCTGCGCGCATTAAAATCCGGTGCGGTGGTCTGTAACATCGGTCACTTCGACAGCGAAATTGATACTGCGTTTATGCGTAAAAATTGGGCTTGGGAAGAAGTAAAACCGCAAGTACACAAAGTTTATCGCAACATGGAAAAAAATGATTACTTGCTGTTGTTGTCCGAAGGCCGCCTGGTGAATTTGGGCAATGCAACTGGTCACCCTTCGCGCATTATGGATGGTTCATTCGCGAATCAGGTGCTCGCGCAAATCTATTTGTACGAACGCAAATTTGCTGATTTGCCAACAGTGCAAAAACCAGAACACATTTACGTTCGTGTATTGCCGAAAAAATTGGACGAAGAAGTTGCGCTGGATATGGTCGAAGGCTTCGGTGGTGTGATCACCAAATTAACTCAACAACAAGCAGAATATATTGGTGTTGAAGTTGATGGGCCTTATAAGCCGGATTCGTATAAGTATTAATTGTTCCCTCCCTGCCAAGGGAGGGAATTAGCTCCTCCCTTTGAAAAAGGGAGGCGGGGGAGGGATTTAAGATGGTCAAAATTATCTGAGATTTTAAATCCCCCCTGGCCCCCCTTTTTCAAAGTGGGGAACTCAAACCAAATTCAGGATTTCATCATGCAAGACTCACAACCGCGTTTAAGTTTTGAATTTTTTCCGCCGAAAACATCGGAAGGTCGTGAAAAATTATTTCAGGTTCGCGATAAATTAATGGAATTCGAACCTGACTTTTTTTCCGTCACCTATGGTGCGGGTGGTTCTACTCGCGATAACACCAAAGGCATAGTCACGCAATTCAAAAAAGACGGTGTGAGTGTCGCGCCCCATTTATCTTTTGGGGGTGATGATGAAGAAACGATTAAGGCATTGATCGAAGAATATCTGGATGCCGGTGTTGATCGCATTGTCGCCTTGCGCGGTGATATGCCATCAGGCGTGGGCGGTGCTTATCAACTGGTTTATGCGAACGAGTTGGTTGCATTTATTCGCAAACATTTTGGTGAAAAATTTCATCTTGAAGTGGCCGCTTATCCAGAAATTCATCCGCAAGCAAAAAGCTACAGTGATGATTTGCGTTATCTAAAAGGAAAATTTGATGCGGGTGCCAACAGTGCAATCACTCAATATTTTTTCAACCCGGATTCCTATTTTTATTTTATCGAGCAATGCCACAAAATCGGTATCACCCAACCAATTTACCCCGGCATTATGCCCATCATCAATTACAAAAATTTAACTCGCTTTTCTGAAAGCTGCGGCGCAGAAATTCCACGCTGGCTGCGCAAGGCTTTGGAAAACTTTGGTGATGACGAAGCCAGTTTGAAAAGTTTCGGTGTAGATTTGGTAACCGAATTGTGTGATGTGTTATTGGAAAACGAAGCGCCAGGTTTGCATTTTTACACCATGAACCAAACCGAGCCGACAGCACAGATCGTGAAAAATTTGGGATTGATTACAGCGGAGTAGATGAATGTCGCAACAGGAACATTGGGAAAAGGTTTACCAAACCAAATCGACAGATGCGGTGAGTTGGTTCCAGCCGCATGCTGACAAATCTTTGGCATTGATTGATTTTTGTCAGTTGTCTCCAGATGCTTCCATTATTGATGTGGGTGCCGGGGCTTCTCTGTTAGTTGATGATTTGTTAGCTCGCGGATATGTCGATATCTCATTGTTGGATATTTCCCAAACTGCGCTCCAGATTACAAAAGACAGGCTGCAGGAAAAGTCGTCATCGATTCAATATCTGGTTGGTGACATAACACAGGCGTCGCTACCCGTTAATCATTTTCATTTATGGCATGATCGTGCTGTTTTTCATTTTCTCACTGAAAAATCGGCACGCGATGCTTATAAAAATAATCTGTTACTTTCGCTCAAAGACAAAGGTTTGTTGGTCATTTCGACCTTTGCTCAAAATGGCCCTGAGAAATGCAGTAATTTACAAGTGGCTCGTTACTCGGCGGAATCCCTTTACGCCGAGTTCAGTGAGGCATTTGACTTGATTGCTACAGATGCTGAAACTCATCAGACGCCGTTCAACACAACACAAGAGTTTGTGTATTGTGTTATGAGGAAAAAATAATCAAGCAGGAAAAATCGTCCTAACACCCTCTTTAGTCCCCAACAACAAAACATCCGCACCTTTGGCAGCAAACAATCCATTGGTGACTACGCCGGTGATTTGATTGAGTGTGTTTTCCAGTCCAACCGCATCAGTAATTTTTAAATTGTAAACATCGAGAATCACATTGCCGTTGTCGGTGACTACGCCTTCGCGATACACCGGTGCGCCGCCGAGTTTGACGATTTCGCGGGCGACGAATGAGCGGGCCATGGGGATGACTTCAACCGGTAGTGGAAATTTGCCGAGCACATCAACCCATTTGCTTTCGTCGGCTATGCAGACAAACTCTTTGGAAACTGCGCGTACAATTTTTTCGCGAGTCAGTGCTGCGCCGCCGCCTTTAATTAAATGCAATTGCGCGTTACTTTCGTCGGCGCCGTCAACATAGACCACCAATTCGCTGACTGAATTGCAGTCGAGCACTTCAATGCCCAATTTTTTCAAACGAATTGCCGAAGCTTCGGAGCTGGCGACGGCTGCTGAAAATTGGCTTTTAATCTCGCCAAGAAAATCGATAAAAAAGTTGGCGGTTGAGCCTGTGCCTACGCCGATAATCGAATCAGAAAATAATTTGGGTTTGATGTAATCAATCGCGGCACGGGCAACGGCTTGTTTTAAGTGGTCTTGGGTAATAATCAAATCTCGTAAAATTATCTTTTTACTTGGGGCGCCGCTTGCTGCGCCCTTAATTACCATCAAAGGCGCAGCAACCGGCGCCCTACAATGGAATAGGGCACCAGATTATAGAATGCGCGCATTATACAGATCCAAAGATGCCAGCTGCTGACAAATTGTTTACACTTGGCGCTTTCTATTCATTATCCAAGCCAGACCATGACTGAATCCTACGTAAAACGCATACTCAACGCCCGCATCTACGACCTGGCCATAGAAACTCCGCTGGACGAAGCGCGGCTTCTGTCGCAAAGAACTGGCAATAAAGTCCTGCTCAAGCGGGAAGATTTGCAGCCGGTGTTTTCCTTCAAGTTGCGCGGCGCTTACAACAAGTTGTTGCAGCTCACAGAAGAAGAGCGCAACCGCGGTGTGATTTGTGCCTCTGCGGGCAACCATGCTCAAGGTGTTGCCCTGGGTTCGCAGCATTTGGGAATCAAAGCCACCATTGTTATGCCGCGCACTACGCCCTCGATCAAAGTGGATGCGGTTAAAGCGCGTGGTGCCAAAGTGGTATTGCATGGCGACAGTTATGACGAAGCCTCAACTCACGCGAAAAAATTGGTCGAAGAAAAAGGCCTTACCTACATTCATCCTTTTGATGACCCCGATGTGATTGCAGGGCAAGGCACTATTGGCATGGAAATTTTGCGTCAGTATCCGGGAAAAATCGATGCGATTTTTATCGCAGTCGGTGGTGGTGGTTTGGCTGCAGGTATTGCGTCCTACGTAAAATATTTACGTCCTGAAATAAAAATTATCGCAGTGGAATCAGAAGAGTCCGCCTGTTTGATGGCGGCTATGGAAAAGAAAAAACGTGTGATTCTGCCGCAGGTGGGAATTTTTGCGGATGGCATAGCCGTTGCGCAAATTGGTGAAGAGACATTTAGCATTTTGCGTAAAACAGTCGATGAATGTATCACTGTTACTACCGATGAAATTTGTGCGGGCATCAAAGATATTTTTGAAGACACTCGCTCAATCGCCGAACCCGCCGGTGCAACCAGTGTTGCCGGTTTGAAAAAGTATGTCGCACAACACGGCATCACCGGGCAAACCCTGGTGGCAATTGATTGCGGTGCCAATATTAATTTTGATCGCCTGCGTTATATCAGCGAGCGCACCGAAATCGGCGAGCAACGCGAAGCCATTTTGGCGGTGACTATTCCCGAGCGTCCCGGTGCTTACAAAGAATTTTGCAAAGCTTTGGGCAAACGCAATATCACCGAATTTAATTATCGCTATGCAGATAAAACAGAAGCGAGAATTTTTGTGGGTGTGCAAGTGGCTGCGGGTGGTAATGATCGCAAAGAGTTGGTTGCCGATTTAACCCAGCAGGGTTATGACGTGACTGACATGACTGAAAACGAATTGGCAAAATTACACATTCGCCATTTGGTCGGCGGTCGCGCGCCTTACATTACCGATGAAGTGCTTTATCGTTTCGAATTCCCGGAGCGCCCCGGTGCTTTGGTTACCTTTTTAAATAAACTCGCTGGCCGCTGGAATATTTCGTTATTCCACTATCGCAACCACGGCTCTGCATCCGCCCGCGTATTAGTCGGCATGCAGGTCCCGAAAAAAGATTACAGCGAATTAAAAGTATTTTTAAACGATCTGAATTATCCCTATTGGGATGAAACGCAAAATCCGGCGTTTAAATTCTTTTTGGGATAATTTGTAGGGGCGCCGCTTGCTGCGCCCTGGTTTTATCGGGTAATGGGCGCGGCAAGTAGCGCCCCCTACGAATGAATATCTTTATCCGTCACCACCAAATCCAATCCAACATCCCATTCCTCCGCAACAATTTTTTCAACTCGCTGACATTCATGTGCAACGCCGATCAATAAAGGTTTTGATTTGGGTTTTTGTTTTTTGAACGCGAAGATGGTGTCGTAGAAGCCGCCGCCCATGCCGAGGCGATTTTTATCTGCATCAAAACCCACCAATGGCATAAACACTATATCCAACAAATGCGCTGCCAATCTTGGATTTTGGTGAGGGTCGGGTTCGAGAATTTTGAAGCGATTTTGCGTGAGCTGAGTGTCGGGTGTGTAGTGAATAAACCAAAGCTCGCGAGACAGTTTGTTTTTAATGACGGGCAAATAAACTTCTTTATTCATCGCCCAGGCTTGATGAATCAGCGGCTGTAAATCTATTTCACCGTCGCTCGCCAAATAAACAGCGATGCGTTTTGCTTTTAAAAATATCGGAAATTTAATCAGATGTCTGAGCAGATTAATCGAGGCTTCTGCTTGTTGTTTTGAATTAATGGCTTTGCGTTTGCTGCGGAGTTCGTGACGCAATTGATTGCGTGAAGCAATAGAAATATCAGAAGGAGATTTCATAAAAAAATTAAGGACCCCAAAATGCCGCTACCAAACCGGCCTTGAACCCAAAGGCTCAAGGTGGCGATACCTGTGGTTTTTTAGGCTTTCCGTCAAGCGGACATGCACACCAAACTCAACGAGATACTGCCGGATTTACATTTATCGGCTCAAGGACATTGTTGGATCACGAGCATCTCAGGGCTTGACGTGAGTATAACCCAGGAAAAGAAAAAAGCCTTATATAAAATTCAGTAAACTTTTATCAATTTTATCGTGTAAACGTTGCAAATCTGTTTGGCTTGCGCTTGTGCCTGATGCTTGACGCGCCTGCAAAAGTTCGTGGCTTAAATTTAATGCAGCCATCACCGCCATGCGTTCCAAACCAACCACGCTGCCAGAACCGCGAATGGATTTCATGCGCTCGTTTAATAAATGTGCGGAATCCAGTAATGCCTGGCGTTCATCGGCCGGGCAGGCGACTTGATATTCTTTATCGAGAATGCGAACAGTAATAGTTTCATTCGACATGCAATTTACTCCACATCAAGACTTTTAAGGTGAGTGATCATGGCTTCGACGCGGTTACGGGCTAATTCATTTTTTTCGATCAGCCGTTGACGCTCACGTTGCCAGTCACTTTCGCGAGCCTTGAGTTCTGCATTTTCCTGTTGCAAACGCTGACAAACCATCAGCAGCCGATCAAGCTTGGTTTCAAGGGAGAGTAAAAGGTCATTGGACATAGATTAAACCTGTGGTGGCGCAGGCGCTCACTATATTGTGAGGCCTTGGGGTGGTCAATCATTTGCATCCGCTGTGGTAGGATGCAGCCTTGATTCTAACCCAAAGCCGACAGCTTATCGGAGCCACAGATGTCTGATTCACCTCCCCTACCCGCAAAAATCGATTTTGATCGCCTGGCCAACGCGCTGGCGCCTTTGGGTGTATTAAATAGTCCATCAGAATTGCATGGTTTGTTGTGCGGCAAATTATCCGGCGGGGCGCGTTTGAGTGAGGTGCAATGGTTACTGGATGCGGTGGAATTTCTCGATTTTACCCAGGCACCTGATCCACAAATTCGCGATTTGTTAACAGAAGTGTATCTGGTGACTCGCCAACAATTACGCGGCGATTTTGCACTCAAACTTTTGTTGCCGGATGACGACGAGCTTATTTCCACTCGCGTAACGGCATTGAGCCAATGGTGTCACGGATTTCTCACGGGTTTTGGCAGCGTTGAAAATTCAAATCGCCAATTGGATGAAGATGCACAGGATATGCTGCGTGATTTGGCTGCAATAGTCCAAATTCAAATTGATGACGAAGAAGATGATACCAGCAACGAATCTGACTACATGGAAGTGACCGAGTACGTGCGCATGATCGCCAGCAATTTTTATGAAGACTTTGCTGCGGCTGAAGATGTTGCGCCACCGGCATCAAACCAGATTCATTGAAATTTTTTGGAACCATTATGCGCATCACCAAAACTGAATTTGCCCGCCGCCGCAAACAATTAATGGACATGATGGAGCCTAACTCCATCGCCATTTTGCCTTCTGCGCCCGAACGAACTCGCAGTCGCGATACCGAATATCACTATCGACAAGACAGTGATTTTTTATATCTCTGCGGATTTGAAGAGCCAGAAGCGGTGATTGCCTTAATTCCTGGTCGTGAACACGGCGAATTTGTGATGTTTGTGCGTGAGCGCAATCGCGAACGCGAAATTTGGGATGGTTATCGCGCTGGGCCTGAAGGTGCTTGCGAACAATTTGATGCGGACGATGCTTTTCCTATCGATGATATAGACGATATTTTGCCGGGCCTGCTTGAAGGTCGTCAGCGTGTTTATTACGCGATGGGTAAAGACAGCGAGTTCGATAAACAAGTGATGGAATGGGTAAACACCATTCGCGCAAAAGTGCGTTCAGGCGCAACACCGCCGGGCGAATTTTTGGATCTCAATCATTTGTTGCACGATATGCGTTTATTTAAGAGTGCGGCCGAATTGCGTGTAATGAAAGAAGCTGCCGACATTTCCGCAGCTGCACATGTTCGCGCCATGCAGCTCTGCAAACCGGGCGTGATGGAATATCAATTGGAAGCCGAAATTCTGCACGAGTTTCATCGCAATGGCGCACGCTTTCCTGCTTACAATTCGATTGTGGGTGCAGGCAAGAACGGTTGCATTTTGCATTACATCGAAAATTCAGCGGCGATTAAAAATGGTGATTTGGTGCTGATCGACGCCGGTTGTGAATTGGATTATTACGCAGCCGATATCACCCGCACATTTCCCGCGAACGGAAAATTTTCGCCCGAGCAAAAAACTCTCTACGAAATTTGCTTGAATGCGCAGTTGGCTGCGATCGATGTCGCCAAACCCGGAAATCATTGGAATGATCCACACGAAGCCACGGTGCGTGTGATCACTCAAGGATTAATTGATATAGGTTTGCTCGAAGGCAAGCTGGATGAATTAATTCAATCCGAAGCTTACAAAGAATTTTATATGCATCGCGCCGGCCACTGGTTAGGCATGGATGTGCACGATGTTGGCGATTACAAAGTCGGCGGCGAATGGCGGTTGCTTGAACCCGGTATGGTGATGACGGTAGAGCCTGGAATTTACGTTGCACCTGACAACGAAAAAGTCGCCAAAAAATGGCGCGGCATAGGCATTCGAATTGAAGACGATGTTGTCATTACCAAAGATGGCAATGAAGTGCTGACCAAAAATGTCCCCAAGGCTGTGAAAGAAATTGAAAAGCTGATGGCCTGAGTGAAGCAAAAAATGCTACAGATGAAGCTAAATAAGCTACAGCTTGCTCCGTAAAAATTTTGCGCGAGATTATTTATAGAGATCTTTGCATGGTACAAAATCATTTCCACATCACCATAGTCGGTGGCGGCATGGTGGGTATGAGTCTGGCGTTGATGTTGGCGCGGCAGAACGCACAAGTTTCTATTGCCTTGATCGATGCACAGACATTTCCTGATGCGAATCAAGATGCATTTTTTCAGCCGAGTTTTGATGCGCGCTCGACGGCGGTTGCACGCGGCAGTATGGAAATATTTGAGCGATTGGGAATTTGGTCGCAATTGCAAACGCAAGCAACGCCTATAGAACAAATTCACGTGAGTGACTCTGGTCATTTTATGGGTGGGCTGATCGATGCGCAGGAATATGCGGTAGATGCCTTGGGTTATGTGATTCCGAATGAATGGATTGGTCGAGTCTTGTTGCAGCAAATTCGTTCGCAAGCCAATATTCAACTAATGCCGGATACTCGCGTCGAAAAAATTATTCATAAAATTCAAGGTGCAGAGTTAATTGTTAATTCGTCAGGTGAGTTGCAACATCTTCGTTCACATCTTGTGGTACTCGCTGACGGCGGGCCTTCAAAACTGGCCCAACAATTGGGAATAGATTTTTCGGTTGATGATTATCAACAATCAGCCATCATCGCTAATGTAGAATTTAGCAAGCCACATCAATTGATTGCCTATGAGCGGTTTACTCCGTCTGGTCCGATTGCGTTACTGCCCTTGGGCAAAACTGCCAGTTCGCGAGAGGCGGCCCTGGTATTTACCCTGCCGCGCGAAATTGCACAAAGCATATTGGATGCAGATGAAAAAACTTTTTTGCAGCAAGTGCAAAATCGATTTGGTCAACGCCTTGGTCAATTCACTGCTTGCAGTCGTCGTCATTTATTTGATTTGAAATTGGTAACTGCCAGCGAGCAAATTCGTTCCGGTTTGGTGTTGTTGGGTAATGCTGCGCATTTTTTACATCCGGTCGCCGGGCAAGGGTTTAATTTATCCTTGCGTGATTGTCAGGCGTTAGTGCAAACACTAAATCGCTATTCGCCGGAGTCCTGGGGGCAATTGTCGCAGTTGCAAGAATATCTTGCCTTGCAAGCCAATGATCAACAAAAAACGATTTTCTTTAGTGATCAATTAGTGAAATTATTTTCCTCATCACGCTTGCCTGCTATAGCTTTGCGTCATTTGGGTTTTATGGGATTGGAAGCTTTACCTTCCTTGAAAAATATTCTGGTCAATCGAACCATGGGAAAAACGGCATGAGATCTCTGGTATTGGTTGAAAAATATAGCCAGCAGTTGGTCGAAAAATTGGATAGAAGCCGGGAGGAGTTACTGGAAGAAGGTTTGTCTTGCGGTGATTTTAATCAGCAGGTTTCAATTAAATTTCAGGATGGCTCCAACGCCTTCTTTAATTATGCCTTTTTTGTCGTAAACGAACTTACCAAAAGCTGTGCAGTTTTCACCGAGCATTGTGGATATTTTGAATTTTCATCGGTAGCAGTGAAGTTAACTGAATCATCTGGAATCAGTTATGTTGATGAACTTTATGAAGAGTATTGATCATGCAAACTTATGACATCACTATACTCGGCGCAGGCATGATAGGTGCGAGCCTTGCGTGCGCAATTGCGCAGGCTGATAGTCGTAAACAGCTTTCGATTGCATTGGTGGATTCGCAAACGGAGTTCCCGCAATTTTCTGGCGAAAATTTTGACCCGCGTGTTGTAGCGTTGACTCACGCATCGAAACAATTTTTAGATCAGATTGGTGTTTGGCGCGACATAGAATCTAAACGCATGTGTGCATATTCAGATATGCATGTGTGGGACGGCGAAGGCACAGCCAGTATTCATTTTGATGCCAAGTCGGTTGGTGTTTCAGCGTTGGGGCATATAGTTGAGAATTCTGTAGTGGTGAATTCACTGCAACAAAAAATCCAGCAGCATTCGCAAATTCATTTCATTCGAGCTCGAGTTCTCGATGTGCACAAAATGGAATCAATTGGGATTGTGCCTGATCGCGGTGAATCCTTTACTACCTCTTTAGTGATTGCGGCTGATGGTGCGCGTTCATCCTTGCGCGAGATGCTCGGTTTCCCAACTCGCGAATGGGATTACGGTCATCAAGCGATTGTCGCCACAGTTGAAACTGAATTGCCGCATCAAACTACTGCATGGCAACGATTTATGCACACCGGGCCTTTAGCTTTTTTGCCATTGCCCGATGTGAACGGAAAACATTTTTGTTCAATCGTTTGGTCAGCAGAAAACGATTTGGCTGAGCGATTGATGCAGTTATCGGATGTTGAATTTTGTTTTGAATTATCCAAAACGTTTGAAAATCGATTGGGTGTGATTCGTTCGGTGAGTGAACGTTTTGCTTATCCACTCAAGCAGCGTCATGCCAAAACGTATATTCAGCAGGGCGTGGCATTGGTGGGCGATGCGGCCCACACTATTCATCCACTCGCGGGTCAGGGTGCAAATCTTGGATTTATGGACGCGCAGGTATTGGCGAATGAAATCGCGCGCGCACTTAAACGCAATTTGCCACTCAATGAATTTTCGATACTGCGCCGTTATCAGCGGCAACGCCTCGGCCAGAACCTTGGCATGATGACGGCGATGGAAGGTTTCAAACAATTATTTGCGCAGCGAGCACCGGGGTGGAATGGATTACGCAATTTTGGAATGCGTCAGCTAGACTCACAAACAGCGGTTAAAAAATTGATTATCCAACAAGCCATGGGGCTTTAAGTGAGACGACTATGGATTTAGTACTCCATTATTTATCGATTGAACCCTTCAGCTGGCACGCCATAGGCACTGCGTTGTTATGCGGCACAATTGTCGGCGCCGAGCGTCAATTGCGTGGCAAGCCGGTTGGTATTCGCACCTCGTCATTAATCACTCTCGGAACTTATATTTTTATTGCTGCGTCTATGGTGGTTTCGTCAGTTGATCACGACGGCACGCGTATTGTGACTGATCCGTCACGCATTATTGGTCAGGTCATCACGGGCATCGGATTTTTGGGTGCCGGTGTAATGCTGGCGCGTGATGGTTTTGTTTTGGGTGTCACCTCTGCAGCAACTATTTGGGCGCTGGCGTCTATAGGTGTTTGCATTGCGATTGGTTACAACTGGGTCGCGATCAAGTTATCGCTGGTGATTATTGCGGTGTTGGTGGGCGTCGATATTCTTGAAGATTATTCCCAGGCTTTCACACGCGGTGTGCACAAAAAATATCAATCCTGGTTTGGTAAAAACAAAAAATCCTCTGATTAAGGTGTGTTGATGAAAACTTTTGCGCTAATTGTAAATTATCTGGTTTTGATTTTGCTGATTGGCAGTCTGGTGAGCTTTGTTCAGTTGATGAATCCGTTTGGATTTTTTATGGCGCTGGTCAATTTTGCAATTGCATTTGCAGTCTGGAAAAAAAATCGTTGGGGATATTTTGCACTGGCCGCTTTTGGTCTGGCCTGCTTTCAATTAGCCAAACAAGAATTGGCTTTTGTGGATGTTAAACGTTATGCCATGACCCTTGGTTTTTTGATCATCCCGATTGCGGTGTTTTTACATGAAATTTTGGCGCCCAAAAAAAACAACACCGATCAAAGTGATTCAGCAGACAATTGATTGCTCTCTGATTCGTTTTATATTCTGATTGCCATCTGATCTCTTATTGCTGAACCAAAGCTTAATCTGTCGCTTAAGTTTTGGTTTCCTGTCATGATTTTGCCTGATTTGTGATAGTCACTCCAGATATGGAATAAAACCATTTTCAAGATTTTTCTGACCTGAAAGAATCCCTGCTCCCTCAATAATAGTTAACAGGAGTACAGAATGAATCAGGCAGTAAGATTACAAGGCAGTAATTCAGACGAATTACTTCAAGCGTTTCACGCTCAGGTAGCATCAATCCAAACCGAGATGATGCAACAAATTATGGCGGCTCAAGCAAGCGGCAATATGGACGCCATGATCGAGTTAAGCCAATCCATGCAAACACAAATGCAAAGTTTGACCGATGCTTATCAGCAACAGATGACCGCACTTTTCTCTGACGCACCGCAAAGCCCCTACCAGTTTCCGTGCAGTGTTAATTTGGATGCTACGGTATATGACGGTGATAGAGACGGATTTCTGGAATTTGAACAGGACCCTAATATTCAACGCGCAGTTGCCGAATTTGAAGAGCGCCACGGCAATTACAATTCGCGTAAACAATTATTAAAAACCAGTTTAAAACTGACCCCAAAAATTGCACCCAATATTTACGCGATTGGTGATCATTGTAAAAAAGTATTGGGCATGGATACCAATATCGAATTTTATGTTTATCAGGATGATCGCTTTAATGCGAGCATTTATCCACCCAGTAATGATCGTGTCATTATTATTTTGTCATCTGGTTTAATGGAACGGTTTAAGGATGATGAAATTTCATTTGTTATTGGTCACGAATTGGGTCACACACTGTTCAATCATTATAAATATCCTGCGCGTGCGTTGATGGATATAGGTGATGGTTATTTATCGCCCATGCATGCCATTAAATTATTTAGTTGGGGGCGTGCAGCAGAATTATCCGCAGACCGTATAGGTTTGATTTGTTGTCAAGATTTTACTGCTGCTGCGCGCGCGTTTTTTAAATTATCCTCCGGCATAACCAATGACTCGCTTGAATTCCGTTTGGATGAATATGTGAGCCAGTTTGTCGATCTGAGTGCGGAAATGGCGGGCGATCAAATGGATCCGCAGGATTGGTACAGCACGCATCCTTTTAGTCCACTTCGTATTAAAGCCTTGGAAATTTTCCATCGCAGCGAAACTTATCATCGGCTTACCAATCGTGCACCGGATTTTGATATTTCTGAAGATGAAATGGAGCAAGAAATCGCTCGTTTTATGTCGTTAATGGAACCCTCACATCTGGATAAAAATGCAGAAATAGGTGGCGAAATTCATCGCTTTTTATTTTTATCTGGTTATTTAATTGCCATGGCGGATGGCGATGTAGACGAATCAGAAGTGCAAACCTTGGGGCGTATTGTTGATAAAGAAATTTTTGCAGATTGCTTGCGTGCGATTCAGGATGCAAGCGAAGATGATATGCGGGAAGAAGTGGCTGAGTTGGCAGAAAAACTCAACACATATCTAAGTCCTATGCAAAAATTAAATGTCATTCGTGATATTTGTTTGATCGCCAGCGCTGACGGTGAAGTGCATCAAAATGAAATGGAAACGCTCTATATTCTTTGTCATTTGTTGCGTATTCATCCCGAGTTTGCTGACCAGGTCATTCATGATAGCCAGTCCGAGTTGGATTAACCCAATAACGACAGGGCTTGAAATCGGTGAAAAATCGATAAAAAGCCCTGTTAATTGCCGACAGTCACAAAGTTGGTTGGAATATTTAGGCGACAGCTATTCAGGCCGGTGTTACCCCCAGTTACTAATTTGAGCAGTTTCCGCATTTTCACGGATATTCGCTTGACTCACTATTGCAACTCATTTACTTTTGAGCCGCTACAGATTGAGATCCGCCCCAAGCCGCCCTTTTGTAAGACCTCTTGCTCAAGAAACTTGGACGTACCACGACCTGAGCAATAGCTTTACTGAGCTATTTCCACCCTGGCTTTATGTAAAGTCGGTTATTTTTGTTCGGTCAGCACGGCTGACGTTTTTTATGCAAGACGAGGAAAGTATGTCAGATATAGTCTCTGGTGTTGTTAAGTGGTTTAACGACGACAAAGGTTACGGTTTTATTGAGCGTGAAGGCGGTGCGGACGTATTCGTACATTTTCGTGCTATCAATGGCTCTGGCCGTAAGACACTGAAAGAAGGTCAAAAAGTGACTTTCGAAGTGACTCAAGGTCAAAAAGGCCCACAAGCCGAAAACGTAACACCTCTCTAATTGATAGGTGATTGCTGCTAAGGGTGATTGAGCGATCAATCGCCCTTTGTTGTTTATGGGCACATAACACGATAAGCCTTCATGTATCTTGATCCTTCAAGTCTCCTGCTGTGGATAATTGTTTTATCCAGCCTCGCTGTCCTCTGGTATAAAAACCTGGCGTTTAAAGATCTGGCTTACAAAGCTGCGTTGAATTTCTGTCGTGAAGCTGATGTTCAGTTGCTGGATCAAACGGTTTACCTGCGTTCGATTCGCCCCATGAAAGATGATCAACAGCTTTGGCGTTTGCGCCGCCACTATCAATTCGAATTCACTACCACAGGTGCTGATCGCTACAAAGGCAGTATTACCCTCCTGGGGCGACAAGCCATCGATATTCAACTAGCGGCCCACAGGCTGCATTAAAAATGAGCCTCTATTTCGCAGCGCTTTTTCTTGGATTGATTTTTAACGCAGTTCCCGGCCCTGTATTTGTGGAAAGTTTCAAGCGCGGACTAAGTGGTGGCTATTCGGCTGCGCTCGCAGTACAACTGGGTTCGTTGCTGGGGGATGCCACCTGGGCGATTCTTGGTTTACTGGGCGTTGGTCTGTTGATGTCGATTGAAATCTTCCGTTTGCCACTGGTGGTGATGGGCAGTATCTACCTGCTTTATCTCGCATACGATTCGCTGCAAAAATCGAAATCCGGCATTGCGACTGAACCAGCATCGGCTCAAGAATCAGCGCTGGTGTCAGGCGCCGCTATTTCAATGACCAGTCCTCATAATCTCGCTTATTGGGCGGCGATTGGCAGTGCGCTCGGGTCATTGGGAATTGCCGATCCTCAATGGGCTGATTATGGAATTTTTTTTGTCGGCTTTATGACAGCTTCTATCTTCTGGTGTTTTTTCTGTGCAGGTTTGATTCAGTTGCTGGTGAAACAATTACACCAAAAATGGACGCAACTAACTTATCAAGTCTGTGCGATTTTATTTTTATCCTTAGCGTTAAATAATCTTTATAGTTTGTTGAGTAATTAAAATGAGCCAAGAAAAAATCGGTGGATGGAAAGTTAAATCCTCACGCACAGCTTATGAAAATCCCTGGATCAAAGTATCACACGATGAAGTGATTACCCCCAAAGGCACTGACGGCATTTACGGTACAGTGCATTTTAAAAATATCGCCATTGGTGTTCTGCCAATTGATGATGAGGGAAATACCTGGCTAGTTAAACAAAGTCGTTACACGCTCAACCAATACACCTGGGAAATTCCCGAAGGCGGTTGCCCATATGGTGAAGAGCCGATCAACGCTGCACGCCGTGAGTTGGAAGAAGAAGTTGGATTGAAAGCATCAGACCTGACTGAATTAATGCGCATGCATTTATCCAATTCAGTATCCGATGAGCTGGCAATTATTTTTGTCGCCAAAGGTTTATCTGCAGGGCAGCAAGCGCTGGAATCTACCGAAGATATTGAATATAAAAAGTTAACCTTGCAGCAAGCGATTAATATGGTACTTTCAGGCGAAATCACTGACAGCATTTCAGTTGCGGCCTTGTTGCGTTTGGCGTTACAACAACCATAAATTATGGTTGCAGGAATTTTAATGTTTCATCCAGAATTGAGTTGGCGTTGCTGAAATCATCAAAGCGTTTTATTTCTTTACCATCTTTGAGTAGTAATAAAGTTGGATATTGAGAAACTGCATATGCTTGTGCATGCAGGTTGTCCAGATCTATCTCAACCGAATATTGAATTTTGTAAGTATCCAGATATTTCTTCAGATCAGCAGTTTCAGTCCACAAATGCGTGACATAAGACTTGAGCGGCAATGACGGATTTTTTTGCTTGAGTTGATTCATCATATTGGTTGCTTGTATGCAATTCTCAGACATCTCGGGATGAATCTCTTTCATATACCAATCGCACCAGGTTGCAGAAAAGTACAGAAGCGAAACGCCTTTGGTGTGTGCTTTGATGGGTTTATTTTTAGAAACCGCTACAAGGGTATCCAGGTTTTTAGAATTGGATAGTTGTTCCAATGCTTTTGCTAAATTTTCATCATCCATGTAGCTGGTGTAAACCAGTTTTCCATCTTTATTTATTAATGCATGAAAAGGTGTTCCGTAAAATTGAAAATTACTGGCTATTGATCCGTTATTGTCCATGACTATCGGAATGCTCAGTTGATTTTCTTGTTTCAATTTACGGATAAATTCATCCGTTTCATTAATATTTAAATTAACCGCATAAATCGAGATTGTGTCTTTGTATTTCTCATAGGTTTTTTGCAGGCTCGGCAGTTCTCGACGGCAATCAAGGCACCAGGTTGCCCAGAACTTGATATAGACAGGTTTTTTACCAATTTGCTCCTGCAGATCGATTGGTTGGGAATCAAACACTTGATATTCTTTATCAAGTGTCCAGGCATGTGCATTGAGTGTCATCAATACAGTTATCAAATACACAAAATAGCGAATCATAATATTTCCAAAAAATTGAATAGGTAAATCTGTTTGGTTTCTGGCAGTCTAGATGATTTGTATCCAAAACGAAAAGATAATGAGCTGCCCACTGTAATCACAAATCCTTAAAGTCAGGGAAAAAATTAAAACTGACGGCAATACGGTTCCATGCGTTAATGGTAGCAATAGTGATGGTCAGGTTTACGATTTCTTCCTGCGTAAAAATCTGGCTCAATTGTGCAAATTGATCATCGGTTGGGCTGGTGTGTGAAAGTCGTGTTGCGGCTTCGGTCCAATCCAATGCGGCTCTTTCTCTGGCGGAGAACACCGGCACTTCTCGCCATGCTGGCAATACGTCCAGACGACTTTGTTTTTCACCGTCTTTGCGCGCTTCATTAGCATGCATGTGTTGGCAAAATGCGCAGCCATTAATTTGTGATGCGCGTAATTTAACAAGATGCACCAATGAGTGCTCAAGATTGGTTGCAGCGGCTTCGCCTAACCCGCCCAGCGCTTTGTAAAGTGCTGGTTGGATTTTATAAACGCTGGCTTTTTCGATACGTTCTTTCATAAAAAACCTCTTATAAGTTGTCAGTGGGAGAGGTTTTTATGATGAATAAGATGGGTTATTTGGGATTGTATTTTTGCGACATCTTTTTCTGACGATATTGTCCGGGTGTTTGCCCGGTGATTTTCTGGAACTGACGGATAAAATGTGCCTGGTCATAAAAGCCTGTCTCCAAAGCAACTTGTATCAGCGGCATATCCGGATTCCGGCTAATCAATAAACGCGCTTGTTTGACTTGTTGCAACTGTTTGACCCGTGCGGGTGCAATGCCAACTTCCAATTGAAATTTTCGCTCCAGTTGCCTGCGGCTCAAAGGGATGTGCGCCATCACATCCTCAATCGATAATCGATTTTGTTTGATTAATTGCAGTGTGTTGTATATTTGCAGCTGCCGGGAATTTATTGCTATTGCGCGATGTAAAAACCAATCGTTAATTTGCGCAATACGATCAGAAGTTGTGACTTTGGTTGCCAATTGTTCGCTGAGATTTTTGTAATCCTGCAAATTCAAATCATCAGCACTGGCTTCCATATTAGTGATCAAAGGCATCTCCAATCCCAGGAGTTGAAATGCACCGCCGGGCTGAAAGCGAATACCGAGCTTATCGACTTTTCCTGAAAATCGGATGTGACTCATTTGAAAAAAAGCATTAAAAGACATCTCCGGCAGCGCATTGGCAGAAAAATCCAAAACCAGAGTGGTGCCGCCATCAGGATAGAGATTTTCTGTGAGGGCAGATCGGATAGGGTTGGGGGATTTAACCACCCAATAACATTGAATCCAATGGCTTAGTGCAGGATGAGGCGCATACCACTCCAAACCCAGTTGCAAAAAGCTGGCAGGCGGCGGTTCGCTCAGCAACTGTTTGTCGATAATCATATTAATCCTGCTGGTTAGGTTTAACTAAAGAACGCAGCCAATTCCAAATAGAATTTTTACCCAGCATATATTTATCCAATTCATCCTGATTTTCAAAATAATATTCAGGATTTTTAAACATCAGTTCGCGTTTTAACATACGACGATTGGGATTTATCTGTTTGATCACTCTTGCTGGGTTGCCAGCAGCGACCACATTGGCGGGAATAGATTTGGTCACAACCGAACCTGCGCCGATTACCGAATTTTCACCAATGGTTACTCCTTTATTCACTATCACGCTTTCGCCAAGCCAAACGTTGTTTTCAAGTATCACCGGTTTGGTGCAACGAAAAGGACGGATGCGATTATAAACCCCGTGCCAATCGCTATCGCTAATATACACATTGGCAGCCAACATGCAGTTGTCGCCAATACGAATGGATTGCGCTGCAGAGATGCGTGTGCCGGGTGATATTAAACAATAATCGCCGATAATAATTTCGGCATGAGTTGTTTTGCCTGGCCATGTCGTGAAGCGAACTTTGTTATCAGAAGAGCAAATAATTTGTGCAAACTTTCCCAAGTGAATATTGCGACCAAAAATAACCAGGCTGCGCGGGTGTGCAATTTCAGGAATGGTTTTAACCGAATCAAATTGCGGCGCTATAAAACGGCGAACATACCAGACGTTAATTTTTTTATAGAGTGATTTTATAAAATAAGGTGTGTTGTTGCGTCGCATTGGGATCTCTTTTTTAAATTTTTTACCCTAACTTTTGGCAGGGTATAGTTTCCCCCTTTGAAAAAGGGGGTTAGGGGGATTTAAAATTTCTGTAAATATTGACCATTCTAAATCCCTCCCCCGCCTCCCTTTTTCAAAGGGAGGAGCTAATGCTCGTCTTTATGAAAGGGTAAACCAGTGTATGATTGCACCAAAATTTTTTTCGAGAAAACTTATGTTGCCAATTGATATCGATAGTGTAAAAGGATTTTTGGATAAAACGGAAGGTGAAGCACTTTATCAGCTTGCATTAACCGCCGCCGCTATGGGGCCTTGTTTGGAAATTGGCAGTTATTGCGGTAAATCGACGGTTTATCTGGGTGTTGCCTGCAAGCTGCGCGAATCGGTGTTATTTGCGGTGGATCATCATCGTGGCAGCGAAGAACATCAGTTGGGCGAGGAGTATCACGATCCGGATTTATTTGATGCCGAGTTGCATCAAATGGATAGCTTCCGCGAATTTCGTAAAACGCTTGCGATGGCGCAACTGGAAGATACGGTAGTGCCTCTGGTAGCGCCATCGACGCTGGTTGCAAAATTCTGGACAACGCCACTTGCGCTGGTGTTTATTGATGGCGGGCACAGCATGCAAGCAGCTTTGGATGATTATGAGTGTTGGAGCCAAAAAATAATGCCGGGCGGTTACCTGGCAATACACGATGTATTTCCCAATCCCGCTGATGGCGGTCGCCCGCCTTATGAAATTTGGTGTAAAGCCATTGAGTCAGGATTATTTGAGGCAAGGCCCTTAATTAAGACTTTGGGAATTTTGCAGCGAAAACAATAATCGCAATTTATAAAAAAACCGCAAGATTACCCAGTGCATAGATAGCGCCGAAACTAAAATAATATTCGAGATACCAGCGGGGTAAATTAAAATCATCAAGTGATTCTATATTGCCAATCTTGCGGAATAGATACCAGGTATACACACAAGCAACTAAATAATTGACCAGAAAAATTAAACAGCTGAGCGCTTTCCATCCCGTGTAATCCCAACTGAATAAGCCCAGGCATACAACAATCAGCCAAACAAATTCGATACTGGTTGACCAGATTAATCGTTTATCCCTAATCCATGAACCTTTTGCACGCATAATAATATTGGCTTCGTACAAGCAGAGCGCACCGATTAATGCTGCAAATAGATGAAAATAATCCGGATTCATGTCAGCTACCCAATCCAATAATTCTTAACTGAAATATAAAACTCTTGTAGGGGCGCCGCTTGCTGCGCCCGGAATAAACCAGCGGGCGCGGCAAGCAGCGCCCCTACAGGGAGAAAATTCTATTTTCTGAATTGCTTCTCAATAGTCGCCAGAACGCCATCTGCATAAAAAGCTTTTAACCATTCGGTAGTTTGTTCAATAGCTTTTTCAGACTGAATCAAATCATCACCAAATACAGGTTTGAATACAAACATAGCCTTTACCATTTCAGCCGGTTGATTGTTATGTTGCTCGCAAATCTGGCGTAGTTCAGCGGCGAAGGGGTCGCGCACATCAATGGCTTGGCCTTTTTCATCGACAGCAGTGACGTAACGAATCCATGCGGCTATAGCCAAACACAAAATCGAGATCGGGCGATTAGCCGCGAGATTTCCGCGTAAGGATTCCAAAATACGTTGCGGTAATTTTTGTGAGCCATCCATAGCAATTTGCCAGGTGCGGTGTTTGAGTGCGCGGTTGGCAAAACGATCGCGCAATTGCTGTTTATAAGATTCAATATCAAAACCCGTCGGTGGAATAATAGTGACTCCAGCATCTTCAGCCATATAACGAGTCACCATATTCACAAACGCTGGTGCTTGCATCACTTGATAGATATATTCAAATCCAGCGAGATAACCTGTGTAAGCCATAAGTGAATGTGAACCGTTTAATAAACGCAATTTTATTTTTTCGAAAATGCGCACATCATCAACCAGCAGTGCGCCGACTTTTTCCCAGGCAGGGCGTGAGTTGGCAAATTTATTTTCAATCACCCACTGGCTGAATGGTTCACAAATCACCATGCCTTCGTCGCGTAGGCCGATTTGCTTTTCGATTTGATTGCGATCTTCATCGGTAGTGGCGGGCACAATTCTGTCGATCATGGTGCCAGGAAAAGCTATAGTGTTTTTTATCCAGCTGGCTAATTCGGACGAAATTTTTTCTGCAAACTCCAGTAAAACACCTTCAAGTACTTCGCCATTGTTTGGCAAATTATCACAACTTAATAAAGTCACGGGTGTTGCGTGAGTGTTTGCACGTTGTTGCAATGACGCAACCAAAAATCCAATGGCGGATTTGGGTTGTTGCAAATTTTGCAGATCATGTTGAATATCCGGATGTTGCCAATTGAGTTTGCCGGTGGCGGGATCATGGCAATAACCTTTTTCGGTAATGGTCATGGAAATAATTTTTATTTGAGCATCGGCCATTATATTGATCAGGCCTGCGGGATCTTCCGGGCCCACTAAGGTTTGACGAACAGCGCCCATCAACTGAATTTTTTCACCCGCATTGGAGCGCTCAACCAAAGTGTAATAATTATCCTGAAGCGCCAATTGATCCCGCACTGAAGGTGAACGCAAACTGCAGCCCACAATACCCCAATCACCGCCCCATTGATTCATCACCGCCTCTGTATAAAACGCTTGATGCGCACGATGAAACGCGCCTATTCCCAGGTGCACTATGCCGGGTTTAATGGCATCAACATCATAACCAGGGCGGATAACGGATTCAGGGAGTTGTAGGAGATTATTGCGGTTGAGTCGATTCATTAGTCGTTACCTTGGATCATGCAAAGCGGTTGTATAAAAATTGACGCGATTTTACCTTATTTGTATACAAGTATTCGGTATTTTTTCGGCGGCGCAGGTGTTATATTTCGCAGCTCTTTTTTGTGACGCTGTTTGATGTGGTATTGAGAGAGTGGATCTATGACTGAAGTGTTTATTCTGCAAAATCAGGCGAAATTATTTCTGGGCAAACAAAACCAGTGGCTGGATGGTCGCGAGCTTGCAAGTCTTTACAAGACTGAACACAAAGATGAAGCGGTGAATCAGGTATTTGAAGCCAGCTCCAAAGATTACACCCAGCGAATCAAAATATTATCCTGCCCTGTCAATGAAAAAGGTTTGCCGATTATTGATCCTGAATTAATGCCGGAGCCTATTCCCAAACAAGTCCGCGATTTGTTTGATGCAGATTCAGCCAATAGTGATGCAAGCCAAACAGTGGGAAGCCTCGAGTGAATTTATTTTCCCAACCTTTTGCGCAAACCCTAATGCACTTTTCACAGCAGCAAGAATCCTTGCGCGGTATTTTGCGCGGTTTGGAAAAAGAAAGTTTGCGAATTACGCCGGATGGCACTCTATCCCAATTGCCGCATCCGCAAACTTTGGGTTCAGCATTAACCCATCCGAATATCACCACGGATTACAGTGAAGCGCTGCTGGAATTTATTACCGCGCCTCATGCAAAAACTCAAACGCTATTGCAAGAGTTGCACGACATTCATCGCTATACAGCGGCGCAATTAATTCCACAGCAGGAAATACTCTGGCCCGCGAGCATGCCGTGTAAATTAGGCACTGACGAGCAAATTCCTATAGCGCAATACGGCAAATCCAATTCTGGCCACATGAAAATGGTGTATCGCCAGGGTTTGGGGCATCGTTATGGCCGCGCAATGCAAACCATTGCGGGTATTCATTACAACTTCAGTTTGCCTGATAGCTTTTGGCAAAGCTTGCAAGCTTATTATCAAGACGATAGCAGTTTGCAGGAATTTAAAAATCGCGGCTATTTTGCATTGATTCGCAACTTTCGCCGTTATTTTTGGTTGTTGATTTATTTGTTTGGTGCATCACCTGCGGTCTGTTCCTGTTTTGTGAAAGATCGCACGCATCAGTTGCACAAATTTCCCTACGCCAGTGACACCCATTATTTGCCGCATGCAACCTCTCTGCGTATGGGTGATTTGGGTTATCAAAGCGATGCACAAAAACAATTGATTGTTGATTACAACTCGGTGTCTGATTATTTAAAAACACTCTGTCGTGCGATCACAACCAGCCATGCTGATTATGAAAAAATTGGTGTGAAAGATGAGCAAGGCGAATATCGCCAACTCAATACCAGTTTGTTGCAAATCGAAAACGAATTTTATTCCAGTATTCGACCCAAACGATCCACCAAGCGTGGTGAAACTGCGTTACAAGCACTGCGTTTGCGTGGTGTGGAATATATCGAAGTTCGCTGTGTGGATTTAAATCCTTACGAGCCGCTGGGTATTACCGAAACCCAAATCCAAACCATGGATGCTTTTCTGCTGTTTTGTATTTTGCATCCAAGCCCCGAAACCAGTGAGCAGGAATTTTTACAGGGATATGAAAATCAACGTCGCGTGGTAAATCACGGCCGTGAGCCTGCATTAAAGTTGCAGCGTGGTGATGGTGAAATTTCCATGCGTGAATGGGCTGCTGAAATTTTACAAGGTTGTATGCAGGCAGCAGAGTTGTTGGATCAGTTGGATTCGACCCAGTCTTATCAAAAAGCAGTTAAGCAACAGCAAGATAAAATTAAAAATCCGAGCCTGACGCCTTCGGCGATTATTTTAAAAGAAATGCAAAAAGGCTTGGGTTTTTATCAGCACACCCATCAATGGGCGATACGTCATGCTGCGCAGTT
The DNA here is from genome assembly GCA_966252135.1 of uncultured Cellvibrio sp. Classification (GTDB taxonomy): domain Bacteria; phylum Pseudomonadota; class Gammaproteobacteria; order Pseudomonadales; family Cellvibrionaceae; genus Cellvibrio. The sequence goes on along the minus strand of CBINNU010000002.1, from coordinate 321,451 downwards.
CTTGGATGGGAAGTTGCCACAAGAGTTGCAAGATAAATATGCCGCATTCGCGCGCGAATCACTGGCAGAGCAAGCACAATTGGAAGCTAGTGATAAAATCAGTTTCGAAGAATATCTACAGCAGTATTTTGCGCAGTATCAAGCTTGTCAGTGCTGTTAGGCACTGATCAATCCATTTTAGCGATTTCGCCTTCAATCCAGTTTTTAATTTCTTCTGTCAATTCTTTGCGGTCGCGGCCCTCAGTGATAAAGGGCTCGCTGATCACCACTTTAATAGTGCCAGGATATTTTAAAAATTGTTTGTGTGGCCAATACTTTCCAGCATTGTGCGCGACAGCAATAATGGGTACGCCAGCACTGATCGCAATATCAGCACCACTGCGTGCGTAGTTGCCAATCTGGCCATAAGCGGTGCGAGTGCCTTCGGGATAAATCAAAAAATTATTGCCTTGCTGCAGGCGCAGCAGGCCCATGCGTTTAATTTCTTTTAATGCTTGTACCGGGCTGCTTCTGTCGATGGCGATAGGTCGTAAACTTGCCAATGCCCAACCAAAAAAAGGAATACGAAATAATTCTTTTTTCAAAATAGTGCTGACCGGGCCAAAATAAAATTGCAGAAACATGGTTTCCCAAGTGCTCTGGTGTTTTGCCATCACCACACAGGGAAATTTATCTGCATGTTTGTTGCCGACAATTTCATAGCGAATGTTGCAGCAGATGCGTATCCAAAACATGACAAAACGATTCAGGCAGGTGACCACCCGCCAGCGCCATGAATAGGGCATGATCGGCCAAATAATGACAGAAATCGCACCAATGATCACAGTTGCGATGTTGTAGCCAATAGTAAAAAGTAAACTGCGAAGATAAAGCAAAGTTATATTCTCTCTTAAAATGTTTATTCGGATTTGGATGTTGTAGGGGGAGGCCCCCGTGCCTACCCTGGGCGGCCACAGGGGGCCGCCCCTACGCAATATCTTTCAAAATAAAATCAGCAAAACCCTTTAAATTTTCAAAAATCTGAACCTGTTGAATATCCAGGACTGGATTGTCAGTTTGCAATTCAGGCTTTTCCAATTGAGATATAGTTTTTAATCCATTACCGGTTTTTACCAATCCCAATTTGCAGCCTTTTTGTGCGCCCGCTTGTAAATCACGCAGGCTGTCGCCAACAAAATAAAAGCCTTCGGCAGAAATATTAAACTCGGCTTCAATTGCATCAATCAACCCGGGTTTGGGTTTTCGGCACTTGCAATTGTCATCCGGATGATGCGGGCAATAAAAAATCGCGCCTATCTCGCCGCCCGCTTCTTCTACCAGTCGGGTAATTTTTTCGTGCATGGCTTCAAGATCATCCAGATCAAACTTTTCTTTTGCCAGTCCCGCTTGATTGGTGGCTACTACCACTGTAAACCCCGCTTTGTACAACCGCGCAATAGCCTCGATGCTGCCTTCAATCGGCACACATTCATCAACAGATTTTACGTAATCGTCGCGGTCATGATTGATCACGCCATCGCGATCGAGAATGATTAATTTCATTTTGTTCTCGTTGTGTTCACCCCCTCCTAACCTCCTTGGCAAGGAAGAATTCCCCCCTTTGAAAAAGGGGGGTTAGGGGGGGATTTAAAATCTTTGTAAAGTTGACCATTTTAAATCCCTCCCCCGCCTCCCTTTTTCAAAGGGAGGAGCCAGTCCCCTCCCCTTGCCAAGGGGAGGGTTAGGGTGGGGTGAAATTAATTTTTACTCGGCACCAAATACGAAATATCCGCAATTTCCAAAAACAATCCACGTAATTTCGCTAACAACGCCAAACGATTTTGTTGTAATGCTGCGTCATCACACATCACCATTACGCTATCAAAAAACGCATCAACCGGTTGTTGTAAATCGGCTAGCGCAGCTAAAGCTTTTGTGTATTCGCGTGATGCAAACAAAGGTGCAACCAATGTCGCTTTGGTATTGACTGCTTGCGCCAGATTTTTTTCGGCGTCTTCTTTAAGCAAGTCAGCTTTCACATCAGTTGTAATGCTGGAATTTTGTTTGCTCAAAATATTGGATACGCGTTTGTTGGCAGCAGCTAATGCTTGGGCTTGTGGTAATTTACTAAATTCATGCACAGCCAATACACGTTGGTTGATATCCAAAGGTTGCGACAATTGTTTTGCTGCAACCGATTGGAATACTTCAACCGGAATATTGGCATCTTCAAACATAGCACGGAAGCGGTCGAGCATATAACTCAGTACTTGCTCCACCAATTCATCGCCGACTGTTAAATTCTTGTGTTGTGATTTGGCGAAAGTTAACAAGTCGCGCAAATCTAACGACAGATTTTTTTCTACCAGCAGCCGCAATACCGCAATGCTGGCGCGACGCAGAGCAAATGGATCTTTTGAGCCTGAAGGCTGTTGACCTATGCCAAAAATACCGGTGATAGTATCGAGGCGATCAGCAAGCGCGATAATCACACCAGTCGTTGTTGCTGGTAATTGGTCACCGGCAAAACGCGGCATATATTGTTCGTTCATCGCAGCGGCGACTTCAGGATTTTCGCCATCATTTAATGCGTAATAGTAACCAGCGATACCTTGCATATCATCGAATTCGCCGACCATATTGGTAACTAAATCGGATTTGCACAGTTCACCTGCGCGCATTGCTAATGTTTCATCAGCGTTTAATTTGGCGGCAATCAGTTGTGCAAGTTTGGCAACGCGTTCGGTTTTTTCAAACAGGGTGCCCAATTGCGCCTGGAAGACGATAGTTTTTAATCGGTCGCGCAATGAGGCGAGCGTAGTTTTTTTATCAGTTTCAAAAAAGAAAGCAGCATCTGATAAACGTGGGCGAATTACACGTTCGTTTCCATCGATAATCTGCGAGGGATCTTTGCTTTGCAAATTGGCGACAGTGATGAAATTGTTTTTCAGTTTGCCGTTAGCATCTACCACATGAAAATATTTTTGATGCTCTTTCATTGAGGCAATCAAAGCTTCTGGTGGAACAGCAAGAAAACGCTCTTCAAATTTTCCGGTTAAAGCGACCGGCCATTCCACTAGTGAGGTGACTTCATCCAACAGGTTCGCATCAATAACGGCAGCGCCACCTACTTTTTTCGCTTCGGCTTCGACTTGCTGTTTGATCAGTGCGCCGCGCTCGGCGAAATCCGCCAATACATAGCCGGTATTTTTTAATACAGAGGCGTAATCACTGGCTTGCGCTAATTCAATAGTGTGATTGTGATGGAAACGGTGGCCGCGACTGGTGCGCCCAGCGGTTAACCCTAAAATATTGGCATCAACAATTTGGTTGCCGAATAACATCACTAGCCAATGCACAGGGCGAACAAATTCATCGCGCTTGGCGCCCCACTTCATGCGTTTGGCTATTGGTAATTTTGTTAAAGCATCACTGACAACTTTTTCCAACAGCTCGGTAGTTTTTTTGCCATCTTGTGAAATGCGTGCAACTAATTTATCAACCTTGCCATCGCTTTCGGATTTTAAATCATTTGCAGCAATACCATTTTTTTCAGCAAAGGCCAGTGCGGCTTTGGAAGGTTGTCCATCTTTGTCAAAGGCAATCGCAGCAGGTGGACCCCACACAACCAATTCTTTTGATGGTGTTTCGCTTGCAAGATTTTCCACCAGCACCGCTAAACGACGTGGTGCTGCGTAAGCTTTTACGGATGCGAAAGATAATTCGAGAGCAGTTAAATCAGATTGAATGCTATCAATAAACGCATTCATCAAGTTTTTTAAATTTTTCGGTGGTAGTTCTTCTGTGCCCAGTTCAACTAAAAAATCAGCAGACATTATTTTTCCTCCGCAGAAGCTGCGAGCATTTCATTTCTTAAGTCTTCAGCGGCCAAGGGGAAGCCGAGCGCTTTGCGGCTATCGTAATAGGCTTGGGCAACGGCACGAGCCAGTGTGCGTACGCGCAGAATAAAACGCTGGCGCTCGGTAACAGAAATCGCGTGGCGTGCATCTAGCAAATTAAATGCATGAGAAGCTTTCATCACCATTTCGTAGGCTGGCAACGGTAAATTTTTTTCCATCAAACGGGTAGATTCAGTTTCGTAAAAATCAAAACTGTCAAATAAAAATTTGGTGTCAGCTTCTTCAAAATTGAAGGTCGACATTTCCACTTCGTTTTGATGGAAAACATCGCCGTAAGTGACTTTGTCGCCGTTGGGGTTGATGGTCCAAACCAAATCAAAAATCGAATCCACACCTTGCAGGTACATGGCGATACGTTCGATGCCGTAAGTGATTTCACCAGTGACCGGGAAACATTCCAATCCGCCGACTTGTTGGAAATAGGTAAACTGTGTGACTTCCATGCCGTTTAACCAGACTTCCCAGCCAAGACCCCAAGCACCCAAAGTCGGTGATTCCCAGTTATCTTCCACGAACCGAATATCGTGAACCGAGGTATCTATGCCCATTTCGCGCAAAGAGCCCAGATACAAATCCTGAATGTCCGCAGGTGAAGGCTTCATCGCGACCTGAAATTGGTAGTAATGCTGCAAACGGTTGGGGTTTTCGCCATAACGACCGTCTTTCGGACGGCGGCAAGGCTGCACATAAGCGGTGTTCCAGGTCTCTGGCCCTATGGCGCGCAAGAAGGTGGCAGGGTGGAAAGTCCCGGCGCCGACTTCAAGATCAAGCGGTTGCAGAATCACGCAGCCCTGGCGTGCCCAATAATCTTGCAGAGCCAGAATCAAGCCCTGAAAGGTGCTGACGTCGTATCGTTTTTCAGACATGGCAAACCTTATGGTTAGGAAATGGGTCGATAAGTGCAAAAAATGCGGCGATTATAAAGGGATTGCTGGACTGTGCCTATGCAGTTTTTTCGGTCTTGTCGGTGTTGGTGAAGTGGATCGGCGAAATTCTGCTATACCAATAGGCAGGCGGGAGAATGCTATGAAATGTTGTTCGATATTATTGGGGTTGTTGCTGGGAACGGTGGTCGCCGTCCATGGTGTGGCAGCTGCGGAAAAGGTGACGGATATACATGTGGCCTATCCTGAGGTTCTCGACCCGCAAGATCCAGCATTTTATTATCAGCAGGTGTTGCGTTTGGCCTTGGAAAAAACTCGTCAAACCCAGGGTGATTTCCGCTTGCATTTCAGCGATCAATATTATTCTTTGGGGCGTGCAACCCAGATGCTGGTCAATCACCAATATGCCGATGTTATGTGGGCCTCTGTGACTGCAGAGCGAAAAGAATTTATGCAACTAATCGATTACGATTTGCTGCGTGGATTGAGCAATTATCGAGTCTTGATCATCAAAGCTGATAAACAAAAACGATTCAGTTCGATCAAAACCTTCAGGCAATTCAAACGTTTGACCTCAGGCAGTGGCAGCAATTGGACATCGACACAAATCTTGAAAATGAACGGCATAAAAGTCAGTACCGCCACTGAATATGGCTTGGTTTTGAAGATGCTGGCGGCGGGTCGGTTTGATTATATTTCAAGAGGATTACACGAAGCGCAGAGCGACATAGCACTGGGTGACGCGCTGGGTTTGGATTTGGCCATCGAATCGAGCATCCTGTTGCAATATCAGCATCCCATTGCTTACTCATTTTTCGTCAATAAACAAAACACGGCATTGGCGGATAGGTTGCGTCGCGGACTAAAGATTGCTGAAGAGGATGGCAGCTTGTTCGCCGCGTTTTCCAGCATGAAACTCTTGCGTGATGCTTCGCAGTTTATTAATCAAAACCGCAGGATCTTTACACTCAAAAACAAACCTCTGGCGCTCACCGAAAATCCCGCTCGTAAACTTGCCGTAAACCCCCAGTAAATCATCCGTAAAAGCCTGATTTGATCCATATCAATTTCCTAAGCTTGGGTCTATTGTTTGAATCAAGGTTGTTGTGGAATTTGGGCATATCGCCTGATCAACAAGTCACGCGGGGTTTAGTATGAAATTATTTAATTTATTCGCTCTGGATGCTCAAGATCATTTGGTCCAGCCAGAAGAATTTTATGACCTGTCACCCACTGCACCAGCGCTGCGTGTGATCGCTGATTTTAAACAACATAAACCGCAAATGATCGATGCTTATCTGCGCATCAGCGATGCACAAGTGATGATGCAAGTTGAAGATGTAAGCATGAAAATGGTGGTGGATCAGAATAAAGAATTTATTGGCATATTGGATGTCGATCACCTGACTGCTGAAAATATTTTTCTGAAACAAATTAATCTTGGTGTGAAATATGATGAGCTGTTGGTGAAAGATGTAATGTACCCACGCTCACAAATGTTAGCCATAGATATTAGTCAATTGCAGCATGCCAACGTTAGCCAATTGGTTGAGCAACTTAAAAAATCCCATCAGGAATATTTGCTGGTTGTGGATAAAAAAGCACATCATATTCGCGGCATTATTTCATCGCGCGATATAGCGCGTCGTTTGCGTCAGCCCATCGCCATTGAAAAAGAATTAACCTTCGCCGATATAGTGACCGCTGTCGTCCATTAATGCTCTACTCCTGAAAAGCCCATTTATGCGGGTCAATGGCCCGCTTTTTTATCCCTTCATCGACAGATTCCAATACAGGATTGGCTGCCCCCATTTAGTTGCCTGACGAATTCCGTTAAGCTGCGCAGAGTTTTAATTCTTGCGCTGAAGTACCTGGTCGATGACAAATCATATATTGCCCACACTGTTTAAATGTCTCGCTGGCTTGCCATTAAGCTGGGTCCGACTCCTGGGGCACATTACCGGTAGTCTTCTGTGGTTGTTTAACACGCGTTCTGCGCGCATCACCTTGCGCAATATTGAGTTGTGTTTTCCGGATCTGTCGCCCGACGAACGTAAACAATTAGCAAAACAAAGTTTGCAACAAACTGCACAAACTGCAATGGAGGCAGGCGCCATCTGGCGACACTCATGGCCCTGGGTAAAAAGTAAAATTGTGGCGATGGAAGGCCATGAATTGTTGCAAGCAAAAGTGGCTGAAGGCAAAGGAGTTTTGGTATTGGCACCGCATCACGGCAATTGGGAGGTGGTTGCGCCTTATCTTGCGAGTGTCGCGCCGCTGACGGCCATGTATCAGCCGATTGAAAATCCGGAAATGGATAAGCTGGTGTTGGAAGGCCGCAGCAAAATTAATATCAACATGGCGCCGACTAATCGCAAAGGCGTGATGATGTTATTTAAAGCGCTGCGGTCCGGTCACATAGTGGGCATATTGCCGGATCAACTTCCTGATAGTGATTCAGGTCGTATTGTTGCCCCTTTTATGGGGGTGCCTGCATGGACAATGACTTTGGTTCACGGATTAATCCAGCGAACAGGTTGTGCGGTTTGCTCTTGTTATGCAGAGCGTGTCGATGGTGGTTTCAAAATTGTCGTGATGGAAGCCGACGCCGATATTTATAACGAAGATCAACTCACATCAGTTACTGGATTAAATGCCAGTGTCGCCGCCTGCGTAAAACGCGCGCCATCGCAATATCAGTGGGAATACAAACGTTTCAGACGATTGCCAGAAGAATATCCGCGATTTTATAAAGGGATTTGATTCCAGGACAATGAAAATAAATGAAAAACTATTTAGCGTTTTTAATCATCAAGTTCATAGGTTTGCTACCACTCAGAGTTCTTCGAACCTTGGGGTCATGGATGGGATATTGCCATTGGATTTTTAACACGCGTACAAAAAGTACAACTCTGATTAATTTGGCAATCTGTTTTCCCGAGATGGACAAGCTGGCGCGCGATAAGTTAGCCAAACAAAGTCTGTGCGAGACTATGAAAACTCTTCTGGAAGCTGGAAAAATTTGGCGATCTGACTGGTGTTGGTTGAATTCAAAGATTGTCAGTGTTTCAGGCGAAAATCTTTTACAAGAAAAAATAAATAAAGGGTTCGGCCTGATTGTTATCACCTTGCATATGGGCAATTGGGAAGTAGTAGGCCCCTATCTTGCGCAACAATTTCCGCTGACTGCCTTGTACCAAGCATCTAAATATTCAAAACTGGATCAATGGATACTAAAAGCCCGACAGAACAAAAAAATTAACATGGCTCCAAGTAACACTCAGGGGATTAAAAAGTTATTGCAAACCTTGCGACGCAATGAAGCAATCTGCATATTGCCTGATCAAGTCCCTGATCGAAACACTGGCCGAATACTCTCAACATTTTTTAATAAACCTGCCTGGACTATGAGTTTGATTCATAGCCTGATTAGTCGTACTCAGTGCGAAGTTTGTTATTGCTATGCATTGCGACACGAAAAAGGATTTAGCTTGCATCTTGTCGATGCCAGTCCTGATATTGTTAACGAGCAACTGGAAATTTCTGCTGCCGCGATGAATGCCGATTTGGAATCCATCGCCCGCATCGCTCCCGCTCAATACCAATGGGAATACAAACGTTTCCGCCAATTACCGCCGCAGGATTGGGTTCAATATAGGTGAGGCAGTTGGTTACCTGCTCGTCATCATATAAAGCCCGCCAATAATGATAAAACTGGGCCACCAGACACCGAGTGAAAGATCCAGCAAAAAAATCAATGCGATAAAAATAATGGTGCCGCCGGAGATCAGTGAGTTGAGCACTGCATTGTTGAAGCCGCTGGTTTTATAGGTCTGCCAGGCGTTGAGTAGGGGGTTGATGGCGGCGAAGAGTATGATGAAGGCCCACCAGTTGTGAAAATCGAGAAAGAAGAGTTCAAGGCCGAGGTTGCGGGCCAGTAACAGTGCTCCTATTACTATCACGGCCAGGCCAAACACCCAGTTTGAACTGTGGCTGGCAGGTTTTTGTGGGACAGATTTATTCTCGATTTCCGGTTGTGTCATGGCTGGCTCCTGTGAGTGTTCTGGCTGTTAAGACCCGTTTTATTCGCAAACGGATTCAGCGCTGCAGATCATGGCTGACTGCCATGTCGAAGTAAACTGCATCAAATCGGATTGGGTGGTGTTTTCGGCGGTCACAAATGGCTAAAATGCGCCCCTATCTTCGCGGTATCTCACAGGAATGCCTCATGCGTCAGCTTTTACCTTTATCTGCTTTGGTCCCGGCTTTGTTGTTAGTGGGTTGTGCCCATCAACCGGTTGATCCCTATGCGGATGAATTCCAGCAGTTACAAACCTCTGCTACTGAACATAAAACCCAGGTGCAGCAAATTAATCAAAGTCAGCAAGAGTTAGCGCAAAATCTGCAACTATTGCAGCAATTGTTGATTGAACAGCAAAAAGTCTGCGAAGCCAGGCCGCAAGTAATTGAGCGAGTTACCCCTGCAAAATGCCCACCTGTTGCCACCAAGCAAGCGCAATCTGCACAAAAAGCACTGGACACTGACAAACAAATTGTCGGTTTGCAAGAAAATATTTTATTGACCGGCGTGAATTTGGTGATGCCCGCAAAAATCACTCCGCAATTAAGTTATTCGATTTTGGATGCGCGCAATATTCAAATGTTTGAACGCAACAGTGATGAGTGGGTGAGATTCACTTTATATAACCCTGAAACCAAAGAGCCGCATGTGCTTGAGCGCAAATTAATTGGTTTTCAAAATCTTACCGGCGCCAATAAAAACGCAGAACGTCGTCCGATAGTCGAAGTGAGATTTACCATTGGTAAGTTAACGCAAAAAGGTCAATTTGTATTAACCGATCGCAGCAGCTCTTCTTTTCCCGTTGCAGTGGGTCGTAATTTGTTGCGCGATGTGATGTTAGTGGATGTGGCCGGTGAAAATCTGGCACCGCTTGTACGCGAAGATAAAAAAGACGAGCCAAAATCCGAACGAAAATCTGAAAAGAAATAAGCAATAAATTCTCTGGGCGCGGTAGAGCGGCGCCCCTACATCCTGTACAAATTGATTGGAAAATTTTGCATGAAAAAATCATCACGCGCCCCCTTTTATACGGTTATTGCTTTACTGGTGTTGGGGGGATTGATAACGGCTTGGTGTCGACACGCGTATATGGGAATTCCTTTTGTACCGGGGGCACAGCAAAACGTATGGTTAGTTGATGCTCGAATTGATTTTGAAGCAACTGGGCAGCCGGTAACAGCGCGCTTGGGGTTGCCGGACAATCCCGATGGCTATCGTAGTTTTAGTGAACAGGTATTGGCTCCCGGTTATGGGTTTTCGGTGGTGACAGAAAATGGCGTCCGCAGTGGTGAGTGGACCAAGCGAGATGCTGCTGGATTGCAAACCATTTATTACAAAGCACAATTTGTTGATACCCAGGGTGAGGCGAAGATTGAAAAAATTGATCTCGAATTGCCGCAAGCCGAAGCGGTGGATTGGGATGGTGCTGCTCAAGAAACTGCCGCCACTCAAGTGTTGGAAACAGCCTGGGCGAAATCCAGTAATGTACAAAGTCTTGCGCGTGAATTAATTAAAATTTTGGCATCAACTGATGTCGAACAAAACGCTGCGCTATTGTTAGCGGCAGAAACGGATAAATCCGCTTTGCTGCAAAAATTATTAAATCAAGCGCAAATTCCTGCGCGCCCTGCTCTGGGATTGTATTTGCAAGACGCGCGTCGACATCAAAGCCTGACGCGCTTGGTGCAAGCCTATGATGGTAAAGAATGGATTTTGTTTAACCCTTACACTGGCGAGCAGGGTGTGCCTGCGAATTTATTATTGTGGCACACCGGCAGTGAATCTATTTTGGATGTAGCTGGCGGCACACGTTCACGTGTCAGTTTTTCGATGATCCGCCAAACAGTGCCCGCGTTGGATTTGGTGAGTGCACAAAACAAAGATAGCCTGTTCAATTTAATTAGTATTCAGCGTTTGCCAAATGAAGAACAAAGCATGTTCAAGTTGCTTTTGTTATTACCGATTGGTGCTTTGGTTGTTGTGTTTATGCGAATCATCATAGGTTTAAGGACCTCGGGCACGTTTATGCCGATTTTGATCGCGCTCGCTTTTTTGCAAACCTCACTGGTTTTAGGTTTGGTCAGTTTTGTGTTGGTAGTGGCAATGGGTTTGGTATTGCGCACTTATTTGTCTCGATTAAATTTATTGTTAATTTCGCGCATCGCAACTTTGGTGGTGCTGGTTATTTTTATGATTTCCATGCTGAGTTTGGCGGGTTATCAAATGGGATTAAATACCGGCATGACTATTACCTTCTTCCCGATGATTATTATCGCCTGGACGATTGAGCGTATGTCGATTCTGTGGGAAGAGGAAGGCCCAAAAGAAGTGATGATCCAGGGTGGTGGAAGTTTGTTGGTTGCGGTGCTTGCTTATGCATTAATGAAAGTGTCTTTGATTGAACATCTCACCTTTAACTTCCCGGAATTAAATTTGGTCGCACTTGCATTGATTATGTTGATGGGGCAGTACACAGGCTACAAATTATCGGAATTGCGTCGCTTCCGTGCCATGGTGGATAACGCTGCCGCCGATAAAAATTCAGGGGCCGGTGTATGAGTAATGCCGCCAAAACCCCCTCGCCATCCTTGTTAACGCCTGCTGGAGTTAAAAAATGGTGGGGTTCCTGGGTCAGCCCCTGGCGTTTAAAACGCATGGGCATTTTGGGTATGAATTGCCGCAATCATGATTTTATTGCGCGTTACAATCCGCGCAGTTTGTTTCCACTGGTGGACAACAAATTAAAAACCAAATTGTTGGCCGAAGAATACGAAGTCGCCACACCAAAATTATTTTTTGTGGTGAATTCGCAACACGAAATTGAACATATCGAAGATAAGTTAATGGCATTGGATGCTTTCGCCATCAAACCGGCGAAAGGTTCCGGCGGTAAAGGTATTTTGGTAATTATTGGCCGTAAAGGTGAAAAATTTATTAAATCATCCGGTGCCGAAATCACTATCGAAGATATTCGTCGTCACATGTCCAACGCACTCGCCGGTTTGTATTCACTTGGCGGCAAACCTGACTCGGTCATCATTGAAGATTTAATTCAATTTGATGACTACTTTAAAGATTATTCTTACGAAGGTGTGCCGGATATTCGCATTATTATTTTCAAAGGCTATCCGGTAATGGCCATGCTGCGGTTGGCAACTCATAAATCTGACGGTAAAGCCAATTTGCATCAAGGCGCAGTCGGTGTGGGTTTGGATATTGCCACCGGTCGCGCATTAAAAGCGGTACAGCATTCTATTCCCGTCACGCATCACCCGGATACCAAACGCGCATTAAACGAAATTCAAATTGCCGATTGGCGCAATTGGTTGTTGCTCGCGTCGCGCTGTTATGAAATGACAGGCTTGGGTTACATAGGTACTGATCTGGTCTTGGATAAAGTGCGCGGCGCACAATTGTTGGAATTAAATGCGCGCCCTGGCCTCGCTATTCAAGTCGCAAATGGTCGCGGATTATTACCGCGCTTGCGTCACGTCGAATCACTCAAAGAGCGCATGCACCGCACCGCTGAACAACGTGTCGATTATGTAATGAAAACTTTTACGGCAGACGGTTTGTAATTTATGTCTTTATTAATCCCGCCACGCACGCAAGATATTGGCTTCACGGTCAGGCGATTATTGCCGTCGCGTTTGCAGCAAATGGTGGGGCCATTTATTTTTGTGGATCATATGGGGCCTGCGACTTTTGCTTCTGGGACCACAGAGGGTGATGTGCGGCAGCATCCGCATATTGGTTTGGCGACGGTAACTTATTTATTCAGCGGCGCCATGATGCATCGCGATAGTTTGGGTGTAGTGCAGCGCATTGTGCCGGGTGATATTAATTTGATGACGGCAGGTCGTGGCATAGTGCACTCTGAGCGCATGCCTGATGATATTCGCGATCAATCCGTGAGTGTTGAAGGTATGCAAGTCTGGTTGGCTTTGCCAACAGAAATGGAGGAATGCGAACCGGCTTTTGATCATTATGCGGCGGAATCTATTCCGGAATTTCGTTCATCAGCAATTGCTGCGCGCATTTTAATTGGCAGTGCTTTTGGTTTAGCTTCTCCGGTAAAAACAGCAAGTGTCACCACTTATCTGGATATTCAATTGTCGGGATCAGAGGTTTATCAACCGGATTTTCCCAATCAACAAATCGCTATTTATACGCTGGATTCGCATCTGCAAGTTAATGGTGAACCTTTGGCGGTAAATCATTTGCTGGTGTTGGATTCGAATTCACAGATCACTGCTGTGTCGCCGTCACGATTTATCCTCTTAGGGGGTGAAGCTTTGCCGGATGAACGTTTTATTCTGTGGAATTTTGTGGCGTCCTCGCGCGAAAAATTACGCAAAGCCGCTGATGATTGGGAGCAGCAGCGATTTAGGTTGGTGCCGGGTGAATCCGAATTTATCCCCCTGCCTAAATAAATAGCCAATCAGAGCGCAAATAGCCCTCTATTTGTTCTGCATCAAGTTTTGCAAAAATCTGTTTGATGTAAATCAAATCCCTCAACCCCGTACAAGCGCAATCTACTCCTGAGCAAACACACTTTTGGAGGTAGGTTATGTTGGTATCAGGCATAGTGGCAACAGCATCATTGGTTGGTGTTTTGGTAGCGCTTTTTGCGGTAGCAGTGGTGCTGACTTTGATCGATAAAAAAGTGGATGCAGGTCGCGAGCACTAATGAATTCGCTGTTTTAGTCGCGCGCAAGTCACCTATAATGCCTCCGGTTTTTGTTGCCGGAGGTTGGCTTGTTATCCCGTCCCTTACGAATTGCCCTGCTGGGTTATAGAAGTCATCCTCACGTAGGTGGGCAGGGTATTTATCTCAAATACCTGAGTCGATCCTTAACCGCATTGGGCCATCAAGTCGATGTCATTTCCGGCCCGCCCTATCCTGAGTTGGACGCAAATGTTCGGCTGATTAAAATCCCCAGCCTCGATCTTTATGCGCATCCACATCCCACGCGCGCTTTGCGTTTTCATCATCTTTTTTCCTGGACGGATTTTTACGAATGGTGGTCAAAATTAACTGGCGCCTTTGGTGAGCCTTATTGTTTTGGTCGACGATTAAAAACTTATTTTAAGAATAATCCACCGCACTACGACATCATTCATGACAATCAAAGCCTCTGTCCTGCATTGATCGATTTGCAAAATCAATATCAAAATTTGGTAGTCACTATTCACCACCCGATTACTCGCGACCGCGAGTTAGCTTTGCAAACCGCGGTTGATGATAAACAGAGATGGTTGGTAAAACGCTGGTATAGTTTTGTTGATATGCAAATAGACGTTGCCAAAAAACTCCGTCATATAGTGACAGTGTCACAGCAATCGAAGCTGGATATTGTTGGGGCCTTTTTAGTTAACCCCGACGTGATCAGTGTTGTTCCTTGCGGTGTTGACGTTCAGGAATTTTCTCCGCAGCCACAGATCAAGCGCGAACAAAATCGATTGATTACAACAGCATCTTCAGATCAACCACTCAAAGGTTTGTCCATTCTTTTGCAGGCATTTGCTTCGCTATTAACAGAATTTCCAGATCTGCAATTAATCGTGATTGGCAAATTAAAAGAAAAAGGCGAAACCCAAAAAGAGTTGAATCAATTGGGGTTGCAACATAAAGTCGAATTTAAATCAGGCATTAGCACCGAAGAATTAGTCAGTGAATATGCAAAAGCAACTATAGCTATAGTGCCCTCGCTTTACGAAGGCTTTGGTCTGCCAGCAGCAGAAGCCTTGGCTTGTGGTACGCCCTTGATTTCATCCGATGGCGGCGCATTGCCTGAAGTGGTGGCTGATGCAGCAGTGGTTGTAAAAGCAGGTGATGTGGACCAACTAACAACAAAAATCGCAGAGTTATTGCGCGATGAAAATTTGCGAAATAAGTTGTCGCAAAAAGGTCGTGAGCATAGTTTGCAGCAATTGAGTTGGGATAGAGTTGCGGAGAGGATGGTGGGGGTTTATTTGCTGCAGATCGTGACCCCCTCCTAACCTCCCCCTTCCCAGGGGGAGGGACTTTACTCCCTGCTTAATACGGAGCGCAATTCGTCCCCTCCCCTGGGAAGGGGAGGGTTAGGGTGGGGTCTTATTCAAAAGGGTCCACCAATCAAAAAAATAAACGAGAAACAAAATGAAACCAAAATACGCCAATCAAATTTTACTTGCGATTATTGCTCTCTCAACAATGGCCATATTCTTTATCGCCCCCATTCCGCAAGATCCGCACTATCACAATTTTGCAGATCAGCGAACTCTTTGTAGTGTGAATAATTTTTGGAATGTGTTATCCAATTTGCCATTTTTATTGGTTGGTATTTATGGTTTGTCTCGCTTGAGATTTGTGTCAGAACCTTCAATTAAATTGGCGTACAGCATTTTTTGCTCGGGGGTGATATTGGTATGTTTTGGTTCGGGTTATTACCATTTGGCGCCCGATAATCACACCCTGGTTTGGGATAGATTGCCGATGACCATCGCTTTTATGGCGTTTATTTCGATTGTGTTGCATGAGCGAGTTTTGGTGACTGCAAAAAATTACACTTTAATTCCTTTGCTATTCATCGGGTTGGTGTCAGTGATCTATTGGGCTTGGACGGAAAGTCAGGGACGTGGTGACCTGCGGCTTTATGCGTTGGTGCAATTTTTACCGGTGGTGCTCATTCCGTTAATTATCTATTTGTATCCGCGGCGTTATCTCAGCTCAGGTTATTTGCTCCTGACATTTTTATTTTATTTTCTGGCAAAAATTCTTGAGCATTTTGATGCGGTAATTTATCAGTTTATTAGTCTGGTCAGCGGTCACAGTTTGAAACATGTGGCAGCCGCAGTGGCGGTGTTCTGTATCATCCAGTCATTTTTTCATCGCGAGAAGATGAATGCAAACCATTGATTTTCGATTTTTTCCATTACTTGAAGGCGAGCGTCTGTTGGATTTGGGCTGCGGCGAAGGTCGTCATATCATTCATGCCTATTGGTCAGCGAATATCATTTGCGTCGGTGCCGATTTAAATCATAAAGACTTACAAACGACTCGCGATAAATTTCAACCCTTTGCTCGAGATGATGAAAACGCAAAATTTTATTTGCAACAGGTCAATGCCACACAACTGCCTTTTGCCGATGCCAGTTTCGATAAAATTATCTGCAGTGAAGTCCTGGAACATATAGAGAATTATCAGCAGGTTCTGGATGAAATCTTAAGAGTGTTAAAGCCCGGTGGGTTATTGGCTGTGTCGGTGCCGCGTTACTGGCCGGAAAAAATCTGCTGGTGGTTAAGTCGGGACTATCATCAGGTCGAAGGCGGCCATATTCGAATCTTTAACGGCAAACAATTGCGGCAAGCAATTGAATCGCGAGGCTGTAAATTATATCGACGGCATTGGGCGCATGCCCTGCATGTTCCCTATTGGTGGTTGCGTTGTTTGTTCTGGCATTCTCAGGAAAGATCGGGTTTAATCCGGTTGTACCACAAATTACTGGTTTGGGATTTAATGCAGAAACCGCGTATTACCCGTTGGATCGAAGCGGGTTTGAATCCGCTAATGGGTAAGAGTCTGGTGATGTATTTTGTTAAAAAATAAAACGTAAAACCTTACCCCACCCTAACCCTCCCCTTGGCAGGGGAGGGAACAAATTTCGCTCCGTAAAAAATAGGGAGTAGATTCCTCCCCCTGCCAAGGGGGAGGTTAGGAGGGGGTAAAGCTCTTCAATAAATTTAAAAAAATTTAATTATGAAAAATCTGTTGCTCACCAAAGGTTTTTATCCCAAATCACTGTTACAACCGACAGTAGATTATATTCTGCAAAACCAATGGGTCGATGGCGGCATTCCCTGGTTTGCAAATGGCAAGTTGGACCCATGGGATCATATCGAAGCGGCTATGGGGTTGGTGATTGGTGGCGAATATGATGCAGCCAAAAAAGCTTATGCCTGGCTTGCTGCAAATCAATTGGCTGATGGCAGTTGGTGGGCGGAATATCGTCAGGGGCAAGTCCATTCACAACATCGCGAAACCAATTTTATTGCTTATGTTGCTGTAGGTGTTTGGCAATTTTATCGCGCAACACATGATCGACAATTTCTGCGCGATTATTTTCCGATGGTGGAGCGCGCGATTCATTTTGTGTTGCGTTACCAAGCGGATACCGGCGAAATTTATTGGTCGGTGGACCCCGAAGGAATCGCGCATGAAGATGCCTTGATCACTGCCTGTAGTTCAATCTATAAAAGTCTTGAGTGTGCGATTGCGATTGCCGAAACCTTAAATATCAAAGCCGATTATTGGCGAATGGCTTATCAAAAATTAGCCAATGCAATTACACATCATCCGGAATATTTTGATCGTACCTGGGAACCTAAAACCCGTTTTTCCATGGATTGGTTTTATCCTGTGCTTAGCGGCGTTATTCGCCATAAATCTGCGCAGCAACGTATAGAGCAAAAATGGTCGGAGTTTGTAAAAGCTGAAGTCGGTTGTTTGTGTGTGAACGACGAGCCCTGGGTTACTGTTGCAGAGTCTTGTGAATTAACTATGGCCTTGTTAGCTGCCGGCGAACACGCAAAAGCCGTCACTTTATTTAGTTGGTTATTTCAATTTATGGATGGCGATGGTGGTTACTGGACCGGATTTAATTATCGCGATCAAGTGATTTGGCCCAAAGAAAAAACCACCTGGACTTGCGGTGCAATTTTATTAGCGGCCGATGCATTAACCGAGCACACCGGCGCTTATGATTTATTTTTGCGCAGCCAAATTCACACTGCATTGCATAGTCAGCAATCGCTTTCATCCGTATTGCCTTTGCGTCAGCGCCCGAGTGAAGAATAATTATGCGTGTACCGCGAGTGTATCTTGGTCAGCCGCTTATCCCTGATTCATCTGTGGTGTTAAACGAATCGGCATCGCATTATTTGTCCAAAGTGTTGCGCATGTCAGTTGGCCGCGAGTTGATAGTATTTAATGGTCGCGGCGGTGAATATGCTGCGGTAATTACCCAAGTCGATAAAAAATCCGTCGCGATTAATACGGGAAAATTTATTGCAGACAATCGTCAATCACCTCTATCGATTGAATTGGCAATTGGTATTTCGCGCGGCGAACGTATGGATTGGGTGCTGCAAAAAGCCACTGAATTAGGTGTAACTTCAATTACTCCACTCTTTACTGAGCGAACCGAAGTTAAAGTCAGTGGTGATCGTCAGGATAAAAAAATCCAGCACTGGCAACAAATTTTGATCAGCGCTTGCGAGCAATGTCAGCGAAATATCTTACCGGTGTTGAATAACATTCAAACCATTGAATCCTGGTTACCGCAAGTAGACGCCGAACAAAAATTTGTATTGCATCATCGTCACGAGCAATCGCTGCAATCCTTGGCAAAGCCGGAAAAAGTTTGTTTGTTAATTGGCCCTGAAGGGGGGTTAACTGAAACAGAAATTGCCTTGGCTGAAGCCCATCAATTTCAATCATTACGATTGGGTCCACGAGTTCTGCGCACAGAAACTGCGCCGCTGGCTGCAATCAGTTTGTTGCAATATTGCTGGGGCGACTTCGCGTGATCTTTTCACCCGCCAACATTGCCAGTCTATTGATTATTCTGATAGTCAATTTAATTCCATTGTTTGGTGTGTTTTATTGGGGTTGGCAAGGTTTTGATTTGTTATTTATCTATTGGTTGGAAAATTGGGTAGTAGGATTTTTTATGATCATGCGCCTGGTGATTCGGCGATATGACAATTCGGGAAGCATTATTTTTAACTTTATCACTGTGCCTTTTACCGCATTTCACTATTCAGCATTTTGTATCGGGCATGGCATATTTATTTTGGTTATGTTTAATAAAATTCAGGGCGATCCCTTAGTTGGCATGTGGGATCAGGTTTTGATGTTAATCCAGCCGCTGGAAATAAAAATTGCACTGGCTGGTTTATTTATATCGCATGCTATCCGTTGGCTAAAAGATACAGTGAACAAACCCTTCAACGAAGGTTCGGTGATAGGTGCTGCCTATGGTCGGATTGTCTTAACCCATCTCACCATTTTTGTTTGTGCTTTTGCTTTGTTTGGATCGGGTAAACCGGAATTGGGTTTGGTTTTCCTGGTTCTGGTGAAATTGGTTATAGATGTGTTTTTGTTTAAATTGAGTTTAGGCAAAACGTCTGATTCAGCTAAATCGAACCTTAACCAGACCAAATCACAAGCGGCCTGATAAACGACTGATTAACATTATTTTACCCAAGCAGTTGTGCAGTTTACATTGCCGCCCTTTAGAGTAAGTGCTCAATCACGGCGGAGAATAATAACCATGCGATTTTTATCCAAATATAGTTTTCTTCTAACAGTCATTACGACTTTTACCTTTCAATCAAATGTTTCACTTGCTCAAGGCTTTCAGGTGTATACGCGTGATGCTTTGTCATTAAATGGCGAATGGAAAATTATTGTTGATCCTTATGAGAATGGTTTTTACAACTATCGCTATGAGGCTTTTGATCAACAAGAAAATCCCTCAGTGAATGCTTATTTTACTGATACCAAACAACGCCACCCTGCCGATTTAATTGAATATAACTTTGATAAAGCTGACAGTTTGCAAGTGCCGGGTGATTGGAATACGCAAAACGATAAGTTTTATTTTTACGAAGGGACGATTTGGTATCGCAAAACCTTTGATGCGCCTGCGCACAAAAAAACCGATAGGCAATTTCTCTATTTCGGCGCAGTGAACTACCGTGCCGATGTTTATTTGAATGGTAAAAAATTGGGTGTTCATGTCGGCGGTTTTACACCTTTCCACTATGAAATTACCGGAAAATTAAAAGACAAAGGCAATTCGCTGGTCGTAAAAGTCGATAACAAACGTTTTGCCGATGCAGTGCCCACGCTGAATACTGATTGGTGGAATTACGGCGGTATTACTCGCGATGTGAAAATTATCAACACGCCAAACAGTTTTATTCGCGATTATCGAATCGCGCTGGATTCAGTAAAAGATAAATCGGTTTCAGGCCGCATTTATTTGGATGCAGCCAAAGCAGGCGACAAAGTACAATTACGTATTCCTGAATTATCCATCCAACAAAATTTGCGTGTGGATGAAAATGGTGAGGCTGCGTTTACTTTCAGCAATCAAAATATTCAGCTTTGGAGTCCTGATTCGCCCAAGCTTTACGCTTTGGAAATAACTATCGCAAAAGATAAGTTAACCGATAGAGTTGGCTTTCGAAAAATTTCCACTCAAGGCAAACGACTTTTATTAAACGATCAGCCGATTTTTTTACGTGGCATCTCAGTTCATGAAGAATACGCCGCGAAAAAAGGTGGCCGAGTAAAAAACTCTGAGGAAGCCGCGCAGTTGTTGGATTGGGCAAAAGAATTGGGTTGTAATTTTGTTCGCCTCGCGCATTACCCACACAATGAACATATGACACGCCTTGCTGATCAAAAAGGCATTCTGGTGTGGTCAGAAATTCCGGTGTATTGGACCATTGCCTGGAAAAATGAAGCCACTTATCAAAATGCTGAAGCGCAACTCACTGCCATGATTGAGCGCGATAAGAATCGTGCTTCAATTATTATTTGGTCCATGGCCAATGAAACACCTGTGTCCGAACCACGCAACCAGTTTTTACACAAGTTGGTGAGCAAAGCACGCAGTTTGGATTCAACCCGTTTGATCAGCGCCGCACTCGAAAAACATTATCGCAGCGACAATGAAAATATCGCAGTGGTAGAAGACCCAATGGCGGAGTGGGTGGATCTAGTGGCCTTTAATCAATACATAGGTTGGTACGACGGCTTGCCCGAAAAAACACAGCGCATCACTTGGGAAATAAACTACAACAAACCGGTATTTATCAGCGAATTCGGCGGTGGCGCCAAGAAAGGTTATCACGGCTCTGCTGATGACATCTTTACTGAAGAATTTCAGGAAAAGCTGTATATCAATACGCTATCCATGATCATCAAGATTGATGGCTTGGCGGGCATGTCCCCTTGGATACTTGCTGACTTCCGTTCGCCTCGTCGCTCATTGGCAGAAATACAAGATGGTTTTAATCGAAAGGGTTTGTACTCCGAAAAAGGCGAAAAGAAAAAAGCCTTTTATGTTTTGAAAAAATTCTATGAGGAAAAAGCGAGTAAGAAATAGAGCCAAACTTTCCACTGACTCATCGTACCCACTCGTGTAGGGGCGCCGCTTGCTGCGCCCTGCTATTTCTTAAGTGCTTTTTTGGTTGTGATTTAGAAAATACTCTATTTTGTATTGTCTTTGTAGGGTTTCCATATGAATAGACTTGCTTATCTGTTGGTTGTATCGCTCTCAGGTTGCTCTTATTTTGTTTCTTGGGATCAATCTATGGAGGGAGGAGTGGGTCGCCCGATAGATGAGATCACAAAGACTTGGGGTGAGCCGGATTCAATTAAAGACGATGACGATGGCAGGAAGATTTACAAATATCATCTGGAAAAACTCGACCCATCTTGTATTCATTATTGGGTTGTCGGAAATGATGGAGTCATTATTGATTTTCATTATGAGGGTCATTGTAGGCCCATAGGATAAACTGGAAATGATAAGAAAATTCCTGTCTCAGCCTTAAAAATTATAGGTTCGTCTGCTTAAAAAATAAATTTCATATCCTTGCCTGTGAATTGGTTTTCAGTTTGTTAATGTTTTTATCAACATTCAGAGATTTTTGCTCCAGATAGAAGTTACTCAGTAAGCTTCTCCTGATTGCCCGAAAGCTTTTTAATAATCGTCTCAACAATGGCTGCCTTGGAACCGCGACGTTTGGCGTCCAATGCTGAAGCAAGCGCTTTTTCTGCATCCCCCATTTTGTCGTAACATTCGGCGATGTTATCGAAATAAATAACCATTTCCGGATTCATGTCAGCGGCTTGTTTAAATTGCGCAAGTGCTTCAGCAAATTGGCCCAGCGCATCGTAAGCACAACCGATCAGGTTGATGAAGTGTGCTTTGGCTGCGCCGCCGTGTAAACCTTTGAGGCGAGGCAAGGCAAGTTCGATTGCTGTGGCAGGATCACCTGTTTCTTTCCAGGCTAAACGTGCTTCAAGGAAAAAGAGGTAGGCGCTTTCATAACCTTCCGCCAATAATCTGTGAGTGATTTCTTTGGATAATTCCGTATTGCCTTCAGCATTGGCTTGCCAAGCCAGATTGGCTTCGGTGTTTTTTCGAAGCTTGTGTAAATCTGCCCAGGCATCATCATTGGGTAGCGCTCGCACAAGACTAATCATGTGTTGTAAGTAATGGGATTGGTCTTTGCTTTCAATTAGCGTTTTAAATAATGCAGTGAAGATTGCTCGATCCGCCTCATGATTCAATCGGCTGCCCAATGCTTGAATAAATGCAGGAAGTTCTGCTTCAAGGTTCATTTGTGATAGCACAGATTTAAGTAAATACGCCCAGCTTTGAGGATAGGGCTCAAGTGCTAGAGATTTGGGCCAGAGAGATTCTTCTGCAGTAACACCTTGCCGAAAATTTTCGAGCAACATTTTGCCCGTAAACAAGCGTTCAATCCGACACTGATCATATTCCGAGGTTTGATCCAGAAACTGAATGCCTAGTTTGATGGAATCGTATTGCTCTCCTCTTTTTTCAATTCTTGATTGCTCAATTAAACCTTCAGGAATTTCAACAATACCTGCACGAAAAAGTTGTTCCGCTAATTGAGGTAAGCGATTGTCTCTTGGCTCCATAGACTTGATAGCAGAGTGAATAACCTCAGCAAAGGGACGCACATCTTTTTTCGAGTGTAGTAATTTAATTGCTAAATCATAGTGTCTGTAGTCAACCCTTGGTGCAAACAAGAGTTTGTTGATGAGTGGATCGATTTCCGGCAGGTTTTGTTTACTCAACATAATCGCAACCTGAATCAAACCGCTCGCCCAATCTAATAGATGCTCGTCATTTTTGTTGATCGATTGAATCAATCGATCATACAAACGCCCGCAGACCTCTTTAACATCTTGGCGGTGCGCATATTCCTCAATAAAATCCAGCCAGAAAAAATCGGCATATTCTTCAATCACAAAAAGCATGACGGTAATAGAATCGTCTTCATCCTGTTTAAATCGACGGCGAACAACTTGAAGTGCTTTGTCATAACCTGCCTTAGCTAAAGCGTAGAGCTCTTGCTTGAGCTCGACATCCTGATCACACTTGCGCGCATAAATTTCCCAATTATTGAAATCTTCCAGTTTTGTCGCCAGAGGGACTTCAATTACACTTTGAACGTCACGTCGTGCAGGATTCCATTCGCCCTGACTGAAAACTTGCGTAACAATTTTATCGTTAATATTGATATAACACTGTCCTGCAATCAGGTGTTGGTATTCCGTTTGAAGGGTATTGATAAGTGCATCACTAAAAAAACTGTCCAGCACTGACCGATAGGCATTCGCTCTCCATTCATCCTTGTAGTCATCGTTAAATTCTTCAATGCCCCAGAGTTCGCTCCAGTTTTTCTTATTACCTGATGCGTATTCCAAAGACGGCAGACTGAGCTGTGGATACAAACAAATATAGAATACATCTGCATAAGCAGAAACTTTCAGGCATCCCAAAGAACCCAATGACTCGAAGGGATACTGGTCAAGCAGGTCGCGAATCCAGGTTCCTGCTTTTTCTTTAGCTTCGGCTTCTGCGGGAATTTTCAGAGCTGGCTCTGAATAAAACTGCAAATCAATTAGATTGTCATCGTCACAAATAAAAAATCCATTTTGATTCGGAATAATGGCTTTCTGTCCATAATGACTATCGAAAAGGGGCCATATGTCCAGAATTAATTTTAGTGTTGTGGCTTGATATTGAATACCACACCAGCTGGTTTCACCGCCACCAATAAAGGACATGGGTGCAACTTGAAATAAATAGTCCACTTTAAAAGACAAACAATCTCTTACATGAAGGTGATTTGGATTGCTAACATCTATTGCTACAACACCGGTTTTATCTGCTGCAACCAAAACATCCTGATCAAGATCCATAATGTCGAATGACATATTACAAGCTACAAAACCGGTTATTACCGGCATCAATGGATTACTTAAATCCATTAAACAAACGCCTTGATCATTAAAACCCAGATATAGGCATCGATCTTTAAGCAGTACGCAATTGCATTGAACATAACGCCCAACAGATTGGGTTAATGAGATACACGATAAATATTGAGGTAATTCCGGATTGGATACATCAAGCAGAGCCAATTTTTTTCCATCACAGATAACCGCTATTCCATTTGATATTGAAATCGATTCTGGCCGATCAAGAGCAGAAAAAGTTTGCGACAATAGTTTTGGCGGGAAACCTTGCTCACAATTAAAAATATCAATGGTTTTATTGCTAATGGCGTACAGAATATTATCGCCTTTATCCAAGGCTTTGTAATAACAATCAGATTCCAGAATTTGTGTTAACTGACAGTTACCATCATCTACTTGCAAACGGGCTAGGCCTTTTTCCAAACAGACCCAGTGTTCGCCATCAATAAAAAATCCTTTTTCGATAGGCTTGGTCAATGTGGTTTCGGAGGCTTGTTTAAGCATGGTAACAGCTTCAGATACCCAGCGTTCACCGAAGGCTTTTTCAAAATCAATTGCAGTTGGTTTTTCAGTTGGTTCAGTAAAGAAATTCTGTAGTTGAGAATCCAAATGGCAGGTATTGTTTCGCAACTCTATATATAACCGAAGCTGCTCCAATAATTCAGGCTTGGATGCAAAATCTTTTTCGGCATACGCCAATGTGTAGCGGTTATCATCCATAATATTGGATAGGCAAACCATGAACTCTTCAGGTTGAATCAACAACAAGGCCACATAAAATTCCGTGTTTCGGTAACGACCTTTGGCGGCTAGCTTCGAAATAAAATCATCCTGGCGCTCCAGGTAAACACTTGCAATGACGTAGTAAGCGAGGTGCACTATGGCTTCAAAGTCGTCAGGTTTTTCAGATAGTTTTTGTTGACTGATTTCGATGATTCGCTGTGCCTGTCCCTGCATCATTAAGGCGCGATAAACATATCCCCAATCATGTCGTCCAAGATTCTCATGGTTGCACTCGTCAAAACTTTTAATAATCAGATCGTATTGATTTTCTGCAAGGTAGTGGCGCCAATATTGAATTCTGGCTTTGGATTTTTCTTCTGTTGATAGGCTAAGAATGTTCAATAAAACTTCGGCTTGCTCGACCCCACCCTGTTTGACGCATGCATGAATGGCATCATCGAGTTTATTTCTAAAAAATTTATCGACCAGAGCGCACCATCTTGACCAATAAACTGAATCAGTAACGGTAGGGGCTGAATCAATATTGAAATAGAGCTGTGGCACATGAGATTTAAAATGAGCAATCAATTTTTCTTCAATTTCTTTTCTGCCAAGACCCCCCCATTCTTCATGGGTGTGACCTGCGCCCAATTCAACCTGTAATCCATTAGCCAGTTGAAATACCACCTCATCATTTTCCACCGTAAAAAAATCCATTTCAGAGAATAAGTAATGACGCGTCTTATCTTCGATTTCATCTTTTTCGGTATAAAAAACAATTACGCCGTCATCAATCAAACTCATATGACCATACAAACTGTCAAAGCCCGGTAAAGGTCTATCACTGACAGGTAACAAATTAATTCCTTGAGGGTGATAAATACAAACCAAGTCAGCATAATCGGAATTGGATACTCGTTGGCCCATCAAGCCTACCAATTGTGAAAACTCACCCAGGAGTTGTTCCTGCGCGATTTTTTCCAAGGCTTCGCGAATTTCCATAATTTTTTGTGCTAACAAGATTTGAAATTCTTGTTGATCAATTGGGTTGGTAAAACTAAAACCCATATTTGGCAAAAACGGATAAGGTGATGGATCAATAGGCCTGTTACTCGGGTGGTGATCCGACCATCCGATGCTGTCTAATTTCGCAACCCAGTCACGATTGTCAATTTGCGCTATGGCTTGATCATCATTGTGATCGTCATATTTTGCCCACTCTTCATGTTGCCAAATGTTAATTGACTGACAGTCCCGGGAGAGCCCGACAATAATTTGTTGAACTTGTTTGGGGTCAATATTGCCGGCTTCGATTTGCTCAAGCACTAAACGGCTAATCTGCTGATGTAAACTTTCCGACATGTCCGGCTCCAAAAAATAATCAAGGCCGACCTTGTAACCAAGTCGGCCCTGTATGGCAAGAAAAAGAATGGAATCTTGAATTGAAATTTGAAAAGTCTCACAGCGCTTTCAAATCAATAATTTTGTTTGGTTTTTATTCAGCTTCGAGAATCATGACGCCAGTTACAAAAGCCCGCGCTCAGCAAACGAAACCTGCTCAATGTCGCCAACGACTATATGGTCCAACACTCGCACATCAATTAAATCCAGCGCTGCTTGTAACTTGAGCGTGATGTGACGATCCGCTTGACTGGGTTCGGCAATACCTGATGGATGGTTATGGCCGAATATCACCGCGTTCGCTTTGTGCTGTAACACGCGCGTAACCACTTCACGTGGATAAACCGTTGCCGAATCCAGTGTCCCAAAGAAAAGTTCTTCGTATGCCAGCAAACGGTTTTGATTATCCAAAAACATCACCGCAAACACTTCTCGAGGTTGATGTCGCAATTTGGCTTTGAGAAAATCGCGCACTAATGATGGACTAGTCATGGCATCACCGGCTTTTAATCCTGCCGATAAATACCGGCGAGCCATTTCCAATACCGCCTGCAATTGGGCATATTTGGCTTTGCCCAATCCAAGACCTTTGCAAAAATCTGCTTCACGCGCTTCGAGCAGCTGGCGTAAACCACCAAAATCCAGCAAGAGTTGGCGTGCGAGATCAACAGCAGAAAATCCGGCGCAGCCTACGCGCAGGAAGATCGCCAGTAGTTCAGCATCGGACAGACTTTCGGCACCCTGTGCCAGAAGTTTTTCGCGGGGACGTTCGGCCTCAGGCCAATCAGCAATCGACATAAAGAGTTCCTTGTCATAATTCCAGTAAACGCGGTGCATTGTGCATTCGAAAAGCGCAGCAAGGATGCTATCTTACGCAACTTCAGTCAACCCTTGCGAATTCAGGGCCGATTTATGACAGCATCCTCCAACGCATTTTTATCACTGGCCAATAAGCGGATTTTATTGGGTGTGACGGGCGGCATTGCAGCCTATAAAAGTGCGGAATTAATTCGGCGTTTGCGCGATCTTGAAGTGGAGGTTCAAGTGGTGATGACGGCAGCTGCGCAGGAATTTATTACGCCGCTGACATTGCAAGCCTTGTCAGGCAATCCGGTGCATACGGATTTACTCGACCCTAAAGCGGAAGCGGGTATGGGCCATATCCAGCTGGCGCGTTGGGCAGATTTGATTTTGGTTGCACCGGCTACCGCCGATTTTCTTGCGCGATTAACGCAAGGCATCGCCAATGATTTGCTGTCCAGTATTTGCCTGGCGACCCGTGCGCCATTGGCAGTCGCACCGGCGATGAATCAAGGCATGTGGCACAACCAGGCCACTCAGGACAATCTGCAGGTATTAAAAGATCGGGGATTTTTCATTCTCGGACCGGATAGTGGCTCCCAAGCCTGCGGTGAAATTGGTTTGGGTCGAATGCTGGATGTGCCTGATCTCATCGCCGAGCTGGCAAGTTGTTTTATGACGGACAGCCTGTCAGGCAAAAAACTGGTCATCACCGCCGGTCCTACCCGCGAAGCACTCGACCCTGTACGCTACTTGAGTAATCACAGCTCCGGCAAAATGGGTTATGCATTAGCGCAAGCCGCAGTCGAGGCCGGGGCCAGCGTAACCTTGATTAGTGGCCCAACCCATTTGCCCTGCCCGGATAGAGTCAATCGGGTTTCTGTCACTAGTGCGCTGGAAATGCTAGCTGCTAGTGAGTCAGCGCTGAATGGCTGCGATATTTTTATCGCCGCTGCTGCCGTCGCCGATTACCGTCCGGCGCAAATCGCGACAGACAAAATTAAAAAAACCGAGTCAGATCAGTTGCAGCTCTCGCTGGTCAAGAATCCCGATATAGTCGCCAGAGTTGCCCAATCGCCCAATCGCCCGGCATTTGTTATGGGCTTTGCTGCTGAGACGCAAGATTTGCTACAGCATGCTCAAGACAAATTGGTGCGTAAGCATCTCGACATGATTGCCGCCAATAATGTCAGCTCGCCGGAAATAGGCTTTAATTCAGATGACAACCAAATCAGCCTGATTACCAAAGGACAAGTGCAAGATTTGCCTCGCGCCAGTAAAATGGCCTTGGCCCAGATGATTATCGCCAGGATCGCCGAACTGATTCATCACACTAAGATAAATTAATAATTATGACCCAAACCAAAACACCACAAACTACCTCTGTCAAACGCACTCGGGACGAAGAAAAGCAGGATGCTGCGCACAAACGTTTGACAGCAAAGCGCAAACTTTTTGCCGGACTGTTACTGGTATTCGGTGTATTCAATGCGCTGCTTGGCTATACGCTTTATCAATCTATGGTTCTCGACAAGCAAGCGGCAAACCTGCAGGCCATCAGCAACACTATGGCTGACGAGCGCCAGCAGGATCTTGCGCAATTTATCAAACAACAACAAAAACAAATTGCTGCACTGGGTGATGATTTTTTATTGAAACAGGCTTTGATTAATCAAGATCAGGCACTGCGTGAAACTAGCGAAAAAAGTTTGGCAGAAAGATTGGACGCGATAAAGGTCCGAATCATTCCGTTGGGTACAGCTGTTAAGACAGATGAGCAACCTGTGCCCATTCGTTTTTCGGAGCTGGATTTAATTCGTCGCGCCGAAACGGGCGAAATGCCTTGGCCGGAAGCAATTCAACTCGATAAAAAATGGGCCATCCATTGGGTTGTCCCACTCAAAAAAGATCAAGACGTTTTGGGCAGCCTGATGTTGACTCAGGATGCGCAGCCACTATTCAAACGTTTTCGCAGTTTCGATCCAACGGTAGGCCAATTCCAGTTGCAACAACAGTTCACTGCAAGCCCGGTACAAGTGATGAATCAATTGGGTGAAGGTACTACAGGTGTGAGCGGCATTTCAAAAATCCCAAACACTTATTGGTCGATACAATTTACCGCATCAGAATCATTAAAAGTTTCAGCCAGTGAACCTTTAACACTTTGGTTGCTGGTTGTGATTGCATCTGTCGCTTCAAGTGTATTCATTTGCCTGATTGCTGCCCGCTCCTATTATTTATCACTGCTGAGAAAACAAACTGGCCATCAACCCAGCTTGCAAGAGATTGTCAGCATCAGTAAGCAATCGGTGAATGAAGCTTCACCCAACCCTATCTTTCAAAATAAAGATGTTTTGGATGTGCAAATTATTGATGAAGACCAAAAAATTCTCGGTATTGACGAGTCCACGGGTAAACAAACCGGCATGGTACAAATGCCGGCGATTGATGCTGCCAGTATTCCTGCGCATATTTTCCGCTCTTATGATATTCGCGGCATAGTCGGCAACGAAATTACAATTGATCTGGCATTTAAAATTGGTACCTCCATTGGTAGTGAGGCGCTGGACCAAGGTGAAAAATTTATAGTGGTTGCGCGTGATGCCCGCACTCACAGTGAGGAGCTGACGCGCGCATTAGTTAAAGGTATTCTGCGCACCGGATGTCACGTCATTAATATTGGTGTGGTACCAACACCACTAATGTATTTCGCTACATTTCATTTCAGCGATACCAGCAGTGGTGTAATGGTCACCGCCAGTCACAACCCGAAAATTTATAACGGTTTTAAAGTGGTGATGCAAAATCACGCACTATCAGACTCGGGCATACAGGAAATTCGCGAGCGCATTATTAGCCAGCGTTTGCATCAAGGTGTTGGTGAAGAAATTTATCGCGAGATAATTCCCGATTATATCGAACGCATTTTTTCTGATGTCGCTATAGCTGGGCAAATTAGTATAGTGGTAGATGCGGGCAATGCGGTGCCCGCTGTAGTTGCTCCACAATTATTCGAAGAGCTTGGCTGTAAAGTAATTCCACTCTTCTGTGAGTTGGATGGTAACTTCCCCAATCACGAACCGGATCCAACCGTTGAAAAAAATCTGCAGGCATTAATCGCCAAAGTCAAAGAAACCAATGCCGATATAGGGGTTGCCTTTGATGGCGACGGCGATCGATTAGTGGTGGTAACACCGCGCGGCGATATTCTTTGGCCTGATCGTTTGCTGATGCTGTTTGCCAAAGATGTACTGCAACGCAACCCCGGCGCCGATATTTTGTTTGATGTGAAATGCTCACGCTTATTAAATCAAGTCATCAGCGGTTATGGTGGTCGTCCGATTATGTGGAAAACCGGCCACTCACCTATGAAAGCCAAAATGGAAGAAACCCGCGCATTAATCGGCGGAGAATATTCCGGTCACATTTTTATCAAGGATCGTTGGTATGGTTTTGATGACGGCATTTATGCTATGGCTCGCTTATTGGAAATAATCACTTTGCGCGATCAAAAAATTGATGCAATTTTTGCTGCATTCCCCACGCAAGTATCAACACCGGAAATTCGTATCGCTGTCACTGAAGCAGAAAAATTTACAGTTATGGACAGTATTATTGCTCAAGCCAGATTTCCTGAAGGCGTAGTTAGCACCATTGACGGCTTGCGTGTTGATTTTGAAAAATCCTGGGGGCTGGTGCGTGCATCCAATACCTCACCGGCGTTAACTTTCCGATTCGAAGCCGAAACGCAAGAATTGCTGGATAAAATCAAACAGCAATTCAAACAGCAAATTCAAAATATTCACCCACAACTTAAACTCAACTTTTAATTTTACTGACAGGAACAGCCATGCCACTTGATCGCGATTCGGCGATGAATATTGCCAATGTATTAACCGAAGCCCTGCCTTACATCCAACGTTTTACCGGCAAAACCATTGTGGTGAAATTCGGCGGCAACGCAATGGAAGGCGAAGAATTACAAAACAGTTTTGCACGCGATATAGTGCTGATGAAACTGGTGGGCATGAACCCGGTGGTTGTACACGGTGGCGGCCCACAAATCGGTAGCCTGTTGGAAAAACTCAATATCAAATCCGAATTTATCAACGGCATGCGCGTCACCGACAGCGCCACTATGGATGTGGTGGAAATGGTGCTGGGTGGCACAGTCAATAAACAAATCGTCAACCTGATCAATCGTAATGGCGGTCAAGCCGTTGGTTTGACTGGTAAAGACGGTCAATTAATTCGCGCTAAAAAATTAACAGTCACTCACCAAACACCGGAAATGTCTGCACCGGAAATTTTGGACATAGGTTTGGTGGGCGAAGTGGAACATGTGAATCGCGCAGTGATTGATATGTTGATCAACAGCGATTTTATTCCGGTGATTGCCCCCATTGGTGTCGACGAAAAAGGAGCGTCTTATAACATCAACGCTGATTTAGTTGCAGGTAAAGTGGCCGAATTTTTAAACGCAGAAAAATTAATGTTATTGACCAATGTTGCCGGTTTAAAAGATAAACAAGGCAATGTGCTGACCGGTTTAAGCACGCAACAAGTGGATGCATTAATTGCTGATGGCACCATCTATGGCGGTATGCTGCCTAAAATTGCCTGTGCTCTGGATGCAGTTAAAGCAGGCGTTACCAGTGCGCATATTATCGATGGCCGTGTTGATCACGCCGTGTTGTTGGAAATCTTCACCGATGCTGGTGTGGGCACATTGATTACAAACAAAAATAAATAAGTTTTCTATACAAAAGAATATTCGTCATAACCATGCGGGCATGACGAATATTTTTTTGAGTTAAGTTTTTATGCGTTGAGTAAAAACCTGCGAGTTACGAATTGGCGGCGGAACTGGAACTCACATCATCCCTGGTGATTTCAATAAACCGCTGCCGGTCTTGATCGAATTTATCTGAGACTAGTTTGTATTCTTCTTCGCGCTGTTCGATGAGGAGTGCCAGGTCATTTTCTTTTTTCTGTAAACCCTCGATTTTCTTTAGCAAATCGGCGGGCAGCTTGCGTCCGCTGCGCTCATAAGAAGCCGCGCGCGCAGTTTCGCTGTTTAACTCCTGACGTGAAGACTCCAGATTGGCTTTTAATATGCTGATGTTGGCACTTAAGCTGGCAAGGTTGCGTTCTTTGGCCGCGTCTATATCGGCAACTGAGCTGTAACTTCTGCGCAGTTCTATATCTGCTTTCATTCTTTCATCGCGTGCTGCTTTTTCTGCTTTTTGTTGTTCAGCTTCTTCTTTTGTGAGCGATGGTGGAACAACTTTCACCACTTTGCCGCTGGTGGTGATGATTTCGTAACCCTTGCCTGCAAATTCCGCTGGAATTTTATAATCGATAACGGTTATGCCTTCATTGTTTTTGTAGCGAAACACCGTCTTGGTCGCCGCCTGTGCAGAGACGGCAAAACCCAGCAAAATCACAAAACTAATTTTTACACTCAAATTCATAAGCTACTCGCAGGAGTTAACGCCATGTTTAATCAACACCATAGGTTTCGCGGTACGTCATAATCGCCGCTAGCGTGTCGGCTTGGCCGGGCTGCTGCTTAAGATAATCAATAATATGATTTAAGTTAATGATGCTGATCACGGGAATACCAAAAGTCTGTTCAACTTCCTGAATTGCCGAAATCTCGCCTTTGCCTTTTTCCATTCGGTTCAAGCCTATCACTACAGCGGCAGGAGTGGCTTCAGCTTTACCAATAATATCCATTACTTCACGCACGGCAGTGCCTGCGGTGATCACATCATCTACTATCAATACACGACCTTTTAGTGGGGCGCCCACTAATGTCCCGCCTTCACCGTGGTCTTTAGCTTCTTTACGATTGTAGCAATAGGGTAAGTCACGATTGTGATGATCCGCCAATGCGATTGCAGTCGCAGCGGCTAGTGGAATACCTTTGTAAGCCGGACCAAACACCAGATCAAACTCCAAACCCGCATCCACAACCGCCGCCGCATAAAAACGGCCCAAGGCAGCCAGGGCGCGACCCGACTGGAATTTACCGGCGTTAAAAAAATAAGGACTGGTGCGTCCGGATTTCAGAGTAAATTGACCAAAACAAAGGACTCCCTGTTCTATGGCCAGTTGTATAAAATCGCGTTGATAGTTTTGCATGCAAACTTCTCATTAATGAACTATAAACAATGAACTAATTCAGGAGGTTGGTCATAGTGACTGATCAACCAGACCAGAACAACTACAAGGCAGGCTCGACCTGACCAGACCATTCCCCACCGCCGGGATGATCAAATGAGTTAATAAGTAACATTCCAGCTGGTATCGGTAACACATTTTAACCAAGCTCGGGTATCATACACAGTCCGTTATCAAGGGGCTAACATGAGAGTTATAAGTCTTAGCGTCGATGGCATTTTTCAGGCCGCGCAACGTGGTCTTTATACCTGGCTCGCCAGTCAAGACGCTGATTTTATTTGTTTGCAGGATCTTCGTGCACTTGAGCGCGAAATCGATACCAAACCTGAATTCCAATTGGATGGCTACTACGCCTATTTTTTTGATTCGGGGACCAAACATTACAACGGTGTTGCCATTTACAGCCGCCATCAACCCAAAGCGCTGATTTATGGATTGGGCTTTGCGTCTGGTGTGGATATGGAAGGCCGTTATCTGCAAGTGGATTTTGAGCAGCTCAGTGTTGGCTCATTACTCGCACCCAGCGCTTCATCTGAAGCTGAATCGCAAGAAGTGAAAATTAAATTCTTTGATGATTTTCAAGCGCATCTGGACAAAATCACCCGCAAGCGTCGCGAATATATTTTTTGCGGCAATTGGCAAATGGCGCACACACCAAAAGATGTGAGCAACAGCACCACCAACCAACACAACTCGGGCTTTTTACCGCACGAGCGTCAATGGTTGAGCCAGTTGTTTAATCAAATTGGTTATGTGGATGCGTTTCGTAAGGTGAATAAAGACAGCGACGAGTACAGCTGGTGGCCTGAGGGTACAAAAGGTCAAGGTGATGGCTGGCGCACAGACTTTCAAGTGGTATCCAATAGTTTGGGCAACAAAGTGGAGTACGCCACTATCTACAAGAATCAACAATTTTCCAGCCACATGCCGGTGATTATTGATTACGACATTGAAATGAATCCATAAAAAATCCAGGGCTAATCACCCTGGATTTTTATCAGCTGCAGAAACCTCTGCGTATTTTAATCTAACCAAATCATCGTGAAATTTTTCGACGAAAGATCGAAAACTTTTTCGCCATGCCAAATTTTGCGCACCTTTGGTATTGGAGTCCTGTGCAAACGCAAGACTACCAGCACCTGTTGATGTAGTACCAGAATTGACTTCCAGTGTTTCTTCAACCAAACCAACCAACTCGCCGGTTTTGGCATTTGCGAGTACACCGCGCACCGTAATTACACCAATACCTGCATGGCTGGTAGAAACACCCACCGTGTCATTACCCGAATCCTTATAGCGCGCAGAGGCAGGCATAAAGTCGATTAAAGTAAATTGTAAAGCCAATACATCTTCCGCACCCTTATCAGCAAAGACATATTCTTTGCGGTCACGAAATACTTTTCGAGTGAAGTCATCCAAATGCTGACAAATTGCATCCATCTCTTTCCAGTCTGACGCATTCCAGCTTTTTGCCAAATCCTTATCGGCGCTGGCAGAAATTTTTAATTTATCAAACTGCGAAGAATAAATTATGACTTTTTTAAATTGCTTAAAGGCTTGCGGATTGTTGATGATAAATTTATCCAACTCTACGCCATCTGCATAAGCATATTCTTTGCTATCAGAGGATGTGATTGATTTTAAATTAACAGGATCTTTATTGGTTGTACTGCAAGCCGCCAACAAAAATCCAACACAAGCTATACCGAATAAACGCTTCATAGATTACTCCTTATTTACCTTATCACTGACTTTGGGTGTGAGCGATTGCCAGCCGCACCAATTTCCAACAACTTTTAATTCTACTGGCGATAAACTCTGATGAACGATTGCCTCGCTGGCTAATACCAATTGGTTGTATTGTTCCAGTGCTGACTTAATTTCGTATTTGTACTCGTCAGAATTGACCAATATAAACTGAGCCGTTTTAAAGTGCGCCAGCATGGATTCAAATATTTTCCGCTCCGAAGCGAATTCGCCCGCAAGTGGGTGATAGTGAATCGATTTGGTGTGTGGAACTGTTGCCAGGTGGAACAGAATATCATTCATATTTTTATAAATAAAAATGGCATTTTTGATTCTGGATATTGAAAAACCACTTCGGCTATTATTCGAGTCAGCTTTTAACAACAGCAAACTCTTTTCTATTTGATCAAAATTATTGCGAGCGGATTGATCATGGTGATCGTGATGACCTTCAATACCAAGACCACCGACATTATTGTGCTGATCCATACCCAGATCCGTAATAGCCGCCAACTGTGAATCAAAGTGACTAAAAAATGTCTGATTCTCTAACAACAGTTGTTGATATAACTGGCGATATTGCTTGCCCTCCTCCTCAGTGAGCAACTGCCCCGTTTCTACTTTTTCAAACAGTGGCAAATGCGCTGCTCTTAACTGCCCCTTATCTATATCCAAATGCGGAACCCAAATTGATGCTGTCTCGTGCAAGGCTTTTACCTTGCTGGATATTGTCGCTGCAGATTGTGGAGCAGGAACAGGAGCCAGCCATAAATAGCCCAGCGCAAGAATTAACAGAAGTAATATCAGGTAAAAAAAGTATTTGAGGAGTTTTTTCAAGAACCGCATAAACATACCTGTTGCTGAAATTGTTATAGAGGGCTCACAACCAGAACACAAAGTGTTTCACAAATTTCATGAATAAAACAAGCGTTAGATTAAATCGTCACGCATAAAGGCCTGTAGTACCCGATTGAGATATCGCTGACCCAATTCGGTGGTGGCTATGCGGCCATCTTGTTTAATCACCAATTGTTTTGCTTCAAGCTGCGACCAAATTGTCTGAACAGCAGACCAATCCAGGCCGGTTCGATGATGGAAAAAATCTTCAGGCACACCCTGATTAAGCCGCAAAGCATTCATCATAAATTCGATCGGTAATGACTCATCACTCAATAAATCACCGCCACCGATAAATGAGTTGGCATGTAATGCAAATTTTGTGGGTACCAAATTATTCGACCCAGCTGCCAGGTAATGTTGCGGCAAACGCGTTTTCCAGATACGAAAAATTTGCTTGTCATCAGGGCGAGTTATTTTTCCGTGCGCGCCTGCACCTATGCCAAGATAATCACCAAATTGCCAATAATTCAGATTGTGTTTTGCTCGCTGTTGATTGCGTGCATAAGCTGAGACCTCGTACTGCTGATAATGATTGGCTGATAACAAATCCAATCCGGCATCTTGAATATCACAGAGTATTTCGTCTTCAGGTAAAATCGGCGGCGCAGAATAAAAAGCCGTATTAGGTTCAATGGTTAATTGATACCAGGAAATATGTTCCGGTGAAAAATCTATCGCTTGCTGCAAATCTGCCTGCGCTAATTCCGGTGTTTGTTCTGGCAATCCATGCATCAAATCCAGATTAATATTGGTGAAGCCCGCCTTGCGTGCAATATTCACTGCACGCAAAGCTTCGTCGCGACCGTGAACGCGACCAAGCAGTTGCAATTGTTTATCCTGAAAACTTTGAATGCCGATGGACAAACGATTAACGCCAGCTGCAAAAAAACCGGAAAATTTGTCTTGCTCAAATGTTCCGGGGTTGGCTTCAAGCGTAATTTCTATATCCGATTCGAAGCCGATAATTTTTTCTGCATCTTGTAATATCTGCGCTATGGCATCAGCAGACAACAAACTGGGGGTTCCACCACCAAAAAATATACTGGTTAATTTTCTACCCTGCGCGAGAATTTGATCCTGCTGCAAATCCAGTCGCAAGGCATCAACATATTCTTGTTCAGGCAAATCATTATTAGCCTGATGCGAATTAAAATCGCAATAAGGACATTTACGAATGCACCAGGGCACATGAATATAAAGCGCCAGTGGTGGCAATAACAACGACATCAGTTCACAACCAATTGCGACATTTTAATCAGTAACTCAGCCATAGCTTTGCCGCGATGACTGATTTTATTTTTTTCGTCTTTACTCAATTCAGCCGAAGCACAATTGTGAGTCGGCACATAAAATAAAGGATCGTAGCCAAAGCCACCTGTACCTTTGGCTTCGCGTAACATTTTACCTTCCCAGGTGCCATGACAAATAATCGGCGTTGGATCTTCAGCGTGACGCATATAAACCAGGACTGCATGATAACGCGCAGTGCGTTTTTCATCAGGCACATTCATCAGCTCTTGCAATAACAGCGCATTATTTTTTTCATCATTTGCATCAACGCCTGCATAACGCGCCGAATAGATTCCGGGGCGACCATTGAGTGCATCCACTTCAATGCCTGAGTCATCGGCAATTGCGGGCAAGCCGGTTTTTTGACAAGCGTATCGCGCTTTAATCAATGCATTCTCAACAAAAGTTAATCCGGTTTCTTCGGCGGATTCAGAAAAAAATGCTGATTGCGGATGAATATCAAAACCACAGCCACCGAGCAGTTGTTGAAACTCTCGCAATTTTCCGGCGTTGCCGCTGGCCAGGATTATTTTTTGGGTCATATTGTTTATCTTGAAAAAATTAAATTTCCCTCACCCTAACCCTCTCCCAGAGGGAGAGGGAACTGACGCTCTAATCAAGAAGGGAGTCAAATCCCCTCTCCCTTTGGGAGAGGGCTAGGGTGAGGGTCATCAATCCTTATAAAGCGCCCGAGTAAACTGCACAGCAAACGCCTTGCTATCAGCCGACGGTTTTACACTAATATCAAAATGCAACAAATCTTCATTGTTAAATACGAATGGCGCCAGGTAATAAGTAACATCACCTTCTTTCACTTCGATAAATTTAAGATCCTGTTTTTGTTGCATTAAATTACGCGCAGTACCGCTGACAATGGCAGGCAAACCCAAACTGGTGTTACCGTTTTCGGTTTTGACCAAACTGATATTGACTATGGCGCGATCTTTTCCGCGTACCAATTTAAATTGTTCAGCGACTGATGCCGGAATATCAGAGGAATTAAACAAATTAAAATGCACTGTGTAATCACCAAATTTTTTAAATGTGGTGATCTCTTTGGTTTGATCGGTTTGTGCCTGAGTTACAAGGGATAGAATTGATAAGCAAAAAAACATAATGCCGCTGTAAAGCTTCTTCATAACATTTACCTCTGAATCGAGCTTATTTGCTTAGATGATAAATAGCAGTTTCACCAAATAAATTGGGCGATATATCTTTCAGGAAATTGCTGGACACCTCATTCACCACTTGTCGATGAATGACTTTAATATCACGCTCACGACACAGCACTTCAAAATCTTTAAAGGTACAAAAGTGAATATTCGGTGTGTCGTACCATTCATAAGGCAACAAATCCGACACCGGCATACGGCCGTGAGTGAATAAATGCCATCGCGCTTTCCAGTGACCAAAATTGGGAAAAGTTACAATACATTCTTTACCCACACGCAACATTTCATCCAACACCAGATGCGGAAAATGCAAAGTTTGCAGCGCTTGGGTCATGATCACTGTGTCGAAGCTTTTATCTGCAAAATTGCCTAAACCTTGATCCAGGTTTTGTTCGATCACATTCAAGCCTTTATCAATACAGCTATTGATTTGTTGTGGATCAATTTCCAATCCATAACCTTTCACTTGTTTATGATCGATCAAAAATTTCAGCAAGGTGCCGTCGCCGCAACCCAGGTCCAGTACGCGGCTGTTTTGTTTTATCCAATTCTGGATTTCATTGAGATCTATCCGCATCTTAAATACTCACACCCGCCAGATAACGCTCGAACACTTGTTGATAACGCTCGTTAGGCAACAAAAAGGCATCGTGTCCGTATTTGGATTCTATTTCGGCGTAGGTCACATCTTTATCAGCACCCACCAAGGCATTCACAATTTCGCGCGAACGCTCGGGTGCGAAACGCCAATCGGTGCTGAATGAAATTACCAAAAATTTGGCTTTGGCTTTTTTAAACGCAATCACCGGGTCGTCATCGTACTCTCGAGCCAAATCAAAATAATCCAACGCTTTGGTTATACGCAGATAGGAATTGGCATCGAAGCTGGTGGCAAAACTATCACCTTGATAACGCAAATAACTTTCGATCTGGAATTCCACTGGTTCGGCGTTACCAATTTCAAAACTGCCTTTGCGCAAATCGCGGCCAAATTTTTCGCCCATGGCGTGATCCGACAAATAAGTGATGTGCCCGATCATGCGCGCAATTGCCAAACCATCTTTGGGCAATTTGTTTTGATCAAGATAATCGCCATCGCAAAAATTCGGATCACTGACAATGGCTTTGCGGGCAGCTTCATTAAACGCAATATTTTGTGCGGATAATTTCAACGCAGATGCAATCACAATTGCATGACGAACACGATCGGGATAATCCAGCGCCCAGCGCATAACTTGCATGCCGCCCAAACTACCGCCGACAACTGCAGCCCAGCTTTGAATGCCCAGCACACCCGCCAAGCGCGCTTGACTGGCAACCCAATCGCGCACGCGAATCATCGGGAAATCTGCGCCCCAGGCTTTACCCGTTGCCGGATTAATTGAACGCGGACCAGTAGAACCGTGACAGCCGCCCAAATTATTCAGAGCAACCACAAAGAATTGATTGGTATCTATAGGTTTGCCGGGACCAATGTAGTGATCCCACCAACCGGGGCGCTTGTCATCCATTGAATGAAAACCCGCGGCGTGATGATGCCCGGACAAGGCATGACAAATCAGCACTGCGTTGGTTTTTTCGGCATTTAATTGGCCATAGGTTTCATACACCAATTGATACTCGTCCAGGGTTCTGCCGCAGGCGAGTAACAAAGGTTGCGTGAAGTGATGGGTCTGCGGGCTAACCAAGCCTACAGAATCGGCCGGAATAAAATCAGGCATGGGCCTATCTCGGATTAACAAAAAACAGGCGGGAAGTCTAAAGAGACTCGTCCGTTTCTGCAATCAAGTCAGGTCATCAACCGGCGCGAGGTGAACGCTTGCTCGCCAGATCGACGATTTTGGATTTGGTTTCATTTTTTTTGGTATGTTCGAGCTCAGACAGCTTGTTCTCAACCGTCTCACCCAAAGGGGATTTCAACACCTGTTTGTAAATGGGCTCAAGCTGATGCAAAGCGGCCTGCATTTGATAGATATTGGTTTGCAAACTTTCGACCTGTTGTGTAAGCGAATTATGCCCGCCCTGCAACTCCGCCAGGCGCAACATATGCTGTTCCAGCAATTGTTTTTGATATTGGTTTTGATGATGCAAAGGCGACAGCGCTTCGCCCAACCAATGCACTATATGTTGATTGAGTTCGACATAAATTTGCCGAACCTCAGCCACAAGGGTTTCAACAAACCGACTAATAAAGGTAGTTTTGCGACTCAAAATGCTGGACAAAGACGCGCGAAATTCATCTGCACGCTGATGCAATTGACGCAACTGCCGACGCTGTTTTTGAATTTTCAGTAGATGACTGATCATCAAATCATCATCGCGAATACCATGCTCGGGGCGTTCATAAATCGACTTCACCACGCGATTCACTCGCTCAATTTCGCGCTCAAGATGCTGCACGCTGTTGTCCACATCCTCAAAAAACTTGCCGATTGCTGAAGACAAACCCAAAGTCGTCCAACTTTGCGCAAGACTTTGATGTGCCATGGTGATTTGCTGCTCAAGTAAACCTGTGCTCACGGGTGCGAGCAAAGCCAATCGTTGAGACTCAACCAAACGTTGACTGGTGCGCAGCGACAAGGATTGTTTGTGATAATCATGATGGGCTTTGCGCACAGTTTCGCGCATTTCTTGCAATTTATTCGATTTGTTAAGAGGCGTTGCCGAACGCAATTCACCGATTTCCTGTTCGCATTCCGCCAGGCGACGCGACAACCCCTGATAGGCGCGGATAATCATTTCTTCACTGTCAGTCATCAAGGGACTACCGACAATTTGTCGCTGATTGTGCAACACGCACTCAGCCAATAAGCGCTCCAACACTGGGAAATTACTGCGCTGCAACAACGCAGAATTTTTGCCGACTTTCGCTAACAAACCTTGCTTGGCGGAAATTGGCAACACATGTTCCGCCGACATATTTAACTGTTTGGCAGTGAGCTTTCGCAATGCGTGAATATTAGCGTCCACCTCTTGCGGGTCGGCAATATCATCCCAAAGGCTATCGATTTTATTTAACAGCGTAATCACCGCAGTGCAATTTTCTTTGCGCAACAATTCAATATGTTCACGCCAGATTTGCATATCACTTGCTGTCACACCGGCAGCGGCGGATAACAAAAATAAAATGGCTTGCGCTTCTGGCAAAGTTTTTAAGGTTAATTCTGGTTCGTTACCCAGCGCATTTAATCCGGGCGTATCCAAAATGCGCAGACCTTGTCGCAACAGCGGGTGATCCAGATTGATCATGGCATGTCGCCAGGCAGGTACAGACACCAGGCCTTTTTCGTTGGGCGCTTCGACATCGTCTTTGGTGAAACCCAACTTGACTGCTTCCATCACAGTGACTTGTTTATTAGCGCTGACTTGATTAATCGCTGCGCGAGTTTGCTCGTGATCATTCACATCAAAATGAATCGTCACCCAATTTTGCGGAATGCGTTTGAAGTTGGTCAGGCTGGTATTGGTGCGGCGGGTTTCAATCGGCAATAAACGAACGCAATTCGCAGGTTGTGCCGGGTCCCAAAAAATATCGGTCGGGCACATGGTGGTGCGGCCAGGTTGCGAGGGCAACAAACGTCGGCCACCCGAGGTATAAAGCAAGGCATTAATTAATTCGGTTTTACCGCGAGAAAACTCACCCACGCAGGCAATAGTAAAGCTGTCGCCTTTGAGCAGATTTCTGGCGCGCTGAAGGGTTTTGTGTACCTGCGGGCTCAGCATATTGTGGGTGTGGCCCCATTGTTCAAAGGCCTGGATGCGCCCGTCCAACTGCTGCTTCCACTGATGGTAATGGCTAACCTGCTGACGCAAAGACTTCAAATCCATAGAGCTTTTCTCGTGTTATCTCGTATAGAGTTCTTTTGGCGCACCAGAGCGCGTTTAACCTGAATTAAACATGAAGCTGGCGCCATAGACCAGTTTTTGATCACCCACTGGTCAAATCATCCGACTGATGGCAATTAAGCTGCTACTTTGAGAAACAACCCACTGGTTTTTAGTGAAGCGGTAACGGTGAGCATCAAGACTGGTTAGGGAGTGTAAATCCCATATTGTGCAGCCAGCCAGTCATATAGTCTTTATGAATATTTGTAAAACGGCGGAGATAAAAATGAAAAGGTCACTAACAAAATCACTAAAACTCAATCTGTTATTCGCGGGCATGCTGGCGTGCAGCCAGTTGTCTGCTAAAGATTTGGAAATCACCCAGCAAGACTATTTTGAAAAACCCGGTTTTAATTTGCTGGTGTTTAGCAACGCTTACGACGGCTTGTTTAGCGATGCCAAAATCAGCGGTGTGGAAATTATTCACCACGGTGTGCGCACCGCCACCAACGGTGATGTGCGTTTGCATGCAACACCCGAGCAATGGGACATCAACCCGGTGTTGAAAGAACGCAAAATTAATCGCGAAGAACAATCCATCGAAGCATTCTTACACTATGCACAATACAATTTTGATTTTTCAGTCAAAGCCACACGCAAAGGCGATAATTTACTGATCAGCGTCAATCTACCCAAAGCATTGCCGAAAAATCTTGAAGGCAAAGCCGGTTTTAATTTGGAGTTTTTACCTTCAGCCTATTTTCATAAATCTTTTTTGATGGATGAAACAACCGGCTACTTCCCTGTATACCCGGGCGGCTTAAAAGAAATCAGTGATAAGGTCGCACCTGCCGCTTTGGCGAGAGGCAATCAACTCACATTAGCACCCGAAGACAATTTGCGTCGCGTGCAGATTCAATCCAACACTCAACTCGAACTTTATGATGGTCGCGGCAAAGCGCAAAACGGTTGGTTTGTGGTGAGAAGTTTATTGCCCGCTAACAAAACCGGCAGCGTGCTTGAGTGGACGCTTTCTGCATCCACTGAAAAAAATTGGTTGCGTGAACCCGTAATTGGTTATTCACAAGTGGGTTATCACCCGACACAAAATAAAGTCGCAGTTATTGAACTCGACAAAAATGACAAAAAAATTCAATCAGCATCACTGATTAAAATCGGTGCTGACGGTAGTCGCAAAAAAGTCTTAACGCAAAAACCCAAAAGCTGGGGACAATATCTGCGTTACAACTACGCGCAGTTTGATTTCAGTAAAGTCACTGAACCCGGCCTTTATGTTATCCAATACGGTAAACAAGAAACTTCCAGCTTCCGCATCGCTAAAGATATTTACCAAAATGCCTGGCAACCCTCATTGGATATGTATTTGCCCGTGCAAATGGATCATATGACAATCAACGAAGGCTATCGTGTGTGGCATGGTGCGTCGCATCTTGATGACGCATTGCAAGCGCCAGTCAATCACGTGCATTTTGATTTGTATGCGCAAGGTCCAACCACAGACACAAAATACAAACCCGGCGAGCATATTCCCGGTTTAAATATTGGTGGCTGGTATGACGCAGGCGATTACGATATTCGCACTCAAACTCAATACGATGTAGTCAATACTTTAGTAACAACCTGGGAAACTTTCGGTATTCAACGCGACACCACATCGGTTGATTACGATCGTCGCTGGGTGGAATTGCATCAAGCCGATGGCAAAGCCGATATTTTGCAACAAATTGAACACGGCACTCTGGCCTTGATCGCACAACATCGCGCGATTGGCCATGCAATTCCCGGCATAGTGGAAGCCCATTTGGATACCTACACTCATTTGGGTGATGGCGTAACCAAAACCGATAATTTAATTTACGATCCGAAAAAATCCGAATTGGAATCTGATGGATTCAAAAGCGGAAAATTTGATGATCGCTGGGCATTTACCAGCAAATCTTCATCATTAAATTATGGTTCTGCGGCTGCATTAGCCGCTGCCAGCCGCGCTTTGAAAAATCACAACCCGGCATTGGCTGCTGAATGTATTGCGACAGCCAAAAAAGTCTGGGCTGATGAAGCCGCCAAAAGCAAACCGGATTTA
Organism: uncultured Cellvibrio sp.; assembly: GCA_966252135.1. Taxonomy (GTDB): domain Bacteria; phylum Pseudomonadota; class Gammaproteobacteria; order Pseudomonadales; family Cellvibrionaceae; genus Cellvibrio. The sequence goes on along the minus strand of CBINNU010000002.1, from coordinate 277,362 downwards.
TTCCAACACGGCAATACCACCGGTGGCCGTTTGGAATCGGAAAAATTAAAAGCCGCAATCGAATTATTAATTACCACCAAGGATTCGATTTACGCTAAAGCAATTGAAGAATTATTGCCAAAATCCAATATTGCATTTCAAGCGGATTGGTTAGTTCGGGCCATACCTTTGATGCCGGATTCCTACAAGCAACAAGTTCGCATCGCTGCAGAAAAATACGCAGCTGACTACAAAGCCAATCTCAACAAAAACCCCTACGGCGTTATCATCACCGAAGGCGGTTGGGCAGGCAATGGCTTTGTGATTCGCGTTGCGCTGAACAATTATTATCTGCACAAAACCTTCCCGGATTTGTTCGATAAAGAATCAGTGTTTAGAGGCCTGAATTATTTATACGGCACTCACCCAGCGCACAATTTGTCGATGGTTTCCAACGTGGGTGTGCGCTCAAAAGAAGTCGCTTACGGTATGAATCGCGCGGATTTCTCGTTCATCTCCGGCGGTATTATCCCAGGCATTTTAATTCTGAAACCCGACTACCCCGAGAACCACGAAGACTGGCCTTTCTTCTGGGGACAAAATGAATACGTAGTGAATTTACCAGCCAGTTATATTTTTCTGGTGAATGCTGCGGATGAGTTGCTGAAAAACTAAATTGGACTGCTAGAAAATCAAAAGCCCTTGTAGAAATCTGCAAGGGCTTTTTTGTTGGTTACCGAGTGGTGTCGCAACCCCAATTAGGTTTTGCACTAAACCAGAATTCAGGTTTTAAACCGATTAATTTATAAATGCCAACCGGCAAATCCTTACGCACATTCTCGACATTGCGCGTCACCCTCGCATGGGTGATAGCACCTTGCATATATTGCTGCATCAGCCGCGCCGTTTGCTCCACATCTTTTAAATCATCCAGAAAGTTACCGTTGTGCAAATTGGTCACCAGAGCCTGAATATATTTGGCCCCGCGCTCAGTCATCAAACGCAATGTTTCATTCACCCGCGGCTCATTGCAACCCGCCTGCATACCGGCATTGAAAAATGCGCAGCCGGGAATATTGTCGCAGTCCTCACCCACTTTGTTCACATAGATATAAATTAGCCAGTTTTCCAACTGTTCCAGCGGTGAATTGATGGGCGACAAAATGCAATCCAGATCCTGACGGATTTTTTCCCAGTAGTGATTGGTAGCCTCACAAAACAATTCGGCTTTGGATTCAAAGTGATGATAAAAACTACCTTTGGTTACTCCGGCCTGTTTGCAAATTTCATTTACGCCGACGTCGCTATAGTTGCTGCTCCAGATCAAATCCAGGGCAGTCTCCAAAAGCAAAGTGCGGGTATCTGTAGCGTTCATAAGCAGTATCTTGATTGATTGACCTTGGCATTATGATACCGCATGGTATGTTTTTCAACCGCGCATACCACCCCTGCGATCTACCCGAGCACACTGATCACCATCACCCCAAAACAGTTAACCATCTGATTCTTCGATATTTTTTATAAAATTATCCAGCAAATATTCACAGACAAAAGATTACCGAATAAATTTTTCTTGACCAACATACCAACCGGTATGTATATTTTTCTCAAACCCGAACCAGCCATCCAGGGAAATTCGGGAAATCCATCTCTTTGCAACACAAGCCGCAACAGGAGCCTATGATGCGCACACTTTTCACCAAACACCCTGCCTTGTCGCTCACGGCCACCGCCATACTGACAGGTATCATCAGTTTTTATTTCACCACCAATGTCGACGCAGCTTCACCCGGTGCCGTACCACCTGCACCCAGCGTTGAGGTGTTGGTACTACAGCCAGAACCCATTCGTAGCTGGAGCCAGTTTTCCGGTCGCCTCGCCCCGGTTGAAAGCGCGGCTATCAAACCACTGGTTAGCGGCACCATCCAGAAAGTGCTGTTTACCGAAGGCCAGCAAGTGAAAAAGGGCCAACCCTTGTTTGTGATTGATCCGCGCCCGCATCAAGCCTCGGTGCAGCGCGCGCAAGCACAACTCGCCACCGCACAATCGCGCGCGAAATTAGCGCAGGACGAACTGGCGCGCGCTGAACAACTGATTGGTGCCAAGCTGGTATCGCAAAGTGTTTACGATTCGGCATTAAGTGCAAATCAAGTCGCGCAAGCCGATGTTAAACAAGCAGAGGCGGCATTAAGACAGGCGAAACTGAATCTCGAATATGCGCACATCAGCGCGCCGATTTCCGGTCGCGTCGGTCGCGCAGAACTCACCAGGGGTAACGTAGTGGAAGCGGGCGTGAATGCGCCGGTGCTCACACAAATTGTTGCCAACGACAAACTCTACGCCGAATTTAATGTGGATGAAGCCACCTATGTGCAGCTGGTACGCAACACGCAAAATGTGCAAGCCATGCCAGTGGAATTAAATTTGTCTGGCGATGCCGCAACCACTTATGAAGGCCATATTTATGCCTTTGATAATCGATTGGATACCAACAGCGGCACCATTCGCGCTCGCGCAATTTTTGATAACAAAGATGGCGCATTAACAGCGGGTATGTTCGCCAATTTGCGTTTGGGTTCTGCTGACAAATCCAACAGCTTGTTAATTCCTGAACGCGCAATCGGTACCAATCAAAGCAAAAAATTTGTATTGGTTGTGGATGAAACCAACACCGCCAATTATCGCGAAGTGGTTCTGGGTGAACACTATCAGGGTCAGCGCGTTGTGCTCTCGGGTCTTGAAACCGGTGAAAAAATTATTGTTAACGGTCTATCCCACGTACGCCCCAAGGGTCTTGTAAATCCTTCACCAGTTGCCAATAAATTGGCTGCTGCTCACTAAATATCATTTCATTTTTTAAAACGGACTTAAAAAGAAAACTGGCAGATCATTATGAACATATCCAAATTTTTTGTGGATCGTCCCATATTCGCGGGAGTGATTTCACTACTGATTTTTATCGGCGGTTTTATCGCCATGTTTCAATTACCTATTTCGGAATATCCCGAAGTCTCACCACCTTCAGTGGTAGTTAACGCATCTTATCCCGGTGCCAACCCGAAAGTGATTGCCGAAACAGTGGCTACTCCATTGGAGGAACAACTCGCCGGTACCGAAAATATGTTGTACATGTTTTCGCAAGCCACGACTGATGGTCGCTTAACCTTAACTGTGACTTTCCGTATTGGCACTGATCCTGATCTTGCACAACAAATGGTGCAAAACCGAATCTCACAAGCATTACCACGTTTGCCGGATGTCACACGTCAACGCGGTGTAACCGTTGTGAAAAGTTCGCCGGATTTAACCATGGTGGTGCATTTGGTTTCGCCGGATAAAAGTTACGACGAACTCTATTTGCGAAACTACGCCTTGATGAACATTAAAGATGAGCTGGCGAAAGTTCCCGGCGTCGGCATGGTGCGCTTGTTTGGCTCGGGTGATTACGCCATGCGTATTTGGTTAAACCCGGAAAAAATTGCCGAAAAAAGTTTAACCGCCAATGAAGTGGTCAATGCAATTCGCGAACAAAATGTGGAGGTTGCTGCCGGTATTATTGGTGGTGCGCCTGTGACTGATTTGGTTGATGTGCAACTTCCTGTCAATGCCAAAGGTCGTTTGGATAACCCCGAAGAATTTGGCGAAATTATTATTCGCGCCGGTAACAACGGCGAAATCACTCGTTTGAAAGATGTTGCTCGTATTGAAATGGGCGCATCGGAATTTGCATTAAATTCCATGTTGGATAGTCAACCTGCTGTTGCCATTCCGATTTTTCAGGCACCCGGCGCTAACGCGATTCAAATTTCTGACAATGTTCGCTCAACTATGGCGGAATTGAAAAAACGTTTTCCACAAGGTGTGGATTATCACGTGGTTTATGACCCAACCATTTTCGTCAAAAGCTCAATCAAAGCAGTAATCAAAACTTTGCTTGAAGCACTTGCATTAGTGGTAGTGGTAGTAATTCTGTTTTTACAAACCTGGCGCGCATCCATTATTCCTTTATTGGCAGTTCCGGTTTCGATTATAGGTACTTTTGCATTGATGTGGGCATTTGGATTCTCCATCAATACGCTCTCACTCTTTGGTTTGGTATTGGCAATAGGTATTGTGGTTGACGATGCGATTGTGGTGGTCGAAAACGTCGAACGAAATATCGAAGAAGGTTTAACGCCTATCGCGGCCACTTACAAAGCCATGCAAGAAGTGAGCGGGCCGATTATCGCGATTTCATTAACGCTGATTGCCGTGTTTGTACCTATCGCATTTGTGAGCGGTTTAACTGGTCAGTTCTACAAACAGTTTGCATTGACTATTGCGATCTCCACTGTGATTTCTGCTATCAATTCTTTAACACTCAGCCCGGCATTAGCGGCGCTCTTGTTGAAAGGCCACAACGAACCTAAAGATCGACTAACTCGCGGCATGGATAAAGTTTTCGGTGGTTTTTTTGCCTGGTTTAATCGCAGCTTTGCGCGTGCATCCGGAAATTATTCAACCAAAGTTGGAAAAATTCTCGGGCGCAAAATGGCAGCCGTTGGTGTGTATGCAATTTTATTAGGCATTGCAGTTGTGGGTTTCAATATCATCCCCAAAGGGTTTGTGCCTGCGCAGGATAAACAATATTTAATTGCCTTTGCGCAACTGCCTGATGGTGCCACTTTGGATCGCACTGAAAAAGTGATTCGCGAAATGGGCGAAATTGGTTTGGCCGAAGCCGGCGTGGAAAATGCAGTGCAATTTCCCGGTTTGAGTGTCAATGGTTTCACCAATAGCTCCAGTGCAGGCATAGTATTTTTTCCGCTGAAAGATTTCGATCAACGCACCAGCAAAGATTTATCCGCAGCCGCTATTTCACAAAAACTGCAAATGAAATTCGCCGGTATTGAAGAAGCTTTTATCGCAATCTTCCCACCACCACCGGTACGCGGTTTGGGCACCACTGGTGGATTTAAATTGCAAATTGAAGATCGCGCCGGTTTGGGTTACGAAAAATTGGCTGAAGTCGTCGCACAAGTGCAACAAAAAGCCATGCAACGCCCGGAATTGGCCAGTGTCTATTCCAATTACAAAATTAATGTGCCGCAATTGTATGCCGATGTGGATCGCACCAAAGCCAAACAACTGGGTTTAAACGTGAAAGAAATTTTTGACACTATGCAAGTGTATTTAGGCTCGCTGTACGTCAACGATTTCAATCAATTTGGTCGCACCTATCAAGTGATTGCACAAGCCGATGCGCCTTATCGCAACACACCGGACGATGCACTCAATTTAAAAGTGCGCAATGCACAAGGCGATATGGTGCCGCTGGGTGCGGTGCTAACCATGAAAGAAAGTTACGGGCCTGAAAGTGCCGCTCACTACAACGGTTATTTGGCTGCCGATATTAATGGTAACGCCGCACCCGGTTATTCCAGTGGTCAGGCGCAAGACGCCATATCTGAAATTCTGGATGAAGTACTACCCACAGGAATTGTGTATGAGTGGACCGATTTAACTTATCAGGAAGTACTAGCTGGTAACACTGCCATTTATATTTTGCCGCTCTGTTTATTGTTGGTGTTTTTAGTTCTTGCAGCGCAATACGAAAGTTTGGCTTTGCCTTTGGTGGTGGTGACTATTGTTCCATTGTCGATTTTATCTGCACTCTTTGGTGTGTGGATTACCAACGGTGACAACAATATTTTCACGCAAATCAGTTTATTTGTGCTCGCCGGTCTCGCCAGTAAAAACGCAATTCTGATTGTGGAATTTGCGCGCGAATTGGAAATTCGCGGTATGGAAACTTATCAAGCGGCGATTACTGCCAGCCGTATGCGTTTGCGTCCGATTTTGATGACATCCTTCGCATTTATTATGGGTGTACTGCCCATGGTGTTTTCAACTGGCGCAGGGGCCGAAATGCGCAGCGTAATGGGAATAGCCGTTTTCTCCGGCATGTTGGGTGTGACTTTCTTTGGCTTGTTCTTTACGCCCATGTTTTATGTGTTGTTGCGTAAATTGGAAGGCAATCGCAAGTACCAAACGCAGGAGCTTTCTGAAAATATTGAACAACCAGGATTGACCCATGAGGTGAAAGCATGAATCAAAAAACCTTAATCAACACTGTTGCTGTTGCGCTGTTACCTCTGATGATCAGTGCTTGCAGTGGATTTAAATCCGTTGAAAACGCACAACAACTTGCACAATTACCTTCAACCCCAGCGGCATTTAATTTGCCGCAGGGTTTTAGTGCCGAGCAACCGGTTGCTGCCTGGTGGGCACAATTGCAAGATGCAGAATTAAATCAATTAGTTGCTAACGCTTTGCAACATAATCACAGCATTCGTATTGCACAAGCATCATTGGAAGAATCGCGAGCTTATTTGCGCAACAGCAAATTGGAGCGTTACCCGACAGTTGAAGCCAATCTAAGCAGCACACGCCAGCGACAAAGTGTCGATATCAGTGGTGATGCAAGTGCACCTATTACAGAAACTTTTCAAACCGGTTTTGATGCCAGTTGGGAGTTGGATATTTTTGGCCGCGTAAGAAACGGTGTGAAATTATCCAAAGCGCAAGTGGCCGCACGCGCAGCTGATTTGCAGGCGGCACAAATTAGTGTGGCTGCAGAAGTTGCCAGTGCTTATATCAGTTTGCGTGGCAATCAATATTTATTGGATGTCGCTGAGCGTAATGCCAAAAACCAATTGGAGTCACTGCAATTAACCCAGCGTTTTAACGAAGTTGGTCGCGGTGATCAATTGGATGTTGCACGCGCAGAAGCTCAGCTCGAATTAACTCGATCCAGCATTCCTGTGCTTCAAGCGCAAATTAATACTGCACTTAATCGCATTGGCGTGTTGACTGGCAAGCCAACTGAAGAATTAAAAACTTCACTGGCAAACGTAAAATCGTTGCCAGAAATTCCCGCATCATTTGCCGTGGGCAACCCGGCGGATTTATTAAAGCGCCGCCCGGATATTCGTCGCGCAGAACAAGCCTTGGCGGGTTCTATAGCTGAATACAATATTCGCGTCGCTGATTTGTATCCCAATATTAGTCTCACTGGCGGCCTGGGTTATTTGTCGACTGATTGGGATCGTTTGGGCAATCAGGAAACCGAAACCTTTTCGTTTACACCGCGCATTCATTGGGCAGCCTTTAATCTTGGCCGTGTTAACGCACAAATTGATGCCGCCGATGCCCGCACGCATCAACGCATCGCCGAGTTCGAACAGCGCGTGCTGGTTGCTCTGGAAGAAACCGACAATGCACTGCAGAATTTCTCACAGGAAGAAGAACGCCGTGCCGGATTACAGCGAGCACTGGCAGCCAGTAATCAAGCTGCATACTTTGCGCGCAAAAAATTTGAAGTCGGCAGCGGCGATTTTTTATCAGTGCTAGATGCTGAACGCTCACAACTCAATGTAAGTGCGCAACTGGCTCAAAGTGATATGCAAGTACTGCTAAATTTGATTGCGATTTACAAAGTATTGGGCGGCGGCTGGGATGTATCGCCAAATCAATTGGCTGCCAACACGTCGAATTGATTGACTGGTTTTTTGAGTTACTTACCCATCAATTATTATGAATTCGATAATTGATGGGCAATTCGTTTTATCGCTCAACAAAAGATTCCAGAGGAATTTTTTGAGGTGATCGAATGCGAATCGTTTTTTGCCGCCCCAATTCACCCTGCTCAATAATCACCTGATTTTTTGCAACAGAAAATTCTGCGCTTAAAAAATTGATCAAGGTAGCGTTGGCTTTGCCGTCAACTGGCGGGGCTTTGATGCGGATTTTTAATCTATCACCGTGCAAGCCACTGAATTCGGTTTTGCTGGCACCGGGTTGGAGATGGCAGAACAGGAGTAAATCCTGCCCTTGCCATTGATAATGCTTAGTCATCTAAAAAAATTAACTTACGCCCATTCCTCTTGCCAACACCGGCAACAGGTAGGATTTCAGAATATGTAACAGCATCAAAAAAATCAGCGGCGAAAAATCCAGACCACCCATAGGCGGCAATATTTTTTGAATAGGGCGCAAAAGTGGATCAAGCAATTGACGCAATAATTGCAACGCAGGATTGTAACTTTGAGGTGCGACCCAACTAGCGATTACCAGGATCAACATGGCGAAGAAGTAGAGCGTCAAAATATTGCTGATTAATTCGATTATCGCCCAATTAATAAATTGAAGCGGGCTGACAATTCCATAACCACGCAACAATAAAATAATGACCGCCAATAACAACTGCAACAAAATCGCCAGAACCAAAGCGGCAAGATCCCAACCAAACAGACCGGGAATAATTTTTCTCAAAGGCACCAACAAGGGATTGGTCAATTTAACAATGGATTTGCTCACAGGGTTGTAATAATCCGCACGTACCAGTTGCAATAAAAACCGCAGCAAAACCAAAGTAACGTACAAGCTACCCAATGTGTAAATAATAAAAACCAGAATTTCGGTTAAGGTCGACATAAACTTCTCGCTATTGCCCAAGTATTTTCGATAACTCATCCGCGCGATTCGCGCAGGCTTGCATGGCGCGCGCCACTATCGCACGCAGCTGATCCGATTCAAACGATAAAATCGCCCGTTCGGTTGTACCTTTTGGTGAGGTAACACGGCGACGCAACTCACTCACATCTACATCACTTTTTGCAGCCAGCGTTGCAGCGCCCAAAGCCGTTTGCAGTGTTAAGGCTTTTGCATCGGCTGGCGACATGCCTTGTTGGATCGCCGCTTCAATCATAGCTTCCATAAATAAAAAATAATACGCGGGGCCAGAACCGGAAACCGCAGTGACTGTATTAATTAAAGATTCTTTATCCACCCAGGTCACTATGCCCACGGCCGATAAAATATTATTGGCGATTTCTTTTTGTGCAGATGTGACCTGCGGATTCGCATATAAACCAGTTGCACCCAGCAACACCTGGCTGGGCGTGTTGGGCATTGCGCGAACCAATGCAGCATTATCGCCCAGCCAGGATTGTAAACTGTCCGTCGTGATGCCTGCCGCTAGCGAAATAATCAAAGGTTGATGTGCAATTGCTGTTGATAATTCGGTCGCCACCTGTTTTAACATTTGCGGTTTCACCGACAGAATTACTACATCTGCATTGCGCGCAGCAGCGAGATTGTCGGTGGTGATTTTGATCGAAAACTCATCCGCTACTTTTTGCAAATTTTCAATGCGCGGGCCGGATGCAGTAATTTTTTTTGCATCAAAACCCTGTGCAATTAATCCACCGATGATGGCTTTCGCCATATTGCCTGCGCCTATAAAGGCTAATTTTTTATCGAGCATTTTATTTCCTATTTCTTAATTCGTAGTCACCCCACCCTAACCCTCCCCTTGGCAAGGGGAGGGGACTTTACTTCCAATCTTTTTGCGAAGTGAAATCTGTCCCTCCCCCTTGCCAAGGGGGAGGCTAGGAGGGGGTGGTATTTCTCGCCCCAAAAATATCCGTACCCACTCTGACATGAGTTGCGCCTTCGGCGATCGCAATTTCCAAATCCGCTGACATGCCCATGGATAAACAATCCATAAAATCATATTGCGCTTTGGCTGCTGCCAATTTGCGAAACGCCGCAGCTTGTTGTTCCGGTGAGTTATTGACCGAAGGAATCGCCATGAGTCCGCGCAAATTTAATCGCGGCAAATCGCGAATGGCGGCGACTAAATCCGACAATTCATCAAAGCTGATACCCGATTTGGTCGATTCATCATCGACATTTACCTGAATGCAAACATTAAGGGGCGGCAGATGTGAAGGACGCTGATCATTCAATCGCTGCGCCAGCTTCAGGCGATCAACACTGTGCACCCAATCGAAATGTTCGGCGATGGGTCGGGTTTTGTTGGATTGCATCGGGCCGATGAAATGCCATTCGATATCAGTCAAATCCGACAATGCCTGTTGCTTTTCCAGCGCTTCCTGCAGATAGTTCTCGCCGAAGCATCGCTGCCCGGCGGCGTAAGCCTGGCGTAAAGCGTCTGGCGGCTGGGTCTTGCTGACCGCGACCAAGTGCACAGATTGCGGATTTCGGCCTGCCGATAATGCAGCCAGATGAATTCGTTCGGTGACTTTCTTGAGCTTGTCGTCTATCTTTTGCATATTGTGCGTTTTACAAAAATAAATTTTCACTCTCTATAAGGTAAAGCTGATGGATATCACCGAACTTTTGGCATTCAGCGCCAAACAAGGCGCTTCTGACTTGCACTTGTCTGCTGGCCTGCCACCTATGATCCGTGTTGATGGTGACGTTCGCCGTATCAACCTGCCGCCCATGGAACACAAACAGGTCCATGGTTTGATTTACGACATTATGAATGACAAGCAACGTAAGGACTACGAAGAATTTCTGGAAACCGACTTTTCGTTCGAAGTGCCCGGCGTCGCCCGCTTCCGCGTTAACGCCTTTAACCAAAACCGCGGTGCCGGTGCGGTATTTCGTACCATTCCCTCAAAAGTCTTGACCATGGAAGAGTTGGGCATGGGTAATGTCTTTCGCGATATTTGTCATGTGCCACGTGGATTGGTGTTGGTGACCGGGCCAACCGGTTCGGGAAAATCCACCACACTGGCGGCCATGATCGACTACATCAACGATAACCGTTACGAGCACGTGCTCACCATTGAAGACCCGATCGAATTCGTACACGAATCCAAAAAATGTTTGATCAACCAGCGTGAAGTTCACCGCGATACTCACGGCTTTAACGAAGCTCTGCGCTCGGCTCTTCGTGAAGACCCGGACGTAATTCTGGTAGGTGAGATGCGCGATTTGGAAACTATTCGTCTCGCACTGACCGCTGCGGAAACCGGCCACATAGTATTCGGCACCCTGCACACCACTTCAGCAGCCAAAACCATCGACCGTATAGTAGACGTATTCCCGGCCAACGAAAAAGCCATGGTGCGTTCGATGCTGTCGGAATCCTTGCAAGCGGTAATTTCGCAGACTTTGATGAAGAAAAACGGTGGTGGCCGAGTGGCTGCGCATGAAATTATGCGAGGCACTGCTGCAATTCGAAATTTAATCCGTGAAGATAAAGTGGCGCAGATGTATTCTGCTATCCAAACCGGTGCTTCATTGGGCATGCAGACTATGGATCAGTGTTTGGCTGATCTGGTTGCCCGCCGAATTGTGTCGCGCGACCAGGCGAAAACCAAAGCGAAATTCCCGGAAAACTTTTAATTAAAAATAAACCTCCACCCTGACCCTCCCCTTTTGAAATGGGAGGGAATTGAAACAAAAAAATTTACAGGTATTTGTTATGGACTTTGATCGTTTGTTGCAACTGATGGTTGAAAAAGGTGCGTCGGATTTATTTATCACCGCTGGCGTTCCACCTTCAATCAAAGTCCACGGCAAAATCGTTCCGGTCACCGCCACTCCCCTTGCGCCAGAAAAAGCGCGTGAGTTGGTATTAAGTGTGATGAACGAAAAACAACGCAATGAATATCTCGAAAACAAAGAATTAAACTTTGCCGTAAGCGCACGTGGTATTGGCCGTTTCCGCGCCAGTGCATTTTATCAACGCAACCTCGCCGGTATGGTATTGCGCCGCATTGAAACACGTATCCCATCTGTGGATGAATTGAGCTTGCCGGAAATTATTAAAGAATTGGCTATGACCAAACGCGGCCTGATTATTTTTGTGGGCGCAACCGGTACCGGTAAATCAACTTCTCTGGCAGCGATGATTGGTCATCGCAACAAAAATTCCAAAGGTCATATTATTTCGATTGAAGATCCGATTGAATTTATTCATCAACACGAAGGTTGCATCATCACCCAGCGCGAAGTGGGTATTGATACTGAATCTTTTGAAATCGCACTGAAAAATACTTTGCGTCAGGCGCCTGATGTCATTTTGATCGGCGAGGTGCGTTCACGCGAAACTATGGATCACGCAATTGCATTTGCGGAAACCGGCCATCTGTGTTTGTGTACACTCCACGCCAACAACGCCAACCAGGCATTGGATCGTATCATTCACTTTTTCCCGGCGGATCGTCACCGTCAATTGTGGATGGATTTGTCACTCAACTTGAAAGCGATTGTTGCACAGCAATTAATTCCAACACCCGATGGTAATGGCCGTCGCGCCTGTTTGGAAATTTTGATCAATACGCCGCTCGCGCAAGATTTAATTCGTAAAGGTCAGGTAAATGATTTAAAAGATTTGATGAAACGCTCCACCGAATTGGGCATGCAAACCTTCGATCAGGCGCTCTACGCACTTTATGACAACGGCGACATTACCTACGAAGATGCACTGCTCCACGCCGACTCACCCAACGACCTGCGCCTGATGATCAAACTCGCCAGCGAAACCGACGCAAATTATTTGTCGCATGCAGCTGATAGTTTGTCGATTCAACCTGAAGAGCAAAATAATCGCGGTAAGATGTTTTGAGTGATAACCCGTAGGTTGGAAGAGCGCAGCGACTTCCGACTTTTTAATTTTCAAATAGAAGAAAATTGTCGGAAGTCGCTGCGCTCTTCCAACCTACTGCAAATTTGCCAACCAATCCTCTAGTAAAATTCTCGCAGCGATTGAATCGACTGGATTATTTTTGTAATCGCGTGAACCACCTTGGGAAATAACTTCGCCTTTTGCGGCGAAGCTACTCAAACGCTCATCGATCATTTCGACTTTTACGCTGAAGCGGCCGTGAATGCGGTTGGCGAATTTTTTGGCGCGAGTGCTTAATTCGCTTTCAGTGCCATCCATATTTAATGGCAAACCAACTAACACCAAATCGGGTTTGAATTCTTGTAATAATTTTTCGATTTGATTCCAATCGGGGATGCCGTCTTTGGCTTTTAGACCGGGAAGACTATTTGCAGTTTTGGTGATGGTTTGTGCAGAAGCGACACCAATATTTTTGGTGCCGTAATCAAAAGCCAGCAAAACTTTTATGACATCAGGCATGGCCTGCGGAACCTGACATTAATTGCAAATCAATTCCCAAGGATTTGGCGGCTTGAGTCCAGCGTTTTTCGATGGGCGTGTGAAAAATAATATCTTTATCCGCAGGCACCGTGAGCCAGGAATTGCTGGCGATTTCGGCTTCGAGCTGGCCTTCACCCCAACCGGCGTAACCCAACGAAATTAAAAAATGTTCAGGGCCACGGCCTTCGGCCATTGCGGTAATTATATCGCGCGATACAGTCAAACTAATGTCGTCTGACACTTTCATGGTGGTTTGCCATTCGGAATTGCCTGTGTGTAAAACAAATCCACGTTCAGGTTGAACCGGGCCGCCTGCCATGACAATTTGCTCCCCATTTGTGCCGTTATCATCCAATTGCATTTGCGCAAAAATTTCTTTCAATTGCATAGGCGTGGCGGTGTTGATCACTACGCCCATTGCGCCTTTGTCACTGTGCTCACAAATGTAGGTCACAGTGTGCGAAAAAGAAGGGTCCGACATGCCTGGCATGGCAATCAAAAAATGATCGCGCAAACTGCCGGGCGTTAATTCTTCTACTTGCGTTAAAAAATCCAGATCTTGATTCATAAAAATTAATTGGCTTGTGTGGTCACCGAGGTTTGATTGCCGGTGATTTCAAAATTCCAGGTGCGAATGATTTGCAATCTGTCCACATGCTTGCGAATTTCTGGTGGAAAAGACGCAAAGGGCGCAGCCAATCGCACAATTTGTTTGGCAGCGTCGTCCAGTATACGCTGCCCGGAGGATTGCAACACTTTTACTTCGTAAACCGAACCGTCAGGATTAATCGTCACCGACAAGCGCAGCTGGCCGCTGATGCGACGATTCAGCGCTTCTCGCGGATAATTGCGATTGCCCACTGTTTCAACTTTGGTGCTCCAATCGTGCAAATATTTGGCATCGTAAGCGGCTTTGGTTGACACCGAAGTCAGTGTACGAATGCGCGGGCGTTTGGCGTATTCCTGGCGCTGCTTATCCAACCTGGCTTGCAAGCTGGCGAGATCATCGATGGGTTGCAATTGATCTTCGCGTGCACCAGTGGTTTTGGTTTCCGTTTTGGGTTCAGGATTTTTTTGCTGCGGAACTTTTTTCTCTGACAAATTTTGTGTGGCTACCACGACTTGTTGACGGTTGGATTTATCCGAGGCTTTTTGTTGTTGTGGTATTGGGTTCACCTTGCGAATTTGTGTATCTGCAAATTGTGCTTGTTTGTCTGTCGTTAATTGTTTGGCTTGATCAATAGCGCCACTGGCTTCCTGATTATGCTGCGCAAGAAAATCAGCTTCCTCTTGCGTTAAGGAAGATTTGTGAGTGGCGAGAGTAATATCAATAGTGTGTGAAGTTTTATCCGGTTTGGGCAATTGAAATCCAATGCCCAATAAAATCATGGCGTGAATCGCCAGGGCCATAAACAAGGTAAAACTTAAGCGATCACCCGCATCGACCGGTTTGGCAATGGGTTGATTTGTCGTCTGCTGCCGTGAAGATTCAATCACTGGTCGCTGGGTAACGACTCGCACTTTGCCTTTGGGTTTACTCACGAAAGACGGCCCTGTAAGCGTTTTTCAATCGCAAGCATTAAACGCTCGCCGATATTGGTGTTGTAAGCCTTATCAATTTCACGTGCGCAGGTGGGGCTGGTGACGTTGATTTCTGTCAGGTATTGGCCAATCACATCTAACCCGACAAATAACAAACCTTTTTCTTTCAATACAGGTGCAACCTGTTCAACTATCCAATAATCCTGCGAGGTTAACGGCTGGGCTACGCCACGACCACCGGCCGCAAGATTGCCGCGGGTTTCGCCTTTCGCCGGGATACGAGCCAAACAGTAAGGCACGGCTTCACCATCAATCACCAGAATACGCTTGTCGCCTTCCAGAATTTCCGGAATATAGCGCTGCGCCATAATGGTTTGCTGACCAAAGTTGGTTAGTGTTTCCAGTATCACGCCGACATTGGGGTCGTCGTAACGGCAGCGAAAAATTCTGCTGCCGCCCATGCCATCAAGCGGTTTGAAAATCACATCGCCGTGTTGTTGGTGGAAATCCCGCAAGCGCATCATGTCGCGCGTAACCAACAATGGCGGGCAGCATTGCGGGAATTGGGTAGCAAAGATTTTTTCGTTGCAATCGCGCAGGCTGCGAGGGTCATTGACCACCAAAGCACCTTGTTGTTGAGCCAGCTCAAGCAGGTAGGTGCTGTAGATATACTCATTGTCGAAGGGCGGGTCTTTGCGCATCAAAATCACATCGATATGACCCAGTTTCATTTCTTGACGAATTCCCAGTTGAAACCAGGAATCTGGACTATTCTTAACCCTGAGGTTTCGCAGACTGCCCCAAGCTTCACCTTGCTGCAGATAAAGATCTGACTGCTCCATATAGAGAAGTTGCCAGTCGCGCTCCTGCGCAGCAAGTAAAAGGGCAAGCGTTGTGTCTTTGTGATATTTGATGTCGGCGATGGGGTCCATCACTACAGCCAGCGTAATTGACATAGTCAGGCTCACGATTGGTGGCAGAAAGTGCGGCAACCTTAAGACCAGATGCGATTGAAAGCAAGAACGAGCGTCACAGAATATTCTGTGCTAAAAATTATTCAGAACGAATAGATTGCTCATATATTCAAAAGCTTATGGCGAAACCTTAAAAACTGTGTTAAAAGTTTGTTATAACTAAATCCGCCAGTTATATTTGGTGAGCTTATAACCGACTTTAAAATTCTTGTCGGGGCCTCTACTCCGAAAGACCGACAAATCAACCCATAACAATTGCAAGGTCAGTGTATGGAAGTAACTTACGAAAGCCTAAAAGTGATGGTTATTGACGACAGTAAAACCATCCGTCGCACCGCCGAAACCTTACTGAAAAAAGCCGGTTGCATGGTGATCACCGCTACCGATGGCTTTGATGCTTTGGCGAAAATCGCAGATACCCGCCCAGACATCATCTTTGTTGACATCATGATGCCGCGCCTTGATGGTTACCAAACCTGCGCCCTGATTAAGAATAACAGTGAATTCAAAAACACCCCCGTGATTATGTTGTCGAGTAAAGATGGTCTGTTCGACAAAGCCAAAGGTCGCATAGTGGGTTCTGACCAATATCTCACCAAGCCTTTCAGCAAAAGTGAATTACTGGGTGCGATTGAAGCCCACGTTCCTCATCTGAAAGCGTCTTGAGCAAGCTTATAGCGAATGGGATGGAATCATTCGCTGACTGGATTCAGTCCAAAGGTAGGGACGCATTCCCTAAAGTGCGTATTACGTTTTACTTGGAGTGATTATGTCTCGTGTACTGATTATTGATGATTCACCAACCGAAACTTACAAACTGACCAGCATGCTGGAAAAGAACGGCCATACCGTACTGACAGCAGACAATGCCGAGTCAGGCCTGGCGCTGGCGAAGAAAGAATTGCCTGATTTGGTGTTGATGGACGTGGTAATGCCTGGGCTCAATGGCTTTCAGGCTACTCGTCAATTGACCAAAACCCCTGAAACTGCACACATTCCGGTGATTATGGTTACCACCAAAGATCAGCAAACCGATCGCGTGTGGGGCATGCGTCAAGGGGCCAAAGCTTATTTATCCAAGCCAATAGATCCCCAGTTGTTAATGGCAACTATGGCTGAAGTACTCAAATAATCCGGTCTCGGAATACTAGATAAAAACATAATATTGATCTGAGCTTTCTCAATCGATTGATGCGGTTGAAACAGGCTCCGGACTTTAACGGATAGTCGTTATGTCAACTGCTGAATCTGCCTTTGAGGCTCTTCTGAATCTTGCCCGGCAAAGTCGTGCTGCTGCACGGGGTTTGCCTGCGCAAGCAGATATTCGACCTCAATGGAGCGGCATAGGTTTTTCCCTGATGGGCAGCTTGTTTGTGGCGCCCATGGGTGAAGTATCAGAAATGCTCGAAGTTCCTGACTATACGCATTTGCCTGGAGTGCAACCCTGGGTTCGCGGTGTCGCGAATGTACGTGGTCGCTTGCTGCCCTTGTTTGATATGGGTGCATTTTTTGGTGATCGACTCAGTTCATCGCGCAAGCAGCGCCGGGTACTGATACTGGAAACTGAAGAGCTTTATTCCGGCCTGATAGTGGATCAGGTCTTTGGTATGCAACATTTTCCGATGGATGAATACAGTTACCAGTCAGGTAAGGTGGCGGATGCCATACAGCCATTTGTGACTGGTAGTTATCCTCAAGGAGGCGATGTCTGGTCGGTTTTTCGCCCGGCCTTACTCGCTGAAGATCCCCGTTTTACCAATGCAGCAAAAAGTTAGTCAACCCGAAGGCCTGTAGCTGTCTGCGGGCAAAAAATATGAGTGCTGGTTCAGGAGTGTGTAGATGAAAACCGACAATAAACCAAGTGCCGTCAGGTCCAACCCCACCATGGTGGTGGTGATTCTGTTGGCTGTGATCTCCGCTATTGCGGCGGCCGTCTTCTTCGTGATGGTGCAACAGAACGTCAGTAAGGATCAGGCCTACCTCGCGCAAACGGCCGACTTGCGTGCGCAAGCCTATCGTTTGACCGGCTTGTCCCGCGATGCAACATCCGGTGACGAGCAGGCCTTCGCCGAGTTGACCGGGGTGGTGGACTCCATGGGTAAAACCTGGGAATCACTGCGCAGGGGCGATCCCGAAACCAGTCAGGCGCTTTCTTCCGAACTGGCCAGCTTTGAGTCGGTCTGGAACCGCGTGAAGAAAAATGCTCAGGATATTGCAACCAACAAAGACTTGATTGTTAACCTGAACAACGTAGGTAAAACCCTGAACGAAAACCTGCCAACCCTGCAGGCAGAGCACAACAATATTGTGGAAGTATTGTTGGAAGCAGAGGCTCCTGCTGATCAGGTGAACCAGGCGCAAATGCAATCCTGGCGTGCGGAACGTATAGGTCGAAACGTGGATAAGATGCTGCGTGGTGACGCTGACGCTGGTACCGCCGCAGACCAGTTCAACCTCGACGCCAACTTCTACTCGCGTGTACTTGAAGGTATGAAAAATGGTGACCCAGTTCTGCAAATTTCCCGCGTAACCGATGCTCAGGCGCGTTCATCGCTGGACCAAATTACCAACCTGTTCGACGGTGTAAACAAATCGATTCAAGAGATGTTTGAAGGTTCCAAAACCCTTCTGCGTACTCGTCAGGCGAGTGATGCTCTGCTGACTGATACTCCGCAATTGTTGCAAGCACTGGCCAACATATCCGACAGAGTTTCCTCTCTGCCCTCGACTCGTACTGTTAACAACACCTTGGTTATCGCCTTCGCGGTGGTGTTCGCCTTGTCGATTTTCGCTATGGGTTTCTTCATGTATCGCAGCGCACGTCAACGCGCTAACGAAAACGCCGAAACCAACGAACGTAACCAGACTGCGATTCTGCGTCTGCTCGACGAACTGGCCGACCTCGCGGATGGTGACCTGACTACAACCGCAACCGTAACCGAGGACTTCACCGGTGCGATCGCGGACTCTATCAACTTCACCATCGACCAGCTGCGTATTCTGGTAGCGCGAATCAACGAAACGGCGGTAAACGTATCGGCCGCTGCGCAAGAAACCCAGCAAACTGCATTGCATCTCGCTGAAGCTTCTGAGCACCAGGCGCAAGAAATCGCCGGTGCATCTGCCGCGGTAAACGAAATGGCCGTGACCATTGACCAGGTATCTGCCAACGCCGCCGAATCAGCAGCGGTAGCGGAAAGAGCGGTATCTATCGCCGGTAACGGCGCCAAAGTGGTACAAAATACAATTCACGGGATGGATACCATTCGTGAACAGATTCAAGATACTTCAAAACGTATTAAACGCCTCGGTGAATCGTCACAAGAGATCGGTGATATCGTAAGTTTGATTAACGACATCGCCGACCAAACCAACATCCTCGCACTTAACGCCGCGATTCAGGCATCGATGGCCGGTGACGCAGGCCGCGGCTTCGCGGTGGTAGCGGACGAGGTTCAACGCCTTGCGGAACGTTCCGCAGCAGCAACCAAGCAGATTGAAGCGCTGGTAAAAACCATTCAGAACGATACCAACGAAGCGGTAATTTCGATGGAACAAACCACCTCTGAAGTGGTGCGCGGTGCTCGCCTCGCACAGGATGCGGGTGTGGCACTGGAAGAAATTGAAAACGTATCCGGCAACCTCGCAGAATTGATCCAGAACATTTCGAACGCTGCGCGTCAGCAAGCGTCGTCTGCGGGTCATATCTCCAATACGATGAATGTTATTCAGGAAATTACCACTCAAACCTCTGCCGGTACCTCAGCGACCGCACAGTCGATTGGTAACCTCGCCGCCATGGCCCTGGATCTTCGTGAATCGGTGGCCGGCTTCAAACTGCCTGAAGAGGATGTGGCTGACGCCCGTCGTTTTGCGCCGTCCAGTCATCACCAATCAGATGATTCCGAAATTATTGATCTGGATGATGAATTGCTACCAGACGATGACCTTTACTCTGAATCCAGAGCCTGATAAACGCGCAGGCTAAGCCTCGCAGGTGTCCTTTATGGCCTGGTCATTACGTTCGCTGCCCGCGTTATCCGAAGAACAATTTGCCCGCTGGGGCAAGTTGTTCGAAGAACGCACTGGTATCCAGATAGTGTTTCAGCAAAAACCCTGGCTGGAATCACAAATTTTCGCACGCATGCGTGAGCTGGATTACGACGACTACGATGATTATTTTACGTTTGTTTCAACCGGTGTTGCGGGTAAGTTGGAATGGTCATTGTTAACTGACAAGGTCGCTGTAAAGGAAACCAGTTTTTTTCGCCATCGCGAATCGCTGGAGTATGTACGCCAGTATTTACAGCAAAAAATATTCAAAGAATCACTGTCTGGCAGTTTTGATTTGTGGAGTGTTGGTTGCTCAACTGGTGAAGAACCCTACTCACTGGCGATGGTCGTTAACGATTGTTTTGAATCTGCATCACTTAATTCTTATTACGGCATTACCGGCATGGACATCAGCCAAACCGCATTGGCCGCTGCGCGCAAGGCGCGTTACAGCAAACGCCGCATGGAATTGGTCAAGCCGGAAGAAATAAAACGTTATTTCGTTCAATGTGCAGATGGCAGTTACGAAGTCGTGGGTAAATTGCGTGAGCGTGTGTGTTTTACGCAAACCAATATCATCAACGCGCGGCTGTTACCTGATGTAAAAGTGGATGTGATTTTTTGCCAGAATTTATTGGTTTATTTTCGTCGCTGGCTGCGACGCGATTTGTTAAATGCATTGGTTGATCGCTTGAAGCCCGGAGGCCTGTTGGTTGTAGGTCTGGGTGAGGTGGTCGACTGGGAACACCCCAATATGCAGCGCACTGATGATGATCAAGTGCAAGCCTATTGCCGTGTTGATCCAAAATAACCTGAGGAACGAGCTGCAATGGCAGACAATCGTAATTACGCCGCTCTCGATTGGCTGGTACACGAAATCAGTGAAACTCTGAAAGAAGCCCGCCAGTCTCTTGAAAGTTATGTCGAAAATCCGAATGACACCGCACGCATTCGTTTCTGTTTGACGCACATCCACCAGGTGCACGGCAGTTTGCAAATGGTGGAGTTTTATGGCGCTGCCATGCTCGCCAATGAAATGGAACAACTCACTCAAGCGATGATCGCCGGTCGCGTCAGTAACACCACCGAAGCACAAGAAGTATTGATGCGCGCGATTTTGCAATTTCCGGTTTATCTCGAGCAAGTTAAACAAACGCGTCGCGACAATCCCTTAATCGTATTGCCCTTGTTAAATGATTTGCGGGCAGTTCGTGGCGAAAGTTTACTGACCGACACCAAATTATTTATGCCCAATTTGGCGCCCGCGAAAAAAGTCAGCGGCGCGCGTTTGCCCGTTACTCAGGACAATGTGCAATTTCAGGCAATGGCGCTCAAGTTGCGTCAAATGTATCAATACGCAGCATCGGGTTTTATTCGCGGTGTTAACACCGAAGAAAATCTCGCTTATTTGCAAAAAGTATTTTCGCGCATGCAAAAACTTACCCACGGCACAGCACGTTTTGCTTTGTGGGATATTTGTTTGGCGTTGCACGACGCGCTGGAAATGGATGCTCTGGAAACCAGTGTTGCTGTTAAAAATTTACTGCGTCAGTTGGATAAAGAAATCAAATTGCTCGCGGTGCACGGCGTAAAAGCTCTGACCAGTTTTACCAACGATGAATTAATTAAAAATTTACTTTACTACGTTGCGCGCGCAGGCAAACACGCACCCGGTTTTTCGCCCGATTCACACTTGCAACGCATTTACGATATTTACCAACTTGAACAGGCCTTGTTAGAGGGCAAAGAAGCCGGCAATCAAACCGCCAACAACAATATGATTGCGGCACCCGATGCAGACGCGATGAATTCTGTCGTCACTGCATTAAAAGATGAATTGAATCTGGTGAAAAATTCACTGGATGTATGTTTGGCCGGTGGTGACCATCGCCAGAGCGTGAACGATTCACTGCCGATTATCAAACGTGTTGCCGATACACTCGCGGTGCTTGGTCTTGGTAACCTGCGCAAAAAATTATTGCAGCAAGGTGTCAATCTCAAACAAGCGGTTGAAGCAGGTCAAAGCCTTTCCAACGACGAATTGCTTGGCGCTGCCAGCCAAATTATCAGCATTGAAAATGCACTCGAAGGTTTGCTTGAATCCAGCAGCGGATTACAAAATGCTGACGCGGGCGATGCAGAAATCACGCTTACTCGTGCAAAAGAATCGGTACTGCGCGAATCGCGTAACGGATTGGAACACGCCAAAGATGCAATCGTGGAGTTTATTGCGTCCAAATGGAATCGCGAACATCTGGAACATGTGCCCTCTACCCTGCGTGAAATTCGCGGCGGATTGGACATTATGCCCTTGCCTCGCCCGGCAAGAATTCTTGGTGCATGCGCCCGGTACATTGAAGAAAAATTACTCGGAAGCGACAACCAGGCTGACAATCAAACACCCCCCGAATGGTCAAGTTTGCAAACACTTGCTGATGCAATCGTCAGTGTTGAATATTATTTGGAGCGCCTTGCGAGCGGCGTTCGCAAAGAAGAAAACGATCTGCTGTTGACCGGCGCCGAAGAAAGCGTGGCCACTCTCGGTTATGCCGTTGCCAAATCGCAAGCCAATCCGATCGCTGACAAAATTAGTAAAGACAGGGTTCCAGCTAAAGTTGAAATCCTTGAAGACATCCATCAATCGGATGATGACTTTACTGAAGATCTGACGCAAGCAACCGAGGATTTGTCCGCTGCTTACGGTTCTCACACTCAGGTACCTGCGAAAGATGATAGCTCTGCAACAGAGCTTGAAACGCTTTATGCCCAAGCGAGAGAGGGATCCTCCCGCGATGAAGATGAATTACCGATTGCAGAGATTGTAGAAGACGACGAACCAGTAATTGAAACAGCGGCAACACCCAATCTGCAAATGCCTGCGGGTGGTGGCGTTATCAATCGCAATAACAACGAAGATATAGATGATGAAATTATCGAAATTTTTGTTGAAGAGGCCGCAGAAGTAACCGACACCATTGCTGAATATTTCCCCCGCTGGGCAGAAAATCAGGAAGACAAAGAGTCCCTGATTGAATTCCGTCGCGCGTTTCACACCTTAAAAGGTAGTGGTCGCATGGTTGGTGCCAATGAAATTGGTGAGCTGGCCTGGTCGATTGAAAATATGTTGAACCGGGTGATTGATCACACCATTGATGCAGGTCCGGTTCATATCAATATTATTGAAAAAGTTCGCGGCTTGTTGCCGGATATGATTGTTGCGTTTCGCGATAACCAACCCAATCCTCACGCCGCACTTGCTGAAATTTATCGTCAGCAGGCACACAGTTTGTCGCAGGGAGTTATTCCCGCGGAGTTGGCGGATGAAGTCGGTGAAGGCTCCATAACAGCATCATCTAACAATGAACAAGACACCGAAGAATCAATTGCAATTGAAGACGTCAGTGACGCTATCGCCGAAGCCTATTCATCCAATATGGTTGGTGATGTTGCAGAGAATACTGATCTCGATTTAAGCGGCGTTGATCTCGGTGATGCTCAGGAAACTGCTGAGATTGATGCAATTCCGCTGATGCAAGTGGATGAGACGGCGGAAGATGGCGCAGCAATTATCGAAACAGACATTGAACCTGAACTAACACTGGATGTTGTAGCAGACGAATCCGATATCGATGACCCGGATGCACAGCTCTGGGAAATTTTTGGTGCAGAAGCCGAAGGCCATTTAAAAGCGGTAGCACGATTTATTACGCAAATGGAAACTGCGGCACCACTTTACGAACCGCCCAGCGAACAAATTCAACGCGCCTTGCACACGCTCAAGGGTAGTGCGCATATGGCCGACATCACTCAGGTTGCTGAGCTGGCTGCGCCATTGGAGCGTTTCTTAAAAGAAATGCGTTCTTATCATGTCAATGTTGATGAAGACGTATTGCAATTATTGCGCGATACAGTGGATTACACTCACGCTGCCTTGATGCAATTGAGCGAAGGCGAGTCAGTTAACATTCCGCGCTTGCAACAATTTGTTGCGCGCGTCAACGAATTGCGTGATTTGCACATTACGCCATTGGTACGTCAGGAAGAATTAGCCAAAGATGGCAAGCGTCAGGTTGATCCTGAATTGCTCGAAGTCTTTATGGCTGAAGAAATGAATTTGTTGCTGGATGCAGACAAAATTATTGCGCAGTGGCAAGCACAACCCGGAAATCGCGAATTGTTGCAGCCTATGGTTGATGAATTGCGCCGATTAACCACTGCTGCTGCACATGCTTACCTGCCACCTATGGCTGAGTTGGGTGAAAAAATTCGCACAGTGTATGAAGCGGCCATCGCCGGGCATTTGGTTTGCAATTCATCAATTTGTGCAAGTTTGAATGCTGCGCATTTGGCATTACTGGATATGGTCGATGCGGTTGCGGCAGGTCAAAATCTTATCGGCATTCCCGAAGGTATTGATGCAGTTCTGGATGAAATACTCAGCAACGAGGTAGTGACACTCACAGCACTCAGTGATGATTTACATTACCCGGCAGAGACGGCAGAAGTTGAAGAAATTTCTGCAGCGGAATTGGTGGATTCAATCCCGACGACTGAAGAGATTCACGCTAATGAATTAACGGATGATTTAATTGATGAATCAGTCGAGGACGAATCGGAATCCGGCATAGTCACCGAAGAATTGGCCGATGATCTTGTTATGGAAGATGAAGAAATCTTAATGGAAGACGAGATTGAAGAAATTGAATTGCAAGCGCCTGATGCTTACGTGCCGTCCGAATCCATCGAAACTGATGATGAAGAATCTGTCGAAATTTTGGAGCAATTGCAGTCGGTAAGTTTGTCCGATTTTGCTTTGAAATCTGAACCGAGTACTGCAACTCAAACAGAATCTCTTGTAGATGAAGTTGAAGGCGAAGATGACGATTTCGATCCGGAAATTGTTGAAATCTTTATCGATGAAGCCACTGAATTGTTGGATGATTTGGATCGTGCGCTACATGATTGGCAAGAGGATTGGAACAATCAAGACGCGCAAGAAGAAATGAAACGTTCACTGCACACGTTTAAAGGGGGTGCACGTTTGGCGGGTTTAACCAAACTCGGCGATCTGTCGCATGATTTTGAAACGCGCATTATCGAGTTGGATAGCAACAATCAACTGGATCAAAATTTCTTTCAACAACTTAACCATTATCAAGATCAATTACACACTGGCGTCAACCGCGCGCGCGCACGTTTGAGCGGTGAAGTGGTTGACAATACTCCTGCAGTAATTACACCGCGCGCGCCAGAGGTTGTTGAGCAAGACACTGATAACTACAACAACTTCAAGCCGACAGTGGTGGTCGATAACACCCGTCGCACGGTTGAAGACAGCATTGAAGCTGCCGAGTTACCCGTCAGTGATGAAGCCGATGAAAAACCCAATGTATTGGCGTTTGCGCCGCGTCAAAAACCCGAACCGGCGGTAGTCACTCGCGGTAACCTGCCTGACTTTATCACCATGCCTGGCTCGGCTCATGCGCAGCATTTGGCGGCTCGCCGTACCGGTCCACAAGAGGTGGTAAAAGTTTCGGCAGAGTTGTTGGAAGAGTTGGTTAACCTCGCCGGTGAAACCTCCATCAGCCGTGGCCGTATGGAGCAGCAAGTTAGCGATTTGGGTGGTGCCATTACTGAAATGGATGCAACCATTTCGCGCTTGCAAGAACAATTGCGTCGACTGGATATTGAAACCGAAGCCCAGGTATTGTTCCGCCAGGAACAAATGGCCCAGCACGAAGAGTTCGACCCGTTGGAGATGGACCGTTACTCTCAGCTGCAACAGCTATCGCGTTCACTGATTGAATCCGCATCTGACTTGCTCGATTTGAAATCGACATTGGCCGATAAGACCCGTGATACCGAAACTTTGTTGTTGCAACAATCGCGGATTAACACTGACCTGCAAGAAGGTTTGATGCGTTCACGCATGGTGCCTTTCTCCAGGTTGGTGCCTCGGTTACGTCGTATAGTGCGTCAAGCAGCGACCGAACTGAGCAAAGACGTGGATTTCGATTTGGATAATGTTGAAGGTGAAATGGACCGTACCGTGTTGGAGCGTATGGTTGCGCCGCTGGAACACATGCTGCGTAACGCGGTGGATCATGGTATCGAAATGCCAAACGAACGCGCCATGGCTGGCAAATCAGCCAATGGCCGTATTTTGTTGAGTCTGTCGCGCGAAGGTGGCGATGTAGTCTTGCGCCTCATCGACGATGGCCGCGGTATTAACTTGCAACGCGTACGCGAAAAAGCAATTGAGCGCGGTTTGATGGCGGCTGACGCCCGTCTTGCCGATGACGAAGTCATGCAGTTTATTTTGCACGCCGGTTTCAGTACCGCCGAAAAAGTCACCCAAATTTCTGGCCGCGGTGTGGGCATGGACGTGGTGGCCTCCGAGATCAAACAACTCGGCGGCAGCATGACCATTAACTCCAACTGGGGGCAGGGCACAGAATTTATTATCCGTTTGCCGTTTACCGTATCGGTTAACCGCGCCTTGATGATCCAGATTGGTGAAGATCTTTACGCCGTTCCGCTTAATACCATCGAAGGTATTGTGCGCGTCAGCCCCTTCGAGCTGGAACACTATTATCAAGATCCCAATGCCCGCTTCGATTACGCTGGTGAAAACTATTTGGTACGTTATTTGGGTGGTTTGCTGGATGTAGACAACAAACCCAAGCTCGATGGACAAAGCTTGCCTCTGCCCGTCATTTTGGTACGCAGCGCTGATCAAACTGTTGCCCTGCAAGTGGATAGACTCCTGGGTAGCCGCGAGATCGTGGTAAAAACCCTCGGCATGCAGTTCGGCTCGGTGCGTGGTGTATCAGGTGCCACCATCATGGGTGACGGTAGTGTGGTGGTGATTCTCGACCTGCACGCTATGATCCGTGAACAACGTGCGCTCAACTTGCAGCTGGTGCCAGTGGAAATTCCATCCCAGCTGGAAGAAGACACCGCCGAAAAAACCATTATGGTGGTCGACGATTCGGTAACCGTACGCAAGGTAACCAGCCGCTTCCTGGAGCGCGAGGGTTTCCGTGTTATCACCGCCAAAGACGGCGCCGAAGCGCTGCAAGTGCTACAAGATCAAATACCGGATTTGATGCTGCTGGATATTGAAATGCCACGCATGGACGGCTTCGAAGTGGCCAAGAATGTGCGCTCAAGCTCACGTTTGAAATCCTTGCCTATCATCATGATCACTTCACGTACCGGCGACAAACACCGCGAGCGCGCTTTTAGCCTTGGCGTGAATAAATATATGGGCAAACCCTATCAGGAAGATCTGTTGCTAACCAATATCCGGGAACTGCTCAAACAGCAGTTGCATTAATCGGTGGCTGAACTTCAGGTGGGGCTGGTCGTGGACTCGCCCGGTAAACAAATCCCACTGAGCCAGGTAATTTTACAAGCCGGGCACAGGGTGATTTGTCACTGGGTACTTAGCCAGGGCGACGCACCTGAGTTGAAATCCCCCCAAATTTGGTTGCTGGATATTTCCAGCGACTTTGAAGGCGAATCCGAATTGCTGGATCAGATTCTTCGTCAGGATCAGATCCCGCTTCTCTTAATCGACAGCCGCGATACCGACGATCCAATTGGTTGGAGCAAAAAAATCCAGCAACGATTGCAGCAACTCGTTGGTGATATCGAACTGCACAAACAAAAAGCTGCTAACGAATGCTGGATCCTGGCAGCCTCAACTGGCGGGCCAGCAGCGGTCAGTCGTTTTATTCAGGAGCTGCCTGCAACTTTGCCGATCGCTTTTTTATATGTGCAACATATAGATCCCAAGCAAAGCGAAAGTCTGGCCCGCAGCTTCAGCAAAAATAGCGGCTTTCCCTGTGATGTGGTTGAGCATGGCAGTGTGTTATCCGCCGGTAAAATTCATTTGATTGCCTCGCGTGAACGAGTGGAGCTTCTGCCCAATCGCACCCTGTACATTCACACGGACACAGAATGGAATGGCAGTTACATTCCCTCGATCAATCAGCTGGTCGCCAACATCGCCTACATTTACAAACAAGCCTGTGGCTTGATTATTTTCACTGGCATGGGGGATGATGGCGCCGCCAGTTGTCGGCTATTGCATCAGCAAGGCGGCACTGTTTGGGCACAAACAGCGGAAAGTTCTACCAGCGATTCCATGCCGCTGGCTGCTATAGCAACAAGCTGTGTAAGCTTGACGGGCACCCCTGAACAACTGGCGCATGCATTGGCTGCGCGTTTTTGAGTTATCCACCTTTTGGTCTAGCGAATAAGAGAACGACTATGAGAGACACAGAACAACTCGAAGGAAGAACCCAGGAAGTTGCCAGCTTATTAATCCCCATGAACGGCAATATGTTATTGGTGCCCAACGTTACAGTGGCCGAGATAGTACCCGTAAGTCAGGTCACGCCCGTATTGCGCTCGCCTGACTGGTACCTGGGAAATTGTCGCTGGCGGGAACAAACTGTGCCTTTGCTTGCCTATGAGGTCTTGAACGGTGATGAAAAACCCTTCGTAAATGCACGTTCGCGTTTTGCCGTAATCAACACCACTGGCACTGATGATTCGCTCCCGTTTATCGCAATATTGACGCAAGGCCTGCCGAGATTGGCGCGGGTGACCGATGAGGAAATCACCCAGCGTGAAGATATAGACAACAAGGATTTTGAACTCATGCATATCTCATGGGCAGGTGAAGAAGCCGTTATCCCCAATGTCCCTAAAATCGAAACATTTTTTTTAGATTATTTAAAAAACAATCAACGCTAAACAGACCACCAGACCACAACAAGACAATCAGCATGAAATTA
The DNA here is from genome assembly GCA_966252135.1 of uncultured Cellvibrio sp. Classification (GTDB taxonomy): domain Bacteria; phylum Pseudomonadota; class Gammaproteobacteria; order Pseudomonadales; family Cellvibrionaceae; genus Cellvibrio. The sequence goes on along the minus strand of CBINNU010000002.1, from coordinate 249,040 downwards.
TTTTCGGTAAAAATTCTTCTATTAATCGGCTCGGCAATTTTATTGCAAGCCTGCGGATCAGAACGCGATACGCCGTTTAATCCCGGCGGCAGTAGTAGTTCCTCGGCTGCCAGTGTCGGCGCCACCATTCCCATGACACAAATTTATCAATACGACGAACAAAATCCCGCACAACCGGATTTTCTGGAAACTACACAAAAACAAATTATCGTGATGCGCGACGAAGACGAATTTTTATATTTCTGGGACGCTTACCACGAATCCACCACCCCCTTTTCAGTTGATTTTGAAAAAGAACAGGTGGTCCTGTTAGATTTAGGCAACACTGGCAACTGCACCGACGCCATTAATTATCGCAATTTTAAAGCCAACGATTATTCCAATGACGCAGTGCTGGTAACCTTCAACTATCGCAACAGCAATAACGCCAGTGCCAGCTCAACCTCATCCTCGTCCAGCTCAAGCTGCCCCGACCTGGACGAAAAACGCCCTTTCTACTTTTACAAAGTGGAAACGCGCAAGAAAATTTTAATCAATGAAAATATGACCTTCGGTACCTTGTAAATATTCGAATGAGGGCATGCCTGCCCAGGGTATCTGGATCAGGAAATCACCTTTTCGTTGCTATTAAAGGTGTCTTTTGGTATAAAGCGCGGCTCTTTGCGGCAGTGTCGAATCGATCCACCGCCGCGTTTAGGAAAGAATAGGCTGATTAAGGCGCTGGTTTTGAAGCTGGTTGTTGGTCTGTTTGATGTTCTGACACCGCGCTTCCAGCACAGCGCAACTGATTTTTGAATGAGGCAATCCATGTCCAGAGTATGTCAAGTTACTGGTAAGCGTCCGATTACTGGTCACAATGTATCCCACGCAAAAAACCACACCAAACGTCGTTTTTTGCCAAACCTGCAAACTCACCGTTTTTGGGTTGAGTCTGAAAACCGTTTTGTAACCCTGCGTTTGACTCCAAAAGGCATGCGCATTATCGACAAGCGTGGAATTGAAGCCGTATTGGCTGACGTCCGTGCTCGTGGCGAAAAAGTTTAAGAGGAGCTAAGCCATGCGTGAAAAAATTCGTCTGAACTCATCTGCTGGTACTGGTCACTTCTACACCACTGACAAGAACAAGCGCACTATGCCTGAAAAGATGGAAATCAAAAAGTACGACCCGGTTGTTCGCAAGCACGTGGTCTACAAAGAAGGCAAAATCAAGTAATTATCAAATTACGTGATTAATAATGCATAAAAAAACCGGTCTTATGACCGGTTTTTTTATGTTTAAAATTTGTTAACAAATGTGAAGCGCGTCGCAAGTATTGATCTACACTCAGATCTTACAATCAATAAGAGACGGCTTTATGAGCGAATTGCGTGGATTGGATGCTTGGCTTCATTGCCTGGCGGAGCAGGAACTGCCAACCCTCAATGCAGTTGTGCGCGAAATCTGTGAGGTCAGTCAGAATGAGCGCAGCCGCGCAGAAGATCTGACAAAAATCATTTTGCGGGATGCCAACTTAACATCGCGTGTACTCAAAGTTTCGAATTCGATTCATTACAACACTTCCTTTCAATCCATCAAGACTGTTTCCCGCGCAATTGTGCATTTAGGATTTGATAATCTCAAATCCATTACCTTGGCCAGTAGTGTTATAGAAACTTTTTTAAAAGGTAAGCCGCAAGAAGAATTAATTAAAAGTATGGCACGTGCATTTCATGCCGCTGTGCAAGCGCGTGCAATGGTGTCCAGCCTGGATGCCGAGCATCGTGAACTGGTATTTATTGCCGCGCTCTTGCGTAATATTGCTGAGCTGGCTTTGTTGTCGACCGGTAAAAAACAGGTAACAGAATTTATTGAAGCTCGCAATTTTCGTCCAGAGCAGGAGCGCAGTTTATCAATTGAATATTTAGGCGTTGATTTGGCTATGCTAAATAAACAGCTGATTAAAGATTGGTCGCTGGGCGATATTATAATGGAGGCAACCGAAGCGGGAGATAACCCCAGTATTCGTGCGCGAGCAGTGAGTTTGGGTAATGAGCTCAGCAAACAAATTGCCAAAGGCATGCCAAATCCTGCTGTTATCAATTTATGCGAACAAGTGAGCAGGTTGTGCAAAATTTCTGTTGAAGATGCCAGAAAGCAAGTCATGCTAAGGGCTGATGAAGCATCGGTTATCGCCAAAAATTACGGCGCCGATATTTTAATTAGCGCCTTACCTGACCCCGGCAATCTTGAAGACATAATTGATCCGGCTGAACCCGATGACGATTCCAGTGAGCAATCGAATCAAGAGCCAGATTTTTCGTTTCAACAACATCTCAATAAATTGCATCAGGCAATGTTGGCTTCGGAAAATGTGTCGGAAATTACCCAGTCAGCATTACTCGCATTATATGAAGCGTCAAAGATAGCGCGCTCTTGTATTTGTGTTATTGATTACAAAACCAAAACGCTGGATGTGCGCTATGTTGCCGGGAAAGCCACTCATGCCTGGCGACATGAAGTTAAAATCACACTGGATCATCTGCACAAAGGTGAGTTGTTGCACGACATTTTATTGAATCAAAAACCACTCTGGCACAAAGCTAAACAGGTTATAAAAGACATTGGGCAATTAAAATTGTTTGGTGCAAAAGGTGATATTTTTATAGCACCTTTACAGCACAACAAAAGGTTGCTGGCAATTATTTATGCGGATACCGCAGATGGCCAGTTTACTGCAAAACAATTTGAAGAGTTTCAGTTGATAGCTAATCAACTGAATTTGTTGATGCGCTTGAATGCTGGATCTGTATAGGTAGTATTGTCATGGCAGAATTACGCGGACTGGATGCATGGCTTCATAGTTTGGCAGAGCAGGACTTGCCGACATTTAACGCGGTGGTGCGTGAGATTTGCGAAGTCAGTCAGAGTGAAAAAAGTCGTTCTGAAGATTTATAAAAAATTATTCTGCGCGATGCCAACCTGACATCGCGTGTATTGAAAATAGCCAATTCAATACATTACAACACTTCCCTGGAATCCATCAAAACAGTGTCTCGTGCAATTGTGCGATTGGGATTTGATAATTTACAAGCTATCACTCTGACCAGTAGTTTAATTGAAACGTTTTTACGAGGAAAACCACAGGAATTGCTCGTGCAAAGTATGGCCAGAACTTTCCATGCTGCTGTACAAGCAAGGGCGATGGTCATGCATCTTGATCCTGAAAGTCGCGAGCAGGTTTTTATTGCCGCACTATTGCGAAATATTGCAGAGCTGGCATTACTATCAACTTCAAAAGAAGTCGCTGTAAAATTTATTTCTGCCAGAAATAAAAATCCGGAACAGGAGAAGCAATTATCACAGGAATATCTCGGAACAGATTTACAATTACTCAACCAGCATTTGATAAAAGACTGGTCGCTAAGTGAGATTATCAGTGATGTTTGTAATCAGCGAAATGAATCCAGCCTTTGTGTAAAAGCAGTAACACTAGGCAATGAAATTAGCAAGCATATCCATAAAGGGCTTGCGCATCCTGACATGCTGAAACTATGCGAACAGTTAAGTTCGCTCTGCAATATTTCCTTGCAGGACGCAAAAAAGCAAATCCTGTTAAAAGCTGATGAAGCATCGGTGATTGCCAAGAACTTTGGCGTCGAGGTTTTGTTATCAGCCCTGCCTGATCCCAATCAATTAAAAGAAAAAGTTGACGCCGACCCGGTGCAAAATGATTATCTGTTCCAACAACAGATTAATCATCTGCACAAATTAATGTTGGATGGTGAAAATATTTCGGTGGTTGCACAGTCTGCATTGGTGTGTCTTTTAGAGGCATCACATATACCAAGAACTGCGATAGCGGTCATGGATTACAAAACCAAAATTCTGGACGTGCGCTATGTTGCTGGAAAGGGCACACATTTCTGGCGCAAGGAAGTTCGGATTGGTTTGGATCATTTGCGCAAAGATGAGTTGCTCTATGATTTTTTACGTGTGCAGCAACCCTTACGTTATCAGCGGGAATTTGGCATAAAGGATATCGGCAAGCTAGAAGTCTTTGGTGCAGAAGGAGATATTTTTTTAGCGCCGCTTCATCATAACAAGCGACTTATTGCCCTTATTTATGCAGATGCAGTCGGCGGCAAGTTGTCCAGCCGACAGTATGAAGAATTTCAATTAATTGCCAATCAAATTAATTTAATGATGCGTATCAATGCGGGCGTAGTATAAGCTGGCAAAAAAAGTGGAGTGAGTCATGCCAGAATTACCTGAAGTCGAAACTACCCTGCGTGGGATTGATCCACATATAAGAAACAAAAAAATTACCGGTCTTGTTATTCGCCAATCACAATTGCGCTGGCCGGTATCGCCTGAACTTGCAGAAAATGTTCTGCAACAAAAAATCCGTTCTGCAAGTCGTCGAGGAAAATATCTATTACTCAATGTTGGTCAGGGACATATCCTGATTCATCTGGGTATGTCGGGCAGTTTGCGAATCGTTAACGCCAATGAGCCGCCTTTATTTCATGATCATATTGATCTGCAATTCGGTAAAATCAGTTTGCGTTATTCCGATCCACGCCGTTTTGGTTGTTGGTTATGGATTGATGGAAATCCTGAAGCGCATAAGCTTTTGAAAGACTTGGGCCCCGAACCACTCACTGACAATTTTCATGCGGAGTACCTCTGGCAAAAAAGTCGCGACCGCAGCAAAACGCTTAAAGAATTTATTATGGATAATCACGTGGTAGTGGGTGTCGGGAATATTTATGCCAACGAAAGTTTATTTATGGCAGGCATAAAGCCCATTCGTAAAGCGGGCACACTCACCAAAAAAGAAGCAGAACTTTGGGTTGAAAAAATTCGTTTTGTATTGCGGCGATCTATTGATCAGGGTGGCACAACGCTGCGCGATTTTGTTGGTGGTGACGGCAAGCCGGGATATTTTCAGCAGCAATTGTTGGTCTATGGTCGTGCAGGCGAAAAATGCCATCAATGTAAAAAAATATTAAAAGAAATTCGTCAGGGTGGCCGCAGCAGTGTGTATTGCGTCAATTGCCAAAAATAATTTATTTTTGGCGTGATTGCTGAATCGCTTTGCGTAATGCGTCTATGGCTTTGTGTCGAGGAAAACTGGCTCGCCAGGCTAATGCGATAGTCCTACTCGGCGCAGGATCTTCAAAGGGGCGAGTGACCAACACATCTTGCGTATAAAGCGAACTTTCTGCGGCAGACAAGGGCAAAATCGTAATGCCTAAACCGGATGCCACCATGTGTCGCAAAGTTTCAAGCGAACTGCCTTCAGCAACTGTTCGGATTTGACTGGACTCATCGCTGTTTGGTTGTAAATTGGGGCAAGTGGTTAACACCTGATCCCGGAAACAATGGCCCTCGCCCAATAACAACATTTTTTGATCACTGAGTTGGCTTGCATGAATTTTTTCTTGCGCGGCTAAAGGGTGACTTTTTGGCATCAACACCACAAAAGGCTCTTCGTATAAGGTTTGGGTCACCACATCGGGTTCAGAAAATGGCAGCGCAATAATGATCACATCCAATTCGCCATTGCGTAATTTTTTGCGCAAATTATGTGTGTAACCTTCTTCAACATAAAGCGGCATACGCTGCGCGAGTTGTTGCAGATGTGGAATAAATTTTGGCAACAAATATGGGCCAACTGTAAAAATAGCACCGACAGAAAGCGGGCTGCTGAGTTGATCTTTGCCTGCGTCCGCCAAATCTTTTATCGCAGCAGTTTGTTCGAGAACCAGATTGGCTTGCGCAATAATTTGCTCGCCGAGCGGCGTGGGTTGTACGCGCGATTTGGTACGCTCAAACAGCGCAACGCCCAGCTCATCTTCCAGTTTTTTAACGGCAATACTCAAGGTGGGTTGGCTGACATAGCAGCGATCAGCCGCGCGACCAAAGTGTTGTTCCTGAGCCAGAGTGACTATGTAACGGAGTTCGGTTAGCGTCATAATGCATTACCTATGGTGTTGCGCATGAGAATAGTTAAAGGCTATCAGATTGAGGAGATCCCGCAAGTGAATTTACCCAACAATACTCCTGAAAAATTACTGCACTTGGGATTTGGTGATCTTGGCCTGCATTTGGTTCCGCTGTTAAGCTCCTCGGCATACAGCATTACTGGTGTTTGTCGCCGTGCTCACCAACATCAATATTCACATCTCGACATATGCAATCGGGATTTGTTTCAACAACAAACATTCAGTGAGCTTTTCAAGCAAGCCTACGATGTGATCGTCATCAGCATGACACCCGCGCACCGCAGTGATGAAGGCTATCAACAAGCTTACGTACAAACTTGTAAAAATTTGATCAAACAATTGCAACAAATCAGTTGGCGACCACGTTTGATTTTATTTGTCTCCAGCACCAGCGTTTACGCGCAATCCAATGGCGAATGGGTCGATGAAAACTCACCAACAGAACCTGCAGAATTTAATGGCAAACGTTTGTTGGACGCTGAAAATCTACTGCGTGAATCAGGATTTCCTGTTTGTATTGTTCGCTTCAGTGGCATTTACGGCCCGGGCCGTGATCGACTGATCAATCAGGTAAAAACCGGCAAGCTTTCCGCGTCAAACGCCTGCACCAATCGTATTCATATCGAAGATTGTGCAAGAGTGTTGGCGCATCTTATAGAAAAGCAAAAAACGACGAAACTTGACTCGGTTTATTTGGCGAGTGATTCCAATCCTGCAACCTTGAATGAGGTGCATTTGTGGCTCGCCGAAAAATTGGCAATTAAAAGTTGGACCATTGTGGGCGATGAAATATCAGGCGGAAAGCGAATTAGTAACTCGCGATTACTGGATTCTGGATTTGAGCTTTTGTATCCCAACTACAAAACCGGTTATGGCGACTTGATAAATCGATATTCGGGTGTTCGCAGCCAGGCATGACACGTATAATCGCCAGCTTTCCAAATCCAACCGAGATAACCTCATGAATTTGCCCTCTCTGATCCTAAAATCCCAAGCTGATCGTCGTCTGAAAATGGGGCATTTGTGGATTTACAGTAACGAAGTGGACACCGACAAGTCGCCACTCAAACAATTTTCTATGGGGCAACAGGTTCTGGTGACCAATCAGCAAGGCAAGCCGCTGGCGATTGCATTGGCGAACCCCAATGGTTTGATTTGCGCAAGAGTGATTAATCGCGATGTGAGTCATCCGCTGAATAAATCCTTGTTGGTACATCGCATCAAACAAGCTTTGTCGTTGCGTGAAATGGTATTTGAGCATCCATGTTATCGATTAATTTATGGTGATTCGGATTTGTTGCCGGGATTAGTGGTTGATCGCTTCGGTGATTATCTGGTGGTGCAAATTGCCAGCGCCGGAATGGAATTGGTGAAGAGTGAAATCATCGAAGCCCTGATGCAAGTGATCAAACCCAGGGGCGTTTTGTTGAGCAATGATCACAGCGCACGCGTGCTGGAAAATTTGCCGGAATACACCGAGGTTGTTCATGGTGAAGTGCCTGAATGGGTGGAGTTAATTGAAAACAACACACGCTTTCTTGCCCCCATTCACGGCGGACAAAAAACCGGCTGGTTTTACGATCACAGAGTGAATCGCGCGCAGTTGCAACATTATGTAAAAGGTAAGCGCGTTCTCGATGTTTTTTCCTATATCGGCGGCTGGGGAATTCAAGCGGCAATGGCGGGCGCAGCTGAAGTGATTTGTGTCGATGCGTCTGAATCTGCACTTGAAGGCGTCGCGAGAAATGCCGAACTAAATAATTTGGAAAACGTCAGCGGCATACAAGGTAAAGCCATAGATGTGTTGAAACATTTAATCGCCGAAGACGAACGTTTCGATGTAATTGTTTTAGATCCCCCCGCATTTATCAAACGAAAAAAAGATCAAAAAAATGGCGAAGCTGCCTATCGCCACATCAACGAATTAGCCATGCGTTTGTTAGGCCGCGACGGCATTCTGGTGTCAGCTTCCTGCTCCATGCATTTAGCAAAAGACACCCTGCTTGAAATCGTTCGCGCATCAGGCCGACATTTAGATCGACAAGTGCAAATTCTCGGACAAGGCGGACAAGGTCCGGATCATCCGGTGCATCCTGCTATTCCGGAAACGGATTATTTAAAAGCAGTGTTTGCGCGGGTTTATTTGGCGTGACGTGATTAGCGCAGGCTAATCACCTTCCAGCCCCTTTCAACCGCTACCGCATTCAATTTCGCGTCAGGATCAACAACAATTGGATTGGGTACTTGTTCCAATAACGGTAAATCATTAATGGAATCGCTGTAAAAATAGGCGTCGTCCAAATTGAAATTCTTTTCGGTTAACCAATCTTCCAAGCGAATGACTTTGCCTTTTTGGAAGGTGGGGATGCCGATGAATTTTCCGGTGTAGCGGCCGTCGACAATTTCGGGGTCGGTGGTGAGTATGTCGTCTACACCTAATGCGGTGGCGATTGGGCGGGTGACGAAGCCGTTGGTGGCGGTGATGATTAGCAGGTAATCACCTTGTGCACGGTGTTCTTGCAAAAGTTTTTGCGCTTTGGGGAGCATCATGGGGTTGATGTAATCGCGCATAAATTCTTTATGCAATTCCGCCAAAGTTTCCATGCTGTGATGAGTGAGGGGCGTCAGCGAAAATTGCAGATATTCGATAATGTTTAGCGTGCCGGCTTTGTATTCTTCGTAGAAGCGGTCATTGGCGCGACGAAAGTTTTCGCCATCAACCAATCCCTTGTTCACCAGAAATTGTCCCCAGGCGTGGTCGCTGTCGCCTGCAATCAGGGTGTTGTCCAAATCAAAAATAGCCAAGCGCATAACAATACTCGCGGTTTTAAATGGATCGGCAGCATAACGGGAGAACCATCCTGCCTCAATCCTGTCCCAGCTTTTCAATCCGGATGGGTTTTTCCTGCTTGCGACCTCAGCCAAGCCTGATATAGTGCGGAAAAAGCCATTTCCTGGTGCATGCCAGCGGCTATCAATTTTTGTGGATGATCATCGTGATAGATTCTGATGGGTTTCGCCCCAATGTGGGTATTATTTTGACCAATTCCGCAGGCCAGTTGCTATGGGCGCGGCGCGTGGGTGGTCAGGATGCCTGGCAATTTCCGCAGGGTGGGATTAATCCATCCGAATCCCCCGAAGAGGCTTTGTATAGAGAGCTGAATGAAGAGGTGGGATTGCATCCTCATGATGTGAAACTTCTGGCCTCAACTCGTGGCTGGTTACGTTATCGCTTGCCGGACCGACTGGTTCGTCACAATTCCCAACCTTTATGTATCGGACAAAAACAGCGCTGGTTTTTGCTCAAACTCTTGTCTGACGACAGCCGGGTTAACCTGAATAACACTACAGAAAAACCCGAATTCGACGATTGGCGTTGGGTCAGCTATTGGTATCCGCTCGGCAAAGTTGTCTCCTTCAAGCGCGATGTTTATCGTCGTGCACTCAAAGAGTTATCTCTCGCTCACAGTCATCATGTCTCATCGGCCTTGGGCCTGATCGGAAACGAGTAGCATGATGCTCAGCTCTCTTCGGTCCATAGTGCAGGAAGTTAACAGCGCGCGCGATATGAAAGCGGCGCTGGAAATCATCGTCAAACGCGTTAAAGAAGCCATGCAAACCCAGGTGTGCTCCGTGTATTTACGGGATGCGCGTGGCGATTATGTGTTGATGGCGACTGATGGTTTGAACCCCAGCGCGGTGGGTGCTGTGCGATTGGCGTCTGGTGAAGGTTTGGTTGGGCGCGTGGTTGCGCGTGAAGAACCGATCAATCTGGAGCAGGCTGAGGCTCACCCCGCTTATCAATATTTTCCAGAAACCGGTGAGGAGCGTTACAGCTCCTTTCTGGGCGTTCCAATTATCCATCATCGAAAAGTCCTGGGCGTGTTGGTTGTTCAGCAGATTGAGCGCCGTCGGTTTGATGAAGGTGAAGAAGCCTTTCTGGTGACTATGTCGGCTCAGTTAGCCGGTTTGATTGCCCATGCTGAAGCGACTGGCGTGGTGGTACCTGCGGGTGAAAAAGCGGTCCAGGCCAAATTTAATGGTGTCTCGGGTTCGCCGGGTATTGCCTTGGGTGAAGTGGTTGTTATTGCGCCCAAAGCTGATTTGCGATCAGTACCCAAACGTTCCTGTCAGGACGTGAATCAGGAAATTGCGCATTTTGTTCAGGCGTTATCGGCTGTTCGCCATGATATGAAAACGCTGGCAGCGGGGTTCAAATCCCGTATCAATGCTCAGGAGCAAGCGCTGTTCGATGCTTACGTCGCTATATTGGATGACACCACGCTGGGTTCAGAAGTGACCGAGCGCATTCGCGGTGGTGTCAATGCAGCTTACGCCTGGAGTCAGGTGATACTGGCGCACGAAGATATTTTTAATTCCATGCCCGATGCCTACCTGCGCGAACGCGCTGCCGATTTGCGTGATCTGGGCTGTCGAGTGCTGGCATATTTGCAAAACACCAATCAGCAGGCACGCGTTTATCCCGACAAAACCATTCTGATGGGTGAGGAATTAACGGCCTCTATGTTGGGTGAAATCCCCAAAGAAAAATTGGCGGGATTGGTGTCGGTTTCTGGCTCCAGCAACTCGCATGTGGCGATTTTGGCCAGAGCTATGGATATTCCGGCGGTCATGGGTGCAGTGGATCTGCCTTTCACTCAATTAGACGGCCGCCCGATTATTATCGATGGTTATCGCGGCGCAGTATTTACGGATCCCAACGAGCAACTGCGCAAGCATTACGAAAAAATATTTCTCGAAGAGCAGGAGATGGTTAAGGGCCTTGAAGCGCTTAAAAATCTGCCCTGCACCACCCTGGATAATCATCGACTGCCACTCTATGTAAATACGGGTTTGATGGCCGACGTATTGCGTTCGTTGGAGCGTGGCGCAGAAGGCGTAGGTTTGTATCGAACTGAAGTGCCTTTTTTATTACGCGAACGTTTCCCCAGTGAAGAAGAGCAGCGAGCCATTTATCGCGAGCAACTGGAAGCCTTTGCGCCGCACACAGTGACTATGCGTACGCTGGATATAGGCGGCGACAAATCCTTGCCCTATTTTCCAATCGAAGAAGACAACCCATTTCTCGGTTGGCGTGGCATTCGCGTTACGCTCGATCACCCGGAAATTTTTCTTGCACAAATTCGCGCAATGATCAAAGCCAGTGAAGGTTTGGATAATCTCAAAATCCTCTTGCCGATGATCACCAATATTCAGGAAGTGGATGCATCCAAAGCCTTAATTCAACGCGTGTACAAAGAATTGTTGGAAGAAGGATATAAAGTTCGCATGCCGCCGATTGGTGTAATGGTGGAAGTTCCGGCAGCGGTGTATCTCGCTTCTGAATTAGCGCGCAAGGTCAGTTTTATATCGGTTGGCAGTAACGATTTGACGCAATATTTATTAGCGGTCGATCGTAATAATGCACAGGTCGCCGATTTGTATCAGGCATTTCATCCCGCTGTTTTGCGTGCACTGCAGTCGATTGTTTATGCCGCACATGATGCGGGTATTAGCGTGAGCATTTGTGGTGAATTGGCGGGCGATCCTGCCGCAGCCGTATTGTTGATGGCAATGGGTTACGATGTGCTGTCCATGAGCGCCACCAATTTGCCCAAAGTTAAATCGGTGATTCGTGCCGTCACACTTGCGCAGGCAAAAATACTCTTGCATGAAGTTATGCGCATGTCGAATGGTGAATTGATTCAGCGTTATGTGAATCAACATTTACGTGAAGCAGGCGTGATGCGTTTGTTAGTGCCCTCGTCCTCAACAGACGATTTGGTCTAGGGATTTTTACAGTTAATTGCAGGTTGGTCGCATGATTCCTTATCACAATATTAATCCAGTAGCCTTCAAGTTAGGCCCATTAAAAGTGCATTGGTACGGCATTATGTATCTCTGCGCTTTTGTATCGGCCTGGTATCTCGGCATTAAACGCGCACAACAACCGCATGCGGTTATCAATCGCAAGCAAGTGGAAGATATGATCACTTGGGGCGCGTTTGGTGTGGTGATTGGCGGTCGTCTCGGCTCGGTATTTTTTTATAATTTTGAAACCTTTTTGGCGGATCCACTTTGGGCGCTTCGCATTTGGGAAGGTGGCATGGCCTTTCACGGCGGACTAATCGGTGTGATGGTCGCCATGTATTTATATTCACTGCGAATTAAAAAACATTATGTTGCGCTGATGGATTTTGTCGCGCCTTTAGTGCCGCTTGGATTGGGTTTTGGTCGCTTGGGTAATTTTATCGGCGGCGAGTTATGGGGGCGTGTGAGTGACGTGCCATGGGCCATGATATTTCCAAAAGCGGGTGATCTTGAAGGTATAGCGCGTCATCCATCACAACTTTATCAAGCCTTTTTAGAAGGTGTGGTGTTGTTTTGGATCGTTTGGTTGTTTTCGCGCAAACCTCGCCCTATGGGTGCTGTAAGCGGATTATTTTTAATGGGTTACGCATTACAGCGATTTATTGTTGAATATTTTCGCGAACCTGATGTTGGAATCGGCTACCAAATATGGGGGCTCACTCGCGGGCAAGAATTATGTATTCCGATGTTTTTATTCGGTGTTGTAGTCATCAGTTGTGCTTATTGGTTTAATCATCGCGCAACCAAAAAAATAAAATAATCAATCGGAGTTTTCATGAAACAGTATCTCGATTTAATGCGTGATGTGGTTGATACCGGCATCACTCGCGGTGATCGCACCGGCACGGGTACGCGTTCGGTTTTTGGTCGGCAATTGCGTTTTGATTTGAATCAGGGTTTTCCTTTAGTCACCACCAAAAAAGTTCATCTGAAAAGTGTGATAGTCGAATTGCTTTGGTTTTTGCAGGGCCGCACTGATGTGAAATGGTTGCAAGAACGCGGTTGCAGTATTTGGGATGAATGGGCAAATGAAGAAGGCGATCTTGGCCCTGTGTATGGAAAGCAATGGCGCAGCTGGGCTTGCCCGGATGGTTCCACTATTGATCAAATTTCGCAAGTAATTGAACAAATCAAACGCACACCCTATTCGCGACGTTTGATTGTGAGTGCATGGAACCCAGCGGATCTTCCCGACGAAACTATCAGTCCTCAACAAAATGTTGCGCAAGGACGAATGGCACTTGCGGCATGTCATACGCTGTTTCAGTTTTATGTTGCGGACGGAAAATTATCTTGCCAGTTGTATCAACGCAGCGCGGATTTATTTCTGGGGGTGCCATTCAACATTGCAAGCTATGCGCTGCTCACCCATATGATTGCGCAGCAATGTGATTTGGGTGTTGGCGATTTTGTGCACACCTTTGGTGACTGCCACCTTTACAACAATCACATCACGCCGGAAATAGTTTACGAACAATTAACACGAGAGCCACGAAAACTCCCTAGACTGCAAATCCGTCGTCGCCCGGCTAATATTTTTGAATATGAGTTGGATGATTTTGAGTTTGAAGGTTACGATCCTCACCCACGTATTGTTGCCCCTATTGCCATATGAACGAGATATGCTTATCGATTATTGTGGCGGCAGCGCGCAACAATGTGATCGGAAAAAATAATCAATTGCCCTGGCATTTGCCGCAAGATTTGCAGTACTTCAAATCAAAAACAACAGGCAAGCCGGTGATTATGGGGCGCAAAACCTTTGAATCCATCGGCAGGCCGTTGCCTCATCGCACCAATATTGTGATTACGCGAAATCATGATTGGTCGCATGATGGTGTTGTAGTAGCCAATAATTTGGTTGATGCGATAGAGAAAGCAAAAAAAGTGTTAAGTCAGCAGGATAAGTCGTCAATGGAAGCTATGATTATCGGCGGAGCAGAAATTTATAAAACCGCTCTCGATGTTGTCGATAAAATTTATCTCACGCTGATCAACCGGGATGTAGAAGGTGATGCATGGTTCCCTGCATTATCCGCCGACGAGTGGAATTTAACTCAGATAACGCCAGGGGATGACAGTGCGTCGGAGTTGCATGAGTTTCGCACTTACGAACGCAGGAATCGATTGGTTAATAATTAATCGCTAATAGCGAAAAGTTCTTTCGGCCACCATGATTTTAGTAAATCAAGGGGGTTTTTAAGATTAAGGTGTTACCGAGTTCGCAATTTTTAATCAAATTGTTACCTATGTGATACCTAACTACACACGTAACAAGGCTTTTGGACAAATCATTGGATGTAGCGATTTTCGCTTATTACAATGCCGCGGTTCTTAGGCTGTCCGATATAAATATGATTTACGTCGGACTACGTGGAAACGCGTGAGTGGCAGATTCACTGTCACAAACTCAAATGATTGAACGCCCGAGTTGGGGGGATTATGAAAAAGCAGCGATTCAACGCCGTGGTATTCACCACAGCGCTTTCTGTCAGCGCGCTCCTGGGTAGCGTTGCTGTGGCAGATCAAAACCTGGATACAGTACTTCAAGTAGGTCAAGCCAAAACCACTTTGGCAGCTGAATCACAAAAACGCATTGACAGACTGGCTCAGGAAACTGATGACCTGACGCAAGAGTTCAAAGCGCAAAACAAACTGATCGACGATTTGCGTGTGTACAACGCTCAAATGCAAAAACAAGTCGACGGTCAATTGGGCGTTGTTGCCGAGTTGGATAGGTCAATTGAAAAAGTGACTGTTATCGAACGCCAAGTGCAACCGCTGATTTTCAAAATGTTAGAAGCCCTGGATCAGTTTGTTGCGTTAGACAAACCCTTCAACGCAGAAGAGCGCAAAGAGCGTATCTCTCAAGTTCGCATCAATCAGGAACGCGCTGATATTTCTGTTTCAGAAAAATTCCGTCAGGTTCTGGAAGCGTACAAAATTGAATCTGCCTACTCAGGCACTCTTGATGCCTACGACGCAAGCATCGACATTGATGGTAGCGGTCAGGCTCGCGATGTAAAAGTATTGCGTGTTGGTCGTATTTCATTGATGTATCAAACAACCGACGGTCAAAACAGCGGCTACTGGGATGATGCATCCAAGAGCTGGGTTGCTTTGGATAGTTCATACAATGCAGGCGTGCTGAAAGGTTTGCGTATTGCTCGCGACCAAGCGACCAAAGATATTATGTTGGTTAAAGTTCAAGCTCCGGAGGCAGCACAATGAAGATGAATTTTGTTAAAGGCTGCGTCCTGTTAGTGGCAACCGGCTTGGTTTCAAGCTTTGCTCTGGCTCAAGAAGAGAAAGCGACCAGCGTCGATCAATTGGTTGAGATGGTTAGAAAATCTCAAATCAATGAATCTGCCGAGCACAAGCAACGTGAAGCTGAGTTTGCTCGTGACAAGGCTAACCAAGCTAATTTGTTAGCTCAAGCGAAAGCCACTCGTGCAGCTGAAGAAGCTCGTTCAACAGTTCTTGATAAAAAGTACGCTGAACAACAATTGTTGGTTACGCAAAAGAAACAACAATTGCAAGAGCGTTTAGGTTCTATGCGCGAGCTGTTTGGTCATTTGACCTCTACGGCGGGTGATTTGCGCGTAAATCTTGAATCTTCAATTGTCAGTGCGCAATTCCCGAATCGCGGCGACTTCCTCGATACTTTAATCGAGAAAATGAATAGCGGTACCACTCTGCCGGATATCGAAGAAATTGAGCGCCTTTGGGCTGAAATTCTTAAAGAACTGGTTGAGAGCGGTAAAGTGACTTCCTTCCAGGCTGATGTTGTTAAGCCAAATGGTGAGACTGCAAGCCAAACCGTGATTCGTGTGGGTTCTTATAACCTGGTGTCTGAAGGCAAGTATCTGACATACAACCCTGGAACTGACAAGATCCTTGAGTTGGCTCGTCAACCGGGCGGCAAGTTCACTTCCAGTGCTGCTGAATTGCAAAATGCCTCTGCTGCTGTTGACTTCGGTATTGATCCGACTGGTCCAGCGGGTGGTCAACTTCTGACTGCATTGATCGATCAACCGACCTTGAAAGAGAAAGCCAAACAAGGTGGCGGCGTTGGTTATGTAATCATGGGTGTTGGTGTGTTTGGCTTGTTGCTCGGCTTCTTCCGCATTCTTGTGTTGGTTGGTGTAAGTGCGAAAGTGAAGGCGCAATTGAAGTCTTCTACGCCAAACACTAATAACCCTCTAGGCCGCGTATTGAAAGTGGCTCAAGAGAACAAAAATGTGGACAACGAAACACTCGAACTCAAAATGGAAGAGGCCATTCTCAAAGAGCGCCCATCCATCGAGAGTGGTCTGGCAATATTGAAGATCATTGCTGCGGTTGCGCCTTTATTGGGTCTCTTGGGTACAGTAACCGGTATGATCGACACCTTCCAGGCGATCACAATCTTCGGTGCTGGTGACCCCAAAAACATGGCTGATGGTATTTCTGTAGCCTTGGTGACCACTGTGCAGGGCCTCTTGGTTGCTATTCCGGTTGTGCTTCTGCATACCTTTGTGAATGGTCGCGCCAAAGCGGTTACCCATATTTTGGAAGAACAAGCTACCGGTATTGTTGCGGAAAACGCTGAACGCACTGCGCGTAAATAAGGGGGTAAGTTATGTCGGAATTATTCGACTCCCTGGGCGCTTTCATGGACAAGGGCGGGCCAGTAATGTACGCCATCGCGCTCTTGACGCTCTGTCTGTGGGTGCTGGTTTTCGAAAGGGTGCTCTACTTTAAGGGCGCCCTCAAGAAAGAAGTGCAGGAATCCCTCTCATTGTGGGAGGCTAGGTCCGAGCGTAAGTCTTGGAACGCCAAGCAAATTCGAAACGCGATGATCTCTCGTATGAATGAGAAGGTCGATGCCAACCTTGATATGGTGATGGTATTGGTCGCCTTGTGTCCTCTGATGGGGCTCTTGGGTACAGTAACTGGAATGATTGATGTCTTTACTGTTATGTCTTTGACTGGCGGTGGTGATGCCAAATCTATGGCTGGTGGTGTATCCAAAGCGACGATTCCTACTATGTCTGGCATGGTGGCGGCGATTTCGGGTGTGTTTGCCAGTACCTATCTTCAGCGAATAGCGAGTGATGAAAAATCACTGTTTGCAGACCATCTGACAATGGACCACTGATAAGTGGTCTGTTGATCGGTCAAAAGATTAACCTGTACCAAAGAGATGTCTCATGAGCAGGAAAAGCGCAAAACCTCAAGAAGAAGCTCAGGCGATTGACTTGACGCCCATGTTGGACGTTGTGTTTATCATGCTGATCTTCTTCATAGTGACAGCTACTTTTATCAAAGAAACGGGTAAAGAAGTTGTACGTCCCGATGCTGTGACCTCGGATAAAAAACCAGCCGCCAGTATTTTGATCGCCGTATCGGATAACAACGAGATATGGATCGATAAAAAGAGAGTGGACCCTCGCGGTGTAAAACAGGTTATTGAGCGTATGCGTCAAGATAACCCCAAAGGTACTGTTTCGATTCAGGCAGACAAGCAGGCGGATATTAAATTCGTTGTAGATATTGCTAATGCTGCCAGAGAGGCAGGTATTGCAGAAGTCTCTGTGTCGACAACCAAGAAATAGGTCGTTATGAAAGCTGCAAAAATTGTACTAGCTGCTGTTTTGGGTGGTGTAACAACCTTGGGCTTGTTCACACTGATGAACTCTCTGGTTAACACGCCTAAAGAAAAGCAGGAACAGGCTAAAAACCTGAAAATACCCGATTTGCGTATGCCTGATACCAAAATCGAAAACCGTTTTGAAGAAGCTAAACCCGAAAAGCCGGAGGAGCCCGAGGTTCCGCCGCCAGATTTGCCGGAGCCTGAGTTTGTAGCGCCTGATGCCAACATGGGTGGCATCAATATGGATGTGCCTGTGGCTGCAGCTGATCTGGGGGTTACTGGTATAGGTGGCCTTAACATGGGTGAAGGTGACATGATCCCAATCGTTAAGGCAGCGTACGAGTACCCGACTTCAGCTTTGTCTCGCGGTATCGAAGGCACTTGTGAGGTGGTTTTCACTGTGACTGAAACGGGCTCCGTTATCGATGCTGTGGCTGATGAAGCGAAGTGTGTAACCTCTGAAGGTAAGCCCACTTCCATTTTCAATCGCTCTTCTGTTAAGGCTGCGTTGAAGTTTAAATACAAGCCAAGAGTTACCGATGGTAAGCCAGTTGCTGTTCCAGGTGTTAGAACCTCGTTCAAGTATGAGCTTGCCAAAGATAACAAGAAAAAATAGGAGTCTAACGTGAAACGTACATTTACCATCGTTTCTGCTGTGTTTAGCAAAACCCTGCTAGCAAGCATGCTGGTCGTGACTCCTGCTATAACCAGCGTAGTTCTGTCGTCAGTTGGATTAGAGCCGTCTTTTGGTCAGGTTGAAGCTCAAGTAAAACCTAAAAACAAGCAGTTCGAAAAAAGAAAACAGGAAGGCATGAGCGAGTCAGTAGCCAAGAAGGTACAGGAAGCTTATGACCTGCTGCAGCCGCCTGAAGAGAAAAAGGTCAAGCCGCAACCTGATCGAGCGTTACAAATACTAAATGCTATCCCTCGTGAAAAGTTGAACTCAAATGAGTTGGCTAACATTTACCGTTTTACTGCTTATTCGTACCTTGCCAAAGAAGATTATGTCAAAGGCCTTGAGCAATTTAAGAAGTTGCTCGCATTAAGTCCGGCGATAGATATATCAACTGAAAAGCAAACAGTGCAAATGTTGGGGCAGTTGTATCAGGCAACAGAAAACTATCCTAAAGCATTAGAAATGATGACCAAATGGCTAGACTATGTTGATGAAATCAAGCCAGAGCAATATCAAACCTTTGGTAGCCTTTATTATCAAGTCGATGATAAAAAGAATGCTTTGTTGAATATCAATGAAGCTGTTCGCCTTCAGGAAGCAGCGGGTAAAACTCCTGCCGAGAGTTGGTATGGCATGCAGCGTGGTCTCTATCTTGAGAAAGAAGACTACAAAAATGCAGTGATTGTGGTTCAGAAGTTGGCGGTTGCTTATCCAAAAGCTAGCTACTGGAAAACCTTGAGCCAGTTGTACAGCGTTCAGGACAAACCGAAAGAAGCTTTAGCTGCTTTTGAGGCATGCTACTTGATGGGTGGTCTTACCACTGAAAAAGATTTGATGAACCTTGCCTACATGTTGGTTGACGGCGAAGCACCTTATAAGGCTGCGAAAGTTGTTCACAAAGGCATATACACCGACAAGATCATCGAACCAACAGCAAAAAATCTTAAATTTTTGGCAGATGTTTATCGTGCAGCACGTGAAGACAAAGAGTCTTTGGCTGAGTACGAAAAAGCAGCACAAAAATCCACTGACGGTGATTTGATATTGGGGCTCGCTGAGATGTATATGGCGAACGACAATTACAAAGATGCATCCAAGTGGGCTAAAGATGCAATTGCGAAAGGTACCAAGCGTGCTGATCGTGCCAACATGACAATTGGTCAAGCAGAATTGGAATTGAAAAATTACGAATCCGCTCTGAACTATTTCAAGAAGGCTGCAGCTGATGAGCGCAGTGCACGTGTTGCCAGACAATGGATTACTCACACTGAAAGACAAATTGTGTTAGCAAAACAAGCTGCGAAAATCTAAGGATAAGCGCAATAAAAAAACCGCGATTTACTCGCGGTTTTTTTATTACTGTGATTTATCAAACCAGCAAATACAACAATACCAACGCCACTAACCAACCAAGAATCGCAACCGATTGCCAAAACATTAAAGGATTTTTTTCGATCAGTGGTCGCGGACCTTGATGTAACCACTTGGGATTCGGCCTTTTTAAATCCTGTATCCATTCCGACAATGCCTCGTAGCGGCTGTCAGGGTTCATTGACAAAGCTTTTTCCAATGCCTTGTCCAACCAAAAGGGAATGTGCGGATTGTGCGTGGTCCCGGGAATATAACGTAGTCGTTGAAAACTTTTGAAATCTACTGCTTTGCTATAGCCGGCTCCATAGGGGAGATGCCCTGTGAGCATTTCATACAGTAAAACCGCCAAGGAAAATTGATCGGAAGCTGGCCCCGCTTTACCGCCGTAACGATATTCAGGCGCTGAATAATCAGCGGTTCCCAAAACAATATCGCGTGCAATAGGTGTAGAAATTTCCGCGACGCCTGCAACCCAGCAAGAGCCAAAATCAATAATCACCGGACCTTTTGCACCAATCACTATATTGTCCGGTTTAAGATCTTGATGCAGTGTTTCTTTTTGATGAAATGCGCGAATGCCGCGAATTAATTGCTCGGTAATTTCAACTGCGTCTGCAATCGACAAAATCCCTCTTTCTTTTAATAAAGCGGTTAGTGTTGGTCCGGGAATAAATTCTGTCAGATAGTATAAAAAAGATCGCGATTCTGCGCCGGGAATCACACGTGCCACAGCCGAATTTTGTATGCGCGCACCAATCCATGATTCCATTACAAAACGTTCGATATAAGCTTTATCGTCCTGAAATAATATAGAGGGCGTTTTCATCGCGAATAAATTGTTGCGTGAGTCTTCAACCAAATAAACCTGGCTACGATTGGATTCATGTAAAATCTTTTTCACGCTGAACCCATCCAGCTGTTGACCAATTTGCAAAATGGGTGGAAACGGCAAGCGTGATAATACTTGTACTGCATCATCTTGCGATGCAGTACCAACAGACATAATTTTCAGCGCTTGAATGCTAATGTTGTCGTGACTTTTATTGTCCAATGCAAGTTTTAATGCGGAGGCTACCAGCTGATCCAAATCCTGTGAAAATTCTTTGATTAGATTTTTGAAATCAGCTTGTGGAATAAATTCGTGTACGCCATCACTGGTGAGAATAAAAATATCACCCGCTTCCAGTTCAAATTGATGCATGTCGATTTCCAAATAGGGATCAGCGCCCATGGCTCGACTTAAATGAGTAGTGTGGCGATCAATGCGTTGGGTATGGTCTCGCGTTAATAATTCAAGATTGCCGTTACGTAAGCGATAAACCCGCGTGTCGCCTGCATGAAAAATAAATCCGGTGTCGCCTTTCAAAATCAGTGCAGAAAAAGTGGTGAGATAACCTTCGCCATACACTGAGTTTTGGCTGCGGCCCCATAAGCTTGAATTAAGTGATTGAATGACCCGCATAGCGGATTGTTGGGTTCGCCAGGTATCGGGGGTGGCGTAGTAATCGGTTAAAAAGCCTGCGATAGCGGTTTGACTGGCTTCGCGCGCGGCTTTACTGCTGCTAACACCATCGGCAATTGCGATGGCAATACCTTTGGTTGTGAGCAGATTGCCTTCAGGAATACGAGCGCCGACAGTGTCCTGATTTTCGGGTTTAATGCCCGCTTCACTCTTTTGTGCAAATACAATCTCGAGCTTTGATTGCAGATGATCCATAGATTTACCAAAAATAAATGCCCGCAGAGCGGGCATTGTGAAACAAAAATGAATTGTGGATCAAATAATCATGACACTTCAATTTTTTGCAGGCTGCCATCTTCATTCACCTCAATTACATGCCCTTTGGGCTCACGCAAAAATTGCACGAATACCAAGCCAATCAGCGCGGCGATCGCCAACATGTAAAAGAATGTTTGAATATTGATGAAAGTGTTCATAGTTAAGAAGAAGAGCGCACCAGTATTACCGTAAGCGCCTGCAAGTCCGGCGATTTGCCCGGTCATACGGCGTTTGATCAGCGGTACTACAGCAAACACAGCGCCGCAGCCTGCTTGCACAAACAGCGAACAAATGAAAACAGCCGCAAATGCCAGTGCGAGTGGCCATGAACCGGTGATTTGTGACAACAAAATATATCCGAGCGTGACGCCTGCGAGAATAATCGACATGCTCAAGCGACGGCCAAATTTATCACTGAACCAACCGCCCCCCGGGCGTGCAACCAAATTCATAAACGCAAAAGATCCGCCGAGCATTGCCGCTTGTGACAAGGTTAAATCAGTAAATGTATCCATAAAAAACGCGGGTAATACAGATACTACCGCAATTTCAGAACCGAAAGTGGCGAGATAAGCCCAACTTAAAATCGCCACTTGTTTGAATTCATATTTATCATGCTCGGCAACGCCACCTTGTTTGAGCATATCTTTGTTGACGCGATAAATTTGTGAAAATTGAAATACGCAAAGTGCTATCAGGATTAAATACATCACATAAGTGGTCGATTGACTTAATAATCCCAAATTGCTCGGTGACATCTTCCAGGCGAGTACAGCCAAAATTAAATACATGGGAATATTCAATGCGAGATAAAAATAAAAATCGCGCGGTGTACTGACTTCAAGTCCTCCGGATTTTTTTGGTTTGAAATAAGTAGAACCTTTAGGTGTGTTGCGAACACGCGCGTAAAACAAAACGGCATAGAGCATAGCCACCACACCAGCAGTGGTCATGGCATAACGCCAACCATCTTCGCCACCAAACACCTGGATAGCTAAAAAGGGTAAAAGAAAACCGGCCGCCGCCGCACCAAAGTTACCCCAGCCGCCATAAATACCTTCTGCTAATCCGACTTGGCGAGCAGGAAACCACTCGCCAACCAAGCGAATACCAATCACAAAACCGGCGCCGACAAAGCCCAACATAAAACGAAATAACGCGGCTTGTTCAAAACTTTGCGCAAAGGAGAATGCAATCAGCATGCAGCCGGACACCAGCAATAGGAAACTGTAAATCGCACGCGGGCCGAATTTATCAACCAGGCTACCCACTACAATACGCGCAGGAATTGTGAGCGCCACGTTAAGTGTTAGCAGGGCCGCCCATTGTTGTGCGGTTAACTGCAGCGATGCAGTAATTAAAGGCTTTAAAGGCGGCAGGCTGAACCACATCACAAAGGTCAGAAAAAACGCAAACCAGGTGAAATGCAGGGTGGCAACCGACTTATTCGAGAAATCAAAAAAACGCAGGCCGTGGCTGGACATAAGACAAACTCATCAAAAAAGAGCAATTGAAAGAATTGACCGCACAGTGACAGGTCATAAGTGCCCTTCAGCAACCCTTGTGCCAACCCCAAAAATAAGGCATTAATCAGAGAAAAAACAAATAAAAAGCCAAAAAAGCACCAGTAGTGTGCGCGAATATCGATGCTTGATGCTCCAAACAGAAGCCGAAATGGTTGAGATTGGGATTCAAATGGTGCGTTTTTATTTAGGTGTTTGAAGCTCGTTCATTGATAGATTTTTATACTAAATTTTAGATTTCATGTTGAAAACGTTTACATTTTGAGTCAATATTCACCTTGCTTAAAAAATAAATAGGATAAATGCATCCCTCATTAAATATCCTGATGACAGGGATGTTGCCAAGCCTAATCGAAATAGATCCGATTTGGACGAGATATTCAACTTTTGAAACTTGGACAAGCCTTACTCCTGGTCCAGCCTCACCTCTGTATCTGGGTAAGATTTCGATTTAACGATAATAAATTTATATAAATTAATAAGTTAGAGGTAATTTATGTTTCCAAAATCCCGTAGAAGTACCCTGTTCTTAGCTGTTAGTGGCATTTTATTTGGCTCGCTTAGTTATGCACAAGACGATACAAGTAGCGAAATTGAAGACGAAATTCTGGTCACAGGCGTGCGTGCATCCCAAGCAAAAGCGATAGATGTGAAGCGTAATTCGGCTAATGTGGTGGATTCGATCGTGGCGGAAGACATAGGAAAACTACCTGATACCACCATTACTGACTCACTTCAGCGTGTAACCGGTGTGCAAATTAAGCGTGAGGCAGGTGAGGGAACCTCGTTAAACGTGCGTGGTATGCAACAGGTGTTGACTACCATGAATGGTGAGCAATTTCTAAGCCCCTGGTCGATTACCGGCATTCAAGCCAACTATTCCGACGTGCCCGCTGGCATGATTAGTGGTGTAGATGTGTACAAATCCCAATCCGCTAAAACTCTTGCTGGCGGTATTTCTGGCGTTGTGGATTTGAAAACCTTGGACCCATCAAGTCTGGAGGAGGGTTTTACTACGCGCCTTCGTTTGGAAGCGGGTCAAGGTTCACGTTCAGACTCTGGTGATCCGGATACAACTATCAGTGGTGTATTCGGCTTCAATAATGGAGAGAATTTTTCGATTATTGCTAACGCCTACACATCAAGCTCATACGCCGCTAACTATTCCATGTGGGAAGATCACCACCTTGGATTCTTGTTGGAGGAAAACGGTCGCCCCTGGGGTGATCTGCAAAACCCGCATCCTTTGGACGAAAACGGGGATAAGGATCTGGATTATGTTCCAACAGATTGGTATCTGGTACCAAATGAATACGCGGTAAACAGTAGTTTTGTTGAGCGTGATCGCGATGGTGGCTCACTCTCTGCCAAATATAATTTCAATGACAGTTGGACGCTTCGCGGCGATGTGTTTTACACCCGCATGGATAAATACAATCGTGGCGTAAACGCGGGCTTCACTGGTGAGAACACGCCTGAATCGTTTCAGGTGAATGGTGTCGCCGGAGCTTGGGCGGAGAGAACTTACGACGTATTAAAGTCCAGCTCAATTGCCGGTAAAGGTCATCCGTTTACTTACACCGATGCAAATGGAAACCAACAAACCGTCAACATACATTCAGTACAAGTTGCCGATATTTGGGCGGCCGATTTCCAAACCACATCGCGCAGCGAAATTGAAAAAACAGCAGCGCTCAATACCAATCTGCAATTAGATTATGAAGGTGAAAATTTCACGGCTTCCATGCGTGTGATTCATGCCGAAGCAGAAAAACAATATCGCAACGCGTTATTTCAACAAGGTAGTCCTGCCTGGTTATGGGTGGATGTTGATGGTACGCCGGGGAAAGATGCTATCAACGGATACAATGTGACCGTTGACTATCGCGGTGAATATCCGACATTTATTTTTGACGAAGATGTGTCAAGTGCGGAATTGCTCGAGCAGTATCAAGGTTTTGCAGATGGTTCAAACACTGATGCGGAATTAAATGTGGTTCGTAGTGATATCAAATGGAATCTGGATGGTGATTTCATTCAATCCTTCGAAGGTGGTTTACGTTACGGAGTTCGCGAAGCGAATCACAATAAATTTTTCTATGTAACGCCTACAGGACGCTACACCGACTGGGAAGATCCCCGTGTACCTGTCGATAAACGCTATAAATTATTGCCTGGCAATTTGGTGTGGCAAAAATACCCTAACTGGTTGCGTTTTGATTTTGCGGATACCAACTCCAGTTTGATAGATATTGGTGGATTGCAAGATAACGGCTTTACTGCTGCAGATACAGTTCCCTTCCGCGATTTTGGTCCCATTGGAATGTATCAATTGGGCACTGACGGAAAACCTGCTGCGTTTAATGGTGTTGCATCGCTGGATCCTGCCAATTGGGATAACCCTTACGAATTTATGGAAAGATTGTATCCGGGAGTGCGCACAGTCAATGATCCTGGTTACACCTATGGAGTTGAAGAGGTGTCTCTCAACTCTTATGTACAAATGAATTTCGGCAACGAGGCGGCCGCACTTCCTTTCAGCGGTAATATAGGTGCGCAGGTTGTACAAATCGATAGAACAGTTGATAAAAACCAGGTGCCTGAAGTACTCGACTCATTTAATTCAATTGGTTATGACGACTGGCAAAAAATTGCTTATGTCTACGATACCGTCACTTATAAAAATAAACAGACAGAAGTGCTGCCTTCAATCAACCTGAATATTTTTCCAACTGATGATGTGATAGTGCGTTTGGGTGCAGCAAAAACTATGACACGAAATGATCTGGATCATGTCGGGTCGAGTGCAGTTGTTTGGACCAGCCAATGTAATAAAACAGATGAAAATGGTAATCCGGTAATGATTCCGGATGCTAATACCGGAACGCGACAAGATACTGTTGGTTGTGTCGGTGGTGGTGAAGATAAGGGTAATCCAAACATCAAGCCTTGGTTGTCAACCGTGTATAACCTCTCGACCGAATGGTACTTCAACGAAAATTCCATTGTAGGTTTGGGTGCATTTTTAATTCAGGTTGATACTGCAGTTGAAGAGTATCAAGAGTTGCGTCACTTCCTTGATATGGACGGCATAGATCGCAATCGCCAAGCGGCAATTTACACCACGCGCAACGTGGGTGCATCGGATTTGTATGGTTTGGAGTTTGGCTACAAACAGCCGTTCACTTTCTTGCCTGGAAAATATTTAAGCGCAACTGGTATCGAATTTAACTACACCTATTCACACAGTGAAACCAATGAAAAAGATATTTTGGGAAATTCACTACCGTTGCCATCCAACTCTGAAGATCAAGCCAACTTGATTCTCTGGTACGACCTGGAAGGATTGAATGTCCGTTTGGCATACAACTGGCGCAGTGAAGAATTCGTCGCACGTCGCGGGGTTGCCACCAATGTTGCGGTAATGCAAATGGCGAACTGGGTTGAGCCTGTTGGATATCTGGATTTGTCGATCAATTATTGGATCAATGACAACATCAGTCTGTTTTTCAATGGCACCAATTTAACTGAGCAAAGTAGAAAAAGTTATTCGCAATTTGAAGATCAGTTCCACTCGCTGTGGGTGCAGGAAACCCGTTATTCAGCCGGTGTGAATTTGTCCTTCTAATCACATTAAACCTTAACGGTATTAGCGAACATACAGAATTCTGGAGTTAAAAAATGAAAAATAAATTAGCGTTAATTGCGATTGTTACAGCTGCGGGTTTTTTACAGGCTTGTGGCGGTGGTGGCATGTTGGGATCTTCTGATGCAGATGATCACAAAATGACACCGGAAGTGGTAACTGAGGACCCTAATCCAAAAAAACCAACCGCTGGATTACCTGTGTTGCGAGCAAATGGGGCCAATATCCAATTTCAAAATACGAATATATTGCTACATGGTATCAATTTACAGTATGGCGATAATCCAGTCGTGCAGTACCCGGGCATTGAAGCCATTCGTGCTACTGGTTCGAATATTATTCGTATTCTGGTGAAACCGGAAACCACTGCCAGTGAATTAGAGGCTGCATTGGTTCAAGCGGCCAGTCAAAATTTGTTTGCAATTTTGACCTTGGATGATCCCAAGTTGTATTGCACAGACGATGAAGTGGCATTTTCTGATGCGGTAAAAAATACCTGGTTGACAAAATTCTTACCGGTTATTTATCAGGATCGTTTCCAGGGCAATATGATGATCAGTATTGCTCGCGGTTGGGGACCTAAAGATATAAATGATGCAGCTAGCACAGGCTATAAGGTTTATATCGATAATTACAAAACCGCGATTCGCGCGTTTCGTAAAGGTGGTTTTCAAGTTCCTATAGTGATTGATGCACCCTGCGGTACTGATTACTCAGCATTTGCTGCTGATAGAGGTAAAGAGCTGTTAGCTGCTGATGATGAGAAAAATCTGGTGTTGTCTGTTCATGCTTATGGCTCCCAGTGGAATTCAAACTCAAAAATTGATGCTGCACTTGCTGTGCTCAATTCACAAAAAATGCCCTTCATTCTGACGGAGTTTGGTGGTTCAGGTGTTGGTGAAAAACCTGTCAATCACAAACAAATAATTGAAAAAGCGGGCGGTGACAATGCGTTTGCTGTCGACATACCTTGGAAGGACGCACAGGATAAAGTGGCTTTTATTATTCCGTTTGATTCGACAATCGATTTAACCAATACCGAAGTCAGCTTTGATGTGATGTTCGATAAAGCCTATGTTGATGATGGCAATATGGGTTTTCAGATGTACTTCCGTGATGAAAATGGCGAATACGCTAATGCCGGGTGGAATGGTGTATGGCAACAAACCCCTGGCGAGTGGAATACCATGAAAGCTAATATCAAAAACAAAGGTTCTTTTGGTTGGGCCAGTGATAATTTTGATATGAAAAAAGTCGCAAAAGTGGGGCTTGAATTAGTGTCCAACGGCAAGCCGATTGAAGTAAAAGGTTCAATTAAGTTTGATAACTTCAAAGTGATTGAAGGCAGTGGTGCCAAAGAACTATTGAATGTAAATTTCGAAAATTCGATTGGTTCCTGGGAGACTGGTTGGGAAGGGACCATAGTTGCTCTGGACTCTGGCAATGGTGTTGCAATGACTCGGGCTAGTGGCAATGATAAAGTTGTTGCTATTTATAAAAATATTACGGGTGTAGATTTCACCAAGCCAATTCAAATCAAAGCCAATATATATGTACCGATGGGTTATCAAGGTTCGGGATTCTATGGAAAGTTCTTTAACACCCAAACTGGATGGATGCCGACGAAAGATATGGGGGCTATTACCTATGGTGCATGGAATGAAGTAATTTTTACTGAAGATTTTGGTAGTCAGAATTCGGGAGTGGGTTGGACAGAGCTCGGTATACAAATAGGAAATTTAGGTGTTGGTGGCGCGGCGGATCCAAATTTTTATGGGCCTATAGTCATCAAAGACTTGGTAATCAGTGGTGTTGAGGTTAGTAATAATTTTGTTCCTGGTGTAATTTACAATCAGCCATTTGATTCAGATGATGAAGATAATTGGGCTTCTATCAGTTGGGGGGATTCAGGTGTTGTAGAGGCTGCCAATGGATCGCTGAATATTACTGCAAAAAATGCCGATGCTGATCGTATCGATGTACAGCAACAAAATCTTGCAAAAATTGAAGGCTTCAATTTGCAAGAACCCTTTACTTTTAAAACCCGTATTTTTATCCCATCTTATTATCAAGATAAAACGACTCTGATGATTCAGTTTTATATGCAGGATGCTAATTGGCTAAATCACTTCAATATAGTTGATCTTGCTTACGAAGATTTAAAAATTGGTGATTGGAATGACATCGATGTAAAAGTGGAATTCCCGGAAGCCTTTAATCGCGACGGCCTGCCAAAACATATGGGTTTCTCGTTTGCAACTAACTTTGAAGCCAATGTTGTAGGTGCACCGATTTCACAAACAGATCCAATAAAAATTGATGAAATTATTTTCGAAGGTATGGTTCCAGTGGAAAAAGAAGAAACCGTTCTTGGTTCGATTGATTTCTTCTATGTCGATCAGTTTAATGATTTAACTATTGATTTCACGTCAGGCGTTATCCAGCCAACTGATTTGAGCAATTCGGGTTCGATATTTGTTCGCAGTTTGCCGTTTAGCTGGTTGGCCTGGTCCTGGTTTGGCAATTCAACTGAAAATGCCGCGTGGGATATGACAAATAACCCAGCTAACTCCACCAGCTTAACTGAACGTGGTGAAGACATAATAAATGGGAAAGGTGGTATTAAAGACTATTTGCCGCCTGAAGAGAATTAAAAATAACTTTTAAAGCCGCTTTTTTAAAGCGGCTTTTTACTTAAATGGAGCTAATTATGAGACTTGTGCAATCCCTAAAATATTTCATTCTCTTTTGTTTTGTATTTGCACAGGACGTCAATGCCGGGCCGAGATGTATATTAGAAACATGGAATTTCTATTGTACGGGATGCATTAGTCCTGACAATCCTGATACTGGAATTCATACTAGTCCCTTCGACACAAAAACTTACTGTAATTGGACTTGGGAAGCTGAACCAGAACCACCTGTTCCATCTCGGCCCCTCTATGAAATACCCACTGTAACTCAATCTCGTGTAAACGATAGTGACAGTAAAAAAGCGGAACAAATTGCTGATAACGACGAGGTTACATGTAATCCTGTTCAGATATCATCAGGTACAAAAGTCTTTACCGAAAAAGATTACTTGGGGACAGGCGAGATGCCCTTGGAAGTAACCAGAAATTATTCTTCAACTTTTATTCCAAGTAGTCAGAAGGATACATTTGATGGGGTGTTTGGATTTAACTGGTCAACCAGTTTTGACTCAAAATTAAAAATTTATTATACGGATAGCACTTATTGCGTAATTCGTCCATCAGCGATAACTCCTGCTAGCTGTGCTTCTGGTAAGACTGTAAGTAAGCTAGGTTTAATATATCAGGGGGCAGAACAAGAGTTTGTCAAAACTAATGCTTCAGGTGTAACTCGATACAAACCAAAAACATCTTCTGGCTATGATGCAAGTACTTACGAAGATATTTTGTGGGAAGCAGTTACAAATCGCTACGTTCATACGGCTTCAGATGGAATGAAATCATACTTCACAAATTTTGGACTGTTGGAAAAAAAGACAAACATAAATTCTATAAGCTGGAATTTTTCATATTTATCTAATAACACGCTAGACACTGTAACTCATAGTTCGGGACGACAGCTAAAATTTGGTTGGACTGCACCAAATGATCTTGGTTTTTCGTCTGTAAGTTCGATCACATTACCTAATGGAAAAATCATCAGCTATAGCTATGAACAATATTACTCTAGTGCTAGTGCTGTTCGTCCGCTTACAAATGTGATCTACCCTGACAATGCAGGAACGATTAAGTATGTAAATGAAGCTGATGCCCAGATTTTTTCAGGCTGGAGAATTAAAGAGAAACATATCGATGGTGTGAAGTGGGGTGATTATAATTATGTGTTTAACTCAACTAAAAAAAGGTATGATGTTTATTCTAGCGGACTTGTTGGTGGAGTTGAAAAGAGCGTATTTGCCTATACAAGTAATACAACGACCGTTACTAATGCAAAAGGTGGGTTAAAAAAATATACCTATAATGATAAGAAAAAATTAAGTGGAATTGATCGTTCTGCTTCAGATACATGCCCATCTGCCGCTTCGCAGATTTACTATGCAGATGCTGAGTCAAAAAAAATATCGTCTAAATATGATTGGAATGGTAGCGTAACTCAATACGAATATTATCCAGATGGCAATATAAAATGGGAATATTCAAACAAAATAACAAAAGAGTATTTCTGGGATTCTTATGGCCGTCTTATAAAAGAAAATACTTGGGATGGTTCTAAATATTTTGGGTTTTGTACAGGGGGGGCTGGATGCCCTGCGCTTCCTCGGTCTGAACCTGCGCTGGTTCTTGAATATATTTACGATTCTTCGCCATCATACCAAAACCGTATTAAATATGTTCATGCAAAGGCACTGAAATATAACAGTCTTCAATATACCCCTATACGTACATATACATATAGTTATGAATTTCATTTCAATAATTTGGTTAGCAAGATATATGTTGATGGCCCTGAAGCGGGCGCCGGGGACATAAGTACATTCACCTACAATTTAAAAGGCGACTTGACAGGTACGACAACAGCCTCCGGTAGTAATTTTTATTACGAGCCAGAAGCAAACAATTCAGGATTGATTGCCAGATATTCCGATGCTAATGGATTGCTTATTGATTATTCATATGATGGCAGAGGGCGTGTTGCAAGCGAGACTATCAGTGATGGCGTGCCAAAGACAACTTCTTATGAATATTATGTTGATGATAAATTAAAGCGAATTACTTATCCAAACGGTGATTATGAAGTTTATGTTCTCGATGCAGCAAGAAGGGTAAGTGAAATAAAAAGGCCGGATGAAATATATGCCAGCTCAAGTACAAAACTGACTTATGATCTTTTAAGTAATTTGGAAAGCATTAGGCATCAATATGTATCAGGTAATACAACACTATTGTCCCAAATTATCTCTGACGAGGTTTACGATAATCAGGGCTATCTAAAACAATCCAAAGGACAAAATGGCCAATTTACTAACTATGTCAGAGATGAAAATGGAAATGTAAAAACCGCAACGGATGCTCTTGGCCGGATTGCTGCATTTACATATGGCACAGATAATAAAATTTCTTCAATGACTAACCATTTAATGGAAAAAGTAGAATTCCGTTATGATTCGATGGGATTTTTGTCGCAAGTTATTGATGCCAATTTAAATTCTACGTATTACCATCGTAATGGATTCGGAGAGGTAGAGGAGTTAATTAGTCCTGATACAGGAAAGACGACCTATGCATATACTGAGCAAGGATTTATTGATTATCAGGTTAATGCCATGAATATTAAAAATGATCTTTCCTATGATGCGATGGGTCGTTTAATTTCAGCGGCCACTTCTGGCGCACCTACAAATCAAATTATTAACTATTACTATGATTACAGAGCGCCAGGAAGTAATGTGTTAAGTTGTAAATATGGTAAAGGGCGTATATGTGGTGTTACAGATAGCTCAGGAGCAACCTACTATAATTATAATTTGTCAGGAAGCATCACTGCCAAGCATTCATTAATAGGAGCGTCTAATTTAACACTAGGTTATTCCTATGATAATCACGGTCGACTGAGCGAAACTACTTATCCAAATGGAGTAAAAAGCAAAAATATCTATGATGTTAATAATAGCGTTAAGCAGATTCAGGTGTATGTGAATGGCACTTGGAGTAGCTTGGTAACGCGTAGAAACTATGCAAACCGTACAGAGTTGTCATTTGGTAGTGGTATTGTTACCAATAGGTATTTTGATTTGGACGGACGAGTAACATCTGTAAGTTCAACCGTGCAAAATCTTATATATTCGTACAAACCAAAAACAGATTTGATTCAGTCAGTAACTAATACTCAAAATACCAATGCATCAGCATCTTACACATATGATGATGCGGATAGGCTAAAGACAGCCCCCGTAGTTGGAAGTGCAAGTCTGATCGAGAATTATTCATACGATAAAAATGGAAACAGAAAAACAATTTCCGTAGGAACTCAACCAGTCATTAATTATCTGGGTGAGCCAACCAATAACAAACTGAAGGTTAGATATCAAGCGACTGTTGGAAATAGTTTTATTTTCGATGGGTTGGGAAATATAACCAGCAAAGCTGCAGGTCAAGTTGATACATCTGGCAATCCTGTTGCGCACACGAATGTATATACAGCAGGTTATGATGCATTAGGGCGGATGGAATATTTGCAACCTAACGGTCACTATAAAATGCAATATTTTTACAATGCATATAACCAACGTGCACGAAAATATCGCCCTTCTGGCCCTTGGGGCGGTGAACCTACAGACGTTAAATTTGTTTACTCTCGTGATGGGTTATTGGTATTCGAGAATTCGTATAAAGCTTCTGCTGGTACGGTCGACTCTATTTACGTTTATCTTGATGGTGAAATTGTTGGTATGGTAAGGAGTGGAAAAGTTTACGCGATCCATAATGATCACCTTGGTCGCCCAGAAGTCATTACGGATACTGCAAAAAATGTTGTCTGGAGGGCGGTCAATGGGGCATTTGATCGAGCTGTTCAAACTAACACATTTGGATCTACTGGCTTCAACATTGGCTTTCCTGGCCAATATTACGATTCAGAAAGTAAGCTTTGGTACAACTGGCATCGTTATTATGATGGTGAAATTGGTCGTTACATTCAGAGTGATCCGATTGGGTTAGCGGGTGGGATTAATACTTACGCTTATGTGAATGGAAATCCATTGAGTCATGTTGATCCAATGGGGCTTGTAAATACTGTCTATCAAAACCTAGATCACGCATGGTCTGACTTAACACAAGCGACGAATTGGTACGTTGATAAGGGGCCACAGGGTCCTATTGATCACATGGGTCTTGTATATGAATATGATGGATGGTTCGAAGATGGCTATAAAACTTATGGGCCGACTTTTGTTTACACCATGGAGTTAATTCAAACACCTACAAATATAGGTGGTTTAACTTTTTATAAGGATATTGACAAAATTAACAGGGTGTACCTGGCATTCAGTAAAAAGCAAAATGTCAGTACTGCATCCGTTAGAGAGATAGCTAAAAAATTAGCGAAGGCAACAAATGCACCTGTGTACTGGCGCAATGGTCACGAAAAGGGGTGCGAAGATGCAACTTAAGAAAGCAAGAATTGCGCTAATTTCTGCTTTTATTTTAACGGGATTTTTTGGTATGTACTTATACCAACAGGCTGAATTACGCAATATGGTGAATAGATATATTAATGAGATTTCAGGGCTTGAAGTTGTCTTGGAGAATTTCTATAACCTATTGGAGTCAAACAAGGAGAAAGCCGAAGTACCGAAAACAGAAGTGTTATGTATTATGGTTCAGGCGCATCGCAATCTGGAAATTGTGCAGTCAAGGTATGTAAATAGTTCATTATCCACGCATGACACATCATCCATATTGTTGAAAACACATGAGGAAAGAATGGAAAAAATAAAGAAATATATATCACCATATAATAACGCATCAGAATATTATGAAAATATGTGTGTTCCAGAAAATTAAATATTGAAGTGGTCTAATTAGACCGGACACCGAGTTAAGCGGATAATACCGTAAAACGAGAAAGGTGTTCTATGAAAAAACAAACACGAAAACGCTATACACCAGAATACAAAGTTGAAGCTATCGCACTGACCAAGGTTTTAGTATTGGTGAAGCCGCAGCACACATGGATATCAATCACAATATGTTGCGCCGATGGCTCAAGGAGCAAGGAGCGCGAAGCCCAACCCTTCAGTAATCACCAGGGCAAGGCAGGCATGACAACGGAACAAAAACGTATTCGTGAACTTGAGCAGCTTTATCCAAAATAGGTCTCCTATCTGTAAACCTATTTCAGGACGGGACAGATTTAATAAAAAAGCCAAACTCATTTGAGTTTGGCTTTTTTATTTGCGGTGCTTTTTATTTATCCTTTAATCTTAGTTGCATCAATGTGTACAGGTGATTACTCAGCATCAAAATCCGGTAGTTCATCAAGCGTAATCACATTTGCGTGATTGTACACATGGGTTTTGTGAGCATTGGTGTTGTAATATTCGCCGGTCCAGAAATTATCCTTGTAGGTTTGACCTTCGGGTGTGTCCCAATCATTCCACACCATAAACCATAACCACCAGGCACCATCTTGCGAAATTTTATCCGGGTTGGGGATAAAACTGTTTTCACTCAAGGCAACTAATTTAGTTTGTAGTGGATATTGCTTCACTGTGTTGTAAGTGGTGATTTGTGATTTATAAGTTTTGTTGTCGGTGTTGTCATAAATATCCATGCTGACTATGTCGACAAATGCATCGCCGGGATACCAGGCGGCGCTTTGTCCGTTCCACACCCAAATTAAATTGTGTAATTGATGATGATTTTGTAAACGGTCGTGTAAATATTGCCAGAGCAAAACCTGTGCATACGCAGGTGGTACGCCATCAGTGCGTGAGCGTCCCCACCAAAACCAACCGCCGGAGGCTTCGTGAATGGGGCGCCACAAAATAGGTACGCCAGCGGTTTGCAGTTTATGTAATTCAATTGCAATTAAATCAACACCGGCCTCAATTTGTGTAAACGCAGTGGATGAAGTGTCGAGCTGACCATTTTTTACCGGAATGGTGAAAGTGGTTTTGTCGGAATAAAATTCTTTTTCGCTACCAGTGCCGACTCGCCAGTGCCAGTTGATGGTTACCAATCCTCCGCGATTCCAATGTGCAATCGCTTCTTCGGTTTGCGATAAACCGCTGACACCGGTCAAACCATAATTCATAAAGTCGTAACCCATAATTGCCGGGGCTTTGCCTGTGTCGTTGACGACGCGCTGATATTGGTCGATAGAATCTTTCCAGGTTTGATCCATTTGCCCTGAAAGCGTTTTACTGCCCCAAATTGAGCGCAGGTAGTCGTAAACTTTTTCTGTCATGGCTGTTGCAGAGGCATCAGTGAGATTTTCTGAAAGCGCAGATTGATTTGCTGAACGATTGGCCGGACAAAAACTTTGAGCGATACAAATCTGATTATTTTCATATCCCCAGGTGCCAATATCGGTTGCGCAATAATTCCAACTACCTGTGCCGATAATGCAACCGCTGAAGTTACCGCGATCCGGATCGACATTTGAATTGCGCACAATGCAACTGGCGTTATTTTCCCAGCCCCAGCCATCGCCGTCCGGGTCTTGACCGGCTTCGGTGCAATAGATGACTCCGGTGGATGTGTGGGTTTTTACACTTGATGTGGATGAGGCTCGAGAGCTGTTACTTGAACTGCTGACGGACGATTGGCTGGAAGACATGATCGATGACGCAGCCACGCTAGACGATGAAGACGAAGAAACGGTAAAACTGGATTGGGTAGATGATGTTGGTCGGCTGGATGTAGCTGTATCGCCCCCGCCCCCACCACCGCAGGCGTATAAAAGAGTTGAAAGGCTTAATAACGCCAGATGGGAAAATCGCAAATAGCTCATGGGAAGTTACCCGAAGGATGAAAGGTTGGTTGGTTTGTTATTGGGTGTAATCGATTACATTTGAAGTATAACCATGGCGTTGGATTTTTCCTAGTCGTGAGCGGGATCTTTACATTGGGAGTTCAAGCCAACAATTCCCGGGATTTTATTTTCATTAGGCGAGATAAAACTTTCATTTGGAGGAATAAAAAAACAAATAACATCAATAACTTAAAGAGGTTAAGGTTGAAAGCGTTTCGCCTTTTGGCGAAAAATTATTTGCAGTACCGACCAGTCTGTTGTTGTAGATATATTTTTCTTCTGAGAAGGTGTGTTCACTTGTAAAAAGATTTCATGAGGATTTGGTATGTGGCAAGAAGTGTGGAGTACGGTGCAGGCGGAGTTTTCTGATATCCCTGATGCGACACAAATTACTCGCATCATAGTACGGCTGTCGGTGGCGGCGATTCTGGGTGGGCTCCTGGGTTATGAAAGGCAGAGGCAGGGTAAAAGTGCGGGAGTCAGGACTCACATGATGGTTGCGATAGGTGCGGCTTTGTTTGTTCTGATTCCTCAGCAAGCAGGTGCATCCATTGCTGATATCAGCCGGGTGTTGCAGGGTTTGACTGCAGGTATAGGTTTTCTGGGGGCGGGAGCAATAATTATGGGAACGCGACAAACTGAAGCCAGAGGATTAACCACAGCGGCAGGTATTTGGGTGACTGCTGCCATAGGTGTTGCTGCAGGGCTGGGGCGAGAGTCCACAGCAGTGCTCAGCACTGTTGTGGCCTTGTTCGTTTTTTCAGTGGTGCCTTTGATTCAAGCTAAAACAGAAAAGAAATAACCATAAGATTATTTTTTGGTGGCTTTCTTTTTAACTTTCAATAATCCCGCTAAAAAACGCCCGGTATGTGATGCGGGATTTTGTGCGACTTCTTCGGGTGTTCCTGTTGCAATAATTTGTCCGCCGCCGCTACCGCCTTCGGGGCCTAAATCGACAATCCAGTCGGCGGTTTTAATCACGTCGAGGTTGTGTTCTATAACGACGACCGTGTTGCCGTGATCGCGTAAACGATGCAATACATTAAGTAATTGTTGGATGTCGGAGAAATGCAAACCTGTGGTGGGCTCGTCGAGAATATACAGTGTTTTACCTGTATCACGTTTGGATAATTCTTTAGCAAGTTTTACGCGCTGTGCTTCACCGCCGGATAAAGTGGTAGCCGATTGACCCAAACAAATGTAACCCAAGCCTACATCCAATAAGGTTTGTAATTTATTGGCAATCGCCGGTACTGCATCAAAAAATTGGCGAGCATCTTCGACTGTCATCTCCAGCACTTGATGAATATTTTTGCCTTTGTATTGCACATCGAGTGTTTCGCGATTGTAGCGTTTGCCTTTACACACATCGCAGGGCACATAAACGTCAGGAAGGAAATGCATTTCAACTTTGGTGACGCCATCGCCTTCACAAGCTTCGCAGCGGCCACCTTTGACGTTGAAACTGAAGCGTCCGGGTTGATAGCCGCGTGAACGTGCTTCTTGTGTGCCCGCAAATAATTCGCGAATGGGTGTAAAAATTTGTGTGTAAGTTGCTGGATTCGAACGCGGTGTGCGACCAATCGGGCTTTGATCTATATCGACACACTTATCAAATAATTCCATGCCTTCGATTTTATCGTGCGCTTCGGGTGTGTGCGTGGTTGCGCCATTTAATGCAGTGGCGGCCAATGGAAACAAAGTGCCATTGATCAATGTCGATTTGCCAGAGCCGGATACGCCGGTGACGCAAGTCATAACTCCAAAAGGAATTTCCAGTGTGACATTTTTTAAATTATTGCCTTTGGCTCCAATTATCTTTAACCATTTTTTATCGCGTGCGGTGTGGCGAATGTTGGGAACGGCAATTTCTTTTGTGCCACTTAAATATTGCCCTGTAATCGATTCGGGCGCTTTCATAATGTCTTTTACTTTTCCTTGTGCGATTATTTGGCCGCCGTGTACACCGGCACCCGGACCAATATCAATCACATGGTCCGCTAAACGAATCGCATCTTCATCGTGTTCAACCACGATTACAGTGTTACCCAAATCGCGCAGGTGCGTGAGCGTTTTTAATAATCGTTCGTTGTCGCGTTGATGCAAACCAATTGAGGGTTCGTCCAAAATATACATAACACCCACGAGACCAGCGCCTATTTGACTGGCGAGGCGAATGCGTTGTGCTTCACCGCCGGACAGGGTTTCGGCGCTGCGGCTGAGCGTTAAATAATTCAAGCCCACATCAACTAAAAAACCGAGGCGTTCGCGTAATTCTTTTAAGATTTTATCGGCAATGCCGGCTTTTCTGCCGCTAAATTGCAATTGCTGATAATAATTCAGTGCGTCGGCAATCGGCAGTTCTGCAATCGCTGGTAAGTTTTTACCATCAATAAATACGTGTCGTGCTTCAACACGCAAGCGGCTGCCGTGACAATCGGGGCAGGGTTGTGATGAAAGAAAACGGCTGAGATCTTCGCGCACTGAATTGGATTCAGTATCGCGATAACGGCGTTCCATATTATTGAGCACGCCTTCAAACGCATGAGTGCGGCGATAAACATCACCGCGATCATTAATGTAATTAAATTCGATTTCTTCATCACCCGATCCGTATAAAATGGCTTCGCGATGTTTGGCTTTTAATTTGCTCCAGGGCGCATCGACTTTAAAACCGTAATGCTCAGCGAGTGATGACAACATATGAAAATAATAGACGTTGCGTTTATCCCAGCCGCGAATGGCGCCTTCAGCCAAACTTAAACTATCATCCTGAATGACTTTGTCTTCATCAAAGAATTGATGCACGCCCAAGCCATCACAAGTGGGGCAAGCACCAGCAGGATTGTTAAAGGAAAATAAACGCGGTTCCAATTCTGTCAAACTGTAATCACAAATCGGGCAAGCATGGCGTGCTGAAAATAATCTGTCTTCGCCGTCGCCGTCCATATAACTAATGCCCGCCAATCCTTCGCCCAAACGCAAAGCTGTTTCAAAAGATTCAGCCAAACGCAATTTCAAATCTTCACGTACTTTAAAACGATCGATTACTACATCAATGCTGTGCTTTTTCTTTTTGTCGAGTTTGGGTGTGTCATCCAAATCGCATAAAGTGCCATCAACGCGCACGCGAATAAAGCCGTCGCGTTTTAATTGATCAAATACATGTTGGTGTTCGCCTTTGCGGTCGCGCACTACTGGCGCAATCAACATTAATTTGGTGTCGGCAGGCAAGGCTAAAACTGTGTCCACCATTTCGCTGACAGTTTGTGCCGCTAATGGCAAATCATGTGTGGGGCAACGTGGTTCGCCAACGCGTGCGTAAAGCAAACGCAAGTAATCATAAATTTCGGTGATGGTGCCGACAGTTGAGCGCGGGTTGTGTGAAGTGGATTTTTGCTCGATGGAAATTGCGGGGCTTAGTCCTTCCACATGATCTACATCAGGTTTTTCCATCATGGATAAAAACTGACGCGCATAAGTGGACAGCGACTCCACATAGCGACGCTGACCTTCTGCATAAAGCGTATCGAATGCGAGCGAAGATTTGCCTGAGCCTGATGGCCCGGTAATCACGACCAGTTTGTCGCGGGGAATATCCAGATCAATATTTTTTAAGTTGTGTGTACGGGCACCGCGAACCAGGATGGTATCCATGAATAGGTCTCTAATACGACTGTTGCAATTGATGGCTAATTGGGCGAAGGGCCGATTATACGCAAGCCTGCTGACAAAAGATGTCAGGGGTGAGGGATGAATCAGATTTTTACAAAAGATTCACGTCGGGTGCGGCGTAAAAAATTGGTAGAATCGCCGCCTCGTTAATCTTGATTGGTAAACCTGTGTCTATTCCGTCAGTCCAAGCCCCAAGTTTTGAGCGCCGCGCTATTGTTTCGCTGGCGTCACTCTACAGCGTGCGCATGCTTGGATTATTTATGTTGCTGCCGGTGCTGTCGTTGCATGGGCAGGATTATCAATCGGCCACGCCGTTTTTATTGGGGCTGGCGATGGGCGCTTATGGATTAAGTCAGGCCTTGTTGCAAATTCCTTTTGGTGTTTTGTCGGATCGGCTGGGGCGCAGGCCTTTGATTCTGATCGGCTTGTTGTTGTTTGTGGCGGGCAGCATAGTCGCGGCTATGGCGGAATCGGTTTATGGTTTGATTTTTGGTCGATTTTTGCAAGGCGCAGGTGCTATCTCGGCAGTGGTGATGGCATTGGTGACAGATTTAACTTCGGATGAAAATCGCAGCAAAGCCATGGCCAGTATTGGCGGCTCGATTGCATTGTCATTTATCGTTGCTATGAGTTTGGGGCCGGTGTTAGCTGCCTGGGGTGGTGTTGCCAGCGTCTTCTGGGCGACGGCTGTTTTGGGTGTGATGAGTCTCGGTATTTTTATGTTGTATGTACCGCAGGTCACACAACAATTTTCACCACGCCGCGACGCTTTGGCTGTGCCGCAATTGGTCTGGCGAACTTTTATTCATGCAGAATTGTTGCGTTTGAATTTGGGTGTGTTTGTGTTGCATTTTGTATTGATGGCCAACTTTGTCGCGCTGCCATTAATTCTCGAACAGCATTGGCAGATCCCGCAAAGTAAACACGGTTTGATTTATTTGCCTTTGCTGTTAATCGCATTCGCTTTGGCTGTCCCGCAAATTATTATCGCTGAAAAAAAACGCCGCATTCGCGGTGTATTTTTAATCGCGATTGGTTTGATTTTAATTGCAGAATTCTGGTTGATGTTGTTGCCCTCATCTGCCTGGTGCGGTTTGCTCGCGCTATTTATTTTCTTTTTGGGATTCAACGTACTCGAAGCAACACAGCCTTCACTGGTCAGTAAAATCGCCCCAGTGGGATGCAAAGGTACAGCCACTGGCATCTATGCAACTTGTCAGGTGATGGGTGTGTTTTTAGGTGGATTAATCGGCGGCTGGTTAGTGCAGCATTACGGTTGGCGTCCGGTCTTTTTATCCGGCTCGATTATGGCCGCGATTTGGTTATTGCTCGCCTGGAAAATGCAGCAACCCCGATTTCTCGCCAGCGTATTAATTCCATTACCCGACAACTACAGCCCCGGCTTGGCGGAACGTTTGGCGGATGTAAACGGTGTGGCTGAAGTATTAATTGTGGATTCGGAACGAACGGCGTATCTCAAAGTGGACCAGCAAATTGTCGATCGCAAAACGCTGGCGGCAATTGTGGATGCTGAGTTGGGGCGGTAAAGAATTATGGCGCTCACTATTAACGACACACTGGTGCTGTCAGACGATGAAGTCGAGTGTACGGCGATCTGTTCGCAGGGTGCAGGCGGGCAAAATGTGAATAAAGTGTCCTCGGCGATTCATTTACGTTTTGATATTCAGTCGTCGAGTTTGCCTGATTTTTACAAACAACGTTTACTTGAACTTCAGGATAAACGTGTCACCAAAGACGGCATCATTATTATAAAAGCGCAACGCTTCAGAACTCAGGAAAAAAACCGCGAAGATGCGCTGGTGCGACTGGTTGAATTAATTCGTAGTGCAACCATCATTCAAAAAACACGACGGCCTACTCGCCCAAGCAAGGCCGCTAAAACGCGGCGGACCGATAGCAAAACCCTGCGCGGCAAAGTGAAATCCTTGCGTGGAAAGGTTGAGATTTGAACCCCTGGTTGCATTATCGGCAAAAACTTTGAACCTCTGATTGTTGCCAGACTCCGACTTGGGGTAGAGTGTCGCCTCCGGGTAAAATAAGCCGCTTAAGATAAGTCGAGAAGGCGGATACACCATTAATCAAGAGAAGAGGAAAGATCTATGGCACGCGGTGTCAATAAAGTCATTTTGATTGGTAATGTGGGGCAAGATCCTGAAGTGAAGTACATGCCTTCGGGTGGCGCGGTTACCAATATCAGTGTCGCGACCAGCGAGAGCTGGAAGGACAAAAATACCGGGCAAATGCAAGAGCGCACCGAATGGCATCGCGTGGTGATGTTTAATCGTTTGGGTGAAATTGCCGGTGAATTTTTGCGTAAAGGCAGCAAGGTTTATATCGAAGGATCTCTGCGTACTCGCAAGTGGCAGGGGCAGGATGGATCGGATCGTTACACCACTGAGATAGTCGCCGATCAAATGCAGATGCTGGATGGTCGCGGCGAAGGTGCGGGTAATCAAGGCGGCGGTTACGGACAACAGGATAACTACAATCAAGCACCGCAAAATTACAATCAGCAACCACAAAACACTAATCAATCAGCAGGCAATCAGCGTCCACAAAATCAAGGTGGTTATTCCAATCAAACGCCACCACCCTCGATGGACAGTTTTGATGATGATATCCCGTTCTAATTTTTTTGCCTGTTGATCAATAGCCCTTTTGTCCGGCGATAAAAGGGCTTTTTATTCCGTTGCAAGTCTATACTCATCCAATAACAACACGAGTGATGGCATTTCATGCGGCAGTTTTACAATAAAGCCTTAATCAGTTTTATCGGTCTGTTGCTGATCAGTTTTCTTATTGGTTATTGGTGTGCTTCGCGTACTTTTTTACAAATGTCGCTTTTGCCGGTAGAAGAAAATCCTTTGCCCTGGCGAATAGTCACGCGCACAGATGTTGAAGATGGTGGAAACTCCAGCTTTATTATTCGCGATGATAAATTCAGTTTGAATTTTGATTTTTTAATCTCCTCCAGCGTGCAATATCCGTTTGTCACCCACTCGCTCACATTTGTTGATGACAAAACCAACCCCAAGCATGTGAATCTTTCCGGTTTTGATAGTTTGTCCTTCAGTGTGAAATGTTCGCCCTCGAACATTCTGACTTTTGCCTTGGTGACCTTCGACGAAAAGGTGACCAGGCCCGATGACCCTGTGTCTTATCGTTCACCCACAACCTATTTTTCCTGCAATGATAATTGGGCTCAGGTGGAGCTGGATTTAACGCGATTGGAAACACCCCAGTGGTGGTTTGATATGTACAAGATGCGAATATCCGACAAGGCCTACACCCTGGACAAAGTGCAAAGCATCAATTTTGGCAGCAGTTGGCAAAGCCAAATGAATCAATTATCCAATGTGCAAATTGCTGATATTCGTTTGAGCGGGCATAAGTGGCGTTATGCCTATTGGGGTGCGGCGAGTTTGTTGGTGATATGGCTCTCGTACATCATTTGGATATTCAAACTTTATACCCGCAGTTTGATTCGCGAATTGCAAGACAAGCTGCAACGGGATCGCCCTTTGGTTGCCTATCAACAATTGTCACTCGAGCCACACAGGGATAAAGACCGAAGCGCGATTCTGCGGTTTATGGCAACCGAGTACGCCAATCCGGAATTGAGTCTGGATACTATGGTTTCCAGCATTGGCGTTAGCCGCACTAAAATTAATGAGATTCTAAAAACCGAGCTGGGTTATACCTTTACTGCATATTTGAACAAGCTACGCCTAACCGAAGCCGCGCGTTTATTAGCAGAAAAAGAAGAAGCCAACGTCGCTGAGATTGCCTATACGGTTGGCTACAAGAATGTTTCTTACTTCAACAAACTATTCAAAGAAGAATACAGCTGCACACCCAAAGCCTTTAAAGGCCTTTACGACGGTAAAGAAGAGTAAGCCCTCCGTCATTGAATACCAATAAAACGAAAAAAACTTCAACTTTTAGGTTGCTGATGACATTTTTCGAAAAAATGTTACCGGTTACTTGTCTTGATTCCCTAATCTTCATTCTGGGTTAACTGGCGCTAGGGGCTGGCCTGGTGATCGGCCAGCAGTCTTTAGCCAAACAGAATAATGAGTGACCAAAATCAGGTGGAATTAGTTATGAACAATCAAATTGAGTCCATTTATAGTTTTCTTGATCAGCATTCGGTGAATGTGTTTTTTAATTGCCGGGTGCAGGAATCTGCCCAGGGTAAGTTAGTGATGAGCCTGCGGTTGCGTGATGAATACCAATCCTCGGGGGTGCCGGAAGG
Source organism: uncultured Cellvibrio sp. (assembly GCA_966252135.1). Lineage (GTDB taxonomy): Bacteria > Pseudomonadota > Gammaproteobacteria > Pseudomonadales > Cellvibrionaceae > Cellvibrio. The sequence goes on along the minus strand of CBINNU010000002.1, from coordinate 205,092 downwards.
TGTGGCGGGTAGCTTGGTGGATGCGGTCGCTCGCAGTGCAGGATTGGATTGTATGGGGCGCTCTTTTATCTCTGAATATGAAATCAATTTTCGTCCGCAGCTATCTTCTGGTGAGTTGATTGCGATTGCCGCGGTGGATTCCCGTAATCATCTTTATATGACCTACTCCTGCGAAATTTTTCAATATGAAGATTCCCAAAAGCGGTTGGTTATTGAATCTCAGGGCACACTTACCAAGGCCAAACCGCAAGATGCCTGGGCCTCGCGCAAAGTGATTCACGAGGTCGGGGTGTGTTAACCACTCGCAGATTTTAAAAATCTAACAGACTTCTAAAAAAGGAAGCTTTATGCTTCCTTTTTTATTGGGAGTTTGATTCATGGCAGATCTGCCACTGTTACCTGTTCGCATTTTGCGGATGATTCGCGAATTACATCAACGCGGCTATCAATCACTTTATCTTTATGCTGGCATGTCGCCCAGTGGAACACATTGGCGGTTTAATATTGGCATTATCGATGACAGCAATTTGTGGCCCGGCAATTATTCCTTGATCTACACCAGCATAGGTCGCGATGTAAAACCTGAATGGTCTGAATTGGATGCCAGTGTTAGTAAACTCGCTGATGATTTTGAAATTTATTACGCAAAAGATCTCGCCAACGCCCGCGAAGCGCGACCGGATTTCGTCAAATGGTTTGATCAGTTGGTCGAAATCATCGGCGATAACCTGTTGGTGTTTTCAGCAGATTATGATGCACCACATAAATACTTACTTGATTCTGCACCTTATTATCGTCACTAATACTATGAGTACAAAAATTCACGATTACCTGATGCAATTGCCCAATGCACTATTGGATTATCCCTTTGGTGCAGATGTGCAGGTTTATAAAGTGGAAGGAAAAGTCTTTGCCATTTATTTTTGTTCGGATCAGGTCGAGCGAATTAATCTCAAGTGCGACCCTGTGTTAGCGCAGGAACTGCGAACGGTTTTCACCGAAGTAACGCCGGGCTACCACATGAATAAAAAACATTGGAATACGGTCGATTTGAAAGGCAATTTGCCGGAAAGTGAAATTCACAAGATGATCGATCACTCTTATGATCTGGTAGTGAAATCACTACCAAAGGCCATCAAGCAAGCGTTACGAATTCGATTCGAGCGTTTGGCCTGGTTGTAACTCGCTTGGTATTCGCCGGGAAACCTACTAACGCAAGAGGCTAAATAGACTTATGATCAACAAGAATGGATTTTCTGCCCTTGTTTGTTTTGTTGTAATTATGGCTGTTTCTTGGTTGTATAAATTATCTGAGAGGGAGGGTGTCTGGGTGAGTGAGGGTGGGAGTTCAATTTCACCTTCACCATCATCTCGGTTTTATTCTGTATCAGCGTATTCATCTGCATCGAGCAATAGCACAAGTGAAACTGCAAAAACGGTTGCTATTGAAAATTCACAACCCTCTGATTACCCATCCGATTTCGCAACTGTCGAAGCTGATAAAATTCTGGAGAGGATGAAGAATGATCCAACTTATAACTCCTATTTTCAAACGCAATTAGAATATGAATCCGAGCCCTACGAGAAAAACTGGGCTGAGAGGAGAGTTGTTGTTTTGACTGGGCTTCTACAATCTCAATATATTGGCGATGATATTAAGATTAAAAATCTGAGCTGCCGTTCGAAATCATGTCAGATACAGATAATGTATAAAACAGAAGACAACGTGCAGAAAATTAATCAATATCTTGCTATGAATGTTTTTAAGGGAGAATTAAATGGGCTATTGTTACCTTATATCAGAACTACATTTGACCAAAACACTTCATCAGCAATTATGTATATGACTGACGTGCAACCTTAGTTCCGCGTGGCAAGAGAATTTTTAGTTTTGCAATTCAACAAAGGCGACGCGCTGAGCCAGCGTTTGTCGGGGTAATAAGAAAATAAAAACTGTTCGCCTTTGATGGTATCAATCACTTTTTTAGCAATACCCGCATTTACCGCCGGGCAACCCCAACTGCGACCCAAACGGCCAAATTTTTGAATATGTTTAGTGTTCACGTAAGGCGCGCCGTGAAAAACAATCGCGCGCTCCATGGCTTTATCGTTAAAGCCGCTGTCCAATCCTTCCATGCGCAATGAATAACCATTGCTGCCGTCGTAAGTATCTTTGGTTAAAAATAATCCGAGGCTGGATTGCAAGCTGCCAAGCTGATTGGAAAATTGTGTTGCGTAATTTTCGCCGGAATTTTTTCCGTGGGCGACCAATTCGTTAAATAAAAGTCGGCCGGTTTTTAAATCAAAAATCCACAAGCGGGGTTTGGTCGAGGCCAGTGAATAATCAATCACACTTAATTTGTCAGCAGGGGATACGCCATTATTCAGGGCGCATTGCATGGAAGAAATCGCCAGCTGCAATACTTTCGGATTCAAATTGGGTGCAGATTTACTCAAACATTTGTGTAAATCCTGCGTGCCCCAAACGGCGGATGATGAAGGTGATGACGCCTGTGTTGATGTGCATAACAAAACAAGAGCGAACAAAACTCCAACCCTGATTAACAGGGGTCTTAATAAGCTGTACATCGGGTAAATCCCCAGCGGTGCTGGCCGCAATCAATACTACAAGCTTGGTCAACAAGCTTAACTACAGCGGCCTTGCTGGGTGGGTCCGGGCGAATTGCCTCTTTTGACCAAGCCTAGCAGCGGTGGTTCAAGCTGGCAAACCGCTGTCGTCAGGTGTTACCAAAAGAAATAAATCTTGTGATGCAGCTTGGGTTTTGGGTTGTTGCTGCATCACAAGCCCTAGGTGATTGGGGGTGGCTTGCGTAGAATGGCTTGGCCGAAAAGGCTAATGCTCGTTCGTAAGATGTAAGCAAGGAGAAAAAATTGCGCTGGTGTTGTATCGCATTACTGATCAGTTGTTTGATCGCTTCCACATCCGGCTTGGCCAAAACCGTCAAGCCTTCACTGATTGATCCCGACCAGGTTTTTTCACAGGCATTGGAAGCGCGCTTGCTGGATTTGCAAATCCTGCAAGCATCAGGCGAAGCTCTGCCATTGTATTTTTCACAAGCGCTGGTGGATTTTTACGCGCAGCGGAAATATCGCGCTGTCTGGTCTGCACAATCCCTGTCGCAATTGATTCAGGAAATTGCGCTACTCGAAACCGATGGCTTGCACCCGCAAGATTATTCTTACAACCAATTAAAGTTGGCGTTACCTATTGTCAGTTCGCGTAGTTTGGATGCAATTGAGCTGCGAGTGAATGACGAATTAAAAGCAACCGCCGCTTATTTAACAGCGCTTTACCATTTGTATTTTGGTAAGGTTGATCCTGAAACCAATCTGCCGCAGTGGCAATTTTCTTTGGGGCTTTTAACCAATGTACTGGGTGATTCCATCACGGCAGTTGATCAGGTTGAGATTCATTCGCTGTTTGAAAAAGCGCGACCGGATCATCCTTTGTATTCGGGTTTACGTCAGGCACTAGCCGATTATCGTCTGCAAGAAAAAACTGCTTCATGGCCGGTGTTGCCCAATGGCCCAACTTTAAAGCCCTGCATGATTGATCCGCAGGTGTTAATTCTGCGCGAACGTTTGCGCGCAACCGGCGAATTTGCAGCAACGGAAACGGAAGAAAATTTTGCGGATAAATTAGCGGCTTGCATAAAAGTTTATCCACCGGTTTCATCTTCTTCATCGGTTTCATCTTCATCGATTGAGTTTTATGATGAGTTGTCCGCATTTGCGGAATCATCCAACGCATCACAATCAACTGAATATTTTTCTGAATCCAGTGCAATATCTTCCAATGAAGAAAGCAGTTCTTCCAGTTCGTCATCGATTAATCCTGATGAATTATTTGATTTGCAATTGGCAGAAGCGGTTAAACAATTTCAGCGCAATCAATATTTGGAACCCGATGCATCCGTAGGGCCGGGAACTCGCGCGGCCTTAAATATTTCGGTGCAATCGCGCATTGATCAAATTCGCGTAAATCTGGATCGCGCGCGCGCGCTGTTGCGGCGAATTCCGGATGATTTGGTATTGGTGGATGTCGCCGGATACAAAATCACTTATTACAAATCGCGACAAGCTGTGTGGAGTTCACGCGTGCAAGTGGGTATGGCTTATCGCACCACACCGATTTTTCGTTCTGATATTCACTTAATTACACTCAACCCAACCTGGACTGTGCCGCCCACCATTTTGCGCAAAGATGTATTGCCAAAAGTGCGCGAGAATCCCGCTTATTTAACCGAACACAATATTCGCGTGTTTGATGCACAAGGCAATCAACTCGATGCCAGTCAAATTAATTGGCAATCCCCCGGTGCCATAACACTGCGGCAAGACGCAGGCGACGACGCCGCGCTCGGCAAAGCGGTGATACGTTTCCCCAATCCCTATTCAGTTTATTTACACGATACGCCCCACCAACGTTTATTCAAACGCAGCCAACGCGCATTTAGCTCCGGCTGCATTCGCGTCGAAAATATTCTCGAACTGGTAAAACTCTTACTCAACGACAACGAAAAAGTCGACGCCCTAATCAAAGCCGGCCACACCCGCAATGTTTCGCTAAGCAGAACTGTCCCGGTGATGCTGGCCTATTGGACAGTAGAACTGGATGAAAACAACCATCCACTATTTAAACCCGATATTTATCTACGCGATTTACCCGCGTTAAATGCGTTGAATCAGCCTGCTTATTGAGTTGAGATAATTTTACGAAAACAATCTCGTCATACCCTAAGGGTATCCAGCGACTCAATTAAAAGCTCAGCCCATCTAATCCCTCGCTCCCAAGGTAAAGCCAGAGTAGACTAGCCTTTACCTTCGCTAACAAATGTCATCTGCAATCCATGACAAAGCGAACTGTTAGACGACGGGTTTGTGCTGCACTCTATGCAACATCTAAACCCGTGAAGATCAATGACAAAAAATACAGGACTACTTCCGTGGCTGACCAGCAAGATTTAATTTCACAACTTCGTATACAACGCGATGACCAAACACCATCCCCCCATGGTCGTTGGTGGATCATGGCAATAGTTGCGCTGCTTGCAGTTATTGTCATGATCTACACCTTTTTTCACGAGCCTGATCCGGTTCCGGTAAAAATTGAAATGGCGAGTGTGGCGGTGGCAGATTCATCTGATGCGCGAGTATTGGATGCAACCGGTTATGTAGTGGCGCGACGCATGGCGACCGTCTCGTCCAAAGTCACTGGCAAAGTCATGGAAATTTATGTTGAAGAAGGCATGACAGTTGAAAAGGATCAAGTGGTTGCGCGGTTGGATGATATCAACACTATCAAATCGCTTGAACTTTATCGCGCACAATTACAAGCCTCCAAAACTCTGGTTGTTGAAGCGCAAGCGCGTTTAACCGAAGCCAAATTAAATTTGGATCGCAATACCGAATTAGCCCGCAAACAATTAGTCAGCGCTGCTGCACTCGACAGAGCGCGTGCAGATTTCGAATCTATTTCTGCACAATTGCAATCGCGCCGTGCCGATGTACAGGTTGCAGAAAAACGTGTAGCGCTGGAACAACAATATCTGGATGACATGCAATTGCGCGCACCTTTTGCCGGTGTCGTGATCAGCAAAGATTCACAACCCGGCGAAATGATTTCGCCTATGTCAGCGGGCGGTGGATTTACCCGCACCGGTATTTGTACTTTGGTGGATATGGCCTCGCTGGAAATCGAAGTGGATGTGAATGAATCCTACATTCAACGTGTGCGTGTTGATCAATTTGTACAAGCAGTGCTTGAAGCTTATCCTGATTGGAAAATTCCAGCGAAAGTCATAGCGATAATTCCCGCTGCTGATCGTCAAAAAGCCACAGTCAAAGTGCGTATCGGTTTTCAAGTAACTGACCCCAGAATTTTGCCGGAAATGGGCGTGAAAGTATCTTTCATGAACGCAGAGCCACAAGCAGAAGAACAACCGAAAAAACCTTTGGGCATTCGCGTGCCGACAACGGCAGTGCAATCCGAAGGTGAAGATAAATATGTATTTGTGGTGAAAGATAAATTCGCCGAACGCCGCAAAGTGACACTTTCCGCCAGTTACGGATCGGATATGTATATTTCATCCGGATTAAATCCCGGTGAAGATTTTGTTGTAGAAATTCCGGACGAGTTAAAGGACGGAATGAAAGTGAGTTATTAAAAAACACCCTCTCCCCAGCCCTCTCCCATCAAGGGAGAGGGGGCAGACTGAAGTTTCTAATAAAAAGAAATTTGGTTTGAAAAATTGTGCGTTTAAGTAAAGTCTTGAACAAAATCAATTCCCCTCTCCCCTTGTGGGAGAGGGGCAGGGGAGAGGGGGAATTGATTCCACCACAGGAGAAACCCATGAACGCCCCGCAAACTGCTGTTGGTTCGCCCTTGATTGAATTGACTTCAATCACCAAGAGTTACACCAAAGGAAAAGAAAAGGTCAGCGTGTTGAATGATTTGAATTTAACCATCAATCGCGGTGATTTTTTAGCGCTGATGGGGCCTTCAGGTTCTGGTAAAACAACTTTGTTAAATTTACTCGGCGGTTTGGATAAACCCAGTGCGGGTGCCTTGACTATAGGCGATTCACGCCTTGATAAAATGTCCAACGCGCAATTGACACGCTGGCGTGCACAACATGTGGGATTTATTTTTCAATTTTATAATTTAATGCCGGTGTTAACCGCAGAAAAAAATGTTGAGCTGCCTTTGTTGCTGACCAGTTTATCCAGCTCACAGCGTAAACAACATGTGGCTGCTGCTTTGAAACTGGTTGGCCTTTCCGAGCGTGCCAACCATTACCCTAATGAATTATCCGGCGGGCAAGAGCAGCGTGTAGCAATTGCGCGTGCAATTGTTAGCGATCCGGATATTTTATTGTGTGACGAACCCACAGGTGATTTGGATCGCGCAACGGCTGATGAAATTTTGTCGTTACTGCAAACATTAAACCAACAACAGGGTAAAACCATTGTGATGGTAACCCACGACCCGCGCGCGGCAGATCATGCCAAAACCATTTTAAATATGGATAAAGGCAGGTTGGTGTAATCATGTATTACCTCTATTTCATTATGAAAAATCTCGGACGAAAAAAAGTCCGCACGATTTTGACATGCTTGTCGATTGTAGTGGCATTTTTACTCTTCGGTTTATTGCGCAGTTTGGGCACCGCCTTTGATCAGGGTGCAGAAATTGCCGGTGAAGACAGATTGGTCACTATCAACAAAATTTCATTGATTCAACCGCTGCCTTACAGCTATGTAAGTAAAGTCAAAGCTATGGATGAAGTGGCGATTGCAACTCAGGCCAATTGGTTTGGTGGTTATTATCAAGACCCGAAAAATCAATTCGCACAATTTGCAATTGATGCCGAAGAGTATTTTTCGATTTATGCGGATATGGTGAGTTTGCCTGACGAGCAAATGAAAGCCTGGAAAGCCAATCGAATTGGTGTGGTGATTGGTAAGGGCTTGGTCGACAAATACCAATGGAAAATCGGCGATCGTATTCCGTTGATCGGTATGTTCCCGCAGCAAGGTGGCAGCACTACCTGGGAATTTGAAATCAGCGGCATTTACGAAACCAAAAGCAAGGGTGCTGATACCAGTTCCATGCTGATGCATTACGATTATTTTGAAGAAGCGCGTCAATATGGCAAAGGCACTTTGGGTTGGATGATTGTTAAAGTCAAAGATAAAACCCAATCCGAAAAAGTCGCACGTGAAATTGATGCTATGTTCGCTAATTCTTCTGCTGAAACCAAAACCAGCAGCGAAAAAGATTTTGCCAAATCTTTCGCCAAACAATTTGCTGATGTGGGTTTGATTACCTCAATAATTTTAGCGGCGGTATTTTTTACCATGCTGTTAGTCTCCGGAAATACTATGGCACAAAGTTTTCGCGAGCGAATTCCCGAATTGGCAGTTTTAAAAACTCTGGGCTTTTCCAACAACAGTGTGATGTGGATGGTGTTGGGCGAATCACTGATGTTATCCATAATCGGCGGCATCCTGGGCTTGTTGCTCGCGAGTATGGTGGTTGCGGGCGCAGCAGAAGCCATGGCAACTGTATTGCCGGGTTTGCAATTAACCGGCTCGATTATGTTGCAAGGTTTATTACTGGTAGCAGTCTTTGGTGTGGTCACCGGCATTATTCCGGCGATACAAGGGCTGCGTTTGGAAATTGTTAGCGCGCTGCGCCGGAGATAATTATGTCGACCAGTTTATTGCAAATTCCGATTATCAGTTGGATGAATATTCGCAACCTTCCGCAACGTTTGGGCACTTCTTCTGTTGCGGTATTTGGTGTGGCTTGTGTAGTGGGAGTTTTTATCGGCGTGCTTTCCATGGCGTCCGGTTTTCAGCGCACTATGTTGCAAGGCGGCGCGGATGATGTGGCGATTATTATGCGCACTGGTGCCACCTCGGAAATGTCGAGTGGTATGGGTTACGCGCAAACGCAAGAAATTGCCAACTTACCCGGCATCGCAAGGCAAGGTGATGAGCCCATCAGTTCACCCGAACTTTATGTAGTGGTGGACGTAACCAAACGCGCAACCAATTCATCGGCCAATGTTCCTTTACGAGGTGTATTAGCTACTGCCTTTGCTGTGCGTAAAAATTTAAAAATTGTTGAAGGCAGAATGTTTACGCCGGGGACTTATGAGTTGGTAGTTGGCCGCGCAGTGCAACGTCAATTCGAACAATTAAATGTGGGCGATAAAGTAAAATTCGGTTCAACTGAATGGACGGTGGTCGGCGCATTTGATGCGGAAGGCGGTTTGGCAGAATCAGAATTATGGTGTGATGCCAAAGTGCTGCAAGATGTTTATCGTCGCGGCAATTCATTTCAAATCGTGCGCGCAAAACTGGATGGCCCTGATGGATTGGAAAAATTAAAAGCGGGATTGGCTTCTAACCCGACCTTTAATTTTTCCGCAAAACCTGAATCGGAATATCTGGCTGATCAATCAAAACCTTTATCTGATTTCATTCGAACTATCGGCTGGCCAGTTGCGATTCTTATGGCCATAGGTGCCATATTCGGTGCGATCAATACTATGTACACCTCGGTTTCAACCCGCACGCGTGAAATCGCTACGCTACGTGCAATTGGTTTTGGCGCTTTGCCGGTGGCCATATCAACACTGGTGGAATCCATTTTGCTGTCAATCATCGGTGGCTTGATTGGTGCAATAGTGGTGTATTTTATTTTCAACGGCTACACAGTCTCGACTTTAAACTTTGCCAGTTTTAGTCAAGTGGTATTTGATTTTGCCGTCACACCGGATTTGATTATTCAGGGGATAATTTTTGCAGTGGTCATAGGTTTTATTGGCGGCTTTTTCCCCGCAATTCGTGCTGCACGTTTGCCAATAGCTACAGCATTGCGTGAAGTTTGATTTAACGTTTGTACTAAAAAAGGGAGCTGCTGCTCCCTTTTTTAACGATTGAAATAAACAGGATATAAACCATGTTATATAAAAAGTATTTCACTCCACTCACATCGCTGATTCTGATAGCGCTTCTGGTATTAATTTTTAGTGGGATGCGCGCAACAGGTGCCTTGGGTCCATCAAGCTTGCGATGGTTATTGCCTTTGGGTTTTTGCATTATGGCGATATTGCCCTGGGTGTTATTAACACCGGAAGGGCGATTAAGGATTGGATTAAAAAGGCCTTTCACTGCAGCAAATTATTTGCTGGCAATCGCCTGCGGCTTTGGTGCAGCGGTTTTATGTTTTGTGTTGGGTTTGTTGTTATTTGGGCATGGCATAGACAATTGGTTTGTGAACATTGGCAATAGTTACAAAGCCATGATGAATACCTCTGGCATGTCGTTTTTGATGTTGAATTTGATTTTTACTTTACCTGCGATTCTGTTTAGCCCAATCGGGGAAGAAATTTTTTATCGCGGTGTGTTGCAGAAAACGCTGGAACAAAAATTATCTATTACTGGCAGCACGATAATTGAATGCTCTTTGTTTGCGCTGGTGCACCTGGTTCATCACGGCATTATCAAAACGGCAGCAGGGCTGGATTTTTTACCGGTTTCAGGCGCGCTCTGGATGCTGCAAATGTTTTTTGTGGCCTGGATGTTTGCCTGGTTGCGGCAGAAATCAGGCAGTATTTATATCGCCATACTGGCGCATATGGTGTTTAACCTGACGATGAACTTCACCATCTTTTTGTTTTTATGGCAGTAACCATTTATTTCTTGCTTTAGTGTTTGGCTTAGGGAAAGATTGGTCCAATTTTCTCTTAAAAAAGTCTAGCCACTATGAATAAATGGATTCGCCGGATCGGTTTGTTGTGCCTGTTCCTGATATTAATTGGGTGTGTCACAATTCTGAAAAGTGAATGGGACAAGCGTTACGGGCCGGAGGTTGCCAGAGAATTTCAAGCCGGACCGGTTGCATCGCAAACGCTGACTTATCAGCAAGATATCAAGCCATTGGTTGAACAGCGCTGTACTGTGTGTCATGGATGTTACGATGCGCCTTGCCAATTAAAAACGGATTCCTATCAAGGATTATTGCGCGGCGCCAGTCAGGAAAAAGTCTATGACGGCAGGCGTCTTTTGGGCGCAGCACCCACGCGTATATTTGAAGATGCACAAACTACGGCTGAATGGCGAGCCAAAAATTTTTTCCCGGTATTGAATGAACGCAAAAAAAATCCCGCAAACAATATCAATTTGAGTTTGTTGGCGCAAAGTTTGATTTTGAAACAGCATCACCCCTTGCCCCAAGACAAAATATTGCCAGATAGTTTTGATTTTTCATTAAACGCGCCGCAAGCCTGCCCAACCATTGAAACTTACGATAGTTTCAAATCTTCGCGCCCTTTATGGGGCATGCCTTATGGCTTGCCTGCACTTTCAACTAACGAACATCAACGAGTTATGACCTGGCTGCGTCAGGGGGCTGCTTATGGTGAAGAAAGCAAAATTCCCGATAGTGAAAAAATAAAAATCGCTCAGTGGGAAAAATTATTAAATGACGAGAGTTTAAAAGGGCGATTATCCAGCCGTTATATTTATGAGCATTTGTTTCTTGCCCAATTATTTTTTGATGAAAAAACTCAGCCATCGAATAGCCAATCACGTCGGTATTATCGATTGGTTCGCTCAAAAACGCCGCCGGGTAAACCTATAGATCGCATCAGCAGTTTGCGCCCATTTGATGATCCGGGCGTTGCGCAATTTTATTATCGACTCTGGCGTGATCCTTCCAGTGTGGTGGCAAAAACCCATATGCCTTATGCATTGAACACTGCACGTATGATGAAATGGCGCAGCTGGTTTTACGATGCCAATTTTACTGTAACGCGATTGCCGTCTTATGAATTGGCAACTGCATCCAATCCGTTTGTCACCTTTGCGGAATTGCCGGTGGATTCGCGTTATAGATTTATGTTGGAAGAAGCACGTTTCACTATCATGAATTTTATTAAAGGCCCTGTGTGTCGCGGCCAATTAGCCTTGAATGTGATTCAGGATCATTTCTGGGTATTTTTCTTTGATCCCGATACCCAAAACTCGCCCGAGAATGCGCAATTTTTACAAAAACATTTAGCGCAGCTGGAGTTACCTGCAGAAGCGGGCAATAGCTTAATGCCCATCACCAATTGGCAGCGATACGCTAATTTACAACGCGAATATTTATCAGCAAAGGCCGCATTTGTGGCATCACTTGCTGATAAACAAGCTGTCGAGGGACATTCGATTATTTGGAATGGTGGTAAAGAAAAAAATCCCAACGCAGCGCTCACTATATTTCGCCATAGCGATAGTGCCAGTGTGTACCAGGGTTTAATTGGCAACTCACCTAAAACTGCCTGGGTCATTGGTTATCCTTTATTGGAGCGAATTTATTATTTATTAGTGGCTGGTTTTGATGTCTACGGCAATCTCACTCATCAATTATTGAGCCGTATGTATATGGATTTTTTGCGCATCGAGGGTGAAATGAATTTTGTGGGGTTATTACCTGAAGCTGCTGCGAAAAAAGAAATTAAATTTTGGTATCGCGATGCCGAAGATGATTTGAATACTTATCTTGATATTTATTTAAAAAATATAAAACCGGGAAAAAATTTCCAATACACCAGTGGTGATCCAAAACTGGAGTTGTATGAAATTCTGCGCAAGCATCTGGGGCCAGTTGCCGACTCGCCGCATCAAATCAATACCAAAAATTTATCTGATGAATACGCCGATCTATTAAATAAATTACGTACAGCGCCGGGTAATTCAATTCGATTTTTGCCACAAACAACTGTAATTCGTGTGCCTGAATTAGGATTGTTCACCCTGGTGCATAACACGGCATACAGTAATCTGTCGCATCTGTTTGGCGAAGAAAAACGACGAATTCCGGAAGAGGATTATTTAACGATTACGCGCGGTATTATCGGCTATTATCCCAGCAGTTTTATGCAGGTGAGTCGTCAGGATATGCCAGACTTTGTTGCCAAAGTGATTAGTTTGAACAGTGAAGAGGATTATCGATTATTAAAAGATCGATACGGCATACGCCGAAGTGATCCGGATTTTTGGCAATTCAGTGATCAATTACATCAGGACTATTATCTGAGTGATCCCGGTGATGCCGCTATATTGGATTACAACCGACTTGAAAATCGTTAGACCCCACCCCCTCCCCCTGCCAGGGGAGGGAATTAATGCGTTTTTGTAATTCACAATCAAGGCGTGAATAGTTTGGTTAATTAATGCAAAAGGCCTGAGACTCCTGATTTTTGACATCTATTATTCGTAATGAACAAGTGTTCACTGATGTAAATCCCCTCTGCTTAGATGTCTCTGGAGTTAGTTATGCCGTGCCCCTCTCACCGCCTGATGGCCTTGGCCATTCTGTTGTTTTCCTCGCTTTTTCTGGCTGCCTGCAGCGATAAAGAAAAGCCCAATGCAGCGGCAGCCGGTGGCCCGGTTGCAGTGGGGGTGGTGAAAGTGACTGCCGCTGATGTGCCTTTGATTGCTGAATTGCCCGGTCGCACCAGCGCATTTCGCAAAGCAGAAGTCAGGCCGCAAGTGAGCGGCATTATTCAAAAACGTTTATTCACTGAAGGCGCATCCATAAAAGCGGGTACCGCCTTGTACCAAATTGATCCCGCTTCTTACGAAGCCGCACTGAGCAGTGCCAAAGCAGAACAAGCCAGAGCAGAAGCCAATCTTGCTGCTGCCACTGCACGTGAATCGCGCTACAAAAATTTAATCACCACCAAATCCATTAGCCAGCAAGATTACGACGATGCGCTGGCGGCTTTGGGGCAAGCTAAAGCCAATCTCGCTTTAGCAAAAGCTGCTGTTAAAACCGCACAAATTAATTTGAATTACACCAAAGTGCTGGCACCAATTGATGGCGTGATTGGTAAATCCTCTGTCACAGAAGGTGCGTTGGTCACTGCAGGTCAAGCAGATGTGCTTGCCGAAATTCAACAGCTTGATCCCATTTACGTGGATGTTTCCCAATCCGCTGAGGCCTTATTGCGATTGCGTCGACAAATGTTGAAAGGCGCAGTCGCCAGCAGTGATCAATCACCCGTGCAATTAATTTTTGGTGATGGATCTGTGTACGAGCACAAAGGTTATTTGCAATTTGCTGAAGTGGGTGTGAGTGAATCCACCGGCACTGTGACCTTGCGCGCGCAATTTCCCAATCCTGATCGTTTGTTGTTGCCCGGTATGTTTGTGCGTACGCGTATTGAAGAAGGGCAGCGCAGCAACGCCATGCTGGTGTCACAGCGCGGTGTGGTTCGCGATCGCACTGGCGGTGCAACTGTCTGGATTATTAATGCGGAAAGCAAAGCAGAATTGCGCAATATCAAAGTGGATTCTGCGGTGGGTGATCAATGGTTAGTGCTTGAAGGTTTGGCTGAAGGCGATCAAGTCATTGTTGAGGGTTTGCAAAAAATTAAACCTGGCGTTCTCGTCAATGCAGTAACGGCAACTTCAGCTGTTAACCAGGAGTAAATCAGATGGCGAAGTTTTTTATTGATCGCCCGGTATTTGCCTGGGTAATTTCCATAGTGATTATGTTGGCTGGTTTGTTGTCAATTTTTAAATTGCCAATTGAGCAGTATCCACAAATTGCGCCTCCATCCGTCAGCATAAATTTGAATTACCCCGGTGCCTCGGCGCAAACAGTGCAAGACACAGTGATTCAAATTGTGGAGCAGTCGCTCACAGGGATTGATAATGTTAAATACATGTCGTCCACCAGCGAATCCAGTGGCAGTGGTAATGTTTCGCTGACATTTGAGACAGGTACTGATCCTGATGTTGCACAAGTACAAGTGCAAAATAAATTGCAATCGGCTATGCCCTTGCTGCCGCAAGAAGTTCAACAGCAAGGCGTTAGAGTAACCAAATCCACCGCCGGATTTTTAATGGTGGCCGCGTTTGTTTCGGCAGACGGTCGCATGGATAAATACGATATTGCAGATTATGTTGCCAGTACGGTTCAAGACCCGCTCAGTCGAATTAATGGTGTGGGTTCTGTACAGTTATTTGGTTCGCAATACGCTATGCGAATTTGGCTGGATGCAGACAAACTTGCGAGTTACAAAATCACCACGCTGGATATAGTCACTGCTATACGTTCGCAAAATGCGCAGATAGCGGCAGGTGAATTGGGTGGCACACCTTCTGTACCCGGGCAACAAATTAACGCCAGCATTGTGGTTCAAACGCGTTTAAATTCGGTTGAACAATTTCGCAACATAATGTTGCGCGTTAATCAGGATGGATCGCAAATTCGTCTTGGCGATGTGGCCAAAGTCGAATTGGGTGGTGAAAATTATCAATTCGAAACTGAATATAACAATCGGCCTGCAACGGGTTTGGGTATTTCTCTGGCATCAGGTGCTAACGCTCTGGACACTGCCAATGCAGTGCGTAAACGTATTGCAGAACTTGAACGATTTTTTCCTGCTGGATTGGAAGTCGTTTATCCCTACGACACCACACCTTTTGTAAAACTGTCGATTCAATCGGTAGTACACACCTTGATCGAAGCCGTGATTCTGGTCTTCCTGGTGATGTATTTATTTATGCAAAATTTCCGCGCAACACTGATCCCAACTATTGCGGTGCCGGTGGTGTTGTTAGGGACCTTCGCAATTTTGCAAGCCTTTGGTTATTCGATTAACACCCTCACTATGTTTGCAATGGTATTAGCTATTGGATTATTGGTCGATGACGCCATAGTGGTGGTGGAAAATGTCGAACGGGTAATGGCCGAAGAAAAATTATCACCGCGAGAAGCCACGCGAAAATCCATGCAACAAATTACCAGTGCGTTGATTGGTATTGCATTGGTTTTATCAGCCGTATTCATACCTATGGCATTTTTTGGTGGCTCCACCGGTGTTATCTATCGCCAATTTTCAATCACCATTGTGTCGGCGATGATTTTGTCGGTGATAGTTGCACTCACGCTCACACCAGCACTTTGCGCCAGCCTGTTGAGAAAAGTGGACGCCGATCATCAACACAAAACCGGATTTTTTGGTTGGTTCAACCGGCATTTTAATTGTGCAACGCTTCGTTATCAGGCGACTGTGCAATCCATGCTGGGTAAAACAGGCCGCTACATGATGATCTATTTATTGATTGTGTTGCTGTTAGGATTTTTATTCACGCGTTTACCTGGCTCGTTTTTGCCAGACGAAGATCAGGGTGTTTTCTTCACGCAAATGACTTTACCTGTAGGTGCAACCAAAGAGCGCTCCATGGGTGTAATGGATCAAATCGAAAAACATTATCTTGAAAATGAGCAAGACACAGTTCGCTCAATTTTTTCGATTATTGGTTTTAGTTTTAGTGGGCGCGGACAAAATAATGGCATGGCCTTTATCAGTTTACAGGATTGGGATGATCGTACCGAGGATTCGCAACACGTACAGGCAGTAGCGGCGCGTGCGTTGGCGAGTTTTAGCAAAATTAAAGACGCCATGGTGTTTCCATTTGTGCCACCCGCGATTAGCCAATTGGGCACTTCATCCGGATTTAATTTGCGTATGCAGGATCTCGGTGGTCTGGGGCAAGAAAAATTAATGCAAGCGCGCAATGAGTTTTTAGCTTTAGCCGCAGCAGACAAACGTTTGGTCGGTGTGCGCCCTAATGGTCAGGAAGATAATCCGCAATTTAAATTGGATATCAATCAGGAAAAGGCCGCTGCTTTGGGCGTTTCGTTAAGTGATATTAATTCCACATTCTCAACCGCATGGGCCGCTACCTATGTAAACGACTTTATTGATAAAGGTCGCGTGAAAAAAGTATTTGTACAAGGTGAGGCGCAATATCGCATGCTGCCGGAAGATGTGCAGCACTGGTATGTGCGCAATAACAAAAACGAAATGGTGCCTTTTTCTGCATTTACTTCTGGCCGTTGGATTTTTGGTTCGCCGCGATTGGAGCGTTACAACGGTGTACCGGCAATTAATTTATTGGGGCAGGGCGCTGAAGGCGTCAGCTCCGGTGATGCAATGTTAGCCGTTGAAGAAATTATGAAAAAAATGCCGCCGGGTATTGGTTATGAATGGACAGGTATGTCATTACAAGAACGTGAATCCGGTAACCAGGCACCGCTTCTGTATGCTATATCGATTTTATTTGTGTTCTTGTGTCTTGCTGCACTTTATGAAAGTTGGTCGGTGCCTTTCTCTGTTATGTTGGTTGTGCCCCTGGGTGTGATTGGTGCTGTCACTTTTGCAATGGCGCGCGGCTTGTCTAACGATGTGTATTTTCAAGTTGGGTTGCTCACAACAATTGGGCTTGCCGCAAAAAATGCCATTTTGATTGTTGAATTTGCCAAATCACTTTATGAACAAGGCGCTGATTTGTTGGATGCAACAATGCAAGCGGTTCGTATGCGTTTGCGTCCGATCATCATGACATCCATGGCGTTTATGTTGGGTGTAACACCTTTGGTGTTGAGTAGTGGCGCAGGCTCAGGTAGTCAAAATGCAATTGGCACCGGTGTATTCGGCGGAATGTTTTCTGCAACGCTACTGGCGATTTTCTTTGTGCCGGTATTTTTTGTTGTTGTCTTCAGGCTCGCCAGCCGCTTTACCAAAAAAAATCCGGAGTCAACCAGTGAATAAACGCGAGGCCATACTGGATGCGACTTTGCATTTGTTGTCCAAAAAAGGATTTCATGGATTTTCAATTCGCGATGTAGCAAAAGAATCTGGTGTGGCCACCGGCACTGTCTACTTATATTTTGCGGATCGCGACGATTTGATCAAACAAGTTTATGACCAAATCGTCGATAAAGTGGTTGTGTATTTGTCCGGTTCCACAGAAACACCTGCGACTATCGAGCAACAATTTAATCGTTTATGTCATCAATTCTGGGCGCTGTTTGCGCAGCAGCCGGAAATCCTTTTAAGTAAAACTCAATTTGACCATTTGCCGCCTGACGTTTTGCGTAGCCATTATCAGCAAGCCAAAAAGCGTACATCACCCGTCTCGGATTTTTTTGCGCAGGGTATTCAATCCGGAAAGCTGAAAAATTTACCAGATGAAATTCTGTTCTCACTTGCCTTCGAGCCCCTGTTTGAAATTGCCCGCAAACGCTTGTTGGGTTTGATTGAAATGGATGATGCAATCCTGGAGCATGTGATTGCTGCCAGCTGGGCGGCGATAAAAGCATAAGTGTTTAAAGATAATTCCGTTCAGCTCAATTGACTCGCCTTTGCTGATGCCTGATCATGCCTTGCATCCGGTTGATCAAGTCCAGCGTAAATCCTGCGATATCACCTATAATAATTCAGGCCGATAATAATGGAGGCTATATGAAAGAGGACAAACCTACCTCGTTTGATATCGCTTATCGTGCGGGAGTTTCCCAATCCACTGTATCGCGTGCATTGCGCGATAGCCCCTTGGTGAATCTGGAAACTCGCCTTAAGGTGCAGCAAATCGCAAGGGAAATGAATTACAAGGTTGATAAACACGCGAGCGGCTTACGCACCCAGCAAACCAAAACTATTGCGCTTTTGTTGTGCGAACATCACGAAACTGGCCAGTCACTGATAAATCCTTTTTTCCTTTCCATGTTGGGTAGCATTACCAAAGCGGCTGCCAAACGAGGGTTTGATTTATTAATTTCCTTTCAACAATTTAGCGAAGACTGGCATGCGGATTATGAAGACGCCAATCGCGCTGATGGCATTATTTTTTTAGGTTACGGTGATTACGAAACCTTTGTTAAAAAACTTACTTATCTAACTCAAGTGGGTGCGCACTATATTACCTGGGGCCCAGTGCTTGAAGGTCAACCGGGTGTATCGATTGGCTGTGACAATATCAACAGTGCCTATCAAGCCGCGCAATATCTATTGGGTTTGGGTCGCAAGAAAATTGCATTTTTGGGTGATGTCTCCGAACACAGCCCGGAATTTCGCGATCGCTATCACGGCATTTGTAAAGCCATGCAAGAAGCGGGAATTGAAATTGACAACAGTTTACAAGTCGCCGCTGAAACTTCAGAAGAAGAAGGTTACAAAGCGGCGATTACTTTAATGCAGAGAAGAATTGAATTCGATGCAATTTTTGGTGCGAGTGATTTAATCGCAATCGGTGCTATGAAAGCGCTTGAGGAAGCCGGAAAAAAAATTCCGGATGATATTGCGGTAATGGGTTTTGATGATATACCCATGGCCTCATATACACATCCACCTCTATCTACAGTGCAACAGGATACTTTGCTGGCCGGTGAATTATTGGTTGAAAATTTATTGAAATTGGTCGCGGGTGAAAAACCCGAGTCTATGTTGTTGCCTGCGAAGTTGGTGGTGCGGGGGTCTTGTAAAAGCCTTACCCCACCCTAACCCTCCCCTTGGCAGGGGAGGGGACAGATTTCACCTTGCAAAAAAGTAGGGAGTAAAGTCCCTCCCCCTGCCAAGGGGGAGGTTAGGAGGGGGTAAGGCTGTCCGAATCCCGCACAAACACAACCGCCACAGCCCCGAGAATCATACAAACACCCGCCAGCATCACAATATAAACAGCATTGTTATCAAACACATATTTCAACAATTGCCCTGCTAATAAACCTGACACAATTTGCGGTGCGGCAATGGTGAAATTAAAAATGCCCATGTATACGCCGGTTTTATCAGCGGGCAAGCTGCTGGCGAGAATCGCGTAAGGTAAAGCGAGTATTGCGGCCCAAGCTATGCCGATGCCGATCATAGGAAAGAGTAAATGTAATGCACCTAATGGCAGGGTGATTTGGGTAAACCACAGATTAACCTGAATTAATTCACTGTTGTTGAAACAGAAAAAACTTAAATAAGATAAGCCGCCAATTAACAGCGACATGGAATAGACAAATTTTCTACCGAAGCGATTGGCAAGTTGAGTTAATACAATGGCAAAAAGTGCTGCAAAGAGTGAATAAGCCGCAAATAAAATTCCAGCCCAATCGCCTGCTGCGCCTTTAGCCGCCAAAATCTCTTGCGGGATTTTTTCCAATGAATGTAAATAATCACTATCAAACCATTTGGTTTCCAATCCCCAAATGCGTTGAGTAATGGCGGGTGTGGTGTAAACCCACATAATAAATAATGCAAACCAGGAAAAAAATTGCACTACTGCCAATTGACGCATAGTGCTTGGCATACTGCGAATCAATTGAAAGAAATTTTTTAATCTATGAGTAATGGATACTTTTTCAAGAGATTTTTTTTCAGCAACAATTTGATGATATTGGTTGTATGTATCCGGTGCGTATTCTTTGGTGCGAATCACCGTCCACAATACACTGCCGAGCAAAATACTGGCGCCTATATAAAATGCCCAGACAACGGAATCTGCTACTTGTCCCTTTTCAGCAGTGTTATCCAGGCCAATCACATTGGTTAATAAAAAGGGCAGCATTGATCCCAATACGGCACCAATATTAATCAACAAAGCTTGAATCGCATAACCAAAAGTGCGTTGTTGATTGGGTAACATATCGCTCACCAAAGAGCGAAAAGGTTGCATGGAAACATTAAAGGCACCGTCCATTAATGCCAGCATCAAACCGCCAAAAATCATCGGCGCAATAAATGAAACTACAATCGGTGCGTTGGGCATCAACAACATACCCAGCGCCGCTGCAATAGCACCGCCTAAAATGAAAGGGCGTCGCCGACCAAAACGATTCCAGGTTTTATCCGATGCGGCGCCGACTAAAGGTTGCACCAATAAACCCATAATGGGTGCAGCCAACCAAAAGAGTGAGAGCGAATGCAAATCTGCGCCTAAATCTGACAGCACGCGACTGACGTTGGCATTCTGCAAAGCAAAACCCATTTGCACGCCCAAAAAACCAAAGCTGACATTCCAGATTTGCCAAAAAGATAGATTGGGTTTTTGCATGGGTTTACCTTTTTATAGTTTCGGTCTTTCTATTGAAATGAATGCGCTCTGTTTTGGACTGTCGAAAAAAGGGACTTTTTTGTCAAGCCTACACGGATGTATTTACGGCGTGTCCGGAACAGAGTGCATTCATTTCCGTTGGCACTTTTCAAAAAAATATTATTTTGCGTAGCGATTTTCTGTGCTGGAATTTTTATCCCAGGTGTTGCCATCATTAATGCTGCGCAATAGTTTTATATATTCGGCATGACTCCAGGCTAAGGGTGTCGCAGAATTGGTGCCTTCACCTGTTTGATAAGAATAGACGGAATTATTACCTACACCATCCCAAACTTGTTCAGGCAGCATCATGCCCTGATTGGCAAATAGCTCCATAGCTTTCACATAAGTGTTGCGCAGTGCGAGTTTATCCAGTTGATTATTTGATTTCGCCAATTCCAATTCATAGTGACCGCGTTCGCCAGTAAAAATCGGCCAGACACGCCCGCGTTGATTGGCAGAGTTAGTGTCATTAATCGCGGCGTAACTCAAACCGGTTTCTGTATCTTCACCGTAACCATCCAAACCATAACGACGCCAGCCAGGGAATTTTCCATCCACGCCTGCAAAATTGAATTCATATTTCACGCGCAATGGATCAGGCAGCGATTGATCGTCATATTCATTCAAAGTTTCGATAATCAAATTATCTTGCGATTTACGCACGCCGTAACGAACCAATTCCAAAAAGCCACCATCAATTACTTGCGATTCGTCGGCAATGATTTGTCCATTGCGATCATCCAGTCGACCTTTATCATTGGGATCTTGATTGGCATTGATGCGTAAAAAATACTGGCCATTACCTAATAATCCTTTTGTAGTAAACATCAAGGATTCGATTTGGTTTGAATAATTGTCTGCTGTTGAACGGAAACTCTTAGCAGCGTCTGCATCCTGCGCCAAATCGGCAATATCTGCTGCTGCAATTAAACCGGTAATCACTGCTGCTGTTGTTGAAGGTGAAAAACCGGCTTGTTCTTCCCAGCGTTCTTGTTGTGTGTAAGGTGGCGTGATAGTGGAATTATTCCAGTCGAGTTTTACATTGCCGCCTTTTACCAAAAATTCTGCCGCTGGTTTTAACATTTTGTTGTACCAATCGCTAATCTCGGCATCAGACAAAATATTCTCTTTCCATAAACGCCAACCCAACATGATTGGCATGGCGGTTTGATCCAGTTGCACACCAACCCATTCAATTTCGCCATCCACATGAGTCTTTTGTAAAAACCATCCGGGTGTGCCCTGATAACCGGGAGTTGCGCTGCTGGCTTGTACTTTTTGCAAATATTCAAAAGCAACACGAGGTGATTCTTTGTCGCCTAACGCCAGCATCGCCATAGCCACTTGATAAAAATCGCGCGGCCAAACTGCTTTGTATCCAGTCGCCGATTTTTCAGCTGATTTTACATCGCCCCAAGGGTTGGATAGTGACGCAATAAAAGCGCCTGCATGGGTTTTATCTTCCTGCGCTTTTAACACCATAGCGCTGGTGAATAATAATTTTCCTTCATCCGTGGCCGTATTACTCAATGCATCCAACTGATTCAAACTGGCGAGGTAATCGCTCCAGCCGATGGCATCGCCATCACCTTTGTAAGCAGCTAATAACTTGTCATAACCTTTTGTTAAAGACTCATTGGCGATTTGAGTGCTTTGTTGTGGCGTTATGCCAAAACCTAAAACAAAGTCCCATTCTGCAGTTTCGCCTGCTGCCAGAGTTTTTAATTCCAGCGTAAATGCGACATTGCCTTTTTGATTGTCGGTAGTGGTGTAATGCTGTTGGATTTTTCCGAATTCTTTTAGCTGGCTGATGCCATCCGACACACCTTCAAAACCTGTCACTTGATTAACCACTTCACCGCGAGCAACCAAACTCATACTGGTCTCGCCTTCAAAAGCTGCCCAACTATTATTGGCGTAAATAGCAGAGTCGCCTGAGCCAGTATTGTTAATCGACGGATTGACGAATAAATATGGCGTAATGGTTTGCAGTGCGTGAATTTTCACGCGCATGATTAAGGCCTGTGAATCGGGATCAGTAAAAATATGTTTTTCAATTTCATACTGATTATCTTTGTCGCGATTCACTATTTTATAAGCCAGAGACGAAGGTCTGCCTTTGTCGTCAGTGGTCAAATAACTGATGCTAGAAATCGTATCCTTTTTTTCTTCATCCAAAAAATTTTCACCCTGAATAAACAATTGCGCTTCTTGCAGTTGTGCTTGATGAATTAATCCATACATGGTTTCGGTTAATACACCCTGGGCGATTGAAAACCAGACTTTGGAAATGGTTCCACTGCCCCCTGAATCTTGATAGCGGCCCTGGGTATAGGTTTCGTAAGAAGTACCAATGCCGGTTTTACCTGAATAGGACCAGGTGGATGCTTTGCCGGGCGCGCCCGGTGCTATAAGAGATGTTTGTTGTTTGTCTTCATTTTTTTTGAAACAACCTGTGACTAAAACACCGCTGATCAAAAGTGAAAGGTAAAAATTTATTTTCATGATGGATTACCGGTTGATGTTGAATCTGAAAATTTCACCCCACCCTAACCCTCTTATTAACAGGAGGGAACCGGCTCCTCCCTTTGGAAAAGGGAGGCGGGGGAGGGATTTAAAATGGTCAAATTTACTGAAATTTTAAATCTCCCCTGGCCCCCCTTTTTCAAAGTGGGGAACGACTCGCTATTTACATGAAAGGGGTGGGGTGAAATTACTTCACCTATTAATGCAAACAATCACCCGAATGAACAAGTTTATGCATACGTATTCTTATCGATTATGCCGAAAAATCGGACAAGAAAAATATGCATACGTATGCAGTCGCTTGGCGAAAAAAAACGACTGGCGTATGTTGGTTTCATTCAATTACAACAACCGGCAATTATAAAAATAGATTGTCATAAAAATCCGCAGGAGACATTTAATATGACGGATTCCAATTCCTGGTGGCGTGGTGCAGTTATTTATCAGGTATACCCGCGCAGTTTGATGGACACCAATAACGACGGCATAGGCGATATTCCCGGCATTATCAAAAGCCTTGATTACATCGCCAGTCTGGGTGTTGATGCGATTTGGGTATCGCCTGTATTCAAATCGCCAATGAAAGATTTTGGTTACGATATCAGTGACTATCGCGAAATTGATCCAATCTTCGGTAGCTTGAATGATTTTGATCAGTTAATTGCTGAAGCCCATGCGCGCAATATTAAAATTATTATTGATCAGGTGTTGAGTCATACCTCGGATCAACATGCCTGGTTTATGGAAAGCCGTGAATCGCGCGATAACCCCAAAGCCGATTGGTATGTCTGGGCGGATGCAAACCCTGATGGTACGCCGCCGAATAATTGGTTATCGATTTTTGGTGGCTCGGCCTGGGAGTGGGAATCGCGTCGTTGCCAATATTATTTGCATAACTTTTTAAAATCCCAACCGGATTTAAATTATCACTCGCCTGCAGTGCGCCAACAAATTCTGCAAGAAGTTGAATTCTGGCTAAAGCGTGGTGTGGATGGTTTACGTCTCGACGCTATTAATTTTTGTTTTCATGACGCTGAATTGCGATCCAATCCAGTCAAGCCGCTCGAAGAGCGCAAAGGGCGCGGTTTTCGTGAGGACAACCCCTACGCATTTCAAAAACATATTTACGACAACACCCGGCCGGAAAATCTGGCATTTATCGAATCCTTGCGTGAATTGATGAATCGTTACCCGGGTACCGTCACGCTCGGTGAAATATCCTCGGAAAATTCACTGGAAACCATGGCCGAATACACCAATGGCCATTCGCGTTTGCATATGGCTTACAGTTTTGAATTATTGGTTGAGCAATTATCCGGAAGCCATATTCGTAAAACGGTTGAAGACCTGGATAAAAAATTAACTCAAGGTTGGCCTTGTTGGTCCATAGGTAATCACGATGTGCGCCGCGTGTTATCACGTTGGGGCGGTGAAAATCCATCTCTGCAATTAGCGAAAATTTTTAACGCTATGTTGTTATCACTGCGCGGAAGTTTGTGCAGTTATCAGGGCGAAGAGTTGGGTTTAACTGAAGCTGTAATTGCGCGTGAAGATTTGCAGGATCCATACGGCATTACCTTTTGGCCTCGATTTAAAGGTCGTGATGGCTGCCGAACGCCTTTGCCCTGGAATCAAAATACCTACGCGGGATTTTCCAGTGCCAAAACCTGGCTGCCCATTTCCGATGCACATAAACATCAAGCGGTTTCTCTACAAGACCAGGATCAACACTCAGTGTTAAATGCCTATCGCAAATTTATTCGTTGGCGGAAACAGCAGCCAGCGCTGGTTCTGGGTGAAATCAATTTTATTGCGGATCATCAGGATTATCTTGTCTTTATACGTAAAGAGAATAATCAAACCCTGCTGGCTGCATTTAATTTCTCTAATAAAGCTTATTCGATCAAATTAAATCAACCTTTACGATTGGTGACTACAGAAGGCCATGGTTTTACATCAGTTGCGGGTGACATGGATTCAATCGAAATGGCGCCTCTGTCGGCAATTTTTTCAGAAGTGAAATAAAAATGCATAGGTATGCATTGATTGAATACGTATGCATTCTATTGTGAGTGCGAGTTGAATGGTTCTAGTATTTTACCAACACAAAAATACTGACCGACGCAAAATTGATTCATCAGATTTTTTTGGTTTTTAAACAATAACAATGATTTCATCCGGAGATATGACATGAAAAAGTATAAGTTACATCAACTGCTGGCGGTGACTGCAACCCTGACAATGGGGTCACAACTGGTTTATGCACAACAAAATGACGATCAGAAAAATGCTGATTCGGTGGAAGAGGTAGTGATTACCGGCTTCCGTCAAAGCGTTTTAAATGCGGTTGAAGCCAAGCGTAATTCCGATACGGTTATCGAAGCAATTTCTGCGGATGACATCGGTGGCTTGCCAGATGTTTCTATCGCTGACTCTTTATCACGTTTGCCTGGTGTGACTTCGGTGCGTACCGGTGGCCAGGCCAGCGAAATTAATATTCGCGGTATGAGCGGCGATTTTGTTTTTGCCACCATGAATGGTCGCGAACAAGTCAGTACCAGCACTGGCCCCATCGCGGGTCGTAAAATTGAATTTGATGTTTACCCTTCTGAATTAATTGCACAAGCGGCTGTGTATAAATCACCAAAAGCCTCGTTAATTGAAGGCGGTGTTGCCGGTAGCATCGAATTGACGACTGTGAATCCACTAAAAAATGACAAACAACATTCGGTGAATCTGGGTGTGCGTGGAAGCTCCAACAGCCGTACATCAGAAGTAGAAGATGCAATCGATAGCGGCCACAGATTTAATGCGTCTTATCAAGGCAAATTTGCAGATGATACTTTGGGTGTTGCATTGGGTTATGCGCGTTTGAGTGCGCCCAGTGTTGCCAATCAATATATTGGTTTGAATTACAACGCACAGCGCAATGTGGATGCTGTTGCGGGTAACGAATACGTCAGCGAAGGTATGGAAATTCAACAGCGCGGTGGCGAAGAGCAGCGCGATAGTTATTTGGGTACTTTTGTGTGGGCGCCCAGTGATGTGTTTACTCTGAAAGGTGATGTGTTTAACTCCAAAGCCGATTCAGAAGCCTTTGCTCGTGGATTCCGCATCAAGAATTTGTCTGCCGCCAATAGCATTACCAATCCGGTTGTAGTTGACGGCAATATGATTGGTGGTCAAGTGAGTGGCGACGGTACAACCAATTTTGCAGTCTTTACTGTTAATGACAACGATTCACGTGAAGCCGAAGTTTTATCTTATGGATTAAACGCAGAATGGAAATTGGATGCATTAACTATTAATGCGGATGTTTCTTTCTCTGAATCCGATGGCGATTTCCAAAATGGTGGAACACGTGCGCTTTTGTATAACGATACCAGTGTTGCCAATCCGGTTCGCTCTGCAGAATCTATTGACTATATCAACCGTGGTTTGAAGCCTGCGCGAATCACTTTTGCTAATGGCTACACAGATCTGAATCGTGTGGCTTTAACCGAAGTTGGTCAGTGGCCATTTATCACTCATAACGAAATCAATGCGCAAAAAATTGATTTTAAATATGAATTGGATGTTTCAATTATTAATTCGATTGAGTGGGGTGTGCGTAACTCCTCACGCGAGTACACAGGTAAACGCGGACAAGATGGTTACGGATCTGAATTTGGTAATCATCCAACCGATCTTCCTATCGAGTTAACTGACGACATGGTGAAGGTCGTAAAATTTGGCGGTGATCTTTCTGCTATGCCTAATTTTTTGGCGGTTGATTTCAACTCTGCCATTCGTGCAGTTGAAGCTGCTCGCGGTCGTGACTGGAATCCGGTCGCTAACTGGGCAAACAACTGGACCATGGTACAAACCGGTACTGTGACTGAAGATGTACTCGCCGGTTATCTAATGGCAAATTTTGAAACCCAATTGGGTGCAACACCTGTCACCGGTAATCTGGGTGTGCGTGTTGTGAATTCCGATCAATCCAGTGATGGTGTTTTGCAAATTGGCGCAGGCGCAGGTGAGCCCATTACTGACGGTCGCGGTGAAGTCAGTAATGATTATGTTAGAAACGTGATGGGACAAAAATACACAGACGTATTGCCATCATTGAATTTAAATTTTGAATTGAGTGATAACGATCAATTACGTTTTGCTGCAGCAAAAGTTATGTCGCGCCCACCGGTTAGCCAATTAAAATCCGGTGCGGGTTCCTGGATTGATGGTGAAGACAGATTTAATGCCTGGGGCAACACCAGCCCGTTGCTCGATCCTTTCTATGCCAATCAATATGATTTGAGTTACGAGCATTATTTTGAAGACACAGAAGGTGCGGTAATCGTTGCGGTTTTCCGTAAAGATATTGAATCATTCATTGAGACAATTACTTTGCGCGGTGTGGATTTTGCGGCATTGGGATTCAATGTTCCTGCGACCAACCCCAATACCGGTAATCCATTGCAACCCGGTGGTGAGTATCAAACCGCTTACAACAATACCAAGGGTGGATACATTCAAGGTATTGAATTGGGTTACACACAAACCTTTGATTTCTTGCCGGGTATTTGGTCAGGCTTAGGTGTTAACTCCAGTTATTCTTATACAGAAAGTGACGTGGAGAGAGTTAACAGCCTGGGTGGTGCCGAAAAAGATATTGGTATGCCAGGTTTGTCGCCCAGCAATTTCAGTGCAACTCTCTTTTATGATTACGAAGGTTTTTCAACACGTTTGAATTATCGCTTCCGCGAATCTTTTGTTGCCAATCAGGTTGCGGTGGAAACACAAGAAGTGTTTTATGCGGATGAATCGGTCGTGGATTATCAGGCGTCTTATGAATTTGAAAATGGTGTTGAGTTGGTGTTGCAGGTGAATAACCTGACTGATGAGCCATCCAAAACTTATTTCGGAACAGAAGCGCAAACCGGTTCGATCCAATATTTTGGTCGCCAATATTTCTTTGGCGTGAACTACAAAATGTAAGTGTGAGTCTCTCAACCCTTGAAGCTATTTCACCCACTTGGTTCGCCAGTGGGTGTTTTTTTTATTGCTAATGGCGGTTGGCAATGAATAGACTCTATTTCAGACACGCCGTAAATACATCCCTGTAGGCTTGACGAAAAAGTCCTTTTTTCGACAGTCTGAAACAGAGCCTATTCATTGCAGTGAAGTCAGCAACAAGAGATATTTTATGAAAAAAATAATAGTGATTTTCCTCTGCTTGTTTTCGCCATTGGTATTTTCCAATACACAACCCTTTTGGCATTTGGAGCCTGCGAATTGGTGGGTGGGCATGAAATGGAACCAGGTAGAGCTCATGGTTCATGGATCATCAATTGCGAACACCAATCCAGCAGTGAACTATTCAGGTGTTAGCATTCTTGAGATTGCAAAAACGGATAATCCCAATTATTTATTTGTCACTTTGAAAATAGATGAAAAAGCCAAGCCGGGAAAATTTCCGATTCAATTCTTTCGCGATCAGCAACTGGTTGCCAGCTTTACTTATGAGTTATGGACCAGAGAAAAAAATTCTGCGGAGAGGCAGGGCTTTTCTACCCAGGATGCCATTTATTTGTTAACACCTGACAGGTTCGCCAATGGTAATCTCAACAACGACAATCAGCCTGATATGCTGGAGAAAGTAAACCGGAAAGATAAAAACGGTCGTCACGGTGGTGATTTGCAAGGCATGCAACAACAGCTTGGTTATATAGCCGCTATGGGTTTTACCCAGATCTGGCCCAATCCGCTACTGGAAAATAATCAACCACAATATTCCTATCATGGTTATGCTGCGACTAATCTCTATCGAATTGATCCGCGTTTTGGTACTAATGAGGACTATCGCAACTTTGTCAAACTAGCCAAAGCAAAAAACATCGGAGTCATTCAAGATATTATTCTGAACCACATAGGTTCTGGCCATTGGTGGATGAAAGATTTACCGGCAAAAAACTGGTTAAATTTTCCTGATCAATATGTAGAAACCAGCCATCGTCGTACCAGTATTTTAGACCCTCATGCCGCCGCGGAAGATAAAGAAAAATTTGTGGCGGGTTGGTTTGTACCGACCATGCCGGATTTAAATCAACAGCATCCGCAGCTCGCCAATTATTTAATTCAAAATAGTTTATGGTGGATTGAATATGCAGGCTTATCCGGCATTCGTGAAGATACTTTTGGCTATGCTGATGAAAAATTTTTAGCGCGTTGGGCGCAAGCGATTTTGCAAGAATATCCAAAAATCAATTTAGTCGGTGAGGAGTGGAGTAATAACCCGGCAATTGTTGCGCACTGGCAAAAAATGGGCATGCCAAGCATGATGGATTTCCCTATTTATGAAACCCTTCGCCAGTCTTTATTGGAGGATGAAAGTTTTACCAACGGCTGGATCAAATTGTATGAAGCGCTTGCCAATGATTTTTTATATCCTGCGCCGGATAATTTGGTGGTGTTTGCCGAAAACCACGATACATCCCGTCTATACTCCTTGCTGAATGAAGATCTGGATTTGTACAAAATGGCGATGGTCTATCTGGCAACGGTTCGCGGCATTCCGCAATTTTACGCCGGTGGTGAAATACTCATGACCAGCCCGCGCGAAAGAGACGATGGCGCCGTTAGAGCAGATATTCCCGGCGGTTGGCCGCAAGACAATAAGAGTATGTTCAGTGGAAAAGGATTGAGTGCAAAACAGCAAGATGCACAAAAATTTATTAAACAGTTATTTAATTGGCGAAAATCGGCTGAGGCTATTCATTCTGGTAAGTTGGAACATTTTGCCCCCGAGAATGGAATCTATGTGTATTTTCGCTATACGGAAAATTCCATGGTGATGGTGGTGTTAAATAAAAATCATCAAGACATCACGCTCGATTTAAAGCGTTTTTCGCGAGTGATTGGCAATAAAGAATCAGCAAAAGATTTGTTCAGCGGCATAATGATCTCTAAAGATCGCAAGGTTAATTTGCGCGGGCGAACGGCGTTTGTATTTGAGTGGAGGTGAAACACATGCCACCAAAAAAAATCCTGATATTAGGCGGCGGCACCGCCGGTTGGATGGCTGCGAATTTATTGCATAAGCGTTGGCAGCATTTAGGCATAGAAATTCAACTGGTTGAATCCTCCGATATTGGCATAATCGGTGTGGGTGAAGGTTCGACACCTCAGCTGAAATCGTTTTTTGATTATATGGAAATCGATGAATCTGAATGGATGCCTGTTTGTAATGCCAGTTTTAAAACCGGCATTCAATTTTGCGATTGGTCGATAAAACCCGGATTCACCGATTATTTTCATCCTTTTCCGGCGCAGCCTGACGATTATTCGGTACCGGCGTTTTTTCACAATAGTTTTTTGCGTCGCAAAGGGATTGATCTTGAATCTCATCCTGATCATTTTTTCTTATGTACCTATTTGGCGAAACATCATCTTGGGCCAAAACCTGCGCATCACTTTCCGTTTAAAATCAGTTACGGCTATCACTTTGATTCTCACTTACTCGGGCAGTTTCTAAAGCAAAAAGCCTTGCAGTCAGGTGTGATCTATTTGGATAAAAAAATTCAGTCGGTCAATCTAACCGAGCAAGGTACAATAAAAGAATTAGTAGCCGATGATGGTTCGATTATTTCAAGCGATTTTTTTATCGATTGCTCAGGCTTTGCATCGGTCTTGTTACAAAAAACATTGGCTGTGCCTTTCGTTAGCTATTCCTCGCAATTGTTTAATGATTCGGCAGTGGTGATGCCGAGTAAGCAAGAGGCTTCTTTTGCTCCGCAAACGACATCGACCGCTTTATCCAGCGGTTGGGTGTGGAATATTCCACTGACTAATCGAATCGGGAATGGTTATGTCTATTCCTCTGCGTTTATTTCACCTGATCAAGCGGAAATGGAGTTACGGAAAAAATTAGGTCTGCTTGAAAGTGACACGGCTGCGCGGCATTTAAAAATGAAAGTGGGCCGAGTTGAAAAACATTGGTACAAGAATTGTCTGGCGGTGGGATTGTCTCAGGGTTTTATCGAGCCACTTGAAGCGACAGCTTTGCATTTGGTGCAAGAGACGATTTTGGGTTTTGCTGAATCTTTTGAGGCAGGAAACTTTACAGACAGTCAGCAGCAAAAATTCAATCATTCAATTAATCAGCGCTTTGATGGAGTGAGAAATTATATTCACTGCCATTATTTAGTGAGCTCGCGTCGCGACACTGATTATTGGTTGGCCAATATCAGCAACAAACAGGTTTCAGATTCGCTGGCGTCTTTGTTGCAGGTATGGATGCGTGGTGAAAATTTATCGCAAGAAATCGAGCGTCAGCAAATCGGCCAATATTATCCATCGGCGTCCTGGCATTGTTTGTTGGCGGGGTATGGAGTGTTTCCGGATGCGTCGCAATTAAAACCAGGCAATCAACAAGCACACAAGTATGATCTGGTTTCGATCGAGGATTTTATCGCGCGTTGCGCATTAAATTTTCCTACTCATCAACAAAGTCTTTCGTTTTAGTTCAATAAAAAATTGACCTCAAATAGAAACGAAGATGTCGAATTTCAGACACGCCGTAACAAATTGCAGGAGCAATTTGCACAAGGCTTTGCCCGAAGGGTAAGTTACATGGATGTAACTTATGAATACATCCTGTAGGCTTGACGAAAAGGTCCCTTTTTTCGACAGTCTGAAATCCGACATCTCCGTTTCTGGTGTAGATAAAAATTAATTCGCTGCCAATTCATCCAAACCAATCACACTTAACGGAGTCGTCAAGTTAGCACCGTCTCTGGCAATGGCGGTGTAAATTTTGCCAGTTGCGAAAGAGAGTGTTGCTTTGATGGCTTCAGTTTTAGTACCGGTTGGTGCAATGATTACATCGTAATCGCCTGCAGCCAGTGATACATAACCAGTGCTGGCTTTGAATGGAATATTGCTGAAGTTTGGCGTGGCGTTAGCAATAGACGCGCCCGCTGCGACTACATAAATATCCACATTGCCCGCGAGAGTTGATGCATGTACCAAGCGCACTTTAGCTTCAGTGGCTACGGAACGATTGTTATCAGTCAACAACAAAGGCTCGATGTTTGCCAATTCACCAACAGCTAACAAACTATATTCGCTACCATTTGCCAGTGGTACATCCGCATCTATCACTGCGGGTGTTAACACGCCAGTTGGAACAACTTTGAAGTTGTAAGTCGCTGCAGGTAAATTCAAATAATCAGTTGCATTGGGGAACGCCAAATTGCTGATCGCGGGTGTGCTGCTGTTATTGGCTAAGACATCAACTGCTGGTGCATCGGAAGACGCGTGCACCACACGCAAATCAGCGCCTGCATTCTCGTCATGAATTAAAGCAACTGCGTTGCCATCCAGGACTGCCAAACTGATGGGTGATGAACCTGTGGCAACATTGGGGACTGCACCGATGAGTAAATCTTTACCGGCGGCGAGGCTCACTGTGCCTGAATCATAAACCACAGTATTGTCAGCCAGAGTTACACGAACTTGGTAATCGCCAGCGGGGACTTCGACGGGGCCTAAAGTGCCTTTGAAAGCAAAGCTTCCTAATGCAGTTGCACCAGCCAAATCCGCACCGGGAGCGGTGACAAATACTTTGACTTCAGGTGCTGCAGCTGCAAGGTGAGCAACACGCACTCGCACTTTGGTGTTGTCACTCAGGCTACCAGTATCACTCAGTATCAAAGGTTCAATGTTGGCAACCGAATTAACTGCAATCACGTCGTAATCCGTATTGGCTTCCAGTGGTAAATCGACTGGACCAATCACAACCGCATTGCCGCCAGGGATCACACCTTCAACCGCAACATTGTAGGTACCTTCGTCCAGGGTCAGGTAGCCGGTTGACGCTTGATAATCCAAGTCAGATGCAACCACTGCATCATTCACCCAGAGATTAACTTTGGGTGCGTCGGGCGATGCATGGAATACGCGGACCATGGTTTTGTCGAGCGGTACTACAGTAACACCGGCTGTAGCGGATTTCGTTGTGTCAGTGGTACTGGTTGCGGTGACAGTGTAACTACCGGGTGTGGTGGGTGCGGTGTAAACGCCTGATGCGTTGATCGTACCTCCGTTCGTGCTCCAGGTTACGCCGACCAGGTTAGTGCCGGTTACCTCAGCGGTGAAGCTTTGTTGCCTGCCTGCTTTCACAGTGGCAGTTGCGGGGCTAACACTGACGGCAATATTGCCTGTATTGCCGTTATCGTTGTCGTTGTCATTATCGCTACCGCAGGCAGCGACAATCACGCTGAGTAGAGCCATTAAGATCAGTTTGTAGAGTTTCATAGCGGACTTTCTCCTTCTATCGATTCGTAGTAGTAATGGTTATCAAGCGATTTGGTAGTAAGACCTGCAGTTACTAAATTGCAGTTCGTTGGGTTACTGTGGTTGACGAAATTTGGATCAAAAAAAGATAATCTCGTCGCTGTGAGTGGGAAAAAGAACAAAAAAACAAAATAAAGCGATCGGCCTGTGATCTTTAATCGGCGCTTGGGCGTAATGTCTGTGCACAAGAATTTTTGGAATTGACTATGTCGACTGCTACCGCGCCAACAGAAGATTTGCCTGCCAGTTACTGGTCAGACCTGATCACACGCGTCGCACGTGATGACGACAAGCAGGCATTTAGAGAAATCTACAAATACTACGGTCCGCGCATCAAGGCTTACGCAATTAATCAGCGTTTCGGTCAATATGCGGATGTATTGGTACAAGAAGTCATGACCAGCGTTTGGCGCAATGCAGAAAAATACGATCCATCAATTGCCAAATTATCCACCTGGATATTTACCATCGCTCGTAATCAACGCATCGATATGTTGCGACAAATGAACCGTAGCAGCGCGGAAGTCGTAATAGAAACTGACGAGTTGTGGCAAATACCCACAGACGACACCACAGTGCAAAGTATTGAGCAACTGTCGACTGAAGCATTTGTGAAAAAATCGATTCAACATTTACCCGAAGATCAGATGATTGCTTTACGCAAAGTCTATTACGAAGGTAAAACCCACGAAGAAGTTGCCGAAGAGTTAAAAATCCCCTTGGGGACAGTCAAAGGCAGAATCCGTTTATCGCTCCAAAAGTTACGCATGATGTTCGAGGCAAAAGAATTATGAGTCAGTATCATCCCGATGAATTTTTATTGATGGACTACGCGGCAGGCAATTTGTCTGCAGCCGAAGCCCTGATAGTATCGGTTCATCTTTCTGTATGCCCGCAATGTCAGGCGCGCGTTCGTCAATCCAATCTGTTGGGTGGTGTGATGCTGGAAAAGCTGACGCCTGCAGTCGATGACACGGATCTGGATACTTTTATTGAATCGCTGCCCGCAAGAAGTGAATGCAAAACTGAAAAAGTTAAACGGAATTTTGTTAATCCCTTAGAAAAATATTTAACGGATTACAATCAAGTCACTTGGCAAAAACAAACCCAGTCGATTAGTAAATTGGATCTCACCCATTTGGTTGGTGGCAGCAAAAAAGTTACGCTGCAAAAAATTCTCGCCGGGGCCAAAGTCCCCACTCACACCCACAGAGGAACCGAATACACTTTGATTTTAAGTGGTGGTTTTTCAGATGAGCTGGGCTGCTATCACCAAGGCGATTTTATCGTCCGCGACCCCTCGCATCACCATTCCCCTACAGCCTTGCAAAACGAGGACTGTATCTGTTTGACGGTATTGGATGCGCCCATACGTTTCACTGGATGGATGCGTTTGCTAAATCCATTCATGTCATAGTTGGTAATAGACAATCCCTATAAGCCCCTTTAAAAGGTTTAACTTCAGCTATTTATTCTTCTGGCTAGACTGACAACAAGTGAAATAAATTTTGTCAGTCAACAGAGGAAAATATCATGGCCAAAACAGCAAGCTTCGCGGTTGTACATTTTACTGTGGCCTTTTCTGTGGGTTACGCCTTAACGGGTAGCCTTGTTGTTGGCAGTGCACTAGCGCTGGTTGAACCGGCAATTAATACAGTGGCTTTCTACTTTCACGAATTGGTTTGGAAAAAAATCGAAGCCAAACGTGTGGCTCAATCAGTTAATCAGGGTTTACAAGCCCAGTCAGGTTAGATCAAAAATGGAGAGGGATTCTCTCCATGACTCTATCTCCATACAATTCATACAATTTCAAATCATCCATATGCACATAGCCAATATGACAGTCGCAAATATTGCGGCTGCAAGGGCTGCGCCAGAGCATTTTCTCCAAATCATTCTCAAAGATATTGCCGCGTTTTTCTTTAATAAAATGGCAGCGATATAAATCGCCATTGCCTTCTATTGACACCACTTCATGGCCAGTACGGCAAGCTTGATTGTTACTGGAATAATTTTGCAGATTGGTAGGGAAGTGCGAATCGAGTTGCGTCAAAAATTCGATTTCTTGTTGCGAATAATACAAGGGCACATCTTTATAAGCATTTATCCACATATAAATGCTTCGGGGTAACTGATTGCGCAGTTGTTGGATTTTTTCAAAGTGTTCGCGTAAACCGACTGCGCCAACGCTATAGCTAATACCCAGTTCGGAAAGTTGTGCGCATTTCTCCAGAAACTTCTCAATGCTGACAAAATCCGGGTGATAGGTGGCCCAAATAGCGGCGCTATCCTTGTCGGCTTCAGACAACCATGAGGTGTGCCAGGAAAGGTTGGTTTGCACTGCAATTTTTTTTACGAAAGGCATTTGGGATAATTCGACAAATGCTTTTCTATACCAGGGGCGAACCATGGCTTCGCCATAAGGCGTGAATAAAATTTCCATGGGGCTTTCGGCGCTGCTGTTTTTTGCTACCCAATCAACAAAAGCTTGTAGTGCATCGCTATCTTGTTGCTGTTCTTCGGCAGTGTTTTTAGTTTTGGAAAAAGGGCAGTAGTCGCAAGTGTAATTGCAATCGGTTAAATAGCCGCGATACAAAATTTTTAGCGTCATTTGTGAACATACTCGTTCATTTTGTTTTTTACAGAATCGGAAATAAACCAATGCCCTAGCAAATCCGAATAAGCCAAACCTTCGGAGGTTAACTTGATTGTCTGCGAATCTTGCGTTGCCAGTTGCAAATTCGCCAAAGAATTTAATTCAGGGAAGGATTGCAAAATATCCTCCTGAAATTGACGAGTGTAATCCTGCAAGTGCAAACCTTCGGCTTTTAATAATGATTTAATCAAGTAGCGGCGTTTGCGATCATCTTCAGTGAGTTGAATTCCGTAGGTTGCTTGCTGAAATGCATGAGCTGGCTTTTGCAAATAATCCTTCACTATAGCGTTTACATTGGGGCGGCTGACGGCGTATTCGGTAGAGTAATGTAAATCACGCGTGTAAGAGCGTGCATTGGTGCCCAAACCTATCATGCCGTCTTCCTGGCAGGAATAATCTGACCCCAGGGTTTGGGTGACACTTTTGTGGCGAAATAATCGCATGGAATCCTGAATGTATCCTTGGGATGTTAAAAACTCACAACCAATTTTATACAGCTCGTCGCGAATATCAGTTTCAGCAACCTGAATGCCATTTTTCTTATGCAGCGACGTCAGCGGGCGAATATAAAGTGGATAGAGAAATATTTCTGCCGGTTGATATTGCACTGCTTCTTGCAAAGAAATTAGCCAGGTTTCGAAGGTTTGACCGGGAATGCCGTAAATCAAATCGATGTTAAATACCGGAAATTGATAGCTGACAATTTTTTCCAATATGGGCTGAATAAAATTGTCAGTTTGATAGCGGCCAACCGATTTTGCTTCGCTTTCAATAAAGCTTTGAATGCCGATACTGACACGCTCTACGCCGAGATCAGATAACAATTGGAGTTTTTCGTCGGTAATAGTTTCCGGGGAAATTTCAAATGATCCCGGTGTGTTGGCTAAATCGACATTGAGTATGTCGCGATAAATGTAAAATAAGTTGTCGAGTTGTTTGGGTTCCAACAAGCTGGGGGTGCCGCCGCCAACTGCATAACCGGCAAATGAAAAATCACCCAAAATATCGCGCAGGGTTAAGGCTTCAGTTTTGAGCTGTTGTAAATATTGTTCAATAGCCTCAGATTCGGGGTTGGAAACGGTAAATAAATTACAAAAGCTGCATTTCATTCTGCAGAAGGGGATGTGGCTGTATAGATATAGCGAATCCTTTTTTTCATTCTTCCACAATTCTTTCAAATCAACAGGCTGCTCAAAATGGCGATAAGCGGTTTTGTGCGGGTAAGAATATAGATAGCTTTGGTAACGGCTATTGGATTTTAAATATTGTTCAAATTCGAGCATGGTGTTTCCAAAAATAAATATCTTTAATTCTTCTGTGTAGGGGCAGGCCCCCGTGCCTGCCCTGTGCGGCCACAGGGGGCCGCCCCTACAAATCGACCAAAATAAAATTCAACCATATGGGCGCAGCAAGCAGCGCCCCTACAGTGATTCAGTTTTCTTTATTAAATTTACGCCGTAAGGCACAGTCCAGACCTGTTCGTGCCCAATGCGGTGGCCTGTGTATCCATCTTCTCCATAACAGGTGCCGTGATCCGAAGTTAAAATCATCAATGTATCCCTGTCTTGTTCAAATGCCGAAAATAAGCGCCCTAATTCGCTATCTGCATAGCGCAAAGCGGCAGCGTGAGTGTCGAGTGAGTCGCCTTGCGCATTATCCAGATAAAAATAATTGGGCTGATGCAATGCAGAAATATTAATAAATAAAAATAAAGGTTTATTTTCTGATTGCTGATTGTCTTTTAATAGCTGACAAGCTAAATCAACCTGATTGCCTGTTGAATCTTTACAAGTAACACCCAGCGATTCATCCCAAAAACTTTCCTGAAACAATCCTGGTAATTGATGCGACAAGGGGTTTTGCTTTTTAAAAAATCCTACGCCGCCAATACAAAGGGTTCGATATCCTTCGTTGGCAAGGCCTGAGACTATATCGGGGGTGTCAAATACAAATGTGTTGGCACCCGTCGTCTCGCTGCCAGAAAATTTCAATGCAAACAATCGTTCGTGTCGACCGGGTGTTGCCGGTGTTGGAAAAAAACCCGCAAAAAACGCAACATGGGCAGCATAGGTAAATGATGCAGGTGAGTGACATTTTTGCCATTGGTGATTGGGCAATACTCGTGCAATATTCGGCGTGTTGCCGAGCGCCAGTTGTTCGCAAGCAACGTCATAACGCAGTGTGTCGAAGGTGATCATGAGTATATGTGAACGACCCACAATCTCGTGCATATTTAAGGTCATGCCGCTTTACTCATAAGTTGAGGGTGTTGTTGGAAAAGAGCAATTAATTCGGCTTGATAAGTAGTTCTATTGTTGTGCAACAAACCGGGTAACAAATCACCAAAGGCATTGGCTTCTAATAAGATAGGCGCTTTGGTGTCGTCGCGTGGTAACAAAATATCCAATCCTGAATACAAACTGTTTGAAAATGTTTGCATCACATCTGCAACCAGTTGATCAATCTCTTGCCACTGTTGGGTTGAAATTGCCAGTTCACTAATCGCACGGCGTTGATTGCCAAGATGCAAATTGGTAATCGGGCTTTTACTCAATCGAGCGATTGAATGTTGTCGCCTTCCGTTAATTGCCAGCACACGTAAATCAAAAACGCTGTCTTCATCTTTTGCTTTCACGATCCAGGGTTCGACATAAGCGCCTTGCTGAAATAAAAAATTAATGATGTCAGCGAGATCTTTGTGATCAGAATAGTGTCTTAATTTAAGCGAATTATAAAAGTAACAATCTGATCCTTTACGAACCAACTCAATAGTGGTTTTGCCCTGAGCTTTTCCAGTTTTAGGATTATATTCAAACGCCATAACGCCAGATGCAGATGAGCTGTAATCTAATTTGATAAAAAAACGCGAATATTGTTGCTGCGCTGCATAATCCAAAAAATGTTCATAAGAATCAAATTGGGGCAACAAGGGTAAGGCGTGTACAGGATTTTTTGATTTGGTTAATGGCTTATCAAACATGGTGATAATGTCATCTGGATGATTAAACCAAATGACATTATCAGTAGCATGGGATATATCCGTTAATAGTTTTTTAAATCCCTGATACCAAATGCCGGGGAAATAAATGCGACCTTTATCTTCTGGTAACTGATTGGCTGATTCCAATCCGCCTAGCGCCAACAGCGCTTGCTCGACTTGAAAATTTTCGCCGGGTGATTCTATTCGGATACAATTTTCGTTTGCGAGAATTTCATCCAGTGAAATCCCACTTTGTAAAATTTCCATATAGGAAACACAACGGGCAGGCGGCTGATGCAAATCGCGTAAGGCTTGTTGAAACAGCGTTACGCGACGATTTTCCGGGTTGCCAATAATTAACATGAATCAACAATTATTCGGTGACTGCAGGGTAGCGCCAGTCATCTTCTATGTCCTGTTGGTCGCTGACATCCACAATTAAGGGCAAAGCTTTTAGTTTTTTCATCATGTCATTGGACATATAGTGGTAGTGCAAATCGAGTTTTTTCAATTGCTTGATGGAATCGCTCGCCAATAAATATTGCGCGCCTTCATCACTTAAAGTCCCT
This sequence comes from uncultured Cellvibrio sp., assembly GCA_966252135.1. GTDB lineage: Bacteria > Pseudomonadota > Gammaproteobacteria > Pseudomonadales > Cellvibrionaceae > Cellvibrio. The sequence continues at coordinate 165,572 of CBINNU010000002.1, read as the reverse complement.
TGCGATAAATCCAGTGATTCCAATTGCGCAACCACTGGCGCGTTGGCCATTACCATCGCAATTTCATCCGCAATTTCGCTATCGAGTAAGCCCAAATGTTTCAATTTTGGGAAAGGGTTGTTGAGCATAAAGGGATGCAAATCCACAATGCTGCCATCAAATCCGTAATCTTCTACGCCCAAATAGAGTTGTAAATATTCCAGATTGGGTAAGTTGGCGGTAGCAATTTGATTAATGACCGAAGCGGGCAGGCCACCACATTCAAGTGTTAAAGCTTTTAAATTGCTGTGGCTGATAGGCACGCCAGATAAAGTTAAACCCGTTGAGCCTTTTATGTGCAAGCGTTCCAGTTGTGGAAATGCTGAAAATAATTGGGTGTAGTTATCTTGTTGAATCCAGGAAATTTCACATTCTTCCGAATCCATATCGCCGACAAATAATTCACGCAGGTTGGGCAATTTGCTGGCGGATGAAAATAATAATGTCAGAGCTTCAGTAGGGCTGGTTTCATAAGCTTCTTCCCATGCGCCAATCACCAGTGCGTCAGTTTCGGCAGCTTGCGGGCCGTTAACAAAGGCTTCCATTTTTTCCAGTATTGTTTTGCCATCTTCTGCTTCGTCATAAGTCAGGCTGAGTCGCTTGCTGATTTTTTTAGAGCTGGCTTCTACTTTTTCCACATAACCTTTTTTGGTTTTTTCATTGATCAATTTTCCCGCTTCTTTTGCCACAGCTTCAGGTGAGTCGCACTCGGTGGTTTTTGCCAAACCGGCAGTGCCGATTTTTCCGTAAGTGACGGTAAAATTATTGCCATCGATTTCAATTTGCCAAAATTTATAGGATTTGGAGTCCTGGAATTCAAAGTAGCGCTTCATAACGAGTCCTGTGCATCTGATGTTATAGGTTAGGTAAAAAGGGCGACAGCATTGGGTTTGCGATCTGAATCTTCCCTGAATCAGCAAAAATTGACGGAGGGCAGAGTCTTAAAAGACCTGCAATCTAAACCATGGATTTTACAAAAGGAAATGCTTTTGTATGGTTATTTCATCCAGTTCATAGAATCGGGAAAAACAGGCACTAATGATGGATTTTTGAATCTGTGACTCGGTATACTTCCGCCTCGTCCAAAATCTATAGGAGGGAGTTTTATGAAAAAGTGGTTAGGTCTTTTTGTTGTTCTGATGAGCCTTGTAGTTTCGCAATTTGCTATGGCAGCGCGCGAGTTGGTTGATCCTCCTGCGGTCACCATTCCAGAGGGTGTTAAAGCGGAAGAAGTGATCAAAATCATCAAGACCAGTTTGGTCAATCGCGGCTGGACTGTTGAGAAAACTTCTGCCAATCAAATCGATGCGGGATTATACGTCCGCCAACATGTGTTGAAAGTAGCCATTTCTTTTTCTGCAACAGAAGTCAAATTGACTTATGTATCCAGCCAAAATCTGGATTACAAGGAAAAAGACGGTAAACGTTATATTCATCGCAAATACACAGGTTGGACTACCTATGTTATGTCTGACATAACAAAAGCTCTGCAACTGGCATCTATTGATTAGAAGAGTTCTATTTATAAAAGCAACAATCTCAAGATTGTTGCTTTTGTTTTTTTGGATGCTGTGAATTGGTTAAATCTGTAAATTAAAAATGAATAATCAAAAAATTATAATCGTCGATTATGAAGCAACCTGTGCCGCCGGTTTGGGGTTGGCTGCTTTGCGTCAATCCATTGCTAATCGTAAATCCGGTTTGCGTGCCAATGATTTTCCCGGTTGTGAATTAACGACTTATATTGGTCGGGTAGCCGCTATTGATGATGTGCAATGGCGCGGTGATGAATCCCGGTGGAAAAGTCGCAACAATGCGTTGATTGAAATTGCTTTGCAACAGGGCGGTTTTTTGCAAAGCCTCGAAAAAATTAAATCCCAAATTGATAACAAACGAATCGGTTTGGTGATGGGCTCCAGCACATCCAGTATTGATCGTTCTGAAGAAGCCTATCATTTTTTACAAGACGAAAAATTTCCTGCGGAATTTCAACAGCCGGATGTATTGAATCCACACGCGCCTGGGCTTTTTGTTGCGCATAGATTAGGGCTGCAAGGCCCCAATATGACAATCAACACAGCTTGTTCCTCTTCTGCAAAAGTATTTGCCACGGCTGCGCGCTGGTTGAATGCTGGCATAGTCGATGCGGTGGTTGTGGGTGGTGCAGATACCTTGTGTTTGAGTGTGCTTTATGGATTTCATTCGTTGCAATTGGTGTCGACCAAACCTTGTCGACCTTTTGATGCATCGCGCGACGGCATTAATTTGGGTGAAGGCGCAGGCTTTGCGATTCTCATGCGTGAGAACGACGCAAAATTTCACACCGGAATTCAATTGAGTGGTTACGGTGAAAGTTCTGATGCACACCATATGTCACATCCGCATCCGGAAGGCAGCGGCGCGCGTTTGGCAATTGAACAAGCTTTTAGGCAGTCACAATTAAATCCTGCCGATATTGATTACATCAATTTGCACGGCACTGCCAGTCAGGCCAATGATCATATTGAAGGTAATTTGGTTGGAAAAATGTTTCCGACATCGACGCTGATGAGTTCAACTAAAGGTTGGATGGGGCACACACTGGGTGCTGCAGGGATTTTGGAATCGATTATTGCGATGGATGCATTGGTAACCGGTGAAGTGCCGGGCAATTTACATTTGGATCAGCTTGATCCCGAGATTCAAATGCAAATCACCGAACAAAATTCTCATGTGAAATTGCAACATGTAATGAGTAATTCGTTTGGTTTTGGTGGCAACAACGCCTGCCTGATTTTCAGTTCAACTCAGGGGGCCTAAATGAAAAGTTTTGCAGATTATTCCTGTCAATTAATCGGTTTGGGTGTTTGGGGGCCGGGTTTTAGTAACTGGGCAGAGTTCAAATCGCAAATTGAAAATCCCTCAGCAGAATTAACCACCAGTTCACCCAAGCCGGAAATTATTCCCGCCAATGAACGTCGTCGTTCGCCTTTGGCGGTGCGTGCTGCGGTTGAAACTTCTTGGCAAGCATTACAGCAGTCCGGATTAAAATCGTCCGATGTTGCTTGTGTATTTGGTTCGGGGTTGGGTGACACGGATATTACTGATTATATGTGTCGCGTATTAACCACTGCCGAAAAACAATTATCACCCACCAAATTTCACAATTCAGTGCACAACGCTGCAGCTGGCTATTGGACTATTAGTAGCGGTTGCATGAAGTCGGCCAATTCGATTGCCGCTTATCACGACACAGTAGGCACTTGTTTGTTGGAAGCTATGATTCAATCAGTGCAACACAATGAACCTGTGTTGGTCACTGTGTTTGATACTGAAGTGCAGCAAACCTGGAAACAAATTTTCCCCAGTGATCAAAGTTTTGCGGCATCACTATTGATCTGCCCAGAGAATTTTTCAGTAAATAAAAGCTTGGCAAAAATAAAATTCTCGTCGATGTCTTCAGACAACCCTGATGTGAGTGGATTGCCTGAATCCATGCAGGCGCTGTATCAGCAGAATCCAGCAGCAAAAATATTGCCTTTATTAAAGTGTTTGACAGCTAAACAAAATAGCACCTTGTCGTTTTCCACAGGTGGGAATAGTCAACTAACGATTGATTTGAGTGTGGCAAATTAGTGATGAAGTCAGATGTGATTATTGCAGGCGGTGGCTTGGCAGGTCTGGGGTTGGCCTTGCAGCTCAAACAAGCGAAAGCAGATTTGGATATTACTGTCGTTGAGAAAAATGCGTTCCCTCGCCCGCGTGCAATTGCCAAAGTGGGCGAATCTACAGTCGAAATCGGCTCGCATTATTTGTCCAAAGGTTTGGGCCTTGAACAACATCTTAAAGAGCAGCACTTAAAAAAATTCGGCATTCGTATATTTTTTGGTGAATCAGCGGATGATTTCTCGCAGCAGGATGAGCTGGGCGCGAGTCAGGTGTTTGGTATTTCCACTTATCAGATTGATCGCGGTGATATTGAAAATCATCTCGCCGAAAAAGTGCAGCAGTTAGGTGTTAAGTTAATTGATCAAGCGGATGTGCTGGCTATGGATCTTGGCGCAAACAAACAATTAACCATTCAAACACCTGATTCACAAAAAACTCTGTCAGCCAAATGGTTGGTCGACACCGCTGGTCGCGCCTCGCTGATCAAAAACAAACTGCAACTGGCGGCAAAAAATTCACACAAATCTCACGCGATTTGGTTTCGCATTGATCGAAAAATTACCATTGATGATTGGACTAATAATCAGGATTGGCAGCAGCGTTGCACGCCGCAAAGTCGCCGCTGGTTGAGCACCAATCATTTGGTGGGCGCAGGTTATTGGGTGTGGATTATTCCGCTCGCATCCGGTGTTACCAGTATTGGTATTGTGATGGATGATCAAGCCTTTGCTTCAAGTCAAATACATAGTCCCGAATCTGCCATGAAGTGGCTTGCCAACAATCAGCCGCGTTGTGCCGATGCAATCGGCAATGCAAGGTTTTTGGATTTTGTGGTGCTGCCGGATTATTCCTACGATTGCAAACAATTATTCAGCGATCAAGGTTGGGCAGTGTCTGGCGAAGCCGGTTTTTTTGCTGATCCATTTTATTCACCCGGTAGTGATTTTATTGCCTTCGCCAATGGATTTATTAGTTCATTAATTACCGATCAGGCAGCTGGTCAGGATATTCGATTGAACACATTAGTGTTCGAAAAATTATTGAAATCCATTTATCAAAATACCTTGTCGTTGTATCAAGGCCAATACGGCGGCTTTGGGGATCGTGTAATGATGGGTTTAAAACTTTTGTGGGATTACACCTACTATTGGGGTGTATTGTCACTGTTGTATTTTCGCGGCGCACTTTGCGATTTTAATCGCATTCGCCCACTCGCAATGGAATTGCAAAAAGCCCAGGAATTAAATCAACAAATCCAATCCCAATTCCGCGAGCGCGCCAATCGCCGTTTGGTATTGCCCAATCGCGGCGTATTTATGGATCAATACCAAATCCCTTGTTTGCGTTTTTTCAACAAGGTTCTAATGGAAGAACCACAAGCCGATCTCGCCATCGAATTACAACGCAATATGGAAATCGCCCAACAAGTCGCCGCCGCGGTTACCGATATGCTGTCCGACAATCCACAAAAAACCGTGAGTGATTCCGAACGCGAGTGGTTGGGTGATTATCGATTGAAAATCTTGGGGTAGGTTGGAAGAGTGCAGCGACTTCCAACATCTTCCTATCGCCACATTCGATTCTCGCCAACGCTAAATCTATTAAATAAACTTCCGTACAAAGTACCATCACCGGCTTTGATTTCTACAACTGTTCCTGAATTTACAGAATCGAACAGTGTTTGAATCGGCTCGGAAATATCTGGCAGGCCAATCGCTTCAATTATTATTTTCTTTTTATCATCAATTTCCGGGTCATCTTCATACATATCTCGTTCAAGAAAAAAACCGGCTTTACGCATTTCTTCCAGTTTGCCGCCTGCAGAAAATTTCAGTAGATCACGCCAATAGGGTAATGCGACTAAGATCGCAAGAAATTCAATTAGATTATTGGCTACTTTTCCGGCTTGACCTTCTGAACTTATAAAAATTACCAGCGATAAGTCTAGGTCAATATTGTCTTGAATTGTATAAACACCGCCAGCTCCATCTTCAGCTACAACCAAAAGCTCTTCTGAAACCGAAATCGGCCAAATACTTGATAATAAATAAGGTTCACAAACTCTAAAGTCGAACGGCCATTCCAAAATTTCTTTTACTTTGGTGTTGTTGAATATGTGATTTAGGATTGATGGTGAGTTCATATGGCCTTCATCGAATTAAAATAATTCCAGATTAACTGATTTGGCCATTTGAATATAACCTGCTGAATTGGGATGAACAAAATCTGTTGTGAATGCAGGTAATATTTGCGCGTGATCATTTGGGTCCCACACGGCAGATTCAAAATCAATAACTTGATCCGGGCCTCCGGCTTCTGGTGATGTGTTGCGAATCCAGTGGTTGACGGCCAGGCGTGTGGCTTCATTCTCCGGTGTATCTTTTACCGAATGTTTTATTGGCAATAATGGGCTTTGGTAGACCTTTATTTTATTTGCTCTTAGTTCACTAATTGCAGTTTTGTAACAATCGATTAATTTTTCTGCTGATATATGTTCGTAGCTAATATCGTTAATTCCTTCCAATAGAATAACCCAGCGAACCTCTGGTCGAGCGAGCACATCTTTTTCAATACGTTTTAATCCTGAAGGACCTGCGCCGTCAGATGCACAAAAACGATTTGAACCAATCCCCATGTTGATTACTGAAATTTGGTCGAGTGACTTTTCTTTAGCAATACGTTTCGCTAAATACCCAGGCCAGTTGGTTTCGGTATCTATATCACTCACCGCACCATCAGTGATTGAATCACCTAATGTGACCAAGACTTGCGGTTTTTTGGCCGTTGGTTTTGATTTGATTTGCAGGTTGTCGATAAAAAATAACATGCTGGTTTTGGTCGCCAGGCTATCAAGCTGCGCTTGCGTGGTTTGATCACCTTTCACAGAAAAAACATAACTGGTTTTCAACGCAGTTGGGTGAAATTGATCAGGTGTAAAGGTTTCAGGCAAATAGATGCTGACCGCAAGATTGCTCAGAGGTTTGACAGAAAAATTTAATTCATCGCTCCAAACCTCTTGCCCCGGCGCCAGTTGTATTTGAGATTTCCCATCGAACAAAAGTTGTCTGCTACTATTTTCAATAATTGAACCAGGTGCGGAATCTGGATAAGCAATATGCGCTGCACCTATAAGCAAAGGCGATTTTCCAAACACGTTCGAAAACCGAATCCGAATGCTGTCGCCCGATAATTGATTCCAAACAATTAAACGCAAGGTTTGGTTATCAAACTGCGCTGGAATTGTCGCCTGTGTTTCAGGAGCAAATCTGACAACGCTGGTTGATAGGTGACTGCTTGCCCAAGAGTCAATCCATAATTCCTGTTGCTCATCAACATGCTTACCCGCGTGATGACAGGAACTGATAAACAACAATGTTATCAACCAGAGTGATTTTATTTTCTTATTCATATGTAACCCTGTTTGTTTGGAAATATGGTTTGGCGATTATCGTTTGGATGTGATCGAGTAGGTTGGAAGAGCGCAGCGACTTCCGACAAATTATCTCGATTTTGAATAAAAACGTCGGAAGTCGCTATGCTCTTCCAACCTACACGACTAATTAATTATAGGTTTGGATTTTTAAATGTTATTGACAAGAAAGTTTTCGGTAGCCTTGACTAATTCTTTTACAAATCGGATAGCTTTCTCGAGATCGTCTCTTTTTATTAAATGTGGAGGGTTGGATCCGTTTGGCACGGGTTTGGATCTATGTACTGCGTCACCACGTTTGGACAGCCATGAATTTAATGATGTTTTAGCTCTTTCGGGGTCTACATTTGCCCATGACCAAGCCTGTGCGATTTCTATTTCAAGAAATTCGCGAAATAATTTTTGGGTTTTATCGGCGCTTGGATTGTGAAAGCTTTTTAATTCAATGTGTAGTCTTTTCTTTATGAATTCACCAACATAACTTCCTGAAACAGCGATCAATCTTTTATCCATCTCTTCAATTACGCGATCTTCAACATAAGTTTCCCATGCGGTAAGAGCTAAAACTAGGCCTGCCTTTTTTAAGACTTCAGCGTTTTGGTTAGGTGTTTTTAAATTGAACTGATCTACAAGCTCTAACAAAATCTCTGCATCTTTTATTCCATACTCAAACTGTTCGTAAGCTTTTGACATGCCATCCCCTTCTATTTTTTAGTAATAATCAACCCATATTTGTGCGGGGCTATGTATTTATCAAGTCTAAGGAAATGTAAAATATATGAAATCGCCCAGTGCTGGCCGAGCATACGCCTGCGTCAACCCCAAAACAATAGGTTCGCGATTTACTGCGAATTACCAGCCCTTAATTTTTGATAAAACTCCAACAATCTAACGCGCCTTAACTTCCCATTCTCCTCCCGCGGTAATTGCTCCACAAAAATTAATGGGCGGGGAGTGAATACCGGGTCGAGGTGTTTGTTGAAGTGGGCGATTATGTCGGTGCGGGTGGATTCGTTGGCGACTACCAGGGCGGCGGGGCGTTGAATTTGATCGGTTTGTTCGGGTAGAAAAACTACACCGTCTATGACGCCGGGGGCGGATAATAAAATGGCGTTCATTTCCATCAGTGAGCCGCGTTTGCCGGCTATATCGATCATATCTTCATTGCGGCCGAGTAAACGGAACTGATTGCCTTGAATCTGCATTTTGTCTTGCAGCATTTGTGCGGCGGGTAAGTGTGCGCCGGTGATTTGATAAATTATCTCGTCATTATTTTGTGTGGATGTAAATTCCAAGCCATCAATTAATGTCCAGAAATCGGATTGATTATTCGCAGTAGCGCGATAGGCGGTGGAGCCGATTTCGCTGCAGCCGTAGACTTCGACCAAGTCGCCGTTAAATAATTTTTCGCTGTCTTCTGCTAATTGATGTGAGAGTGGTGCTGTTGCGCACAAAATTCTGCTGCAGTCTGGCATTTTTATTTTGCTGCTGACCATTGCACGTAAATGTACAGGTGTAGTGACCAACAAGCGCGGGCTTGGCAAATTGTGTAATGCGTTGGCAATGTCTTGTGGAAATAGCGGGCGTAAATCACTTACGCAAACTCGCCAGAAAAACGGCATCAGCACTGACGTTTCCATGCCCCACATATGTTGTGCAGGAACGGTTGCGAGTGTGTGAATTAACTGATCGGTTTTTGGCAACATGGCCTTGCCGTTCATTAACGTGCTGATCGCAAAGGTTCGCCAGGTTTTGTGATTGGCTTTGGGTTTGCCGGTGGAGCCTGAGGTAAATGCAATCGCCGCTAAAAAATCGGCTGCGATAAACGGAATTTCTGTTGCCGCTGGTGCAGTTAAATTGAATTGATTGATATCAATTGCAGTTGCGCCTTCGACTAATGAAGTTGCGCCGTCGTGCAATAAATAGGTATCCGCATAATCAGCGAGCAAGATTCTCTGGGTTTCTTCCGCGCGATTGGATGGCAACAAAGTGGTTTGTTGTTTTATCAGCGCTGCGCAAAACGCGAGAGTAAAAAGATAACGGTTGTCGCAAAGATTAATCACATGAGTGGCGGCGGGTAATTGCGTCGCCAGTTGTTGTGCCTGACCTAAAAATTCGCCGACGGTGATTGGGCCCTCACCCTGACATTTGCCCTCACCCTGACCCTCTCCCAGAGGGAGAGGGGATGGTACGGATTTCGGTTCGGGTGAACCAAGTGAATCAAGTGAATCAAGTGAATCAAGCTTCGATCTAATCCCCTCTCCCACTGGGAGAGGGCTAGGGTGAGGGCCTGGGCGATGAATAAAATCATCACCCAACTCGCGAGTGAATAAAGGAATTAATTTTTGCTGCGGGGTGATCATCCTGGATCAACCGATTATTTTTTGTGGGTTTGTACGAATTCGGTCAGGGATGCCAAAGTCGAAAAGGCATTGCGGGTATTGCTGTCGTCAGCCTGCATTTGCACGCCGTATTGTTGCGAGATCGCCAGGGCGATTTCCAGCGCATCGATTGAATCCAATCCAAGTCCATCACCAAACAAAGATTCGTTCGGGTCAATTTCATCGGCAGTAGTATCTTCCAGGTTCAGTGCCTCTACCAGGAGTGCGGCCATCTCGGCTTGGGCTGGGGTTTGCGCTGACATAAGCACCTCTAATCGTGTGAAAAACCGGCGCGCAGTGTACCCAGAATGGGGCATAAAATCACCTCGTCGCACCCTTTGCCTTAACTTCGGAGGCTATTCTGTATAGAATGCGCCCCGCTTCATCGGGCTTTTGCCGGAAGCGGTGAAGATAATAATCAGCGGTTGTATGCCCTATGTCGACTTTGACCCAAGACTACCTTTCCATTGATTCTCCCGAGCAGCTGCCTGGATTGTTGGCTCAGCCGGGGGTTTTGGCGTTGGTGGGTTTTGTGGAAGATTGCTCCGAGCCTTCGTTGCCTGGCTACATTCCCACTGGTATGCCGAGTTTATCCGGGCAGGCAGTGGAAGTGATTCGATACGGCAAGAGTCTCGCCGAGCGTGGCGTTACCCAGGGCTGCCATTGGAGTGTGATTGATGATCTGCTCTGCGCCGCTTGTTGGTTGAGTCCAAAGGATTGTGAAAATATTTCGGCAGCTACCGAAAATGCCTACGGTCGTTTGTTCCAACTGATTCAATCCATGGGTTTTCCCTATCCCTTCCGTATCTGGAATTTTATTCCGGACATTAATCGCGGCGAAGGCGATCTGGAAGAGTACAAAAAATTCTGTGTCGGCCGACAAAAAGCCTTTCATCAATATCACGTAGCGCCAAGGGAATATCCCGCCGCATCCGCGCTTGGGCATCACACTCAAGGCGCGGTGATTTATTTATTAGCCGGGCGTTATTCGGGTATTCATCACGAAAATCCGCGTCAGCAACCCGCCTATGAATATCCACGGCAATATGGCCCCAGCAGCCCCTCATTTGCGCGTGCGACCAGTTTGAATTTGCAAAGCCAGTTTCAAATTTTTATTTCCGGCACTGCCAGCATTATTGGTCACGACACACAAGCGGTTGGTGATTTGCACAATCAATTAAGCATTACGCTGGATAATATCCAACAGTTGGTTGATCACATTAATCCGGCGGATCATCAGCTCAGTACTATTCGCGTTTATCTGCGGCATCCAGCGGATTATCCGGCCGCGCGCGATTTTCTGGCGCAGCGTTTCTCGCTGGAATCCGTCAACTTTTTGCATGCGGATATTTGCCGCGAACAATTGTTGGTTGAAATAGAAGGCGTGGCGTCGCCTGCAGGCCAAGCGTGAACAAGCTTTTTTATTGCTGGCGATTATTGGCGACCGGTTTCTCCTTTTTATTGTTTGCGCTGGGTGCGTTATTTCTGGCGATCATCCTTTCGCCTTTGATTCGTTTGTTGCCTCTGTCATCCGCGAGTCGTTGTTCCATCACTCGCCAATCCATTCAAAAATCCTGCTGGTGTTATGTGCGCATTATGCGAGTGATGGGCCTGTTGAGTTTCACCTTTGAAGGGCTGGAGCGTTTGCGTCGCCCCGGCATTCTAGTGGTTGCCAATCATCCTACTTTGTTGGATGCGATATTTTTAATGTCGGTAATGCCGCATACCACATTTGTGGTGAAGGCTGCCATGGCGCGCCACCCGGTCACCCGTTGGTTGGTGGCTATGGCAGGTTATATCCCCAATGATGAAGTGGGTGTGGATTTATTGGAAAAGGCCGCTGCGGCGATCAAAGCCAATCAGCAACTTATGATTTTCCCAGAGGGGACTCGTACCGGTGATGAGGGCGCGATCTTCAAGCGCGGCGCGGCCAATATTGCTCTGGCGGCGGCTTGTCCGGTAGTGCCGGTATTGATTGATTGTCGCCCCATGACACTGCGCAAATGCGAAAAATGGTATGAATTACCGGATTCGCCCCCCCATTTTTCCATCAAAGTCCTGCCGGATATCAACCCGCTGGCGGAGATAGATCAACAATTGCCACCCGGCATTCAGGCAAGGCAGCTAACCAAACTGATGCAAACCCGTATTTTGGGTTAAGCAATAGCGACTCTCTTGGGTACAAGCCTGTATAATCTGCCCCGTTTATTATTCAGCATAAGATGTAAGTTATGGTTCACACACACGAGAGTTTGTTAGCGCAGATAAAAATTATTCTTCAGGAACAATTTGATATTGAGCCTGATGCAGTGCAATTGAATGCCCGCCTTCGCGAAGATCTGGATATCGACAGCATTGATGCTGTGAATCTGATGATTGAACTTAAATCACTCACCGCGAAAAAAATTGCGTTGGAAAATTTTCACCAGGTCAAAACCGTTCAGGATTTGCTGGACGCGATTCTGGCTTTTTTAGCTTCGTCCGATAAGCCCTGATGAAATCCGTCAAACCCGGTATTAGCCACGAAACCTGTTTAAAGGTTCCTTTTTTTGACGTCGACTCAATGAATATTGTGTGGCACGGCCACTACTGCAAATATTTGGAAGTCGCGCGTTGCGAACTGCTGGACAAAATTGGTTACAACTACACCGACATGAAAAATTCCGGTTTCATGTTTCCCATAGTGGATCTGCAAATCAAATATGTGCAGCCACTGGTGTTTGAACAAAATATTCGTATCCTCTCCAAATTGGTTGAATGGGAATGCCGTTTAAAAATCGATTATAAAATTCTGGATGCGGATACCAATCAAGTGCTCACCAAAGCCAGCACTATTCAAGCTGCCGTTAAAGCCGACACCCAGCAATTACAATTTGTTTGCCCCGATATTTTTATTCAACGTGTTAATCAATTATTGGCTCAGGCCTAGGTTATGTTGATACGAATTCTGATTGTCTTATCTTTCTACTTTTGCAGCGCTTTTGTATCCGCAGATGATTTGCTCAAACGTTATCTGCCTGAAACCTGTTATCAAACCGGCGAGTTCGAGCAGCAAAAACCGCTGGGAAAAACCACAAAACTATTAAATAGTCAGGGGCGTTTTGCTTTTGCGTGTGACAAAGGTTTGGTCTGGCGCACTCAAACCCCTTTGTTGGAAACCAATCTCTATCAATTAAATGGTCGTCAATGGCTGCAAGCGGGCGACGCACCCCTGCAAGAATTAAAAGGAAAAATTCATCGCCACCTCGGCAATATTCTCAATCAATTAATTGGCGGCAATCAGCAATACCTGAACAAGCATTTTGTTATGGCAGAGCAAGGTCAAACTCTGGTGCTCACACCCAAACAGTCGCGCATGAAAAATTTTTTGCAGTCCATACACATAACACCGGCTGATGATGCGGTGGTTATTAGAATGCAACACCCGGATAATTTCACACAGGTGCGAATTTTTAATATCAACAGCCGTGAGTCATTGGATCAAATGGAATGTCGTGACTCCACTCAAACCTCGGCTGAGATTTGCCAAACCCTCTTTGAGCCTTAATTGTTTATGAATGCCAAACTCGTCAACAAACTTACCCTTTGGCAAAACAGTTTCCGCTGGTTGTTAATTGGTTTGAGTTTGTTGATGTTGGTGTTTGCGCTAAATGTTATTAACAAAGGCGCACATCTTGATACCAATCTGCGCAGCCTTGCGCCATCTTTCTCAAAAGATGTTGCACTCAATCAAGCCTTAAATCAATTATCCTCCAGTGCTTCTCAGTCAGTCATTCTGGTACTGGCACATCCCGATCAAGACACTGTCGATCAAGCTAGTGACTTGATGCAGGAGTTAATTGAATCCGCTGCTCAAGAAAATAAAAATAATTTGCTCAGTTTCAATAATTCTGCTGATGTAGCCAGGACCTATCAAGAATTATTAAAAAATCATGCGTTTTATTTTTTAGGTGATCAAGCCAAGGCTGCTTTAATGCAGCAGGATGAAAAACAACTCAACCAGTTGGCGCTGTCGAATCTTTACGGCAGCGCCAGTCAAATTCAGTTGACCGATGTCAGCTACGACCCTTTTGGTTTTGTAAATGAATATGCGGTAGGTCTATTAAATAATCTGACTGCCAATATGCAAACCGAATCGCGATTGGTGCAACATCAAGGGCAATCGATTTATATTTATCCGCAACTATTACAGATCAATACTGATGGTTTTTCACTGGATACCCAAACCATTGCGCTGCAACAAATTCAACAACTGAAATTACAGCTACTGAAAGAGTTCCCCGATCTGCAAATATATGAATCCGGCATGATTTTTTTTGCGGCAGATTCTGCTCAATCAGCACAGGCCGATATCAGTTTGATATCTATAGGCTCAACTATAGGTGTCATTCTATTGTTGTTGCTGGTGTTCAGAAGTATTAAAGCTTTTTTGTTGCCGGTGATTTCGATTGGTTTAGGTGTTCTCTTTGCGTTTTTATTCTGCCAAACCCTATTCGGCTCAATCCATATTTTAACCCTGGTATTCGGCGCGAGTTTAATTGGTGTGGTGGTGGATTACTCGCTGCATTATTTTTATTTTTGTGCACACCAAAACACAATCGCTAATCAACAGAATCTGCTCATCGCCAAGTCAGCTTTTTATCGTGCATTATCATTAAGTTTGCTTAGTAGTGTGGTGGGTTATGCGGCTTTGGCGGCTTCAGGGTTAGAGGCGCTAACGCAAATTGCAATTTTCTCGGCATCCGGTTTGGTTTTTTCCTGGTTGTTTGTTGTGGTGTGCGGCCAGTATTTAACTCGCTCGGTTAAGGTTTATGACACGATTTTGAATCAAGCTATCAGCAAAATTATTGCGGCTTTGAAGCCTGTCGCTACAGCTGTGATTTTATTTCCGCTGATGCTGTTATTGGTGGGCTATCTTGGCTTTTCATTTCCCACTATTTTAGTTAGCGATAGCCCCAAAGCTTTGGTGAATAACAATCACACTTTAATGGAACGCGAGCAACTGGTGAGTGGCTGGGTATCCGGTTATGAGCCAGCCAGTTTCGTGGTGGTGTTGGGTGAGTCAGAGCAAGAGGTATTTGATCGCATCGCCAATTTACGAAATGCCTTATCAAATAAACCAGAGATTTTTCCGGAATCAACCGGTTTGTTAGGTGTTGATCAACTCTTGCCTTCGCCCAATATCCAACAAGAAAATTATCGTTTGAATCAATGGTTGTATCATCCCGATAATCAATTTGCTGCGCAGTTTATTGCCCAACAAGAAATGGGTGAGTTGGTAAATCTGTCGGAATTACAACAGCAATTAAACAAGCAGCAAGCCGCTTCACCTGTTGATTTATTTTCGGCTGGTAGTGCAATGCCTTTACTCTGGGTGCAAAGTAGTTTGGATAAAACTATCCTGAGTTTTATGCTGATCCCCAAACACGCACAAATTGCTGAGTTGCAAAAAGCCTTGCAAGAGTTGGACGGCGTCACTTATTTTAGTGCAGTGGATGAAACCAAAGAAGGCTTGAAGCATTTACGCGAATCCGCGTTGCAATATTTATTGTTGGCGCTCCTGTTTATCGCCATGCTATTACTGGTTCAATACCGCATAAAAAAATCCCTCTATTTAATTGCAATTCCGATTATCTCGCTCTGCGGCAGTTTGGCCTTGTTGATGCTGTTTAATATTCCCCTCAGCTTGTTTCATGTAATGGCATTATTTTTGGTTTTAGGCTTGGGTATAGATTATGTGGTTTTTGTTGCGGAGATGACTTCCGCTAATTTGGAAAATGCCAACGATGGCGATTTTTTCCCGGCGATTGTTTTATCTTCTGTGACCAATTTATTATCTTTCGGTTTGTTGGCTTTAAGTTCAATGCCAGCGGTAAATGCTTTTGGTATCACTCTGTTATTTGGTTGCATGCTAAATTTATTGGGCGCTATTTGGTTGGTGGCAATTTGGCGAAAACGATTTTTGTGAGGAAAATATTATGGCAAATAGACGTGTATTGGTAACTGGCGCCAGTCGTGGAATAGGTAAAGCTTGCGCATTGTATTTGGGTAAATCCGGTTACGATGTTTGCGTACATTACCGATCAGGCAAAACCGAAGCTGAAGCTGTTGTTGCTGAAATTGAAGCCGCAGGTGGCAAAGCATCAATCTTGCAATTCGATGTGCGCGAACGCGATTTTGTGAGTCAACAATTGCAAAATAATATTGAAGAAAAAGGTGCATTCTACGGCGTAGTCTGCAACGCCGGAATCGCTGCCGACAATGCATTCCCCGCATTAACCGGCGAGCAGTGGGACAATGTAATCCACACCAATCTCGATGCGTTTTACAACGTGCTCAATCCACTCATCATGCCGATGATTCGTTTGCGTCAAGGCGGCAGAATTATTACTCTGTCTTCAGTCTCCGGCGTAATCGGCAATCGCGGCCAGGTGAACTACAGCGCAGCCAAAGCCGGGATCATAGGTGCAACCAAAGCATTGTCGATTGAATTGGCAAAACGCAACATCACCGTAAACTGCATAGCCCCCGGCGTAATCGAAACCGAAATGATCGACAATATTTATCAAGACGAAGCCATGAAAATAATCCCCATGCAACGCTTCGGCAAAGCAGAAGAAGTCGCCGCGACTGTGAATTTTTTAATGTCGGATGCGGCGTCTTATATTACGCGTCAGGTAATTGGGGTTAATGGCGGGATTTGCTAGTTGAAATAATTTCAAGAAGTTACGTCGAGCGAGTGGGAGGCTTGCATGAAATACAAGTGTTTTTGTAAAGCAACTAATCACGAGGTCAGGGAGCCAAGGTATTCAAATAATTGGCTTGCCGCTAGGAGAGGAATATTTAAAGTGTATGATGATCGTGTCGAATGCGGTGATTGGATAATTCCATATTCAGAAATTGAACACGCTCACATATACAGAACAAAACAGATGTTTATTCATGTAAATGTTCTTCAGCTGATATCGGCGACCGGTACGTATCAATTTGGCTTTAATCCCTGGGCAAATCCGTTTAAGTATTTAGGAGTCAAATGTGATGAAAGCGAGGTAAAGCTGGGTTATTCCGTGTTCAGTGTTGTTTTTCGTGTGCTTCTAGTTCTATGCTTGGGATATTGGGTGTGGAATAAGCTTGTGTAAATTTTGGAAATTGCCAAAGCTTTTAGTTCTCGAATCACAAAGCTGACTTTACGAAGCTGTTTGTGAAATAAATATCACTCAACTAATTTCCGGCGCCACTAAAAACCCCGCGTCCATAAGCCCAAATTACAAAAATAAAAATCGCAAACAACACCAGACCTAGCATCAAGCCATCTTTTGTTTTGTTGGTTGTCTTTTTTGTTTGTTCTTCAACGGCTTTGTAATACTCATCAACATCAATACCGGTAGTTACTTCGTGGTCAGGGTTATCCAGAAGTGCGACGGCATCCTGATATTGTTCATCAAGGCAAACCCAAATTGTGTATTTGTTGGCGGCAATAAAGCCAAATGCGGGTCCGGAATTTTCGCTGCCGATAAAAGTGGGGATTCCTCTTAATTCGAGAAGTATTTTTGTATTGAGAGCTTCGGCTTTTTCAGTCGTATGAAACAGTATTTGCATTTTTTCACTCCTTAAAAAATTGAATAGTAAGATTAAACTCGCCGTCCAGATGTGGGGTAATCTGGTCAGTTTTGGTGATTTTGAGGGCCTGGCTGCTATTTTTCAATCTGATCATTGACATTATGCCAAACCCACGTAGACTGGCTTGTAGCTTTAAATCACGTTTAATATTTATGCATCACTTCGAAGTCCCCAAGTAGTACTCGTCCTGTCACATAAGTAATTTCCCGCAATTTTCAGCTAAGTATCACCTCTCGGGGTAAATTTCTTTTTGTATATAGGTAATATCATGTCTAAAACGACTACTGGAACCGTAAAGTGGTTCAACGAATCCAAAGGCTTCGGTTTTATTCAACAAGCTTCAGGTCCTGATGTATTTGCTCACTTCAGTGCTATCACTGGCACAGGTTTCAAAACCTTGGCTGAAGGCCAACAAGTAAGTTTCACTGTGACTCAAGGCCAAAAAGGCCCACAGGCTGAAAATATTCAAGTGATCTAATCTGTGCGCGATGCAAGTCGCTGATGCAGCAGAAAAAAGGCGAAGTCTTCTGGCTTCGCCTTTTTTATTGTCAAAATTTTTTATTCGTTTTTAAACACGTTTGAATATCAATGAAGTGTTTACACCGCCAAAGGCAAAGTTGTTACTCATAAAATAATTGGCTTTAACTTCACGTGGCTCGTGTCGGATGTAGTCTAGCGGTGCGCAGTTGGGGTCGACTTCATCAAGATTTAAGTTGGGAGCGAACCAGTTTTCGCGCATCATTTCTATACCGGTCCAGGCTTCGAGTGAACCGCAGGCGCCAAGGCTATGACCGATGTAACTTTTTATACTGCTGAAAGGAATTTGATTGCCCATAGCAGCTTCAGTTGCTAAAGATTCAGCTATGTCGCCGTGCAAAGTTGCAGTGCCGT
This sequence comes from uncultured Cellvibrio sp., assembly GCA_966252135.1. Lineage (GTDB taxonomy): Bacteria > Pseudomonadota > Gammaproteobacteria > Pseudomonadales > Cellvibrionaceae > Cellvibrio. Next base: position 147,563 of record CBINNU010000002.1, on the reverse strand, counting down.
GGCCAGAAATATAATCGATTTGATCAGCATTTAATTTTGCGTTGGCCAGTGCATCCAGCATCACTTGTTTCATTGTGTCCTGATTGGGGCGCACTAAATGATTGCCATCGCAATTAGTCGCGAAGCCGACCACCTCTGCAAGAATATTGGCCTTACGTGCAACCGCGTGATCCCAATCTTCCAAAATTAATGTGCAAGCGCCTTCACCCAATACCAAGCCATCACGTTGCGGATCAAATGCTCTGGGGGATGAGTGGGGTGCGGAATTTTTTAAACTCGCGGAATAAACTGTATCGAATACAGCTGCTTGCGTTGGGCACAATTCTTCAGCGCCGCCTGCGATCATAATTTTTTGTTGGCCGTTGCGAATCGCTTCGTAAGCAAAACCAATCGCCTGGCTGCCTGCAGTGCAAGCGCTTGATGTGGTGTACATGCGACCGGTGGTGCCAAACAATACGCTGATATTTACCGCGGCTGTATGGCTCATCATGCGCAAATAAGTTGTGCCATTAATTTTTGCCATGGATTTGTGTTCAAGCAAACCGAAAAATTCCATAGCGGCATCGCTACTGCCAGTTGCAGAACCATAAGCAACGCCCGTGATGGGGCTGCTAATTAAAGGTGATTGATAGAGGCCTGCATCTTGCAATGCTTTTTCAGTAGCGACTACGGCCAATTGCCCAACGCGACCCATGCCGCGACGTTTTTTTGCGGTGTAATGTTCGGGTAAAACAAAATCATCAACCGGTGATGCCAGGCGTGTTTGTAATTCCGGGAATTGATCCCACTCTTGCATATAACGCACACAATTTTTTAGCGACAGCAAACGCTTTTTAATATCATCCCAATTGTGTCCCAATGCAGAAATGGCACCTGCGCCTGTAATTGCAACACGTCTTGTCATAATTATTTTCCATCATCCAGTGGTTTGCGAAACACCGACAGCTTGGCGGTTGCACATAATAATTGATCAGATTGGCGATAAATTTCACACAAAAAATTTGCCAGTTGGTCACCCACGACGGCAACTTCGGTGCAATACACATGCAACAGATCACCTTCGGCAAACCAATCAATATTGGTTTGATATTTACGTGTGCCGAGTAATAAACCCAAGTGTGGCGTCACCTTGCCTTGCTCCAATTGGTAACCCGCGATCAAGGCAGCGGTTTGGCCCATATATTCTATGCCGATCCAGGCGGGCACGCCTTTTCCTGGTTCAAAAAAAGATGAGTTGCTGTCAATAAGAATTTCAGCTTTTGAAAAATTATCGCCCAGCTCAATCACTCTGTCGATCAACAGCATAGGCTCGCGATGCGGAATTAAAGAATAAAGGCGCGGATCTGTCATGATGCTGTATTCGATAGTTGATTGGCGGTTTGCCAGTAAGGAAAAAAATTAAACCATTGTAATGGTGCTTGCGCTGCCTGACGTTCCAGTTCGCTCGCGTATTGTTGTGTGTAGGCTAGCAATTGCTGGCCTTCATCTTTTCTTGGCAAAGTCACACGATCGGCAAAATGAACCAACTCAAAATAAATCTTTTTTCCTTTTCGATAAGAAAACATCAACTGCACTTCGCATTGCAATACTTTGGCTAACATGTAAGGGCCAATCGCAAATTCAGTGGGGCGATCAAAAAAACTCACTGTGACTGTGCGTTCACCGCTTAAGGGAATTCTGTCACCCGCAATAAACAACCATTCACCTGCGTCGATTTTAGTTTTTAATTGCAGGATTAACGGAATGTCCAGCTGATTCACTTGATAAATATTGATGCGCGATTCAGGGTTAAGCGCCTGCATGGCATTTACAAAGTTGGCCGAGTGTTGATCGTACACCAAGGCATTAATGGTTTTGCTTTTGTAGCGCTGGACAAATCCGCGACAGAACTCAAGGTTGCCCAGATGTGAGCCTATAATCAATTGGCCGTTTTGCTTTTCCATAAAGTTTGCCAGCAAATCCGGGTTGGCTAACTCAAAATCTTTTTCATCAATGGGAATTGACCAGGCAAGCAGTTTGTCGAGAATCGATTGCCCAAAAGAATACATATGTCGAATCACAGTGACATAACCGGGTTTGCGCTTCCAATAGTCGGGATATTTTTTGGCGTGGGTTTGCAAAAACTCATAAGACGAACGGCGTGCGATTGATTTGAAAATAAAAAAATACAGACTCACTGGCACCAATATCACGGAAAATAATCCGCGGCCAAACCAGCGGTGCAGCCACAATAAAAACAGAATGCCACGTAGACTGCCGGATTCATCCAGCTTTGACCAGTGTGATTTAGGTTTGCTGGCCGCCATTACAGGCCTCTTAATCTGTGCCAGAGCAGCAGAGGCAATCGCATCAACATACCGAACATCAAGCGCGCATGAAGTTTAATTAATTGCAGGTTGTCGCGCAGGTAGTTGAAATGCGAAATGTTTTGTTCAGGATAAATCACTTTGGTTTTGACAAAAATTAATGGTGTGGTCGACCACACTGCTTTCACCAAAAATTCGGTATCAAAATCCATGCGGTTACTTAAAAAATAACGATCCAGAATATTCTCAGTTTCACTGAGAGGGTAAACGCGAAAGCCGCAGAGGCCATCTTTTATTTTGAGTGACAGGGTTTCCAATGCAACCCAAAAATCCGTTACTTTGCGGCCATATAATCTGGCCTTGGGCACTGATTCATCAAACACTGGTTTGCCGCAAATAACCGCCGAAGGATGTTCTTGCGAGATACGAATAAATTCTGGCAAATCATCCAGATTATGTTGGCCATCGGCATCAATTTGAATGGCGTGGGTAAAACCCAAACTGCGTGCGTGATAAAAGCCAGCTTTTACTGCGCCACCTTTGCCGCGATTGCGACGCTGTAAAAACAAATGTACTTGCGGGCAATCAGTCAGCGCGGTTTGCAAAATCTGGTTGGATTCTTCACTGCTGCCGTCATCAACAATTACACAGGGAATCCCAGTTACAATTAATTTGGGCAAAAAGCGAATCAGCTGATGATGGTGGTTGTAATGGGGAATCAATAAACAATAGCTCATGCTTGATCCGCCGCTGAATGATGGTTGAATTGAATTTTTCCTTCAGAGAAAACCTGATCTGCCTGATCCGGCTTTTGATAGCGAAATTTCACTGAGTTGCTATCAGCGTTAAATTCCAATAAGAGTTGAACGCATTGCTCGGGCAGCATGACATTCTGAAATTTCAAATTATCGATTTGCTTAACGCCGGTTACACCAAAAAGTGTTTCAGAAAATTTACCTGCCCAATGAGTTTGTACTACACCGGCTACAATGGGTTGCTGAGGGAAATGACCTTGCAACCACTCAATATGTGGCTGAATAAATAAACTCAGATTGTATCCTGTTTCTGAGTCACAAATAGATTGCAGCTCTGGCCATTTCGTCGAATTACAAAGAGTTTGTAACACTGCGTGCGCGTTTGTCATAGGTCATCCGGCAGAATCGTATTTGGCGATAAAATATTGGCGATAAATTATTTCTGCCAGAATAAAAAATCCCAATATCCCATAAGACAGCAAGCCCGAATAAAGTGCCCAGGCTTGGGTGCTGGCAAATAATGCCAGGTACAATGCAATCAACGCGTTAAGGTATAAAACTACAGCCCAGATGATGGTGAGTTTACGAGTATAAATTTTGGCGACCGAACTAATAGTTTTGCCGCGCAAGCGTGCCATAGTTTCAATAAGACTTTGTTCGCTGTATAAACTCAGTACAAATAAGCTTGCGACGAAGCTGCTGATTAAGACTGGATAAAGTTTTATCGCAATTTGACTGTTGGCAATTATGACGAACCCGGCGCAGGCCAACGCAGCAATTAACAACGCTAATTCCTGTTTGTTTTTTTTATCTTTAGCCAAACTGAATTTGCTTATGCCCAGTGCAGCGATAATCAATCCAAAAAAAATAGCCGATATTGTCTGAATCCAGAAATAAACAGCCAAAGGATAAATCACTGAGGCTACTGCTACTAACAACCCAAGCAAGCGTTTCATTCTACTGCTGTCGATTTGGGTTTGACCCAGCGCCCCAGCAACAAACCAATTTCAAATAGGGTCCACATAGGAACGGCCAATAAGAATTGGGACAATATATCGGGCGGAGTGAGTAACATGCCGATAATAAAACAGGCAACGACTATGTAAGGACGTTTTTTCGCGAGACCTTCGACAGTCACTACGCCGGAGCGAATCATCAATAAAGTAGCGATGGGAATTTCAAAAATAAAGCCAAAAGCAAAAAACATATGCAAAACAAAATCCAGATACTTGGAAATATCGGTTTTGGTTTCGACACCTTCGAGTGTAATGCCGGTCATAAATTGAAAAATTAATGGAAAGACAACAAAGTAAGCGAAAGCCATGCCGGTGAAAAATAATAAAACGCTGGAAGCCAACAAAGGGAAGGCAAAACGTTTTTCGTGCTGATACAAACCCGGTGCGACAAAGGCCCAGGCTTGATACAAAAAATAGGGTACAGTCAGCAGCATGGAAACGAAAAAAGTTAATCGCATGGGCGTGAAAAAAGGCGATGCAACATCGGTTGCAATCATGCTGCCGTTTTCCGGTAACACATTCAGTAATGGTTTAGCGACAATTTCGTAAATGTTGGTTTGATACATAAACAAAACGCAAAAACACACCAATAAAAAAATCACCACTCGCAGCAGACGAGTGCGAAGTTCAATGAGATGTTCAACCAAAGGTTGTTCGCTGGTTTGAGTTGGCTCAGTCATGCTTTAGGTGGATTATCCGGATTGGGCTGCTCGGCAGGTGTTTCAGGTTTTTCGTTGACGTGCGCGTGGTCTGGCAATTCAACCGGCGGGCTGTAAATGGCAGAGCGCTGCTCAGCCGTTAAATCATGCAAAGGGTTGTTGATGTCCTGCTCAATGGTTTGCAACCCCTGATTCATTTCTGCGCGGGTTTTTTCGAGGCTGCGCATAATTTCTTCATTGTAAAGTTGCCGGCGAATATCATCCGCGCCGATTTGTCGCTCAATTTCACTGCGGGTTTCGCGCAGGCTACGCTTGAGTCGACCAACCCAGAGTGCAATTGTGCGCACGGTTTCGGGCAATCGCTCGGGGCCAATCACAATCAGAATGACCACCAGGCAGACCAGCAGTTCGCCAAAACTTATATCAAACACAGATCGTCCTTATTGTTTGTGTTCGTTTTTTTCGTTTTGCTGAACAGGTTGCTGAGCGTTATTTTGTTCCAGATTTTTTTGCGGCTCGTCTTTATTTTCTTTGTCCTTGTCATCACCACTCATGGAATTTTTAAAACCTTTAATGGCTTCGCCCAGATCGCTACCAAAACTGCGCAAGCGTTTGCCACCGAACAACAATAAAACAATCACAACGATTACCAGGATTTGACCCGGACTTAATGAACCTGCTGCGAACATGGAAGGTATCCTCTACAAAAATTAGTGGTGAGATTGGCTGCGCGATGCTTTTTCATCCAGCCCTGACAGATCGAAACGGCGCGCGAGTTCTTTTAAAACTGATTCGGCATTTTCACCCAGGTGCGACAGCATTACCAGACTGTGAAACCAGAGGTCGGCCGTTTCGTAGATTAATTCTTCGTTATTCCCTGAGGTGGCGGCATCCTTTGCGGCCAAAATAGTTTCAGTGCATTCTTCGCCGACTTTTTCCAAAATTTTATTCAAGCCTTTTTTATGCAGGCTGGCGACATAGGAAGATTCAGCATCGGCTTGTTTGCGCGCTTCCAGTATAGTCGTCAATCGTTGTAATACATCATCAGTCATGTTTGTGGCCTGTGTGATAAATGGCGGCTGGATCTTTGAGTACAGGGTCCACAGTCTGCCAGCTTTGATCTTTTAATACACGGTAAAAACAGGATTCACGCCCCGTGTGGCAGGCAATGCCCCCGAGTTGTTCTACCCGCAGCACTATTACGTCTTCGTCACAATCAAGGCGGATTTCCAGCACTTTTTGCGTATGGCCCGAGGTTTCGCCCTTGTGCCAAAGCTGTTGGCGCGAACGGGACCAGTAGACTGCCTCGCCTTTCTCCGCCGTCAGAGCCAAAGACTCGCGATTCATCCAGGCCATCATCAATATGCGGCCAGTCTGTGCGTCCTGCGCAATCGCCGGGATCAAACCATTGTCGTCCCAGTGTATTTCATCTAACCAATTTGTCATGAATCCAGGTCTTCTTTGAAGTAATGCGGAATATCCATCTGCTTGTGAGGGATACCAATAATATCTACACCTTTTGGATGAATCAGATAAAACACTAAATGTTCACCCTCAGGATATGAGTAGTAAGTGTCATCGATATCGAGCCTGTGTTTCCCCTGATAGGGAAATTTGGCCAAGTAGGCAAAGCGTTGTTCCAGTTGCCTAAGATAACGGTTTCGCTGATCTTTACCCCAACGTGATTCGGTATATCGTCCTATATTGAGCAAATCTTCCTTTGCCCTCGGTGTAATCCTGTAGTTTGCCATCAGTGTCCCTTGTCCAGCTCCCTGATAATCGAGTCCATAGAAAAATTCTCGACAAACTCGCCTGCCTCAGCCTGTTTCGCGCCCTGTGCCAGATGCGAGCGCAGTAGCTCCAATTTGGTTTTACGTTCTTCCATAAAGCGTAACGCGTCGCGAATCACTTCACTGGCTGATCCGTAGCGACCACTGGAAATTTCATTTTTGATGAAAGTTTCCCAGTGTTCTCCCAAGCTTAAACTGGTGGTGGCCATATAAACCTCCTATTCATATTTAACAAAAGTGAATATAGGCTTGGCGGAAATCAAAATCAATTCATGCCTGCAACTGCTCGCACATTTTCCAGAAGATGTTCCGGGTTGATGGTTCCTATCACCGCTGAAGACACAGCGGCTGGTGCCAGTGCAAATTGCAGGGCGGATTCTATGGAGCTGTCCTGACCACTGGCGAATACCTTTTTTAGCAATACGCCTTTTTGCAATCGCTCGCATTCTTGGATAACGGCGAGTTCTTCAGGTTGTTGGCTGTTGTAAGTCACCATCACCAAATCCAGCAATTTGGCGGCCAGTTTGCCGCCTTCGAGGGTTTTGGTTGAGGCACCGTGAGCGCGAATCCAGCCTTTCTGTTTGAGTTTTTCAAGAGTTTCGACGGCGTCGGTTTGGGTTAAGAGTTGAACGTCTTCACCATCGGAATGCAGCAAAACTATATCCAGATAATCGGTGCGCAAGCGGCGCAGGCTACGTTCAATACTCATGCGCAGATGCTTTGCTGAGAAATCAAAATGGGATTTGGCCTCGCCGGTTGCTGTATTCACCTGAAATTCTTCACCGGCTTTGGTGGAGATAATCCAATCCTGCCGTGATGACTTCAGCAGCTCACCCAAACGCTCTTCGCTGATGCCATAGGCGGGTGCCGTATCCAACAGATTAATACTGGAATCGCGCGCGCAATCCAATAAATGGCGCAGGCTTGTGTCATCTGGCAAATCAAAGGCTTTTGGATATTTCAGATTCCGGGTGCGGCCAAACTTGACTGTGCCCAAACCCAAACAGCTGACCTCAATGCCGGTTTGCCCCAGTGCGCGACGCGGAAGAAGAAAAGAGCTAGTCATAGTTGTCTTCCACAAAACGTTTTGCCAGAGCATCTTCAACCGGTATTGCAGGCGGAAATGCAATTTCCCAAGGCGTTTTGGCGATGGGCGCCGGTGTTAATCCCGCAAGTTGATCGGCGTTGTTGTGAAATTCAGGCTGAAGATTTTTTGCTTTGAGTTGCGCCATCATTTGTTCACCCATATTCGGGGCGAGCGTTAATTTGGTGGGCCAGCCGATTAGCAGATTGGTCTGGTCGAGCAATTCAGCGAAAGCTTGATCGGGTCGCACAAACCCAGGTTGTCTGGCTTCGGCACGTTGTAATTTTATGGTCGCAAATTCAGCATGATCGAAATTGAGCCAGGGAAAAAGATCGCGCAATTCCTGACGCGCCAATTCAATTAACTCATCAGATTCCATCTGCGCACCTTTTTCCGCAAGGCTGCCACCGAGATACCATACCCGCTCGCCCGCAGGTAATCTGTGACTGGAGATGGTTAATCTTGGTGTGGTTTCTGTGCCTATGCAGTGACCAAAAAATTCGTGATGGTAAGCATGCTTCATCATCACTTGTTGCAGTGGTCGCAATTGCTGTTGCGGTTGCTCTATTCCAAGTTGATCCAACAGTGGTTGATTATTTTCACCGGCGGTCAACACAAAATAATTGGCTTGGATTTCATGATCTTTCGTCAGCAATCTGTAACGCCCGTTCTCTTGTTGCAGTTGATAATCCTGATCCAACAAAAAACAGCGGCCATTGAGATTGTGCGCAAGATTCGCCAACAAACTGGGTACATCCAATACTATGTCGTCCAATCTATAGAGCGAGCCGGAAAAATCTGCCTGACGCAAAAGTGCAGGGCGCCGATCATCTTCTACTGGTGTAACGCGACCACGAGTAATTTTGCTGGCGAAAAAAGTGCCGAGACGTGACGCCAAACTATTGCTGGACCAGAGAAAAAAATGATCGCTGAGAATGCGCGTATCGCGCAACGGAACCGGGCCGTCGCCACACAAACAGGCTCGCCAATAGGCAGGCATTTCGGCAATGGCTTCAGATGCGCCGGTTAAATTTCCGGCGAGGGTATATTTCATTCCACCGTGGATCATGCCTTGCGAGGCGATGGTTTGACCGCTGCCCAAAGCCTGGGTATCAAAAACCAGTAGGTCAAACCCCTGGCTCTTTGCTAGATTAGCCAGCCATAAACCGGCGACACCACCACCGAGAATGCAAATGTCCGTTTGTATTAATGTTCTTGTGTGACTCATATTCACCGCACAAAGCTGTGATAACAAAAAAGGCCGCTAGTATAACCTTAGAGATTGGTGAGGGTTGAAATGAATTGTGTTGTTAACTGCTTGAACGAGAAATCTTAAATGCAATCATGTCTGGCGATTACTACCGCGGATACACCCATGGCACAAGCGCTGGTTGCCGCTTTGCAAGCAGCGGGCGCAGATGTTCAACATTTGCTTGATGCCCGTGAGCCGGTTTGTCTGTTGAATCTGGCAATTTTTAACCCGGACATGCAAACAGCAAATGAAACGACTGATTCGGCAATCGGTTATGCGCAACAACAGAATATTCCCTGCATTCACCTTTCAACTTACAAAGTTTTTTCGGCTGATAAAAAACACATTCACAGCGAAAAAGACGAACCACATCCGCTTACCGATCAGGATGTTTTCTGGTTGGATCGGGAACTCGCTATGGCGACTTTGCCACAGCACATTATTTTACGTACCAGCTGGTTGATTGGGTCGCGCGGTGACAATTTGCTGACGAGATTGTTGTCGGCATTTATGCATGGCGAGCGTGTACAAGTGCATAGGCGTTTGCGTGGTGCACCCACCAGCATTGATGATCTGGCAAGAATTATTCTTGCACTGGTAAAACAAATTCAATGCGGTGCAGCCAATTGGGGTGTGATGCACTATTGTTCCAGTGATCATTGCAGCGAAGAAGAGTTTGCCGAACAAATTTTGCAGTATCTAATTCAATACCAGCTCCTCACGGCTGAGCCCAGTTTACAATTATTGGGTGGTGATGAAGATGAACCTCTGTCCAGTGCAGTGTTGGCTTGTCGTCGTTTGCGCGATAATTTTGGCATTCAGGCCAGAAGTTGGCGACCCAATTTATTATTGCTAATCAAAGACTGGTTAGCTCAACGTAATCAATCAGGCAGCTGATGAAAACTATGAATTATTATGTTATCGGTATTTTTGTGCTGCTGGTTTTGGTCTTATATTCCTTTGCTACAGATGCCTTCAGTTTTTCATCCGGCCACAAATTTTTATTTCGTAAAATCTACAGTGATGATATGGATGTCTATCCATCACGAAAATATCGCTATGAGTTAACGCCCTTGATTCAGGGGAAAGTCTACCGACCTAATTATTTTTATTGGCCAGAGCGAAATCTATATCTGATAAAAACCTATCTTGAGTTTGAGAATGTCATGGACACTGAAACCGGTTGGTCAGATCGAAAGCATCCTGTTCACCGCTACCTGTTAATTGATCATCAAGGGAAAGTACAATCCAGTTTCGATACGGATGTTAATTTCTCGCGGTTCAGTGGGATTTTCTTCGCACCCAATTATTATATGGATTGGTTGGCATCAGGATCACTAGAGCAAAAACACTATTCGCAAATCATTAACCAGAATCTGGATCTTTCCCAAACCGATTTTATAAAAGCCTTTCGTGAATTGCATGCGCAAGCGGATTACATAGAGTATGTGAACCTGCGTATGTCAGGTGATGATCTGCATGAGGCGGGTGTAGTGTTCAAGATCAAAGGCGAATGGGTAATGCTTTTATCCGGGCTCAAACAAAGTTATATGTACAGTGAATATAATGATGAAAATCCTAAAACCGCAATTTGGGATCAGAATTACAAGGTGAGATTTGATTATTCCGATACGCCACAAGACTATCCGCAATCACCAGCGCTTATGCAGTTGATTCCGTTGGAGTCGGATATTGAAGATCCTTATATTTTTCGAAATTATCCTGGTGCTGGTGATATTAAGGTCGATAAATTCGAAAAAACTCATGCTGAATCTGTATTTGATAGCGTTGGCATTGTGTATGTCAGCGCAAGGTTAAATGGACACAAAGTAAAATTCAAAATCCCGAATGTAAACAAACTATCGGTTTGGCCCATTTATAATTTAGGCGTGCGTAAATTTAAACTGCCTGATACCACAGTAAAAAATGCATTGGAGTTTTTAGAGGTAACACAAAATTCAGGCAGTTTTGGTCAGCTGCGTGAAGGGCTTGGTATTTATACTCTGACTGAGCGGCAAGGTGAAAACTTTTCCATCCCAACTGATTTTCCAGAAAGCATTACCGAAAAACGATTTAATCAATTACCTATTAAGTTACAAAAAGCATTGGTTCATCAAAAAACAACCAAATTATTAGAGCTTGAAGACGTCGAGCATTGGTTTCCTGAAATAGAACTTTTGGAAAATCTGGGGTATTTAAATTTCAAAGGTAAGTATGGAAAGATTAATCAGTTTCCGGAGGGCATTTGCAAATTAAAGAATTTGCAAATGCTGGATCTGTCGATGAATAAAATTCAAAAACTGCCATCCTGTTTCGGTCAATTGAAAAAACTGCGTTATGTTTATTTAAGCTTCACTGATTTGGCTGAGTTTCCGCGTGAATTGCTGTTGTTACCCGAATTAAGAAGGTTGAATATAGGCCACAACCCATTTACGGAAATTCCACCGGAGATTAGTCAGCTCCAGCAGTTGATCGAACTGGATTTGTCAGGCGCTAAAATCACGGCATTACCCGATTCCATGGCTGAAATGAAGCAGCTAACCATTACCACCGGACAATATTCTGGTTTTAAAAATCGATTCCCGGAAAAATTCCAGCATTTATTTATCTACAAATTACCCAGTTATTACGATTACCTTGATGCAAAGAAACAATCTGGCACCAATACACAGGCGGCTCCCGAATGAAAATCATAGAGAGCGAACAGAACGCCAGCTTTAAACTGTTTAAATCCTTGTTGTCGTCCAAAGGCATCAAATCAGAGCAATTATTTGTTTTGTCCGGAAAAAAGTTGGTTGAGGAATCTATTCTTCAGCGTGAGCAATCCATTCGCTGGGAAATTATTACCGATAATCAACAACCGCAAACTAATCTATCGCCCAATCAAATTATCAAACTGCCAAAACATCTATTTAATGAATTAGATCAATTAGGAACCCATTTCAATTTATTGGTGATGCAATTGCCGGAATTCGCTTCGGGTAATTTGTCAAAGTCTGCCGAAGAAGCAGAATTGATTTTGCCTTTGGGCGACCCGTCCAACCTCGGTGCTATGATTCGTTCAGCGGCGGCGTTTGGTGTAAAAAAAATCTGGTTAACAAAAGAATCCGCACATCCTTTTTTGCCCAAAGCTATTAAAGCCAGTAGTGGCGCCTGTTTTTTAGTGGAATTTTTATTGGGTCCATCAATACAAGAGATTCAAACACCTTGCATAGCTCTGGATGCAGGCGGCGAAGATATACAAGAATTTAATTGGCCAAAAAATTTCCGATTATTAGTCGGCGAAGAAGGGCCGGGTGTGCCATCACAAATTCCCATCACACCCATTTCCATTCAAATGGAACCCGGCATTGAATCACTCAATGCCACTGTTGCTATGAGTATTGCGTTGCATCAGTGGCGACTGGGGAAATCTTAACCCGGCAATTTGTTGAAAACGCACAAAAAGTTCAGTATCACGATTCTGTACGACTAGTGCTGGGAGTTACGTCATTTTCACCTTGTCATTCCCGCAAGGGAATCCAGTGTCTCAATAATTTTTACGGGTGAATTAATATGAAAATAACTGGCAGATGTTTGCAGACAATAGTGTGCTTATTGGGTTTGGTGACTGTCTTATCTGGATGTACCGGTCTTTCTGACAAGAAAATAGAGCGGTATCAAATCAATCCCTGGGAGCCTGAGATAGGCTATTCGCAGATTGTTAAACACGGCAATCTCTTTTATTTTTCCGGTGTGACTTGCGGTGGCAAAACCGATGAAGAAGCTTTGCCTATGTGTTATCAGGCGCTGGATGATCTGTTGAAAAAAATGAATCTCACGCGAGACAAAATTATCCAGGAAACAATTTATGCGCGCGATATTGAAAATCTGAAGAAACAAATTCCATTCAGAAAAGCCTGGTATGGCGCACATCATCCTGCTGCAACCTGGGTTCAGGTCGACAGATTATTTGATGAATCACATCGATTTGAAATTGAATTGATTGTGAGCGAGTAGGCGCGGATTGTTTTACATATGACCCCCTCCCAGCCTCCCCCTTGCCAGGGGGAGGAGCCAGTCCCCTCCCCTGGCAAGGGGAGGGTTAGGGTGGGGTCAAGATTTATAGAAATTGCGTAGTTAAACCTTCTGAAATACCAACGTCGCGTTAGTACCACCAAAACCAAAACTGTTGGACATAACGCGATTTAATTTCACATTATCCTGACGCTTCAACGCAATCGGCATACCTTCAGCTTCTGGGTCAAGTGTTTCGATGTTGGCTGATGCACAAATAAAATCGTGTTCCATCATCAACAAACTATAAATCGCTTCTTGCACGCCAGTGGCGCCCAGGCTGTGACCCGTCAGTGATTTGGTGGAGCTGATGGCAGGAATTTTATCGCCAAAAGTTTCTTTCACTGCACGCAGTTCGGCGAGATCACCAACAGGTGTGGATGTGCCGTGTGAATTGATGTAATCAATATCGCCTTTCACGGTTGCCAGTGCTTGTTTCATGCAACGCACTGCGCCTTCACCAGAAGGTGCAACCATGTCGTAGCCGTCAGAAGTCGCGCCGTAGCCAACCAATTCGGCATAAATTTTTGCACCGCGTGCTTTGGCGTGTTCGTATTCTTCCAGCACCAAACAACCACCACCGCCGGCAATCACAAAGCCATCGCGATTGGCATCGTAAGCGCGTGAAGCTTTATCAGGCGTTTCGTTGTATTTGGTTGAGAGGGCACCCATAGCATCGAAGAGTGCAGTAAGAGTCCAATGCTCTTCTTCACCACCACCAGCGAAGACTACATCTTGTTTGCCGAGTTGAATTAATTCCATGGCATTGCCAACGCAGTGAGCACTGGTGGCACAGGCAGATGAAATCGAATAATTCACGCCTTTGATTTTGAATGGAGTCGCCAAACAAGCAGAGGTTGTACTGCCCATAGTTTGAGTGACACGATAAGGACCAACACGCTTCAAACCTTTTTCGCGAAGAATATCGGCGGCTTCCACCAAATTCATCGAAGACGCGCCACCGGAACCCATGATGATGCCAGTGCGTTCGTTGGAGACTTGATCATCACTCAAGCCAGCATCAGCAATGGCTTGTTGCATGGACAAATAAGCGTAAGCCGCTGCATCACCCATAAAGCGCAAAATTTTGCGATCAATTCTTTCGGCCAGATTAATATCAATTGAACCGGCAACCAAACTGCGAAAGCCCATTTCTTTGTAGCTTTCTTGAAACTTAATACCAGAGCGAGTGTTGCGGAGGGAATCTAATACGCTGGCAATGTCATTGCCCAGGCATGAAATAATCCCCATTCCAGTTACTACAACGCGTCTCATAGGCGACCTCATTACTCGTCTAAATCAAAAGCTGTATCGATTAGAAGCTGTCTGTGTTTTGGAACAGGCCCACGCGTAAATCGTGAGCAAAGTAGATATCTTTTCCATCACAGGATACGCGACCGTCGGCGATTCCCATAATTAATTTGCGTTCAATAACGCGCTTGAGATTGATGTGATAGGTGATTTTTTTAGCGGTTGGCAGGATTTGACCGGTGAATTTCACTTCGCCACAGCCGAGTGCGCGACCGCGGCCGGGGTTGCCGCGCCAACCCAAATAAAAGCCGACTAATTGCCACATGGCATCAAGGCCCAGACAGCCTGGCATTACAGGGTCGCCAGGGAAATGGCAATCAAAGAACCACAAATCCGGCTTGATATCCAATTCCGCCACTATTTCACCCTTGCCGAACTCTCCGCCAGTCATGCTGATATGAGCAATGCGATCCAGCATCAACATATTGGGCATAGGCAGCTGTGCATTGCCGGGGCCAAAAAGATTGCCTCTGCCGCATTCCAGAAGGTCTTCATAACTGTAGGAGGGCTTGGGTACAAATGGTGTCATGTTCTTATCCGTTTCATTGGGAGGATTCGCCAGCCAGCAGCCAGCAAACAAAGGCCGCCATTCTAAGGGTTTTGGTTTTTATGTCCAGTTTATGTCACCCCCTCCTAACCTCCCCCTTGGCAAGGGGGAGGGACTTTACTCCCTTCTTTAAGTGTGGAATCTGGCCCCCTCCCCTTGCCAAGGGGAGGGTTAGGGTGGGGTGAAAATCAATAACTTCTGGCAAGTGAAAACTCGGCAAGTTCCTTCATGGCCTGGGTGTAGGCGTTGCTTTCGAGTATCGATAGTTGGTTCAAGGCATAGGCGACTTGTTGTTTGGCGCAGTCCAGAGTGTAGTCCATGCCGCCGGTTGCCTGAACAATCTTGAGGATTGCAGGCAGTTGGCTGGCGTCGCCCTGGCGAATGGCTTGGGCGATTAATTCGGCATCTTCTTTAGATGCATTACGCATGGCATGTATCAGCGGTAAAGTGGGTTTTCCTTCGGCCAGATCATCGCCAACATTCTTGCCCATGGTTTCGGCATCGCTGATGTAATCCAGCGCGTCATCCACTAATTGAAAGGCGATACCCACATGCAATCCATATTGATGCAAGGCTTCGCGTTGTTCGGAGTTTGCGCCTGAGATCACCGCAGCGACTTCACAGGCGGCGGCAAATAAAATCGCCGTTTTTTTATCGATGACGCGAAAATAATTGGCTTCGGTGACGGACGGATCTTTGGCATTGACCAGCTGTTGAACTTCGCCTTCCGCAATTTTGTTGGTGGTATTACTTAAAATCGCCATCACATCCATATTGTTGAGTGTGACCATCATCTGGAATGCGCGCGAATAGAGAAAATCCCCAACCAATACACTGGGTGCATTACCCCATTGGGCATTGGCCGTCGGGCGACCGCGACGCAGGTTGGACATATCCACCACATCGTCGTGTAGCAGTGTGGCGGTGTGGATGAACTCAATAATCGCCGCCAGATTGATATGCGACTTACCCTGATAATTCAGCGCATTCGCCGTCAGCAACACCAGCAATGGACGCAAACGCTTGCCACCTGCTTCGACCAAATAATGCCCAATATTCTCGACCAAGCCGACATCGGAATGCAGTTGTTGAATAATCAGTTGGTTAACCGCAGAAAAATCATCTTTAACAATTTGATGGAAAGGCAGCATAAGAAGTCACACAGAAAGAAGATGCGCAATGCTAACAGCTTGTCGAGATTTTTGGCACTATGCCGGTTTAGAGTTGCCACGCCAGTATTGGCAAAGTTGAGACTTATTATGCACCCCTACAGCCCCGTTGATCCCTTCCAAAAAGAATTGGTCGCCGCACGCAAACGCGCCAAGCAATTGTGCCGTGCGATCAATGCACTGGACGCCGATCAAACCAAAGCGCGCAAGCCTTTGTATCAGCAATTATTTGCACAGGTGTCGTCTGCGTATATTGAGCCGAATTTCTTTTGCGATTACGGTAGTAATATTTTTCTCGGCGAACGTTTTTATGCGAATCACAACTGTGTGATGTTGGATGTTGCTAAAGTCACCATTGGCGACAACGTGATGCTCGGCCCCAATGTGCAAATCTACACCACGACTCATCCGCTTGATCCGATTGAACGAGCAACCGGAAAAGAATTTTGCGCGGAAGTCACCATTGGCAATAATTGTTGGATTGGTGGCGGTGCCATTATTTTGCCGGGTGTGTCGATTGGTGATAATTCGGTAATAGGTGCAGGCAGTGTAGTCACCAAAGATATTCCCGCGAATGTGGTGGCTGTGGGGAATCCTTGTGTGGTTTTAAAAAATATCGAGGATGCGTAGGTTGGAAGAGCGCAGCGACTTCCGACAATTACACAATTGTTGATAACGAAAATGTCGGAAGTCGCTATGCTCTTCCAACCTACATCCAGCTCAATAAAATTTCATTCGGCGATTTCACCGCCACCGCACACCAATTCTTCACACTCGCGTCCTGCAATTCATATTGAGAAAACTGCCAATCTTCCGGATTTTTTAATTTAAGTTCTGATGAAAAATTTGCGCTTATATTGGTGTCGGAATTGATGTTGAAATTCACTTTATCCAAACCAGTCGATATGCCAGTGCCTAGCGCTTTTAAAAAAGATTCTTTTAGCGTCCACAAGCGGAAGAAAGAATCTTTCTGATCATCGTCATCGGTAATGCTTGTCAGTGTTGCGATTTCATCTGCATGAAAATAATGCTTGGCTATATCCAATATTGAGCGGCGGTCGCTAGTGCTTTCGACATCAATACCCAAATCACATTTGATGCCAACGGCAAGCACCGCCCATTGGCGGCTGTGGCTGAGATTAAAAACCAACTCTTCACCGCGCAAAAAAGGTTTGCCATAAGGGTTGCGGTCGAAAATTAATTTTTCCGGGGATAGGTTGAGGTAAGTCGCCAGAGTATTGCGCATAAAAATGCGGGTGTTGATGTAATCATCGCCGCCGCGTTTGAATTTGGCTGCGCGTTCATTTTCATCAGGGGAAAGTAGGTGGCGACCTGCGCTTTGCCAGTTGTCGGGTACCGACTCAAGATTGAATCGCCAGAGATGGACCTGGTTTTCATTAACGGACAGGTGAGTCTTGGTGTCTATCATGGCTATAATGCGCGCCTTAATCTCAAGGGGTGCCTATTATGTCTGTATCTGCTAATAAAGTTGTGAGTTTTCATTACCGTTTACATCAGGTGGATGGTGATTTGTTGGAAGAATCCTACGGTGCTGAACCCACCCTTTACCTGCACGGGCACAATAACTTGTTGGCGGCTCTGGAAGAATCCATGGAAGGTAAAAATATCGGCGACAAGTTTGAGGTGACTTTGACCCCCGAGCAGGGTTATGGCCAGCGTCGCGAAGGTGCGGTGCAACGTGTGCCCATCAAACATTTGCATGATCATGAAAAAATTAAAAACCGTTTGAAGCCCGGCATGAAAGTAGCCGTGAACACTCAGCATGGCCCATGGGAAGCGGTGGTGTTGAAAGTGGGTAAATTTAATGTGGATATAGACAGCAATCATCCGCTGGCAGGCAAGCATTTGAAATTTGAAATTGAAATCGCGGATCTGCGTGACGCCACCGAAGAAGAATTGGCCCATGGCCATGCGCATGGAGTGGGTGGACACAATCATTAATCCCAATTGGGATTTTGTGAATCGCAACAATTTATTACAGCAAGACAGCCTTCAGTATCGCCATAATTTCCGGGTCGAGATTAATTGACCCATAGTGAGGTGCATATGAAGGCTTTTCTTTTTCCCTGTGTAGTATTGACCGGATTGCTAACCGCTTGCGGTGGTGATGATGTACCGGACACAAAAATTTCCTCAAGCGGTTTGGACACCGAACAAATCAGTCAGGATTTCCGCTTGCAAGCGCAGGATTCAGAATTGGATACCGACGATAATGGCGTGCATTTTGAAGCGAGTTTGTATCGCGTGAAATCCAATGGCTATATTCAGTTAGTAGATTTGGCGCAGGGTGAAAAATTGGAAGTCACCAGTGAAGGCATGCAGCCATTGGTGTTGGATAAAAATTATTATCCGAGTGATAGTGATCGACAAGCGGTGGATTATTCTGCACAAATTACCGACATTGTTGCAGGCAAAGAATACACCTTGAATTTTAATCGTGGTTCTAATACCAGCTTGACCAGTCGCGCCAGCGTGTTACAAGTCACGCCCTTTACCGTTACCCCATCCGCAACACCACTCAACTCAACTGGCAGTTTGACGCTCACATGGACGCCTGTGACGGATTATGACTATGAAGTGTCATTCCGTTTTAGTTGTGGTGCCAATAAAGATCAATACGTGCAAGGCATTCGCTTCCCGAATCATTCCGCATCAGCAGATCCCGTAAGCCCCTTTGTATTTGCGTTCGATGATTATTTTACATTCCCGGCTGATGCGACCGATTGCACCTTGCGTGCGACTCTCTGGTCCTATCAAGATCAAAGCGAATTAGGTGATGCTGCGTTTGATCGTGTAAATATTACTTCTGTTAGAGTGCAGCGAATTTCCACGGCGATTCAACGCAATTGATCGAAACAAAAACGCCCGATTAAATCGGGCGTTTTTTTTGGCTTACTGGCTTAGGGAAATATAATTTATTACGTCCGCAGCAATTTGATTCAGCATGTCATTTGAACCTACACCGAAGGGGTCAGTGTAAGCACCTGCTTTTCTGTAATAACCGGGATTCGCTAAAACTTCATTGGTGTTTAAATCAATAATTGCGGTGTCCATGATTACCACTGAACTGCCCGCCATAGCGCCACCCCAGAAGCGTGCAGCGCCTCCGATAAACTTGATTTGCTTTATCAAAGGTTTGATCACTAATGTTTTGGTGTTTGACTGTGGTAAATTTTTCGCTTCGGCGACGGTTTTTACTTCAATATCTTGATAAATTGCTGACAACTTTTGACGCAGGTTTTCGTCAATTTTGTTAGCAGCTTTCACGTTTGCTGGATGTTTTGCATAAGCGGGAGCAAGTTCAGCTTTTACCAAAATGACTTTTTTGTAATCGCCCAATTTGGCTTTAGAAGCTTTGACTTCGCTCGGTGTTTCAACAACTTTGGTTGCGCATCCTCCGATCATTAGAATGGAAAGTAGCATTGTGAAAAGTGAGAAAGCTTTTAGTGATTGTGTAAACATAAAACGTCCTTAATGAATAAAATTATTTAGTTGAGCAGAGCTCGCTGGCAAATTGTCATGAATGAATTAAAAAGTCCAGCCCAATTGCAAGGCTCCCGCTTGGGCTTGATCGCCGCTGCTGTAGGCAACGTCCACAACAAAACGGCTGATTCGCCAGCCGATGCCGAATGAACTCGCACTGGCTCCGCCTTCACCTTGATCGGTTTTGTAGCCAGCGCGCAGCGCCAAACTTTTGAATAAAATATATTCCGCGCCTATGGCCAATTCTTGTGTAGCCAGTTCATTGGTCATGGGGGTGGTTTCTTGCAGGTCGTAATCAATTCCGAGGCTGAATGCATTGTTGACGTAAGCGAGACCCATACGATAACGCGGACTCAAAGTGACTGGCGGGCCGACAGTGGGTTCGCCGGTGACGGGATCTGGATCACCTTGAGTATCAAAGGATTTTTCAAATAAATCTTTGCCGACAAAACTTACTATGTAGTGATCGAAGAGTTGCGCGGATATACCCAAATCCATATTGAAACTGGTGTAAGTGGTGCGCGTGTCAGAAAAACTGTCTTCAACATCCTCAGTGTCATCCGCCTCTGTTGTGAAGTCGACTGAATCGCGAAATGCATCGACGCGCATCAGCTTTGGTGTAACACCCAAGGCAATTTTATGGTCCCACAAATCCCAGGATTTACCCAAGGCCACTCCCCATTCCGCAATTGCCAATGCGCCGACATCAGCCGATGACGTGAGGTTGGTGGTGGTGTCGATCAGATTGCCGTTGGTGTCAAAAATATCAGGATAAGTTGCGGCAACAGTTGCAGGATCGGCGCCAGCAGCGACGCTGTCCATGGCTTCAATATAGCGATCCAGTAATGCCAAATCGGTATCGGTCACATTCGATGCGCCGACCGCTAAAAAGCGCGCGCCAATATAGAGTGCGCCACCTTCGTAAAGGCTAGGCTCGCTGACGGACATGCCGACGAAACCATCGAGATTCAAATCATCATTGCCGAGATCATCCAGAATATCGCGCAAGTCATTGGCCACACCAGAAACGGATGTGGCCGCCGCCTGGGTTTGGCCCTGGTTAAAAAGATCCACTGCCTGACTCAATTCATCTTCCAGATTTTCATCGTAAGCATCAGCAGCGGTTTCGATGCTGTCGGAAAACTGTGCCGAAATCATCGGCATATAAAAACGACCATCGCGTGAATCGTCTTCATCCTTGTTGTGAAAACCCAGTAAGGCCGGGTTATAAAACGCTGCTTGCTCCGGTTTGCCAACAGCTGTGCCTGTGCCACCCATAGCCATGGCTCTTGCATCGTAAGTGCCGTAAGTAATGGCTTGTGCAGAGGTCGCCATTAATGTCAGGGAAAGCGCAAGCGACAAGGGTGTGAGCTTGCAATCAAGGCGTTTTTTCATGGGGTTCTCCGACAGACTGCAATGGATCATTGCGGGAATTGTATTGGCCTTAGCCGCTTTCTTATCAGAAATTACCCTGAAGTATATTTCAGAAATCGAATACCGCCTGATGATTCTTGGTAAATCTGCCAAATCAATCACCAATTGCTATTCGATTTCTGTTCGCCCGTTTTTACCTATTCAAAATTCACCACAATAAAATCAAGAATCTGTTTGGCGGTGGTGACATTACTTAAATCTGTGTAGAGCGATCCCTCTTGCCCTGAATGATGACCATGGCCCACCAGTGTGAACAGATGTTGCCCGGGTTGTTGCGAATCAATAATCGATTCGTAAATCAGCGAAGGCTGGCCTGAGGAACCGCTGCCGGAATAAATCGCATCATCAGGGAAGCGGGTTTTGCTGTAATACTCGTTGAAATCGTAAGTGCGATTGACTTCAATCATGAGTTTGTAACGACCCATTTGGGGTGCTGACATGGTCACCTGGTAATCCACTTTGGGCGTTGCTGCGGCAATGCCATCCAAATCGGAATTGTGTTGATCGGGTGTATAAAGGCCATCGACCGATTTAATGCCGCGTTTGTGACTCCAATAGGGTAGGGCTTCCGGGCGACGCACCACATCCACTGCCAAATCTTTTGATCGGTAGCTGGAGTTGGAGGTTTTTCCGGTGATGTAAAGCGTATCGATATATTTGCCCTCCAATGTTTCCATCCAAACCACAATTTGCGGTGTGCTGGTGTAGGTTAAATTCAAAAATAAATTTTGTGGTGCAGAGTGATATTCACGACCTGCTTTGAAAAACAAATGTAATTTTGGCGCTTGGGCGTTCGCACTTAAATCGATGACTGTGTATTCGCGTTTATCCGGCTCTGCTGATTTTTTTAAGTTGTAACCAAATGTGGCGACCGATGAGATGGGGGGAAGATCAAACGTCAGGCCGATAACCAGCGGGATAATCCCGAATATTGCCAATCCCATGGCCCACTTTCCTGCGCGTTTTTGCATATAGTTTTTGTAGACTTTTGCGTTGTTTTTGATATGCAAGACTATGCAGGTCAAAAATAACACGGCGCCCCAAATATGCAGTGAACCCACATAATAATTGTAAGGTGTTGCGTACAAGAGCACGCCGGTGATCAGCAGCACTGAAAAGGCAATCGATAAAGTAATAGTGGATATGATGCGCATGTTCATAATTTTTTCCAGCGGACTGTTATAGAGTTTTTTATGGGTTGGAATTAAGCGCTAATGCGTTTGGCCAGGTGAGCTATCAAGCTGATGAGCAGTCCGGCGATAGCCCAAAGATAAGCCAGAATAAAAATCGCAAATTTAATTACGGCAAAAGTCGAGTAAGGGTGAACCAACCAGTCGGCAAAATTTGTTGGGTTGGCGATAAAAAAGAAAGAAACCAGATTTTCGGCTGCATCAAATAAAGCTGCCGTAGGTGCAATAAAAATCATCGCCCATGCAATACTTTTCAACCATTTAATCTCAGGCAAACTGCGGTAAACAGCGGTCATCAAAGCAAAAAATGAAATGAACACGGTCACCATAAATACATAGTCAGCCATCTGTACCCAAAAATATTTTCCTAAAGTGCCTTTCGCCAGTAACACGGCGTAATAACCTTTGAGTTCTTCCGCATTAAAAGTGGTTTGGCCTATGTAGAAAGGCACGGGGAATTGGCTGTCGACATAAAGTCCATCCAGCCAGACTTGTGTTGCTTGGCGAATAATTACCAGCAGTATTGCAATGCCCCACCATTGTAAGGGGGTTAATTGTTGAATGAGTTTCGTGCTAACACTGATTGAATTTTTTAACATGATATAGAGCCTTTTGTTTGTATTGGTCGATGCCAACCGGAGGATTATTCCTCCGGCTCCAGCTGTATTTAGGCGGTGTAGGACTGAGACTGCAGTTGCTTGCCTGCTTCCAGTAATTGGTTGTCAAGGTTTTCCCTGATTTGCTGACGCAATCCATCAGGTACTTGATAGGTGGGTTCAATCGCTGGCTGTGTTTGGATGAAAGAAAACTTCATGAATTTGAAATTCTTTTTCTCTGCCCACTCAGCGAAAGATTGTTTGAATTGCGCCAGTTCTTCGGGTGTTAACAAAGCTTCCAGTTCGGCATCTTTCTCGGCCAGAAACCCGGGGATCTCATCGCTTCTGCCGGTGAAGTAGAGCTTGGGTACTTCGCGGTAAGAATCGAGAATGGCGTCCATTTGTTCAGCGCGAACCGGGTCCAGATTCAGCTCGGCGACAAAACGTTGATGGCCACCACCCCAACCTGAATCACCCCAATTGGCATTAGTGATGGTTGCAAGAGCAAGGCTACCTACGATCAAACTGCTGATAATTAACTTTTTCATGATTTGTTTCCTCAGTGGTTGTTGGGTTTACGGTTGCCAATTTAGGCCCCAATTGAGGAAGCAAAATGTTTGAATTGTGAAAGAATTGTGTCTTTTGAATGGGTGCGGCGGTAGGTTGGAAGAGCGCAGCGACTTCCGACATTTACGTCCCGATCGAGATTGTTTGTCGGAAGTTGCTGCGCTCTTCCAACCTACGGTGTGCTTTATAAAGATGTGGTTGTTAAGGCGCTTCGTATTTATAACCGCTGCCATACACCGAGCGAATTAATTCGACTTGATCGTTCACTTCGTTAAGTTTTTTGCGGAGTTTTTTGATGTGACCATCGACAGTTCTATCGCCGACTACACGGTAATCCTGATAGATATTATCGAGAATATATTGTCTCGAAAAAATTCGGCCGGGTTGTGAATAGAGCAGTGAAAAAAGTTGAAATTCGACACTGGTTAATTCAACGGTTTGATCAAAAATTTTAAGGCTCATGCTTTCTTGATCAACCACAACCGGTGAGGGCGCGGTTGTCGAGTTTTGTGGAGTACCAATACTGCGGCGCAATACGGCTTTCACTCTGGCGACGACTTCGCGCGCGCTGAAGGGCTTGCAAATATAATCATCCGCACCGAGTTCAAGGCCTAATAATCTATCTATCTCTTCCACTTTTGCGGTCATCATAATAATCGGTGCTGCTGAATGTTGACGTTTGTCTTTGCAAATTTGCAAGCCGTCTATACCAGGTAACATTAAATCCAACAAAACCAGAGCGGGCTCATTTTTTTGCAGCCATTGATGCGCTTCGTCACCGCGATTAAATACTATCACCTCGAAGTTGCTGGCCTTTAAATAGTCGGCCATTAAATTCGCTAAATCAATTTCATCTTCAACCAAACAAATCAGTGGTATTTTTTGCATAACAATCTCATTGATTACTGTCTGTAAATAAATTCATGTTGAGTCCTTTCAAATTTAAAAAGCAAGGCATTTAAATTGTCGTCATGCCCCAGCGGGCATGACGAGAACTACTAATAAACTCTCGGCAGCTCAATGCGAATTTGCAACCCACCCAAAGGCGAAGTTGCAGCGGTAATACTGCCTTGGTGTGCGTCGACAATATTTTTGCAAATCGATAAACCCAAACCGGCACCACCGGTTTCACGGCTGCGCGAACTTTCTACTCTATAAAGCCGCTCAAAAATGCGTTGTTGATGTTCAGGTGCAACACCCGGCGCACTATCGTCAAGAATGACTTGAATTGTTGAATTATCAGCAGTTATGCCAAGTTCTATACTGCCGCCCGCATCCGTGTAACGAATCGAGTTTTCCAGTAGATTACTAAATAATTGTTGCAGGCGATTGCTATCAGCCGAGACTAGGTAATCCTGAGTAGTATCAATTTTGTTGTTGAGTGTTAATCCGGCCGCTTGTGCTTTTACCTGAAAATGTTCGATGCAGGTTGATAACAAAGGTGCGAGTGACAGTGTTTGTTTGTGATAGGTCAGTGCGCCTACATCGGACAATGACAGTTCAAACAAATCATCAATCAAATTACTGAGCCCGAGTGTCTTATCGTAAAGCAACGCCAGATTTTCCTGATTGGCGGGCCTGATACCATCTTGCATGGCTTCTATTTGTACTTTGAGCACCGCAAGTGGCGTACGCATTTCGTGGGAAATATCGGCAACCCACAAAGCGCGGGATTTTTGATTGGCGGCGAGTGCTTCGCTGAGTTGATTAAAACTGTTGCACAGTTGACCAATTTCATCGTGACTGGTCACGGGTATTTTTTGTGAATAATCACCAGAGGCCAGTGCGTGGGCTTTTTGCGCGAGGCTTGTCAACGGGCGACTGATTCGTCGCGCAAATAGTGTGGCGACAATAGTCGCAATCGCTAATACAAACAGGCTGATAATACCGAAGAGTTTAAATTGCTGTTGAATAAACGTTTGATCTAATAATCGAGTGACTGCTGTGGGTTTTACGAAACTGATAAAGCCGACTATCTGATTGTCGTTCTGTATTGGTATCCAGTTTAGCGTTTGGTTGGGCTTGGTGACGCCGAGCAGTAATTGTTTATTGGCATCATGCAAACTAATACTGCTGACAAATTCCCGGTAATAGGCGCGTGGTGCCTGGTCGTCAGTGTTCTGTGTGTTTGGCAAGTTACTGAATAGCGAATCACTTTCGGCAAAAATAATGTCTTTCAAATTCAGCCAGCGGGATGGATCAGATGCGAATAGTGTGAAAGATCCTTCATCGCGATAAATATTAGTGACTGCGTTGTGTAATATTTCCAGTCGTTGTACGGATTGCCGCGAGGTGTAATCCAGAAACCCTTGTCGCAAACTGTTGTGCAGTAACAAATAAAGCGCAAGCACACAGACTGTGATGGTGCCAACAAAGGTAAGCCAGAGCTTGGTGCCTACGGTCAATTTCATAAAAAATCCTGCTGCTGATGCATGGGGCGGCATACTAGCCCAGATTATCGGTGCTCACCATTGGGGAACAAGAGTCTCAGGCTGGAGTCAACTTGCCTGTTTGCGGTAGAGTGCCTGCTGTTTTATTGATGAGATGCGTTATGGCTTGTGTGCGTTGGATATTGGTTTTCGGGTTGTTGTGCCTTCAGCTATTTTCTATGGCTGAGGCCGCCAGCATTAATGGCATTCGCCTATGGCGCGCGCCTGATCACACCCGTGTGGTGTTGGATTTGGATTCGCCCGTTCAACACAGTTTGAGTTTACTGAGCCAACCCACGCGTGTTGTTATCGATATTCCCAATGTGCAACTCAAAGCCTCACTGCAAAATTTGCCGCTTGAAAATACGCCGATCACAGCAATTCGCAGCAGCCAGTCGGGGACTGGTGTGCGTTTGGTGTTGGATCTTAAATCCAATGTCAAACCCAACAGCTTTGCATTAAAACGTGTGGGCTCTATGCATGATCGGTTGGTGATTGATCTTTATGATGAATCGGCAACAGCATCGAGCCAATCAATTGCCCCGGTTGCGCCAGTAACGCAAATCGCAACCAACAGCAACGCAAAACCCGCTGTGACACCAACAACTGCGACACCAACAGCAACCACGGAAAAACCGCGCGAGATAAAACCGGGTCAACGCAAAATTGTGATAGTGATAGATCCTGGCCACGGGGGTGAAGATCCGGGGGCAATGGGCCCTAATAAAATTCGCGAAAAAGATATTACGCTTTACATCTCCAAAGAATTGGCGGCGCTGATTAATGCAGAGCCGGGCTATGAAGCCAAATTAACTCGCTCAACCGATTATTTTATTCCGCTGAAAAAACGTCGCGATATTGCGCGCAGCCACAAAGCAGATTTGTTTGTATCAATTCACGCGGATGCATTCACCAAACCCACCGCGCGCGGTGCATCGGTGTTTGCTTTGTCGCGTCACGGTGCGACATCAGAAACTGCGCGTTTTTTAGCGGAGCGTGAAAACGAATCGGATTTAATTGGTGGTGTGGGTAGTATCAGTCTTGATGATAAAGATGAAGTGCTCGCCGGTGTGTTGGTGGATCTTTCGATGACTGCCACTTTAAATTCAAGTTTGCAATTAGGTGCTGAGGTATTGAAGTCCATGAGTGGGGTTGCGCATCTTCACAAGCACCGAGTTGAGCAAGCAGGATTTATGGTGTTGAAAGCACCGGACGTGCCTTCGATATTGGTAGAGACAGGTTTTATTTCCAATCCGGGTGAAGCTAAAAAACTGAATACTGCGGTGTATCGAAAACAATTAGCAAAATCAATTTTTAATGGCATCAAACGACATTTTGCAGCGCATCCACCCAGTGGTGAGCTGCATCCAGTATCGAATAGCGCAGCAACACCAACAACCAGACCGACGATTAACAGTAATCCGGTTGTGTCAGCACAAGACAGAGTTCATCTGGTAGTAAAAGGCGATACACTTTCATCAATTGCCTTGCGATACAAAGTCAGTGCCAAACGCATCATGGAATATAACAAAATGAAAAATTCAGTCGTCAAACTGGGCCAGAAATTAAAAATTCCGGCGAACTAGAAAATGGTTCAGGAAATGAATAGAGTCAATTTCAGACACGCCGTAAATACATCCTGTAGGCTTGACAAAAAAGTCCCTTTTTTTGACAGTCTGAAATCAACTCTATTCATTTCCAGCGAAAACTTTGCTGTAGTCAATTAAAAAGCGAATTGAAAATGCAAAAAATTAAATTACTAAGCCCGCGACTCGCCAATCAGATTGCTGCTGGTGAAGTAGTTGAACGTCCGTCGTCAGTGGTAAAAGAATTATTGGAAAACTCCATCGATGCCGGTGCAACTCGTCTTGATATTGATATTGAAGACGGTGGAATCAAACTCATCCGTATTCGTGACAATGGTTGTGGCATTGAAAAAGACGATTTGCCGCTGGCACTTAGTCGTCACGCAACAAGCAAAATTTATGAATTGGATGATCTCGAAGCAGTTGCCACTTTAGGTTTTCGCGGCGAAGCGCTTGCAAGTATCAGTTCGGTTGCGCGTTTGGCATTAATCAGCAGCACGCAAGAAAATGATTCGGGCTGGCAAGTGATCGCCGAAGGTCGCGATATGGAAACCCAAGTGTCACCTGCACCGCATCCACGTGGTACTACGGTTGAAGTGCGTGATTTATTTTTTAATACACCTGCGCGCCGAAAATTTTTGCGCACCGAAAAAACTGAATATACGCATCTTGAAGATGTCGTAAAACGTTTGGCGCTTTCACGTTTCGATGTCGCGTTTAATTTGCGACACAATGGTCGCGCCATTTATTCCTGGCGCGCAGGTGATACGCAATTGGAGCGCGAGCGTCGCGTTGCGCAAATTTGTGGTCCTGCATTTATGGAGCACGCAGTCCATATTGAAATCGAACGTGGCAATTATCGTTTATGGGGTTGGGTGGCGCAGCCTGCGTTCTCTCGCAGCCAAGCTGACTTGCAGCATTTTTATGTCAATGGTCGAGCGATTCGCGACAAATTAGTCGGTCACGCCGTACGCCAGGCGTTTCAAGATGTATTGCATCACGGTCGTCACCCCGCATTTGTGTTGTATTTGGAATTGGATGCTGCAACAGTCGATGTGAATGTGCACCCGACCAAACATGAAGTGCGCTTTCGTGATAATCGCAATGTGCACGATTTTATTTATTCAAGTTTGCATCATGCTCTGGCGAATGTACGGCCGGAAGATACGCTGTCACGGCAACAACAATCAGTGGATTATGCATCCACAAAAATTGAAGGCATAGGCGCTGGTGAATTTAAAGGCCAGGGCAATATAGGTTTCACACAGTCGCCAACCCATCCCCAGACTGATTCAACTGTTTCGAATAATTCCAGTTCGGGTAATTATTATCAGCAACAATATTCGCCCAACTATGCGAGCAGTTCATCTGCTGTACGCGAACAAATGGCTGTCTATTCCGCATTGCATAATCCCTCGCAAACTTTGCCTGAATCGCCTAGTGAGGATATTCCGCCACTGGGTTATGCGATTGCACAATTAAAAGGTATTTATATTCTTGCCGAAAACGCGCAGGGTTTAATAATGGTCGATATGCACGCAGCACACGAGCGTGTGACTTACGAGCGTATGAAATCTGCATTCAGCGATGGTGGTATTCAAGCGCAACCTTTATTGGTTCCCGAATCCATCGCCGTCAGCGAAAAAGAAGCCGACTGCGCCGATAATTTTCAATCTATTTTTCAATCGCTAGGTTTTGAATTACAACGCGCAGGCCCCGAAACTTTATTGATTCGCCAAATCCCGATTATTTTACAAAGAGCCAAAGTCGAACAATTAGTCCGCGATGTTCTCTCCGATTTAATCGAACACGGCAGCAGCGAACGCATCCAGCATCACATCAACGATATTTTATCGACAATGGCCTGCCACGGCTCAGTCCGCGCGAATCGCAAATTAACCATCCCCGAAATGAACGCATTGTTACGCGATATGGAAGCAACCGAAAGAAGCGGCCAATGCAACCACGGCCGCCCAACCTGGTTGCTTCAATCGTTAGATGATTTAGATAAGATGTTTATGCGGGGGCAGTGACTTTTTAAAAAAGGAGTAGCTATGAAAGAGCAAAAAAAATGTCCGAATTGTGGTTTTTTGCTGGATGATGCGCGTCAGAGAATGATCTCTGATCAGAAAATTGTTATAACTTGTTCAAATTGTTGTGCTCCACTTAGGTTTGATGCTGTAGAGAAAAATTCTAAAGTTAAGGCTGTGTTATTGTCGCTAATGATTGTCGGATTTGTTTCGGCTTTTCTCTACGAATATTTTATAAGTTCAATTGGAGATTATGGAAAAAATTTGATTTTTGTATTTTTTGCTCTCTACATATTGGTATCAGGTATTTCTAATACAAAAATTAAAATATCTATAGTGTCGTCATCTTCAGTAATTGAGAGCATTGTTGGGTATATGAGAGAAGAAATTAGACCATATCAGCGTTTTTTAGACCAAAAAATTGGTGCTATCGATCTATTGACACTGGATTCGGAGTTTCGAAAAGATGCTGGTTTTGATGGGCTTCTGTCTTCCGCGCTTAAAATCCACAATGAACGTATTGGAGGTTTGAGCGTCGAGGAACAAAACAAGGTTGTTTCTCAACTTAAGCCTGATGTAAACCTCATGGAATTGGTTGGTAAAGAAGTAGAAAAAGTTGAAACTCAAATCAAAAAATTAAAATCTTTTGTAGTTGAATAAACCAAATGGCTTAGATTTCTTCATTTGACTCTGAAACTTATTACAATTAATGCGGATGGTTGCTGCTGGTTTTTGAATTGCGAGATTGTCATGTTGGGCATTGCGCCCCAACCTAAGACTATGTTTAGCTGACAATATGTTCTCAGTAACTAAAATGCGAAAATGGCTGTAAATGGGTGTTTAATTGGTGAGAATCGAATGAAACCAAGCAGCCATCACAGCTGCTTGGTGATCAGAAGCTAAAACTGATAATGAACACCCACTGACAAAGTTTTCAGCGTCGCGTCGAATTCATCTATGTGATAATCGTAGTAGTCGTCATCATCTTCTTCGATGGTGCCGGAGGTGTAGTCGTACATGGCGCGTATTTTTAAGTTGTTGGTGATGCTCCACTCTGCGCCGATAGTGTAACTGGTGACTTGATCGCTCCAGGTTTGTCGTCTGTCGTAATCGTACCAATCATCATCAAAATAATAATCGTAATAACGACGGGAATAGACCTCTGTGTAAGCTAATTGTGTTAAACCGATTTTGGCAAACAGATTAAATTGTGAAGAAAGTGGAATAGTGACTTTGGGTGCGATTGAAAGGCTGCTGAAGTAAGCGTCTCTCAAGCCCTCGGTATTATCAGAAACATCGCCCGACAAGAAAAAACTGGCCTCAATTCCAAACCACTGATTGAAATTGTAACCGCCATAAACCTGATGGCCGAGCGTGTCTTCGCTGGATGAAAAGCCATCGACTTCAAATTCGCTTTTGTTTGCACCCAAAGCGCCGCCAACATACCAACCTGTGTGATCAACACCGGGATCGGTTTGGGCGACGCTGTTGATGCTTGCTAATAAACAGCAAGACATTAATAATCGTTTGGTTAAATACATTTACATCTCCTTGGGCTTCATTGATTGAATCTTGCAGCGAGTGTACGTTAATTACACATTTGTATTCAATGAACAAGAGTGTTCAATTTTGCATTTCTACTTACTTTGTTCTCCTTTTTAAGTTAAAACAAAATTGAACTTCAGTTTTGCATGGATTAATCTGCCGCATCAATTACGCGACAGATCACGCGAACATGAATAAAAAACTCCCTGTCATTTTTTTAATGGGCCCTACCGCGTCAGGTAAAACCGATCTGGCTATGGCGTTGCATGATCTTATGCCGGTGGAATTAATCAGTGTGGATTCGGCATTGGTGTATCGCGGTATGGATGTGGGCTCTGCAAAACCATCCAAAGACGAATTGGAAAAGTATCCGCATTACTTAATTGATATTCGCGATCCCTCCGAACCTTATTCAGCCGCTGATTTCGTAAACGACGCAGAACAAGCGATTGCTGAGATACATGCGCGTGGAAAAATTCCATTATTAGTTGGCGGGACTATGTTGTACTTCCGCGCCTTGTTGGATGGTTTGGCGGATATGCCCGAAGCCGATGCCGAGGTGCGTGCAAAAATTGAACGGGACGCTGAACAATTTGGTTGGCCTTATGTGCATCAGCAATTGACGGCAGTTGATCCGCAAATGGCAGCCGAGATTCACCCCAATCATTCGCAGCGCTTGAGTCGCGCGCTGGAAGTGTTTTTGGTGACGGGAAAAACCATGTCGCAATTGCGCGCTGAGCAAAGTCAAAATCAACGGGCAGCCTTTGCTGATCGTTTCTCGCTGACGCAAATTGCCATCTCACCGCGTGACAGATCTGTGTTGCATCAGCGTATCGAACAACGATTTATCAAAATGCTGGAGCAAGGATTGGTTGATGAGGTGCACCAATTATATGCACGAGGTGATTTGCACGAGGATTTGCCCGCTATCAGGGCGGTGGGCTATCGACAGGTGTGGGAATATCTCGCGCAAAAATTGAATTATGACGAGATGGTCGAGCGTGGAATTATTGCGACGCGTCAATTAGCAAAACGTCAGCTCACCTGGTTGAAAAATTGGCCAGTGGAACCAAGTCCCATTTTTTGGCTCTATACCCAGGATGAACAGGGAAATGCTTTGTTAAAAAAAGAAATTATTGAGAATGCCTTGAACTTTTTAGGAAAGGCAGCCATATAATAGCCAAGAGTTATTAATGCTCTGTTCAGCTTTTGCTAATTAACCACTACTAATTTTAAATTCCGAGGAGAACAACCATGTCAAAAGGGCATAGTTTACAAGACCCTTACTTGAACGTATTGCGCAAAGAACGTGTACCAGTGTCTATCTATCTGGTAAACGGTATCAAGCTGCAAGGTCAAGTTGAGTCATTTGACCAGTTTGTGGTGTTGCTGAAAAACACCGTAAGCCAAATGGTATATAAGCACGCCATATCAACCGTTGTTCCTTCTCGCGCAGTGCGCGTTCCCCTGTTAAATGAAGCAGGTGTGTTGGAAGGTGAAGACGAAGAACAACCAGCTGACTAAGGCGTCTTTAGTAGACTGATCCAGAGGTCCCTAGTTGTTTTTTGACCGTCCCGAATCAGGTGAACTGGCTGTGCTGGTTCACTTGAATCTTACTCATGGGCAGGAGCCCGATGATCCTCGTGAATTCGAAGAGCTGGTGCTATCCGCTGGCGGCGATCCAGTTGCTTTCCTGACCGGTTCCAAAATTGTTCCTACCGCGAAATTTTTAATCAGTTCCGGCAAGTTGGAAGAGCTGAGATCCTTGGTGCAGGAACATGAAGCGCAGTTGGTTATATTCAACCACACACTCACACCCAGCCAGGAACGCAACCTCGAAAAAGAATTGCAATGTCGGGTTCTCGACAGAACCGGGTTAATCCTCGATATTTTCGCCCAGCGCGCCCGCACCTTTGAAGGTAAATTGCAGGTTGAGCTGGCGCAGTTGCATCACCAATCCACACGACTGATCCGCGGTTGGACTCACCTCGAAAGACAAAAAGGCGGCATCGGTTTGCGCGGCCCGGGTGAAACCCAATTGGAAACCGACCGTCGTTTGCTGCGCAACCGCATCACTATGATTGAGCAGCGGTTGGAGAAGGTGAGATCCCAGCGTGAGCAGGGGCGTCGTCAACGTCAACGTGCGGCAATTCCTACCGTATCTTTGGTGGGATATACCAATGCTGGCAAATCGACACTGTTCAATAAGATCACTGGTGCTGATGTTTACGCTGAAAACCAGCTTTTTGCCACCCTCGACCCGACCATGCGCCGTATAGATATGGCTGATATAGGTGCGGTTGTCTTGGCCGATACAGTGGGGTTTATCAGCCACTTGCCGCACCGGTTGGTCGATGCTTTCAGGGCGACTTTGGAAGAAGCCAGTAATTCGACTTTGTTGTTGCATGTGATCGATGCGTCTTCAACCGATATGGCCCGAAATATCGAGCAAGTGGAAATCGTTTTAAAAGAAATTGAAGCCGATACGCTACCGCAGTTAAAGGTCTACAACAAACTCGATTTGCTGGAAGACAGGCAACCGCGTATTGATTATGACGAATCGGGTAAGCCTTGCGCTGTCTGGTTATCGGCCCAGTCTGGTGAAGGCTGTGATCTGTTACAACAAGCGATTATTAAACTGCTGGGCACTGAAATGGTTGCAGGTCGCTTGTTGTTATCGCCGCAACAGGGCAAGCTGCGTGCATTACTTTATACGCAACAAGCAGTTGCGGCCGAGTCATATCAGGATGATGGCAAGGCAGTTCTGGAAATTCGTATCCCCAAGGACGATTTGCTGCGTTTGTTAAAAGCCGCATCAGAAAATTTTGACGATCTGCAATGGGCAGATTGAACCAGCTTTAACATTAGACTTAGGAGACACCTATGGCCTGGAATGAACCGGGAAAAGACCAAAACCCCTGGGGTAACCGGGGTGGTAAAAACGACGGCCCGCCCGATCTGGATGAGGCTTTCAAAAAGTTACAAGACAAAATCAACGGCATGTTCGGCGGTAAGTCAGGCGGCTCGGGAAATGGATCCTCTGGCGGCGGTATCGCTGGTCTGTTGATAGTAGTGTTGATTATTGCTGCGGTGTTCTGGGTAGGCGCTGGTATTTATCAGGTTGATGCCAAAGAGCGTGCAGTGGTTCTGCGCTTCGGTGCATTCCATACCATTGAAACCGAAGGCTTGAAATGGCGCATGCCGCTGATTGATCAAGTCTTCGTTGAAAACATCACCTCAACTCGCCAATACGCCAGTCGCGGTTTGATGCTGACCAAAGATGAAAGCATCGTGGAATTGCCGCTAACAGTTCAATACAACATTAGCGATGTGCAAAAATTTGTGTTGAATGTGCGCGATCCTGAAACCAGTCTCGAACATGCAACCGATTCTGCTGTGCGTCACGTGGTCGGCTCCACTGAATTAAATCAGGTGCTGTCAGAAGGTCGTGAAGCCATTGCAGTTGAAGTTAGACAACGTTTGCAATCTTATTTGGATTCTTATGGCTCGGGTATTCAAGTAGTGAGTGTGAATATTCAGGAATCACGTCCGCCCGAAGAAGTGCGAGCCGCGTTCGATGACGTGATTCGTGCAAAAGAAGATGAGCAACGTGCTGTCAATCAGGCCCAATCCTATTCCAACGGAATAGTGAACGAAGCCAAAGGTCGTGCGCAACGTATGTTGGCTGAAGCTGAAGGTTACAAATCTGCGGTTATTTCACGTGCAGAAGGTGAGTCAGATCGCTTTGAAAGTTTATTAGCTGAATACAAGCGTGCGCCAGAAGTAACGCGTCAACGACTCTATTTGGAAACTATGGAAACAGTGATGGCCAATTCATCCAAAGTGATGGTGGATGTAAAAGGCGGCAACAATATGATGTATTTGCCGCTGGATAAAATTATCACTAATTCACCATCCACTCGCACAGCGCCGGTGAATGATTCGACTCCGGTAGAAAATGCTGCACCAGTTGTACGTCGGGAGATGCGCTAATGAATAACAAATCCTTAATGGTCCTCTCGGGACTCTTGTTGCTGGTTTTATTAGCATTCAGTTCCATGTTTATTGTTACTGAATATCAACGCGCAGTGATGTTGGAATTTGGTCGTTTGGTTAATGCGGATATTAAACCCGGCTTTCATTTCAAAAAACCCTGGGCGAATATTCGTAAATTCGATGCGCGTTTGATGACGGCGGATGTGCGCCCTGAAAACTTTTATACCAGCGAGAAAAAACGTTTGGTGGTGAGTTACTACATTAAGTGGCGTGTAAAAGATGTAGAAACTTACTACAAAGTGACTGGCGGTGATGAAGTTCGCGCAGCAGATTTGTTGGCAAAACCGGTTGCGGATGGTTTGCGTAACCAATTTGGTCGTCGTACTTTGCATGATGTAGTATCAGGCAAGCGTGATGAATTAATGGCAGAAATTACGGCATCAACTAACGAACAAGCGATTGAAGATTTGGGCGTTGAAGTAAAAGATATTCGTATCAAGCGTATCGATTTCCCTGATGAAGTGAGTCGTTCGGTATTCGACCGTATGGCAGCTGATCGTGAAAAAGAAGCGCGTGAATATCGTTCAAGCGGTACTGCACAAGGTGAAACCATTCGCGCTGATGCGGATCGCCAAAAAGCGGTAATCGAAGCCGAAGCCTACAGCCAAGCCGAAAAAATCCGCGGTGAAGGCGACGCAAAAGCCGCTGCAATTTTTGCTGCAGCCTATTCAAAAGATCCTGAGTTTTATAACTTTGTGCGCAGCCTTAATGCTTACCGTAGCAGTTTCCAAAACAAAGGTGATTTGATGGTGGTAGATCCAGGTAGTGATTTCTTCCGTTACTTGAAAGACCCCAAAGGTCAGAAATAAAAGGGTCATAAATAAAAAGGTCAGAAATAATCAGTATTTTGACGTAAAAAAGCCGCTCAATTGAGCGGCTTTTTTATTGGTGTTATCCCGTCCTGAAATTGAATTGCAGTTTAGTTGTAATTGAGTTTTAAACTCCGATTGAATTTTGGGTACCGATAAATCGGAATAAACAGTGACGATAAAAATAAAAAAGCCAGCTCTGTAAAGAGCTGGCCTGATTAGCGTTGGTCGTTACAAAATTAATGTCCAACTCTTGAAGCATCAGCGGTGATTCGTGTTGCTGATGCATTGTGTGCAAATAATGTTGATTGCTTTATTGTAGGAATTGATAGTTCATTCCATATTCAACCCCGCCTTCGTGTTCCAGCCAGATCCACACTGCAGCCCAGTTTGCTACACCACTATAAGTTGTAGTGGTGACTGTGCCGCTGACTGCATCGCAAGCGATATCTTCGTTACGGCTGTCTTCGTAACCAGAGCTACCGTCAACTTGATACCCAACGATGGTAATGCAGGTGCCAAGAGTTTCTGGCAGTGTCCAGTTCACTGTTAAATCACCGCCCGCTGTGGCTTGCGCTATGGTGGTAACGGCGTTTCCGCCTTTGCTAACGCCGGTTATGTTCGGGAATAACGTCGCTGCGTTGGTTTGGGCGTAATTTGTAGTGGGTGGGATTGTGCTCAAGCGTCGCAAGAAAGAATCGCCAACTACCTGCTTCGAACTGTCGTAGGTGGTGACAGTATAGTGACGACCAATCTTCATTTGCTGGCGAGTAAAGCATACAACCTCTGCATTGATGGCACAGTCTCGAAGCCAGTCACCTTCATCGCTACCATCAGCGTTTAATAAACCTCCAACGGCCAAGTCAAACACCAGGCCTTTAACATTATTAAATTCAGCCGGATATTGATAATTCAGGCCCGGGCCTTCAATCACAACAAAGCGCACATCGCTGTTAAAGGAATCTATGTCCATTTCAAAATGGCTGTCGTAATGCCATGTATTATCGTAAAAGTCACGCCACACCTGGCTGTAGACGTCAACATAGGCTTGCTGTTGATCTCCTGCTAATTTCCATGCGCCATCTACTTTATAAACGTGCCATTCCGCTACTTCGTTTGCTGATGGACGGCCGTTATCAAATACAGTTGCAGCAACTATCCAATGGCTATCGGAAATTTTTTCGGTGATTGAGTAATTACCCAATGTCCACCCTGTGCCAGGGTCATCATGAAGCAACTGATTTGGATCGGTACTACCGCCTTCCAAGTAATTTGCGGTATCAAAATTTGCCATGTAAGCCGGTGCGTTATCGGCTGGAATACTGGTGGCAAATAAGGCAGCAAACGCGTCAAACCTGGCCATAATTGCGTCAAAATCACTTAATGCATTGGTGAGCGAGCCTGGGTTTGGCAAGACGCTGGTGTCATCAATGTTGGTGACATCATCAACAATTTGTAGCTGCGTTAATAGGTTGGTGATGGTCATTGTGTTGTTGGTCGGATTAGTTTCAACACGCAAAATATCGAGCGCTGCATCCAGCCCCGTGTGATCGGTATTGAAGGATTCTCGCATCAAGTCCAGGCCGGCCTCTAATCCCAATGCTGATAACACCGGTTGTAAACGCTCGGTGACTTGTGCCCGTGCTGCTTCAACTTCGCTGGCACTGAGGTCGGCAAAGGTTGGGTTATCAAAATAATTTTGGGTGATTTGTCCAATGACATTCGCCAGGATCAGATCAGTGAAAGGGGTGATATTGACATTGCCGCCCAGGTCCGTGGTTTGTGCCACCGAACTGTAATTGACTCTGCGACCACCCACGGTACCGCGTGCATTTAATAATAATGGTGGAGTCATGCCGGCAACATCCAGGGAATAGCTGCCATCCAATTCAATGGTCGAATTGCGCACGACATTGTTCGCGTCCTTGACCCATACGGTGCCAATTATGGGTGCGCCAGCTGCTGCTGTTCCGCTAATTGTTTCGGATACAGAGCTAGCCGAAGAGCTTGAAACGCTTGAATTACTCGAGCTGCTTGAAACACTTGATTCGGATGAGCTACTGGACTCAGATGAACTACTGGAATCGACAGAGCTGCTTGAAACGGAGCTGTCGGAACTTGATGAGCTATCAGCGCTGGAAGTACTGGGCGCTTCACTCGATGCACTGGATACCACACTGGAGGTCTGGCTGCTCACTGAAGAGCTGGTGCTGGTATCGTCCCCGCCGCTTCCACCTCCTCCACCGCAAGCGGCAAGACTCACAATGAAACAGGCCAAAAGCCCTTTTTGAAATGTTATTGACATAACTAGCTCCTCAAGAACCTAATGTTTGGGTAAAAATGTTAAGCAGATCACACCCGATTCTAGGTGGTGATCCGCAAGGGTGGCATCACCCATTTGAGGTAAATTGAGCTGTCAGTTGGTGAGCAGCTGGTTCAGCTGATGGAAGAAATAGTCTGGCCGTTCAAATTGCGGGAAATGATGACAAGCCTCAAGTACTGTCGTTTGTACATAAGCTGCGCAACGAGCTTTGGCAGCATCAGCAATATGCTCGCCGTTGAGTGCATAAATGGGGCAGTTGATTTGCTTAAAGGCGGCGTCCGGGTTCCAGCGTAATAAATCATGCCAGATGGGTAGCATCAGGGCGGGATTGGCGCTGGACATACGAGACTTAATCCATTCGCGCACGGCAGGATCTATTGACGCTGAGGTGGTGTTGTCGACCAGATATTCCATGGCGGCAACAAAGTTGTTGATAAACGGATGTTCTATTGAGTCTATGGTGTTCTGATCCATATCGCCGTAAGGCAAGCCAAAGGTATCCACCAGGATAATCGATTGGAGTTGTGTCGGGTTTGTTAGCCGGGTTGCAGTCTCCAAGGCTACGCAACCGCCCATTGAATGTCCGCAGAGTATTATCCGGCCTTTAATAGGCTGGATTTGGTCAGCCACCCAATCAGCCAGGGCGGCGATGGTGCTGGCGGTTTCTGTCCCGGTAAATTCCGGGTGCCCGGGTAAACTCAGGGCGTGGGTAGCAATGGCAGGTTTGGTTTGGGTGAGGTGCTCGCGGGTGGCTTGCCAGTCACTGGCTCTACAACTCCAACCATGAATAAAAAATACATGCAGGTTATTATCCGACATAAAAATACAACTTCCTCAATTACAAAATCCGGCTATGCTAAAGGCAATGCAATAATAGATGCCAATTGGCGCTCGTCAACTTTGTCGGATAAAAAGTCAGTATGTCAGATAAACAGGTTAGTGCAGCCATGAACGCTCGCCAGGAAAGCTTGCTGGATAATCTTTACGCGGCCGCAACAATGGAACAAAGTTGGGAGATTTTTTTACAGGAATTGGTTGAGGTTACTGATTCACGTTCTGCTCGTATGTTGTTGATGAATCAGAGTGCTAATCAGGTTCTGCAAAGTGCGCGATTCAATATTGATGACAGTAGCCATCAACAATATGTTAATTACTATGTGAATACTTGCCCCTGGCGATTGGAGCTTTCCAAAAAAACGCCAGGGCGTTTGTATTCAACCTATCTTGATTTTACCTGTCGTCAGGATCAATTTTATCAAACTGAATTTTTCAATGATTGGGCCGGCGAGCAGGATATTCACCACGGTATTTGCGGCACAGTGTTTCAAATGGATAATCAAAAAGTGCAGTTGTTAGTACAGCGCACCAAAGGGCAGGGATTTTATTCGCGCGCGGTGGTTGAACAAATTAATCAGTTTTTGCCGCACTTTCGTCAGGCATTGCGCGGGCAATATTTGCAGGCGTCTTTGCGGCAGAATACGCATATTGATAATTTAACCCGACAGGGGCGTTATCCTTTTTTGTTACTGGATGCGCAATATCAACTGGTTTATTGTTCACCGGGATTGGAAACCTTATTGCATTCACTGGATATATCATTGTTGGGAAATCGGATTTCCATTGCAGACCAGTACAAAGCACAGGAGTTGCAAAAAGCATTGCAGGAGGTAATGACTAAAGCCAACAGCTTACTAAGCTGCGAACGACAATTGATATTCAAGCGGCAACAATTACCGCCAGTCAATTGTTTTATCGCACCCCTTTATGCCGGAGCGCGACAAACGTTTTGGCAAATGCCTGCGCAGCTGGTGATCTATTTTTACGATAGATCGCAACAGCTTTATGTTAATCAAAAAAAGTTAATGGCTTTGTTTGAATTAACTGAAGCTGAAGCTAAAGTGTGTGCCTTAGTAGCAAAAGGGTACGAGCTTCATCAAATTGCAGAACTGGAATCACGCTCTCTGCATACTATCCGCACTCAATTAAAATCCATTTTTAGTAAAACACATTGCAGCAAACAAAGTCAGTTGGTGTCTGTCGTGTTGAATTCCCCAGCTGTTAGCTAGCGTAAAACTCCGATAAAAAACAATTCATTGATGTAAGTCGTGCTTTGGCGGTGGCTTGATATTTTGATGAATCCTCGGTAAAGCTTTCACAAACGTCATTTGCGAGACGTTTAACAAATTCAGCGCAAGCAGAATGGTCTTTTATTGGTGTTAACCATTCTTTAACTTGATCAATACCGAACTGAGATGGCTGTAGTACGCGCTCGACTGCCATATCCAGGGTGTTGCTGGTCAACCCATGTACTTCAAATAAAATATTCATAGCAGCGGCTTCATGGACTTCGTGGTTGAGATCCAATCCCTTGATAAAATCTGTCCAATAAATCACTTGCTGCTCATTGTGCAAAGCTAAGGCGAAGGCGAGATGAAAGCCGAATGGTATTTCACTGCTGCGCTGTAAAGCTTCTTTGCTGTCGAAGCGGTTGTAATGAGAAATGCCGGTAACCAGTTCTATCATTTGGTCGCGTAACTGAGGATATTGTGCAGCTGTCAAACAGACGAGTGCTTCATCATCAATCGGATATGCTTTTTCAATTAAAAATTCTTTTAGGTTATTGATTTCATCGCTGCAGCTGGATGTTGGGTCAAGTTGTATTTGGTAGCTACCTTGAGTTTGTCGCGATGCAACAATATCTTGTAGTTGACCTAGTGCTGCTGCTACTGAATCAATTTGGTTAATATTTACCTTGATGGTCTGCATGATGAAACTTATTTGATATTGCCAAAGTTTTGTTGAGGAAAGAAGATGCAAAAGCGTTCGTCGTTACCCCATTCGGTTGGTTGCCGGTAGATTTTACTTATCTTGCCGTCTTGATATTCATAGAAAAAATCCATGCCTGATTCTACATCGGGATGGTCCGGGAATGACCTATGGAAATGTGATTGAACAATTTTTCCTGAGTCGTCCAATTGATAATCGGTTCTTTCATAACTCAAACAAAATTCCGAGTAGCTGGTAACGTGGCCATCTTTTAATTCGAGCAAACTGCAGCTTTCCACAAAAGGTTTGTTTTTAAAGCAGTAGTATTCGATTTCCAGTTCTCGATCAGGGGCTTTTTGCCAAAACCACTGCCTGACGATTTTGCCTTCGCTAATTTGTGCGATAGAAATAGGTAAATCATCTATCAATTGGTAGCGAAAGTAAAAGCTTGATGCAGGAATTTTGCGTGTTAAAAAATTCTGCCATCGGCCAGTTTTTCCGGTTTTTAATTCAAAACCAAAAGGCTCAATGAAATAATAACGCTCTTTGCTATACCAATAGTCCGTTGGTGATGTCTCGGCTAGCTGTAATAATTGAGGTAGTAGTTGTTCTGCTTCTTGTTTAATGCTGTCGGCTAATAGTCTGATTGGGTTGTTGGCTAATCTTTGTTTCTGTCTTACTTTCTGACGATCAATAATCTTGCAAATCTGTTTATATTGTTTAACTGGCAGAATGGCTTCCAGATACTCCTCTTCATTGCAAGCTTCGTAGTCGCGTGCGCACACAAAAAAATTATCGTCGAGAGTAAATGTGGCTTGTTGACGTAGCTTTAATTTGAGTGATTTGCAGAGCTTGATATAAAACTCTTTAATTAATCTTTGTGATTCAGTTGGGTTCTGAATTTGGTCGGTATCTGTTTCGTCAGATTCCAACTCGGCGGAAACCAATGCATCATGAGTGCTGGTTTGATATTCCTGATCCTGCATTTGGTCGAATAGTCCATCAATGCGTTCATAAATAGACTGATACTCTGTTTCGGGTTCTTCCATAAATAACTCGGCATCGGGTGCATTTAGCCATGCTAATGGGTAGTCATTTTTATAATCCACTTCGCTTGTTTGAATCAAAGCCAGTGAAGAATCCATTGGGCTTTGTGATGAGTATTCAATTAACAAACACTGAATGTGTTTCCCTTGTAATTCGTCCTGTTTGCAGGCCTCCAGTATGTCGCGGGTTTTATATTTGAGTGCTTGTTTGAGTAAATCGTCCAGTGATTGTTGATTCAGATTGGCGTTATAGATAATGCTGGTTTTTCCTTGATGAACCATTTCAATTTTTTGTATCGAATAGTCTTGTTCGGATCTATAGGCTTGATAGGAGTAAATAAACTCCTGTTGAAAATCATCATCAATTCGAAAGCGATCAATACGGGTTGTCAGGCCCAAATACTGGTAGTGCAGTTCTTCGATGCCATATTGGCTGACTGCGTAGAAGTCTTTGTAGTATCCATTATCGTCATAATTGATGACTTCCAATCGTATAGGTTTGACCTCATTGTCTTTAACAAAAACCAGTAGTCGGGTTTTTTGACTGTCCTGATATTCAAAGAGTCCGTCGTAATAACAATTCTCGCCCATCCATTCGCGATGCAATCGCGCTTTGCCCTCGCTGATTAACACCTGAAAAATTTGTGAGCCTTGCAACTGTTCCGGGTCATCAACCAATTGAACCTGATGAAGTGGCAAATTATTAATTTCGGCATAAAAAGGTTCAATAGTAAAAATATCCTGATCACAATAGGCGATCCTGCCATGGATATTGGTAGCGGCTTCGATTTTTGATTGATATTCGGTGGCGAGTTGAGTAAAACGATTGTGCAGGTTTTTAATAAAATCCATATATAAGGCTCATCAGGATCAAATGAAATTTTTAAGTGAAAATGTCAGTCGATAGAGTTGATTCATCTAAGTGCGGATTGATTTGAAGCTTGATTTAAAAGTGTTAATTCTTCCTGCGTCATACGTTTGGCCAGCCCTTTTATTTGGTGCATTTTTCCATTTATTTTTAAATCAAATGTAATTTCAAATTCTTTCGTCAAATAAAACGCATATTGAATAATAGGTGGGGTAATAGTTTGTGATTGGGGTTCAACTTCAATCAGATAATTTTGTATTGCAAACGGTGTTTCGTCGCTGGCGCCTTTCCATGTAAACGAGCTGGGTTCGATGGTTATTTTGCTGTCAGACCAGTTAT
The DNA here is from genome assembly GCA_966252135.1 of uncultured Cellvibrio sp. GTDB lineage: Bacteria > Pseudomonadota > Gammaproteobacteria > Pseudomonadales > Cellvibrionaceae > Cellvibrio. The sequence continues at coordinate 104,530 of CBINNU010000002.1, read as the reverse complement.
AAAAATAAGTTTCCGCAACGGCATAAACCAGCTCGCCATTTTTGAATAAATTTTTTGAGGTGGTTTTGTAATTATCTTTCGCGTCACCAGATAAACGCTCATCACCAAGTGTGATAAATGTACGGCAGAGTAGCCCCAGGTCTTCTACAAAATAATCAAGAACAAAGTAGGGTGTATAGATAACTCTTTCTTCTTGTCCTTGTGCGTTAATAAGCGTTTCTTCAAATTGAATGGGGCTTGCTGCTGTTGCCAATCCGCTGAGTAAGCCTAAAAATCCTGTTAATAGTTTTAGCATTAGCTGTCCCGTTTTTGAGTGGTTTGGAACAGCCGTTGTTTTTCTCGGCTCCAGTCGCGTTCTTTTTCGGTTTCGCGTTTGTCGTGCGCTTTTTTACCTTTCGCCAAAGCAATTTCGCATTTCACTATGTGATCTTTCCAGTAAAGCGCGGTGGCAACCACTGTGTAGCCTTTTTGCTCTTTGGCTTCTTGCAGTCGATCAATTTGGCGGCGATGTAATAATAATTTGCGATTGCGATAAGGGTCGGTCACAAAGTGAGTGGAGGCGCTGACCAGTGGCTGGATTTGCGCTGCTTGCAACCAGGCCTCATTGTTTTTGAAGACGACATAAGTATCGGTGATTTGCCCTTTACCCGCGCGCAGGCTTTTAATCTCCCAACCGGTGAGGGCAAGGCCAGCTTCCATACGCTCAAATAATTCGAAATCGAATTTGGCTTTTTTATTGAGCGCGATAGTGTTGCTGTTTTGTTTGGGCTTTTTACTGGCCATGGGTATTGCTGTCCTGTAACGATTAAGCGGCGCATTATAGCGGCAAAATCGTTTAGAATTGCGCGCTTTGTTGGGCCCTCACCCTCACCCCAGCCCTCTCCCAGGGGGAGAGGGAGATTTATGGACTTCGTAGTGAATCATCAGGGAGTCATCCCCTCTCCCTCTGGGAGAGGGTTAGGGTGAGGGCAAAAAATCTACAGAGTACTTCTCATGCAAACAGTAACCGCCAGTGCGCTGGTGCCTTTTTCGGCGCAGCAGATGTTTGATCTGGTCAATGACATAGAAACCTATCCGCAATTTATGCCGGGTTGCGCGGGTGCGACTATTTTGAAAAAGGGGGAGGGCTGGTTAGAGGCGGAATTGAATCTGCAGCAATCCGGTTTTCAGCAGCGGTTTACCACGCGCAACCAGCTCAATCCGCCCGGTTCTATCAAAATGCAATTGGTCGACGGGCCTTTTAAGGTGATGGATGGTTGTTGGCAGTTCAAGCCACTGGGCGATAAAGGCTGTAAAGTGGAGTTCGAATTGACCTTTGAAATGAAAAATCGTTTGTTGCAGATGACTTTGTCTGGCCTGTTTTCATCCATTAGCAAGCAGCAAGTAGAGGCAGTTTGCAAACGGGCGCAGGCAGTTTATTCATAATCGGAAATTACTATGGCAGATTTTGATCTCATCACCGTTGAAGTGGCCTATGCCTTGCCACACAAACAAAAAATTATCAGCCTGTTGGTAGAGCCGGGTACTACAGCAATAGAAGCTGTTCGTCGTTCGCGTATTCAGGAGCATTTTCCTGATCTGGATATAGAGACAGCCAAGATGGGTATTTTCGGTCAGGCACTGGGCACCAAAGGCCTGGAGAGCGCAGATAAACATCTGTTGCATCAGGGTGACCGGGTCGAGATTTATCGTCCTTTGGTATCCGACCCGAAAGAGGCTCGCCGCAAGCGGGCAGAAAAGGATTCTCAGGGCGAATAGCCAAGCCTGCTAATCAAACAATTTGCACTACACTCATTTCCATATGCCACCGCTTGGGTTCGGTAAACATCGGGATTGAGAGTAGGTAATTTGTTGTTCACCAGTGATAAGTCCATCAATATCTATTGGCCATTAGCGGTGCTACTGACTCTGGTGCTGCTGTTTTTGGCCATGGCGGATATTGATCAGCGCGAAGCGGCCTGGAAATCCCGGTTGGATCTGCTGTCGCAACAGCAACAATTGGAGTGGCAGCGACAACAGGCACAAATGGGGCAAAAACTGTTGTTTGACGCCCAACCCTTGTTGATGGATGCCGAGCTTATATCGCTCGTGAAACGCATCTATAAGCAACAGCAAGAGCTGCCCCTGCAAGACATTAGCATCTATCAAGCGCAGCAAAATGCACTGTTTGCCGCGCTCGACCCTTACTGGCAAAGCTTGCAGAAAAAAGGTATTTCCGAGCTGAATCTGCATTTTGCACCGGGCCTTGGCGTGTTACATATGTCGCGTCCAGGCTTGTTGGTGGATACCCTGGGCGATGCGCGCCCGGAAGTTACTCAGGCCTTTAAACAGACGCACACCTCCCCGCAATTTTCTGTCTCGCGTCAGGGTGCAGCCTATCGTTTGCTAGTGCCCTTGCCAGATAAAAATCAGCCCTTTGCGCTAATTGAATTAGCCATTCCACTTGAGCAGCATTCCAGTGCAGCCGCGTTGTTGCACAAACAAATCATCACCATTTTGTGGGAGCAACCGCGCAAACAATTGCATCCGGCTTTGGTGGGCGATTGGCGACTTGAAATGAGTTTTGAGCCTTTGGCCAGTTGGTGGCGCGATGGATTAATTGTCGCCGAGCAACAACATCAATTAGTTCACACAGCTGAAGGCGATTTTTTGGTGAGTTGGATAAATCATTCCAGTCGTCGTCTCGCGTTATTGGTTTGGACCAACGTCTCGCATGCTTATCAGCCTTATCAAATGGCAGTGAAACGTACTATTTGGAAATGGATATTGTTGGGCATTTTATTGCAGGCAGGCTTGTGGTTTGGTCTGCGTCGGGCGCAATTAAATCGCATCGACATGATTAATAATTTTCAGCAAAAACTGAATCACGAACATCAAGATACTGAACAAGCCAACGCGCGTTTGGCGCTAGCGCTGCGTTCCAGCAATTCCGGTTTTTGGGAGTGGCATATTGTTCAAAATCGTATTCGTTTTTCACCGGAATGGCGCGAGCTTTTAAAGCTGGAGCCAGGTGATGATGAAATGGATTTGGCTGATTGGGTGAATGCACTGGACCCAAATTATCGCCGCAGTCATCACACCGATATGATGAATCATCTCAAAGGATTAACGCCCATGTTTGAACACGAATACCGTGTGAAAACAGGTGATGGTGGGCATCGCTGGATTTTATCGCGTGGCAAGGTTGTCGAACGGGATGGGGGCGGGCGGGCTACGCGCGTGATAGGGGTTTACACCGACGTTACGGATCGCAAAAGCACAGAATTAATCAGCTTACGACAACAAGCTGCGTTGCAAACCTTGAGTGAAATTACTTCGCTTCCCATCATGGATGTGGAAACACAATTGTCGCGCGCGTTATTGCTGGCGGCGCGTTATTTGGGTGTTACAACTGCGGGTATCAGCGATATTCAGAAAAATGATTACAGTTTGCGCAGCTATGTGGATGTGCGCGAACAAACTCAGCCTTGGTCGACGTTGTTGGAAAATACCTATTGCAGTTTGGTGGTGCAACAAAATGCGTTGGTTGCTGAAGACAATATGTCAGCATCAGCCTATCGACAGCAGGCCGCATTATTACGAAGTGGTCATGAATCCTACATAGGTGCCCCCATCACTATTAACGGTGTTCTGCGCGGAACGATTTTTTTCAGCGCGCCCAAAAGCCGTGAGCGTGCATACGATCAATTGGAAAAAGATTTTGTCTTGTTAATGGCACACTGGGCAGCAGCCGTGATTGAGCGCTGCCAGCGTGATGAAGAAAAGAAAATTATTATTGAACGTTTTCAAAAATTATCTGAACACCTTCCGGGATTTTTATATCAATACCAATTGCGACCGGATGGCAGTTCTTTTTATCCCTATGCCAGCCCCGGTATTTACAATGTTTATGGAGTGACGGCAGATGAAGTATCTGAATCGGCAGAAAAAATATTCGCCGTCATTCATCCGGAAGAATTGGGCTGGATTGCGGAAACAGTTTCGTATTCTGCATCCAATTTAACACCCTGGGTGGCGACGGTTCGTGTGAATAATCCGCACCGTGGGTTACTCTGGACTCATGTGCAATCCATCCCGGAAAAATTGGCTGATGGCTCAGTGCTTTGGCATGGTTATGTGTCGGACATCACTTCACTAAAAAATGCTGAAATAAAACTGGAACGCGCCAACGCTATGCATCAGGCAATATTGGATGCCGCCAGTGTCGCCATGATTACCACGGATATTCGCGGCATCATCAAAAGTTTTAATCGCGGTGCGGAAGTCATGTTGGGTTATGCCCAGGATGAAATGATTGATCGGCAAGCACCAGCGATCTTGCATTTGACGACAGAATTGCAACAGCGTGCGCGAAAATTATCGTCCGAGTTGGGCTTCGCAGTCGCTGAGGATGTTGATGTGTTGATTGCCAAAGCGCGTGAAGGCGAAGAAGATGAAAATGAATGGACTTATGTTCGCAAAGACAAGCGGCATTTGCCAGTCTTGTTAACTGTATCGGCGTTGCGCGATAAATTTGGCGATATCACGGGCTATTTATTGATTGCGCGTGACATCAGTGAATTAAAGCGCATAGACAAAATGAAAAACGAATTTGTTTCCACTGTAAGTCACGAATTGCGTACACCGCTGACGTCTATCAGTGGTGCCTTGGGTTTGGTTGTGAATGGCATGGTGGGGCAGTTACCGGATGCTGCCAATAATATGATTCGTATCGCCCATAACAACTCATTGCGGCTTATCAATTTAGTGAATGATTTGTTGGATATGGAAAAATTGCTTGCAGGAAAAATGCCTTTTGACCTGCGCGATTACAGATTAATAGATTTAATCTCCAAATCAGTGGAGATGAATGCTGCTTTTGCTACAGAGTATCGGGTGTCAATCAATGTGGTTGATCAATCAGAAAATGCCAGAGTGCGAGTGGACGCAGAACGCTTATTACAAATAATGGCGAATTTATTATCCAATGCCGTCAAATATTCACCTTCCGATTCAACTGTGGAGGTTATGTGTGAATCCCGTTTTGGTCGTGTGCGGGTGATTGTTAGTGATAAAGGGCCCGGTATTCCGGACGAATTTCGGCACCGTATTTTTCAAAAATTTTCGCAAGCTGATTCATCTGATACCCGACAAAAAGGTGGCACAGGTTTAGGCTTGGCTATTTGCAAGGAAATGGTTGAGCGTATGGGCGGGAAAATTGGTTTTGATTCGACTCCTGGACAAGGGAGTCGTTTTTATTTTGAATTTTCGTGTGACGATCAACAACGGGAAATGAGATATCAAGATCAACAATCACCGCAGAAAATTCGCGTGCTGGTAGTTGAGGATGAAACAGATTTTTCTGAGTATCTGAAAACCTTGTTGGAGTCTCGAGATTTTTTGGTTGACTGTGCACCCAATGGTAATAGGGCTTTGGAATTGTTGGGGTTGCGAACTTACGATCTGGTGACCCTGGATTTATTTTTGCCGGATATGAATGGTGTTGAAGTGTTGAAAGATATTCGCTCGCGCGAGAGCAGCCTTGATCCAGACGCTATTCCATTGCCCATAGTGATTGTTTCAGTGCAACCGGAAGAGGGTAGAAAGCGATTGAATGAGTCGGGCTGTCAGAATAGAGCAATTTATTGGGTTAAAAAACCGCTCACTGAAGACGAGCCTATGCTCACCATAAATTACGCCTTAATGCTCGCAAAAAAATTGCAGGAGCCTCGAAATGAAAGCTGACATTCCTTTCAATGAAGAGCAGCGATTAAAAGCCTTATATGACTTGTCGATTCTTGATAGTCCTCGCGAACAAAGTTATGACGATATGGCGCAAATGGCAATGATGATGTGCAATGTGCCGGTTGCTGTTGTTTCCTTGGTTGATAAAGATCGTCAGTGGTTCAAAACATGTTTGGGTTTGGAAGCGACTGAGACGCCGCGAGAAGTCGCGTTTTGCGCGCACGCAATACTCACTCCGGATGATATTTTAGAGGTTGCTGATGCGACTCGGGACTCGCGATTTGTTGACAATGCACTGGTAACCGGAGAGCCGGGTATTCGCTTTTATGCTGGAGCGCCTCTCGTCACTAATGACGGTCTGGCATTGGGCACATTGTGTGTTATTGATTACGTTCCCCGTAAATTAAATGAACCACAACGCCACGCCCTGTCATTATTGGCTCGGCAAGTGGTTCGCTTATTGGAGTTGCGTGAAAACGCGAAAAAAGTGACGGATCAAGCAAAAAAATTATCAGATTTGTATGTGATGTCGCCTGTGGCGATTACGCTTAATCGATTTTCTGATGGCGTATTTCTGGAAGCGAACCCTGCATTATTTCAAATGCTTGGTTATACACCAGAAGAATTTTCCGGTTTGAGCTATTGGGATCTAACTCCCAATAAATATCGCGAAGAAGAACAGCTGCAATTGCAGACATTACAGCAGTTGGGTCGTTATGGTCCCTATGAAAAACATTTTATTACCAAACAAGGTGATTGGTTGCCCGTGCTATTAAACGGCGTGTTAATTACAGGCTCGGATGGTGAGCTGCAAATTTGGTCCATTATTCAGGACATCAGCGAACGTAAACGCAGCGAGCAATTGAAAAATGAATTTGTATCAACTATCAGCCATGAGTTGCGCACTCCGCTTACGTCAATTTCGGCCGCGTTGCGTATGGTGTTGGGTGGTATGTTGGGCGAGGTTCCGGAAAAAATTCACGAGATGTTGAGTGTTGCAGCGAAAAATAGTCAACGATTAACACTATTGATTAATGATTTATTGGATATGGAAAAATTGTTGGCTGGTCAAATGGTGTTTGATCTTCAGCCCCATTCAGTGTCACAGTTATTGGTACAAGCTGCGCAAGAAAATAAATCCTTTGCTGATCAATATAAAGTTATATTCAGATTGCAATCTGTAGACGAAAATATTTGCATTAAAATTGATAATCAGCGGTTGCAACAAGTGTTGAGTAATTTTTTATCCAATGCGGCAAAATTTTCCACTGAGGGTTCGTCAGTGGATTTGGGTGCTGAGCTGAGTGATGGAAAAGTCACGCTTATGGTAAGAGATTATGGTCAGGGTATTCCGGTTGACTTTCAAAAACGCTTGTTCCAAAAATTTTCGCAAGCGGATGCATCCGATGCGCGACAGCGTGGTGGTACAGGTTTGGGGTTGGCAATTAGCAAAGAATTGGTTGAACGCATGGGCGGGCAGATAGGTTTTAGTTCGCAAGAGCATCAGGGTTCCTGTTTTTTTGCGATATTTCCTGTATGTGAGTTCCAATAATCTAAACGATTCAACAGGAGTGAAAAAATCATGCAAAGCTTGCAACGTATTCTATATGTAGAAGATGATCCGGATATTCAGCAAATTGCCATGATGGTGTTGGAAACTATTGCCGGTTTTACTTTAAAAGCCTGCTCATCCGGCGCTGAAGCACTGGAGCATGCAATAGACTTTCAGCCGGATTTAATTCTTCTGGATGTGATGATGCCGGGAATGGATGGGCCGGAAACTTTACGCGAATTGCGAAAATTTCCGCAGCTACAACAAACGCCGACAGTATTTATGACAGCAAAAGTGCAACCACAAGAAGTGCAGGAATATTTGGCCATGGGGGCTTTGGGCGTTATCGCCAAACCCTTTGACCCCATGACATTGGCCGATGAGTTGCGTAATATCTGGATGCGTCGGTCAGTAAATTAACCTGTCCAGAGTTGATCCAGATTTTTAAAGCCCCAGTCCTCTGGTGATTCTCGACAAATAATTTTGTCTTTGCCAACTAGCAGTGAAAGATCAAGTGTCTCCTGAATAATCGGCGATTTGGTTTTAATCGAAAAAAATATTTTTACTTTGGGCGTTAACAGCGATGTTTGATGTTGTTCAACCACTACACCCAGTCGCCCCGACTCCAATCGCACCAGTGAACCGGTTGGATAAATGCCAACGGTTTTAACAAAAGCTTGAAACACTACTTCATCAAAATGACCTTTACTCCATTCCGCCATTTTGCGAATCGCTTCAGCAGGTGACCAACCTTTTTTGTAAGGACGATTGGAGGTGATTGCATCATAGACATCGCAAACTGCCCCCATTTTTGCGTAAAGGCTGATATTGGCTCCGCTTAATCTATGTGGATAACCTGTGCCGTCGACTTTTTCGTGGTGATGCAAAACCACATCCATCACCATTGCACCTACCTGATGGCCTTCTAATAAAATTTGCGCACCAATTTCCGGATGGGATTTGATAATGGTGAATTCTTCGTCGGTTAATTTCCCGGGTTTGTTGAGTATTTTGTCGGGAATGCCAATTTTGCCAATGTCATGTAACAAACCGGCAAGCCCGGCTTCACGCACGGTGGTTTCCGGTAGATTTAATTGTCGTGCCAGTGCAATCATCAATGCGCAGACAGCAACCGAATGCATGTAAGTATATTCGTCAGCATTTTTTAGCCGCGCGAGGCTGATTAACGCATGTGCATTTCGCATTACCGAATTGGAAATTTCTTCGACCAGTTCTTTTGCCGCACCCACTTCAATGGCTTTGCCCAGGCGCGCATCGTTGAACATGGAAATTACAGCGGTTTTGGACTTGCTGCAAAGTTTGGCGGCTAGTTTTATTTCATCATCTAGTGAGGTTTTATCGAGTTGTTGGGTTTGGCTGGCGTACTTAAGCAGGTATTCAGTTTCTTCTTCAACTTCTTCTTTTAATTTTGCCAACTGATTGTCGCCGACATCGCTGCCTAAGTCTGTGTCTATCCAGAGTTCTTTGATGCCGCTGTCCAGAATAGTGTGCAGGTCCTTTTCTTCTGTTAACAGAAACTTGGTTTTCCAAAAAGGGTGCTCCATCCATGATCCACAGAACTCACAGATAAACATGCCTAATTTAATATCTTTTACCGCTATGCGTTTTAACATCTATAACATCTTGGTTAACTGATTCGGGCGGGGGCAGTCTTCTTTACCGCTGGCTTGAGTATAGATGCTGTTTGGTCAGCCGTCGGAATATTGCGCAACAAATTCGTGTACTTGGTGAGCGGGCATAGGTTTGGCGAAATGAAATCCTTGGCCGTCTTCACAGCCGCAAGCAATTAACAAATGAACTTCTTTTGCAGATTCAATACCTTCGGCAATGGTTTCCAGTGACAAGGCGTCAGCTAATTGAATAATAGTGCTGACTATCGCCAGCGAACCTTTTTCGCGCACTATGGAACTGACAAAACTGCGGTCGATTTTTAGCTGGTTCAACGGGAAGTTCCGCAAATAAGCCAATGATGAATAACCGGTTCCGAAATCGTCGAGCGCGATGCGCACACCAAGATTGCGTAATTCTTGCAAAATATATTTGGCGGTATTTTTATCTTGAATTAATAAAGATTCGGTGATTTCCAATTCCAGTCGCCCCGGACTCAGACCGCTTAATTCCAGCGCGCGTTTGACAATCGCAATTAAGCTGCCATGGCTGAACTGTGTTGCCGATACGTTCACCGCAACCCGCCAGGGCTGTGGCCACTGACTGGCCAATTTGCAGGATTCAATTAACATCCATGCGCCGAGCGGGATAATCATGTTGGATTCTTCAGCCAGTGGAATAAATTCCATCGGTGGGATCATGCCTTTTTCAGGATGGTTCCATCGCATTAGCGCTTCAAAGCCGATGATCTGTTTGCTGGTTAAATGCACTTGCGGTTGAAAATAAATTTCGAACTGTTGTAGCTTCATACCCGCAGACCAACTGAAATTTTTTTCCACCTTGTTAATCAGTGATTTGGTTTCGGGTACCTGTTCCAAAACTTGTCGAATTTCATTCAGCATGTTCATGCGTTTTTGTGCAGCCGCCGCCATCCCGGATTCGTAAAAGCGGAAGGTGTTTCGGCCCGCAGATTTTGCTGCGTACAAAGCCATATCGGCATGCTTTAACAAGGTGTCGGCAGAATCACAGTGTAATGGCGATATGGCTATGCCGATGCTGCATCCGATTTGCAAACTGATGCCATCAATTTCAAAGGCTGGTGTAAAGCAATCCAGCAAGCGTTGTGCGATCACATCTGCACGTTTAACGGCGTCTTCACCCCAGCTAATCAACGCAAATTCATCACCACCCAAACGAGCGAGTAAATCCTGTTGTCTCACCTGTTGTTTTAATCGCAAGGCGACCATATGCAACACTTTATCGCCAAAGGCGTGACCCATGCCGTCATTTAATGTTTTGAAATTATCGAGATCCAGTAGTAATAAAACAAAATTGCGATCGGTGTCGCTGGATGATTCTTCATGTAAACGCAACCGGCTTTTGAATTGGTGACGATTCGCAAGGCCGGTGAGTGAATCCACATTCGCGAGGCGATTCATTTCACGAGTGGCTTCGCGTTCTTTGGTGATATCGGTGCCTACACCACGCCAACCCAGAATGGTACTTTGAGTATCCACCAAAGGTTTTGCGGTGAGTTTCCACCAGCACACAGTGTTGTTCACCAATAGTGGCACTGATAAATGTCGAAAAGGTTTTGTTTGTGCAAAATGTTCTTTCAGTGCATCTACTGCCAGGTTGGATTCCAATTGATCTTCATCATTATTCAAACCGAATAACTGAACAAAAGGTATATTATTTAATTCATTCAAACTGCGGCCGAATAATTTGGCGAGTTTGGTGGATGGATTTTGCAAATAGCCTTCTTGATTCAATTCCCACAAACAATCGCTGGTGTGAGTTTCAAAGTCATGTAGTAACAAGCTGGTTAATTGTTGTTGCTGTTGACTGGCTGCTTCAGCCATTAAACGGCCACCAAAATTGCGAGCTTGTACAACAACCGCAGCACAGACAACATAGGAATAAGTGATTGATAAAAAAATTAATAATTCATAATACAGAGGTTGAAAAATTATTAACGCAATAACCATTTCCGCCGCGTTGATGACCACGAATGAAAAGGCGGCAGCTGGCACAGTGGAAAGGGCAAAGCTGGACGCGCAAATCATGCCGACCATCACAATCAGCACAATTTCGATTTGTGCCTGATCTCCATAACCAAAAGTGAGTAATGGCAATGCTCCCCAAAGTGCACCTAAAATCGCTGAATGGCGAATCGCTTTTCGTAATGCCCGGCGTGAAGATTTTGCGGGCGCTTTCCCTCGTTTTTGCGCAAACCAACCGCGCAAACCAAAAGCCATGAGCAAGCCAATGATCAACCCCCAGAGATAAATCTGTGGCAGCAACTCAAACGAGAATAAATAAAAAACGACACCAATATTGATCAGATTGGCGCTGATGCTAAGCGGGGCCAGCGAGATAATCGCGCGCACTTGTTCTGCGCGAAAATAGGCCGCCGTGGATTCGTCGGCGGTATAGATGGAAAACCATTTGGACAGATGCTGATTAATCCAATCCCCAATTGATTGTAATACTGACATTGACTGCCTTGATTCGCGGTTGCAGGCCGGTTCTTATGCGGCCAAGGCTTGGAATCAGCACGGGATATCAGCAGAAAAATCGCACAAACCCGGCTAAAGTTTTACCTTTAGCCTAGTTGAGACTGGTCGCTAGTCAAGCAGGCGTCCGATTGCAAATGCGGTGGAAATTTACTTGCGTCTTGGATCTTCGCGGCCGTCAGGTAAGGGCATGTCGCGACGACTATCTTCCAAAATATCATCCAGATCTTTTTGTTTGGAGAGTAGCTTGGAGTCAGGTGCATGATCGCCTTCCATTTTCACCAGTTTGTCATTTTCGAAATGGACGGTGTAGAGATGACGGGTGACTTCACCATCCGAACCCTGGCGAACAGAGTAGAAATAATCCCAGCGATCATCATTGAATACATTGGGCGCAAGGCTGTTACCCAGCACAAAGCGCACTTGACGTTTGTTCATACCCAGCTTGAGATTCGCTATGTCTTTTTCGGTGATGATGTGACCTTGCTGAATAGTGACTTTGTGTACACCAGGGATAATTGAGCAGCCTGACAGGGCAATGCCAGTGGCAACAGCAATAACAAACAAACGGGCAAATTTCATATCAGGGCTTCCACTGGAAAAAATGAACGCGGATAATACCCGAACCACAGGAAAACTGAGAAGGGTTGGGCGAATAATGGCTTCTGAAAATATCGAATTGCGTAAAGCTGGGCTCAAAGTGACCTTGCCGAGAGTCAAAATTCTGCAAATGTTGGAGAATTCTACCCAACACCATATGAGCGCCGAAGAAGTCTACAAGGCCCTGAGTGAACAAGGTGATGATGTCGGACTGGCGACTGTATACCGGGTGTTGACCCAATTCGAGTCGGCCGGTTTGGTGGTTCGTCATAACTTTGATAGCGGACATTCAGTATTCGAGATAGCCAAGGGTGATCACCATGATCACATGGTCGATATAGATAGCGGCAAAGTGATTGAGTTCCATAATGACGAAATCGAAGAGCTGCAACGCAAAATTGCGGCGGAATATGGTTATGAATTAACCGATCACAGCCTGGTGTTGTACGTCAGGCCGATCAAGAGCTAAACCTTCGTAGCTAGCTCTCTGTTGCAAGTAGGGGAGTAAAGTTCCTCCCCCTTGCCACAAATTGCAGGAGCAATTTGCACAGCGAAGCTGCCCGAAGGGGAAACCATAGGGACTGGTTTCTGAACGGGGAGGTTAGGAGGGGGTGACTAACTACAGCGACTTAATCTCAATATTGCGATAAAACACTTCCGCGCCTTCTGATTGAATCTGGATTCTACCTTTGGTTAGTGGGACTTTTTTTCCATCAACCGTCTGTTGTGAATTAAACACACGCAAGACTTCATGGCCGTTAACCTTGTGAATTATGGTTTGGCCGTCAGCTATCACTTCCATCAAATTCCATTCGCCATTGGGCTTTTCGTAGTTGATGCCTTCGTGAGTACCGTATTTCCAAATGCGCGCGGCTATATCTTTTTTCAGCGGTAATTTGGGGTCGTAGCGATAAAACTTCCAATCACCCTCGTTAGCGTCGCCGACATTGGCATCGACTGTGACTTTGTCCAGGCTGTGATAATCACCGCAATCGCCTTCCTGAATCTGGAATTCGTGGCTGCGTAACCAGTGTTGACTTTCGGCGCCGTGTGGGCCGACTGCATAGTAAAGAATGCCGCTATCGCGTTTTGCGTCCAAACGTGGGTGCCATTTTTTCTCGCCCCACTTCATTTCAAATCGCAAATGAAATTTTTCGAATTCAGCGAGCGTCGACACGCCGCCCCATTCTTCGCCCGATACCCTCAAAGTGCCGTCCACTACGCTAAAGACTTTTTTTGGATCTTGATTCAAACCGAGCGGTTTTTGAGTAGTGGGTTTGCCGTATTCATTGGTTTCGGGTTGAAAGCTGATCCAGGTTTCCCAGCCGGTTAAATCGCGGCCATTAAACAGAGGTTGCCACTCGGCGGCTTGAACTGCGCCGGTGATGCTGAGCAAAAGTGCAATAAACAGATGTTTCATAGAGGCTCCTTAACAATAAACCGACGCAGGCTAGGTGGATTTGCTTGGGCGAGCGATAGAAATTACAGAGATTTACAGAAGCCCTGGCAAAGCTGTCTAAAGCTGGATTCAGCCGTTATACTGCCGCGTCATTCAACCTTTGGAGTATGCCATCTTGCGTAAATCCCTGTTGTTAATACTCACTCTGTGTGTGCTGATGGGACTTTCGGCTTGCGGGCAAAAAGGCCCTTTGTATTTGCCCGGTGAAAATGGCGAAAAGCCAGAGAAAACCTCTTAATTTTTTCCGATTGATTTGTTTTTAATTTGTTTGATTTTTTACTAGCGCGAGATGCTTATGCAACACTTTTCCCAACGTCAGGGTGAGCTTTTTGTCGAAGATGTTTCACTGACCCAGATTGCCAATACCTACGGCACGCCTGCCTATGTTTACAGTCGAGCGGCTATCACCGAGCAATATTTATCCTACGCTCGCGCATTGGGTGATCACCCCGGCATGATTTGTTATGCCATCAAAGCCAATTCCAATCTGGCGATTTTAAATTTGTTGGCGCGTTTGGGCGCAGGTTTTGACATAGTCTCTGGCGGCGAATTGGAGCGTGTATTGCGTGCCGGTGGCAAAGCCGAGCGCATTGTATTTTCCGGAGTTGGCAAAACTGCTGCAGAAATCGCACGCGCGCTGGAAGTTGGTATTTTCTGTTTCAATGTGGAATCAGAAGCTGAACTCGAATTGATTTCGCAGGTTGCATCCGGTTTGCAAAAAACTGCGCACATTTCCTTGCGCGTAAACCCGGATGTGGATGCGCAAACCCATCCCTATATTTCTACCGGATTAAAAGAAAATAAATTCGGTATTGATATCAAACGTGCACCTGCTGTTTATGCGCGTGCGAAAAATTTACCGGGCATAGCCATCAAAGGAGTCGATTGCCACATTGGTTCGCAACTCACTCAATTAACGCCGTTTTTGGATGCGCTGGATCGTTTGTTGATGTTGATTGATGAATTGGCTGGCAACGGAATTCAAATCGCGCATCTGGATTTGGGTGGTGGCTTGGGTGTGACCTACAATCAGGAAACGCCGCCGGATGTTGGTGACTATATGGCCGCTATCAAACAAAAAGTGGGCGGTCGCTCATTGCAATTGATGTTTGAACCCGGCCGTTCAATAGTCGCCAATGCCGGTGCTTTGTTAACTCGTGTGATGTTTTTAAAACCCACCGAGCACAAAAATTTTGCGATAGTTGACGCGGCTATGAACGACAATATTCGTCCGTCGTTGTATCAAGCATGGCAAGCAGTAAAATCCGTCAAGCCGCATGCAGGCGAAGTCAAAACCTGGGATCTGGTTGGCCCGATTTGCGAGACGGGTGATTTTATTGCGAAAAATCGCGACCTGGCATTGCAGCCGGGCGATTTGCTGGCGATGATGTCGACTGGCGCCTATGGTTTTAGTATGAGTTCGAATTACAACACTCGCTGTCGCGCTGCAGAAATTATGGTCGACGGCGATCAAATCCATGTGGTTCGCGCGCGCGAAACTTTTGAAGATTTGATTCGTGGTGAGGCATTGTTGCCGGAATAAATTGTTTGGAAAAATTATGCGCATTAAATTCAGCAAAATGCACGGTTTGGGTAACGACTTTGTGGTGATCGATGCGATCAGCCAAAAGTTGCGTTTAACCCCCGAAAAAATTCGTTTTATTGCCGACCGTCATTTTGGTATTGGTTGCGATCAAATTCTATTGGTCGAAATTCCTGAATCTTCATCTGTCGATTTTCGTTATCGCATTTTTAATGCAGACGGCAGCGAAGTGGAAAACTGTGGTAACGGCGCGCGTTGTTTCGCGCGTTTTGTACGCGATCGCAAATTAACCGGCAAAAAAGTTATCAAAGTTGAAACCGCTGGCGGCATGATTGAATTGAATGTTCAGGACGACGAACAAGTCAGCGTGAACATGGGCGTGCCGCGTTTATCGCCTGAACAAGTTCCCTTTACTGGCGAAAACAAATCAGCGATTGCGCGCGCAGTGACTTATCCTTTATCGGTTGCGGGCAAAACATTGCAAATTTCGGTAGTGTCTATGGGTAATCCCCACGCTGTACAAGTTGTTGATAATGTAAAAACTGCCGATGTTGAAACTCTGGGTCCGCTGATAGAAAACCATGTGCAATTTCCCGCACGAGTGAATGCGGGTTTTATGCAAATAGTATCGCGCGATGAAATTAATCTGCGCGTTTACGAGCGCGGCGCTGGTGAAACACTGGCCTGTGGGACCGGCGCTTGTGCTGCAGTCGTTGCAGGACGCTTGCGTGGATTATTAAACGAAAAAGTAAAAGTAAATTTGCCGGGCGGCAGTTTGCGAATTGAATGGCCCGATGAAGCGGCCCCGGTGATTATGACCGGGCCTGCAGAATTTGTTTTTCATGGGCAGATTAAGTTGTAATGATAAAGCCCTCACCCTAACCCTCTCCCAGAGGGAGAGGGGATTGAGCACTTTGTAGTTAAATAGACGATTCAGCTCCCTCTCCCTCTGGGAGAGGGCTGGGGTGAGGGTTTCCAAGTAAACATTGTCGGAACAACCAATATGACAATCGATAAAAATAAACAAACACTGGCAGATCCGTTAGAGCCTGAACAGGTTGCGGCTTATTTGCGTGAGCATGCAGATTTTTTTCTGGATCATCAGGATTTGTTAGCGGATATTCGCCTGCCGCATGAAACCGGTGCGGCGGTGTCACTGGTTGAACGACAAGTGAGTATCTTGCGTGAGCGCAATATGGACATGCGTCATCGTTTGAGTAAATTACTCGACAATGCGCGCGAAAACGACAAGCTGTTTGATAAAACCAAACGCCTCCTGCTTTCATTGCTCGAAGGGCAAGACTTTGGCGATATTATTGATGCTTTGTTTTACAGCTTTGATAAAGAATTTCATATTGATGCCACCAGCCTGATTTTATTTGGTAACGCCGACAAAATCCCCAGCAGCCAGGCACGCGTGGTTTCCATGGCGGTTGCACGTGAACATATGGGGCCGTTGATTAAAAATAATCGTGCGATTTGCGGCATTATCAGTAAACAGGAAATTGAATTTTTATTTGCTGATCGTGCGGCACAAGTTGCATCAGTAGCGGCAGTTCCCTTAGTGCATGGCAGTGCCTTTGGTGTGTTGGCGGTAGGCAATAAAGATCCGCATTATTATCGCTCCAGTATGGGTACTTTGTTTTTGGGTTATATTGCGGAAGTCTTGAATCGTTTGTTGCCAAAATATTTACCTCGTTAATTGAGGCTCTGTTATGGATGCTAATGGCTTGCCTTACGCTGATGCCATTCACCAGTATTGTCAGTATCTGCAAAATGAAAAGCAGGTGTCGCCTCATACCCAATCCAATTACCGCCGCGATTTGCAAAAATTCCAAAATTTATGTGTTGAGTTTCAACGATCAGACTGGTCGATGATTGATGGCAAATTTATTCGGCAATCAGTCGCACATTTACATCGCAATGGTTTGGGTGGCAAAAGTTTGCAACGCTGGTTGTCATCATTGCGCAGTTTTTTTCAGTTTTGTATCAAACAAGATTGGCTGAGCTACAACCCGGCAGAAGGCATAGCCGCTCCCAAAACCGCAAGGCATTTACCTAAAACCTTGGATGTAGATCAAGCCGCACAATTTGTTGAATTGGAAGGTTCGGATTTTATTAATCTGCGTGATCGCGCATTGTTGGAATTGTTGTACTCATCCGGTTTGCGACTGGCAGAAATTGTCGGCGTAAATTTGCAAGATCTGGACCTGCGCGAAGCCATGATCACTGTGACAGGTAAGGGGCGCAAAACACGCAGTGTTCCGGTGGGTAGTCATGCAATTAGTGCAATTGAATCCTGGTTGGAGCAGCGCAAGTTGTATGCAAAGGAAAACGAATTCGCGTTGTTTATTACACAGCGAGGTAGTCGTATCGGCGCGCGCGCTGTGCAAATGCGTTTGCAAGTATTAAGTATGAAGCAGGGAATGGAAAATCCCGTGCACCCGCATATGTTACGTCACTCCTTTGCCAGCCACATGTTGGAATCTTCCAGCAATTTGCGTTTGGTACAAGAAATGTTGGGTCACGCCAATATTTCTACCACACAAATTTATACGCATCTGGATTTTCAACATCTCGCCAAAGTGTACGACCAGGCACATCCTCGCGCTGGTCGTAAGTCCAAAGAATAAATTACCATTTGAGTTGTACCCAGGGGCTTTCGGGTTTCTTCAGTAAATATTCGGCTATAGCGGCTATGCCAGAGTTGAACGAATTCATTCCGCCCCAGAGTGCACGGCCAATTACATAACTCTTGGCGTAATCTTCCCAGGTGTGAAATTCATTGATCGTTAATTTGTGCGCTGTGTCGATAAACTCCCAAGCCTCTTCTTCGGAAATATATTTCGCATCAAAGCAAAGTCTTGCTACAAATACCAATCGCCCGGCATCCCAACCAGATGTGCCTAACTTTCTAATATCCAAAAGGTTATGAATGATTTTATCGTTTTTTAGTTCATCCAGTGTTTCTTTCAAATTTTGTAATTGGCTCCAGGCTTTTTGTAAATCGTCGTTATTCTGAAAATGGCTTTCAAGAACGGCTAGTTGACTATCCTGCGGTGAGGCATAGGCTTCCAGCACTGCTCTGGTATAAAAACGAAAACCCTTTTTTTGAAGATAATTCAGGGTTGATAAGGCATCTGGCCGACTTTGTATTCCCCACCAATCATTTAATCGGGTGCGAATCATGGCTGATTCAAGGCCTGTCGTCAGTGAATTAATAAATGCGGTTTGCTGCTCGCTGTAAATAGCGCCCAGTGCCAGTTTTCGATATTGGGTTTGTAATATTCTTGATGATTTATTGGTATAAATTTTCCCTGTTATGGCTTTGGTGAATCGAGTAATTTTTTTATAAAGTGGAATACCCTGAAATATTATCCACATGACGATAACCAATAATCCAAAACCATAGAGCATAGGATTTAGTTGGAGGGATTGGGTGATGCTTATTTGTGCCGTTGCTGGAAGGCTCAACGAAAAAAGTAATAGACCATATAAAATGCTACGCATAACTAAAAAGCTCCGCCATAATTTTGCTGTTATTGCCCGATGATAATTGTTGTGTCGGGGGTGTAAGAAATTGCAATTAACTGCAGCAAAACGCATTAGAAGGATAAAACGAAACATCAAGTGTTAACTAATTAACACTTGATGAAAAATTAAGATTATTTTAAGGGGAGATAATCGGATCAATTCGCAGGCTGGGTAAACTCCCGCACACGCAAACCTTTGCGTAACATAATGTTCCAGCTTTTTGCATCGGCTGTTGTTGTGTAGTCGACACAATAAGGTGAGTCGGTTGTGTCCATAAATAATGTCGACAAGCTGCCGTCAGTCAATTTAAGTTGAAGGCTGGCGAATTCGTAAGCTTGATTATCCCAATGCAAACATAATTTGTTTGCGCTTTGGATAACTTCAGGTATAGATAAACTTTTTTGAGCTGCAGTATTGTTACTGGAATTGACGGCAGGTTGCTCGACTTGACGATATAACAATTGATCGGCTCTATAAATTTCCAGTCGGCTGATCTCGGTGTAAGGGATAGTCAGTTTAAAAAATGTCGATGTTGAGTTATCTCGATGGTCAATTTTGCTGGTATCGAAATAGTGGGTGTGCAATATGCCTTGGGTATCGGTAATCTGCAGTTTATATTCACCTTCGCTGTTGACTGAGATACCTTTTTTATTGATAGGTAATATTCGACGCAACTCGACGGTTTTATTGTTCTTAATGACTCCACTAATCAACCAATTGCGCTCGGTTATGGCTGAAGTTTTTTGTGAATTAACAACTTTAAAAGGTTGAGACGGATTTTCTTCAATATAATCTTGAGCTTTTTCGTAGGAGTAATCCGAAACAAAATTGTTTAAGCAGTAGCTCATAATATCGGTGTAATTATCGGGTAGATATAAATCCAAAAAATTGCTACCTATACCCAGGCTGCCAATGCTGTTGGTGTTGTAGGGATAGAGAGGGTCCGGGTTGTCCGGGAAATTGCAATCAATATGCTGCAAATTAAAGGTGTGCCCCAATTCGTGCAGTATCACAGTTAGTACTCTGCCTTTATCGCCGCCGATTCCTGTGGGTTCTCCGAGAAATGCAACGCCACCATAACCGTTGTAAAGGCCGTAGTAGTGGCTGTTATCACCATCCAATATTTGTAGTTCCGCAAGTTCAAACAGCGCGCCTTCTACGTCTTCGGTTTCGTCGAGAGATGAAGTGAATACAGCGTGATTTTTCAGATTAATTTCACTAAAAGGCCAATATTCCAAAAGTGCATTTTGAACGCTGGTGTGTTCAGGAATAATACCGGTTACACCTTCAATTTGAATGGGAACCAATGTTACATAGAGTTTATTTTCATCGCCAAAAGTAGGCGTAATAATTTTTTCATTTCCTGCAACATTCACGTGAATACTTAAGCCTGGTTGCATCAATGTTTTATCCAGTATTACTCGATAAGATTGATTGGATGAATAAAAATTTTTATTCATCGGAATCTGCGAGGGTTTGGATAGAGTTAAGGGAGTTGAAATATTATTTAAAACGGCAGTGACTTGAATATCAGGTACAGGCGTTGGATTTGACCCGAGAAGATGCAAGCGCAGTTGTGCTGGTTTGTTGGGAATTAATTTACTATCCGCTTTAACAATTGTTTGACCCCAATCATAAGAGTGTAAATAAGTTGCTGCTTGAGAGGTGGTGGTAATAGTGGGCGAAATTAATTTTTTGGAGCCGTAGCCATCCCAGACAAACACAGAAATGGCGTCGTTGGTGAATGCCGTTGATATTGTGGTTGATAAAGTAGAATGACAATTGTTAACAACACTGATGGGGGTTCGAGGTTGTTGCCCCTGCAGGTTGTGATAAATTTCGCAAGTCAGGCTGGACGGTGCACCTGTAAAATTCCAGCTGATCTGTAGATTGTCGTTAGTGTAGGTTGCGCTTGCATTTCCGGTAAGATCATCCAATTTGTTAGGGCAAACTTTTGAGTTCCCATAGATTAATGAATCATCTCTATCAACGATAACAGCTATCCCACGATTTTCTAACTGAGTGACTATAGACTGATTAGCTGAATATTTTCCAAGATGAACGCAGTTATTGTTCGCAATCAAAATGTCGCCATTTCCCAGACTGGATGACAACAAGGGTGCGAGGTCATAAACCGGTGTGCCATTGATGTTCAAATAATTTAAAGCATCATTGCCGGACAAAAAATCAAGGTTGTCAATTTCGGTATAGCTAATTATCAAATTGTTCACGTCCAAGGAAGATAAGACAGCAATATTATTATTAGTGAGTGGGTTATCGCTGAGGCTCAACCAATAGAGTTCGGTAAAACTGGAAATAAACGCGGGCACTTCGGTGAGATCTGTGTTATCGAGAATCAGCATCGATAATTGATCGAGTTCGGCGATAGGTGATAAATCAGAAAAACGCGAATTGGATAAATCCAGATCCTGAATATCTTGTAAATTTTCTATGGGCGATAGATTGGGCAATTCGAAGCCCATCAAGCTAAGGCTGATAAGTTCGGATAATTCACTGAGCGGAGACAAATCCAGATCAGGAGTATTCTCTGATACATTTTCAACAGACAAGGATCGTATTTGCGTTGCGGTTTCAATACCGGTGAGTGAGGTCACCTCGCCCTCAATGCTGAGCGAGGTAATGGTTTGCATTTGTGCTGATGTTATTTCTGCATTGGATGCCAGATTTAATTTTGATCGAATTGCATTTTTTAAAAGTTGATCCGGAATCCAGACAAAACCATCAATAGATGATTGAGATAAGCTGCTGACACTTTGTGAGCTGGCACTGTCGGCCGCAGATGAGCTCAACGAGGATGCTTGCCTGCTTGATTGCGATACTGCTTGCGAGTTGGTAGGTGAATCATTATTGCTACCTCCGCAGGCACTTAATAATCCGGTCAATAGAATGCAAATTAATAATTTCATATCCTACCTTCTCTATTTTTGGGTTAGCGACAGGTTTTGCCAATCAAATAAGTATCGGTCTCCAGTAACTCTGTGAGATTGTCGGTTGCAAAAACTTTATCAATAAAAATGGTTTCGATTTTGTCTTGCTGATTTCGCAAGATACCTAACTGATTAAACATATGGGTATCGGCGGCTGGTAATGTTTGAAAAAAGAATTTGCCTTTGTCTTTTCCATCCAGCCAAACTTGTGCAAAACCTTTTTTAGGGTCAACAGACCAGTGAATGTGCATAGCAACTTTATGCCAATGTCCAGCCAGTGCACCTTTTGGCTCTATCCAAAAAGGTTTTTCTGCTGCGGTTGCTTTAAACGAAAAGTCCTCGCCATCGATATTAAACCGCATCATCTGTTGCCAGAGCTGATCGGCTTCCCAGTAACCCAATTCATGTCGTCCAATCGATGAAAAAGTTTCCGGTAAATAAAAACTAAAACTGAAAAAGGTTTCTTTGCCTTCGTGAGTACTACCTTTTTCCGGTGAGTAGTGAAATTCACTTCGGTTGAGATCGGCGCGACCGTTCCATAAAAATTTTTCGTCCCCGGAGAGCACAATTTTTCCAGAGTATTTGCCTTCGAAGCTGCATTCGTTCGATACACCTGTTGCTTCGGGGTTGGCGATCCAATGCCATTGGCTGGTATCACCCGTTTCGAAGTCGGCTTTCCACAGGGTTTTGGCGGAGGTCGGAAGGGTGAGTAAAAGGGACAGGCAGGTTAGTAGCAGTTTCATCGGTTAGTTCCAAAGGATTATTGGTTTATTCGGGAGTATAGGTTAATCCCCTATTTATTTTTGAATCCGACAGCTTTGTATAAAGTGCTGCTGTTTTGATGATAGCGGTGCCATTTTTATATTTGGCTAGATGGCCTCAATGTATCAAAAAACACCTAGAGTTATCGTTTTTTTGCGGAAAAACGTCTCATTCATGAATATTTTTGTTTGTTTTGCTCAATAAATTCTCTATGATTGCGTTACCAATTAAATGGTATGACAATATTACCATTTGATAAATTTGAGTCTTTTTCAAAAATTTGGCTGATGCGGTCTACATCAGTCGGATTGCCAGAGGTTAGCCAACCCATCTCTGGCAGTCAGTTCAAAGCAGAAGTGAGAGTTTGTTTTGAACTGGCCGTACAGCCGGGTTTACTAGTCGGCGTCGCAATGAGTATGCAATCGGCATATGGCGGTGAGAGTCCAATTGTGAAGTTGCTGGTGAATTGGTTGTACGTAACGCCGCGAGCAAACATTGATGTGGTAGAGGGACCGCATCAGTGTTTGCTCGACGGTTTTTCAAATCCTCATCCCATCTGTTTATTTTCAGCCATAAAAAAACGCATCAATTTTCATTGATGCGTTTTTTGTTTGTGTTGCAGTCAGCGTTTAGGCTGTTGGATTGGTGATCACACCATCGCAAATAGGCTGAAACGCTGTGAGTTTGTCTTGTGATGTTGGAGAGCCTAATCCGTGACCCTGGAAGAGGGTGCTAAAACTGCCGGTTTGCTTGTGCAGTGCCAGATAATTCAGCACCACTGTTTCCGCAAGCAAATTGACGTTATTGCCTGCGGGGCTTGAAGCTGTTTCCACGTCTCCGCTGGGGCGCATGTAGCCGATCTGTTGATGGCGCAACTGTTCTGCAGTCAAAGCTGCTGGGTCAGCTGAGGTGCCACCAATCAGAACCGGACGACGACCGGGGTTGTAGACCAGGAAGAAGGATGAGGCTGTCTGTTGATCATCACCTGTCCAAACACCTTTACCGCCGCCCGCCATAGAGTTATCCATCATGCCGTTACTGAATACCGAGCCATCACTGAAGACATAAATCATGACCGGTACGCCAATTCTGGCTGCATATTCCAGTACTGCGCCGATGCAGACGCCCACACGTTCATCACGCATTTCACCCGTTGAACGATCGCCAGTGTGATAGTCGTAACCGCCCATGGTGATGGTGCCCGCAGCTGCATAGCCATTAATAACCATTTTCATCACGGAAGCCGTTTTGCGGAACTCTCCGTCGCTGGCAAATTCAGCGGAGGAGAAGATACCGGTCGCGCCCACTATGTCGGCATCCTGAGCAGGGTCAATCGCGCTGGGGTTACCAAAGCGCGCGGCCAGATCGGCGCCTTTAACATATGCACAGTTGAGTCCGCTGATAATCTTTTCATTAGCTTCGGGGTTTCCAGTGCCGGGTGCCACTTGCCCCAGTTTGGCGTTACTAATGCGGTAAGTGGATTCCATTACCCGAACGATTTCTTCTTGTTCCATCAAAGCCGCCAAATCACCTACATCAACCAGCCCTGTTACATCGTTGGGGTTGTCGACTTTGGTGGGGCGATATTTTGCCTGGAACTCCATATCCACCAACGACATGCTAGCCATGGAGTTACCACCCGAATCGCTTGCGCGTGAACCTATCAGGTCTACCAGAGAACCACCGGCACCGGCCTTGGCTATGTAGTACATAGGGTTGTGCGGGTTGTTGGCTGTGTCGTTTTCTGAACGCGCCGCTATAACTGCACCGTTAACATTCACTCGATTGCCAACAGCTACTCTCGACAGGATCCCCTTGAGAACTGCACTGCGAGAATGAAATCTGAGTCCGAGTTCCTGGTTGATCAGCGGGTTAGCGGCACTGTCAAGATTGGGGGTCATGTCGGCAGGCAAGCCTTGTTTGCTGTAACCGGCTGCGGTCAGGAAATCCAATTGCCCGTTTTTCTGCCCGATCAGCACATTGGAGCCAGCAAAGTTGGCACCACCGGCCAAGTCGAAGGCGATAAACGGGATCTTGCCGTTACCCTGTGCAGCGATACCGCAAGCCTGGCGAGCGGCGATTAGATCACCGGACAGTTGAACAGTTTGCTGGGCGCTGGCTGAGTTGGCGAAAAAGCCGAACATAGAGCCGGTAACCAAAGAGGCGCCGCCCACTTTAAAACCTTGTGCAATTAACTCGCGGCGAGTCATTGGACGACGGTGGTCGTTCAACAGCAGCGGCGCGTCTGGATGCAGGGGTTGTTTGTTTTTAGCCATGATTTGTCTGCTCCGGTTGATTATTGCAACAACATCACAGCACTGCCCAAACTTGCGGAGCAAGCGGCTTTAACTGTAGTGCTGGTGGTGCCTGTGGCTGAAATGGTTGTGATCAAATTGTTCAGCTCCGTTCTCAGCAATGCTGGATCAGCTTGATTGCTCAATTTGCTCGGACCGCCGGACGTATTGTCGACCTCATCTGCCAACAGCTTGCTTAACAGTGGGTTGATAATCTGATTGCGGCCTGTGGTATCAAAAGCCGCACCTGCCGAGGCACCGAAGTTGAAGCCCGGGAAGAAGCTCGCACGCAAACTGGTACTGTCAACCAATTCGCTACAGTAGGCTACAGCCAGCTGGGTGACACCCATCTGGTGAGACGCGAGGAAGCCATTTACCACAGTCGATGTTGGTAGTTGTTGTTCAACTTTGGTGTAAGTGCTTCTGACTTTGGTTGCTGTTGGAGGGACGCCCGTCAAGCGCGACAGAGTTGCATTGATCTCGGCGAAATTGCGCACGCCAATAGTAGCTTGTTCAGGCGTTATTGCCGGTGCAGCCGGTTCGGCCGGTTCGGCCTCAACACGTGCGTAATTGTTGCTGCCAATTTGATCAAAAGTCAGGAAGAACACATCATCTGTTGGGCCGAGTTTGGCTTCCACGACTGCGCCTACACGTGACAGTGGTTGGCGTTTATCTACTATTTGGCCTGCTTCAATATTGGTATTGAGGTTGGCGAAAGATTGGCCGGTTGGCGCTTCGGCACCGTTAACACCAATGCGGATTCCTCTTACCGGAATCGAGCTTGCGGGTGCGCGGTCTTCCAGATTGGTGAAGAAGGGTGAGGCAAACAGGTAGCCGTAATCATCCAGCTGTTGCACTTCAAAGACTATATAACTGCCGGGTAGATCAATCAGCTCTGAAATGTTGAACAGCAACAGGTAGCGAGCACCCACACCCACATCAAAGTTCTTCTTGATGTCTTCGGCGGACAGAGCGCGTTTGTGTATCGCCACAAAGCGTATCGCACCTTGCCATTGAGTCAGTGTTGCACCTGTAGTCTCATTACCCAGAACAAACGCAAAACCTGAATCCCAATCACGCAACACTGCGCCTGCATCAGGATCGTCAGCGTCAGTTAACTCGCCATTAACATAAAGTTTGCGGCCGTTGATGGGGTCGAAAGTGGCGACCACGTGTTGCAAGGTTGCTTGTAATACCTGATCGTCTTCGGGGGTGATGATTTCCGGTGTGCCGTTGATATCACTCTCGTTAGTACGATTCAGGAAGCTGTAGCTGTAGTCATACTGCCCCAGGGTGAAGTTGCGTTCATCACCACCAGAGAGGCTGACGATACGCGCCGGATTATCCTCATTAGGGCCTTGATCGACGCTATCGGGAATTACCCAGGCTTCAATTGAATACTCGCCGGTACTCATGATGTTATTGGTCAGTTTGCGGGAGTTGGCAACAGTTGCTTGCAATCGGCCACCTACATCCACTTTCACGCCCCAGGCACTGCTCCAATCAATGTTACCGATAATGCCCAGGTCAATACCTGAACCGCTGGTGTCATAGGCGGTACTGCCTTTACCGGTTTTGAACTCGTACTTGGCAATAATCTCGGAATCGATACGGCCGCCAGAGGTCAAGACAAACGCATCGCCCAAGCCAACGGCTTTACTGACGACCAAATCAGGGTCAACTTCAACCACGGGAATACCATTGGCAAAGGCTGTGATAGCAGCGGTCATTTCATTCGCGTTAGCCATGCAATCGCCCCAGCAGTTGTGTGAGTCTATGCTCAAACGTTGTACCAAGCGTGATGCAGCAGGGTTATCCAGGCGAATTTTGGATTTTGCCGCTTGATAGGCTACATCTGGATCTTCACTGGCAAAATAGGGTTGTTGCCTGGTGTTGGCAGTTTCCGAGTGGCAGCGAGAGCAGTACTCTTTAACCAATGGGTGAACGGTAGTTTCAAAGAGACCTGAGTCGGCAGGGAAGGATTTGCTGTTGGCAATTTCTTTGTCTGCTGGTGCTTTCAGGTCCACGCTGTTGGCCTGAGTAGCTTGGTCGCCTGCCCATTTGGTGATCCAACCGGTGATGATGTCGGCACACACACTGGGGTCAGATACCCAACAGTTATGCCCACCCGCAACCTTGGTCACTAATCGGGATTCAACCGGTTTTTGCAGGCTAACCAGGTTGCCATCAAACACGGCTTGATAAGCCAGGTTTATGTCATCACTGCGCGCAAAAGTTGGCGTTTGCGTCGTGTGGCAGCCGCCGCATTTTTCCGGAACCGCTATGTTGACCCATAGCTCGTTTTGAAACTTGATCACATCGGCAGTCGCGGCGGGCTTTTCGCCTTTGTAAACAAAAGGTTCACCATTGCCGCCGCCCCCATTAGTGGGTGGAGTGTTGGGTTCAACTTTGCTTTCACTGCTGCCTGAGCCGCAGCCGCCTAGTAGCAATAAGCTTGATAAAAGACTGCCAATCAGCAGTGATTTGGATGGAAGCGAAAGAGAGAAAATTCTGTTCATCATAATGTCCTCATTCGCCTTTGCAGTAGTCGGCTGTATCACGGAAGACCTGCTTCAACTTATAACCACTGGTGGCGAAGTTGGCAGTAAATTCTTCCAGTTTGGTCAAGTCGAGGCTGCTTGCCGGAGTGCGCAAGCAAACATTTTCAAATACTTTTTCGACCTGACAGGCAGCAAAGGCATGACTGTGGGATAGCTCCTGATTCATGCTGGCCGCACCGGTACCGCTACCCGGCAAGCTGGTGTCCCAGCCAAGATGTTTGTTGAAGCCTTTGCGCCAGTAATTGCGCCAATCATTGTTGGGCGTGACAAACCCTTGCTTGAAGGTACTGCTGTTTTGCAGGTATTTATATTCAACGCGGGTTTCCTGGGTTTCACCTTTGTGTACATCGTTGCTGGTGTTGTAATGAATAGCACCGGCGTCAGGCTGATCGGTAGGGTATTCGAAATCATAGTAGGCGTAGGCTTGAGCCATGGGGTCCATACCGTTATGACAACCCATGCAATTGTTCAGAAATACGCGGCTGTCGCCACCGGGGCTGCGGCTCACATCCTGACGAATGTAATCGGGTACGCGAGTTACGTCGTGAACTTGTTCCAGATCGCGACACAAGTGGTTGATCAAGGTGAAACGAAACATGGCGCGGTTGGTGCCATCAATAAAGAAGGCACGTGCGGCAGCGCGGCTGGTGATAACACCTGAGACGGCCTCGGCAGGCAAACCAGTTATTTGAGATTGGGTGAGACCTTGAAGTGGTCCGACTAAATTGTCCTTAAGCGAAACATTCTGTGCTTCTGCTTGCACATAGTGATCATTGTTACTGTTCGAATAGGCTGGGCTAACTCCATTCACGGTATAAAGAATGTCTCCATAAAGAATCGTACGGAAATCCAGATTGTCGCGAACGGCACCAATTACAGTTGCAGTGTAATCATTAAGTGGAGCAAAAACTGTTTGCTCGCGGTTGGTCCAGGGAGTGGCGAGGTTTTTCAATGTGACGCTGTAAAAGGCTTCATTATCCATTGCTAGGTCGACAGCCTCTGCGACCCCGTTGGGGTTTGTACCAGCAATCTGATCTTCTAGCAGTTGTGTCATTTGTACCAGTACTGCTTCGGTCGGTGGCACACCGGCAACGCGATTGTGAATCTGTAATGCTTGTTCGCGTGGACCAGCTACTGCTGTGCTGGCGAGCAAGCTCATTAGCCCCAGAGTCAGGGCTCGTTTCCCCTTGCTGCAGCAAGTCAGAAACGCGAGAGTTTTTAGTAGGTTGATCACGATGACTCCTGAAAGTTAGTTGATGGATAGAGTCGTGGTTGAGTTTGAACCAGTATAGGCTAATGCAAAAATCAAACCTGTGAAGACAAGGAAATCCTTAACGACAACTTAATCACAGATTAAATATCTAATTTGCTGGCTGCTTCACAAAAGCTTTGAGTGTGAATTTTTTTGTCATCAATTGCATTTATTTGGTGTCACCAATTTCAATTGCATGAGTGACAAAAAAAGTCGTATTTGGTCGTTCTGCGAGTGGCGCCATTTTTGTGCATTACTAAATAAAAATTAGCGGTCCATCACAAAACGGCTATTTTTGATTTAATTGTGCAAAATTTTCTGACAGTTTTTTGTCGTGAATTTTGGTTGAAAAAAATTGGCACGAAAAAGGTATTGTCCCACCGGAATAGGTTAAAAAATTTTGACTGTGACAATTATTCTTGAGCAAAAACGGATTCCGGCAGTTAGTGCCCAATAGTGTCACTTTGTAATTTTGTGTGCGAAAAATACATGCTGCGAATCGTGACTGAATCGAGGGAAAGCGAGGCGTCAATTACCGACAATGTGCAAACATCGCGTGTAAAAACGAGCGGACGCTTAAGGCTCACTAGAAAAAACAACATCCGGGATTACACTAATCACTCAAGGTTTTATGAATTCCCCTGGCGGGAGGATTTGTTATGCGTAAGTTTCAATCTCTTTTTTTGTGGCTATCGTTGCTGGCTGCGACCTTATTGACTGCTTGTGGCGGTGGTGGTGGCGGAAGTGGTGGCTCTGGTGGGCAGACAGATCAAAAGCCTGACCCGGTAGTAGTCGATCTTCCGATAGCCTATATCAAGCGAATTATTCCGGTTGATGAAGACGGTAATCCGGTGTATCCCGATCTGCTGAATCCGGAAGCCTTTAATCCAGGTGCTGAACTCATTATTAAACAGCGTGCTGCAGCAACCGCTGCTGAATTGCATGTCACCAATGGTGTGTTCCCGCTTGATGATGAAACTCCGAATATATCCAACTACGATGTTAAAGATTTAACAACCTCTCATGATGGCAAAACATTATTGTTTTCCATGCGCGCACCGGAAATTGAAGATGCTGATGAAGATGAACAACCTACCTGGAATGTTTGGGAATACGAAATTGCAACCAGAACTTTGCGCAGAGTTATTACATCGGATTTGATGGCCGAGCGTGGCGATGATGTAAGCCCGGTTTATTTAGCGGATGGTTCAATTTTATTTGCATCCAATCGTCAAACCCGCACGCGTGAAATTTTGTTGGATGAAGGTAAGCCATCTTATCAATCTGTCACTGAGGATAATGATGAGCTGACAACATTTTTGTTGCATCGCATGAAATCGGATGGAACCGAAATTCAACAAATTTCATTTAATTTGAGCCATGACTTCCAGCCGCTGTTGTTGCAAAACGGACGCATATTATTTTCGCGTTGGGACGGCACCCAGGGGCAGGAAGATCGCGAAAAAATTGTGCTCTACACTGCGAATCCTGATGGTACGGATGTGCAATATTTTTTTGGTGATATCAGTTTGAATGTTGAGCCAGAAAATGAAGATACAGCTGTTTCGCGTTTATTCCATCCGCAAGAATTACCTGATGGTCGCATTGCCGCTATCTACATGCCAAATGAAACCAGTTTGGGCGGCGACATGGTATTTGTCGATCCGCGCGATGCAACTGAAGGTGAACCGGAATCTATTTCACCTTTGCCGATTATTGTTGATCCGGAATTAATTTCAATTCACGGACAATTTGCATCACTCTCGCCTTTGTTTGATGGCACCAATCGTTTATTGGTGAGCTGGTCTTCTTGCCGTTTGCTCGAGACCGCGACGCAAAAATTAAAACCCTGCACAACAGGTTTGTTGGTTGAGGGTGAACCGGCAGAGGGTCACGAAGCTGCGCCACCACTTTATGGAATTTGGATTTACGATTTAACGGCCAATACACAATTACCTGTGGTGTTGCCTATCGAAGGCTATATGCTGACTGAAGCTGTAGCGCTCGAAAATCTGGTAACCAAACCCGATTACATTGCGCCTGATACTGATCCATTGTTAGCGGCAGAAAATGTGGGCTTGTTACATATTCGTAGTGTGTATGATTTGGATGGGGCATTTAATCGCTTGGGGGCGCAACCCAATACTATGACTTACGATCAATTAAGAGCGGCTCCGGCGGATCAGCGCCCTGCGCGTTTCTTGCGAATTCTCAAACCGATTCCATCGCCTGATGAGGATACCCTGGATGATCAGGACGATAATATTTATGGCAATCTTATGGGTAACGGCATCAACGCCTCGCGTGAAATTATCGGTTATGCACCTATAGAGCCTGATGGTTCAGTGCAAACCAAAGTGCCTTCGGATATTTCGTTTACTTTCGAAGTTGTCGATAGAAACGGGCGCAGAATTCAGGCGCGTCACCCGGTATGGATTACTTTACGTCCTGGCGAAACCCGTCAATGTCACGGTTGTCATGATGGTCGCAATACCGACGTGGTTCATGGTCGTGAGGGATATGAGCCAACAGCACTCAATCAGGGGGCGCCCAGTTCAGGTATGAATTTCCCGAATGCACAGCGCTATGATCAATTGGGTGCACCAATGACGCCTGATCTGGGTGAAACTATGGCCCAGTTTGCAGCTCGTTCAACCTTCTGCGAGATGGTCAACGGTGAGGTCAGTTGTGGGGATATGAAAGGTCCAGGACAGGAACGTAATGAAACCGCGCCCAGTGTAGATGTAATTTACAAAGATGTTTGGGCTGCCATTGATGCAATCCCAACACCTGCCTACAGTTTTGAATACAACTTGATGATTCCCGGTGCGATACCCGAAGACATTCCTGCCCCTGTAAATGAAGGGTGTCGTATGGAATGGCATGCGGGTTGTCGCATAGTGATCAACTATGAATATCACATTCAAACAATCTGGGAGACGGATCGCGGCGCCAATACCATTACTGAAGGTTCGACAACGTTTACTGGTAATTCCTGTCTGGGTTGTCATTCGCGAACAAATGCGGAAGGTATGGATAGAGTGCCTGCGGGCCAGTTAACCCTGGATAGAGTCAAAGCCAACAATGAAGACGAAATGCGTTCCTATAATGAATTGGTAACCGGACGAAATCGTCTAGTCTTGGTGGGTGGTAATCCAGTAGAGCTTTATCCATACTGTGAGTGGAAAGATCCGGACCCAGCTATGAACAATGTGGATATTCCGGCCTGTACTATGCCCACTGCGACTAATGTAAATGGCGATTTGATTTGCAGTGAATTTGATCCCTGCCCGTTTGAAGAAGCAGATGTCATGGACGTGAATGGCATAGTGCAAACTATCTTGGTGTTGGATACTACAACCGGTCAGCCGATACCGCGCAACATAGATGCACCTGATCGTTTGCCCGCGTTGGTCAGCCGTGGTGGAGCCAATGCCAGTATGAATTTCTTTAATCGTTTCACTAATGCAGGCAGTTCGCACTACAATCTACTCAACGAACATGAGCGTCGATTGATCAGTGAATGGTTGGATCTTAACGCCAGCTATTACAACAACCCGTTTGAGATGGCGATACAACAGTAATAATCATAATTAAGGATTTACTGTGCATAAATTGAGTAAGACTGGCGTAACAATTCTTGGCGTGCTTTTTATGCACGCCAGTTTGTTTTTAGCGGTACCGGTCAAAGCTGATAATTGGTTCACCCGTTTGTTCACTGATGAAATTTTACAAGTCACAGTGAATGATGCTTTTTTAAATGTCTATTCCGGTCCCGGTCGCGGTTACCCTATATTTCATGTGGTTGAGCGCGATGAAGTTATCACCCTGATTAAAGGCCGCACTGATTGGGTCAAAATAAAAACCCGTCGCAATCTGGTGGGTTGGATTAAACGTGAAGATATGAAGCTCACCTTAAGTCCAAATGGTGAAGTGCCAGATTTCCCTGATCTCACCCAAGCCGATTATCTGGAAGATCGTTTTGAATTCGGCGCAGCCTACGGTGATTTTGCGGGCGCTGATAGCATGACAATTAATCTCGGTTATAGATTTACACGCAATTTGTCGTTTGAAATTCGCGGTGCACAAAACACCGGTGTTTTTTCTGACAGCGAATATTTAACCGGTGCATTTTTATTTCAACCTTTTCCGCATTGGCGAATCTCGCCCTATTTGGGAATTGGTGCGGGCAATTTAAAAACTTATCCCAGCGCCACTCTGGTTGAAACCGAAGATCGTGAAGATGGCATTATGCAAGCCAGTGTTGGCACCTATGTGCATTTAACCGGGCGTTTATTTCTGCGCGCAGAAATGACCAATCACTACATACTTACCAGTCGCAATACCAACGAAGAGGTCAATGAATGGAAAGTCGGATTAAACGTGTTTTTCTAAGCGCGTTGCTGAGCAGTATTTATCTATTCAGTCCTTTGTCTTTTGCGCAAGACGGCGAATCGTCTGCAAAAAAAGATAATGAAGAGCTGGACAAAATTATCACGCCGGATATAGAGCGTCGTCGCATTAAAGAAGATGATCTCGACAGCGAAAATTTTGAAATTGGTATTTATTCCGGCACGCTGAGTGTGGAAGATTTTGGAGCCAATACGGTAGCGGGTATCACGGTTGCCTATCACATCACTGAAGATTTTTTTGCCGAAGCCGATTACGGTCTTACCAAAACTGAAAAAACCAGTTACGAATTGTTGAGCGGTGGTGTTGAGTTGCTGACCGAGGATCAGCGCGATTTAAGTTACTACAATGTATCGCTGGGAATTAATATTTTGCCGGGGCAAATTTATCTCTGGGACAAGTGGGCGTTCAATACCAATTTTTATTTAATTGGCGGTGCTGGGAATACCACCTTTGCCGAGAAAAAATATTTTACCTACAGTTATGGCGGCGGTATGCGTTTTTACATCACTGACTGGTTCTCTGCCGATTTTTCACTGCGTGATCACAGTTTTGAGCACGAATTATTCGGTGCACCCAAGAAAATTCATAACATCGAAGGCCGCTTTGGTATGGCCCTGTTTTTCTAATGTATTTTTAAGTTAATTCTACAGAGGATCGAATTATGTTGTCTGTACTGAAAAAAAATTTGGCAGTTATGGGAATTGCTTTGTCTGCGTTATTTTCTATATCTGCATTCGCGGAGGAAGCGCCAGATTTTACGCTTCCTGCTAACTCTGGTGAAAATCTCCGTTTGGCAGAATTGCGCGGCAATGTGGTGATGTTGAATTTCTGGGCCTCCTGGTGTGGCCCATGTCGTCAGGAAATGCCTTTGTTGGACGCTATGTCACAACGTTATTCCGCTGCTGGCTTTACTCTGCTGGGCATAGATGTTGAAGAAGACAATACCGACGCGCTGAAAATTATCAAAGATCTGAAAATTTCTTATCCGATTTTGTTCGACACTGAAAACAAAGTCAGCAAACTTTATTCAGTTGAAACTATGCCGACCACTGTGATGGTGGATAAAAAAGGCCAGATTCGTTACGTGAATCACGGCTACAAGCCCGGTGATGAAAATAAATATCGCGATCAAATTCGGGAGTTGATCAAAGAATGAAAATGACAGGTCGCATCAGTCTTGTGATTGCTTTGTTTTGCGGCTTGTCGGCCTGTTCGATCAAGCCTTGGGTAAAGCCCTATGAGCGACAAAATATTGCAGACAAAGTCATGAGCTTTGAGCGCGATCCCGTCGCCAATTCTTATTTGCACCACGTATACGATGCGCGCGAAGCGGCGCGCGGTGGTGATGGTGCCTCCGGAGGCGGTTGTGGTTGTAATTAATATGAAAAAATTAGACCCCCTCCTAACCTCCCCCTTGCCAGGGGGAGGAACTGTCCCCTCCCCTGGCAAGGGGAGGGCTAGGGTGGGGTCTTTTAATTCTATAAAAATTTTATTTTTTGCGTTTTTATTTTTCGCCTCTCAATCCTTCGCCGCCGTTCTCCCCGATGAGCGCATAGATTTGCTTTATCACGGTTACGACGGCGGTGGTGCAGAAATTCAGGGGCCATCTATATTGGTTCGAAAAAATATCGGTACCAGCGTTTCTGTGTCCGCTAATTATTATGTTGATATGGTGTCAAGTGCGTCGATTGATGTGGAGACTACTGCGAGTCCATATGAGGAAGAACGCAAGGAGCAGGGCTTCAGTGCGCAATATATGGTTGATCGTTCAACGATTAATTTGGGTTACGTACACAGTAAAGAAAATGACTACGATGCAACGACTTATTCGCTAGGTATCGAACAAAGTTTTTTTGGTGATCTAACCACTCTGGGTTTTGGATTCGCTTATGGTGAAGATATCGTCGGACAAAATATTACAGTTGAAGGGCGGCGTGTACCTGATCCCACATTCAAAAAAGATATGCAGCGGCGTAAATACAGCATCAACGCCTCGCAAATATTAACCAAAGATTTATTGATGTCGATTAGCGTTGATACAGCAACTGACCAATGTTTAAATCTGGATGAAGACGATACTTGTTTAAATAACCCCTATCGTCAAGTGCGTTACATAACGCCCGCTGGTGGTGTTGCTCTTGAGTTGGAAAAATATCCGCAAACGCGCAGCTCCGATGCGGTGGGTATGCGCTTGATGTATCACTTGCCCTGGCGTGCGTCGGTGCGTTTTGATGCGCGCGGATTTAAAGACAGTTGGGGTGTAGAATCGACTAACTATGAGTTGCGTTACATTCACAGTTATGGCGATCAATGGTTATTCGAAGGCAAGTTCAGAGCCTATGAACAAACCGAAGCCAATTTCTATAGCGATTTGTTTCCGTTTGCGTCCTCACAAACCTACTATGCGCGCGACAAAGAACTGAGTGCGTTTACTTCCAATGTCATTGGTTTGGGTGTTACCTACGAGCTGCCTAAAGGGCTGATTCCCTGGTTTGAAAAATCCACACTGAACTTTTATTGGGATCATTTCAATATAGATTACGATGATTTCCGTGATGCGCGTTTATCCCGAGGCGATGCGCCAGAATATTCGCCCGGCAACGAACCACTTTATTCATTACAAGCCGATGTGGTGCGCTTGTATTTTTCACTCTGGTATTAATTTTTTCTATCGCGGTGGCTCGATCCACCGCCTTTTCTTTCGCTTCCCGCCCGATTCATGTTAATCAATGCAAGTTTGGTTGCGCCTTTAGGCACTTGATGATCCAATCCCGCCGTTGTTCGTAACCTTTAATTTGCCAATTCCTGTGAGGTTGTTATGCGTATTCTGGTCTTGTTAGGAGTGTTATTTATGTCATCTATTGCCAATGCATGCCCCGATTATTTGCAGGGTGAATATCGCAAATTGCACTCCAAAAAAATGATTGATTTGTGTGAGGTAGTAAAAGATAAAAAAGCCGTGTTGGTCGTCAACACCGCCAGCCACTGCGGATTCACTTCCCAGTTTGAAGGTTTGGAAGCGCTGAATCAAAAATACAAAGATAAGGGGCTGGCTGTGATTGGTTTTGCCAGTGATGATTTTAAACAAGAGGATGCCGACGAAGAAAAAGCTGCTGATATTTGTTTTGTAAATTTCGGTGTGAAATTTACCATGCTGGCGCCTACCAAGGTAACCGGCAAAGATGCCAACAAGCTCTTTCTGCAGTTAGCCAAAGAATCTCGCGAACCCAAATGGAACTTCAATAAATATTTGTTAGATGCTGACGGAAAATTTGTGAAATATTTCGGCAGCACAGTTAAGCCTGACTCGAAAGAATTGACGGATGAGATTGAGGCTTTGTTGACGAAGTAAAAACAAACCCCACCCTAGCCCTCCCCTTCGAAAGGGGAGGGAACAGATTTCACTTCGAATAAAGTAGGGAGTAAAGTCCCTCCCCCTTACGGAGGGGGAGGTTAGGAGGGGGTGTGAGTTATGCAATCACCAAAAAATCTTCAACAACATCTGCACCGATAAAAATAATAAAAACACCGCAAAATATTTTTTCAATTTTTCCGTTGGTAATCTATGCGCAAGCTTTGCACCTAAAGGCGCAGTCAATACACTGCCAGCCGCCAGTGATAACACCGCAGGCCACACCACATAACCCAGCGCAATATTCTCCACATCATGAGTGGCGTGAATGGCGTAACCAATCGCACCGGTAATCGCTATAGGCAAGCCCGCAGCCGCTGAAGTCGCAATCGCATTTTGCAAACGCACATTACACCAAAGTAAAAATGGAACCGTCATAGTGCCGCCACCAATTGCAACTAAAGCTGAAATGCCGCCTATGCCGCTGCCGGTTAATGCAATCATGGGGGTGGAAGGCAATTGGCGTGAGGCTTTAGGTAAAACATTGCTCCACATCTTCCAGGCCACTATCGCCATAAACACCGAGAAAAAAATTGCCAGAAAAAAAGTCGATAAATAACTGGCGATTGCTGCTCCGGCAAAAGTGCCGATTAATAACCCCGGCGATAATTTAAAAACAATCGGCCACAAAATTGCCTGATGTTTTTGATGGCTAATAATACTGGCGATAGCTGTGGGAACTATTGCCGCCATGGATGTGCCGAGTGCGTAATGCAATAGATGTTGCTCGGGAAATTGCAGCCAACTGAAACAGAGTGCGAGCAAAGGCACCATAATGCCACCGCCGCCTATGCCAAATAGCCCTGCACAAAACCCGGTGAAAATGCCGGTCAAACATAAAAAAACAATACTGTTGAGATCAAACATAAACATTTTTCCAAAGGCGCATCACCGCAAAATAATATTCATTCTCGGTAGTGAGTTGAAATTTTTTCAGTCCATCGGCAATGTCGTTTTGTTTTGCAATGGCATCCAGCTTTTTACGTATGTCAGGGAAATGGCTGCGAAGAAAAGGGTTGGTTGCTAATTCCAATTCCAGATAGGTTGGAATGGTCGATTGGGATTTTGCGCGCAATTCTTTTACTTGATGCCAGCGTTGTTGCAAGGCTTGATTGTCGGGTTCCAGATGCAGCGCAAATCCTAAGTTGGCTTCGGTATATTCATGCGCGCAAAAAATGCGAGTGCTTTTCGGCAGGCTGGCGATCCATTGTAATGAGTGAAATAA
The DNA here is from genome assembly GCA_966252135.1 of uncultured Cellvibrio sp. Classification (GTDB taxonomy): domain Bacteria; phylum Pseudomonadota; class Gammaproteobacteria; order Pseudomonadales; family Cellvibrionaceae; genus Cellvibrio. Next base: position 67,106 of record CBINNU010000002.1, on the reverse strand, counting down.
ATCCGCTGCTTCACCTTCCATCACCCGACCGCAGCCAGCAGAAAATAAAATGTCGCCACAAAATAGATCCCTTGTAGCTGCATTCCAAAAAACTATATGGCTATCGGTATGGCCTGGACAGTGCACAACCGAAAAATGATTTGATTGCCAGCTTGGATCATCGTCCTGTTTCAAATAATGATTAATGCCAGGAATTCGAGGGTCGCTTGGTCCATACACGGGAGGTTGATAAGCCTTAACCAAATCCGCAATGCCGCCAATATGATCCTTGTGGTGATGGGTAATCCAGATGGCATCCAGTTTTAATTGATGCTCGTTTAGAAATTCAATACAGGGTGTTGCATCACCTGGATCAATTAACAGCGCCTTACCATCCTGATGTAAACACCAAAAATAATTGTCTTTTAAAGCAGGAATGGCGCTAACTTGATAAGACATTACAAGTAAGTGTTTTTTAATTTGACGTAATTGTTCGCTGAATAGGTGAAAAAAGATTTTTCAGAATCTTTCAGCGGCCGGATTTGTTTTACCGGTGAACCCATATATAAAAAACCTGATTCCAGACGTTTGCCGGGTGGCACCAGTGAACCTGCACCTATAACCACATCATCTTCCACCACTGCACCATCCAGAACTGTTGAGCCTATGCCGACCAATACACGGTTACCAATTGTACAACCGTGTAAACAAACCGAATGACCAACAGTAACGTCATTGCCAATAATTAACGGATGTCCTTTGGGATTGTAATCACTGGCGTGGGTGATATGTAACACTGATCCATCCTGAATGCTGCTGCGTTCACCAATACGGATAAAATGCATGTCGCCGCGTATGACGGTACAAGGCCAAACTGACGAATCAGTTCCGATTTCTACATCGCCTATGACTACAGCGGATTCATCGACAAAAACACCGGAGGAAATGCGCGGTGTTTTACCTTGGTAACTGCGAATAGATGCCATAGATTTTCCTCATTGCTTCAGGGCGAAAATTTCGGTGTATGATACGCCAAAAGTTTATTTCTGTACCGACTGAGGTTGTTATGTCCAATCCCCTGTTAGAACAACACGAGCTGCCACCCTTCACCGCGATTCAAGTTGAGCATATAGAACCTGCGATTAATCAATTGATTGAGCAGGGGCGACAATTGCTGAAAGATTTGATTCCCAATTTACAGCAGGTCAGTTGGCAAAGTTTGATAGTTCCTTTGGAGGAGCAGGGCGATAAATTGGATCAAGCCTGGGCGCCGGTGAGTCATTTGCACTCTGTTGCGGATACTGATTCACAGCGTAAAGCCTATACCAATTGCATTGCAAAATTAACTGAGTATTCAACTGAATTCAGCCAAAACGCCGAGTTGTATCAAGCCTATTTAGCTTTATCGCGCAGTGAAGAATTTTCACAATTACAACAAGCGCAACAACAATCGATTCGTAATGCGATTCGCGATTTTCAATTGGGTGGCGTAGGGCTTGAGGGACATGCCAAACAACGCTATGCCGAAATCCAGCAGCGTCTTTCAGAGTTGTCGACTAAATTTGCCAATAATGTGTTGGACGCAACCCAGGCCTGGTATAAGCATTTTACTGATGCAACTGCGCTGCAAGGTTTGCCTGAGTCTGCATTGGCGCAAGCTGCGCAATCGGCCAAACAAAAAAATCTCGAAGGCTATGTGATCACTCTGGATTTCCCATCCTATTTTGCGGTGATGATGTATGCCGATAATCGCCAATTGCGCGAAGAAATTTATCGCGCTTATGTCACGCGAGCATCAGCGGAAGGTAAAAAGGCAGATGGCTCTTCTGCATCTGAGTGGGACAATGCACCATTGATTGCAGAAACTTTGGCATTGCGACACGAATTGGCGACATTGTTAGGCTTTAATAATTTTGCAGAAAAATCACTGGCTGCAAAAATGGCAGAGTCTACCGATCAAGTGATGGATTTTTTAAACAATCTGGTGAAAAAATCCAAGCCTTTCGCTGAAAAAGATTATGCAGAATTAACCCAATTTGCCCGCGAGCAAGGTTGCACCGATTTTCAAGCCTGGGATGCCACTTACTACAGTGAAAAATTACGCATAGCCAAATACGATATCTCACAAGAAGTATTGCGCCCCTATTTTCCGGCAGAAAAAGTTATCGCCGGGATGTTTGCAGTGGTTGAGCGTTTGTTTGCGATCAGTATTGAACAGAAATTGGATTTTGATACTTATCACCCGGACGTGCGTTTTTACGAAATCAAACAGCAAGGTAAAAAAGTCGCCAGTTTTTATCTGGATATGTTTGCGCGTGAGCATAAAAAAGGTGGTGCCTGGATGGCGGATTGCCGCGTGCGTCGTCAAACCTCAACAGGTTTGCAATTACCCGTCGCCTTTTTAACTTGCAACTTTACGCCACCAGTGGGTGATAAGCCTTCACTGCTAACGCACGATGAGGTGACAACACTTTTCCATGAATTTGGTCATGGCCTGCATCATATGTTGACGCAAATTGATGTGGCAGCGGTGAGTGGTATTAATGGCGTGGCTTGGGATGCTGTCGAATTGCCCAGTCAATTTATGGAAAACTGGTGTTGGGAACCCGATGCTATTCCCTTGATCTCCGGCCACTATGAAACTGGTGAGCCATTGCCGGATGAATTACTGCAAAAGATGCTGGCGGCAAAAAATTTCCAATCGGGTATGCAAATGATTCGCCAGCTGGAATTTTCGATTTTCGATTTCCTTCTGCACGCAGAATACAATCCGCAGAATCCTCAGTCTGCTCAGTATGTGTTACAAAAAATTCGCAAAGAAGTATCGGTTGTGATCCCACCTGCCTTTAATTGTTTTGAAAATAGTTTTAGTCATATTTTTGCGGGTGGATACGCTGCGGGTTACTACAGTTATAAATGGGCAGAGGTTTTATCGGCTGATGCCTATTCTCGTTTTGAAGACGAAGGTATTTTTAACCCTGAGACAGGTAAATCCTTCCTCACCGAAATTTTACAAAAAGGTGGCAGTCAGGAACCTATGGAATTATTTAAAAAATTCCGTGGCCGTGAACCAGAAATTGACCCGCTCTTGCGTCATTCCGGAATTGTGGAAGCTGCCTGATTCGTCGCTGTCGTCTGCCGCTTGGTTCGGAATTGTAGGGGCGCCGCTTGCCGCGCCCAAAAAAATTAATCGGGGCGCAGTAAATATTTTGGAGAAATAAATGGCCTTTAGTGAAAAACGCCGCTTCGTCGCCGGTGCCATATGCCCGCGATGTTCCGAGTTGGATAAAATTGTTGTCTTTAGCGAAAACGGAAAAGATTTTCGCGAATGCGTGGCTTGTGGCTTCAAAGACGAAATGCATTTCAAGCCTGTCGCCCGCGAATTGGAAACTCGGGTTAATCAAACGGAAGAAGAGAAAAATATTGTTCAAGCGGTGAAGATTATTCCGTTTGAGAAATGATCCTTACCCCCTCCTAACCTCCCCCTTGGCAGGGGGAGGGACTTTACTCCCTATTTTTTGCGAAGTGCAATTTGTCCCCTCCCCTGCCAAGGGGAGGGCTAGGGTGGGGTAAGGCTTTTAATATTTCTGGCACAAGATTCGCAACCCAAAAATCACCATCAAAATTTTATACATTTCGATGCAAATATGCTGCGCATTGGTGCGTGGTGCTTTGAAAATGAACTGGGTGAGTGAGCCATGAAAAAAGAAGAGTTAATCGAAACCATTATTCTCGCCAAACAAAAAATGAATTTAACCTGGGAAGGAATAGCCAGCAAAATTGGCATGTCGCCGGTGTGGACTACCTCTGTTTGCTTGGGCATGAATAGTGCGCCAGCGGATAAAGCCGAAGCGCTTTGCAAATTATTAAATCTTCCTGATTCGGCCAAATCATTATTGATGCAATGTCCAACCAAATCCTGGGAACATGCAATCCCGCAAGACCCTTTGATCTATCGCCTGTATGAAATGATTGGTGTTTACGGCCCTACCATCAAAGAAATTATTCATGAAAAATTTGGTGATGGCATTATGAGTGCGATTGATTTCACTATGGAAATTGGTAAAGAAGAAAATCCAAAAGGTGATCGTGTTCTAATTAATCTGAATGGAAAATTTTTACCTTACAAAAGTTGGTAAATTATTCGTCCAGCCACTCTTCGCCTTGAGGGTCATAAACCAATAGTTGAGGAGTGTCGCACAATTCTGCTGAGGTCATGCGGGCTTCGAACAAAGCATCATCGAAGTCATCCCAAAAAGGAACTGAAAAACAAATTTCGGTGTTGTGAATGTTAACCGAAATGCCCCAGTTTTTATCGGTGTGCTGGTACTCCAAGTGATCATGATCTTCGTTAACTAATTGATAATCATATTGTTCCAGACGATTGCGAAAGGAGCGCAACACATCAGCGGGAATCGGCGGAACTTCAATTTCCTCAATGGTGTAACCATCATCCATTTTGGTTTTGACATAAGGATCATAAATATAAAGTTCGTAACTCATGAAAGGTTTCCGGTTAAGTCGCTGGCCGGAAATCATAACGCGTTGGGCGTTGAACTCTGCGAACTGTGTCAAGCAATTCAACATCCGGGATGCGGCGGGTTTTTTCGATCAGATCGATAAGCGGCAACAGGTGCCAGCTGTGATTTGTATGATAAAAACGAGGCCCGATTCGGGCCTCAATATTCTTAAAGCTGTGCTTCCAGTTGGTGTGATTTTCCTGGCGTCAAATAAAGGTAACCGGATTTGCTATCAGGATCATAAATAAACTCAGCCTTTTCTCCATTCAGTTGAAGTGACTCAGGTTTTTTGGGTATCAAAATCTTGAGCCGTGCGTCATGTGTCAATGCAGGAATTTCGGCTGAAAGATGTTTGCGGGATTTTTTCATTCGAATTGTTTTGGATTTATTCTGGTCTTTATAGTCAACATACACAAATTCAGTTTCACCGGTTTCAAAAGCGGGTGTCAGGGTGATAGTAATATCACCTTTGTGATTTAAATATGAAAGCCAGTTGCGATCATTGCCTTGATACACGAATCCAGTCACCAATATGGAATTCTCTGCAATAAAGCGCGGCAATTTATTTAACGGTACATCGATTTGCAGCGTTTTTCCGCCCTTGTAATAGACGGCGGTATTGTCGAAATCTATCCAGTGACCTTTTGGTAAATAAATTTTTCGTGAAAGATTTTTGTGCATAACCGGCGCCACCATTATGGCTTGGCCCAGATAAAATTGATCGTAGATTGAATAAGTATTTTTATCGCTTAAGTGCCGATAGGCGAGTGGTTGCATCATGGCGCCACTGGTCCCGCTGCTGTTGGCGAGCGAATACAAATAAGGTAAAAAATTCATCCTGTCTTCGCATATTTTTCTGAAAATAGTTTGAAATTTTTCGTCGTAACGCCAGGGCATACGATCTTGTCCGGCACCGCCAGCACCATCCAGTTTGATTTCGAATAAACCGGTCATGCTACCTGCTTGCATCCAGCGGATATACAAATCTTCGGGTATGTAACCATCGCCTTGATAGCCGCCTACATCTGATCCCCAAACTGGAAAGCCCATAAAAGATGCGCGCATGGCATTGGCAAAATTACCTTGTAAACCTTCCCAGCTGGTGCGTGGGTCGCCGCCCCAAATTGCGCTTAAATAAGGTTGGCTGCGGTGATAAGCAGAACGTGCAAAGGAAATTTGATCCTCTTTCCAGGATTTTTCCAAGGCTTCGTGGTGAACTTTTGCCATTAAATAAGAATATCGATTGCGCCTTTCTGATACAGCTGTTCCATCTGCCCAATCTTCGCTCACCGGAAAGGCTTCGTCGGCACGGTCCATTTTGTGGCCCTTCACACCGAAGGCATGTTGTTTTTCGATTAGATTTTTTTTGAAAATCTCAACAGTTTTGGCATCGGTTAAGTCGAGGTAAGAAAATTTTCCCGGTAAATGTTTGGCGATAGTGTCATCACCAAAAGTTGCGGTGGCTGTCCAGGTCATAAACTCAATCCCTTCTTTTTCGCGTAATTCGGCGATCCATTTTCCCGGATTGGCGAAGAGTGAACTGAAATTCATTTTTGACCAGGCATGAGCGCCATCACTATAAGGGCGATCAACAAACCATGAAGTGAAGGGAATTTTTAATTCACGCATTTTTTTCACATCATTGAGAATTTCCGCTGCGCCACCATTATTTTGGTCGCGCCAACCCATTGGGCCAAGGCTCCAAATAGGTAGTTTTTTAGGTTGGCCTATGAGTGAAAAATAATGTGACTGAATCTCTACGCCATCATCGCCAGTAAAAATATACCAATCGAGTTTGCCTGTGTCGTGTGTGATGCGATTTTTGCCGTTGATCGCAAAATCGTATCGCCCACGAGCAAAACTATCGAAGAAAGAACCATAACCAAAGCTGCTGATATAAAAAGCAGAATAAGCTGTCGCGTAATTTTCGTGTAGATAGGCATCTTCACTATTAATATCGACATTGATGCTACTGCCAGTCAGGTCTGGCGATAATTGATTGTCAGGTTGCAAAGGTTCGGACAATCCAAAAAAATGATCACCCAGATAATCAAAATGCAATGAAGTTGTTCGCCCCCAGCTGGGCTCGGCATTGAATCTGAAACCGCCATTCACTTTGCTCAGTGTTAATGTCACACTGCGGGGCAGTGTATCGGTAACAATTGCATAATAATCGACATGCGCAGGAAAATTTCCAACTAGCGATATAGCGTCGCTTGATACTTGTTTTATTTCCCAGGAAAGTGCCGGTGTATTGTTAAATTGAATGTCGTTGAGTGAAAGGATCCTGGATTTATTTCGGGTTATATTGATGCTGATATTGTTTCGGGTAGTGAGTTGTAATTGCCCTTGCGCACTCGCTAACGATGCCTGGGATCTGGATTCACTGGCGATGGTTTGATTGAATGATAAACCTAACAAAATACAGCAATAAATTATCAATGGATTGGGGCCGATCATAGCGTACCTCGACGATTGTATTTATCTAAACAGTGTGAGTATCTTGCCGATTTATTGTTGCAGTGCCGGGTAGTTAATTTACGCGCCCGATCATATTAGCCTTGCAGTGTATTGATCTTATTGGAATATTGCCATGAGTAATCGACGGTTTTGTTTATCTGCAATTACACAATTAACCTTTTTTATTTGTATTGGGTTGATCTGTAGTTCAAGTGTGGCTGATGATATTGATCGAAAAGCTATAGTAGATGAATTTTCCCCTGAACTTAAAAGTCTGGATAAACACTCGCCTTTTACCTTGGGGAATGGCCAATTTGCATTTACTGCTGATGTAACAGGGTTTCAGACTTTTGCGGAAGATTATTTTGCTGCAGGCTTTCCGTTAGAGACCAAAGCCCGTTGGGCATGGCATAGCAAACCCGGACAATATTCTTTATCGGCTGCAGATGAAACCTATAAGGCCTACGGTCGTCAAGTTAACTTCCCCACCAAAATGGATACAGTTGCCGCGCAGTGGTTACGGCAAAACCCGCATGATTTGCCTTTGGGGAAAATCAGTTTGTTGTTGGATGGTGAAATCATTCACTCTGAAAAATTACATAAAATTAACCAACAATTGAATTTGTGGAGCGGAAAATTAATTAGCCGTTATCAACTCGATGCTCAATCAGTGTTGGTCGAGTCGGCAGTTCATGAACAACGCGACTTGATAGGATTTCGAATCAAATCCAATTTAAATAAGAAGTCCCGTTTATCATGGGTGATTGAATTTCCGCGCGGCTATGATTTTTCAGTTAAAAATACGCCGGGTATGGATTGGAGAAATCAGGCTGAACACAAAACTCTTGTAGTAAAACAAACAGCGAATTTATTGTTGTTGCAACGAGAAGTGGATGATCATCAGTCGCAGGTGCGTATTGCTTGGCAAGGGCAGGCTGAAGTGCAACAACTGGGTGCGCACAAATTTTCAATACGTCCTGTTAACCAAAAATCAATATTCGAATTCACAGTGGAATATCGTCACTCGAAAAATGATTCGTTAGCTGTAATTGACTTTGCTGCGACAAAAAAATCTGCATCGAATTTTTGGCAATCCTATTGGCAGCAAGGGGGCTTTGTTGATCTCACCCGAAGCACTAACCCTCAGGCAACAGAATTGCAACGGCGAATTATTTTGTCGCAATATCTTTTGGCGGTTCAGCAAAGATCAACAATCCCCGCACAGGAAACCGGATTAACCTCGAGTTCCTGGTATGGAAAATTTCACACTGAAATGGCCTGGTTGCAGTATTCGCATTGGCTTCTTTGGAATAGACCTGATTACGCTTTGCCCATGTTAAATTGGTATCAAGAGCATTTGCATCTGGCCCAAGCCATAGCAAAAGAGCGTGGCCTTGAAGGTGCACGTTGGCCGAAAATGGTAGGGCCGAATGGTCAGGAAAGCCCCGGCGGAAATCCGCTGATTATTTGGAATCAACCTCATCCAATCTATTTGGTGGGGATACTGTATAAAAAATCCGGCGACGAAAAATTTTTAAAAGAATATGCAGAGTTAATTGAGGAAACGGCGCAAGCTATGTCGTCAATGTTGGTCTGGGATGAGAAAAATAAACGTTACAATTTAGATGCGCCTATTTGGATTTCACAAGAAATATATACGCCTGCTGAAAGTCGAAATCCAACCTTCGAGTTGGCCTATTGGCGGTATGGACTGGAATTGGCGCAAGTCTGGCGAGAAATGCAGGGAAAAGAAAAAAATCCGCTTTGGCAGCATCAAATAGAACAAATGGCTGAGCTGCCGGTAAAAGACGGCAAATATGTCGCGATGGAATCTATACCCGATACTTTTGATAATCCGCATAGTCGAGAAGATCATCCCAGTATGCTGGCGTCCACTGCATTTTTTGATGATCGGCATATTGATAAAGAAATTATGAACAATACCTTGGATGCTGTATTAAAAACCTGGGCATTTGATTCCAAAATTTGGGGTTGGGATTATCCCATGTTGGCAATGGCGGCTTCGCGTTTGGGCCGCAAAGATGCTGTTGATTTATTATTAATGAAAAGCAAAAACAATTTTTATTTACATAACGGGCATTGTCCACAGGTCGGTGCCGAATTGCCTGTGTATCTGCCCGCGAATGCATCGCTCTTAACTGCTGTTGCCGTCATGCTTGAGAGAAATAAAACAACCGATGATTACGCTGGGTTCCCAAGAGAATCAGGTTGGGTTGTACGGCAGCAAGGCTTTTAGTTGTCGGCTGAAAACTTAACCTAATTTCTGACAAATCAATTTCACAACATCAGCATTATTCCCATTCAGCATGATGTGGATATCTGCTTCAGGACAGCGACGGAATTCGATGGATTTGCGCGTGGTGGTTTTCATGTCGGTTAAATTGGTATCTGAAAAAAATCCGACAGCTCTTTCAATTTGCACTGCATCATCAAACGAAACCTCACCAAAACCTTCGTAGGCTTCATTGGGATGTGCGGTGTGCCATCCTTTCCAATAATAAAAAACTTTGCGTTCACTGGGGTTGATGCAGCTGGCGACTGATTCCCATACAGATGAAAATCCACCCTCTTTGTTGTAGCCCTTGCCTTTCATTTTTACTGTGCCTGTTGTGGCATCCAATCGAATTTCAACCAAGCTGATGGATGTACTGCCCTGAGTTATAGATTCCCACCAATAACCCGAAATGCGATTACTAAAGTCGTGCAGAGGTTGCGCAGTATCAGTTTGCTGGCGCGCAGTTCGCAATAAGGCTTCAGGTTTTTTGTAAGCAAAAAACGACACCACCGCAATCATCACCAAAATAACAAACAACATGCCGTAGAGCGCAATCATCTGGTTAATGCCTTGCGTTTTTAACGCAACCGCACCCAACACAATTTCAACAATCAATATTACTAATACAAAAAAACCAAGATAAGTTTTTACAGCATTAATAACTGCTACGCGTTCTGATTTTTTCGGTGCATCGTCTGACATATCTGTATCCTTTGATAAATTTTTGAGTCTTTAATTAATCTGTTGAGTCGAAGTAGTGACCTCTTGCTTCTGCACGCAGCTCTCCACCACTAAACTGCCAATCATATCGCCTTGCACATTTACAGTGGTGCGAATGGTGTCCAGTAATCTGTCGATGGGTAACAAGATGGCGATGGCTTCAATAGGTAAGCCGACGGATTCTAATACCATCATCATGGTGACCATACCTGCGCTGGGAATCCCGGGTGCGCCCATGGAGGCTATCATGGCGGTACAAAAAATAATGAGTTGTTGTGCGAAACTTAGATCAATACCAGCGAGATTGGCAACAAATAAAGCGGCCGAGGCTTCGTAAAGTGCAGTGCCATCCATATTGATAGTGGCGCCGAGCGGCACAACAAAACCTGCAACGGGTTTACTTACCCCCAGGTTCTTTTCAACACAATTTAACGTCACTGGTAAAGTGGCAGAACTTGAGCTGGTTGCAAATGCTGTAATGAGGGCTTCACGGGCACCACGCCAAAACCAGAGTGGTGACTTTTTGGTAAAGATGTAAAGAATTAAAGGCAATACGACTACTGCATGAAATAAAGTTGTCGAAAAAACTAAAATAATAAATGAACCCAGTGTGCTAATCAGTTGTGAATCTTGCGTGGCGACTAATTTGCAGAGTAGCGCGGCGATGCCGAGTGGAGCCAAATACATAATCCAACCCACTATGCGCATAATCAACGCAAATAACTCTTCCATGATTTCCATAAAGCGTGAATTGCGGTTGCCGCTCTTGATTACGGCGATTCCTAAGATCAATGCAAAAATGATAACGGGGAAAATACTGCCCGACGCTAAAGCTGCAAAGGGATTCTGAAAGAGTGAGTTGGCGAAGTGTTCAAAAAATTGTCCAGCTGATAAAGATTCGGCTGAAAAGTCTTTCATTGTATCGGCGAATAAATGAATTTCGAGATCGGCACCGGGTTTAAACCAATTGGTTGCAATTAACGCAACCAACATGGCTAACCCCATAGAGCATACAAAAAACAACAGCGTAATCTTCCAAACAAGACTCGCTTGTTTATGTTCCTGCAGTCGCGCAACGCCGATAAAAATGGATGTGAATACCAAGGGCACCAGTACCATTTTCAACATGTCGATAAACAGGCTGCCGATAAGATTCGTGATATAGAGTGTGTTGCTTCTAATCAATGAATCACTATCGACTTGCGCTATAGCTGCGCCGAGTAAAATGCCAAGAATGGCAGTGATGAATATTTGTTTGTTAAGGCTTGGCATTTTTGATCGTTAGTTATTTGCAGTCTACATCTGTGGAGTGGCGGATATACAATACCAATTCATCAACATCGGTTCTGTCCCACTCAACACGGCCAGCCAAACCGGAATTGCTGACTTTACAATTTTCACCAAAAGTCTGTTTCAATTTCTGATTTTCCGCAGCGATTAACGAGAGGATTTGATAACGATATTTTTCAGGGCTGACAATACTCAAGCCAATATCACCACTTGCTTCCAATTCGGTGCGGCCGACCAATTTGGCGTTAGAGACGAATTTCTTAAGTTCATTGATTTGTGCTTTTGCATTCTTGCTGGTGTCAATTGCGACTTTTATTGAGATATTGACGAAACTGGTATCAGTCACGCGTTTGTCTTCGATAATTTCCAACGAATCGTTGTTCAAGTTAACCGGAACCAAAAATTCATCGCCATATGACAATTCAATGCCTTTGATTTTTGATGCAGATGAAATCAGATTTTTGATTGAATCAATGATTTCCGATTTGCGCAGCTCCGGCGCACGGCTGTCATTAATTAATTTTACGCGTTGCACTAGAAAATCTGCTTTTTTAGTGAAGGTGACAGCTGGTGTGTCGTAATAATCGCTGGAGCGAATACCCGTGACAACTATTTCTTCAACCGAAGCATCTTGTGCAAAAAGATTGAGTGGGAACAATGAGGTGATGAGTAATGTGTTAATCAGGTATTTTTTCATGATGGTTCCTTGTGGGTTGTGTGCGCTTACTTGCGCTGATGTTACCAACTAATCAGTCGATGGGTAATAGACAGGTGGGAATTGCGGAATGAGAAACGGATTAAAGCAGCGATGACACTTTGTTTATTGAAGGTTGGTGGTTTCCCTCACCCTGGCCCTCTCCCAGAGGGAGAGGGGATGTGTGCTCCCTCTCCTTTTGGGAGAGGGTTGGGGTGAGGGTATTACAAACACTTCACGTCTTTACCGGCGCCTTTGATCAGGCTGACGTTGGAGAAAGTGATATCCAGTGTGCCTTCGGTAATCAGTGAGAAGGGTTGCAATACTTGTGTCCAGTATTCGCTGGGCGGTTGATCTATGCCGAAGTTTGCGCCTGCGCGTGGGTAGCAGCTTAAAGGCACAGTTACGGTTTGCCAGCCCTGACCTGCGAAGGATTTTAATTTTTCGGTGAGATCAATATCGGATGCGCAATAAGATCCACAACCCAAACGCAAGAAAGTAGTTTTGCTTGGCAGGCCATCGACTTTAATATCAAACACCAGTGCAGAATCTTCTTTCACGTAATTGGTGAGATCTTTGCGAGTGGCGACTGAGAGTGCAACTTGACCGCTGCCTTTTCCGTTCCACACTACATGACGAGCATCTTCTTGAACATCGCGATCGACAGCGGTGATTTCCAGTGATGACGCAGTAGCAGTTTTGCTGGTCATTGGAATAATGTCATTTTGGTAACCTATAGCTTCCAATTGCCATTCGCCAATTGGGCGACGATTGAAAATATCCAGTTTGTCGACCACTTCTTCTGCTTTCAAACCTTCTTCGGATAAGTCATCACCCAAAGTGTTTTTATCGCTGTAACTCAAGCCATAACCATAAGCAAAAAGCGGATCATAATTTTCGTCGCCGACATTCAACTGGGTTTGATCAGGATGTTTCGGCCAGGAGAAACTCAAACGGCCTTTCATATCGAAATTAATTCCGCCTTCAGCATTTTTGAAAATCACATCCGCAACACCTTGACCTTCAGAGCCGGGCAGCCAAACCGCAACAAAAGCATCAGACGCATTTAATTCGCGATTCACCCAAAGCGGGCGGCCAGAAATAAATAATGAAACAACAGGAATGCCTTGTGCGCGCAATTTTTTCAACAATTCCCAATCGCGTGGGTCGCGTGGTTTGTAAGCGAGATTGCCCACATCACCTTGCATTTCTGCGTAAGGATCTTCACCAAACACTACGATTGCAACATCGGGTTTTTCAGTGAAAGAACCATCAACACTCAATGTCGCTTTGCCACCGGCTGCGCTCACCACTTGATTGATGCCACCGAAAATTGAGGTGCCGCCAGGGAAATCCGAATTGCTATTGCCGGTACCTTGCCATGACACTGACCAACCACCGGCTTGTTTGCCGATATTGTCAGCGCCATCGCCAGCGACCAATACTTTTTGGTTGCGAGCAAGTGGCAATAAATTGTTTTTGTTTTTCAACATCACCAGCGATTCACGCACAGCTTGTCGTGCAATGTCGCGATGCTCGGGTGCGCCGAGAATTTCTTTTTTGCCCGCGAGTGGGCGAGTAGAAGGCGCGCCTTTTTGTAAAACGCCATCTTGTTCAAACAATCCTGCACGAATTTTCACGCGCAAAATTCTGCGCACGGCATCGTCCAAACGTTCAGCAGTCACTTCACCGGATTTGGCTTGTGCGACTAAATTGTTGTACAGATCTTTCCAAGCGGGGTCCGGCACCATGTAAATATCCAAACCTGCCATTAAGGATTCAGGGCAATCCGTAACCGTACAACCGGGAATAAAGCTGTGGCCATTCCAATCGCCGACAACCAAGCCATCAAACCCCATTTGATTTTTCAGTACATCGGTCAGCAAATATTTGTGGCCGTGCATGCGCGTGTTTTGCCAGCTGGAGAAAGACGCCATCACCACCTGAACACCGGATTCAATACCGCTGAAATAACCTGCACCGTGAATCTCGCGCAGATGTTGTTCGTCGCCTTGTGTTTCGCCACGATCAACACCATTTAATGTACCGCCGTCGCCAATGTAATGTTTGGTAGTGGCGATCACATGTTCGTTGGTAAATAAATTCTCAGTGCCGCCTTCACCTTGTAAACCTTTCACCATCTCACCTGCAAAAGCGTGAGCAATGCGTGGATCTTCTGACCAGGATTCGTAAGTGCGGCCCCAACGATCATCACGTGCAACAGCAACAGTGGGGGAGAAGTCCCAGTCCAAACCGGTAGCAGCAATTTCACGTGCAGTTGCCCAACCGATTTTTTTCAATAATTCAGGATTATTGGTCGCACCCAAACCAATGTTGTGCGGGAACAAAGTTGCACCGACTACGTTGCCCAAACCGTGTACTGCGTCAGTGCCCCAGATAATCGGAATACCGGTGCGGCCGTTGGATTTATCCACCGATGCGTTATAAAAACTGTCCGCCAGTTTTACCCAATCTTCGAGGCTCGCATATTTGTTGTTGCCGGGCGTACTGCCGCCACCATTCAACACTGAACCTATGTGATATTGGGTGATGTCAGCAGGTGTAACTTGATGAATTTCCGGTTGAATCAATTGGCCGACTTTTTCTTCCAGCGTCATGCGGGCCAACAAATCATCAATGCGTTTTTCAACCGCAGGATCTTTGGCGATTGCACTTTTCAGCACTGGCCATTGCTCAACCGGGCTTTTGCTGGCGACAGGTTCTGATGCGATCGGAGTGGTGGCTTCTTGTTTGGAATCACAAGCGGCTAGCGATAACGCCAACACGCCCGAGACAAACAAGCTCAGCGATTTTATTTTCATGAAATGACCTCGTGAAGATTATTGTCGAATGCAGTAAACGGGGAATCGAATCCGTGACTTAGTCTCTGGATTGGATGGTGTCTGGATTATAGGAAAGATTCAACCAAAAGGGAGATTCACTTTTGCGTTAACTCAAAGTGGTGCGTTCGAATGTACAAGTTTGAACCGGCTTTCGCTGAAAAAATCGCCGCTATTGATGAGTGTTAAAAAAAGTAAGTGGCGAGACTCGTCCCGTGTTCAAACGTAAAGTGGCACCCGAATAATTTTTCGGAGCTTTATTCAGATGCAGTCCCCCAATCAACCCGCCACGCGCTTGGCGGTGCGCTTATCCTTTTTGGTCGCTGGTTTCGGTGTCGCCTGTTGGGCGCCTTTGGTCCCTTTTGCCAAACAACAGTTGGCGGTTGATGATGGTGTCCTGGGAATTTTATTGCTCTGTTTGGGTGTGGGTTCGATAGTTGCCATGGTGATGTCCGGCATTATTTCGGCCCGCTATGGCAGCAAGCCGATTGTGATCGCCGGTGGTTTGGGTTTGACGATAAGCCTTCCTTTATTAACGCTCGCCACCACACCTTGGGAATTGGGTTTGGTGTTATTTGTCTTCGGTGGATCACTGGGTGCAATTGATGTAGCGATGAACTTGCAGGCGGTTGAAGTCGAGCGTGCCGCCAATCGCCCTTTGATGTCAGGCTTTCACGCCTTGTTTAGTGTGGGTGGATTTTTGGGTGCAGGCGCGGTGACTTTTTTATTGTCCCTGGGGTTAAATGAATTGGTCACCTGTTTGATCTGCTCGGCGCTGATGTTAGTCGCCATCATAATTGCCGTGCCCGGCTTGTTAAAAACCAGCCAAAACCATTCAGGCCCTCTTTTCGTTTTGCCGCGCGGCCTGGTTCTGATAATTGCCTTGCTGATGGCGATCACCTTTTTGGTTGAAGGCGCGATTCTGGATTGGAGTGCCTTATTAATTGTCGGCGAAGGGCGAGTCCCGGAATCTTTGGGTGGGCTTGGCTACATGCTATTTGCAATCGCCATGACCATCGGCCGATTTGCGGGCGATTCCATTGCGCATCGCTTTGGCGATAAAGCCATTATGCTGTGGGGCGGCTTGTTCACCATCTTCGGCTTTTTGGTGTTGTTGCTGTCACCTAATGGCTACTTATCCTTGTCCGGTTTTTTCCTGATTGGATTGGGCGCGTCTAACATAGTGCCGGTGTTGTTCCGCCGAGCCGGATCACAAAAAATTATGCCTGCAGCTTTGGCAGTCGCGGCTGCCACAACGATTGGTTACGCCGGAATGTTACTCGGCCCGGCAGTCATGGGTTTTGTCGCTGATCTGTGGAGTTTGCCTGCATCTTTCTGGATGCTGGCCTTGATGATGTGTGCGGTGCCGCTGGCGGCTAGGGCTGTTACTAGAGACTAGCTCCCTCACCCCTAGCCCCTCTCCCAGAGGGAGAGGGGCTCCTCCCTTTGAAAAAGGGAGGCGGGGGAGGGATTTGCTTTTGATGTTTAATCTGGATCTTTAAATCCCCCTAACCCCCTTTTTCAAAGGGGGAACTTAATCCCCTCTCCCTCTGGGAGAGGGCTAGGGTGAGGGCTTTTACTCCAAACTCGCCCTCTGAATCCGATGCAACTCGCCAATCCCTTGCTTGGCCAATTTCAGCATGGCCGCAAACTGTTCTTCAGTAAAAGGCTCGGCTTCGGCGGTACCCTGAATTTCGATAATCCCGCCGTCGTCAGCCATTACCACATTCATGTCGGTATCAGCGGCAGAATCTTCGGGGTAATCCAAATCCAGCACTGGCATGCCTTGGTAAATCCCAACAGAGATAGACGCAATCGCGCGTTTCAGTGGCTCGCCTGTCACACGCCCCTGAGTTTTTAATACATGGATAGCATCAGCCAAGGCAACCCAAGCGCCAGTGATTGAGGCAGTGCGAGTACCGCCATCGGCCTGAATCACATCGCAATCCAGGTGAATGGTATTTTCACCCAGCGCATGCATATCCACCGCGGCACGCAGTGAGCGGCCAATCAAACGTTGAATTTCTACTGTGCGACCCTGTTGTTTGCCGCGAGCCGCTTCACGATCCATGCGGGTGCCGGTCGAACGCGGCAGCATGCCGTATTCCGCCGTCAACCAACCTTGTCCCTGACCTTTCAAAAATGACGGCACACCATTCACAACACTGGCCGTGCAAATCACTTTGGTATCCCCAAATTCCACCAACACTGAACCCTCAGCATGCTTGGTGTAATGACGGGTAATTTTCACGGGGCGAAGTTGATCCGGTTGGCGAAGGCTAGGGCGCATGGGTTGGTCCTGTACATAATTTAAGGAGGGTGAACTTTAACAGCTCATCATGTTACATTCACCCGCCAATTTAATTAGAAACCTAAAACGCAGGAACTCACTATGCCACGCAGTATGACCGGCTTTTCCCGTCGCGAAGCCAAATTTTCATGGGGAACACTTGTATGGGAAATTCGTAGCGTGAATCACCGCTACCTCGAACCCAGCTTTCGTTTGCATGAAGACTTCCGCGAGATAGAACCTCAGCTGCGCGACGCCATGCGCAAATCATTACAACGCGGAAAGGTCGAAGCCAGCTTGCAAGTGCAATGGGAACAAGAAGGCGAAAACGAATTGGGCATTAACGAACCCCGCGCTGCACAAATCGCCAGAGCAGCACGACAAATTAATTTGCACCTTGGCGCAAACGCCGCACCATTAAATGCACTGGATATTTTGAAATGGCCGGGCGTGATTCAAAAACAAGAAATCAATCGCGACGAATTACATCAAGCTGCGCTGCAATTATTCGACCAAGCCCTCGACGGATTAATCGAACACCGCTCACGCGAAGGTGCCGAACTCGAACAATTAATTTTGCAACGCTTGCAATCTGTCAGCGAACAAGTCGTAAAAGTACGTCAATTAATGCCCGGCATTTTGGCTGCACAACGCGAAAAATTACAAAACAAAATCGCCGCATTACAAATTGAATTAGACCCGGAAAGACTCGAGCAAGAAATCGTCCTGATCGCCCAAAAAGCCGATGTAGACGAAGAACTCGACCGCCTCGACACCCACGTCACCGAAGTCAAACGCAGCCTGAAACAAACCGATTCATTAGGCCGCCGTCTGGATTTTTTAATGCAAGAATTAAATCGCGAAGCCAACACACTCTCATCAAAATCGGTTAGTAGTGATACCACACAAATTGCAGTGGAGTTGAAAGTGCTGATCGAGCAAATGCGGGAGCAGGTGCAGAATATTGAGTGATTTGCAAAATCCCCCATGCTCCTAAAAATCGGCCAACTCGCTAAACAAACTTGCCTCAGCATACGCACGCTTCATCACTATGATGAAATTGGTTTGCTGGTTCCGTCTGTGCGTTCCGAGGCGGGGCATCGGCTTTACAATTTGGTGGATCTTCAGCGGTTGCACGCAATTCAAGCCTTGAAGCAACTTGGGTTATCTCTGCCCGACATTGCCCAAGCTTTGAATGATTCGTCACTATCACTTGAACAAATTATCAACCGTCAAATCAACCAGCTCGAGCGCGACATTGCGCAAGCTCAAACTTTAAAAAATAATCTTCAACGGTTACGTGATTTTTCAGTCGCTCGCAACAATTCTGATTCTGAAATCTGGATTCATACACTGGCACTGATGAATATTTCTATGGCGCACTTGTCGGCGGATGACATGGAATCCTTGGGGCATTATGCAACGCTTGCAAAAGATGAATTGGAGACTGACTGGCCTCAATTGGTGAGTGAACTGCAACAATTTATTGTGGATAAGGTTTCTCCCGAAAGTGCTGAAGCCAAACAATTTATTGTTCGATGGATAGAATTAATGGAGCGATTGACAGGGCATGAGGCGGCATTAATGTTAAAAATGCATGCTATGGCGCAAGAAGAAATACAGCTCAAGATCAATCGACAAATCACGCCTGTCATGATTGAGTTTTTGATGGAGGCAATGGGTGCATTGCATCAGGATATTTACGCAAAATATTTAACGCCTGAGCAAATGCAAACTTTGCGAAAAAACCGCAAAACCGCCGCTGACTGGCCACCACTTATTGCGGAGCTGCGTTCTTTAATGGAACGTGGGATTTCTGCTACCGATCCGTCGGTTATTGAGTTGGCCACTCGATGGCAGACATTATTTGAATCTTCAGTTTCAGGCGGTGATGCTGAGATCCACAATCAACTTCGAATTGCCTATGCGCAAGAACCTTTGTTAATGCAGGGTACTGGCCTTGATCAAACGTTATTAAGCTACATTCGCACTGCACTGGAAAAAATATCGAAGAATTAGCTTGCACCTCACCTTACGTCAGGTTTTAGAGTGGAATTGTGTCCTTTAAAAAACTGACGACTTATTGAGGTAATTATGCAAGCTGAAATTCAACGAATCATTCAACAACATTTTCACTCATCATCAAAAAATCAGCTATTAAAACCCAGTAGCTTAATGGTCGCTATTTGGCGCGCTGCGCACCAACTCATCGAAAAGCCACTTGTCTTTGAAGACCCGATAGCCTTGCGCATTCTGGGCGATGCTCAGCAGGACATGGTCACTAATCTTGATAAACACCGCGATCTGTTAAGTACAGCCATGCGAATTGCGATAGCAGTCAGAAGTCGCTTTGCAGAGGATGAATCTGCTCGCTCTGATGCCAGCCAATATGTGATTTTGGGCGCGGGTTTGGATACATACTCCTATCGCAGTCAGCAATTATCTAAAACCGTTTTTGAAATTGATCACCCAGGTGTGCAACTGATCAAACAACAATTGCTTGGTCAAAACAATATCCATCCAACTATTGATCTACGTTATGTTAGTTGTGATTTTGAGCAGGATGATTTGTCTATATGTTTGGCTGAAGCTGGTTTTGATAAAAGTAAAAAAACCTTTTTTTCCTGGTTAGGGGTGGTGCCTTATCTCACCGAAAAATCGATTATTGAAACACTGGAATCTATATCTTCTTGCGCTCCTGGCTCCAAATTAGTGTTTGATTATATTGTTGAGCCGAAGATGCTCAATGAAATGGAAAATGCTGTGTTGCAAATGTTAGGCGCGCAATTAGCGGCAGGTGGGGAACCGCTAAAAAGTTTTTATTCGCCCGATAAAATCCGTAAAATTCTTTTGACGGCAGGTTTCAAAGATGTAAGCGATGTGGACGCAGATTATCTAAATAAAACCTATCTTTCAGGTGATGAATACCCTGTAAAAAATGGCAGGGTGACGAGGATGGTGGTTGCTGAGGTTTAGTAACTCAAGTCAGCTAATTTCACCGAGATTAAAGTATAAAGCCAAAAGCATAATAAAAAACCACGCCGAAGCGTGGTTTTTTTATTTCAAACAGTGAATCAAAAAATTACTTTTTGATACCTTCAACTTCCAATTCCAGTTTTACAGTTTGTGACGTTGGGCCCAAATCCATTTTGATGTTGAAGTCGCGCATATTGATTTCCGCTTCACCTGAGAAGCCTGCGCGGTAGCCGTTAGGGTTCCAGGGATCTTTACCTTCGCCGACTTTTTCGACTTCGATGGTAATGCTTTTGGTTACGCCATTGAGAGTGAGGTCGCCGACAATATCGAATTCATCTTTATCATCGTCTTGAACGATTTTTTTACTAACGAAAGTCGCGGTAGGGAATTTCTCAACATTAAGAAAGTCGTCACTGCGCAAGTGTTTGTCGCGCTGAGCGTGGTTAGAGTTAACGCTGGTAGTGTCAATAGTGACGTTAACTTTGCTGGCAGCAATATTGGCTGGATCGTAGCTGAATTCGCCTTCGAATTTATCAAAGCGCCCGGTTAAAACGCTGTAACCTAAATGGCTCACAGCAAAATTAATGGAGGCATGCGCACCTTTGGTGTCGATCACATAATCCGCAGCGGTCGCGGTTAGGCTGAAGCTGCTGGCGGCGACAATGGAAAGAGCCAATAAACTTTTTTTAATCATCTTGAAAACTCCTGTGGTTTAAAAACGGTTGATAAAAACTGGAACAAAATTTATTTCGGGAAGATCATACGTTTCAAAGTTCTGTCTTTGAAGACAAAATGGTGCATAAATGCAGCGCCCGCGTGTAAAGTTGCGATAAGGATAATTAACCATGCGCCATACTCATGAATTTCGCCTGCCAGATCGACTTGCGCTGGGTTTAACTCGATGCTTGGTGGCACACCAAACCAGTCAAACACGGCTGCGGCCTGGCCCTCGGCAGTGGTGATCAAATAACCGGTGATGGCCACTACAAATATCAACAAATATAAAAACAGTTTGATGGCTTTTGCTGCGAGATTGGCGTGACGATTATCCGAAAGATTCACCGGTGTGCTATTGAATAAACGCCACAGTATTCGCAACAAAGTTGCAAAAAATAATAGCAAACCAATGCTGATGTGCAGTGATGGGCCTTTGTGATACCAGTCGTCGTAATAAGTTAACCCTGTCATGTAAATGCCCAAGGCAAACAAAAAAATAATTGTAATTGCCGACAGCCAGTGCAGCAGTATGCTGATCAATCCAAAACCTTGTGTTGAGTCTTTTAGCATCTTGTTTTCCTGCAGTTGTCCCAAGTGAACTTTGTTGCAGCGAGATTAGCATCCGTGGATTAAATGCCAATCAAAAAATGCTGCTATCGAAAAATTCGTGCTTATGCAGTCGGTAATATCGAACGTTTCTGGCCCTTTTCATCTATAGCGACATAAATATATTCGCCTTCTGTGACCAAACTCTGTTGATGGGTTAAAAAATCTTTGATCCAGACTTCGACCTCAACGCGCACACTGGTATTACCAATGCGCAATGTGCGGGTGTAACAACTGATGACAGCACCGACCGGCACCGGGCGAATAAATTTCATGCTGCCGACGGCCACTGTGGTCACACGGCCTTTGGCGATTTGATTGGCGTGTATGGCGCCCGCTATGTCCATTTGCGACATCAACCAGCCACCGAAAATATCACCGAAGGGATTGGTGTCGGCAGGCATGGTGATGGTTTGTAACACTAACTCGCCTTCGGGTTTTGCATTGGACATGGTGCGTTCCTCTTGTCAGGCGGATTAAACAGGTCAGTAAATTTTTTATGAGGGATTCAGTAATCCCGGCAACCAGGTGGCTAACTCCGGCCAAACGGCCAGCAAACATAAGAGTAGCAATTGTAAAAAGATAAAGGGGATAACACCGCGATAAATATCAATGGTTTTAATATGGTCGGGCGCCACACCGCGTAAATAAAAAAGCGAAAAGCCAAATGGGGGGGTCAGGAAAGATGTTTGTAAGTTTACGGCGATCATAATACCCAGCCAAACCGGATCAACACCCATAGCGAGTAATACCGGGCCAACAATCGGAATCACCACAAAAATAATTTCGATAAAATCCAGAATAAAACCCAATAAAAAAATCACCAGCATCACCAACAGCATGGCAGTAAACACACCGCCGGGTAATTGATTAAAGAAGTGATGCACTAACTCTTCGCCGCAGAATCCACGGAACACCAATGAAAATAAGGATGCACCAATCAGAATCATAAAAATCATTGCGGTGATTTGTGTGGTGGATTGCACCACTGCACGCAAAGTCTGCCAGCTCAATTGTTTTTTGCTGATTGCCAACAACAAGGCGCCTAGCGCACCAACACCCGCTGCCAGTGTCGGCGTGGCAGCGCCCACTAAAATGGAACCCAATACCAAACCAATCAAAATTAATACTGGTAATAAACTGGTTAATAATTCGCGCAATGACACTTTTTCAGCGTCTATTGGTTGATGTTCTACTGGTGCAATTATCTGTGGGCGAAAAAATGCTGTGATGATTAAATAGAGCATATACATCGCAACCAGCAGTAAACCCGGAATAATCGCCGCGACAAACAAATCACCTACAGAAATAGTTTTTGGATTAAAAATATTTAATTTTAATTGCGCCTGCTGATAAGCACTGGATAGCACATCGCCCAATAACACCAACACGATCGACGGTGGAATAATTTGCCCGAGTGTGCCGGTTGCGCAAATAGTGCCTGTAGCAATGCTTGGCGAGTAGCCGCGTTTTAATAAAAGCGGTAGAGACATTAAGCCCATAGTCACCACAGTTGCGCCGACAATTCCTGTGCTGGCTGCCAAGAGTGCGCCGACAAATACAACCGATAAACCCAAACCTCCGGGGAAGCGCCCGCAAGCTTTTGCCATGTTGCTTAACAGATCTTCTGCGAGTTTGGTTTTTTCCAACACATTGCCCATGAAAATAAATAAGGGCACGGCAACCAGCGTGAAATTATTGATAATGCCGTAAAGTCGAGACGGAAAACTTTTTAATAAATTGGCATCAAAGATTCCGCCGACAATGCCGAACCCTGCTGCGATTAATGAAACACCCGCGAGAGTAAATGCCACCGGATAACCCAATATCAAAAAAACACAAATGGCGGCGAATAAAAATAAGGGGATAAGCTCAATCATGATTCGGATTCTGTGGGTTGCGTCATCAGGAACAGTGTATTGCGCAGCACGTCTGCAAGCCCTTGCAGGCAAACACCCAACGCCATCAGCGGTAATAAACTTTTAAGCAGATAAATCAGCGGCAAGCCGCCGGAATCAGTCGAGCTTTCTTTGATGCGCCAACTTTCGCAAACAAAATCCCAACTGCCGATGCCGATAAATAACATCACCGGCAATGTAAATAACAGGCTGCCCAGTGCGTTTATCCAAGCTTGAGTTGCGGGTGAGAAGCGTCGATAAAAAATATCTACGCGTACGTGGCCGCCGGTTTGTAATGTCCATGCTGCAGCTAACATAAAAACAGTGGCATGCATGTAGGTGATGGATTCTTGTAATCCCACCAATTTCCAATCAAATAATTTTCGGCAGATGACAACAATCGCTGTGACTAACACCATGACCAGTGTTAACCATGCGACACTTTTTCCTGTGATGTCAGTGAATTTGTCGAGATAATTTATTATTGTTTTCATTTGGGTTCGTGTTGAGTTTTTAGTGCTTAAATTTCCCCCTTTGAAAAAGGGGGCAGGGGGGATTTAAAATTTCAGAAACATTTGACCATTCTAAAATCCCTCCCCCGCCTCTCTTTTTCAAAGGGAGGGGCCAAGATAGTTATTGCATAGCTTCCAATTTTTTAGTTGCCGCGGCTCCCAAATCGCCACCGGCTTGTGCAACTTGTTGGAAATATTGCGCGGCTTTTTGGCGATCGCCTTTGGATAAATAAACTTCACCCAAATAGTAAGATGCCACTTGCGTAGGCAAATAACGCTGGCTGGTTAATAAATCTTTTTCAGCTTTGTCATGTTGTTTAGTTGCTTGATAGGCGACACCACGGAAAACATAAGGCTTGAAATATTGCGGGTTGCGTTCAATCGCATTACTCAATGCGGTGATGGCTTCTTGCGGTTTTTCCTGGCGCAATAACAACTCGCCTTTCATGTCCCAGAATAAATTTTCGCGCGGTTGTTTGGCGATGGCGCTATCCACCAAAGTTAACGCGTCGATATAATTTTTCTTGGCAGCAGCTTTTTGTGCTTCTTCGTATTTTTCGTAAGCGGGTTTGTCTTTAAGAATTTGCGCAATAGCTTTTTGATAAGCGGCTTTATTGCGAACGCCACCAGAATATTTTGCGGCTTCTTGTTGGTTGGCTTTGATGCGCGCTTGTGAGGGCGGGTGGCTAGCGAACAGGCCTTCTAAAAATCCCGGCTCTTTACCTTCTTGCAGTTTCAAAAAGATTTGCTGCAGTTCAACAGCGGCTTGTGGATCGTAACCGGCTTTGTGCATGTATTTCATACCGACCACATCGGATTGGGTTTCGTGATCGCGGCTGTATTTGGCTTGCCAGACTTGCGAGCCTGCGCTCATGGCGCCCACCGCTAAAATCCCGTATTCAGGTTTTTTCTGTGCAACCACAGCGCCAGTGATTAAGGTGCCTATGCCGAGTAATGTGCCTTGAGTTTGCTGTTGCGCACCGTGGCGTGCAGCCGCGTGCACAATTTCGTGGCCGAGCACGGCTGCCAATTGCGCTTCATCTTGCAGGTACATCAACAAACCGCGATTGATCGCCAGTTTGCCGCCGGGCATAGCCCAGGCATTGGGTACATCATTATTCAACACTACAAATTCATATGGCAGGTTGGGGCGATCGCTAACAGCGGCTAATTTATTGCCGATGGATTGCACGTATTTAGTGAGTTGTGGGTCCACCTGATATTGGCCGCCCTGCATTTGCTGGGCCGGTACATAGTTTTGTGTACCCTGAGCGATTTCATCTTCAGGCGTCATGGTGGTGAATTGTTTTTTGCCGGTTACCGGGTTGGTTACACAAGCGGTTAACAGGCAGACGAGTAATAGAGCTAACAAGTTCAGGCGTTTCAAAATCCAGTCCTCTCTTATGTTGCGAGGTGCCTATGATGCCACAAGCACTGACTCAGTTGCGTGATACTACTGTCAATCCACAACCACAAATTTTTTTGACATAAGATCGTCAGATGTCCTGCGATTGAACTATATATTGTGTGTTTTATAGTAATGACACAAAAAAATCACAATAAATCGTGTTTGGGTTACTTGCTTTCGCGGCTGACTCGATTTAATTTGGCGAGCATTATTTGCAAACATAACCATAACGACATGTCCTTGAACTCGCCCTTTGTTAAACATGCATTGGATGCCTTAAATGAGGTTGCGCCTATTACCTTCAGGCGCATTTTCAATGGCATTGGCATTTATCACAAAGGGGTGCAATTCGCGATTATTCTGCAAGACCAACTGTTTTTCCGTGCCAGTGAAGATTCCCGTTGTTTGTTTGAAGCGCAAAGAATGCCTTCGTTTCAACCGCGCGGTGCTGATCTCGTTGAATCCTTCTTCTATCAGTTGCCTGATGATCTGCTCGATAAGCCCGATGAACTCAAATACTGGATGCGCATAGCCGTTGAAGCCGCACATCAGGGTGAGTTTCTGGATGATGAAACCTCTTTCGTTGTTCGCTACACCAAACAAGGCTAGTCCCACTCCATAAAAACCCACGCACAATCTGCCGAATGAACTAGTCTCAAAGATGATTTGAGGAGATTCGCTATGGGCGTTCGAATTTTAGTGGCGGATGACGCCGCATTTATCCGCGATATGGTAAAAAAACAATTGCGTGACAAGGTGCCGGGGCTGGAGCTGAATGAAGCGGCTGATGGCGCGCGCGCCTGGGCGTTGATTAAACAGTGGAATCCTGATTTGGTCTTATCCGATTGGGAAATGCCGAATATGTCGGGTGCAGAATTATTGCAGGCTATTCGCGGATCAGAACAACACGCCAAATTGCCTTTCATCATGATCACCAGTCGCGGTGACCGCGAGCATGTAGTCAAAGCCGTGCAATCCGGCGTGTCGGATTACATCACCAAGCCTTTCACTGCCGAAGAGTTATTGCGAAAAGTGGGTAATCAGTTGAAAAAAATGGGCAAGCTAGCTCAAGCCCAGGCAGTACCAAAATCGCAAATGGTGTTTTCCTCGGTTGACTTGCTGACTGGTCGCAACGAACCTAAAGCACCCGCAAAAGAACCGCCAGTGCAATCCCCCCTTATCAGTGCAAAAGAACCACCACCAACCAAAGTGTCGGCCTCTGCCTCGACTAAATGTAAGGCTCAGTTGCGTTTCCCGAATAATCTTCAATTCTCTTGCGTGATTCGTGAAATGAATTTGCAATTGATGAGCTGCGTGATTGAGCGGGCTGATTCATATCCGCAAATATTTGATCAGGCTGTTGTTGATATGGAGTTGGATGATGGCAGTCTGGCCAGAGTAAATGCCTATGTACATGCTTTACAAGCCGTGGAAAACAGGCCTGATGCCCGCGCCATTAAATTGATTCTGCGCTTTGTAGACAATGACCCGACCAAGTTTGAAGCCCTGTCCAAATTTATCGCCAAGTTGAAATAATCAACAAATAAATAAACTCATTCAGGAAAATTCTCATTATTGAGCTAGTCTCAGGAAGAATCTGGTAAGGAGTTACTTATGTCCATCCGTGTTTTAGTCGTAGATGACGCCCCCTTTATTCGAGACATGCTGAGAAAACAATTGCGGGATCACATCCCGAACCTTGAAATCAAAGAAGCCACCGATGGCGCCAAAGCACTGGCTTGCCTGAAGCAATGGTGGCCGGACATAGTGCTTTCAGATTGGGAAATGCCGAATATGACCGGCGAAGAATTGTTGCGCGAAGTGCGCGACATGCCGAACGGAGCCAAATTGCCTTTTATCATGGTCACCACCCGCGGTGATCGTGATCATGTAGTCAAGGCTGTGCAGTCGGGTGTGTCGGACTACATCACCAAACCTTTCACTACGGAAGAATTGCTGCGCAAAGTGACCAAACAATTAAAAGTAATAGGCAAAAGTCAGTTGATGGTGGCACAGCCAAAAATGGCTGCCGGGCAAAATACAGTGTTGTCATCACTGGATGCTTTAACCGGTGGGCGTACCACAGAGATTGTGACCAAACCTGCGAGTCAACCAGGCTCTTCAGCATTATTACAGCCTCATGCTCCAGTGTTAACTGAAGTCAAAACCACACCCAAAGGCAAGGCGCATTTGCTGTGTAAAAATGATCATCGATTGGATTGTATTATTCGTGAAATGTCATTGCAGTTAATGAGCTGTTCGCTCGACAGAAGTGATTACATTCCCGGTTTGTTTGATGATATTGAGGTTGAAGTTGAAACTACCGAGGGTGAACCTTTAACAATCCTCAAAGGTTATGTGCATTCACTGCAATCGGCCGAAGGGCGGCAGGATGCGCGCGCATTCAAATTGGTGATTCGTTTTATCGATAATGATCCAACAAAATTTGAATCCCTCTCCAAATATATTGCCCAGCTGAATTTTTAATTTGAAAGGTTACTAATCGCTGGAATCGCGTTATTGTGCGCAACTCGATTGTTGCGACACAGGAATTTTCCATGCGCGGTATGCATTCCTCCGGTTTATCTGTTCACCCCAAAAACGAACCCAGAAGTCGATCAGCCATTTCTTTGTCGATGCAAGAAATCCTGGGCTATATCTGGCCCTATCTCTGGGAATTTAAAGGTCGGGTGATACTGGCGATTGTTGCGCTGATCGCTGCCAAAGCCGCCAGCTTGCTTATGCCCTGGGCACTAAAACATATCATTGATGGTCTCGACCCCAGCGTGAACCCGGTATTGGTTTTACCGCTGGCTTTTATTCTGTTTTACGGATTGTTGCGCTTCGGCAGTGTGTTTTTTGGTGAGCTTCGCGATGCACTGTTTAGCCGCGTAACCGAACGCGCCATGCGCAAAATTGGTTTGCGTGTATTCGATCATCTGCATTCGCTGGATTTATCCTTTCATCTTGACCGCGCGACTGGCGGCATCAGTCGTGATATTGAACGCGGTACTAACGGCATCAGTTTTTTGATGCGTTTTTTAATGTTCAACATAGTGCCCACGTTGTTTGAAATTTTAATGGTGGCGATTATTTTGTCCGGCCTGTTTTCGTTTTGGTATGGGCTGGTCACACTGATTGCGGTGGTGATTTATATTGCCTTCACAGTGGTAACCACTGAATGGCGCAACAAGTATATTCGCGAAGCCAATCAAGCCGATTCCACTACTAACACCCGCGCGGTGGATTCGCTGCTCAATTACGAAACCGTTAAATATTTTAATAACGAAACTTACGAATCCCAAAAATACGATCAGGCGCTTGCGCATTGGGAAAATGCGAAACTAAAAAATCGTATGTCATTATTGGTATTAAACTCAGGTCAAGCCTTGGTGATTGCACTGGCTATGACAGTGATGATCTGGATGGCTGCAGAAAGTGTGTTACACAAAGAGATGACGCTGGGCGATTTGGCCATGATCAACGCCTATATGATTCAATTATTTGTGCCGTTAAATTTTTTGGGATTTATTTATCGCGAAATTCGCCGCGCGGTGACCGATCTGGAAAACATGTTGGCCTTGTTAAAACAGGAATCGGCGATTAAACAAGTCAATAATGCACCGGATTTGCAACTTACCCAGGGCGCCATCGAGTTTGAATCAGTGAATTTTTCTTACACGGAAGATCGCCCGATTCTAAATCATTTTTCAGTGCAATTGGCGGCAGGTAAAAAATTGGCGGTAGTGGGCTCGTCGGGCGCAGGTAAAAGTACTTTGTCGCGTTTGTTGTATCGTTTTTACGATGTGAACTCAGGTCGTATTTTGATTGATGGTCAGGATATTCGTCAGGTGAGTCTCGACAGTTTGCGGCGCGCTATCGCCATAGTGCCGCAGGATACAGTGCTGTTTAATGCCAGCATTCGCGACAATATCGCTTACGCAAAACCTGATGCAACTGACGAAGAAATTGAAGCAGCGATTGATCTGGCGCATTTGCGTGGTTTCATACAAAGTTTGCCGCAAGGTGATCAAACGTTGGTCGGTGAGCGCGGGCTAAAAGTCTCGGGTGGTGAAAAACAACGTATCGCTATTGCGCGAGTATTACTTAAAGGTTCACGCATTGTTATTTTTGATGAGGCCACCAGTGCGCTGGATTCTCACTCGGAAGCCGCCATTCTGGATGCTATGGCAGATCTGTCGAAGAATCATACCAGTTTGGTGATTGCACATCGGCTGTCGACTATTGTGGATGCCGATAAAATTATTTTGTTGGATCAAGGTCGAGTGATAGAGCAGGGTACTCATCTGGAGCTATTGGCAATTAACGGTCGCTATGCCCAAATCTGGGCAATGCAATTGCAAAATGAAAAAGAATAGTGCAATGTTGGCGAGGATTTTTGCTCCAACAGTGAATTAACGCGTTTGGCACAGGACGTGCAATCGAAGGATTTGCAGTCACAACTATTTCATTGAGTAATGGTCAATGTCGAAGTTCGCGTTCGGAAAATACCGCAGCATTATTATCTCGGTTGCTCTCTTCTTATTGTTGGACGCCTCGGTATTGGTGTTCAACTTTTATGTATCCTTTCAAATTTCTGAAGACGCTGTAGGCGTAAACCTTGCTGGCCGTCAACGTATGTTGTCGCAACGTATGGCAAAGAGCCTTTATATTCTCGACACTAGCCGTGACGACCCATTATTTTTTGAGCGCACTCTGCACGAACTCGAATTAAGTCAGGAATTATTTGATCAAACCCTCAAAGCATTCACTTACGGTGGCGAGGTTAAAGGTGCTGGCGAAAATTTGGTGAAACTAAAGCCTGTTCACAATCAAAAAGCCATAGAAAATTTACAAGCCGCCACTGCAATTTGGGAACCCTACAGTCTTGCGGTCGGTGAATTGATTCGTGTAGCCAGTGCTAGCAAAGAATATCGCGGCGAATTATCCAAAGCGCTAATTATGGCACGCAACAGCAATTTGAAATTGCTGGAACTGATGAACAATTTAACGGTTGAACTTGAAGCGCTGGCATCATCGAAAGCTGTACGTTTGCGCACTATTCAAACGATTGGCATAGTCTTGGCTATTTTTAACTTTCTGTTAATACTCTTTCACTTCTTGCGGCAGTTGCGCGAAAGCGATTCGCGTATTGAACAAGCGCGTCGCGAAACGGTTGAGATTCTTGAAACCGTTAACGAGGGCCTATTTCTGATTGACCGTAATTTAATTATTGGCGAACAGCACTCAGCGGCATTGAATAGCATACTGGGTCAGGTGTCGTTGGCGGGACAATCTTTTCAGCGAATACTGGAAACCTTAATCAATCAAAAGGACGCACAAACTGCGCGTGGATTTATCGATTTATTATTTGACCCACGTGTTAAAGCTAAGTTAATCGGTGACTTGAACCCACTACAAGCGATTGAAGTGAATATAGTGCAAGAAACCGGTGGGTTTGTGACCAAACATTTGCGGTTTGATTTTGCCAGAGCGTATCAGGGTAACAGCATCTCCCACGTATTGGTCACAGTCGCGGATGTCACTGAGCAAGTGAAGCTGGCGCGTGAATTGAGTGAAAGCCGAGAGCGCAATGAATCGCAGCTTCAGATCTTAACCAGCTTGCTGCACGCGCATCCGGTACTTTTAAAAGAATTTATTGATAATGCATATCAAACCTACAACCATATCAATAACATTTTGCGAGCGCCATCAAAAAGCTCGGCACAGTTTTATGAAAAAGCGCAAGAACTTTTTCGTGAGTTGCATAATTTTAAAGGTGAAGCTGCATCACTCAAGTTGGATTACTTTGAAAATGCAGCACATCAAATGGAAGATTTGGTGCAAGTGTTAAAACAAAAAACCGATTTAGATGGAAACGATTTTTTATCATTCACTGTACAGTTGGAAGCATTAATTGGTTATACCCAGCAGGTCGAACAGTTGGCGATTAAATTAAGCCAGTTTGGTGGTAGTCTGGTTACTCACACAGAAGAGCGTTCCCCTAAAAATATTACCGGTAACCGTTTGACTGATGGTTGGGACAAATTGACCGAGTTTGTTCAGCATGTTGCACAGCGCCAAGGCAAAATGGTGCGATTGGTGGCGAGCGGTTTGAATGAAATTCCTTTGGAGCCTGCTTATCAACAACAGCTGCGCGAGATTTGCATTCAATTATTGCGCAATGCGGTAGTACACGGAATTGAATCACCTTATGACCGGGAGATGAGTGAAAAACCGATTCAAGGTCGTATTGATTTGCGCCTGGCAAAAATTTCCGAAACTGAATTGGAATTGACAGTAATGGATGACGGCACAGGTTTGCGTTATGACGATATCAGGGCAAAAGCACTAGCGTCTGGTCGATGGTCTGATTCAGTAGTGGAGTCTTGGGATAACAAAAAATTATTATCGCTCTTATTCAGTGAGGGGCTAAGTACAGCTGATGTATTAAGTCTTGATGCAGGGCGTGGTGTTGGAATGTCGGCAGTCATGAGTCATGTGATTGCACACAGAGGAAAAATTACAGTTGCCAGTCGCCCTGGTCGCTACACCCGCATAATTATTACCATGCCGTTGGTATTGGCATTGGATGAACCACTCACATCATGAAAGGAATATCATGCATACACTCATGATAGTTGATGACTCCAATATTATTCGCCGCCGCATTGAGCGTTGTAATAAAAAGGGAAAGTTTCGTTTGGTTGCATCGGCAGCAAATGGAATCCAAGCCGTTGAAGATTACAAAAAAACTCGTCCAAGCGTTATCACTATGGATCTCACCATGCCGGGCATGGATGGTATTCAGTGCATCGAAAAAATTGTAGCGATGAATCCTGATGTGCGCATACTGGTCATTTCTGCATTGAGCGATAAAGCCACCGGAATTTTAGCCTTGCAAAAAGGTGCACGCGGATTTTTGTGTAAACCTTTTTCGGATGAAGCTTTATATAACGCATTGGTTGAATTGATTGAGGATTAAATGTCAGAAGAAACCATACAAGTATTTATCGATGGCGTAGTGCGCTATTTTGAACACACCGCAGATAAAGAAATAACTATTGGCACGCCGTATCTGGTCGAAAATAATCAACCTGCCGCATATGATGTAACCGGTGTGATTGGGATATCCGGTCCTTACAAAGGTTGCGTATATTTCACATCGCCGCGCATTTTATTAAAACATTTGCTGATGAGTATCGGCGAAACCGATATGAATACTGCCAATTTATTTGATCTTGCCGGTGAAGTCGCCAATACCATTTCCGGTAATGCACGCAGTGCATTTGGTCAGGAATTTATGATTTCAGTTCCGGTGATGATTGAAGGTGCGCCCAATCATATTCATTTGCCACCAGATTTGCGTTCTTATGTCATTCCGCTTTACTGGCGCGCTTATCACGCCGCAGTGGTGATATGCCTCGATCAAGCATGATAATTGTCACCTGCTTTTGATGATGCTTGCCAATCCTGATTGATGATGCCTGACACCTGTTAATTATGTTGGATGCTCACATACTGCCTTCGTTGAATCACAACTATTAACGAGGAAATCAGGATGAAACAATTATTAGCATTTTGCACTATCAGCTTATTAAGCCTGTCCAGTTACGCACATCAACTGACAGTCAAGATTGAAGGCATTAAATCTACTGATGGCTTTTTATACATAGCCCTGCACAACAGTGATAAAACCTGGATGACGGATCAACAACCCGTACAAGGGCAGAAATTGCCAATGGTAGAAAAATCCATGCAGGTAGTGTTTAAAGATCTACCCGAAGGCGATTACGGCGTGACGCTTTATCAAGATAAAAACGATAACGGTCATATAGATAAAAACGGCATAGGCATTCCCACCGAACCCTACGGGTTTTCACAAAACGGCGGCAGCTTTGGCCCACCGAGTTTTGATAATGCCAAAGTAAAAGTTGCTGCTGATACAGAAACCACTATCTATCTGCAATAAATTTTCTGATAATCACTCGCCGCTATTTTTTACGGCGAGTGATCAAAGGAAATTTTATGAGTTACGATATCTTTGTAATCAAATTCGAAAACGGAACAGAAGCTGCAATCGATTTTGCCGAGCTGCAATCCGTGCTGAATAGTTATGGCCAATTAATTGAACATGATGATGAATGGAGTTTTTTATCGTCTGCAGGTGAATTATTTGATAATGTCCAATTGCTAGGTGATCAGGAAAACGGATTTTTCGGCATCAACATTCAACGCCCCACAACCCATCCCCAATTATCACAACTTATTTTTGATTTGCTCGCCATTCCCAACACTTGCTTCTTTGGCACCGACATGAACTTCCTTCAGTCCCGTTCTGACATGACATCTGAGCTGCCCGATGTTTTTCAGCAAGCTTTTCCAGATGGACCAAAGATAATCACCAACACAAATAGTGACTGGTCTTTAGATTTCTCGGGTTAAGGCTTCGGATTTCTCGGGTTAAGGCCTCGGATTTCTCGGGTTAAGGCCTCGGATTTCTCGGGTTTTGTAGATAAAAACCAAAAAAGACTACTTATCCTGCAACCCAAATACACAAGTAAATGAGCTGCCTCTGCCCGGTTCGCTGGTGATTTTTAATTCGGCGTAGTGACGTAACAAAACGTGTTTGACGATTGCGAGGCCCAGACCTGTTCCGCCGGTTTCGCTATTGCGGCTGGCGTCTACGCGATAGAAGCGTTCCGTGAGTCGCGGTAAGTGTTGTGCTTCTATGCCGGGGCCGTTGTCGTTGACTGAAACATAAAAATGTTGCAGATCTTGCCAGAGTAAAATATTGATGCGGCCTTCGGCTTGGGTGTATTTGATGGCGTTTATCACCAAATTGGAAAAGGCGCTGTGCAATTCTTTTTCGTTGCCGTTAAACAGCAAAGGTTTGGTAGTGTTGTTGCAAATAAGATTGAGTTGTTGATTTTTTTCTTGCGCCAGTACATCGGTTTCTGCTTTTACCACAGACAATAATTGTTCCATATTAATTGGTTTGTGATTTTGCCCGGCTTCCGTCGTTTCCAATTTTGATAGGACTAACAAATCATTAATCAACAAGGACATGCGTCTGCCTTGTTGCGACATTTGTTGCAAAGGCTTATCCCACCGTGAATTGCTGTTGTTGTCGATTAGCGTTTCCAAATAGCCATTAATGACTGTCAGTGGTGTGCGTAATTCGTGGGACACGTTGGCGACAAAGTCTTGCCGCATTTTTTCCAGATTGTGCAATTGGGTGATGTCGCGAATCACAATAATTTTTTCGTTATTGCCGAAACGGGTGATTTGGAATTGCAAATGTTTGGAGGCAAAGCGCGGTGAAGGCAATTCCAGTGGTTCGTCGTATTTGTCTTCTTCAAAATAACTCACGAATTTTGGATGCCGCAAAAAATTGATGACAGATTGCCCCTGGTCCTTTAGATGTAATCCCAGCATACGATGTGCGGCAGGGTTCCAAAAATCCAGATGCCCTTGTGAATCGAGAATAATTAAACCGTCTTTTAATGCGGAGCTGATTTCCTGAATGCGTTTGACGACGGCTTGCAGTTTTTCTTTTTCTTGAGCCTGATGGCGTTGCAGTTGATGAATCTTGTCAAAAATAATTCCCCAAATGCCGCTGGCTTCGGGTGTTTCTTCGGGGTTGGCGTGATTTAACCAGCGATTGAGTTGGCGCATCTTCAAGAGCATCCAACCAATGTAGAGGCTGCAACTCAGCAACAAGCTCCAGCCCATATTGTCAGTGAGTAAACCGAGTACAAAACCCAGCAAACACAACAATGCTATGCGTTGTAATTCAGCAGAAAAACCTTTGAGCAAAACTCACTCCTGATAATTACTAATCGGGTATTAGCAATGAATACAATCTATTCCAGACACGCCGTGAATACATCCCTGTAGGCTTGACAAAAAAGTCCCTTTTTTCGACAGTCTGAAACAGAGTGTATTCATTGCGTCCGAAATCTGGTGAACAATCAGGCTTCGAGTCGTGTGGAAAAACGATAGCCTGTGCCGCGAACGGTTTGTACCAAATCTTCGTGACCGTCTATGGTGAGGGCTTTGCGCAAGCGACGAATGTGGACATCCACCGTGCGTTCCTCAACATACACATTGCCACCCCAGACGTGGTCCAACAATTGGCTGCGAGTATAGGCTCTTTCCTGATGGGTGAGAAAAAATTCCAGTAAACGATATTCAGTTGGGCCCATATCAACCAGTTGATTATTGATGGTGACACGATGACTGGCGGGGTCCAAACACAAACCATTCACTTGAATAGGAGCGGAACTACTTTGTGGATCCGCGCGGCGTAAAACCGCTTTTAAACGTGCGACTAACTCGCGGGGTGAAAAAGGTTTGGTGATGTAATCATCCGCGCCCACTTCAAGCCCCTGGATTTTGTTGTCTTCCTCACCTTTGGCGGTGAGCATGATGATGGGGATAGCGGATGTAACTTCATCGCGTTTCAGTCGGCGTGCCAGTTCAATCCCGCTGGTGCCGGGCATCATCCAATCCAGCAAGATCAAATCCGGTTTTTCATCGACGATTTGTGCATGAGCATCCTGAGCATTGCTGGCCTCAAGGCAGTCATACTCCGCCATTTCCAGGGCGACACGTAACATGTCCCGAATGGCTGACTCATCATCCACAATTAAAATTTTGCGACCCGTCATAAAGCATGTCCAAGTGTGACGTTTATGTTGCAGTCTATTAAATAAAACAAGTATGACAAACTTGTGACAGTCTGAAATAAATCCTTTATTTGATAAATTTATCCAGCGCAATGCCTGCAAATACAGCTAATCCGACCCAATGATTGTTTAAAAAGGCTTTGAAGCAGGCGTCCCGGTCACGGAAACGAATCAACCATTGTTGGTAGATGAAGAGGGCGGCTACCCCCCCCAAACTCAGGTAATAGGGCAGTGAGAGATCAAAACGTTGGCCGACCATCATCAGAGTGTAGAGCGTTAACAGCTGTAAAAATCCAGTGATGACTTTGTCCTGTTCACCAAAGAGTATGGCCGTGGATTTCACGCCGATTTTCAGATCATCATCGCGATCCACCATTGCATAAAAGGTGTCATAAACGACAGTCCACAACACGACTGCCAGGTAAATCAACCAGGCTTCCATTTTGATGCTGCCGGATTCCGCCGCAAACGCCATAGGAATACTCCAAGCGAAAGCCGCGCCTAAAACGACTTGGGGCAGATAAGTGTAACGCTTCATAAAAGGATAACTGGCCGCGAGCAACACACCACCAATGGATAATTGAATGGTTAACACATTCGTCATCAAGACTAATAAAAATGCGGCGATGATTAAAACGGAAAATAAAATCAAAGCTTCTTGTGTTGAGACTTTGCCGCTGGCGAGTGGGCGGTCTTCGGTGCGTTTAACATGGCTATCAATTTTTCGATCAGCGAAATCATTGATTACACAGCCTGCGGAACGCATCAATACAACGCCCAGCACAAAAATAATCAGGTTGCTAATACTCGGTAACATCTGATCTGTCGCCAGCCATAAACTCCAGAGTGTTGGCCAAAGCAATAAATAAATCCCTATAGGTTTGTGCAAACGCATCAATTGCGCGTAGAGCTTAAGTCTGCTGGCGGAATACCAGGGCGAGTTGCTGGTTGCCTGGATTTTTTTGAGCGCTTTGTTTTTGGTAGTCATAGATGTTCGTTAATCAGAATATTGATGTTCGCGGCAAATCAATTCTGTGTCTTCTGCCTGAAGTTTTAGTTTGAGCAGATCACAAAAATAACCATCAGTTTGATCATATCGGTTGTGGCGACAAGTTTTGCAGAGTCCAAAGGTTTGTAACTGATTTTTTTGAACAATCCGGCTCAACAAAAGTGAAAGCGCTTGTTGGATCTGTTGCTTTTCTTTTACAGACAAAGACTCTTCGGCTTGCAGAAATAAAGGGGTGGGTAAGCAGCTGTTGAGCAGCTCCTCGCCTGACGCGGTTAATTTCAAATGGGCGATTCGCTTGTCGGCCGGGTCGTCCTGTTTTTCCAGAAGCCCTCTCGATTCCAGCAACTTAATAGTTTGCGACACTGTGCCTTTGGTTTGCCCCAAATATTCGGTCACTGCTGCGGGCGTATCCGAAAACCGGTTGCACATGGACAAATAATGCAAAACCTCCAGTTGAACGGGCTGGAGGCTATGTTGATTGAGTGCCTGACGCGAGTCGATCCGCAGATAGCTGCCAAGGCGTTCAAGTTGGTCATAAAGATGATTGTGGCTCATGGAAATATGGTATCGACTAAAAACATTGTTGACAATTCATAAGTTCGGGAATAAATTAATAAAGTGTCGACACGAAACAAAATTTCATTCATCAAGCGTTATTCATCAAGAGGTTAGTCATCATGTTACAAGCGACTTTTTTCCATGCAGGTTGTCCCGTTTGCGTCAGCGCAGAAGATTCATTGGTTGGTGTAATCGATAAAAGCAAAGTCAAACTGAATGTGGTACATCTGGGTCAGGAACCGCAAAAACTGGCACAGGCTGAAGCCTTCGGCGTCAAGTCAGTCCCAGCGCTGGTGTTGGATGGCAACGTGTTACACATCAATTTCGGCGCGTCATTGGCGGATTTGAAATAAGTAGATCGCATCTAAATAATCGACGGGAAATGACGAGTTTTATTTTGTTATTTTCCGCCGATTGTCTTCAAAAAATCCGGCAAAAACACTTCGCAGACCAGTAAGGGTTTTGCATCAACATAAAACACCGAGCTGCGGCCGTACAGGTTTTGTGATTGTTGATAGGTGTGAGGGATAACACTGGATTCCTGGCTGAATTTGGCGATTTTTAAGGGGCTGCGAACCATCCGCGTTTGTTTAAATAGAAAAGCGCCCAGCGGTTTGCGGCTGGTTTTTCGAAGTTGTCGCAGGCGGCCGGTCAAACTGGATAAAGGTAAAAGGCTGCGGGCGAATACCCAGGGCTGGTTGCATCCGTACAAAATCACTTCTCGCACCAAGACTGCCGACGGCCCTTTGAGCCCCAATAACCGTCGTTCATCCAGTCGTATGGGGGCGAATCCCTGATGTAAAACCTCCACACGAAAATTCTGATGGCTGAGTTGCAATAGTCTTGCAGTTAGTGATCCTGTATCAGTCAACCAGGTGTGCAAACTGCTTGGGCAATCCTGCTGCAGCCGAAGCCGGCGTTGATCTTGCCAGTGAATAAACGAATTGACCAAAGCCTAGCCTCGAAAAATCAAAGGCGCAGTCTAGCAGATGATAGCTATCGCCTCGACAGGCTCTAGCGGTTACACTTGGCCGTTCTTATGACTGACAGAGGTAAAGAAAATGCAAAAAAATCATTTGGTTGTGATGTTGGCAAATGAATTGGAATTGACCCCGCACAAAGCCGATTTGGTGGTGTCATCCTTAATTGAGCAAATTACCAATGCCTTGAGTCGCGGTGAGTCAGTCACACTGCCGGGTTTCGGTAGTTTTAAAATTAGCGAGCGCGCTGCACGCGAAGGTCGCAATCCGCGCACCGGCGAAACTATCCAAATTGCTGCCAGCCGCAATGTAGCATTCAAAGCCGGTACCCAATTAAAAGCAGCGGTTAATCCGTAGGTTGGGGTGCAAACCCCAACATGACCATCTTTACAATTGCATCCAAAAATAAAATGCGCGAATGGCGATTTTTGTTCAAATACGAAATGTTGGGGTTTGCACCCCAACCTACAGCCTCAATAAATAAAAATTCAGAGAAATAAAAAATGTCATTAACCAATAAAATTTTGTTGGGCATGGTGCTGGGGATTCTGGTTGGAATTGGACTCAACTTTGTTATGGGGATGCCTCATTCCAACGCAATGCCAACAACTGAATTGGGTATCTGGATTAAAACTTATGTAATCGATGGATTTCTGGATGCTGCGGGTAAAATTTTTATCAAGTTGTTAACACTATTGGTGGTTCCAATGGTGTTTGTGTCGCTCGTATGTGGTGCTGCCGCCTTGGGGGGGCATAATCGCATGGGGGTGTTGGCGACAAAAACTATAGTTCTGTATTTATTTACGACTGCGGCAGCGATTAGTTTGGCCATTATTTTTGCGGCTCTATTTCAGCCCGGAGTTGGTATCGAAATTCCGGCAGATATTCATTATCAACCTACTGCATTACCTTCAATTAAAGAAACTTTAATTAATGTATTTCCTGATAACCCATTGGCTGCGATGGTGAATGCGGTAATGTTGCAAGTCATTGTGTTTGCGATTTTGTTTGGCGTTGCGTTAGCTAAAACTTCAGGTCAGGATGGAAAAATAATTTTAGGGTTTTTTGAAAGCTTAAATGCTGTCGTGTTGCGAATGGTAACTCTATTGATGCAAATAGCTCCTTATGGAGTGTTTTGTCTTTTAGCAAAATTATTGTCTGGCCTTGGATATGCTGCGATATTGAATTTTGCCAAATATTTTTTATTGGTGTTGCTGGTGTTAGTGTTGCATGCAACACTGATTTATGGGCTACTGTTAAAACTATCGACTGGATTAAACCCCATTATTTTCTTCAAAAAAATGTGGAAGGTTATGGTGTTTGCATTTAGTACATCATCCAGCAATGCTACTTTGCCCATTACATTGCGAACGGTTGAGCATGATCTGGGTGTGGATAATAGAATCGCGAGTTTTTCAATTCCGCTAGGGGCGACTATCAACATGGATGGCACTGCAATTATGCAAGGGGTCGCAACGGTCTTTATTGCTCAGGCTTATCAAATAGATATTGGCTGGGTAGGTTATCTAACGGTAATTTTAACGGCGACATTGGCGTCCATTGGTACTGCCGGAGTGCCGGGTGTTGGGTTAATTACCTTGGCAACAGTTCTACAATCAGTGGGTTTGCCAGTTGAAGGCATCGCATTAATTATTGGTATCGATCGTTTTCTCGATATGGTACGCACAGCTGTAAATGTGACCGGTGATGCAGTGGTATCGGTGATAGTCGCAAAAAGCGAAAACGTATTGAATGAAGGCACTTACCATAATAAATTGCTGAATGCCGAAATAGATCCCATTGAAAAAACCTAATGCAATTGCGACACAGTTTTTTCAGTAAACGATAAATGAATGGAAATTTCCTCGGCCAGGCAAGGCCAGCGTTTGATCTCATCTGACCAACCAAAATCTTTATGCGTGTTGATGTAGCGCCGGATATTGGTGCTATCCAGTTTTTGTTCGTTCAATAATAATTCTGCTGAAAACAATACTGCTTGATCCAAATGATTCGCAAAGGGTTCGCCAATTAATTCGTGTGCAATTAAATTGGCTTTGGTGTTATCCATAGGCGTTAAGGGAATGCCGGTTTGTGCCATAAAACGATCATTCACTTCTTCCAATAATCGATGCGCTAAATACGCTTCATCCAACAAGGCCAGCAGTTGACTGGAGTTGGCAATTAAATCCGGCGGTGCCACAAAATAATTACAGGCGATATGTAAAATCGGCGCTATGTCTTGATGAATGTCTGCTTCAGTTGCCATTTCTTCTATAGCTTCAACAAAATCTGGAACGTGTGATACGTAACGCTCGACAAAATCTGCCAGGGGTTCAACACCTTGCGTATTGGGTAATAAAATCGAGGCGTGCAGAAGCGGCCGACGTTTTTGTAAAAACTCGATTAATTTTTCGCGTGCACGAAATTGTGCCTGAGCTTGGGATATCACTTGCCGGATAGGGCTGCTGTACATAGTCATCATTATGATTCGGGTATCGATGATGTCATAACCCTAAACCATTACCGATCAAACGCAAGTAATTGCTAATACCATCTTTTTATAAGAAATCATTTATTAGCCCGGCAATGCGATGCCGGGCTTTTTTGTATTAATTTGTAAAAATGATGAGCGTGGATTGGATTTTAAAAGGTACCGGAAATTTTCAGGCGAATAACATTGTCAATATCGCCAGAAAAATATTGTTGAAATTGCAGCGACCAATCCAACACATTGGTGCTGCGGCCAATGCCGATTAATCCGTAAACGCCGCCGTTGATGTCTATATCTTCAGAGTAACAATCGGAGCAATTGCCTATGCCACGCTCAGAGTAAAGCACAGCTGTACCACCACCACGAACAGTAAAAAAGCTGAGTTTATCGGCACCAAATCGGTAACGCGGGCCGTAATCAGCAAAAATCGAAATAGCGCTTGCGTCGGATTCCTGATAATCCACATCGCCCCAATAATCTTCTACATATTGGGCAAATTCGTCATCGTCGTTATAAAAAATAAAATTGGCACCCAGCGACCAGGTGTACTCGTTGGTGTTTTGAAAGCGCTCAACGGCAAAACCTATGGCAGTGGCGTTGTCGGCAATACCTGCATCCCAGGCGGCTTCTTTATCAAAGTTCATATGTTCAATATGGCCTGACCAGCTCCAGCCGGGTGTTGCCGGATATTGTTGCGCAACAGTGGGGATACTAATAATCAGGGATGTAAAAATCAGGGATTTGATCAATCGGTTCATGGAAAAGGCCCTTGTTGTTGGATCGGTTCAATCTAGTCATGCCTTGCTGTATCAGGCCTTAACGCCCGTTTGCCAATATTAGCCGATGAATAAATTTCTGTATCTCTATATAATTCTCCCTTCTTTTTTTACCCCCTTTATGGGCCTGACCTACAGAGTAGCCTATGACCGATTCAGATCGCGTTGCCAGCGTCACCCGCAATACCCTTGAAACCAAAATCACTGTTCATCTGAATCTGGATGGCAAGGGCAAGGGCGTATTCAATACTAAAGTCCCGTTTCTTGAGCACATGATGGATCAAATCGCCCGTCACGGCATGATTGATCTGGATGTCACCTGCGATGGCGATGTGCACATCGATGATCACCACTCGGTTGAAGACATTGGCATCACCATTGGTCAAGCAATTGCCAAGGCCATCGGTGATAAAAAAGGCATTCGTCGTTATGGTCACGCTTATGTGCCCCTGGATGAAGCTTTGTCTCGCGTGGTGATTGATTTCTCTGGTCGTCCCGGTTTGGTGATGCAAGTGCCTTTCACGCAAAAACGTATCGGTCAGTTTGATACCGAATTGTTCTGGGAATTTTTTCAGGGCTTCGTCAATCACGCCAATGTGACGTTGCACATCGATAATTTGCGTGGCCACAATTCACATCACCAAATTGAAACAGTATTCAAAGCATTTGGTCGCGCGCTGCGTATGGCGCTGGAAAAAGATCCGCGAATGGAAGGTATTACACCTTCAACTAAAGGTAGTTTGTAATTCATGTCAGATGTGAACAAAAAATCGGTAATTGCGGTTATTGATTATGGCATGGGCAATTTGCATTCGGTTGCCAGTGCATTGAATCATGTGGCGCCGGATCAAGAAGTGATTGTGACTTCTGATCCTGCAAAAGTTGCCTCAGCTGATCGTGTGATTTTCCCCGGTGTCGGCGCTATTCGTGATTGCATGGCAGAAATTAAACGCCTCGGTTTCGACAAATTGTTGCGTGAACAAATCGCCACCGGTAAACCTGTGTTGGCGATTTGTGTCGGCATGCAAGCCTTGATGGATCACAGCGAAGAAAATGGCGGTGTTGATTGCATAGGGCTGGTTGCTGGCAAAGTGAAATTTTTCGGCGAGCAACACAAAGATTCTGCTGGAAATTCGCTGAAGGTTCCCCACATGGGATGGAATCAGGTCCATCACAACGATCACCCGCTTTGGCAAAATATTCCGCAAGACAGCCGTTTTTATTTTGTGCACAGTTTTTATATTTTGCTGAAAGATCAATCATTGGTTACAGCAACTTGCGATTACGGTTTGCAATTTCACGCTGCTTTAGCGAATAACAATTTATTCGCTGTGCAATTCCACCCGGAAAAAAGTCATACGGCTGGATTGCAATTATTGAAAAATTTTACGAATTGGAATGGTAACGTTTGATGTTAATTATCCCCGCAATTGATTTAAAAGATGGCCAGTGCGTGCGTTTGCGTCAGGGCTTGATGGATGACTCCACCGTTTTTTCCGACGATCCGGTGACAATGGCCAAACAATGGGTTGATCAAGGTTGTCGACGTTTGCATTTGGTGGATTTAAACGGTGCTTTCGAAGGTAAGCCTGTTAACGGCGGTGTTGTGACTGCCATTGCAAAAGCTTATCCGAATTTGCCGATTCAAATTGGTGGCGGCATTCGTAGTGCAGCGACTATCGAATACTATCTACAAGCCGGTGTGCAATACGTGATTATTGGAACCAAAGCGGTAAAAGAACCGCAATTTGTAACCGATATGTGCAAACAATTTCCCGGCCACATTATTGTGGGTTTGGATGCAAAAGATGGTTGGGTCGCAACTGATGGTTGGGCCGAAGTGTCCAACATTCAAGCGAGTGAATTAGCCAAACGTTTTGAGCAAGATGGCGTCAGCAGTATTGTTTACACCGACATCGCCCGCGACGGCATGATGCAAGGTGTAAATGTGCAAGCCACTGTTGCTATGGCGCAAGCATCAAGCATTCCGGTAATTGCATCCGGCGGCATTACCGATATGAAAGATATCGTCGCGTTAAAAGCGGAATCAAACAAAGGTATTTGTGGTGCGATTACCGGTCGCGCAATTTACGAAGGCACTTTGAATATGGCCGAAGCACAAGCCTATTGCGATCAATAACAGGCAAATTTTATGGCTCTTGCAAAACGAATTATTCCTTGTCTTGATGTTGATAATGGTCGCGTAGTCAAAGGTGTTAAGTTTTTGGATATACGCGACGCTGGCGATCCGGTTGAGATTGCCAAACGTTACAATCAAGAAGGTGCGGATGAAATTACTTTTCTGGATATCACCGCCACTCACCAAGGCCGCGACACTACTGTGCACACAGTGGAAAAAATTGCCGCAGAAGTTTTTATTCCTTTAACTGTAGGTGGTGGTATTCGCACAGTCGATGATATTCGTACTATGTTGAACGCAGGTGCCGATAAAGTCAGTATCAATTCTGCAGCAGTATTTAATCCGGATTTTGTAAAAGCTGCTTCAGATAGATTTGGTGCGCAGTGTATTGTGGTGGCGATT
This sequence comes from uncultured Cellvibrio sp., assembly GCA_966252135.1. Taxonomy (GTDB): domain Bacteria; phylum Pseudomonadota; class Gammaproteobacteria; order Pseudomonadales; family Cellvibrionaceae; genus Cellvibrio. The sequence goes on along the minus strand of CBINNU010000002.1, from coordinate 22,853 downwards.
GATGCAAAAAAAGTCAGCGCAGACAATGAAACTCCACGCTGGGAAATTTTTACGCACGGCGGTCGCAAACCCACTGGCATTAATGCAGTTGAATGGGCTGCGAAGATGGCCGAGTTCGGTGCAGGCGAAATTTTATTAACCAGTATGGATGGCGACGGAACCAAAAAAGGTTATGACCTGGGTGTGACGCGTGCGATCAGTGATGCTGTACCTATTCCCGTAATTGCGTCAGGCGGTGTTGGTAATTTGCAACATCTGGTGGATGGTGTGACTTTGGGTCGTGCGGATGCAGTTTTGGCAGCGAGTATTTTTCACTTCAGAGAATACACCTTGCAGCAAGCAAAAGAATTTATGCGTGATCAGGGAATTGAAGTCAGGCTGTAATTCATCAGGTGTAATTCCGCACCAATAAAAAAGCCCTGATCATTCAGGGCTTTTTCGTATCAGCAGCAATCGTTTTATTAACTGCCGCATTCATCCGCAATAATTTTTTCCATGGTTTCCACTTGCGCCTGCATTTCTTCCGGCGTCATAAAACGTTGTTCGCCGTTGGCGTCAGTGGTTTTAACGCGTGGGTTGGTGGTAAGCACCTGCAAATTTTTTCTCGCTAATTCGCAACGCTCGGGGCTAGGTTCAGGGCCAGTTGCAGCGGTGGCTTTGGGTTTGTCTTCTTCTTTTTTCTCTTCGCCGTAATTCACTGGTTCGCTGTGACCCGTGCGTTTATTGATGAGGCGTGAGGGGGTGTCTTTGGGCGGATTTTCACCGTAATGGGTTACGCCTTTTTCATCGACCCAGGAATAAATTTTGTCGGCCAGCACCAGCGGGCTGATTAATAAGCTCGCCAAGCCGAACGAGAGAAGCATTTTTTTCATCATCATAACTAGCCTTTATGTGCCTTGAGCATTCAGATGCCATAACTATAGCGGTAAATCTGAGTGCGGGGAAATCTGTTATCCAACTGTCATTGGGTGGTTTGTCGAAAACTATAGGATTTACCGCCGCAAAAGTCAGGTCAGGTTTGTGATTAGACTGAGTAATGGCTCGCAAAATCGATCAAATCCTTGACTTTGCAGTATAGATTGCGACAATTGCCGCTCTGCTGGATGGTAGCAGTTGCCCCCTAAGCGCGGGTTTTCCTGTTCTTCGCCAAGTCACCCTCTTGGCACTCCATCCGCGGATCGACCCTTACCGGGGTGCTGATCCTGAAATTGGTTGCATACCTGCACCTTTTTCGATGATCCAAGCTTGGCCTTGCCGGGTCTCGTCTTGTGGATCAATTCACGCGTCACTATCAGCCGATAGCAACGCATCATTTTATGTTCTCGTTTTTGTTTACTCACAAACAAAACGAATCGTTCCTAAAAGGGGAAAGATTGTGGAAATGCTCTCAGGCGGAGATATGCTCATCCGCGCGCTGAAAGACGAAGGCGTTGAATACGTTTTTGGTTATCCAGGCGGCGCTGCACTGCATATTTACGATGCCATTTTTCGTCAGAAAGACGTTAAACATATTCTCGTTCGCCACGAACAAGCGGCGACTCACGCGGCTGATGGTTACGCGCGCGCAACCGGTAAAGTCGGCACAGTTTTAGTGACCTCTGGTCCCGGTGCAACCAATGCGATTACCGGTATTGCAACCGCGTATATGGATTCCATTCCCATGGTGGTGATTTCCGGACAAGTGCAAAGCCATTTAATTGGTGAAGATGCTTTCCAGGAAACCGACATGGTGGGCATTTCTCGCCCCATCGTAAAACACAGTTTTATGATTAAACACCCGAGCGAAATTGCCGAGACGGTGAAGAAGGCTTATTACATTGCGGCGACAGGTCGTCCTGGCCCCGTTGTGATCGATGTGCCGAAAGATATGACGCATCCTGCGAATTTATTTCCCTACGAATATCCGGACAAAGTCAAACTCCGTTCTTATTCACCGGCGACGCGCGGGCACGCAGGTCAAATTAAAAAAGCGGTGCAATTATTGTTGGCTGCAAAACGCCCGGTCATTTATTCCGGTGGCGGTGTTGTACAAGGCAACGCATCGCATTTATTGCGCGAATTGGTGGTGATGTTAAACGCACCTTGCACCAATACCTTGATGGGGTTGGGCGCTTATCCGGCAAGTGACAAACGCTTCCTCGGTATGTTGGGCATGCACGGTACTTACGAAGCCAACATGGCGATGCATCACAGCGATGTGATTCTCGCAGTCGGCGCGCGTTTTGATGATCGCGTAACAAACGCGGTTGCAAAATTTTGCCCCAACGCAAAAATTATTCACATTGATATTGATCCTGCATCGATTTCAAAAACGGTTGTTGCCGATGTACCGATCGTAGGTTCAGTTGAAAGCGTGTTGACTGACATGATCGGGTTGATCAAAGAATCCAGTGAAAAACCGGATGCAGACGCAATCAAACATTGGTGGCAACAAATTGATGAGTGGCGTGAGCGTCACGGGATTTATCACAAGCCGCGTTACGACACATCGAGCGATTTGATAAAACCACAAGATGTAATCAAAGCCGTTTGGGAAGCGACTAATGGTGATGCCTACGTGACATCCGATGTTGGTCAACACCAAATGTTTGCTGCGCAATATTATTTGTTTGATAAACCACGCCGTTGGATTAACTCCGGTGGCCTCGGCACTATGGGCTTTGGTTTGCCAGCGGCAATGGGCGTGCAATTTGCGGATCGCGATGCAACCGTTGTGTGTGTGACCGGCGAAGGTTCAATTCAAATGTGTATTCAGGAATTATCCTGCTGTACCCAATATCATTTGCCAGTAAAAATTATTTGTTTGAACAACCAGGCGCTCGGTATGGTTCGTCAATGGCAAGACATGCAATATTCCGGTCGTTACGCAGAAAGTTTGTACGAAGATTCTTTGCCGGATTTCGTCAAACTTGCAGAAGCTTATGGCCACGTCGGTATGCGCGTTACCAAAAAATCTGAACTCAAAGCCAAGCTGGCTGAATGTTTTGCGATGAAAGATCGTTTGGTATTTATGGACATAATGGTCGACCAATCCGAACACGTGTACCCCATGCAAGTTGCGCAGCAATCCATGCGCGACATGTTTGTTAGCAAAACGGAGCGTGTGTAATGAGACGAATCATTTCTGTTTTAGTTGAAAACGCGCCCGGTGCTTTGTCACGTGTTGTGGGATTATTTTCACAGCGCGGTTACAACATTGAAAGTTTGACTGTCGCACCAACGGAAGATCAAACCCTGTCACGCTTAACGCTGACAACTTTGGGTGATGATCACAAAATCGAACAAATCACCAAACATCTGAATAAATTAATCGATGTAGTGAAACTGGTCGATTTAACCGAAGGCGCGCACATTGAACGCGAATTAATGTTGATCAAAGTAAAAGCCTCCGGCGCCCAACGCGCCGAAGTCAAACGCTGTGTCGACATTTTCCGCGGCCAAATCGTCGACGTCACCAGCACCCTCTACACCATCCAAATCACCGGCGCGAGCGACAAACTCGACGCGTTTTTAGAAGCCGTTGGTGATGCGTCAATTATTGAAGTTGTGCGTACGGGGGTGTGTGGAATTTCGCGTGGTGAGAAAGTATTGAGTTTGTGATTTTGTTCTCGTGTTAAATAAAAAGCCGAATTACAAATGTAGTTCGGCTTTTTTAATTCAATTTGCTTTATTTCCAGCATCAGTACTGAATATGAAAATAAATCGAGGAAATAATGATTTCTAATCAATCCAATAATGCAGGAAGAGTTGCGCTCATTACTGGTTCGACATCGGGAATCGGTAAAGCTATTGCGTTACAACTTGCAAAAGATGGTTTTAAAGTTGTCTTTCATTCGCGCTCATCTGTAACCGAAGGTGAAAAACTGGCAAGCGCTGTTCCAGGTGCAATCTACATACAGGCTGACTTATCTGATCAGGCGCAAACCAAACGCTTGGTACCAGATGTTTTATCTCGCTGTGGTCGGTTAGATGTTCTCGTTAACAATGCAGGAGTCAACGCTGTGATTCCTCACGGTTTATTGAAAGAAGCTACTCCAGAAATTTGGCGAAATCTGTATGAGGTAAATGTTATTGCTCCTTGGACTTTAATCGCAGAATCGGAGCAAGCACTTAGAAGCGCATCAACAAAAGAATGTCCAAGTTGCATTATCAACATCAGTTCGCATGCAGGTGTGCGTCCTAAAGGTGCTTCAATTCCCTATGCGGCAAGCAAATCCGCGTTAAATCATATGACGCAACTTTTGGCACTTTCGCTATCACCGGAAATAAGAGTCAATACAATTGCTCCTGGACTTGTGGATACCCCGATGACTGAGGGTTGGATTGAAGCGCATAAGCTCTGGAGAGAGAAATCACCAATGAAGCGTGGTGCAAAACCTGGCGAAATTGCGCACATAGCTTCAATGCTTGTTTCTAGTAGTTACCTAACGGGTGAAATTATTCTCTCTGATGGTGGACTCAATCTCACATAAATATTCAAAAGCCGAGCAAATTGTTCAGTACGATGATCCTGAAGAAGGGTATGCGCATCGCTTTGTTGCACGTCATCGGTAATGAAATAGGCTTGTGGATGATAAACTCCGGATTTACATAAAATGCTAGCAATGCTAGCATTTTATGTGTTGGCATCTTTAGGGGGTGATATGGCTAATTTAATGGTTAGGAATGTTGATGAGGCAGTGGTTAAAGCCTTGAAAGCGCGCGCTGGCAGGGATGGTATTAGTGCGGAAGCTGAGCACAGGAAAATTCTTGAAGAGGTTTTATTGAAACCAAAGAAAAAGTCATTTGTAGATGTGTTGATGGTTATCCCTGATGTCGGACGGGACGAGGATTTTACAAGGATTCAGGAGAGGAGTGCCAAGGATGTATTTAATTGATACTAATGTTATCAGTGAAATCAGAAAGAAAAATAAAGCGAACATAGGTGTTCAGGAGTTTTTCGAGCGAGTAAAAAAAGAAGCACTTGATATTTATTTGAGTGCAATTACCGTTGGTGAATTGAGGCGTGGCGTGGACTTGATTCGTCATCGCGGAGATATTGATCAGGCGGATCGTTTGGAATCTTGGTTGAATTCATTACTTGAAGATTTTTTAGATAAAATTTTGGATTTCACGATTGTTGAAGCTCAGGTATGGGGAAGGTTGTCAGTTCCACATCCTGAAAATTCATTGGATAAACAAATTGCGGCTACAGCATTGGTTAATGATCTAATATTGGTGACACGCAATTATAATGATTTTAAAAATACCGGAGTCAAAATTCTTAATCCATTCAGTGAGTGATTTTTCCTAGTTCGACCTTATTTTACAAATCACTATTCTGGTAATTGCTGCTTATGCAAGATTCACTATTCGGTGAACCCGATTCATCAAAACCAATAAAAAAATCCAGTAAGGCTGTGCAGTCTGCGGAATTTTCGTCGGAATTAATTGCGTTGGGTCAATCGTTGCCATCGAATTTGCGGTTAGGGACTTCGTCGTGGAATTATCCGGGTTGGGCGGGGATGGTGTGGGATCGGGAGTATCCGGAAAATAATTTATCTCGTTATGGTTTGGCGGCTTATGCCAAGCATCCATTGTTTAAAACAGTGAGTATTGATCGCGGATTTTATCGGCCGTTGAATGTTGCGCAGTTTGCAGAATATGTATCTCAAGTAGATAAGGATTTTCGGTTTGTAATTAAAGCTCCGAGTTTGGTAACCGACGCATTGGTTCGCGATGAAGATGGGCGCGGCATGCGGATCAATCCTTATTTTTTAAATCCGGTAGAAGCCGTGAAATTATTTGTTGAGCCAGCGCTGGAAGGATTGGGTGATAAATTAGGTGCGCTGGTTTTTCAAATTAGCCCGCTACCCAATCAAATGCTTGGATCAATGCCACAGGTTATTGATCGTTTATATCAAATGTTAAACGCAATTCCCGATTTAAAACAAACTGCACCCGATGGAGTGGTTGCAGTAGAAGTGCGCGATTCGCAATGGCTGACACCACAATTTGTTCAGGTGTTGCGTGACACCAAAGCCACTTATTGTTTGGGCTTGCATGCAAAAATGCCATCGATTAATGAACAGCTTCCAATTCTGCGCGCACTCTGGCCCGGCCCTTTGGTGTGCCGATGGAATTTGAATCCTCTGCACGGAGCTTATGGTTATGAAGATGCGGAACGAGCTTATTCACCTTACGACAAAATGGTTGATCCCGATTTGGAAACACGAGCGATTCTGGCAAAAGTTATTTCAGGTACAGCAAAGGCTGGACAAAATGTGTTTGTCACGCTCAGTAACAAAGCTGAAGGTTCTGCGCCTTTATCGGTGATTGAGTTGGCTAAGGCGATTAAGAATTTTCCGTAATAAATTATGAAGATAGGAGTTTGATTCTATTCTTCAACCGGTACTATAGATAACCTCCGCGCCGTTTTTGATTCCAGCTCAATGACAAAAATGTCTTTTGGATTATCCTGATAAGTAAAATTGACCAGCCATGTATCGTTAACTTTTTTGACAGATACAATTTCTTTTAATTGATTTAAATGGCTTTGATGCTGCAGGTGTCGCTCTGCATGGCAGATGGCGGAGTCTTTCGATGTGATCGGTGGCTTGGGGCAGTGATTGTGGCTGTTAATATAATTATCAAACGCTTCGTTTTCGCCAATCGGGTATTTGGCATCAACCACTAAATTAGCTTTTTTATCGATTAGCCCGCATTTGCCATTTTTCATCAGGCTGTGTTCGCCATCTTGAATGGTTTCGAATGGGCCGTTGCAGACGATAGCGTGATCGTAATCAAAAGGTGACAGCCATTCAAAGTTGGGTCTTAATACCACATTCAAATTTTTATCCATATAAATCATTTTTCCGTTTTCATAACCACGCGCTAATCCGTCTTCAAAATAATCGCAGCCGTTATCGAAGGATACTGTACGGCGCGTTTCGCCTTTTTTATTCATATAAAAGGCTTTTCCACCAATGAATATGCAGCTCAAATCATCTTGGTCAAATTCAATATTGTTCTTGTGCCAATCATGCAGCTCTATGTGATCGCCTTTTATTTCGCCGCAGGATTTATAAAATTCAATGGCAAGATCCTGTTTGCTTGGGTAACCGCAAGGCGTATCGGCAGTGGCAGGTGTGGGTAGTAGAAAATAAAACAGGGCGGGAAATAATTTTTTCATGTAAAACTCGTGGTTTGATGTATCCTACGGCGGATTGTGTATCTTACTTCCACTGATCATATTGAATTCTGTTGGAGCAAATCATGGGTAAAAATCGTTTGGAAGCATTTAGCGATGGTGTGCTTGCTATCATTATTACCATTATGGTGTTGGAAATGAAGGTGCCGCATGGAACGGATTGGGGAACCTTATCACAACTCTTTCCGGTATTTTTAAGTTATGTGTTGAGTTTTATTTATATTGGCATTTATTGGAGTAACCACCATCATCTTTTGCATTCGGTTCATCATGTGAGTGGTGGTGTGCTGTGGGCCAATTTGCATTTGTTATTCTGGTTGTCTCTTCTGCCGTTTTCGACAGGGTGGATGGGTGAAAATCATTTTGCGGCAAATCCAACGGCAGTTTATGGGTTTAATCTGTTAATGGCAGCAGTCGCCTATTGGATATTGGTGAAATGTTTAATTGCAGTTGAAGGAAATGATTCTGTACTGGCCAAAGCTATAGGAAAAGACGTTAAAGGCAATATCTCGATTGTGCTTTATTTGATAGGCATAGTATCCACTTTCCTATTGAGTTGGGTTGCGCCTATTTGTTATGCGTTGGTGGCATTGTTGTGGCTTATACCCGATAAGCGAATCGAGAAAAGATTATAAATACGAGCTAAATATGTCTGAAAATATTCAGCATAGGAATTCATATCATGCGTGATTTTTTCCTTAGTGCCAGTGCGATGGAAATAATGCTGTCAGGCTTGATGTTTTTCTTTTGTATGTATTTTCTGTTTTGTTTGATCAATATTGCCTTATTGTCCCGGGTATTTCCCGCTTTTAAAAAAGGGCGAGTGTTGGATGCTCGCCCAGTTAGCAACCAGCAACTGCGCCGCGAAATCGGTTTGTCACTGATCACTGTTGCAATTTTTGGTTTAGGGGTGGTTTTCCCTTGGGGATTGTTAGAGTTGGGTTGGGCGAAACTTGCAGAAAATCCTTCATGGCTGCAAATGGTTATTGAAATTCTGGTGTTGTTTTTTTGGAACGAGCTACATTTTTATATCAACCATCGTTTGTTGCACACACCCTGGCTGCGTCGTTTTCACAAAGCGCATCATCAATCCATGACGACGACGCCCTGGACAACTTACAGTTTTCATCCGGTTGAATCCATGATGTTGGGCAGCGTTTTAATTTTGCCGATGTTGGTTCATGACTTCAGTATCGAAGCACTGGTTTCTGTCCCCATATTCAGTTTCGTCATCAACCAGATTGGTCACGCCAATTACGATTGGTTTCCTGAATCTCGTTTCTTTCTTTTTCAAGGTGCGCGCAGACATCAACAACATCACGAAAAAATCCACGGCAATTTTGGATTCGCCTTGGATTGGTTGGATCGTTGGTTGAAAACGGCATTGCCTGCAGCTGCATCTAATGATGTTGAGTTACAAAAATAATCTTAAATTTTTATGAATCATGGTTGGATTGTTGAGGCTTTATAAGAGCTTCGATCATAATCGCCGACTGTGTTAGCGAGAGATTTCTGTATGACTCACTATTTTAAACCCAATGTCGAATGGGCTTCGTTACTTAGGTCTGCACCTTATTTCAGTTCGGTGTTAATTGACTTAACACCTGAACCAGAAATTCAACATCTGCATCCATTAGCAAAAGCAATTTATTACTACAGCTTGTTTGATGGTGAAATTTGCAATGGCGGAGTCATGCAGTACTTTTTTAATCAAGCCTATTCTTTGCCTGATTTTGATCAGGCCGATGATTTTATTGATGCGCACCCTGCGTTGATTAGGGTCGTACCTATTGTGCGCGAGGTTCATCAAGCTTGGGATATGGTTAAAGATGAGGTGAAAGCTGCAAGGAAAACAGGTGCGTGGCCTGAAGAGTTATTTTCAAAATATGCGAAACGCTTTGAGGAATTGCAGAAATCGTTTTTTGCAATTAATCATGAAGTAGCGCAGTTGATTAATTCGCTGTTGATTCAGTCTCCGCAAGATTATTTTGATGTATTGCCTCTGGACGGTTTAACGGGTAATGGAATAGAAATCATTGAATTCGATCAAGGCAAGATTCGGTTACGGTTCGATAATGGTTTTCCAGTGGGACCTAATTTATTTGAAGGCGACAATGGGTATTGCGATCTGGTTTGGTTTAATTCATCGCGTGATTTGCTGATTTCCGAAAATGGATTCAGGGAAAATCGATTCCGCCATTGGATTCATTATCCTTCTTCAATCAGCGGGCAATGGATGATGAAAGGTTCGCGCTTGGAAAATTATAAATCTCAAGAAAGTTTATGGAGCGAGCATGGGATTAGCTATGCTTTTTCGCAGAAAGGAAATATTCAACAAGAAAAACTGGTCAATCATCAACAGGAAATATGTGTTAATCGCTATTTGGATGATGGCAAGCTATTGATGTCTGAACAAAAAACGGCCGAGGGTATATTGATTCATCGTTATTGGCCTAATGGGCAGCTCAACACACTATCGATTCGTAACGAAAAATTTATTGAAATTTATTCCCAATGTTTTGATGAAAAAGGAAATGCATTAATCAACAATGGCAGTGGAAACTTTCATCAATTTTTAGGCTTGCCAGAAGGTCGTCCTGCTTGGCGAGCAGGTAAATTGGTTGAGGGCCTTTTACAAGGTGAGGTTATTTGGTATTGGATTGATGAAATGGGTAACCCTCAAGTAACTTCAAAAGCAACATTTGTTGACGGAAAGCAATGACTTGTCAGGCGTTTACCTTATCTTGATATACTGTTATAGTTATATATAACAGTATTTTGGAAAGATGATCATGAGGATAGTAAAGGTTCTTTGGGGGTTGGGTTTGGTTTGTGGTTTGGCGTCCTGTAAAAGTCTGCCGGATCTGCCCGGTACTGAGGTTTCACAGGTTGATAACAAGCAAATAGAACGTATCGTTCGCAAGCATGATCAATCTGTCTACACCCTGGTGTTCAAAAACGGCTCAAGAAACTGTATTCAGCGTTGGGCGACCTTGCTGCAGCAGTTGCCGGATAATCTCAATGTCTATGCCTACAATCGCCCCGGTTATTGCAATAGTTCGTCTGCAACAACCGACCGCACCAGCGCCAATCTGGTGAATGAATTGCGTCAGTCTTTGCGGCAGCAAGGGTTGAATCCTCCTTATATTTTGATTGGTCACTCACTGGGCGGCCTTTATATGCAACATTTTGCGCGGCAGTATCCAAATGAAGTGAAAGGATTGGTTTTAGTTGACGCTGTTTATCCCGGTTTGCTGAAAAAACCTGACGAATTTCCCTGGTACACCAAAACGGCAATGACTTTGTTTATGTCGGGTGATATGAAAGACGAAATTTATAAAGCAAATGCCAGCAGTGAAATGATCGATTCACTGCCTGCTATTGATCACATGCCCATAGTGCGATTATTCAATCAACCGAAAAGTAAAATTGAAGATGGTTCTGCCAAAGAAATTGATCTGGGCATGCTGAATCGCGATGAAAAAGTGATTACGAAAATCAGAAACCTCTATCCGCGTGCAAAAATTGTTGTGGCAGATTCTTCTCATCAAATGCAAGAGACATCACCTGAATTGGTTATACAGGCAATTGATGATGTGATTCAGGCAAAGGGAGCATTTCAGTGATCAATTTTAAAAAATATTTGCAGGTAATAATGGGATCGATACTGATCACATCCATTAGTTATGCTAAAGAAAATACGCCACAAACTTTGGAAGAATTAAAAATCGCCATAGAAAAAGTGCGTGTCGAATCTGGTGTGGCGGGTGTCAGTGTTGCGATTGTCGATCAAAATGGCCCGGTGTGGATGGTGGGATTGGGTGAGGCAGATAAAGCTAATCACAAGCCCGTTACGCAAGATACTTTGTTTCGAATCGGTTCAACCTCAAAAATGTTTGTGGCCTTATCAGTTTTACAATTGGTCGAGCAGGGAAAGTTACATTTGGATGATAAGTTGAGTGATCTCGCGCCTGAAATTTATTTTGAAAACAGATGGGAAAAAACTGATCCGATTCGATTGGTTCATTTGTTGGAACATACAACCGGTTGGGATGATATTGGTTTCTCTGTGTACGCACATGAAGATGCAGATATAACGCTGGAAGACGCGCTGGCGTTTCATCCGCAATATCGCCAATCACGTTGGGTTCCTGGAACTCGTTTCGCCTACAACAATGCTGGCCCTGCGATTGCGGCTTATATAGTGCAAAAAATTACCGGGCAATTATACGAAGATTATGTGCAGGAGCATTGGTTTAATCCGTTGCAAATGACGAGCGCCACTTTTTTTGAATCAGACCTTTACAAACAAAAGGGTGCAAGAACCTATTCGCCCAATGGCATGGCCTCTGATTATTGGAATTTTATTCTTCGCCCGGCGGGTAGTATTAACGCATCAACCACTGATATGGCGAAATATTTACAATTTCTGCTTGCTCGTGGTGAATATAATCAGCAGCGATTGTTGAGCGAGCAATCTTTTACGCGGATGGAAACACCCACCTCAACTCTGGGTGCTAAAGCAGGCACGCAATCAGGCTATGGACTTTATAATTATGTAACAGGATTCAAACGTGCAGCGGTTGCATTTCGTGGTCATGACGGCGATTTGCCGGGCAGCCATTGTCGTTTGAGTTATGTGCCGGAATTAAATATCGGCTATGTGTTTATGATCAATCAGGATCACAATCCGGCAATAAATAAAATTCAGGAATTGATTCGTTCCTACTTATTAAAAGATGTCATCAAAAAAGAAGCGAGCGCGATTGAGCTGCCCGAAAAATTCAAGCAACTTCCTGGTTACTACATTCCGATTTCACCGCGTTCGGATTTTATAAAATTAATGTCAGAGCTAACCGGTGCTATGAAAATTACACTGGGCGATAACCGATTGCACCGCCTGCCAGTGCTGGGAGGTTGGCCTGCCCCCAGTAATGATTATGCAGTCAGCCAGGACCTTTTGGTTAGCGACCACACCGGCTTGCCTGCTATTGCAGTGGTAGATGATCCGCTCGTTGGTGAAGTTGTTGAAGTGTCGAGTGATTACATGGCATCGAGTTTAAAACGAGTTTCTCCACTTCGAATCTTTGGTTTATTGGGTTTGATGGTTTGTACTTTGGTGCTCAGTATTTGCAGCATTTTGTTTGCACTGATTTGGTTGGTGCGATGGATACGCGGAAAAATTTCGGGCGCTGCTGTGAGTATTCGCTTGTGGCCGCTCATAACCTCAATCACACCAGTGATAGGTTTGGCTGTGTTCCTCATTTCCGCTAGCCCTGAGACAATGGGCGTGGTATCGCTGACGACTCTGACGGTTTTTGTCTGCACCAGTCTTTATCCTTTGTTTGCTATTTATGCTTTATTCAACATTTATCGGCTGCGTAAGGCTCAGGTAAATTCTCTGATGTTTTGGCATTCCGCACTCTTAAGTATTTGCCATATGAGTTTGGCTATTATTTTTGCGTCTTACGGCATGTTGATGATGAGGTTGTGGGTTTGACGACTCAGTTTCTCTGCGCGTCCACCAGCTTATGGAGTAGTTTGATATTTTCTAAAAGACTCTCACTTTCACTTAATGCATAAGCGCTTTCAAAAGCATTTAGTGCGCCGCTGAAATTTCGTTTTTTTGCCAGGACTTGACCAAGTCCGATAAGCCCTTGATATTTTTTGGGGTGATTGTATATCGTGCGTTCGTAATAGAGTTCTGCGCGATCAAGTTCGCCTTTGGATAAGGCGCTTTTTCCTCCTAAAAATAATGCAGAAATATTGAGTGGATCTTGACTAAGAACCTTGTCTACCACTCGCAAGGCTTCATCTGCTTTGCCGGCATGAATAAACCCCTGCGCTTTCATTAAACTGAATTCATGATTGTCTGTACGCCGCGCCTGAGTTGCATAGCGATCTTCCAGCACAGAAAAGTAGGCTTCAAGATCTGCCCAAGCCGCGCCGCCGTTTACTAAATTATAAAAACTTGTTGCTGCGCGTTCGTAATCAATGGATGTTCCTTTTGCTATGGACTGACTGTAGCGAATGGAGGCTAGCTCAGGCAGATTGGTTTTAAGATAAAGATCCCCCAAGAGCGTCAATGCCTCCCAGCGTTGCGGTTGTAAACGGCGAACCAGTTCAAGATTTATTATGGCTTTGTTATAGGCTTGTTGCTTGGCATGCACATTGGCTTGCAATAACAGGTAATCAATATTCAGCTCATCAATCGATAATAGATCGTCAAGCACAGCTTCGGCAGATTGGTAGTTATTCATACCCATATGCGCTTGCGCTTCCCCTACTTTCCAATCTTTATTGTTGGGCTGATAAATCTTCGCCATCTGGTAAAGCCCCACAGCTTCGCTAAAGCGTTTCTCTTGTAGTGCGCAGTAGCCCAGGTAGCCAAAAACGTGGGCATCTGCTTGCGACAAGTTAACCAGTTTCAATAGATGATTCTTCGCGTTCTTGCATTGGTTGTTGGCCATGTAAATATGCGAAATATTTTTGTGTGCGCGCGCAAAGTTTGGAAACTTTGACACAGCTTTTAAGTAAGCAGTTAAGGCTTCCGTTTCTTTGCGTTGCTCGTAAAGAACTTGTCCCAGCAAAAAATTGTAGACCGCACTTTTGTCTTCAGCCGCCGCTCGTGATTTTATTTTTTCGATAGCCTCTAGAGGAGTCTTCTCAAGGGATTTTTGTAAACGCATGAGATCAATATATATCTCGTAATTAATAGGCGGTTCAACAGCCGAGATAACACCATAGCTACCCAAAAAATTATCCACAAATTCGGGGTTCCCCCAATGATTTTCTGATAAGGGAAGCACTTTTGAAAATGCAGTAGGTGCCTGAATGAATAGGAGACCAAGCAATATAAATCGAGTGAATAAGTAAATTGGATTCATTAGCGAACTCCTTCCAATTCCAAAGGGAGAATAACCTCAGCCTTAACGGCTTGCCCTGCTTTTGTCGGCTTGGTAAACCACATGCCTTGAATTATTTTTCTCACCACAGGCTTAAGCTCCTCGTAGGCAATATTTTCAAAATCAATAAGTGTTACATGCCCATCCTCATGAATGACAACATGAACTGTCACTGTTGTGTCAGGCATTTTCTGTTCAATAAGGCTTTTAGGTAGATCATAATCCGGCCAAATAACTGGCAAGGGTTTGGAATCCAGCTCGTCTATTTTCAACAGCTCATTTGCAAAATTGAGATCTTGCATCATGTCATTCGCAATATGCTGGCTATCCATCAATCCACTACCGATCCCACTGGATAGCACTGGGCTAACGCGTTCAAAAAGGGACATATCAACTTCAATTCCTACGTCAGCAATTTCCACTGCAGTTTCTTGCACAGAACCTCGAGTTTGAGATTGCTTGGATGTATCTGAGGTTGGCGTTATAGGCTCACTTGCAGGTGGCGGTTGCACAAGGACTTCGCGTAGTTCGACAAGTTTATCTTCTGTGAAATCCGATCGATTGCCCAGCAACAAACTTAACAGCAGCAAGCCGGTAATGAGTACCGACAGAGCGCCATTTTTTAGCATCCTGAGCAAAGAATTTTTCGCCACTAGCGTTTGCTCACTTCGGTCGCCACACTAACGGTTTGCGCACCGGCAAGGCGTGCTTCATCGACGACTTGTATCAAAATTTTACTGGTCGCTCGTTCATCGACTTGAACGACGACCGGTCGTCCCTCATTTTTTTGAACTATGTTGCGAACCTCGTTGAGTGATATTTTTTCCCCTGCATAAAAGAGTTGTCCATTCTGATCGACTGCCACAAAGGTGCTGGTCATTTCGAGTTTTTCGACGCTGGTTGCTTTGGGCCGGTTTACTTCTATACCCGATTCTTTTACGAATACTGCTGTGACTATAAAAAATATAAGCAAAATAAAAACAACATCGATCAAGGGTGAAATATCCAATGTCGCCGTTGCTTCTTCATCAGAGTTGCGCTTGATTTTGGACCACATGATGTTATTGGCCTCTCAACAAGGATGTTCGTTTCGCCCTGAGATAACCCAGAGCAAACATTGCGGGAGCGGCGACAATCAAGCCGGCCTGGGTTGTGATAAGTGCTTGCGAGACACTCAATGCAAAACCGTCGTAAATATTTTCTCCGGATGACATGGATTGAAAGGCGTTAATCAAACCAATCACTGTGCCGAGTAATCCCAGTAGTGGAGTGCTGGCTACCAAAACCATCAGCACTCGCAGGTCGTTACCAACAGTTTTCAGATTCGTGGATCGACTAGTGGGTTCGATATCGCTGGATTCGATCATGCGAAGCTTGTCGAAAGTATTTAAAAGCATCCAATAAATCACCAGAGAAACGGAGAAAATCGCTACCGTTAACGGGCCACCGTCAACAACAATGATTTGAAAAAATTCTGATGTGCTATTCATTGCGCGTATCCGAATTTGTTTTCGATAATTCTAGCCGCGTAATACTCCATGTCTGATAGTATGGTTTGTGATTTTCGACTAAGAAGAACATGGATTACCAACGAAGGAATTGCGACGATCAATCCCAGCTCGGTAGTAATAAGTGCTTTCGATATTCCCGAGGAAAGCGACATGGCATCGCTTGATCCAAAAAGTGAAATCATTTTGAAGGTTTCGATCATGCCTGCAACTGTTCCAAGCAAACCAATCAGTGGTGCGACTGATGCTGTGACTGCGATCAGATATAAATGTTTTTCTTGTCTGGTTTTGACTCGTTGCATCAATTCCAGCAGGCAATCTTCCATTTGGTCGCGCGCGCTGTGAGGAAGCTTTAGCGCTTCACTGACAAACTGTTGAATTGCCGATTCACTATCTTTCGCGTTTTGCAAATCACTCGCGTGATTTGGATGATCGGCATTGGTCATGATGCGATCTGTAGTTTTTCTATCGACACGCCCGGCTTTTACCAGCTCGAACGTTTTAGAAAGTGCAATCATCAAGCTAAGCAGTCCGAACAGCAGAATCGGGTATACCCAGAATCCTCCATCCTGAATGAATGAAAATAAACTGTCGGATTCAGATTGCAGGAGCAACGCTTTACCGGAAGTCAGATCAACCGCCAGTGATAATTTTATATATCCCGCCGCTGCATCTTGCGCAGCAACTAATGAGCCCTGAGCAATGGTTTTAGTTAAACCGGAAACCTCGCCAATAGCGATGCTGTAGTTATCTTTTTTCTCTTCCAGAAACCAAAGATTATCGGCGGCGCTCAGAAAATTCCCTTGAGTCAAAGGCTCATCGCTGACTATTGCTTTACCTTGATAAGTCGCCAGATGAGATCCCTTTAATAACCTATCCAAACCCAGTGTTAATACCTGAGATTGCGCTTCAATTCGTGAATTGATGGGTAAGTTTGAATCCGTCAAATGTTTTGGGTATCGATCGCTTTCAAAAACCTGAACGCTTTCGTTGTACAACTCAGTGTAGTCTGAAAGCGTTCGGTTTATGGCAAACAGTGCATCCTCTTGTGATTTCACTTCATCGCGCAAGGATTGCAGATCGACATTTTTGCTGTCTTCCAGTTTGCGGAATTCATCCAGATTTTTTCGAAGTTGCTGAATCTCCGATTCTCTTTCGCGAATCTTTTGCGACAATGGGATTTTTTCACTAGCGATTGTTTTCCTGAGTGTCACCAACTCACCTAGCGCCTGCACCAGGTCACTGTGAATGCCGTCCGAAAGTTTATCCAAAGTTGCATTTGACGCAGCCCATGAATTAACACTCAGAGAACACAAATATAAAGCGATCAGTATTATTTTTTGCAGGTTTAGTTTTTTCACTTTAGGGCTTCCTTGCGATAACGGGTAAGCTAATTAGGGTGGGAGTTGTTTCGCCTTCGAAAACGTCGAGTGCTTGTTTTACATCGCCAACAATAGAATTATCCTCAAGCCAAATCCATCCCTCTGCTGAAGCAAAACCAACACCGGCAAATCGATCATAGGGGTCAACATAATAGGCCCGCCAAAGTCCCATATAGAGAATGTCGACTTCTCTTTCCTGTTGTTTTCCATCGACTGCAACTTCAATGACTTGTGTTCGGGACGAGAAGGAATTGTCGAGATTCTGTAGTTTCATGGCGAGCACAACTGCACTCTCAATTTTTCCTTGTGTCAGTGCGCCTGCTCCGGAGTGCATGGCCAATCGTTCATAATCTTTTGCAAGATCTTCTTTAAAAACGGGAGCTAATTGTTCGCGTATCAACAGCAGTTGTTTGGTAATGTCGTCGATGTTATTGCCAAGATTCGCCTCTGCTGCCTTCAGGTCTTCAAGTTCTGCGAGTAGCGCCAGGCGTTCCTGGTCACCGCCAGACACTGCTGATTTAATTGTTTCCAAATTTTCGTTTAAACCCGCTTTCTCTTCGGATAAAGCCCCTAATAGATGCTCAGAAAAAGCTTTTTCTTCATCCCATTTGCGCTTTTCTGATGAGATCAGCATTTCTGCCTCTACCCATTTGTCGAGCTCATTTTTTGCGAGCGACACTGTGGTTTGTGATTCTGTTTCATTTGAGTGAGCATCATGTGAAAATATGACGAAGGATAAAAGCGCAATGGATCCAATGCACAATCCGATACTTGACTTGCGTTTGCCAGATTTTTTGTTCTGCATACTATCTTTACCTTTGGCGTTGCCGCACCTGTTACATGCTGAGACGATCTTTAAGTTCAATAGCATTACGCCGTGAAACTTCCACCACTTTACCGTCGTCCATCACAAGATCGTATCCGTCATTAACACTCGGTTGTATTTGATCAATCCGATTTAAGTTCACAATAAATTGACGATTGGCACGAAAAAAAATTGCTCTCGGTAATGTCTGCTCCAGTGCTGTCATGTTCTTTCGAATAAATGCATTTTTTCCATTAAAAAATGCACGCACATAGTTCTTGCAGCTTTCGATGTAAGCAATATCGGAAAGCGAGATTAAATGGCATTGATCCTCATCCTTGATAAAAATTTTACTGTTTTCTTTCAGCACTCTTGCGGGAATTTCCTGAGCTGAAGCGCTTTCTTCTGCATGCAATTTTTCAATTGATTTTGCAAGGCGGTCATGGCTAATCGGTTTGAGCAGGTAGTCGACAGTAGGATAATCAAACGAATTAATGGCATATTCTGCATATGCGGTAGTGAAAATTATTTTGGGTGTGCTGGTGAGTGACTGCAACAATTCCAGCCCGCTTTCACCGGGCATGTGGATATCCAAAAATAAAACATCAGGCTGATGTTTCTCGATCATTTCCCTTGCTTGCGCAGCAGTTTTTGCTTGGCCCACGACTTCCAGCTCTGGAAAGCGCTCAAGCATTCGACACAAGCCTTCGCGGGCTAGCCGGGAATCTTCAATGACTAGCGCTTTCATAGTGATCTTCCATCGGAAAATGTAAAGTAACGGAAAAGATTCCATTGTGGTTTTCAACGCGTAAACCCGCTTTATCGCCGTAGAGTATAGCTAGCCGTTTCTTAATATTTTTATGCCCGGTTCCGGTGCCGTAGACTGGTTGAGATTGTTCAGGCACGGGGTTACTAATGGTAAAAATGATTTGATTATCTTTTTGGTTGCCCTGGATAAAAAGTGTTGACACATCATCAAGATGATCAATGCCGTGTTTCAAAGCATTCTCCACCAGAGTTTGTAAAACCATTGGCGGAATGCTGCACTTAAGTAATGACGGGCGTACATCGATTCTGGTGTCTAAACGATGCTCCATTTGCAAAGCGCTAACAGCTAACTGATGGTTTACCATAGTGAGTTCCTGCTCGATGCTAACCTTGTCGTATTGATTGGTGGTTAAGGAATAGCGCAACAAATCAGCCAGTGTTGTGACCATATGATCTGCATGATTGGGATTTTCATGAATCATAAATCGAATATTATTCAATGCATTAAATAAAAAATGAGGGTTCAGCTGATTGGTAAGAATAGTGAGTTGCGCTTCTTTGAGTGTGTTTTGCAAATTCAGGTTTTCAATTTCGTGGCGATGAGCACGTTGACCCGATTTTATTGTGGTGTAAATAAACATCCATCCACAAAGCAGCGCAGTGTTGACTACAGTATTATTGATAAAAAATTGGGTTGTAGCGCGCCCTACTTCAACTCCCTGTTGTTGTAATAGCTCAGGATTCATAAACGAATTCTTGAACAGTAAAACCAGTATGACAAACCAAAGAGCAGTAATAATGGCAGAAATAAAAAGCGCCGCGCCGAAGCATGCCGCGAGGTGCTTGCCGCTGGATAACAAATACCATTCCTTTTTGTTGTACCAATAACGGAACAGCAATACCGCCAGAGTAAAAAGCAACGCAATAATGAATCCGGCACCAATGTTTACGTAAATCAACTTGGGATTCTGGAAAGCTACAGCCAAAGCCGTAAGCAAAGTAAACACAAGCACAGTTAACAGGCTGTGATAAGCCCAAAAGCGATTGCTGCGCGGGATAAATTTGAACGGCATCATCACATCCGGCATTTCATTGCTGGCTCCATTGAGCGATTGTTGTTGTCCGACCATGCCTTCATTCTTCCTCTGTCCGGATGGGAAATGTTATTTAAAATGCCGAGCGGCGAATCAAAGGTATAAATGGTAAAAAAGGAATATTGAAGCTGAAATCACTTTTGCTTTTCTGCGTTACATCAACTCAATAGTTGTTCCCAAAACGCATTTACGATTGGGCTTTTCAATCGTTTCTCCATTACGCAAATTCCCATGGAGTATGGACCGAGGTCCGGCTGTTGAGAAAATTCTTGTACTGAATTTTTAAGCGGGCTGTTATCCAATACTATTTTGGGCAGCAGCCCCACGCCAAATCCCAAACTCACCATGCTGACTATCGCTTCGTTACCTTTTACTTCGGCGTAAATGGTCGGTTTGATTTGATTCGATTTAAACCAGAACTCCAAACGCTCACGGGATAAACCTTCTTCGGGAATGATTACTGGAATTTGATTCCAATCTGCAGAATTCCATTCGGTTTTATTTTTTGCGCAAATAAAAATTAGCGGTGAATTGGCAATAGATTTAAAACTAATACCCGCAGGTAAGTTGTCGGGTTTGGCGGCGATGGCAATATCTTCAAGGCCCGCTTGCACGCGCTCGATCGATTGCGCCGGGTCGCCCGTGTGCAATTTGATGGCGATACCGGGATGCTGTTGGCGAAATTCCGTGAGAATGTCGTAAAGAAAGCTGTAGCTGGCGGTCACTGAACAATAAATAGAAAGTTGCCCGCGTAATTGATCAGCGCGTGCGACTAAAGACTCTTGAAAGCTTTCCCACTGCTGTAAAATTTCACGCGCAAATCCTAAAAATTGCTCGCCGTCCTGTGTCAGTGCAACCGAGCGATTGTCACGATCAAATAGTTGAATGCCCAGGTCATCTTCCAGTTGCTTGATGTTGCGACTGAGTGCTGAGGGGCTGAGGTTGCAAAGCTCGGCGGCCCGCCCAAAGTGAAGTTGCTGGGCAAGAGTCGAGAAGATTTTTAGCTTGGTGATGTCCATGGTGTTGCGCGTTCTGCAATAAAGTGATGCAAATATATCATTTTACGGCATGATAGTCTTTTCCTAGACTAATCGGCCAGCCCATTCGGGCTCCCCATTTCTTAATTATCAGGAGTTAGCCATGCACGTTTATTACGATAAAGATTGTGATCTTTCTATTATCCAATCCAAAAAAGTCGCCATTGTAGGTTACGGTTCACAAGGTCACGCCCATGCCAATAACCTGAAAGACTCAGGTGTAAACGTAGTTGTTGCGCTGCGTGAGACTTCTCCTTCTGCTGTTAAAGCCCGCAACGCTGGCTTGACTGTGAAGAATGTAAAAGAAGCGGTTTCTGAGGCCGATGTGGTCATGATCCTGACTCCAGACGAATTCCAATCAAAACTCTATAAAGAAGAAATCGAGCCAAACATCAAAAAAGGTGCTTGCTTGGCTTTTGCTCACGGTTTTGCGATTCACTACAACCAAGTTGTGCCGCGTGCGGATTTGGATGTGATCATGGTTGCACCAAAAGCGCCAGGCCACACTGTGCGTTCTGAATTTGTAAAAGGCGGTGGTATCCCTGATTTGATCGCGATTTATCAAGACGCTTCTGGTAAGGCGAAAGATGTGGCTCTGTCTTACGCGTCAGGTGTGGGTGGTGGTCGTACTGGTATCATCGAAACTACCTTCAAAGACGAAACCGAAACCGATTTGTTTGGTGAACAAGCGGTTCTCTGTGGCGGTTGCGTTGAGTTGGTTAAAGCTGGCTTTGAAACTCTGGTTGACGCGGGTTATGCACCGGAAATGGCATACTTTGAGTGTTTGCACGAGTTGAAGTTGATTGTTGACTTGATGTACGAAGGTGGCATCGCCAACATGAACTATTCCATCTCTAACAATGCTGAGTATGGTGAGTATGTTACTGGTCCGCGTGTGATCAACGACGAATCTCGCAAAGCTATGCGTCAAGCGCTGAAAGATATTCAGGATGGTGAGTACGCGAAGAAATTCGTAATGGAAGGTCAATCCAATTACGCATCTATGACAGCTTATCGTCGTAATAACGCGGCGCACCAAATCGAAGTGGTGGGTGCAAAATTGCGCGCGATGATGCCTTGGATTCAGGCCAATAAAATCATCGACAAAACCAAAAACTAATCCTTTTGGTAAAGCAAAGCCCTCGCTCATGCGGGGGCTTTTTTTTGGGTCTGGGTGTAGAATGCGTCTTTCTTGAAAATGGTGAGATTGAGTCATGAGTTCAGAATTGAATAACGACAAAGATGATAAAAAACTGGATGTCGATAAGGAATTGCCCTTCGGCGATTTTGTGGAGGAGGTGTCTGAAGATGGAAAAAAGACGCGCCATCGAGGTGTTTATCTCTTGCCTAATCTTTTCACGACGGGAGCTTTGTTTTGCGCTTTCTACGCAATAGTTAGCGCAATGAATGGCAACTTTTCCCATGCTTCCTTGGCAATCTTTGCAGCTATGTTGCTCGATGGTATGGATGGTCGTGTGGCGCGTATGACCAATACTCAAAGCGCATTTGGCGAACAGTACGATAGCCTCGCTGATATGGTGTCATTTGGTGTTGCGCCTGCGTTGGTTGTATTTACTTGGGCTCTGCATGATATGGGGCGTTGGGGTTGGGCGGCGGCGTTTATCTATATGGCATGTGCTGCGCTTCGGCTTGCTCGTTTTAATACGCAAATCGGCGTGGTCGACAAAAAATATTTTATTGGTTTGGCAAGCCCTGCTGCTGCGGCCTTGGTGACTGGGCTGGTTTGGGTCTGGTTTGATGTTAGTCCTGATAAAAATTGGAGTGTAGTCATTGCTGTGGTGACAGCGCTTGTTGGTTTGTTAATGGTTTCCAATTTCCAATACACCAGCTTTAAGTCGGTTAATTTTCGTGGTCGGGTGCCTTTTGGTTTTTTGCTATTGGTTGTGCTGGTGTTTGCTTTATTGATTCGCTTTCAGGAAGTGGGGGTGTTGGTGATCGCTGTGATTTACGGTCTCTCAGCTCCTGCGATTTGGTTGTTTCAGTCAGTGTTTGATCGCAAAAAAGTCAATTCTGTTCAATAAGTTGGCGAAGTGTTTTCAAATTGTCCTTAAGTAAAAAATATTTCAAAAAAAGATTGCCAAGCTAAAGTGATCTTCGTATAGTGCGCGCCCTCACCAAGGGGGCCTTGAAAAAGGGTTTGCGAG
>CBINNU010000001.1:0-540141 GCA_966252135.1 uncultured Cellvibrio sp. | reverse complement strand
CTCCCCTTGCCAGGGGAGGGGACTGTTCCTCCCCCTGGGAAGGGGGAGGCTAGGAGGGGGTCTTTTGCAACAAAACAAGGATAAGCTTCAATCAACTGCGATGAAAAAAATTCCAGCTCTGGCCAGAGTGCAAGAGCTTTTTGTAAATCATCTTTGCGTAGCGGAAATTTTTCGACCGAAACGAAATGCAATTGTGCTGATTCAGGTGCGGTTTTTAACCACAAATCCCAAGCTGCCAAAAAATTTAATCCAGATCCAAAACCGGTTTCACCAATCACAAAAAAACTGTTTTCGGATAATTCTCGCCAGCGTTCTTCCAATTGATTGTGTTGAAAAAAAACGTGGCGTGTTTCTTCCAGGCCATTGGCTTTGGAAAAATAAACATCACCAAAAGATTTGGAGATAGGTTGGCCTTGCGAGTCCCATTCGATGTCAGCGTGCATGACCCCCTCCTAGCCTCCCCCTTGCCAGGGGGAGGAACTGACTCCCTCCCCTGGCACAAATTGCAGGAGCAATTTGCACAGCGAAGCTGCCCGAAGGGGAAACCACAGGGATGGGTTTCTGAACGGGAGGGCTGGGGTGGGGTCTTTTTGGTTGCATACATAAATGCCGGTCACAACCCAAACTCCCGCAAAACCTGCTCACACCAAATCGCAATACGTTCGTTGGATTTTTGAAATTCGTTTTCTTCATCCAACGCCAAGCCAACAAAAAATTGATTGTCGGGTGTGAGTGCTTTTGAAGCTTCAAATTCGTATCCAGCTACTGGCCAATAACCACAAGCAGTTGCGCCCCGGTGGATTAATTTGCTGTGCAGATAACCCATGGCATCCAGAAACCATTCAGGGTAACCGACCTGGTCCCCCAAACCGTAGATGGCAATTTTTTTTCCGGTGAAATCCAGCTGGTCCAATTCATCCCAGCAATTTTCCCAATCTTCTTGCAGCTCGCCGTAATCCCAAGTAGGTATGCCGAAAATTAGATAGTCGTAAAAACCGGTTTGCACTAAAGGTGTGTTGGCGACATTAAATATATCGACTCTGTCTTCACCCAGCGCCTGACGAATTTTTTCGCCCGTCATTTCGGTGTAACAGGTCGAGCTGCCATAGAAGAGACCGATCTTGTTCACTTATCGACCTCCTTTAAAACCGATTTGCCGCCAGGCCTCGTACACCATTACCGCAACTGCGTTAGATAAATTCATGCTGCGACTATTTTCGACCATGGGTAAGCGCAATACCTGTTCTGGCGGCAATTGTTCACGAATCTCGGCAGGCAAGCCACGGCTTTCGGGGCCGAATACCAAATAATCACCTGCTTCGAATTTTATATCGCTGGGGCATTGCTTGCCTTTGGTGCTTAAAGCGAACCAGCGTTTGGGTTGTTCGGTGTCGATAAAGTCCTGCCAGTTAGGGTGAATGGTTACTGCTTGTACTTCTATATAGTCCATTCCCGCACGTGTCACGCTTTTCTCATCCAATGAAAACCCGAGTGGTTCAATAAGATGTAATTGGCAGCCGGTATTGGCCGCCAATCGAATGATATTACCCGTATTGGGTGGGATTTCTGGTTCAAACAAAACAATATGAAACATTGGCGCAAATTCACTTTGTGGTCTATATCTTGAATCGTTGGTTATCTATTCGCGCTTAATTATAAGCAAGAGTTATTAAGTCTCCGAGTCTTTTATTGAGGGCAGAGTGAAAAGTTTCATTGCATCTATCAGTCAGTGGATTTCCCGATCAAAACGTCACGATGCGCTTTTGGGGATTGAATTTGCTGCCAATGGTGTGGCCTGGATACATTTAGCTCGCAGCGGTGATGATACTTACATATGTCAGCATGCCGAATTTATTCCTCTCGCCAACAATGAAAACCCGGTCGATGAATTGCGCAGCCGCTTGCTCAAGCAAGGCTTGCAAAAATTACCTTGTCACATAGTCATGACGCCCGGCAGTTATCAAATGATACTGGGCGAAGCCCCCAAAGTGCCTGACGAAGAATTAGCTGAAGCTTTGCGTTGGCGAATTAAAGATCTGGTGCAGTTTCCGATTCAACAAGCGCTGGTACAAGGATTTTTTCTACCGGAAGACAGTGCGCGTGGCACTAATCGCATGGCTTACGCTGTCGCAACCCAGCGCAGTGTGATCGAAAATTTATGCAGTTATGCCAAAAGTTTAAAATTAAATTTGCAATCGATTGATATCCCCGAATTGGCATTGCGCAATTTAATTCATCTGGTTGCGGAAGATTCCAATCGTGGTGTTGCCTTGGTGAAAATTACGCAAAATACCGGCAACCTGATTATTGTACGCGACAACAATTTATATCTTTCACGTCAATTTAATTTACCTTACAACGCAGGCCTGTTAGATGATTTGCCAGATGACAATTTGATTCTGGAAATTCAGCGTTCGCTGGATTATTTCGAAAGGCAAATGCGTCAGGTGCCGCCGGGGCATATTTATATTTACGGCGAAAATGTCACGCAAGACAAAATAACGCCGACTATTCGTAGCAGTTTTACTATTCCAGTCAAGCTGTTGCCAATTGAATCCAAAATACAACTAAAAGATGAAACCCAATCAGCAATTTTACCGCTGTGCGTGCAGGCGCTTGGCGGTGCTTTACGTCAGGAGTTGGCGTAATGCAACAGATCAATTTTTATTTGCCGGAATTTCAACCCAATCGTGAACCCTTTCGTTCCAGTCAATTAGCTATAGGCCTGTTGATTTTGATTCTGCTGCTTGCAGGCGTGACAATTAACAGTTACTTGAGCAATAAAAAATTGGAGCAAGAATTGGCTGGACAAACTGATCAGCTCCAGGGTTTGCGCAATCAATTGCAACAATTTGCCACTATGTCGCCCAAAGTGAATTTGATTCAATTGGATAATCAAATTGTTCAATACAAAACATCCATTGCTCGTAAGCAACAATTGTTGCAAGTAATTGCTTACCAGAGTTTGGGCAATAACAAAGGTTTTTCAGCCGAGCTGGAAACCATGGCAAGGCAATCGTCGGATGATATTTCCTTGACTACGTTTTCGCTCAATAACGGGGGTACTTATCTGGAAATGATTGGCCAAGCCACCCGTGCAGATAAGTTGCCAGCTTACATTCAAGCCTTAAAATCCGACGCTGCATTTAATGATGTGAGTTTTGGCGTGGTTGCCATTACTCCAGCCAAGCATCAATTGGGCATTTATTCATTTGTTGTTGCGCAAGCAGGTAATCAAAACCTGGAAACTGCGTCTGCCGTGCAGCGAAAAATTAAGGAATCTGAACAAGCGAGGGCTACTCCATGAGTGATAGTCCTTTAATTCAATACTACCAAAAAGCCGCAGAGTGGATTGATCAAAAACCTCTGCGTGAACGTGCGTTGATTGGTATGTCATTATTTGCATTGGTGTTTTTGATCTGGACATTGTTAATTCAATCTGCGCCTGATGCCCGTGAAAAAGAATTAAACGCACAGCTTTCACAATTACAAATTGATCAAAAAGCATCGCAGGATCAATTAACCGCATTGACATCGGCATTGGCGGCCGGGCCGGCAAAAGTTAAACAAGCCGAGATTAGCCAGCTTGAATCAGAACTGGCACAAATCGAATCAAAATTATCGGAAGTAGGGCAGGGCCTTATCGCCGCTGATCAGTTACCACAAATTTTGCAGTCCGTATTTGAAAAAACCAATGGTTTGGAGTTGGTTGAGATACAAACATTGGCGGCATCTGAAATGATGGTTATGCCTATGCAACCCGTGGTGGAAACTGCACAAGCCAATTCGTCATCATCAGCATCCTCTGCTGCATCTGCTGCTGAATTGGCAGTTTCTGGTATTGCGGATGCCAACTTAGCTGCTAATGAAACCAAGCCCAAAGGTTCTGGTGTTTATAAACATGGTGTGGTACTTAAATTACGCGGCGATTTTTTTAATATTTTGGCCTTAATCAAATCATTAGAAAATTTGCAATGGAAGTTTTATTGGGAAAGCCTTGATTATGTAGTGACGGATTATCCAAAAGCAGAAATTGAATTACGTGTTTTCACCTTAAGTTCAGAAGAGGGCTTGCTTGGTGTTTAAAACGGTTTGTCTATTGATGATATTAATTTGCAGTGCTGTTGTAGCTGATGAACTGCGCGATCCTACTCGCCCTTTGCGTTTTGTTCAGGCAGTGAATAGCGATGGGCAAGAAATTAAATTGGAACTGAATTCAATTTTGGTGGGGCCAAACAGAAAAATTGCCATCATTAATGGCCAATCCCTGGTGCAAGGACAACAACTTAAAGGCACCAACTATCAAGTGATTTCTATACAAAAAAACTCTGTCACGCTCACCTCTGGTGAGGTCAGACGCACATTAACCATGGTTGAATCCAGGGTAAAAAGATGAAACTACCTGTCAGGAAATTTGCTATGTCGATTGGCAATTCAATTGTTTTACGTTTATTGAGCTTGTTGCTGTTTTTATCGCTGGCAGCTTGTAATACGCAACAGGAAAAAACTCTGATTGCCGAAAAAGAATTGAATGCAGTCGTAGAACAACAAAGCACTGCGCAGAAAGCTGTGCCTGATACCATCACCCAAACATTATTAAATGAACCTGTGCAAACTCAAAGTAAATCCATAGCACAGGAAAGGTTTGATGTGTCAGTGCACAATGTCAATGCTCGTGATTTTTTTATGGGCTTGGTCAATGGAACAGGTACTAATTTAGTTGTGCATCCCGGAGTGTCTGGCACCCTGAGCCTGGATTTGAAAAAAGTCACCATCGATGAGGTATTAAAAGTCACTCGCGATATTTACGGCTACGAATTTAAAAAGGATTTTAATATTTATACCGTTTACCCCAATGAAATGCGCACTCAAGTGTTTCAAATAAATTACCTCGATGTACAGCGGGTAGGTGTATCGGATACCAGTGTGGTCATTGGGCGTGGGCAATCATCAGGTAACAATCAAAATGGCAGTTCGGGTGGCGGCGGACAAACCAGTCAAAACGATACCGCAAATTTGCTGGGTATGATCGAATCCGCCAATAAAAATTCCCGTTCCAATACACAAGGCATAGCGCCTGGTGCGCGGGTGCAAACACTTAACAAAACTGACTTCTGGTCAAGTTTACAAGCTACGGTATCTTCAATTATTGGCGGAACCGATGAAAGCCGTTCAGTTGTGGTGTCGCCTCAAGCAGGTATGATTGTGGTGAAAGCTTACCCTCACGAATTAAGTGCTGTGCGTGAATTTTTGGAACGCTCGGAATTAACCATAAAACGACAAGTGATTCTCGAAGCAAAAATTTTGGAAGTGACTTTGAGCGAAGGGTTTGAAGCAGGAATTAATTGGAACCAGATCAGTGGGCAAATCACTCAAGCTAAAAATTTACAAGATGGTTTTCCATTAAATACTGATGGGTCAGCGGAAGTCGATGAATTCAGAAATATAGGTATAACTCAGGTATATAGAGATCCTGCGACAGGTGAATTAAAAACGATTAACTATGATTCGCGCGAAGCCGTCGGATCTACCTTTGCGTCGCTGTATCAAATAAAAGACATCACCAAATTGTTATCTCTTTTGCAAACACAGGGTCAGGTACAGGTCTTATCAAGCCCGCGTGTCTCAACCGTGAATAACCAAAAGGCGGTTATCAGAGTCGGTTCTGATGAGTATTTTGTTACTGGAATTTCGAATAATTCCACTACCAATGCATCCACTACGACTAACACGCCTAACATTGAACTGTCGCCTTTTTTTAGTGGCATTTCATTGGATGTCACGCCACAAATTGCAGAAGATGGTGAAGTGATATTGCATATTCATCCGGTGGTGAGCGAAGTAAAAGATCAGTTAAAAGTGTTTACTGTGGGTGAAGATAATTTCTCTTTGCCTTTGGCACTGCGTGGTGTGCGTGAATCCGATAGCATAGTCAAAGCCGCTAATGGTCAGGTCATTGTGTTGGGCGGTTTAATGACAGAAAAAGTTAATAATGTTGATGGCAAACGCCCAATTCTGGGTGATATCCCCATAGTCAATTCATTGTTTAAAACCAAAAACAAACAAAAATCCAAAACTGAATTGGTGATTTTATTGAAACCTACATTGGTTGATGATCAAGTATGGAAAAATGAATTGGAAGCCTCGCAAACACGCATGAAATTGATGGGTGAAGAATATCGCAATCAATAATTCTTGATTGAAAGGTGACCTATGTATCGGCAACATTTTGGTTTTAGCGAAAACGCATTTTCCCTAACGCCGGATACACAATTCTATTTTAATAGCCCAGGGCATAGAGACGTGCTCAACACATTATTATTGGCTTTAAAACATAGCGAAGGTTTTATCAAAGTTGTGGGCGAAGTGGGTACTGGTAAAACTTTGTTGGGTAGAAAATTACTCACTGCCTTGTCTGATCGATTTATCACTGCTTATGTTCCTAACCCCTATTTAACACCTGAAGAACTTAAATGGTTATTGGCGGAAGAAATTGGTATTCCTTACAACAACCAAATGCCGTCGTATCAACTGCTGCGCGAAATTACGCAAAAGCTAATTGCTCTGGCAGCAGAAAAACGTCAGGTGGTGTTGATTATTGATGAAGCGCAAGCCATGCCAAGGGAAACTATCGAAGCTTTGCGTTTGCTGACTAACTTGGAAACTGAAAAAAGTAAATTATTACAAGTGGTTTTAATGGGGCAGCCAGAGTTAAATCAAGTTCTGGCTCGTACTGACTTGCGTCAATTAAATCAGCGCATTGTATTTTCGGAGACTATTCCTACCTTAAATCACCAGCAAGTTAAACGTTATGTTGATCACCGGCTCAAGTCGGCGGGCAGCGAAAAAAATATCTTTTCATCAAGCGCATTGCGACTGTTAACGGCGGCATCCGGTGGTGTACCGCGGTTGATTAATATTCTTGCGCACAAAGCCTTGCTTGCTGCTTACGGAAAATCATCCGAAAAAGTGACGCGTGCTCACATGGTCAAAGCGGTGTTGGATACACCCGAAACAAAACGCTTGGGTCGTTTTTTGGCAAAACGCGATTATTGGTTGTGGCCTTTGATGGCTGCGACTGCTGCAGTTGCTCTGGGCTTGTCACCTGCAATGGGGATTAGCCTATGAGTTTGATTAACGATATGTTGCGCGATTTATCTGCACATCAAACTGCACGGCCAGATCACAATCTGGATGATATTTCTGCTGCGGATTGGGAGCAACAAAAGCTATTTCATTTCTTCAATAAACAATCGCGCTTGCCGATTATTTTACTATCGGTTGTATTGTTTATAGTTTTGTTGTTCGGGTTTCGTTGGCTGTCGCAATATGATTTTTATTCGGTGTCTTCAAAACCGATAACACTGGAAGAGGTTAAGCCTGAAGCTGCAATTGTTCAGCAGCCATTGGTTGCCGCACCAATAGAAAATTCTGTTGTTCTACCCGCGGAAGTTTCAGTACCCGAACAAAATATTATTCCAGAGCAGAAGACTATTTATGAATTAATCGATAAGGCCAGTCGCGCATTGGCGTTGGATAGGTTGACATCACCTGAACAAGATAATGCCTATTACTACTACCAATCTTTATTAACAATCGATGCGGAAAATGCCGTCGCCCAAGCAGGGTTGTTAAAGATTGTACAGCGCTACCAGCATATGGTTGAAAAATCGATTGGCCGGCAAGATTTCATGAAAGCACAGGCCTATCTTGAAAAATTGCTAATGGTTTCAGGCAGTGTTGAATTATCTGAAGTTGATACAAATAAAAATCAATACTTGTCAGAGAAAATTACGGCAGCTTTAGCTACACCGCGAGTGCTAGCGGAAAATGATTCGGAATTACCATCGAACCCAATATCAACTATTCAAGATTCAGCCGAGCAGGTTGCGTTTACTCCGGAAAATTCTGAAACAGTCACTAATCCTTTAGCGGTTGTACAATCGGCCGTGCGAACACCTAATCCGGAATTCGTTGACGAGCAATCGGTCAATCAAGCGCGTAAGTTGGTTGAGTCAGGCAAGCTTGTTGAAGCGATAGACATTTTGCAGTTGCAAATTCAATCGAGCGTTTCCCCATTATCAGAAGCCTATTTGTTAGATATTTATTATCAGCAACAAGATTTGTCTGCAATGCAATCTCTGTTGGCAAATACTTCAATTCCAGATGTGCAAAAAGCCTATTACCAAGCGAGAGCTTATCTTCTGTCGGGCGATAACCAACTGGCGATTAGTGCACTGGAGACACAGCTAGCGCAAGCAAAAACCGATGAAAATTTTCGGGCGCTATTGGCAGGTTTGTATCAAAAAGAGGGTATGTTTTCTCAAGCTATAACTGCCTATCGAAATTTATTACAGGAATTCATTCCGCAGCCTGCCTATTGGTTAGGCTTTGCATTGTCGCTAGATGCCCAGGGGCAATCGAAAACAGCCATTTTTGCTTATCAAAAATTGTTGGAATTTAATTCTCTGGATACACAAGTGGTTGCCTACGCACAAAACCGTATAAACGAATTATCACATTAGATTGACATTATGAGCGGACAAAAACGTATTCGTATAGGTGACTTGCTGGTCGAAAAACAAATGATCAGCGAAAGCCAATTGCAACATGCATTGCAAGAGCAAAAATTAACGGGCCGCAAATTAGGCGCAACTCTGGTTGAGTTGGGCTATGTTGAAGAAAACGCGCTTTTGGAATTATTGTCTGCCCAGTTGCAAATACCCTTTGTTGAATTGCGGCAATTCCGTTTTGATCGCAATCTGGTTCAGCGTTTACCGGAGACCACTGCGCGCCGTTACCGCGTCATTTTATTGCGTGAAGATGCAGATGGTTATCTATTGGGTATGGCTGACCCAACCGATATTTTCGGTTTGGATGAATTGCAGAGACAAATTCCCAAAACCCTAAAACCTGCGGTGGTGCGTGAATCCGAATTGTTGGACGTGTTAGACATTGCCTACAGCCACGCCGAAGAAATTAAAAACCTCGCTGGTGAGTTGGAAGAAGAGCTTCAAGAAGCGGCAGTTGATATTGCCGATATTGTGACCGACGCCACCGATACTGAAGCTCCGGTTGCGCGTTTGTTGCAAAAGATATTCGAAGAAGCCATCACTACCAAAGCCTCGGATATTCATATAGAACCTGATGAAAAAGTATTGCGCATTCGCAACCGTATCGACGGTTCATTGATTGAGCAGGTTATGAATGAAAAACGTATTGCACCTGCATTGGTGGTGCGTTTGAAATTGATGTCGGGTTTGGATATTTCTGAAAAACGTTTGCCGCAAGATGGCCGATTCAATTTGAAAGTAAAGAATCGCAATATTGATGTGCGTATCTCCACTATGCCGGTTCAATTTGGTGAATCAGTAGTAATGCGTTTGCTGGACCATACCGATGGTGTATTGCCACTGGAAAAAGTTGGCATGCCGCAACATTTAATTGATCGTTTTAGAAAAGCCATTACACGTCCACATGGTTTGGTATTGGTGACAGGCCCAACCGGTAGTGGTAAAACCACAACGCTTTATGGCGCCTTGTCAGAATTAAATAAACCGGAAAAGAAAATTATTACGGTTGAAGATCCGGTTGAATATCGGTTGCCACGAATCAGTCAAGTCGGTTTGCACGAAAAAATTGGTTTAACTTTTTCCAATGTGTTGCGTGCAACTTTGCGACAAGACCCGGATATTTTATTGGTCGGTGAAATACGCGATGAAGAATCAGCTGAAATTGCATTGCGTGCTGCTATGACAGGCCATATGGTGCTATCAACATTGCATACAAATGATGCGGCGAGCTCTGCATTGCGGTTAATTGATATTGGTGTGGATTCCTATTTGGTTGCAGCATCACTCAAAGCGATTGTGGCTCAGCGATTGGTTCGACGCATATGCAAAAGTTGTGTGCAGCCACACGAGCCTGATGCCAACGAAAAACAATTGTTGGCTCTGCTGTCAAAAGGTCGTGATTTTTCGTCAGTAAAATTTCTGCGGGGAATTGGCTGCCCGCATTGCCATAACACAGGTTATCGCGGTCGAGTGGGTGTGTTTGAAGTATTGGAATTTAATAACCCAATGGCAGAGGCATTGCGCTTGAAAGATATTAACGGTTTTACCAAGGCTGCCGATGAGAGCCCGAATTTCGTTCCTTTGAGCCAGGTTGCATTGCAGTATGCAATTGATGGCGTGACAACGCTGGAGGAAGTGATGAGTATTTCTGCCCAAGTGGATGAAATCGAGAATTAATCATGTCGGTATTTGAATTCAAAGGCCGCAGTGCCGAAGGCAAAATGGTTCAGGGGCAGTTGGATGCTGCCAGTTCCGAAACTGCAGCCAGCCAATTACTGGCACGCGGTATTACTCCGGTATCTTTAACACCTTTTACTGAAAAATTAACCTGGTCAGAAAAATTTGAAAGAGCGACCAATTCTGGAAAAGTTACCACGGTTGAGCTGATCATGTTTTGCCGTCAGATGCATACTATCACACGTGCAGGTATTCCCCTGGTTAAAGGATTGAAAGGATTGGCTGCATCACTGCGTAATTATAAATTTCAACAGACCATTAACGATATTGTTCAGCGTCTGGAAATGGGTGCAGAATTGTCGACGGCCATGCGTCAGCATCCGGCTATTTTTAATAATTTGGTGGTAAGTTTAATTAGCGTTGGTGAAAACTCCGGAAAGTTGGATGTGATTTTCAAACAGCTGGCAGATTATCTTGAGCGCGATCACAATACCTTGCGTAGCATTCAAACAGCGCTGCGTTATCCAACACTGGTTATTATTGTGATGGTT
Source organism: uncultured Cellvibrio sp. (assembly GCA_966252135.1). GTDB lineage: Bacteria > Pseudomonadota > Gammaproteobacteria > Pseudomonadales > Cellvibrionaceae > Cellvibrio. The sequence goes on along the minus strand of CBINNU010000001.1, from coordinate 529,340 downwards.
GTGGCTTTGGCGATAGTAAATATGAAAGTAATACCTGCGTTTGCGGGTATGTTCGAAAAATTTGGTGCGCAGTTACCTATATACACGCGAATACTGATTGGAATTTCTGATTTCTTCGTCAATTTTTGGTGGTTGGTTTTATTGGTCATTGCCGGAGCTGTTACCTGGTTTATGCATTATAAAAAAACCGAAGAGGGTGCTCGTGTTTTGGGGAGAAAAAAGCTCACTGCACCCGTGATAGGGGACATTATCGAGCGTGCGTCACTTGCGCGTTACTCACGTTCGTTTTCATTAATGTTATCGGCAGGTTTGCCACTTTCAACGGCATTGGAATTGTGTGCGCGTGCGATCGATAATCCTTATCTTGGCGATAAAATTCGGCAAATTCGCGCGGGTGTTGAACGAGGTGAAGGTTTGCATCAAACCCATTTGGTGAGTGGGATGTTTACGCCGCTTATTTTGCAAATGATTTCTGTTGGTGAAGAAAGTGGGCAAGTTGATGCTTTGTTAGCAGAGGTCGCCAATTTTTATGAGAGCGAAGTGGAATACGAAGTAAAACGTTTAAGTGATCGCATCGAACCTATCATCATTATTATGATGGCAGGTTTTGTGACTGTACTCGCACTCGGAATATTTTTGCCCATGTGGGAAATGTACAATATTCAAAAATAATACATCCAAAACTGGAAAGCCTAACAAGCTGTTCTATAGTTAACACAGGAATAAGGTTGTCGGATAATTTCGCTAAAGGAATTTAATAGACAACCGATATACCGGGTAAGCCGGACATGTATTTTAAATGCCTGATAACCGAAAGGAATAAAGATTTTTCTGGTTGTTTTTTCGGGCATAACTGACCGTTTTATCTATTTGTTAATTTCGGAGCCCCTTATATGAACAAGCAAGCTGGTTTTACATTGGTTGAGTTGATTGCGGTAATTGTGATTTTAGGTATTTTGGCAGCAACGGCGTTACCTCGTTTTATTGATATGTCTGATGCGGCCGAAGATGCAGCTGTCGAAGGTATCGCTGGAAATATGGGTAGTGCAATGGCGATGAACTACGCAGCAGCAGTTGCGACGTCTGCTGGTGTCGGCGGTACACCTCACATCCCAGTAGATAACTGTGATGATGTAGGGAGTATATTAATTGGCGGATTGCCGAGCGGATACACAGTTGCTGCTGCTGCTTTGGATAATGGCGCTGGTGATGCGCTCGGTGACGCAGCTACCTGTACTGTTACGCAGACCTCCTCTGGAAAAACTGCGACCTTCCAGGGTATTCAAGCACCATAACGACGAACGGTACATATGTGTGAGAAACAAAACGGCTTTACACTGGTTGAGTTGATCGCAGTTTTAACCATACTGGGTGTGTTGTCGGTTGCGTTGATGATACGTATGGATGGCATAGGTGCTTCACGAGTTCAAGCAGGCCGCGATGATGTCATCGCGGCTTTGTTTTTTGCGCAGCAGTTGGCCATGTCGGAGTCCAATGTGCGTGTCTTGGTGTCTGCCAATTCAATCGATGTTCAACGCAATAATGTTTCAGTTGCGTTAGATTCAAATTTTTATCCTCTGGCAATGCCAAATAATGTGCAGTTAGTTTCTTCATCACCACAATTTACTTACGACAAGCTTGGCCGAACTTCGTCGGGCGCTATTCAAGTACAAACAAGTGATGGCAGTTATTCAGCAACAGTCAGATTGGAGGCAACAGGTTATGCCTATTAGTCGCCAATCAGGTGTCACATTGTTAGAAATGATTGTGTTTATTGTGGTAGTGAGCATTGCGTTGACTACGCTCACGGCTGTGTACAATCAATCAGTAACCAAAACGGCTGAGCCACTAATGCGGCAACGCGCTTTAAATTTGGCGCAAGCAAAAATGGATGAAGTTCTGGCCGTAAAATATGATGAGGTTACACCTACAGGTGGTATTCCTGCCTGCAATTCATCAACGGGATCAGCTTGTAATAATACAACCGATGCCAACATGAATGATGTGGATGATTTCCATAATCAAATTGATCAACCTTTTACCAATTATCAACGTCAAGTCACTGTTACTCGTGTTGGAAATGTCAAACGAATCCAAGTGCGTGTAACGGCACCGGATTCCAGCAGTGTCGTTCTTGCAGCGGAGAGGGCCAATTTTTAATGGTTTCTCTGATGAAAAAACCTGCAAACGGATTTTCACTAGTCGAATTAATCGCCGTGCTGGTTGTGTTGGGTATTTTATCCAGCATTGGCATTTCATTTGTTGTAAAAACAACCCAGTCTTATCAAGAAACGCAAACCATTTCAAAACTAACCACCAAAGCCAGACAATCGGTTGAGCGTATATCACGGCAATTGCGTGCAGCCTTGCCTTATTCAGTCCGTTTAACCAATGCGGGCCAGTGCATTGAGTTTATGCCGATTGCGTCAGGCGGCTTTTATTTGAATCCTGTGTCTGATACCCAAAATGCCGCGCCTGCGCAATCGGTGATTAACGTTGCACCTCATCAAATTGATTTTGGTACGGCCAGTTTTATGGCTATAGGTGCAATGTCGCCTGGTGAAATTTATGGTGCATCCGGGGCTTCGGTTGCCGCAGTGAACTCACGTAGCGCAACCGGTGTTAATTTGTCATCAGCCAAAATCTGGTTGCGTAATTCTATCAATAAACGTTTTTATTTATTGAATCCACCGCAAGCATTTTGTGTGGATAACAACCAATTGAAATATTTTTCGTCAGTATCTATTTCATCAGCAGCTATAGATACTTCGTCTGGTTTTAGCCTGTTGGCGAACAATCTATCGGCTACAACCCCTTTTAGTTTGACGTCTGCCAGTGATAATCGAAATACCATTATCCAAATCAATTTACGATTTTCTGAAAATGGCAGAAGTGTTGATTTTAGCCAACAGGTAATGATTCGAAATGTACCTTAGAACCTTCACCCAACAGCGCGGATTTTTAATTCCCTTGACACTGTTTATTGTAGTGGTGATGGGTTTGTTGGCTTTGGTATTGGCGAGAAATACCAATTTATCACAGCGTGGATTTACGCAAGAGTTGTTAAGCACTCAGGCATTTTACGCAGCCGAAAGCGGCGCACAAAGATCCATGCAGACATTATTTTTTCCCGATGCATCCAGCCGGCAAGCGGTTGATAATCGTTGCGCGAATCTAGCAACTACGCATAGCTTCACTGGTATAGACGGTTTGAATTTATGTCAGGCACAGGTGAGTTGTACTTGTGTCTATCAAAACAATACCGCTTGTGCTGCCGGAACTGCCGCTAATTACCAAACCAATTCAGTGAATCACACTAGTATTTATACTGTCACCAGTCAGGGCAGTTGCTCGGCTGGACAAATTTCAGCAACGCGACGTATTCAAGCCAGTGCGCTGTTGGAGCAAGAATGATGCAAAAATATTGTAAAGCGATATTGTATTTATTGTCGGTACTAAGTTGTGTGTTGGCATCCAATCTTCATGCACAAACCTGTTCCAATATATTTTCAAACGGTTTGCAAGCACACGGCACTAGTGGCAATGTGAATTTTAGTTATCACTCGGTGATTACCAATGGCTCCGCTAATATCGCTGCAAGAACTATTACCGACAATTCAAATTGGTTAGCTTGTTCAGGTTCAAGTTGTGCGGCGACTGGCGTACCTTCATCTACATCAACACCGACATTTCTAACATCGAATGGGACTAATGGCAGTATTGATGTTGCTTCAAATACAACAGCGAATTACTCGGCTGGGCAATATACAACGGTAGTTGTCAGGCAAGATGCAACATTGAATTTTACAACTGCCGCTGGAGTTTATCGAACGCAGGCATTGACAACTAATTATCGGTCAATTGTGAATTTGCAATCAGGGGATTACTGGATTAATGGTAATTTAACAATTGCACAGGCGACGCAATTGCGGCGAGTTGCTACATCAGGTACCACAAGAATTTTTGTAAATGGCAATATCAGTTTTGGGTTTCAAGCGTCTACGCAAAACTTCAGTTCAAATCAATTATTAATTTACGCTACAGGAACTATCACAGGTGCTAATGAAGTTAACCTCAAAGCTTATGTGTATGCTGGTGGTACGATTTCACTTGATTTTAGAACTTCAATTGAAGGTGCTGTTGCGGGCAGTTCAATTAATCTGGCGGGTAACGAAGTATCAGTTAATTACACAGGTTCCAATTTAACGTCTGTAGATTTTTCTCCGTTTTGCTCTGGCGGTTACGTTGCGCCTGTATTGTTAGGTGCCTGGAATATGGATGAACGCTTATGGAATGGCACCGCAAATGAAGTGTTGGATTCAAGTGGTAATAATAATCATGGACGTGCGCGAATCGCTGCGGGTTCGTCAACACTACCATCAACATCATCGGGTAACCCTGCGTATACCAGTGGTAATCAAAGTACTTGTTATTACGGAGAATTTGATAGAACCACAGCACCCACGCGCACCAACTCTTATGTTGAATTAACTGGATTTCCTGCATTGCCTCAAGGTTTTACATTTGCAGCCTGGATTCGTTCAACTAATGCCAGTGCGCAACATCAGCGAATTTTAGTTCGCGATGATGCCCAAAATGGTTGGGGATTAAGTTTGTCGGACGGAACCGGGCAACCGAAGTTACGTTTTTTTAATCGCAATATTACTAACAATGGTGCAGTAACAGGGCAGGGTACTAATCCGAATTGTGGTGTGTTTTGTGTGGATACTGATGCAGTGATCAGTAGTAATGCCTGGCATTATGTTGCGGCTGTTGTTGATACTGCAGCAAAAACAGTCACTCTTTATGTGTATAACCAGTCGCGAGTTTTATTAGCAAAAGCAACCGCTGCTTATTCGGGAACCTGGCAGGATGGAACCGGTACAGCAGCTATTGGTGGTGAAACATCTGCTTCATCTGAAGGTACACAATCCTCATGGCATTTTTTAGGCAATATCGATGAAGTCAAAATTTATTCCGGTGCGGTGACACAAACGACACTTGAAACTTTAATGCAAACAGTCCGAACTTGTGCAGGCCCGGATCATTACGAATTGCAGATTAGCCCACTGAGTATTGCCTGCGAAGCTGCAGCAGTCACAGTGCGTGCTTGTGCAAATAGTGCGGTACCTTGCACTATCGATCAATCCGTTAATTCCAGTATAAATTTGGCGGCATCAGCAGGTAGTTTGGTTAGCACCACGCCTACATTAAGTGCAGGTCAGATCACAACTTATTTGCGTTTTCCAACTGCGGCAAATGGTGCAATTTCAACGGTGACTTTGTCGAACGAACAAGTAGCTGCAATTAACTCCAGAAAATGTTGCACTGGTATTTCAAATTGCACAGTTGCCAATAGTTGTGCGACTACATTTAATCAAGCTGGATTTGTTTTTTCCGGGGCCAGTGCTACCAATACCAATATTCTTAATCAAGTTGCGGGAACAGCATCAACTAATTATTTAAAAGCCTTAACTACAGATCAAACGTCAGGAGCTTGTGTTGCAAGACTGAGTGGGTCGCAAACAGTTCAATTGGCTTATCAGTGCCGTAACCCTGTAAATTGCATTGCGGGGCAAACATTTAATGCGGCTTCCACTAATATTCAAGCAAACGCTAATTCAATTGCACAGGGCAGTATTGTTTATAGCAATGTCAATTTAACCTTTAATTCAAATGGCGTAGCGAATTTACCCATTAATTATTCGGATGTCGGGCAAGTTCGTTTGTTTGCGCGTTTGGCGTTGCCTGCAAGTGGATCAGAACCTGCGTTTACAATGCAGGGCATCAGTAATGATTTTGTTGTCAGGCCATATTCGATTTCGGTGTTGGGTGCTCAATCATCAAGCGGTGGAGCAAATCCGGGAACAAAATCGACAGGTAGTGGATTTGTTGCAGCCGGTGAAAAATTTCGTGTCACACTTGAATCTTTGAATTCGCTTGGCAATAGAACGCCCAATTTTGGAAATGAAATCACATCAGAATTATCCAGCTTGCGTTTAGCGGAAAATAGTTTGCTTTATCCAGCAGGCGGCACTCTTACGCCTCTTGTGGTTGGTGGAAATTTTGCGGCTACCGCAATTGCGGGGCAATTTTCCAACGCCGATATTTATTGGAATCAAGTTGGCAGTATTAATTTAGTTGCACGTTTGGACGACAATGATTACATGGGTGCTGGTGCACCATTATCGCCTGTAAGTGGGACAATAGGTCGATTCTATCCGAGTCATTTCACTATGGCTTCATCATCTATTAATAATTCTTGTAGCAGTTTCACTTACATGCAACATAACGCAATTCCAGTTTCATTTTCGATTGAAGCTCGAAATGCATTCAATTCTGTTGCATCAAATTACAACGCGGGTTACGGAACCAAACCCACAATTACTTATGTGGCGGAAAATAACAATTCTGGAAATAGCTCAACTTTGAGTTCACGGGCGTTGATTGGAACCGCCAACACCTGGGCAAATGGTGTTTTGAATTTTTCTAATCCAACAGCAAGTTTTTTACGTGGTAACAGTCTTGATGGCCCTTACAGCCAGTTACAATTGGGTTTGCAGTTAACTGACACTTTTGATGCTCGCAGTTTGCAAAATTTAAATATGAATGCAGGAACAACGGGCGATTGCACATCGAATAACACCTGTAATGCTATGCGTATAGGCTCAACAAATCTCAATTTATTATGGGGACGTTTACGGCTTGAAGATGCCTTCGGCCCTGAAACGGCGAATTTACCGGTGAACTTTGCAACCGAATACTGGACGGGAAGTTATTGGGCCACCAATTTAGCGGATTCATGTAGTGTTATTGATCGCACCGCGATTATTTATCCGCAAGGCAGTATTGCGATAGATGCTAATAGAAGTGTGAATCTGGGAGGTGGAACCACACAGGGAAATTATCGAACATTAACTACCAATCAAGTAGTATTTGCCGCAGGCACAGCGGGTCAATTTTTTACGGCACCTGTAACTGGAACAGGTTCTTTTGTTGTGCGAGTGGATTTAACTTCATATCCCTGGTTTAGATTTGATTGGAATCAGGATGGCAACCATAATCTGGATTCTGGTACGCCCAACGCCAATATTGGTTTTGGCTCTTATCGTGGGCATGATCGAATTATTTATTGGAGAGAATTATTTTGACACCTGCATTGGAAATGTCTCTGACAACTCCCGGGCTTTTGTTTCCCGCCATCTCATTATTAATGTTGGCTTATACCAATCGTTTTGTGGTGCTCACCAATGTTATCAGGCAATTGAGCAATCTCCAAAATGCATCGGATGAAGATATAGTGCTGCGACAAATAAAAAATCTGCGTCGCCGCTTGCAAGTAATTCGTTTGATGCAGGCATTCGGTGTTTTGTCATTTGTTTTTTGTACGCTGTCAATGTTTTCATTGTTATTGGCCTGGGCTGCTATAGGTGCTTATTTGTTCGCTGCCAGTTTGATACTGTTGGTCATCTCACTCTTGTTTTCGTTTTATGAAGTTAACATTTCTACCAATGCCATCAATATAGAACTTGAAAAATTTAAAGATCTGGAAAAAAATTAATCTAATGGCCTAGATGAATTTTATTTGTCTTTTTGGCTCTTGCGCGCAATATCAATATCCGCTTTAACTTGATCGCGAATCAAAGCCCAATGAAACAGATTGTTTTTGTTTTCGTCGTAGGATATATGATTGTAATGCGTTAGTGGCATGTCGCGGTAAATTGGGCGGGTGATGCGAATCACTTCATCCCAATACTCTAAGGCTTTCTCCAGGTGTTTTATGGCTTGTTGTTGCAGTTGAACATCACCTGTCAGCCTGAATTTCTTTAAAGCTATAGCACCTTCTATTTTTGCAGATAAATGCAAACCAAGGTTAGCCCATGTTTGAATATCGGCTACTTCATACATCAAGCTCGTATTACCTTTAGTGTCAATCTTATTCACAAGTTGAAGTGCTTGTTTATTGTCTGTTGCGAGCATCGTAGCCAATGTGGGCGGTGTTAGTTGATCCGATGAAAAAGTTTTACCTGCTGCAGTTTTCTCGACAAAATCAGAAATCGAAACATAATTGCTTGCCATAGTAGGCTGACTGATAAGCCGATCTACAGAAATATACTTTGTGGTGTCACCTTGTAGAGCTAGAAAGCCCTCGCTGTACAGCATAAAGTCCCATGTCGAGTCATAGAGTGATGCAAGGCGTAGCTGAGTGTTGGACGCAAGTGCATAGGCTTTTAATAGATTGTCACCTTTATCACCGAAGCGGCGATTAAACTCGGCTTGGAAAACACTGTCAGGTGTTGTGGCATCGTAAAGCAATCGGCCCCACAATTTATAAAACAACCACTGCCGTTGGAATGCCCATGTCCAGTCAACTTTTTCTTTTGACGCTGTAAAATAATCCAATGCCGGAATATAAGTTTCAGAGCCAATAAAATACCCACCGACATAATTTTCATGACCATTGAGCGCTATGTGGTTGCGAATAAATTCGGGAACGCCCCAGCGCAATGCAAAGAAGTCTTCGTTACGTACCTGCCATACAATTTTATAATTTTTTGGCTTGGGAACAAAATAAGTGTCTCCCAGTTTACCGCCATGAACTTTTTCCAATTTGGGTGTGGAATGACCGTGTGACCAATTAAATTTCATTTCTACCCAAATTGGCCCTGCGAAGCGGTCTTCCAATTTTTCCATGGCTTCACGCGTTACTTGTTCAACATTTTTACTGACACCGGGTTCGGAAGATAACCCGGATGAAAAGGGAACTCTGTGAATTAATTTTACAGGCCGTTTCACTTCCAACATGCCAGCGATTAATACGTCATCCATCCATTGTTGGCGTTCCAGTGGAGTCATGCCAGCCATACCTTCGCCGTGTGAAATACCAATGCCATCCAGATCAGGATATTCTTCCAGTGTTTGTTTGACGCTTTCACGCAAATAACGGCGTACAATTTCCGAAGTGTCTCCTGGTACAAAATAATGCGGATAAAAATTTTGCCTGGCTACTCCATGTGCTTCTGCGAATTCTTTACTGACAAAAATACTCCAGTGCACTATGTAAGTATCCAGAGCGCGCTCTTTCGCCATTTTAAAAATGCCGCGATAGAGTTTTTGCCATTCTGCCATTTCTTTTTCTGACCAGGGGCTAGCCTCGGGAAAATTGTTTGGTTTCACCATAAAGGTGTAAGGATTTAGATTCCACAAGCTCACAACATTAAAACGATTTTCTACCATCATGTCCAAAAAAGCTTCCCAATATTTCAGATCACGAACGGTTTGTGTGTGTTGAGTAAGTGCAGTACTGGGTCTGTAAGTTTCCCAGGGTAAATTGTATTTAATTCCGCGAAACTCAAGTTGTGGTGATTGATCTTCTGCAGTGATATTGGCAATGTTTGTGTTATTACGTAATTGTTCTGCCAAGGCTAATGCACCGTAAATCATGCCTCGATTATCGCCACCCAATACGCTAATGACTTTATCTTGCGGAATAATGCTGAAGGCTTCAGGTTTTAGTCGCTCCGGGTGAGTCGCAAGGCTAATTAAATAATCGTATCCCAAATGCTTGGTTTGCAATTGGTGGCCTTGATTTTTAAGCGCTTCACTCAACTTGCGCGCCGCATAGCTTGCTTGAGCTGATGTTTGGTCATAGACAAGTGCAACTTTTGCTGCCCATGCATTATTGATCTGGCTAAATGCTATAACTATCAGCAGGAATATTGTTGTCTTCATGATTTTGTCCTCAGAGAATTTCTTTTTTATTGTTTTTTGGGTCAACCAGTATTTGGATGAGTCAAGTATATAGCTGGGGCTATTGGCAATCGTCCTGCTTTACAAAATAAAACAGGAGTTTAAAACCCTATGGTTGGGCGATAAGGCGCATTGTTGATATTTTTCTGGCTGGATTAGCAATATAGCTTGAAAAATTCAAAGATCTCTAGAAAGATTGCCATCCTCGCAGCAGTTGGATCTGAGCTCTTGAATTGTCTATTTTTACATTGCCGTATTGGTTTTGAAAAAGAAGCCGCGGCAGAAATTACTGAAAAGGCTAACAGTCTGGGAATTTTTGGCTATGCCAAAGTTCAGGAAGCATCGGCCTATGTATTATTTGTGACTTATGAGTCTGATGCTGCTGAGCAATTGATTCAGCAGCTACCATTTCATAGTCTGGTATTTATCCGGCAATGGTTCGTATCCGGTGGGATAGTAGATGATTTACCGGTGAATGATAGGTTGACTCCCTTAATGGAAATTGCGAATCAGCTGCCTGCATCAAAGTCGTTAATTGTCGAAACACCCGATACCAATCAAGCCAAAGAGCTTTTGGTTTTAGGTAATAAATTTTCTGTTCCTTTTACCAAAGCGCTCGAAAAAAATCATTTGATAGTGTCGCGATCTAACTGGAAATTGCATTTGGTTTTTATTTCAGGGACTTCCGCCTTTTTGGGTGTGAGCCCAATTAACAATTCGTCGACATGGTCTATGGGAATTCCACGATTAAAGTTACCCAGATCAGCGCCCAGTCGAGCGACATTAAAATTGGAAGAGGCCTGGCATCATTTTATTGCGCAGGATAAATGGGATGAATTATTAGCGCCCGGCATGTGTGCAGTTGATTTAGGTGCGGCACCAGGCGGTTGGACTTGGCAATTGGTGCAGCGCAGTATTTATGTGCAAGCGATTGATAATGGCCCTATGGATAATGATTTAATGGAGTCGGGGCTTGTTACCCACATCAAAGCGGATGGTTTTACCTTCGAACCTAAAAAACCGGTTGATTGGTTGGTGTGTGACATAGTGGATAAACCCGCACGGACATCCAGCATGATTAGTCACTGGTTTGTTCAAGGATTTTGCCGCTACGCGATATTTAATTTGAAATTACCAATGAAGCAACGTTATCTGGAAGTGAATAAGTGTCAGGAAAAAATATTATCAACATTGAATGCAAAATCCATCAAGGCACAACTGCAATTTAAACAGTTGTACCATGATCGTGAAGAAGTGACGGGGTTTATTCGGCGAATTTAATCGACTATTGATATTGAGTGCAATCTTGTTTGTCTGCACTGGAGCGTTGCAAAATCCATTCAGTTAATCTAACCCAATCCTCGATCAAGCTGCGTAGATTGGTCATGTCACCGGTTTCGGTTTGGTGATCTTGCAAAGCTTTTTGACCTATATCGGTTAAGCTGGATACTACGCGTCCAATCACATGAGCTTTCATTTGTTCAACCAAATTCAAGTTGAGTAACATTTCACCCGTATAAACGCCTTGCAGGTTTTCATAGGCCACTACAGGAATTTGTTGGAGCGCATGTTGAATGGAGTGCGACAGCCCCGGGTGTTCCTTTTTCAGGAGGTGGCTGGTTTGTTCAAGGGTTTGGCGACTAAAAAAATCAGATGGCATATAATTGTCGAATTGATTCCGAGACATCGAACATTGTTCCCCGGTAACGTGAGTTTGTCATTAGCTTAAATATCAGCTTCTAATGGCAAAGCTTAGCAGGCCTTTCGGATTTTGCAGGTTTCCTTATAGACATTTTTACACTATGAATCCGACAGTTAATAGAATTTTAGATGCGACAGGTCTCTTATGCCCCGAGCCTGTGATGATGCTGCACAAAGCAATAAAAGAATCTAATGAGGGGGATATGATTGAAGTGCGTGCGACTGACCCATCGACATTACGGGATATTCCAAAATTTTGTCAATTTTTGGGTCATCAGCTAGTAGACCAAAAATCAGTCGATAATCAATATGTCTTTTGGATTTGTAAAAAATTGAAAGGATAAAAAACGAAAGGATCAAGAGAAAATAAATGCGAGCATAAACTCGCATTTATTTTTTGCGTCAGGTCAATCCATCAACCAGCAATGAAAATGCAGCCAAGGCTTCGGGATCTTCAGCTTTAATCTTGTTGGCGATTTGGTGTTGGAAAAAGTACAAAAAGCTTTCGCTGGATTGCGCTTCGTATAAACAATCATCGCCGGGCAATACAGGCGTACTTTTGACTTTGCTTTGATCAGTGATCATTGCAAAAATTTTTCCATCGTAATGCAGGCACCAACTCACTACTTCAACCAGCATCAAGCGTTTGGAGCTTTCCATGCGCAATACCGCATGAGTGCCTATAGTGTCAGGTAATTCCTGCACCAAGTCCTCATCATTTTCGCACTCCACTTCGTAGTACTCGGCAGCCGTTTCCAGCTCGATGACTTTGTGCATGGGCGCATCGAAAAAGACTTCATCAATACCCGGATCATAATAACCTTCCCAGTGGCCATTGAGTGGATCAGCCAAATCAGGGCAGGGGACTATATCGTTTAACCAGGGAACCAGACCAACGACTTCACCATTGGCTCGCAAACCCCAGCAAAGAATCTTGAGGCTGTAGAGCTTTTCGGAATTACTGTCGTTTGAGTACAACATCTCCAGTCCATCCAGCTCGGGAGCAAGACGAATGAAGCGTTCATGGTGGAGTTCGGAATAGGATTTACGGGTGAAAAGATCAACCACATTGTTCAGGTTGTGGCCGGTGTCCGAGGTCTTCATAATACACCTCCCGAAATGAGTCAGGATTAATCCCCAGTAAGATGGTTTTTTACGACACCATCACTACATAAAGTATATGCTAATCCACAAAAGCACAACTGCTTGCATTCATTTTTTTCATGACACTCCACTTTGATGGATGAATTTAGGTCGATATGAAGATAATTCTTGATGAAAATATCCCTTTGGGAACCGAATTTTTTGGCGATTTGGGTGAGCTGGTGCGCTTGCCCGGTCGCAAAATCACTCATGACGATGTGAAGTCTGCAGATGTTTTGATCATTCGATCAGTGACCCAAGTTAATGCCGAGCTGCTTGAAGGGAGCCTGGTTAAGTTTGTCGGTACTTGCACTATAGGTATTGATCATCTGGATACTGAGTACCTTGATAAAGCCGGGATTCGTTGGGCTAACGCACCTGGCTGCAACGCCAATTCAGTGGTGGAGTATGTTTATGCGGCCCTGGCCTCGATGGAAATTAACTGGACCAAATCCAGTGTTGGCATCATCGGTTGCGGCAATGTTGGGGGTTTGCTTTATCGCCGATTAAAAGCTCAAGGAGTCACACTGCATTGTTATGACCCTAATCTTTCCTCGGATGTTATTTCCGATCTCACCAGTCTGGATGAGGTTTTAGCCTGCGACATAGTGTCCATGCACACGCCTTTGGTAACTGAAGGGCCGCACCCCAGTTATCACTTGATTGGTAAAAATGAATTGTTAAAACTCAAACACGGCGCGGTGCTTATTAATGCTGGTCGTGGTTCAGTCATTGATAACCAACAATTGTTGGACCTGTTACATCATCGCGACGATTTACGACTGGTGTTGGATGTGTGGGAGCCTGAACCTGAAATCAGTATTCCGTTATTGGAAAAAGTCGTGATAGGTACACCTCACATCGCCGGTTACAGTTACGATGGCAAAATGAATGGAACAGAAATGATTCATCAATCACTTTGTAAATTTTTACAGTGTGATGCTGATAAAAAACTCAAACAATTGGTTCCTGCAATTAAAGATAATCAATTGGATGCAGGACATTTAACTGATTCCTGGGCGATCGCCAAACACGTCATTTTACAAGCCTACAATATAGATGCAGACAATGCGCGTTTACGTGAAGCTGCGCATCATGCACAAGCCAAACATATTCCAATCAGTGAAGGTTTTGATTTATTGCGGAAGCATTATCCCAAGCGCCGTGAATTTCACAACTACACAGTCAAATATCACCAAGCATCACCTGAAACCAAAGATTGGTTGTGTTTGTTAGGTTTTGAATGCAATGCATGATAAAAAATTTCGTTTGGGCGTAGTGGTAAATCCCTACGCCGGAATTGGTGGTAGTGTTGGTTTAAAAGGATCAGATGGTGCAGAGATTCGTAATCAAGCCCTGCAATTAGGTGCGGAGTTGCGAGCCGCTGAGCGTATGCAACGAGCGCTTTCAAAACTGGATCAACATAAACATCAATTGGATGTTTTTTGTTTTGCCGATGACATGGGCGAAAACAGTTTGCGTGCTGCCGGGTTTACTCCAAGTGTTATAGGCAAGGCCAATACCTATCCCAGTTCAGAGCAAGATACCTTGAATGCGCTTGACGCATTCTTATCCAAAAAAGTTGATTTGATTTTATTCGCTGGTGGCGATGGCACTGCTCGTTTGCTCGTTGATAAACTCCCTTCAAATCAAGTAGTCCTGGGTGTTCCTGCCGGGGTAAAAATTCATTCAGGTGTTTATGCTATTTCACCTGAAGCAGCGGGTGAATTGTTGCATCATTTTTTATCAGGGCAATTGGTTAACATTGCCATGCGCGATGTAAAAGACATAGACGAAGATGCGTTGCGCAATGGTAAAGTCAGCGCCCGTTACTACGGCGAACTTTGTGTACCGGAAGTGCATCAATTACTGCAACAAGTTAAAAATGCTGGCGTGGAAAAAGATGAGCTAGCCCAGTTGGATGTTGCGCAGGAATTAATTAATCAGTTAGATGAGCACACACTTTATTTAGTAGGAACCGGTTCAACCACCCATTTATTTTTGCAAGAGTTGGGATTGGACGGTAGCTTGCTGGGCGTTGATCTGTTGCTCAATCGCCAATTAATAGGAAAAGACTTAACTGCAAGCGAATTATTAAAAGCCATCAATCAACATCAAGGTCCGATAAAAATTATTGTCACCGCCATCGGCGGGCAAGGTCACGTATTTGGCCGTGGCAATCAGCAATTTTCTCCCGATGTCATCAAGAAAGTTGGCAAAGACAATATTCTGATCGCAGCCGCACGCGGCAAAATTTTATCTTTGGAAGGGCGTCCGTTATTGGTAGACACTCATGATCCTGAACTGGATCGGGCGCTCGAGGGGCTCTATCCGGTTATTGCCGGATATCAGGACATTATTTGGTATTCAGTGGGTAACCTATGACTTATGTATTTTTATCTATTTTTGTGGTTTCGGCAGCTTACGCACAATTGAGAGGTAAGGTTCGTTATCAGTCCTTACGTCGCCGGGTTACCGATTATGCTAATTTTTTAGCGCCTATCAATTGTTTGTTTTATCTTTTCTCTCGCCACAAAAACGCAGCCTATTGGGATGTGTCGTTGTTTCCGGAATTAAATGTGTTGCAAGAAAATTGGCAGTTAATTCGCGATGAAGCAATTAATCTAAACAACGCAGCAGAGATAAAATCCTCTACAGATGTAGATGATTTGGGATTTAACTCATTCTTTCGTACGGGTTGGAAGCGTTTTTATTTGAAATGGTACGGTGCGAATTTGAAATCAGCAGAGCTGCTTTGTCCCGAGACGGTCAAGTTGATTCAACAGCTACCCTCGGTGAAAGGTGCCATGTTTGCAATGTTGCCGCCGGGTGCATATCTTGGTAAACATCGAGACCCTTATGCGGGTTCATTACGTTACCATTTGGGTCTCGTGACCCCTAATTCTGATGAGTGTTTTATTTCAGTGGATGGTGAACATTATTCCTGGCGTGATGGTGAAGCAGTTGTTTTTGATGAAACTTATATTCATCACGCAGAGAATAAAACCGGACACAATCGAATTATTCTGTTTTTAGATGTTAAAAGACCTGTCAATTTCTTTTTGGTCGACTGGTTTAATGAAATTTTTTCGAGGATTGTGGTATCTGCATCGGCAACTAAAAATGTTGCAGGTGATAAAGTT
Source organism: uncultured Cellvibrio sp. (assembly GCA_966252135.1). Classification (GTDB taxonomy): domain Bacteria; phylum Pseudomonadota; class Gammaproteobacteria; order Pseudomonadales; family Cellvibrionaceae; genus Cellvibrio. Next base: position 513,603 of record CBINNU010000001.1, on the reverse strand, counting down.
GGGTTCTTGAACCGCATTTATCGTTATGTACATTTGTTTGGCCAACAAGGTAAAAAGGTCAAGGCCTTTAATCGGCCGCTGTATTATTTTCTTCAGTTGGTTATTTATGCGGGTCTCATTTATTGGTTGTTTTTCTGATCCAAGCAATGGTTATGCAAATTATCTTTGATCATCTAAATGTCTTATTGCAGCGACTTGAGTCCGAATCTGTCATCAATAGTATTCGAGTGTTTCATGGTCGCGGAAAAGTCTGGCCTGGTTTGGAATTTGTAACATTGGATTTTTTTGATCCTGTATTGTTGGTTACACTTTTTCAACAGCCGCCGGATAACTGGTTGGATAATTTCGCTCAACAATTAATTGCAAGGATTAACAATTCACGAATTAAATCGGTCGTGGTTCAGCGTCGATACGCTCCAGGTGACCCTAGTGATGTGATTTACGGTGAATTGCTAGAACAGGTTTATGCGCAACGTGGAGATTTACGTTTTGCCTTAACTCTGGCGAAACAACAAAATACGGGATTTTTTCTGGACATTGAACCTGCCAGAAAATGGTTGGAGCAAGTTGCTGTTGGGCGTCGAGTATTAAATTTGTTCGCCTATACCTGTAGTTTTTCTGTTGTTGCTATTGCAGCAGGTGCTGAAAAAGTTGTGAATCTGGATATGAGTAGCGCTGCCTTAAATCAGGGGCGTACCAATCATCAATTGAACGGATTGGATAAATCACGTAGCCAATTTTTGGCTGAAGATATTTTAAAATCCTGGGGCCGGATTAAACGAGCAGGGCCTTATGACCTGGTTATTCTTGATCCACCCAGTTTTCAAAAAGGTAGCTTTGATTCGGTGAGGGATTATCCCAAGCTGGTACGTCGGTTACCTGAATTAATGCCCGCTGGTGGTTTGGTGTTGGCCTGTTTGAATAATCCGGATCTGGATACAGAATTTTTAATCAATTTGTTCGCAACAATATGTCCGGTAGCCAGGTTCCAACAGCGCCTGCCACAGCAACCTGAATTTCCGGATGTGGATTCAGAAAAACAATTAAAAATGTTGGTATTTGAGATGCAACCGCAAAATCTTGTCTAGACTATAACCGGATTAAGCATTATTGAGCGCTGGTTATGAATGATTCTCGCAATGAACCTGCTGTTGATTTTTCAACATTGGTTGCATCCAGTGTGCACGATTTGAAAAATTCCATCACATTAATGTTGCTCACGCTGGATGATCTTTTATCCAATTCGGTTGCTCGCAGTCCTGATGAGCAAAGAAAATTATCCAAATTGGGATCTGAAGCCAGCCGTATTAATCATGATTTAATGCAGTTGTTAACGCTGTATAAATTAGATAAAAAAAACAAAGTTCAAATCGATGAGGTATTTGTTGCTGATCTATTGGCTGAATCCTGTGCGCGTAACGAATCACAATTCACTTACAGCAATATCAAGGTTAATCTGGATTGTGATAGCGATTTGAGTTGGTATTTAGATGCGGAATTAATAGCAGGTGTGATCAATAATATTTTGGTAAATGCTCTGGTGTATGCCAAGAGTAATATCTGGATATCCGCGGGTCAGGTCGATGGATGGCTAAGTATTGTGATCGATGATGATGGAGGCGGTGTGTCTGACGATTTGTTGGTCAGTGAATCAACCAAAACCAGTGCGTTTTCTACCGGGTTGGGGTTGGTAATAGGTCGCCAGATTCTGACAATGCATCAAAAGGCCGAGCGCAAGGGGCAATTGCGACTAGGTAATGCGGGCCACGGACGTGGCGCTAGAATCCAGCTGCTAATTCCTTGATTTTGTACACATAAAAACGGTTGAAATAGGCAAACGCCTATAGCATTATCCCGCACCAGACGTTAATCACTAAGGGCAGTTGTTATGTTAAAGCTCCGCTTCAAAGAAAATAAATACAACGCGGTTTGGCTGGTTGAACCCAAAATAACTATCGGCAAGTCCGCAACCAACGCCATGGTGGTAGATGATCCTTATGTCGTTGATGTCCATCTGGAAATATTGGTTGATAACGAAAATCTCACTTTGAAAAACCTGGCGCCTGGTAAGCCAGTAAAAGTTAACGACGAAGAAGTAACGGGTGCATGCAGTTTGCGGCCTGATGACATCATTATGCTGGGTGCTGTTGAGTTGATAGTGATTGATCCTAAACGCGAACCCAAAGCGTTAGTAGAAGAGACAGCTAATGCCACCCAATTACGAGCACCCAAAGCCACCGGCTGGTCACTCAAGGCCAACCATACCGCACTGGCGAATAGAATTTTTCCACTTAAAGAATTAACGGTTATTGGACGTGCCAGTGAATGTGATATCAGCCTTGCAGCAGCACATTTGTCACGCCGTCATGCGCAAATCCAGGTGGTTGAAGGTGGGCTTCTGGTAAAAGATCTGGGTTCAGCTAACGGTACTTTTATCAATGGGCAGCGTGTTACTGAAGGTAGAGCGAAAAAGGGCGATGAGATTCGCTTCGATACCCTGAGTTTCGGTGTTATGGGGCCTAGCAGTGAAGATATATCCAAAACTACCGTGCGCAGTGCGCCGCTGGTTCCTGCCGAATCAACTCCTGCTGCTAAAGCCAAGCCAGTCTCCAAACCTGCGGTTACGCATTCGTCATCGTCGCACAAGCCTGCAAGTCAGCAGTCAACTGAGAGTAAATCCAGTAAAGGGCTTTACGCTTTCATCGCGATTGCAGTTGTCGCTGCGGTGTTGGTTGCAGTGGTATTGCTCAAGTCCTGATGCGCGAGTTGATTCTTTACCACACTAGTGGTTGTCACCTATGCGAAATGGCCAGAGATATTCTCTGGCCATTTCTTTCCGAGGCAGATTTCAAATTGGTTGAAGTTGATATAGCGGAGTCTGATGACTTGATAGAGTCTTATGGTGTTCGCATCCCTGTGCTGTTATGCGATGGTCGCGAATTAGGTTGGCCGTTTGACGCCGGTCAGTTACAACAGTTTGTAAATCCCGTTTGATCGCCCGCGCTTTTGTAATTTTTGCCTATACTCCGATAGTTGAACCAATGCGTTATGTTCGGAGTTGCTATGTCCAAATTACTTGATTCCATTGACCAGCGAACGCGTTTGGTCGGCGAAAATCGTCTTGAATTGCTGATGTTTCGCTTATCGGGCAAGCAGCTGTTTGCGATCAATGTATTTAAGGTGCAGGAAGTGGTTAAAGTCCCGCCCTTGCGTTCAGTACCGCACAGTCATCCGCATGTGTTGGGAGTGGCACATTTGCGTGGGCAAGCGGTGCCGGTGATTGATTTGAGCGCAGCTATAGGCGCAGGCCCTTTGCCTGATGCACTTAAGTCCAATTTAATTATTGCTGAATACAATCGATCCGTTCAGGCGTTTTTGATCGGAGCTGTTGACCGTATCGTGAATTTGAATTGGGAAATTATTTTGCCACCACCGAAAGGTACGGGGCGCGGTCATTTTCTGACAGCAATTACCCGAATTGATGAACAAATTGTTGAGATTCTTGATGTCGAACGTGTGTTGGCAGACATAATCCCTTATAACACTCGAGTGTCTGCGGAGGTGTTGGATCAGGATTTGGCAAGTCGCGCCCGCGCCCGTAAATTAAAAATTTTATTAGCCGAAGATTCGCCTACCGCTGTGCGTCAAGTGAAAGAAACCATGGCGAATTTGGGTGTGGAAGTGCTAAGTGTGCAAGATGGATTGCAAGCCTTGCATTTATTGCAGCAATGGACTCGCGAAGGCAAAAAAGTGACGGATGAAATTATTATGTTGGTGACAGATGCCGAGATGCCCGAGATGGATGGTTATCGTTTGACATCAGAAATACGTAAAGACTCAACGCTAAAAGATTTGTACATAGTGTTACATACTTCCTTGTCGGGTAGTTTCAATAAAGCTATGGTTGATAAAGTCGGTTGTAATGATTTTCTATCAAAATTTCAACCGGATACTCTTGCGGTTGTTGTGCAAAAACGTTTGCAAAGTTTTTTGGAAGAGCACCCTTGAATCGGGGATCAATTTAATTTTTGTAACAGGGAATTTTTATGTCATTGGCGGTAAAAATGGCTGAGCAGTATCCGAATGAAATCGAATTTGAAGTCAATGGTATGCAATTTTCGGCATTGACTTGGGGTAAACCAGGCAATAAGCCAATTTTGGCGTTGCACGGTTGGTTGGATAATGCGGCAAGCTTCTTTCGTATTGGTCCGTTGTTAAAAGATTATTATCTGGTTGCAGTGGATATGGCAGGCCACGGTAAAACAGCGCATCGTGCCGGGACATTTGCTTATCATTGTTTTGACGATATTCGCGATATTTTTTCTATCGCTGATTATTTCGGCTGGGAACAATTTGCGCTGTTAGGGCATTCGCGTGGTGCTATTTTGAGTGCTTTGGCTGCCGGTACTTTTCCCGAGCGTATTACACATCTTGGCCTGATTGAAGGTTTGTTGCTTGAGGGAATTGAACCCGAAAAGTCGCCACATCAACTAGCCGCTGCTATTAAAGGTTTGGGCTATCAAACCAACAAAACACTCACACTTTATTCTGATATTAAAACTGCCATTACTGCACGTGAACGCGGATTGTTTCCATTAAGCCATGTCGCCGCAAAAGCCATCACCGAGCGCGGGTTAAAAAATCAGGGTGATGGATTTTTCTGGAGTACCGATCCACGGTTATTGGCGCCGACGCCGGTTAAGTTAACCTATGAACAATTTGATTCATTTATTCGCAATATTCGCGCAAAATCCCTTTTGATTATGGGTAAGAAAGGTTTACAAGCCAGTTATGCGCGTTATTTATCCGAAGTTGCTAACTATTCTTTTATTGAAACCCACGAAATGAATGGCGGGCATCATTTGCATATGGAAGATGATGCAGAAAAGGTAGCAGAGATTCTGCAGGATTTTTTTAATCAGGATGCCGGTTCGGAGCAGGTTTCTCTCTGATAAAGATTGCTAATCCGATCAAGCTCTGAGATAAATAATAACGAATCTGTGTGTACAAAATAGATTCGATTGTTGCAGCTGAAAAATTTTATCAAGTTGCAGCTTTTGGAAATAAGTGAACTTTCAGTTTCGCGATTATTCAATTCGTTCAATCGTTTTTGTTGATCTTCAATGGATGCCAAATTTTCCTGGCCCAAAGTAAATCGGTAAAAAGTATCATCTTCACCTTCAACGGGCGTCAGGGATTTAATTCCGGTTAATTGCCTGTTTAGTACAGACGAGCGCCCACAAAGTGTTTCGTTATAGGTCAATTGGTTGGTTGGCTTGTAGCCCCAGGATAGGAGTAATTGATCGGTTGGATTAGCTGCGGCAGCAAAGCCGACTATTAATAAACTTGTGAACAGTCCGTTGAGTGTATTGGTTAACGACATTGGTATCATGAGAGCTGTTCTTTCTTTTTTCGTTTCTCTGCCATTTGGCTGCGCATGATGTGTTGACCGATGAGCTGTTGCTGCGCGTCGTTAATTCTATGAAATCTTGCCGCCAGCTGATATTCGCCTTTGGCGGTGGGTTCCGCGCGAATAACTTTAGCGAAAATCACCATGCCAGCGTTACTGGGCAAGAACACTAGTCGTATCACAATAAAATCATCCTGGCTCACAGGCTCAGTAGAACCAAAGGCGATCCCACCTTCGCTTAGGTTTACTTGTCTGATGGTCTTTGAAGGTGGAAGCGGTTTGAAATCGGCCATGAGTTGTTGGCTGATTAAATCAATTTTTCGATTCAGGTTGTGTAGATATTCTCCCAATGCCCGGTTGCTATCCTTGATTTGATAAAACAAGTGGGCGTTATCCTGATCAATTTTGCGCAGCTCATTGAAGAGTTGCAAAGACGCTGTTTTGGGGTACTGCAATTCAGGAACTGCGGTGTTGGCTGTTATCTCATCGACCTTTTTAAATTCCAGAGCAATGGTTTCGTCTATTCGAAAATAACTGCGGCGTTCATTCATAGCAAAAGCTCTTCCGGCTATACCTTTGCAACAACTCTAGCACAGATGCGGCAAGACGCTTGTTCAATCAGGATGAAACAGGTTTAATGCGCGCCATGCTAAAGAATATTCCCTTATTTATCGGCCTTAGATACACCCGTGCCAAGCGCCGAAACCAGTTTATTTCCTTCATCAGCGCCTTTTCATTATTAGGAATGGCCTTAGGTGTTATGGCCTTGATTATTGTGCTGTCAGTGATGAATGGCATGGATCGCGAAATTAAACAGCGCATCCTGAGTGTAATTCCGCACGGTTTTATTGATCATCCCAAAGGCTTGTCTGATTGGCCCATCACTGCCGCTCAAGTACAAACGCTGCCAGGCGTAATGGCCGCTGCACCTTATATTCAAGGTCAGGTGATGGTGAGTTTTAACGGCATGATGGATGGTGTGCAGTTGTACGGTGTAATGCCGGATGAAGAAGCAAAGGTGTCGAAAATCAATGAGCAAATGATTGTTGGCAGTATGGATTATTTGCAGCCCGGCGAATACGGCATAGTGATGGGCCGTATTTTAGCGAGCCGTTTAATGTTAACGACTGGTGACAAAGTCATACTCACCTCGTCTGATCTTAATATTACCCCCATGGGAATTTTTGCCCGTTCACGCAGTTTTACTCTGGTGGGTATCTTTGAAGCTGGTGCCCAGGTGGATGCCAATCTCGCATTTATTCATTTGCAAGATGCGCAAAAGTTTTTCAAGAAAAACGCGCCGCAAGGTTTAAAAATCAAAACCACCGATATGTTTAAATCTGGCAAAGTTCTTACTATGGCAGCCGCACAATTGGGTGAAGGTTACAGGGCAAAAGATTGGAGTGAAACTCAAGGCAGTTTATTTGCTGCTGTAAAAATGGAAAAAATTGTGGTGACTGCACTGTTAATGATTATCATCGCTGTTGCGGCATTTAATATTGTCTCCAGTTTGGTGTTAATGGTTGCCGACAAACGTTCTGATATTGCGGTGTTGCGCACCCTGGGTTTAACAGCAAAACAAGTTATGATGATTTTTATTGTGCAGGGTACAGCGGTTGGTCTTGCTGGTATTTTTATTGGCGCTTGTTTGGGTAGTTTGATTGCGGTCAGCTTGAGTGGATTGGTGTCATTGTTGGAAACTTTATCTGGTTGGCAATTATTTAATCCAGATGTGTTTTATATCGCACAGTTACCTTCAGTGTTGATGTGGCAAGATTTGGTGTTGGTTTGTTCAGTCGCTTTTTTGTTGAGTGTATTGGCAACAATTTATCCTGCATACAATGCATCACAAATTCAACCCGCCGAAGCCTTACGTTATGAATAGGAGAATCAGGTGAGTCAATCCGTTCTTGAATGCCGTGGTGTAAAAAAATCCTATGGTCATGGTGATTTGGCAGTTGAAGTCTTACGCAATATTGATTTGCGAATTGAACAAGGTGAGCGTGTTGCTATTGTGGGTGCATCGGGTTCAGGCAAATCGACTTTACTGAATATTCTAGGTGGGTTGGATTTGGCTGATGCAGGTCAAGTCACTGTTGCGGGAAAAAATCTGGCTGAATTGAATGCTGATCAACGTGGCTGGTTGCGAAATCAGCATTTGGGGTTTGTTTATCAATTCCATCATCTGTTGCCAGAGTTTTCCGCGTTGGAAAATGTGGCTATGCCTTTGTTGATCGCTAAAAAATCGATAAAAGAAGCCAGTGTCACCGCGCAGGATTTGTTGTCGAGAGTAGGCTTGGCAAAACGTATCCAACACAAACCGTCAGAATTATCCGGTGGTGAAAGGCAACGCGTAGCCATTGCCCGTGCTTTGGCAACTCAACCTTTGTGCGTGTTAATGGATGAACCCACGGGTAATTTGGATGTGGAGTCAGCCGAATCCATACAACAGTTGATGCTGGAGTTAAATCGCAGCATTGGTACCAGCTTTGTTGTAGTAACTCACGATCCGCGACTGGCAGCGCGAATGGATAGAACTTTACGTCTGGATAAGGGAAGTATTCAAACGGAAGGTAGCAACTAGATGAAAACGTTTTTTTCATCTTATGTGCTAATGCTGGGTGTGCGCTACGGTTTGTCGCGCAAGCATAGTCGTTTGGTGTCTTTTATTTCACGTTTGTCGATCGCCGGTTTGGTTGTTAGTGTCGCACTCTTGATTGTGGTTATGTCGATCATGAACGGCTTTGATCGTGAATTGCGTACTAACATTTTATCGCTAATGCCGCACGCCAGTATTTATTATCAGCAAGGCATAGATGATCCAGCTCCTCTAATGAAGACGATAGAGCAGCATCCGCAGGTTATTGGCACTTCACCGTTTGTCCAGCTGGAGGGATTGGTAAGTCGAAAAAAAAATGTCGTTCCAATTCTGTTATTCGGGATTGATCCAGAACAGGAAAACCGAACTTCAAGTTTGCCAAGTAAAATTTCTGTTGAGGCATTAGCAAAATTAAAAAACGAATCCGGTCAAATTATTCTGGGGCAGGGTGTCGCTGACCAATTACAGCTTGCTGTTAATGATAAGGTCACACTGATTATTCCCGCGACCAATAATATCAAGGGTCAGGAATTTTCACCGCGTATAAAAACTATGACAGTGTGTGCAATTTTAAATACACAAAGTGAATTGGATAATAATCTTGCTTTGATGGAAATTAATCAGGCATCGGCTATTTCATTAAAGCCTGGAAAAATCACAGGTATTCGCGTTAAGTTGCAAGATTTATTTCAAGCGCAGGCAGTTGTTCACGAGATTACCAATCAATTAGATACAGGTTATTTCGGTAGCAGTTGGATGCGTATGCACGGCCCGCTGTATGAAGCCATACAAATGTCCAAGCATATGATTGGCTTGTTGCTGATATTGGTTATTGCTATAGCTGCATTCAATCTGGTGACGACGCTCATCATGGTGGTGGTCGATAAACAGGGTGATATCGCCATACTTAGAACTATGGGGGCCAGTACCAAAGAAATTATGGGGATTTTTGTGTTGCACGGTGGGCTGATAGGGCTTTTAGGTACAGCTATAGGCAGTTTGTTAGGGATAGTGTTGTCTTTGGTGGTTACACCTGCGGTCTCACTGCTGGAATCAATTCTGGGAATACAATTTCTGAAGGCTGACGTTTATCCCGTCACCTATCTTCCTTCAGAATTACAGCCTATGGATGTGTTGCAAGTGGTTGCCACAGCGTTAATTCTGAGTTTACTGGTTGTTATCTATCCCGCATGGCGCGCCAGTCGCATCCAACCCGCCGAAGCGTTGCGTTACGAATAGTCTTCAGGACTTTAGTGCCAGGCTGGCTGTTCGCTTGGCATGGGCTATGCTTATATGAGGCTAATCGGTAGTAATTTTGCATTTTTGCCTAAAGAACGGCAAAAACTTGCCGCTAATACTACCAAGACTATCCGCCCCAGTGATTGTCGGGAGTGAAATATGGCCACAGTATCGTCGACTAACAACACAACCACATCGGCTGGTTCTAACATTATCAGTAAGTTGTCCACCAGTTCCGGTGTTGATAATGCTGCATTGATTACTCAATTGGTGGATGCCAGCAAGGCGGCTGAAGCGGCTCGTCTAACAACCCGCAAGACCACTCTTGAGACTCAAATCTCTGATTATGGTTTGATGCGATCAGCAATCTCCACCTTGGATACTGCCGTTAAGGCTTTAAATAATCCTGATACCTTCAATGCTAAAAGTGTGTCCCTTCCAGATACCACGCTTTTGGGTATTACCAAGCTGGAAGCAAAAGCGGCTGCTGGCGAATACAAAATCAAAGTTGAACAAATTGCTCAAGCACAATCCCTAAGTTCAGGTTCTTTTGCCGCGGTTGATACACCGATTGGCAAAGGTACACTGACGATTCGTTTGGGCGAGTGGAATGAACCGCCCACCACATTTACCGCAGATACCACCAAAACTGGCGGAACAATCACTATCAACGATGGCAATAATTCGTTGACCGGTTTGCGTGATGCAATTAATGCGTCCAACACCGGTGTGCAAGCCAGTATTGTTGGCGAAGCGGGTGCGTATAAATTATTAATTACAGCACCCTCCGGTGCGAAAAATGAAGTTGAAATTACTGCAACCGAAGATGTAAGTGCGCCTGGATTAAACAGTTTTAATTTTAATCAAACCAGTCGTGTGCTTAATCCTGAACAAGAGGGTAAGGACGCACAGGTTAGAGTTAATGGTTTATTGCTGACTCGCGCGTCTAATCATGTCACTGACGTAATTGAAGGTTTGGAATTCGACTTATTTAATTATTCCGCCAGTGAAGTTGTCACGATTAACATAGCACATGACCGTGCGGGTGCTGAGACTGCGATTCGTGATTTTGTCGCCGCATACAATACCTTTTTCAAAGATACGCAAAAGCTCGTTGGCTTTGATCAAGAGAATTCAAAATTTGGTAGCTTGAGACAAGACCCATTGTCAAAAAGTTTAATGAATTCCATTCGTACTATGTTGGGTGCACCTGTTTCAGGTTTGGCTGGCAGTTTTAATACACTGGGTGCGCTGGGTATCAGGACTCAATTGGATGGCAGTTTGCAAATTGTTGAAGATGGTAAGCCAACTGACTTCAATAATACTTTGAAAAATAATTTTGATGCAGTGCGTGATTTCTTTGTACCTAAAAGAAGTTCCGATAATGCGCAAATTACGGTCAGAGCCAATAGTGCTGCATCGGTTCCCGGGACCTATGCCGTCAATATCACCACTAACGCGAGTAAGGGATATTTGAATGGCGGAACATTTGATCCGGGTACCAGTTTTCCATTGGATACAACTGGAAAAGATTACTCATTTAAAATTAAAGTGAATGGCGTTGAGACAGCATCAATCAGTCTGCCGACCAAAACCTATGCATCGGCCGCAGAGGTTGCTGCAGATTTGCAGACCTTGATTAATGCTGACTCTAATTTAAAAACTGCAAAAGCCAGCATTTCTGCCGTCTATAATTCAACTCTGAATCGATTTGAATTCACTTCAAATGATTTTGGCAGTTCCAGTAAAGTGGATATTACTGAGGTTGGTGCCAATATGGATGAATTTGGATTGTCCGTTGTTAATGGCAGCGCAGGTGTAGATGTCGCCGGTACAGTTGATGGCGTGGCCGCATTTGGTTATGGCAATGTGCTTTTGCCAGCATTGGGTAGCAAAGCTGAAGGTTTAAGCATGCACATAGCACCTGGCGCAACGGGCGGCAATATTACGTTTTCAAAAGGTTTTGCCACGCAATTTTCCGATATGCTACAAAACTACACCAAATCTTCTAATGGTTTAATTAAAAATCGCGAGACCAATATCACTAAAGATTTGGAAAAAGTAAAAGACGATGAAAAAGTCATGGATCGCCGCGCCGAATCCTACAAAGCTCGCTTGCAAGCGCAATTTGCCGCCATGGAATCCATAGTGCGCAGTTTGAAATCTATCGGCCAATCACTCGACGGCATCTTGGATCGTTTACCTTTTACCGCGAAAAGTGGTTGATTTTTTCTATAATTTCTACGCTGTAGAAAAGCCCAAGCTTACATTAAGCTTGGGCTTTTTTCTGGTTTTGGTGCAGTTAATTTCATTGATATATCTGTCTGAATACGAGTATATTCCGTTTACTTCGCCCTAATATCGCTGTCGGCTTACGGTGGCTAATCGTACGTAGTAGATTCATGAAAATCGATGCCATTCTATTTGATCTCGATGACACTCTGCATGATAAATCTGCAACACTGAAAATTGTTGCGGGCAAACAATATGAATCCGCCGGGTTGAATGAATTTTTAATCGATAAAAATGAATGGATTGGTCTTTATATTGAACTAAATAATTATCGAATTGAAAAAACGGAAGTATTTTCTCGTTTGTGTGAGCGCTTTAATCTCGATATCAATATCACCAATAACTTGCTGGCTGATTTTGATAGTAATTTGGGTAAATATGCCCAGGCTTTTCCCGGTGCGATTGAGCTGGTGCAATTTTGCAAACAGGCAGGTTTAAAAACCGGAATTGTGACCAATGGTCGCGATGCATTTCAGCGCAGTAAAATTTCCGGATTAGGGCTTGATCTGTTAATTGATTCTATTGTGACGTCTGGTGGTTTGGGGATTAAAAAGCCTGATCCTGAGATATTTCTGAATTGCCTGAATGCTCTCAATGTTCATCCGGATAAAACAATTTTTATCGGCGATGATTTTGATGCGGATATTCAGCCCGCTTATAAGCTGGAAATCTTGCCGATTTGGAAATCCTCTAACAAATCATGCATTGCGGCGTTTAGTAGCGATAGCTTGTATGAGATAAAAGACTATCTATTAAAAAATTATTTGAGGTGATTTTTGGTCAATAAAAAAGCCCCTGATGCGGGGCTTTTTTATTGCTGATTTTCATCAGCATCTATGTGGCGGATCGGACGGGGCTCGAACCCGCGACCACCCGCGTGACAGGCGGGTATTCTAACCAACTGAACTACCGATCCAATTCAAAAAACCAATTATTTCTTGTGGAAATTATTGGTGGGCGGTACAAGACTCGAACTTGTGACCCATGCCTTGTAAGGGCATTGCTCTACCAACTGAGCTAACCGCCCTTGTGGGCATACGCCCTAAGGTGGCGCGTATTCTAATCATCGAAATAAAGTCGTCAACCGTTTTTTGCTGCTTACGAATAAATAATTCAGTTCTTGTTTGAGAATTAACCAATGCTTTACAAAGGGCTTGATCTAAACTGTTCGCCCCTGTGAATGGCAGTTGTTATACTCGCCGCCAATCATGATCAGCTTGCATATTCAGGTGCGCCATGTTTCGTCAGTTAATTTATCTGTGGGTCTTTTGTTTAAGTAGCTTTTGTTTTGCGGCAATTGATACTTTTGAGTTTGCAAATCAAGAGCAGCAGGCGCGATATAAACACTTTGTTGACGAATTGCGTTGCCCAAAATGTCAAAATCAGAACTTATCCGGCTCTAACGCATCCATTGCGATGGATTTGCGCAAACAATTGTATGTGATGATCGAGCAGGGTAAGTCAGATGAAGAAATAGTCACCTATATGCTGGATCGTTATGGTGACTTCATTTTGTACAAGCCTCGAGTCACTGCAAAAACTATCTTCCTTTGGGGGGCGCCAGTATTCTTTCTGGTAATTGGTTTGCTGGTATTGATTACCCTGTTGCGACACAAGCGCAGGTTGTCAGTGCAAGCTGCATTGTCGAGTGATGAGCAAGCAGAGTTAAATCGTTTATTAAACCTTGATAAAGATAAAACCGGAGGACAATCCTGATGATGTCTGAAATTTGGGTTGTGTTTCTGCTAATGCTCTTGTTGGGATCTGTATTTTTTATCATTCCACTTTTACATTCCCGTCGTGCAACCAATACAAAAACAGCTGACGTACCTGACCAACCTGTCATTCAGGAAAATATTCGTTTGTTTCGTGAGCAATTGGCAGAACTTGAGCAACAAAGAAATAATCAACGTATTAGCCAGGATGAATTTGCCAGTTTGAAATTGGAATTGGAACGCAACCTGTTGCAAACAAGCCAGGGGTTGACGAACCTGAGCTCAACGCAACAAGCCACATCATCCAAACTGATTTTTGTATTGGTGTTTGTATTGTTTGCGGCAGGCGTCCTGGGATTGTACAAACACCTTGGGGCCAATGATGATCTGCAGATTGTGCAAGCCTACAATCAAAAACAACAAGCGGATTATCAAGCCATGTTGGATGGCAAACCGCTGGATACCACTCAAGCTGATGTGCTGATTCCTATGTTGGAAGCGCGCTTGCAAGAAACGCCGGAAAATCTGCATTATTGGTTTTTGCTTGCGCGTTTGGCATCTGAAAAAAATGATTATGCGAAAGCGGCCAGCGCTTATGAAGAAGTGTTAAAAGTCGATACAACATCTGGCATGGTCAAAGCAGAATTGGCGCAGGCGATTTTTTTGCGCGATAAAAATCAAATTACTGATAGAGTTGGCCAGCTTGCGCAAGAAGCGCTGGATCAGGATCCCAATAATGCGACCGCATTGGGTTTAACCGGCATTTATCAATTTTCGAAAAAACAATATTTGGAAGCCATTAAAACCTGGCAAAAAGCGGTGAATCTGTTGGGAGCTAATACTGAAAGTGGGCGTGGTTTATCACAAGGAATAAACAAAGCGAAAGAGTTGTATTTGGCAGAAGGCGGCTCACAAGAAATTTTGGATAAAATGTTTGTGACCCGAAAAATTAGTCTACAAGTTTCTTTGGGAAATGCGGTAACTGCCAAACCTGATCAGTTGGTTTATGTTTATGCGCGTGCCTGGCAAGGAGCCAAAATGCCGTTGGCGATTAATCGTGTTCAAGTATCGCAGTTGCCATTAACCATTACTCTTGATGAGTCCATGGCAATGTCCCCGCAATTTACCTTGGCAAATGCTTCACAAATTGAAGTGGTGGCGCGGATTTCTGAAGACGGTAGTGCGACTGCAAAACCCGGCGATTGGCAAGTGAGTCAAGGACCAATCGATATCAATCAATTACCGGAATCGATTAATCTGGTGATTGAAAAGCGGATGGAATAATCGTAGGGGCGCTTGCTGCATTCTGATTGAAATTGGGCGCAGCAAGCGGCGCCCCTACAGGTCAAATTTTTTCTTCGATTAACTTAATTTCGTTTTGATCGGCGTTGATATACCAAAGTGAATCGTGCCAATCGCCTAATACTATTCGTTCAAATTTTTGTTGATTAATTAGATAGGGATGGCGGGCAGGGCGGTGGGTGTGTCCGTGGATCATCAATGGTGTTTGATATTTCAGAAAACTGGCTTCTACCTCTGATGCTGTAACATCCAAAATATCCTCAGCTTTCATGCTATTCATGGCTTTGCTCTTGCTGCGCAAATCGCTGGCGATTGCACGACGTACAGCCAAAGGTTGCGCTAAAAAGTCTGATTGCCATTTTGCATCGCGCACCATACTACGGAATTGCATGTAGTCTTTATCAGCCGTACATAAACTGTCACCGTGTAACAACAGTGTTGGTGTGCCGTATAAATCAATCGATGTGTCGTCATCAATCAACCTGGCGTGGCAACTTTTTACAAACTGTTCACCGATTAAAAAATCGCGATTGCCGTGTAATAAAAAAATCTGTGTGCCTGACGCAGCCGTTTGTGCAAGTGCTTGTGCAACTTCTGCAATCAAAGGTTGATCGTCATCATCGCCAATCCAGGCATCAAAAAAATCGCCGAGAATATACAAGGCATCTATATTGATTGCATGAGTTTGTAGAAAACGAAAAAACGCCCGCGTAATAAGCGGGCGTGATTCGTGTAAATGCAGATCAGAAATGAAAAGCGTTTTTTTCATCAATCAGGCAACAGTAACTTTTTGAATGATGACAGCTTCTTTTGGAACGTCTTGATGGAAACCTTTGCTGCCGGTTTTCACGCTTTTGATTTTATTGACTACGTCCATACCAGCGGTCACTTTACCAAAAACACAATAACCCCAACCTGACGCGTTTTTACCACTGTGGTTTAAAAACAGATTGTCTTTTACGTTGATGAAGAATTGGGCAGTGGCACTGTGTGGGTCATTGGTGCGCGCCATGGCGACAGTACCGGTAAGGTTTGATAAGCCATTGTCTGCTTCGTTTTGAATGGGTTCGCCAGTTTCTTTTTGTACAAAATCTTCACCAAAACCACCGCCCTGAATCATAAATCCGTCGATTACGCGATGAAAAATGGTGCCATTGTAAAAACCATCTTCAGCATATTGTTTGAAGTTGGCTGCAGTTTTTGGCGCTTTCTCAAAATCCAGTTCCAGAACTATATCGCCATAATTGGTGTGCAGGGTAATCATGCGAGGGGACCTCTCCGTCGAAAAAGCGGCTATGATACGCGCTCCCCTGTTGGAGTCAAAAATTTCTTATGAAATCCGGAAAATTTTTAACACTTGAAGGCACCGAAGGTGTCGGAAAAAGCACCAATTTAGCCTTCGTCAGGGATTGGCTCGAATCCCGAAACATTGAAGTTGTAGTCACCCGCGAGCCAGGCGGAACACCTCTGGCAGAGCAAATACGTGAATTGTTGCTGGCCAAACGCGACGAAGCTGTCGATCAAACCGCAGAACTACTGCTGGTATTCGCCGCCCGCGCCCAGCACCTGGCGCAAGTAATCAAGCCGGCATTGGCCCGCGGTGCCTGGGTGTTGAGCGATAGATTTACCGATGCCACCTATGCCTACCAAGGCGGTGGCAGAGGATTGAGCAAAGCAGTGATTTGCCAACTGGAAACCCTGGTTCAAGCCGATTTACGACCCGATTTAACATTGATATTGGATATAGATGTGAAGCTGGGTTTGAGTCGCGCCAGTCAACGCGGAGAATTGGACCGCTTCGAAAGTGAAACGCTGGATTTTTTCGAGCGTGTCAGAGCCGCCTATCGCGAACGCGCCAGTGCCAATCCTGCGCGTTACGCAATTGTGGATGCAGGGCAAAGTTTGGAAAAAGTTCAGCAGGATATTGATCAGGTTTTGCAGAAATTGATTTAAAAATCCGCTGGACAATGCAGCGAAATTTCAGCACCGGTAATCGGATGCGGAAAAGATAAATCCTGCGCATGCAATAACAATCGCGGTGCTTTGCTTTTTATTTCGGGTGATGCGTAAAGTCCATCGCCCAAAATGGTGTGGCCCATGGATAACATATGAACTCGCAGTTGATGAGTGCGGCCCGTAATCGGGAAAAGTTGTACGCGAGTTTGTTGTAAATGCTGATCGCGTTGCAGCACTTGATAGCGTGTTAAGGCCTTTTTCCCCTGTTCATAACAAACTTTTTGCAAAGGCCGATTGGGCCAATCGCAAATTAATGGCAAATCAATTTCACCTTGATCCTGTTCGATAATGCCATTCACTACCGCTAAATAAGTTTTGTGAATTTTTTTATCTTCAAAACTTTGCGTGAGATTACGTAGCGCCAAATAACTGAGCGGAAAAATCACCATGCCGGATGTGCCCTGATCAAGGCGATGCGCAATTCTGGCGTTTGGATTCAGCTTTAACACCTGATTGTAAAGGCAGTTTTGATTTTCTGGCCCTTTGCCTGGTACGGATAATAATCCGGGGGGCTTGTTGGCGATTATCAGGTGTTCATCCTGATAAACAATCTTGACCGGGTTGATCTGTGCAGCTTGATTCATAAAATGCGGTTCGCTTTGGGGGCGCGAATTATGGCATGATTCGCCATCTATTTTTATCGCAAATAATTTCCATGGCTGACTTTATTGCACATCCTTACCCCTGGCATCAAATGCAATGGCAAGATTTTTCCCAGCTATCGCAGCAGGAAAAATTGCCACACGCGATTATGCTGGCGGGGCCACGCAAGATAGGTAAGCTACAGTTAGCGCGGGCGCTGGCATTTCGTTTGTTGTGCGAAACCCCGCATGATGGATTTGCTTGTGGCAATTGCCGTGCTTGTATGTTGAACAAAGCCGAGACTCATCCCGACCTGCTATTTCTGTCACCCGAAGAGGGCAGCAAAAGTATCAAAGTCGACCAGGTTAGAGAGCTGACACAGTTTTTGGGCAAAACCTCACAACAAGGCGGCTTCAAGTTGGTGGTGATTGATCCGGTCGAAGCCATGAATGCCAACTCGGCCAATGCATTGTTGAAGTCGTTGGAAGAGCCCAGCGGCCAAACTATGATGTTGCTGGTTTGCCATAATCCGAGCCTGGTATTGCCGACGATTCGCAGCCGTTGTCAAATGCGTTTGTTACCTCTGCCTTCAAGCGAAGTGGTGTTGAATTGGTTGCAGCCACTGGTTAGTAATCATTCGGCAGACACCTTGTTACTTGAAGCGGGCGGGGCACCTTTGGCGGCGCTGGATTTACTGGATGGCGATCAGTTGGATCGTCGCGAAAGACGACTGCAATCCTGGGTTAAGTTATCACTGGGTCAAAGTTCACCAATTGAATTGGCTGCCGAGTGGCAAGATGAAGATCCATTGGCTTTGGCTGAGTGGTTTATCAGTTGGCTCTTGTCGATAGTAAAGTGGAAGGCTGGTGCCAGTCATACCCCTGTACACAAAGCACCGACTGAGTGGCAAAATCTGTTGGCGACACTGTCCAATAGTTTGTTGCATCGTTATATTGAAAAGGTTTTATTAAGCAAGCGGCAATTGTTGAGTGGCGCCAACCCTAATAAACAATTGCTGGTGGAAGAATGGTTAATGGATTGGGCGGCTCTGGTTCGCGCCAGCCGACAATCCACTTTGGCAGTTGGACAGGTCTGATCTACCCTATATAGTGTCCAAAAAATTCTAGTCTTCAAAAATTCTGAGTTACAGGCGGGTTTTTATGCAAGCAATCGGCGGCGGTGCTCGTAACGGGATACTCTCCCTTACCATCAAAGATAAAAACGTACTCTATGCGGCCTATATGCCTTTCGTAAGAAACGGCGGAATGTTTATTCCCACCAACAAAAGCTACAAGCTGGGCGATGAAGTTTTTATGTTGTTGAGTTTGATGGATGAACCGGAAAAAATCCCGGTCGCAGGGAAAGTCGTTTGGGTGACACCACGCGGTGCCCAAGGCAACAGAGCCGCAGGAATCGGCGTGCAATTCAGTGATCAGGACAACACCGCCATCAACAAAATAGAAACTTATTTAGCAGGCATGTTAGGTTCGGATAAGCCGACGCATACTATGTAAAACGCATCGCCAAATAAATTCGTTGCAGCCAGGTTAAACCTGGCTTTGTTTTTTATCCAATCTGCTTTCGTCATGCCCAAGGGCATCCAGTGACTTTGGTTGTAGATTGAGGGGCGCTGGATTTCCTTCGGAAATGACGCAAAACAAGTTTTATTTTTATCTTTAAGAGAGTTTCATGTTAATCGATTCACATTGTCACCTTGACCGACTTAATCTCGAACCCTATCAAGGTAATTTGGACGACGCCGTAAAAGCCGCGCACGAGCGTGGCATTCAGCAAATGTTATGCATCAGCGTAACACTCGACAATAATCCGGAAGTGATTTCTATTGCGCAACGCTATCCTGGCGTAGTGGCGTCTGTCGGTATTCATCCTTGTGATGTAAAAGAGGCGAGGGCAAGTTATGAGCAATTATCAAATTGGGCAGATCAAGCAAAAGTAGTTGCGATAGGTGAAACCGGTTTGGATTATCACTACGAAACCGAAAGCAAAGATTTACAAACAGAAAGTTTTATTTTGCATTTGCAAGTCGCGAAAGAAAAAAAATTACCGGTAGTTGTCCACACCCGCGAAGCCAAAGAAGATACGCTCGCGATTTTGAAAGAACACGCATGTCGCGAAAATGCCGGCGTGCTGCATTGTTTTACCGAAGACTGGCCAATGGCCAAAGCAGCGCTGGAATTAAATTATTACATCAGCATTTCCGGCATTGTCACTTTTAAAAACGCCGAACAAATCCGAGAAGTGGTACGCAATATGCCGCTTGATAAATTATTAATCGAAACTGATTCACCGTATCTCGCACCAGCGCCTTATCGCGGTAAATCTAACGAACCCAAATATGTTCGCGAAGTCGCGCAATATATTGCTGACTTGCGTGGTTTGAGTTTGGAAAAGTTTGGCGAGATTACGACTGAGAATTTTTATCGGTTGTTCAAAAGGGCTAAAGATTATTTGCCTAACTAAAAGACCCCACCCTAACCCTCCCCTTGCCAGGGGAGGGGACAGACTGCGCTCCGAAAAAAGTAGGGAGTAAAGTCCCTCCCCCTGGCAAGGGGGAGGTTAGGAGGGGGTCAAGCTTTTGATTCAAAAAATTCAAATTTCAAACAAGGCCACAAAAAAATGAACCCACAACAAATCAAAACCATGCTCGAACTGCAAGACGCCATGAACACTAAAGTCAACGCCAATTGGAAATCCCAAGGCTATGAATGGTATCGCGCAATTTGGGTCGAGTGCGCCGAATTAATGGATCACTACGGTTGGAAGTGGTGGAAAAAACAATCCCCTGATACCGAACAAGTTGCCCTTGAATTAATCGATATCTGGCACTTTGGTTTAAGCATTCTGCTGCAATCCGGTTTATCCATTGAACAGGCAACAGCCAAAATTCAAAGTGAATTAAACATCGCCACTGACGAAAAAGATTTCCGTCTTGATCTGGAAAAATTTGCATCTGCCACTTTGTTGGATAAACAAATTCACCTGAATTTATTCGGCCGTTTAATGGCTGGCGTGAATATGTCTTTCGATCAACTCTATCGCGGTTATGTCGGCAAAAACGTACTGAACTTCTTCCGCCAGGATCACGGCTACAAAGACGGCAGCTACAAAAAACACTGGTTCGATGGCCGCGAAGACAACGAACATCTAGTTGATGCGTTGCAATCATTAGATGCAACCAGTGCAAGTTTTAAAGACGATTTGTATCAGGCGTTGGTGGTGCGGTATTCAAAATAATTTTTAGGAGATGGATATGACAGAAACAAAAGCATGGGAAGGAGATTTGCTTGGTCGTCAATCAGAAGGCGATTATCTAAGAAACTACATAGAACGTCTTTACAGTCTCAATAAAAAAGATCAAACCTCATTTGTGTTGAATATTAATTCTGAATGGGGTCAAGGGAAAACTTGGTTTTTAAAAAATCTCGCAATGGATTTAAAACAAAATCGTCCTGTAGTTTATTTTGATGCTTGGAGGAATGATTTTTCGGAGGACGCTTTATTATCTTTCGTATCTGTTGTGTGCCAAGAGTTGAGCAGGCAGTATGAAGACAATCAGAAGATTTCTTCAAGTGTCGGAGCATTAAAGGCGTCCTTCACCTCTTGGGTAAAGAAAGCTATCCCGATAGTTGCTGAAGTTGCTGTGAAAAAAATAACTGGATCTACCATTGATGAGATCAACGAAAATGTGGAATCCATCGATTGGGATTCAGAGGAGGCGTCTCAAATAGCGGGTCAGTTAACCAAAATTGCTTCTAAATGTGCTGTTGAAGAATTTACGAAAAAGAAAGAATCAATTGAGTTATTCGAAATAGCAGTTCAACACTTGGTTGATTCGGTAGATCATCTACCGATATGTATATTTATAGATGAGCTTGATCGGTGCAGGCCAACTTATGCGATAGAGCTTTTGGAGTCAATTAAGCATCTATTTTCAGTGAAAGGGATCTTTTTCATACTCGCAACTGATACCGTTCAGTTAGGTCATTCTATTAAAGCTATTTATGGTGAAGGATTTAATTCACATGCTTATTTGAAAAGATTTTTTTATGCAGAATATAATTTGAATAAACCTAATTATGTTCAAATATCAAATTTCTTGTTTGATAATTCTCCTAACATAAGGGAATTTATTTTTTTACCAAGCGCATTAGGTGGAGCCGAATCAATCCCCTTATATTTTTCGTATATTAGTAGGTTTTTTAAACTGCCCACCAGGGATCAACTGCATGTATTTCAGATATTAGAAAACATTGTCCTAGGATCAGATAAAAGAGATATTCATTTTTTGCTGATAATGTTTTTGATTTGTTTGAAATACAAACACGCAGACGAGTATAGTCAGCTAGTTGTTATTCGAAATTCCGATTTATTTACTAGATACATTGGGACTGAAGCGAGAACTAGATTTGATAATTTTAATTTGTCTGGAGGATACCGTGATACAAATGGTCACAGCACGGAAAGTAATTTTTCAATGGGCTCTTTATTTGAGTATTATCTAGGTCTGCTCGACGGCAGCCTGGAAAATAAAAATTTGAAGGAGACTGTTGGGTTCGAGTGGCAGATTAATATTAGTAGGGCGTTAATCGGTCCAGTTCCGAAAAATTGGCGTACAGGTAAATATGACGGAACACATGATTTAGGCACCTATTTCCAATTGTTAGATCAATCAGGAAGGTTGGTTGCAAACCCGTAAATTCTCCACAAACCAGATGAATTTTCCACCCAAACCCCTATAATGCCCGACCGTCTCAGGCACAAAATGCCGACATTCTGTTTTTTCCACTAATACCCTATAAATGGAGTCTCCATCGTGAAAGCACCTGTTAGAGTTACCGTCACTGGCGCTGCTGGTCAAATCAGCTATTCCCTTCTGTTCCGTATCGCCGCTGGCGACATGTTGGGCAAAGACCAACCCGTTATTCTGCAATTACTCGAAATCACCCCTGCACTCAAAGCCCTGCAAGGTGTCGCCATGGAATTGGACGACTGTGCTTTCCCTTTGCTGGCTGGCATTGTGACTACAGATGATCCTGCTGTTGCCTTTAAAGATTCTGATTACGCACTGCTGGTAGGCGCACGTCCACGTGGCCCAGGCATGGAGCGTAAAGACCTGCTGGCTGCTAACGCCGCGATTTTCTCTGTTCAAGGTAAAGCGATTGATGATTACGCATCACGCAACATCAAAGTATTGGTAGTGGGTAACCCAGCCAACACCAACGCGCTGATTGCACAACGCAACGCACCTAACATCAACCCACGTCAATTCACTGCTATGACTCGTTTGGACCACAACCGTGCGCTGTCACAGTTGGCAACCAAAACCGGTACCAGCATTAACAACATCACCAAGGCATTGATTTGGGGTAACCACTCTTCAACGCAATATCCTGATCTGCACAACACCTTGGTGAACGGCAAGCCCGCATTGAGTTTGATTGATCAAGCTTGGTACGAAGCGGATTACATCCCAACTGTTCAACAACGCGGTGCTGCGATTATCGCTGCGCGCGGTGCATCTTCTGCTGCTTCTGCTGCTAACGCTGCAATCAATCACATTCGCGATTGGGCATTGGGCACTCCAGCAAACGATTGGGTGAGCATGGGCGTGTACAGCGATGGTTCTTACGGCATTGAAAAAGGTTTGATTTACTCTTTCCCATGCGTTTGCAAAAACGGCGATTGGGAAATTGTGCAAGGCTTGAATATCAATGATTTCTCTCGTGCACGTATGACGGCAACCGAGAAAGAATTGCAAGAAGAGCGCGATGCAGTAAAAGAATTGTTGCCATCTTGATTGCATAACAATCTCGATTGAAACAAAAAAGCCGCCATGCAAAACATGGCGGTTTTTTATTTGGAAATTTTTATGATTTGTGATGGTGCTCGAGGCCAGACTTGAAACAGCACGCATTTTCGTAGGGGCGGGCCCCTGTGCCCGCCCAGGGCAGCCACAGGGGGCTGCCCCTACAATTTATGTCGCAGGATAATCAATCGCAAATTCATTTTTCAAAATCGCAGGAATGTCTTCGCGATTAATCTCAGTCACCTCAACACGACCTTTCACATAACGTTTTAACTGATTGTCCAACAAAATGCTGCGTCCATCCGGGTTGTGCTTTACTACCAATAACTTTTTCACAAAAATTGTGTCAGGATGAGTCGAGTTAAAATAATTCGGCAGCGTCATATCTACCCAATGCATAGGGTAAAGATCAAAGCAGAATTGATTTTTCCATTCGTTTTCGACTTGGGCCTTAATCAAATAGGTGTCTTGATCCATTTTGGATATTTCAAATTGGTCATGATCTTGTTGAATGGTTTGATCCAATTGATTTAAAGAAATAGGTGCTCTGATACCGAAACTGCCAAAACCTAAATCGCAAATGTATTTTTCATCGCCTATAGATACGACTACCACCGCGTGAGTCTTTGGCCAAAGTTGAGGGTAAAACATAGGGCGACCGCCGCAGAATTGGTATCTAAACCCTATAGAGGTTAACGCCATAGCGAATAAACCATTAACTTCATAGCAATAACCACCGCGGTTTGAATAGACAATTTTATTCACTATATCTTCAGGCTTGAGTGATACAAATCTGTTCCGCTGTACATCGATGTTTTCAAAAGGGATAGAAAATAAATGACAGCGCATCAATGCTGTTAATGTTTCCAGATCGACTTGAGTTTCAGCGGTAAAGCCTATTCTTGTTAAGTAATCATTCAATACAAAATTATCAGCTTGCATAGATACCCCAAGTTAATTCAAATAATTCCAAGAGCTTAGCGATTTTTATACATTTCATCTGTAAGGTAAATTTTTATGCTGGTGGTACAATGGATTTACCCATACCAAAAGACCATTCATCGGCTTGGGTGGTATTGATAACCACCATAATATCTTCAGGTCTTATGCTTATTAATTTATCAAGTCGTTCCACAAGGTTTTTATAAAAAGCTTGCTTAACTTTTGTACTGCGTACGCGACCAGCTGTAATGCAAATAAGAACATAATTATCTGAACGAGGGCCTGACATATAATGTCTATCAAAAATCAACTCGTGTGGATCATGTTGATGGATGACTTGAAAGCGATCGTCAACAGGAACTTCAAAGGACTCAACCAGGGATTGATGAATGCCGTCAGAAAGGTTTTTTATATAATCAGTATTTTTACCTTTGAGAAGCGAAATGCGTACATAGGGCATAGCTATTCCTTATTCTCTGTAATAGTCAGGTTTTCTATCAGTTTCAAAGTGGATGCTGCTGAAGGCCATCCCGCATAAAATGCTAAATGGGTGGCAACTTCGACAAGTTCCTCTTTGGTTACACCATTATGCAGTGCACGAGTCAGATGAAAAGGTAATTGCTCTAACCGATAGAGTGAAATTAGCGCGGAAACAGTAATTAAACTGCGATCTCGTTTTGATAACTCTGTTCTTTCCCATACATCCGCAAAAAGCACCTCATCGCTAAGTTGAGAAAATTTTGGCGCTATACAGCTAAAGGCTTGACTAGCCGATGCTGGCTCAACATGCTTTTTCTGGGTAATCATATAAAGCCTTTTTGTTAGTTGCCTATTATTAATCAGGGAGTAGATTTAAAAGGATGAAAAAATTGTCGATAGATAGTGCCAGGGTCAAGATCTTGATAAGAATTGAAAGAATGATTTATTTTTTCCATAAAACATAATTCAACTTTATCAGAAATTTTTTGAGTATGGCTAATTCTATAGCCCAGTTTTTGGTAAATCCGGATATTGCTCAGGCTTTTGTTGCCTGTAAATAACTCAAATTTTGATGACCGATTGTGCAGGGATTCAATCTTTTTCATTAATGCTGAGCCAATCCCTTGGCCTTGAAATTCCGGATGAATAATTAATCGATTAATTTTGCAGACTGAATTTTCAGTTGAGGCTCTTACTGAGCCTATTAATTGGTGATTGATTACCACTTTCAGCGTAATACCTTTACCCATTTCTGCAATCAAGGCATCCAATGTTTGTGTGAGTGGTGGCAGAGTCCAATCTTGATACAACTTGGCTTCTGATTGATAGGCCAATTGTTGTAGCGCCAATATGTCAGGTGCATCATCAACTGATGACAGTTCTATAGAGTACATCTTAATCAACCAATAAACTGATTTTTGCAGTAGTAACACTATTGCCACGCAAGGCAACGCGATTTGCTTTCAATTGAACATCCAAGGTGCCGCCGCGTTTGGAAACTTGTTTGGCAATAAAATGATCGCGCCCTGTCTTTTTATTCCAAAAATCAATCAGTGCACAATGAGCAGAACCCGTTACCGGATCTTCATCAATACCAAAGCTTGGCGCAAAGAATCGTGATACAAAATGGCAGTCGTAACCATTGCCTGGTGCCGTGATAATTAATCCGCGACAATTCAGTTGTTTTATTGCGGAAAAATCCGGCTCATAATTTTTCACCTGACTTTCGGTAGCTAATTCCAATAAAAGATCTTCGCCGGCTTGATGTAGCGATACAAAATTCTGATCAACCGAATAAAAGAAATCCGTTTGGTTTATTGGATTTGTCGGCGTTAAAGGAAAATCCAATTCAATACTGGATTCCATTTTTCTCGCCGTTAATTCACCACTGCGAGTTTGAAATCGCAACAGATCTAAATCAACATTGTTTTCATTTAGTAGCACATGCGCGGCAGCCAAAGTGGCGTGACCACAAAGATTCACTTCACAAGCCGGCGTAAACCATCTGAGTGACCAGGAATCACTCGTGAAGGGCAATAAAAATGCGGTTTCCGACAAATTAAATTCAGCTGCTATGGATTGCATCAATTCGTCATCAATGGGCTTTTCTAACAGGCAAACTGCTGCCGGATTTCCCGCAAAGGGTTTGGACGTAAAGGCATCGACTATGTAGGACTGGATCATTGCGGCTCCAAGGGGATTCGTCAGTGGTCATGCTAATCACTTGTCATTTGCCAAACCACACACAATCAGGCTAAATTGTTTCGGAACACTTTATTAAAAATTAAAGTGTTTTGTGTTTTTTTTGAAAAAGTGTACTGGTATTTCGCCATGAGTAAGGTGAACAGATGAAACGATACGAAGAGCTGGCCAATTATTGGGCCGAGAAGATTTCCCAAGGCCATTTACAGCCCGGGGATTCCTTGGACCCTGTGCGTTTGGCGAAGGATAAACATCAGGTGAGTGCCTCGACTGTGTTGGCAGCTTATGAGTTATTGCAGGCGCAGGGCTTTGTTCATGCGCGTCGTGGCTCGGGATTTTATGTCAACGAGATAGCGCGACCCGCGATCACTTATACGAATGACACGCCTGATCTACCCCAGCCGGTACAAAAACGGGATTTGATTCACTCATTATTGTTCGCGATGAAGAAACCGCAAATTATTAATTTGGGCGCAGCGGTTCCTGATGAGCACATTTTGCCTCGCTTGATGATTCAAAAAGCCTTTCAAAAAGCCATTGCCGGTCACGGCAAAGAATTGCTGTCTTATGAAGATGGTTCAGGCAATCATGAATTGCGGCGCTTGTTAGCCAAACGAATGGCATTAATGAATTGTCCGGTTGCGCCGGATGATATTGTAATTACCGATGGATGCCAGCAAGCGCTTTATCTCGCGCTAAAAAAAATAACGCAACCAGGAGATTCGGTTGCGATTGAATCGCCGGTGTATTATGGCTTGTTACAAATATTGGATGGCTTGCAATTAAAAGCAGTTGAAATTCCCACGCACGCGCAAGAAGGTATTTCGCTCGATGCATTAAAACTAGCTTTTGAACATTGGCCGATAAAAGCCTGCATTGTCATTAGCATAGGGAATAATCCACAGGGATTTATTACCTCGGAAAAACATCAGCGAGCATTGGTCAACTTGTGTGAAGAACACTCAGTGCCTTTAGTGGAAGATGATATTTACGGTGATTTGCATTTCAGTGCCCAGCGCCCGAGTGTATGCCGTCAATTCAGTGACAAGGTAATTTATTGTTCGTCTTTTTCAAAATCTTTAGCGGCGGGTTTGCGTGTGGGTTGGGTGGCATCGCGTCAATTGGCAAAAGAAATTACTAGTGAAAAAGTGACTATGCATTTGGCATCGCCGGGTGTTACACAAACAGCCGTCGCTCATTTATTGGAAGAAGGAAAATACGAAAAACATATTCGTAAACAAAGACTGCAAATTGCAAAAGCCATGCGCGATTTATTGCAGTCAATACAGGCGCATTTTCCTGAAGGAATTGAATGCACTCATCCTGTAGGCGGTTATGTAACCTGGTTAAAATTACCGGATACTTGTCAGTTGACCGGTACCGAACTTTTTCATCAAGCGCTTAAACAGAATGTATCCATAGTGCCGGGGATTTTATTCTCTACCAGCAATAAGTACGAAAAATACGTTCGTTTATCATCGAGTGGGTATTGGAGTGATGAAAAAACACGGGCGATAAAAATTTTAGCTGAGATTATTAAATCGGAAATGCTTGTGAAATAAAAACGGCTGCCTTGGGCAGCCGAGAGTTTTTCTATTGGAGATGTTTGTTGACAAAATTTATTGTCGCTTCGAGGGCTCGCAAGCGAGTCTCGGTTTCCATTAAATGATGGTTGTCACCTTTTAGCTTGATTAATTCAACGGATTTTTTCTTTCGTTTCAATGCGGAATACATGTCATCCGATTGGTCATAAGGAACAATAGTGTCGTCTTCACCGTGAATCAATAGAACCGGTGCATTGAACTTATCAGCATGCTTTTCTGGAGATTTGGCAGCTAGAGATTGGTAATTAACATCACCCTTTCCAAATTGATCTTTCCAGTAATCCACTGATGAACTTTTAGAGCCAGATTTATAAGTGTCGTAACCTAACATACTATTCAGATTCGATACGCCATTTATCGAGACTACACATTTATAAATATCGGGTGTAAACGCACCACCGGCAAGCGCTGCATAACCACCATAGCTTGCACCCACAATACAAACCTTTTGTGGATCTATATAACCTTTGCTTGTGAAAAATTTGACCGCATCAGTTAAATCGTCCTGCATTTTTCTACCCCATTCGCCGCGACCAGCCAGAATATGATTTCGACCAAATCCATTGGATCCACGAAATTGTGGCTGGATAACCAAATATCCTTGCGATGCCAGCGCTTGAGCCCTGTAATCAAAACCAATTGTGTCATGTGATTCGGGTCCGCCGTGCGGATAAATAACGGCAGGTAAATTTTTCATGGCTGCTAATTTGTTTTTGGGGATGGTAATCAGGGTTGGAATTTTTAAGCCATCACGTGAGGTGAAAGTGACTTTTCCTATAGGGTGAATATCTTCCGGGTTTATATTTGGGCGACCAGTCGTTAAAAACATTCCTTCTGATCCATTTGAAAAAAGAAAGTAGTCCTCTGCGAATTGTGATCCTTCTACCTTGACAACTATATGCTTCCAGTCGGGAGATACACTGGCAAGGTAGACAGATTGATCCGGAAACTGATCTGTGATTTCTTTAATGCGAGTATTCAAATGCGTGTCAAAAAATTTATAGCTAGGAGAGAAGCCAGAATAGATAACACCCCTAATGACTCGATTGGTATCGCTGATAACTTCTTCTATGTCTGCATTATCTTTACCGAGGTCGGTATTACTAATCTTGCCAGTCTTCAAATCCATCAAGTAATAATCATCGCGCCCGGTTTCGTCACTATTTTCAAGCATGACAAGTGATGAATAATCCGGAGTTAAGCCTACAAATGCCTTGGTTTGAATTTCGACCGTTTCTTTAAAGAGCTCTTTTTCCTGTTTGTTACTGTCAAATACCACAATAGAATGTTCGTTAGTGTTTTGATTATAGCGTTCTTCAGCTAAGAGTTTACCTTTGTTATCTACGAAAAAATCGATTGAATGCACTGTTCCGTGGGCGATACTTTTATGTTTACCCTTGGATTTAAGTTTCACTTTTATCAATCCATAATTGGGTTTTTGTGGTGAACCCAGCACTAAGTCGGTGGTTCCGATAAATGCAGGCATATACGCAAACTCACCGTCCTCTGAAATACCCACTATTTTTCCTAAACCGGATTGCCCCGGATAAACACTATTGTCCCCTGGAATCAACAGCTGACGAATATTTTGAGTTTTTAGATCCAAAATAAATCCCGTGCTCGTATCTACTATTCCGCGAAATCCTGAAATACGTTGATTTTTGGATACAACAAAATAAATAAAATCGTTGCTTAAAAATTTCAAATCATGAGGTTGAATCTTTGTCAGGTCTAGCGCCATAAGTTGTTTCTTTTGGCTTATTGAAGTAACCGCCAAATAATCTTTCCCATCAGTTACTTTGCGAAATGCAATTTTGTCACCGTCAGGCGAAATAGCAACCATACTTGTTGCCGGGAGATTGCCATAATCCTGCAGGCTAGGCGCTGCAAAACAATTGATGGACACAGATATGAAACAAATAAAGGCAAGTTTGAATATGTTTAACATGTACCACTCCTTTCTATGGGCAATTATTATTCGACAACTTTGTACTACGATTCAAATTTTCCCAATGTCACAGTTAAGTCATTCGATGTTTTTAATAGGATGAAAGCACTGAATGACTTTTAACTATGAAGTAATATGTGGAAAGTTGAATATGAGTGTTTATTCCACAACACTAAAACTTTTCAAATTTTTCGCCGCTTCTTTCAAAATTGCAACATCTTGTTCGCCACGCATACCACTGAAGGCAAGGATTAATCGTTCACCAGAATTTGTTTTGGCTTCGACGCCGCCTAACCATCCAATATATTCAGGGCGCGCCAAGCCAAACTTTTCTTCATCGATCTTGCCTGAGTAGACCAGTGTTTCAAATTGGCCAGTGGCATAACCTGTCAGCCATACTTGATTTGCTTTTTTCCATGCAACTTGTGCGCATTCGCGTTGCCTTGCAGGTTTATCACCAAAAAGTCGGCCGCATGAATCGCCTTGCGCATTGAGCATAGCAAGTGCAGAGCCGCCGCGTGATATGGCTGCGTCTTCCGGGTTTTGTAAATAGGTGGGTAACAAGCGTTCAACTTCATCAGCAATTTGATTGCAAATTTGTTGAAATTCAGTTCGATTCATTTACTGATCCTTTATAAATATCAAGGTGGGCTAACTTTCAATTTTTGGCCAGGTTTAATAATCGATTTGGCAGTCAGCTTATTCCAGGCCTGAAGGTTTTTTACGGTCGTTTTGTGAGCCCTGGCAATGGACCACAAACTATCCCCCGTTTTTACCTGATAAACGGTACCGCGCATTGCGATGTCGAGCTCTTGCGTCGTCCATGTGGCTTGTGGAATTTCAGGTAATACTTGAGTAAATTTTTCTAAATGTGCGAGAGGTATTACTAATTCTTTAGGTGCTGAAGGAGCGATTTTCCAATAACTATGCCCTGCATTTAAACGGCGCATAATATCTGGATCTATATCAGCCATCTTGGCTGCCTGTTCCATATTGATGGTTTTGGAAATATTAATTTTGGTGAAGTAGGGATCGTATGAAATAGGTTCAAGGTTCAAATTATATTTTTCAGGCTCAGCAATAACTTTTGAAAGTGCAATTACCTGAGGCACATAGTGCTTGGTAATTTTTGAGAGAGGTAAAGACCAAAAATCAGTCGCTTTTCCCTGACGTTGATTTTGTTTGATCGCACGCTGAACTCTTCCTTCACCGGAATTGTAGGCGGCAATAGTTAATAACCAGTCGCCATCAAACATTTTGTTTAAATATTTTAAATAGCGTATGGCTGCGTCAGTCGATGCTATGACATCGCGCCTGCCATCGTACAGGGCGTTTTGTTGCAAACCAAAATGCCGACCGGTTGTTGCGGAAAACTGCCAGAGCCCCATCATATTACTAGGCGACTTGGCCATGGGATTGTATGCACTTTCTACAATTGGAATTAAAGCTAGCTCGAGGGGAATGTCGTTGTCTTTTAGACTTTGCACTATATAGAAAAGAAAAGGTTCGGATTGCTTGGTCACTTTTTCCATGTAACGTTGGTGTTTGTTAATCCATTCCAGGTTACGGCTTATCCGACTTTCTGGAACCTCGGGTAGAGCAAAGCCAGCTTCCATCTCATCCCAAATGCTCAGGGGAGCGGTTTCTTCTTCCGGTTCGTCCAAATCCAGAGCTATTGGTTCGGGGATGGGTTCGTCAGGTTTATGAGAGGGTAGGCTGCTACATCCGTTCAATAGTATTAGTATAAAAAACAGGCAAAATACTGGCCTTGGGAGACTAATCCTGATCATGCGTTACCTCGGTTGATTATTTGAGCTTCCGATGGGCGAAACGAGCGCCGGATAATAGGTTGATACAGGTGTCGGGTCAATCCGCAATAATTATCATATTTATCATCAAGCAATGTAAAAAAGGCAGATTAGAAATCCAAGTCAATGTATAAAGCGATTTTCACCAGTAAATAAGAAAAAGGTCCTGTCCATGAAAACAATCGTCTTATGTTTAGGTTTAGCCACAGCAGTATCACTTCCTCTTGCCAATGCTGCAGAAAAAGCCAAAGAACCTTGGGAATTATCTCTTGCGACAGAGGTTTGGGAGCCGGTTCCACCTGTGGTAACAGTCGATGCCAAAGGTATTCCCTCGGATGCGCAGGTGCTATTCAATGGCAAAAATCTTGATCTGTGGCAATCCGCCGAAACAGGTCCTGCCAAATGGAAGTTAGTGGATGATGCTATGGAAGTTGTCCCCAAAACAGGCGATATAAAAACCAAAGAATCTTTTTGTGATGTGCAGTTGCATGTCGAGTGGATGACACCCACTAAAATTACCGGTGATGATGGAAAATTGTTAGAGAGCCAGGGGCGTAATAATTCCGGCGTATTTTTGCAAGAGCGTTACGAAGTCCAAGTACTGGATTCGTACGAAAATAAAACCTATTCCAATGGCCAAGCCGGTTCAATTTACAAACAATCCATTCCCGCGGTAAATGCAACTCGTAAACCGGGTGAATGGCAAACCTACGATATTATTTTTAACGCACCACAATTCGGTGCCGATAAAAAACTGACTAAACCCGGTTATGTGACTGTCCTGCACAATGGTGTATTAGTGCAAAACCATTTTGAAATTCAAGGTGCAACAGCCTGGATTGGCAAACCGGTTTATGATGCTCATGGCTGCGCGCCGATTCGCTTGCAGGATCACGGTAATCCTGTTCGCTTTAGAAATATTTGGGTTAGAAAGATTTAATGCCCTCACCCCGGCCCTCTCCCAAAGGGAGAGGGAGTTAGTCCCTCCCCGGTAAGGGGGAGGGTTAGGGTGGGGTCAGGTTTTAGCCTTTAATCAAACAAACAATAATCCGGAACCTCTATGCCAAAACAAATCAAAGCTTATTTGTCGATTTTTCTTCTTTTATCTACCAGTTTTGCTTTCGCGCAAGCTCCGTCTTCTCCTCTTGATCTTTTTCGAGAAAATAAAAACTGGACTGCAACTGACTCGGCCAGTGTAGTCAATAAAAAATTAATCTTGGGTAAAAAGTCCGGCGATGTTATTGCCATTGAAAATTGGCAATCGGCTGAGCCGCTGATTTCAAAAACCTATTGGGGCGATTCAGTCGTTGAACTGGATTTTTTATTACCAGAATCTTCTTCGGCCATTGTGTTGTTGCAAGGTCGATATGCGATTGAGCTGACAGAAAAGACCAGCGAATGGCAGCATCTTCAAGTGAAATATCGAGTGCCACGTTTCGATGATGCACGTAACAAAACACAAAAAGCACTGATACTTGAAGCTAGTATTGGTGGTGAACAAATTATTTATAAAGAACTGCGTGATGCAGTAAGCTCTGAATCCTTGATGACCTGGGAAGATGCCGGCGGACCTTTGGCGATTAAAACCAAAGGCGTATTGGCGCTTCGTAATATCAAAATATTGCCGGCTGATTTTTCGAAAGTTCAAGTGCCTGAAAAATCGGGTGAACCCACCAACGAACAAACCCTGATTGATTTTGTTGCAATGGGTAAAGAAACTTTTGATTCGGTTGGTTGCAATGCTTGCCATTTAATTGAAAAAAATTCTACGGGTGTAAGCACCGGTCCAAATTTATATGGTTTGTTTAAGCGCGAACCACGTGATCGTCAAGTGGTTGAAGGTGGGGAAGGGCATAGAGTCACTATTAAAGCCAATCGCCCTTATCTGCATCAAAGTTTGCGTGATCCATCACTGCAAGTCGCCATTCGCGAAACCGGCGATAAAACTGGCGAAGCCTTTTTACCGATTATGCCTGCATTTAGTAATCAAACTTTATCGGATGTACAAATTGATGCAATTGGCGATTATCTCTCGACATTAAATGATCTTCAGGATTCGGGCCCGGTTATTAAATTACAACCTGTCGAAGGCGAAGCCGCTTACGACCCCATTGCTGATCGCTTGCAATTATTGGTGAATGATAAGGTTCGTATTCAACGTGGGCCCATGACCGGTGTTTCAGGTCGTGCGATTCATGTGGGCACGCCTTGGGGAGTGAATTACAGCTTCGATCCGCGGTTGCTTGCCATTACCAAAATTTGGCAGGGCGGTTTTTTGGATATGAGTGGTGAATGGTTAAATCGCGGCGGACGCGGTTTGAAAATGGGTTATGAAAGTCGCGAACTGAATATGGGGTCTGACGAATATTTAGTTGCTCCGCTGAATTCACAAAACCAACCGATTGATTTTTCATTTAAAGAAGCCAAATTTGGTGATTCTGAAACTATCAAAAAGTCCTTGCACAGCAAACAAGATCATTTGACGACACTGGCGGCAATTAATGCACAGTTTGAAGGTTACACCCTTAATTCTCGCGACAAAAATGCCTTGCCGGAATTTCAATATAGAGTGGGTAATAACCAAATCAAAATCACAACCCGCATTGCAGCCGATGGTAAATTGCAGCTTGATCTGGAA
Organism: uncultured Cellvibrio sp.; assembly: GCA_966252135.1. Classification (GTDB taxonomy): domain Bacteria; phylum Pseudomonadota; class Gammaproteobacteria; order Pseudomonadales; family Cellvibrionaceae; genus Cellvibrio. Next base: position 479,500 of record CBINNU010000001.1, on the reverse strand, counting down.
GCTGACAATAAAACCGAACAAGCATTTGCATTGAATACGGCTTTGTTGAAATCACCACAAGTCTCAGCAGGTCGTATTGATACTAATCGCTGGATTCTACCCAAAGGAAAAACCCGCGCGAGTTTGACCGCTAATTTGCAATTGGTTGATAAAGTTTGGCATCCGGCGCCTTCGAATTTTGATTACACGCAACAAAAATTGCGCGTGACAGATGCTAAAGCCAATATGCCTGCTGGCTACAGTATCGAAAATTATTACCCACCTCTGGATAATTTTGGTCGCGAACAATTATTTGAAGCACTGGGCTTGGCTTTATCGAAAGACAATACCTTAGTTGTTGCTACTCGTACTGCCGGTATTTGGCGTTTGGTAAAAGGCGAATGGAAATTATTTGCTGAAGGCACTTTCGATAGTTTAGGTCTGGTAATTGAAGATAAAAAAGGTCTGGTGATTGTTGCTGGACAAAAAGCAGAATTAACGCGCATCAGCGATACCAACGGTGATGGAATTGCCGATAAATACGAAACATTATTTGACGCACATTCGTATCACGGCAATTACCACTCTTATATGCATGGCCCGGTTCGCGGTAGTGATGGTGCTTACTATTTTACATTGAATCTTGCGCACGACAGCGTCACCTACAACGGCGGCGGTGCTTATATGGGAACCGCCGGTGGTTTTGCTGGTTGGGCCATTCGCGTACAACCCGATAAAAAATTCACACTATGGGCAAATGGTTTGCGCAGCCCTGCGAGTTTAGGTGTTGGTCCTGACAAAAAACTTTGGTACGCCGACAACCAGGGTGAGTATATGGGTACTTCAAAATTATTTGTGATTGAAAAAGATCATTTTTATGGGCATCCCTCATCTTTGGTTGATTTGCCCGGTATAACACCTGATTCAAAAGAACTTTTGTGGGATGCTGTGAAAAACAAACGCACACATCCAATCGTTTTGTTGCCACATAATCGTCTTGCGAATTCGCCGGGCAACCCGGCTTGGGATTTAACCGGCGGAAAATTTGGCCCTTATCAAAATCAAATGTTAATGGGTGACCAAACTCAATCCAATTTATTCCGCATTGCAACAGAAAAAGTGGGCGATCATTGGCAGGGTGCGGTCATGCCATTTATGGATGGTTTGGAATCCGGCGTAATGCGTCCACTGTTTTTGAAAGATGGCAGCTTGTTGTTAGGCCAAACCGGTCGTGGATGGCAAGCAAAAGGCGGGCACGTTGCCAGCTTGCAACACATCAAATGGGATGGAAAAACAGTTGCACCAGCGATTAAAAATGTCACCGCAACAGCAACCGGTTTTGCGGTGGAATTTACGCAACCATTATTGGGTTCTGTAAATGCAGAGCAAATCCAAAAAGCACTCAAGCTGGAATCATGGGTATATCGCGACGCACCAGATTACGGTTCTGACGAATTAGGATTGCAACAAGAAACCATTAAATCCGTTTCAATCAGTAAAGATGCAAAACAGATCTATATTGATCTGGAATCTATCGCACAAGCGAAAGTTCACCCTGAACAAACAGCACGTGTCTACCACATCAATATAAAACCTGAAAAATGGTTTACTGATACAGCGGCTGAGACGCTGCAGGCTTATTACACTTTGTATGAGTTTGCGAAAAAGTAATTTGCTTCTTAAGAATGCCTGCGAAAGCGGGCATTTTTTATAGAATTTTATAAGTTAATGGTGAAATTTGAGAAGTAGGATAAAAGCATGAACAAAGATACTTTCTGGAAAATAATTGATTCATCACGCAAGGCTGCTGGTAATGATCCTGAAGCACAAATTGAAACTCTGGAAGACGTCTTGTCAGAATTGTCACCCGAGGACATTGTTGCTTTTGATCGCTGGATGGGCGAATACCATGTGCGAGCGTACGATTGGCGCCTTTGGGGTGCGGCCTATGTTATTGGTGGTGGTTGTTCCGATGATAGTTTTATGGATTTTCGTGGCTGGTTAATTTCCAAGGGCGAAAAAGTCTATGAGGCAGCGCTGGCTGATCCTGAAACATTAGTAACGGTTATTAAAGAAGAAGACGGCGATGGACAAATCGAAGGATTGCTCTACGTGGCGAGTCAAGTTTGGCAAGAGAAAACAGCCAAAGACATAAATGATTTTCCTCGTCATGATATTCAGTATCCGGCTGATCCTGCAGGTGAATCATGGGACGAAGATGATCTCGACGATTTGTATCCGAAATTAACGAAAAAATTTAATTAGGACGCTATTTATGCCGAATAAACTCTTAAATAGTCTGCTCTTGGCCGGTACTTGTTTATTTTCTGGGTTAAGTCTGGCCGGACAAGAATCTTTTCCTGTTCAAATAAATGTCGATGCCAAAAAAACATTGGGTGAGGTTGATCCTGTGTGGCGATTTTTTGGGGCGGATGAACCGAATTACGCGACTATGAAAGATGGTCGTACTACGCTTGCGACTTTGGGTTCTTTAGCGCCGGATAAAGTGTATTTTCGTGCGCATAATTTATTGACTACGGGTGATGGAACACCTGCGCTTAAATGGGGATCAACTAACGCTCACACCGAAGATGAAAAAGGAAACCCTGTTTATGATTGGACGATTGTTGACAGAATTTTTGATACTTATCGTGAGCGCGGAGTTAGACCTTACGTTGAAATTGGTTTTATGCCGGAAGCGCTTTCGGTAAAACCGCAACCTTATCAACACGATTTTCGTCCCGGTAGCGGAAATATTCGCACGGGTTGGGCGTATCCACCAAAAGATTATGCGCGTTGGGAAGAATTGGTTTATCAATGGGTTCGTCATTGTGTCAAGCGTTATGGTCGTGAAGAAGTTGCCACCTGGTATTGGCAAACCTGGAACGAACCCAATTTGCCGCAATATTATTGGGGCGGTACACAAGAAGAATTTTTTAAACTGCATGACCATTCGATTCGCGCTGTGCGTCGTGCATTACCAGAGGCTCGTGTAGGTGGGCCTGATATTGCCGGTGCTGGCGATAAATATATGACGGCATTTATTCAACACGTGAAGAAAAATAAAACGCCCACGGATTTTTTATCGTTTCATGCAAAGGGTTCGCCGACCACAATAAAACAGGATGATGGTCGTTCTTTTGTTCGTATGGGTTTGGATGTTCACTTGCGTGCAGCGGACAATGAATTTTCGCAAATCGCGCAAGATCCTGAAATGAAAACCAAACCGGTAATTATTGGTGAATCAGATCCAGAAGGTTGCGCGGCTTGTCAGGGGCCAGCCAATGCTTATCGTAATGGAACTCTTTATTCCAGTTACACCGCTGCATCTTTTGCACGTTTGCAAGAAATGGCAAAGCGTTATGATATTTATTTGGAAGGGATTTTGTCCTGGTCATTTGAATTTGAAGATCAGCCTTACTTTGCTGGCTTTCGTCAATTGACATCGGCAGGAATTGATTTGCCTGTGATGAATAGTTTTAAAATGTTTTCAAAAATGAAAGGGCAGTTGTTACAGGCACAATCCAGTGGGCAGCTATCGCTCGATGAGATTATGGCAAAAGGTGTTAGGGAGCAAGCCGACGTTGGTGTTACCGCTTCAATGGATGACAGCAAGGTTTATCTTCTAGTCTGGCATTATCATGATGATGATCTGGATGGGCCGGATGCGGCAGTGCAACTGCTTGTTAATAATTTACCTGCAAAATTTTCCAGAAATGTACAGTTGACCCATTATCGTGTCGATAAAGAAAATTCCAACAGTTACACCACCTGGCTAAAAATGGGTTCGCCTATTGCGCCTTCTAATGAGCAGCGTGCCGCTCTTTTGCGTGCAGCCGAGCTTGCCACAATTGAAAGCAAAAAAATCAAGATTAATAAAAACTCGGCCAGGTTGGATTTTCATTTGCCCCGCCAGGGTATTTCGCTAATCGTTATTCAATCAAACTAAATACCTGAATAAGATATATCAACCTAACGAACAGGATATCTATAAGTATGAAAACAACATCAATCATGGGTTTGCTATTGGTTTTAAGTTTCTTGACTGGATGTCAAACGACTGAAGTTAAACAACAATTTGCTCGTAATCCTCTAATTTGGGCAGATGTTCCCGATCCTGCCGTGATGCGCGTGGGCGACACCTATTACATGAGTAGCACTACCATGCATATGAATCCCGGTTTGCCGATTATGAAATCGAAAGATTTGGTGAATTGGGAAATGGCGAGCTACGCCTATCCAACATTGTCGGATGATGAAAAATCCAGTTTGAATAATGGCAAAGAAGCTTATGGTGAAGGCACCTGGGCGAGTAGTCTGCGTTATCACAATGGGCGTTATTACGTTAGCAGTTTTTCCAATACAACGAAGAAGACTTATATTTTTTCAACGGATAATATTGAAAGCGGAAAATGGCAAAGGGTGGAGATAGATGCATTGCTACATGATTCTTCGTTGTTTTTTGATGATGGCCGTGCGTTTATGATTTATGGCAACAACGATATTTTTATCATTGAGTTAACGGCTGATGCCACCGCAATCAAAAAAGACGGTGTTAACCGTGTATTAATTCCAAAAGCATCAAGCGTTGCAGGTGATAAATTCTGGGTTCCTTCTGAAGGTTCACAGATGTTAAAAGTAAACGGAAAATATTACCTTAATTTAATTTCCTGGCCTGCCAATAAAATGCGCACGCAATTAATTTATCGCTCGGATACTTTGCTGGGGACTTACGAAGGCAGAGTTGCATTAACTGATAGAGGTATTGCTCAAGGTGGATTAATCGATACACCGGATGGAAAATGGTATGCATTTTTATTTCGCGATCGCGGTGCAGTAGGGCGCATTCCTTATCTGGTGCCTGTGCATTGGCAAGATGGTTGGCCGATTTATGGTGTAAACGGCAAAGTACCCGATGAATTACCGATTCAAGTGACTCATCAGGGCTTCAACAACATTATTGAATCAGACGAATTTGATTATGTTGCTAATCAACCACTCAAAATGGCTTGGCAATGGAATCATAATCCAATCGCTGAAGGTTGGTCGCTTACCGATCGAAAAGGTTTTTTACGTTTAACTAATTTACGTTTGGATAAAAGTTTTGTTGAAACACAAAATACTTTAACGCAACGCACTTTTGGGCCTGTTTCAACTGCGCATACATTAATTGATGCCAGCAAAATGAAAGTGGGCGATTACGCTGGTATAGGTGCTTTGCAATCAACTTATGGATTTGTAGGTGTTGAGAAAACCAAAGAAGGTTTATCGATTGTAATGGTGCGAGGCGAAAAAGATCAGTGGGATGTAATCGAAAGAGTACCACTCACTGAATCAAAAGTTCACCTAAAAACGTATATGGATTTTCGTGATCTGAAAGACACCGCAACCTTCGCTTACAGCCTTGACGGCATAGAGTGGAAACCCATAGGCAATACGCTGCGCATGACCTATTCGTTGGACCATTTCATGGGTTATAGATTCGCCCTGTTTAACTTCGCCACTGAACAAACGGGTGGTAGCGTGGATTTTGATTTTATGCGTTTGGAATAAGGAATAGCTCCCCCGTTGTTCTTTTTCAGGGCAAGATATAAACTCCCTCAGGCCTAATGCTGCTAGTAACGGCGGCATTGGTTTTTGAATAATAAATAACTTAGGGATTACATATGAATCTTGTCCATAAAACTGAAAAACCGCTTTTTGTTATTGCAATTGTTATCTCAGCGCTGTTTTGGTTATTGCTTATTCTAGGTACTCTGGGGTTAGCCTTAATCTATCTGTTAATGTTTTACATCATTTTTCTATTTACTCATTCTGCATTTATTTCTTACTTAAAAGGTGTAGGCGTAAAAATTTCTGCAGAGCAGTTCCCTGATTTGCATCAAAAATTATTGCTGTCATGCCAAAAAGTTGGTGTTAAAGAAATACCTGACGCCTATGTGTTGAGAACAGATTTTTTCAATGCCTTGGCGACGCGTTTTTTAGGTCGGAATTTTTTAGTGCTGTTTTCTGATGTGGTTGATGCATTTGAAGAACACCCTGATGCATTGGATTTTTATATTGGCCATGAGTTAGGGCATATTCATCGCAAACATTTGTTGTGGGCACCTGTTATTTTCCCTGCAATGTTGCTGCCTATTCTCGGTTTCGCATTGCGCCGTGCTGAAGAATACACCTGCGATAGATACGGTGCTGCCTGTGTAAACACTGAAGAAGATGTCAAATTTGCATTTGCTGCTTTGGCAGCAGGTGATACGCGCTGGAAGAAAACCAATATTGCAGCTTATCTTTCGCAAATTCAGGATACTAAAGGTTTTTGGATGTCGTTTCATGAATTCACCAGCGATTATCCATGGCTGACAAAGCGTATGGCGGCTGCTTTAGGTTTTAAAAACAATACGCCAGTTAAGCATCCGACTCGTAGTTTTTTTGCAGGATTATTTGCTTTATTTGTTCCGCGTATTGGAGTCGGCGGAGGTTTTGCATCAGTCATTATAGTGGTCGCAATTATTGGTATTTTGGCTGCGGTAGCATTACCTGCTTACAAAGATTATGCAGATAAATCCAGAAATCATATGGCTTATGGCGTTCTGCTGGAAGTTCAACGTGATGCCAACCAATATTATCTAGACAATGAAGTTCTACCAGAATCACTTGCTGATCTGGGATACGATTCTGATGAGATTTCGCGTGGAAAAAATAAGTTTACTGTCGGTATTTACGACGATCACATGATTGGAATTGTGACGGGTTCATCTGGCGGCGAAGAGCAATATCTATTTTTAATGCCCGACGTATCTGATGGTGAATTAAGCTGGGTATGTAGATCGAGTAATATCAAGCCAGCCTTGATTCCTTCGAATTGTAGATAATGTCTTGTTGTTTGAAACGAGTCGCTCAAGCGGCTCGTTTTTTATGTTCGGCGCAAATAGATAGCTAGATTTTAATCACTGATTACATCACTGTTTTCATGATTTGGATCAACTAATTTACTTGCCTGGTTAAAAAGTTGAGCTAGCTTTATTGTTAACCCCAACTCAATATCAGGTAAGACTATGGATCTTGATCAAGCGATTCAAAAACATTCTGAATGGCGTACCAAATTTCGTTCGGCGATTAGTAAAAAGGAATCCATGGATGAATCAACCATCAGCAAAGATGATTGTTGTGAGCTTGGAAAATGGTTGCACAGTGATGCGAAAGTGAAAAAATTGTATAGTTATCAGGAATGTCTGACCAAGCATGCACGTTTTCATCAGGAAGCGGGTAAGGTTGCTAAACTAATTAATGCTAAAAGATATCCTGAAGCTGAAGCAGCCATTGATGCTGGATCCTCTTACTCAACTGCTTCAAGTGAAGTAGGTGCTGCCATTATCAAATTGAAAAAAGAAGCTGCGGGTTAATTAATCGGCAATAGCTGCGCGTTTCTTTTTTCTTGTCCTGAATTAAATCCAACTATACACTCACCCCAGTTTTTGGCTGGGTAGAGTGCTATGTATCAAACCTTGTTCAAGGCACCACACAAGTTGGTTGAAACTCTGGGGAATTTTTTCCAGCGTTATTGGGGTGTGCCTTCGTTTGAGCAAGTAAGTCTTGAAATACAAGACTGGTTTGACTCACCTTTGGGCCAGGCCTTGCTCGCTGAAGAAAAAGAAGCCATTACTGATGCAGTGCAAAATCAGTTTGGTTATTTTTTGTTGCATTTGGGGCTTGAGGATTGCAGCCAGCTCACTGAAGCCTCGCGCATTTCGCACCGATTTTGTTTACATCCCCACACACGACAAGATAATCCGCCCGGAGCCCTGGCAGATTTTCATCAATTACCTTTGCCGGATGATTCGATGGATTTGGTGTTGTTGCATCACAGCCTTGAGTTCAGTCAGTATCCGCATCAAGTGTTACGCGAAGCCAGTCGTGTATTAATGCCGCGAGGTTTGTTGGTGATTGTGGTGTTTAACCCATGGAGTTTTTGGGGATTGTGGGGCAGGGTGGCTCGAATGTTTTCACGCAACACACAATGGCGCCATCAATATTTGAGTCAGTCGCGTTTGGTCGATTGGTTGCATTTGTTGGAGATGCAACCTGTGTCGGTTTATCGCGGATATTTTCGTCCACCGTTTTCGCGACCTTCACTGATTAGTCATTTAAAATGGCTGGAGCCTTGGGGGCGAAAGTGGGGTAAGCGTTTGGGGTTTCCCCGTGGCGGATTTTATATGTTGGTTGCGAGTAAAGAGAGAATCCCATTGACGCTGATTAAGCCACGCTGGCAAAAAGAAAAACCTATTAAGTCAATGGTGGTCACGCGAGTTACACCCCCTCCTAACCTCCCCCTCCACAAGGGGGAGGAATCAATCTCCTCCTCTTTCGAAGGGGAGGGTTAGGGTGGGGTTTGTTTGGTTTTTGGAGCATTTCTATTGAAAACAGTTGAGCTTTTTACAGATGGAGCCTGCAAAGGTAATCCCGGCCCGGGCGGTTGGGGTGTGTTGTTGCGTTACGGCACTGTGGAAAAATCCCTCTGTGGCGGCGAAGCTAATACCACCAATAATCGCATGGAGTTGATGGCTGCTATCGCAGGGCTGCAAGCGCTGAAAGAATCTTGTCATGTGATACTGACCACCGACTCGCAATACGTCCGCAAAGGCATTACCGAATGGATCGAAGGCTGGAAGCGAAATGGCTGGCGCACGGCCGCCAAAGCGCCAGTAAAAAATGCAGATTTGTGGCAACAATTGGATCAGGAACAAGCGCGACATCAACTGGAATGGCGCTGGGTAAAAGGGCATAGTGGCCACCGCGAAAATGAACTGGCGGACCAGTTGGCCAATCAGGGCATAGAGAATCTTTCTGTTCAACACTAATAAGACGTTATTGATATGCGGCAAATTGTTCTGGATACCGAAACCACTGGCCTTGAAACATCTCAGGGTCACCGGATTATCGAAATCGGTTGTGTGGAGTTGGTCAATCGTCGATTGACCGGGCGGCATTATCATCAGTACATCAACCCTGAGCGCGAAGTCGACGCAGGCGCTTTTGCCGTTCACGGTATTAGTAATGAACGCCTGGCGAATGAACCGGTGTTTTCGCAAATTGTGGATGAGTTTCTGGCCTTTATTGGCGATGCTGAATTGATCATTCACAACGCGGCTTTTGATATTGGTTTTATCGATTACGAATTACGCTTGCTAAACGCCAAACATGCCAGCGTCACTCAAGGACGCTCGGTGATGGACACACTGCTGCTGGCGCGCAGCAAACATCCCGGCCAAAAGAATAATCTGGATGCCTTGTGTAAGCGTTATGACGTGGATAATTCCCAGCGCGATTTACACGGCGCGTTGCTCGATGCCGAGATTCTGGCTGATGTTTATCTGGCCATGACCGGTGGCCAAACCGCTTTACAGCTCGGTGGTAATAACGCTGGGAATGGTTCCGGCAATAACCCTGAAACAATTCGACGTGTAGCGACGGGTCGTAAACCGCTCACAATCGTCTATGCTGATGAAGACGAGCTTGCTGCGCATGCTGAAAAGCTGGCCGCCATCAATAAAGCCAGTGGTGGCCAATGTTTGTGGTTGTCCGCTCAAGAGTGAGAATTGCTTGGCAATTCAAACGCTTAGCGCTGATAATTACTGTATTTTCTGCAGGCTTGAGATGTAACATCAGTTAACCTTTCTGGACGAGATATTCTTGTGAACAATACAGAACCACTAAACCTCAGTTCATTAAAAATGGTGCAGGACGAACTCGTCAGCACAATCGAACAATCAGCCATTCGCCTTGAACAATTTTCACAAGATCGCAACAACGGTGAATTGTTACAGGAATGCATAGAAGGTATCCGCCAGATTCGCGGAACCATCAGCCTGATCCAGCTAAAAGGTTTGGATTTATTGGCTGAAGAATTGTTGGCTCATATCACTGATATCACCCTGGGTGAAGATGAAAAAACCAACAAAAAATTGGAAATACTCACTGCATCTTTTTTTATTCTTCCGCGTTATCTTGAATACTGCACACAAACTTCGCGCAGCATGGCGGTGTTATTAATTCCGCACATTAATGAATTGCGTTTGGCCCGCAAAGCGGCACCGTTACCGGAAAGCTATTTTTATCCGCTGGATGTGATCAAACCACATCGCAAAACTATTCCACCAGCAGCGGATATTCAGGAAGACATCACGCTGGTTGCGCGCCGTATGCGTCATATGTTTCAAACCGGTTTGATTAACGTGATTAAAGATAATCAAATCAAAGGTTCGCTTGGCATGATGCTGCGTGCATTGGAGCGATTGGAGTCAGTTACATCCGGCACAACGCTTGGCAATTTCTGGTGGTTGAGTCACACCACATTACAAGCAATGCGCGATAAAAATATGTCAGTCAGCAAAACGCGCAAATTATTATTCGGCAATATCGAACGCGAAATTAAACGTTTGCAATTTGAGGGTAAATCCGTTTTAGCGCGTGACCCTGACGCGGCGCTGCAAAAAGAATTATTGTATTTATTGGCGCTAGCACATTCTTCGGATGAAAAAGCCGTGGCAGTGATGATGGCTTATGCAGTCAAGTCGCCGAGTTATACAGAATCCGAACTCGCCAGAGAAATGGAATTTATTCGCGGCCCCAGTGCCAATACGATTTCGTCCATGGTGTCGGTTCTTACTGACGAATTGCACAGCACCAAAAATATTTTGGAACGTGCAGCCCAGGGCGGCGCTGAATTATTAAGTGAATCGCCTGAGTTGCTCGATACTTTAAAGAAAATCGCCGAGATACTGTCGGTAGTGGGATTAAGTGCGCCCAGCAGCAGTTTGAAGCAAGAAATCGAAAAAATCGCCAGCTGGCAACGCGATCACAAACCGGTTTCGCCGGAAGAGTTATCGCAAGTGGCCGACACTATGCTGTATGTTGAAAGCAGTATTGCCGGTTTAACGCGTACCAGCTTGTCCGATGAAAAACTCGCACAAATTAACGCGCTGTCTCGCGACGCGGTGATGTCCAACAATCAAATTGCTGAAGCTGAAAAAATTGTATTGGAAGAAGCCGAAGCCGGTTTGGTGTTGGTAAAACGTGCGTTAACTTCGTTTGCCGAATCGAATTACGACAAGGGTCACGTGCGTAATATTTCCGGCACTTTGGATGCAGTTCGCGGTGGCATGTTTGTGTTGGGTTTGCCGCGCGCTGCAAAAGTCCTGGCAGGCTGTATGCGATTTGTGGAAGAAGATTTGTTGCAGCAAGAATTGCATCCCGCTATTCAGCATATGCTGGAAACTTTTGCCGATGCGATTATTGCGCTGGAATATTATCTCGACAGTGTGAAGCTGGACAAAAATGCCGACACCAGTGTGTTGCAAGTTGCGGAGGAAAGTTTACAAGCACTTGGATTTGATGTGGCAAATTAATATTTGAGGAAATATCTTTTGAGTGAAGGCAGTTTTACGCTTTATTCGTTCGAACAATCACCAAAAATAACACCGGGCCAGACCCGGTGTTATTTTATTGTTGGCGTGGAAAATGGTCGCTGCGAATTTTTACTCGCCAGTCAGGACGAAGCCGATTTTTATTTTGATGAATCCTTCCTGCAAAAAAATCTTGCCGATGAGTTTATTTATCAAGCGCCTTTGGGCGAATGGCAAGGGCAAATTTATTGGGTGAGCTTGATAAAAAAATCCGCCTTGCCGCAACAAAATTGGATCAACCTGCGTAAAAAACTGGGGCTGATAGATGACGCTCTGTTTATGCTGGCGGGTAGGGCATTACAGTTGTGCCAATGGCAACTGGATCACGCTTATTGCGGCCGCTGCGGCGCTGCCACCTCGTCCGATGCACAAGATGCTGCACGGGTTTGCATTTCTTGCCAGTTGCGGTTTTATCCGCGAATTTCTCCTTGTATGATCGTCGCTGTGACCAAGGGCGACCAGATACTTCTGGCACATCACAAGCGGGCCAATCGGCCGGTCTATTCCACTCTGGCGGGCTTTGTTGAAGCCGGTGAGCGGGTGGAAGATTGTGTTCGACGCGAGGTGTTTGAAGAGGTGGGTGTGCGCGTTGGCGAACCTCAATACTTGTTAAGTCAGCCCTGGCCATTTCCGTCACAATTGATGTTGGGTTTTATCGCCGAGTATCAATCGGGTGAGATTCAGATTGATGAAAAAGAGATTTTAGATGCTCGTTGGTTTCGTTATGATGCTTTGCCCGAAACTCCATCGCGGGCAAGTGTTGCAGGCCAATTGATAGCGTTTTTTGTTGAGCAGCAAAAAAATAAAGGAAACACAACATGATCTACACACTTTTTTCTGTATTGCTGGCGATTGTTGCGGCATTTCTCTTATACAAAACCCTGCGCTTCCTCTGGCGAAACGATTGGTTTATGGGCTGGTTCCGCGGCATGATTGGCCTGAGTTTTTTGGCGGTGACCATTATCATAGGTTTAGTCGCTTGGGATATTTATAGTTACAAGCAACTGACATCCGAAGAGCACGTCTGTAATGTCAGTTTTCAAAAAATTGAAGATCAACATTTCATAGCCACTTTGACTGATCGCGATGGCAAAGCACAGCAATTTGATTTGCGCGGTGATCAATGGCAAATCGATGCACGTATCGTGAAGTGGAAGGGCTGGATGGCCAAGTGGGGCGTTAAACCTGCTTATCGTCTGGATAGAATTAGCGGTCGCTATTTCGATTTGGAAAAAGAAACCTCGGCTACTCGTACTGCCCATGCCATTAATGCAAGCATACAAAATATGGATGTCTGGTTGTTTATCAATAAACACGCAAGTTGGATTTCAGTTGTCGATGCTATTTATGGCAATGCGGCTTATCTGCCGATGAAAGATAAAGCCAATTTTGATGTGACCCTGTCCAATACTGGATTGGTAGTGCGTCCGGGTAACGAAGCTGCGCGTGAAGCAGTATCTATTTTTAATTAATGTTGTTGGAGTTAGGTTTTGGAATTTTTATCTGATTATGGTTTGTTTTTAGCCAAGACGGCGACCTTTGTAATCGCTATTTTTGTGGTGCTGAGTTTGATTGCGTCCTTCGCTATGCGCAATAAAAAACATGACAAGGGCCATTTGGAAGTCACTCGTATCAACGAAAAATACGAACAAACCCGCGATATGCTGCGCGATGCGATGTTGGATGACGAAGCGCTCAAGCTTCAAGAAAAAGCTGAAAAGAAACGCTTGAAAGCAGAAAAAGCCGAAAAGAAAAAAGCGGCCAAATTAGCTGCCAAAGAGTTGGAAAAGAAAAGCGCTGATAAAAAGGAATCAGATAAACAAGAAGTTGATAATGCTCAAGCTGAAACAGTTGATTCCGAAATTCCTCATAAAAAACGTATTTTTGTGTTGGATTTTTACGGTGATATCAAGGCCTCTGAATGCGAGTTAATGCGTGAAGAAATTTCAGCCATATTGACCCAGGCTACCGAAAAAGATGAAGTGGTGGTAAAAGTTGAAAGCGGCGGTGGCATGGTCCACAGCTACGGTTTAGCCGCCAGCCAGTTAGCGCGTATTACGCAAAAGAAAATCCCTTTGACTATTTGTGTTGATAAAGTAGCCGCCAGCGGTGGCTATATGATGGCCTGTGTTGCCGACAAAATTGTTGCCGCGCCTTTTGCAATTTTGGGTTCAATCGGTGTGGTGGCGTCTTTGCCGAACTTTCATAAATTATTAAAGAAAAACGATATAGATTATGAAATGTTCACCGCAGGCGAATACAAACGTACGGTGACCATGCTGGGTGAAAATACCGAAAAAGGTCGCGAGAAATTTAAAGAAGATTTGGAAGATACCCATGTTCTGTTTAAAGAATTTGTATCAGAACACAGACCACAAGTGGATATCGACAAAATCGCCACTGGCGAGGTCTGGTTTGGTCGTCGCGCAAAAGAAGTGAATCTGATCGATGAAATTAAAACCAGTGATGAATATTTGCTGGAACAAATTGAATCAGCCGATATTTTCCAAATCGAATATGTATTCAAAAAGTCTATTCAGGAAAAATTGGGTTTGGCAGCGCAAGGCGCAGTTGATCGTTTGTTAATGAGCTGGTGGGAAAGATTGCATTTTAATCGTTGGTTCTGATATCCGGTGCCAAGCATAGAGGCAATATTTATTTCGAGACACGCCGTAATAAATTGAAGGAACAATTTACACAAGGCTTTGCCCGAAGGGTAAGTCACAGGGATGTGACTTATGAATACGTCCATGTAGGCTCGACGTCAACATCCATGTTGCCGACGGTCTCGAAACAAACATTACCTCTATGCGTCAACAATGGTGAATCCCATGAGTTTTTTCAATCCCTTCAAATCCCAAATGCCTTCGCGCGAACAAGCGCTTCCCGGTCGAGATCAACCGATCAGTGTTCGCAATCTTCACGCCGTTAAACGAGTTCCAATTCTTCCTCCGTTTCCAGAAGCATACGAAAAAATTATTCTCGGTTTGGGTTGTTTTTGGGGCGCAGAAAGAAAATTCTGGCAATTGGATGGTGTCTACACCACAGCTGTAGGTTATTCCGCAGGTTACACCCCCAATCCGACTTACGAAGAAGTGTGCTCAGGCTTAACCGGCCACAATGAAGTGGTATTGGTGGTGTTTGATCCCAAAATTATTTCATTCGAAAAAGTGTTAAAAACTTTCTGGGAATCTCACAATCCCACACAAGGTTTCCGCCAGGGAAATGATCGCGGTACTCAATACCGCTCGGGAATTTATTATTTTAACGATCAACAAAAACAAATCGCGGAATCTACTAAAACAAATTATCAGTTGGCGTTAAACGAAAAAAATATCGGTGACATCACCACCGAAATTTTACCGGCTACTGAATTTTATTATGCAGAAGAATATCATCAACAATACCTACACAAAAATCCTGGTGGTTATTGTGGGTTGGGCGGGACAGGGGTTTGTTTTGCGGAGGATTTTGAGTAGTTAGTCCCTCCCCCTGCCAAGGGGGAGGTTAGGAGGGGGTAAAAATTTTCAATCATAAAACCTTACCCCACCCCGACCCTCCCCTTGGCAGGGGAGGGAGAATCACTTCGCATCCTGCGAATCAATAATCAATTCGACAACAAAAACTCCATCAATGCATTTTGTGCATGCATGCGATTTTCTGCTTCTTCCCAGACAACTGAATCAGGAGCGTCGAGGATATCGGCGCTGACTTCTTTACCGCGATAGGCAGGTAAGCAGTGCATAAATAATGCGTCTGATTTTGCGAGGCTCATTAATTCTTTGGTGACTTGATAGCCGATAAAAATTTTCTCGCGTTGTTTTTTCTCGTCTTCTTGCCCCATAGATGCCCAGGTATCCGTCACTACCAAATCTGCATTGGTGACGGCTTTTTTCGGATCGTTAGTCACTTTCACGCGTTTTTTGTAAGGCGTGACAAACATGTCTTCCGGTTCAAAACCTTTGGGTGTGGCGATACGCAATTCAAAATCGCAAAGTTCTGCGGCTTGAATATAGCTGTTGCACATGTTGTTGCCATCACCGACCCAGGCAACAGTTTTACCTTGAAGCGAGCCGCGATGTTCAACGTAAGTTTGAATATCGGCGAGTAATTGGCAAGGGTGATGTTCGTCAGTTAAACCATTGATCACAGGAACGCGAGAGTATTCAGCGAAGCGTTGCACAGTGGTGTGTGCGTAGGTGCGGATCATCACCATATCAACCATACTGGCGATACAACGTGCAGCGTCTTCAATTGGTTCGCCGCGACCCAGTTGTGAATCTTTAGTTGAGAGGAAAATGGCGTGACCGCCTAATTTGGCGACGCCTGATTCGAATGAAACACGAGTGCGGGTTGAATTTTTTTCAAAAATCATCGCCAGCACTTTGTCTTTCAACAATTCCGGTGCTTTGCCGGCACGCAGTAATGCTTTTAATTCAATCGCACGTTGGATGATGTTGTGCAATTCGGTTTTATTAACATCATTCAGGGTTAGAAAATGTCTCGGTGCCTTTGGGGGAACCATAATGCCTACTCTTTTGATCAAATGTATTTGAATGCAATTTGTTTGGTTGATTGCCCGAACAAATTGCATTCAATCTTTAAAACTCATTCACCAGTTGAACCACTTTGCTGACCAATTCATCGGCTTCTGCATCAGTCAGAATAAATGTTGGTAACAGACGAATAGTATTCATGGCGGTGACATTAATTAAAATGCCATTGTCGCGACCTTTTTGTACCAGGTCCGCACAAGCAGCATTTAACTCAATGCCAATCATTAAACCTTTTCCGCGAATATCAACCACTTTGCTATTGCCAGCTAAAGCTTGTTTGAATTTGTTCAACAAATTTTCGCCAAGAATTTGCACGCGTTGAATTAATTCCGGCGTTAATTGTTGAATTACAGCAATGGCTGCACTACAGGCAAGCGGGTTACCGCCAAAGGTAGTGCCGTGATTCCCTGGTTGAAACACTTCAGCGGCTTTTCCGCGCGCGAGGCATGCACCAATCGGCATACCATTACCCAAACCTTTTGCAGTCGTCACAACATCCGGCAAAATGCCGTTGTGTTGATAGGCAAAAAATTTCCCGGTTCTGCCATTGCCGGTTTGAATTTCATCGAGCATCAACAAGAGTTGGTGTTGATCAGCAATTGCACGCAATTGATTTAAATAATTTGCTGCGGGTACTTTAATGCCGCCTTCGCCTTGTACCGGCTCAACCAAAATCGCCACTATATTGTTGTGTTCTTTCAGTGCATGTTCGACAGCAGCCACATCGTTGTAGGGCACTCTGATAAAGCCTTCTACCAAAGGCTCAAAACCAATTTGCACTTTGGTATTACCAGTGGCGGTGAGTGTCGCCATAGTTCTGCCATGAAAGCTGCTGGTCATAACGATAATGGTGGGATTTTTAACGCCCTTATCGTTGCCATATTTGCGAGCAATTTTGATCGCGGCTTCGTTGGCTTCTGCACCGGAATTGGAAAAAAAGGCTTTGTCCATTCCCGAAACTTCAATCAGCAAACGACCGAGTTCTTGTTGTTGCGGAATGTTGTAGAGGTTGGAGCAATGAATCAGTGTGGCAGCCTGATGGCTAATCGCTGCGGATACAGCGGGGTTGGAATAGCCCAAACCGCAAACCGCAATACCACTGATGGCATCCAGATAGCTTTTGCCCTGGTCATCCCACACTCGGCTGCCTTCGCCCTTGGTCAGGGTCAAAGTTCTTGTGCCGTAGGTGTTCATCAGGTTCATTTGCATCTTCTCCGAAAAAACGAAACCACTAGCCTGAAAAGGGCTAATCGAAAGTAAAGGGGGATTAACCAGAAAATAAACGACAAATATATAAGTTATTGCTGTGATTGGCAAATTTGACTACAGATAGCGGCGAATCGGTGCAATTTATGCTTTGCTGTTCATGTCTGTTCATGAGATTTCGCCATGCCCCATAGAGCCCATCTGTTTTCACTGCAAATTGGACACGCCTTTATTGAAGCTTGTGTCCGCGAAGCTTATACGCCAACCCGCTTTAAAAGGGATCTGTTGGCCGGTTTAACAGTAGGGATTATTGCTATCCCTCTTTCCATGGCTCTCGCGATTGCCAGTGGCGTTGCGCCTCAATACGGTTTGTACACAGCGATAATCGCCGGGTTTTTGATTGCGATTACCGGCGGTTCGCGTTTCAGTATTTCCGGTCCCACAGCGGCATTCGTGGTGATTTTATTTCCCATCACAGAAAAATACGGATTGGGTGGATTGTTATTGGCGAGCCTCATGGCGAGCGCTTTATTAATTCTAATGGCGCTGTTTCGCTTGGGTCGTTTGATTGAATATATACCTGAGCCGGTGGTGTTGGGCTTTACCGGTGGTATCGCCGTGGTGATTGCCACTTTGCAAATAAAAGATTTTTTCGGTTTGCAAATTGAGCAGATGCCGGAGCATTACATCGATAAACTTTTTTTGCTAATTCAATCTATTCCGCAACTGCACTGGCCCAGTTTGGTTGTTGCAACTTTAACGTTCGGAACTTTATTAATCTGGCCGCGCTGGATTAAATCTATACCGCCACATTTGCCTGCAATTTTGATCGGTAGTCTGTGTGCATGGTTTTTTAATCAAAACGGATTTGCTATAGACACAATCGAATCGCGTTTCACTTATCTTGCTAGCGACGGCAGTGTGCAATCCGGTATTCCCTCTGTACTACCTCAATTTGAATGGCCCTGGTTACAAGCCGGTGCCAATGGCGAAACTTTGCAAATCAGTTGGCAATTGTTACGCGATTTATTACCCGCTGCATTTGCGATTGCCATGTTGGGTGCAATTGAATCTTTATTATGTGCAGTGGTACTGGATGGCATGACAGGAAAACGTCACAGCGCCAATAGTGAATTATTAGGGCAGGGCATAGGCAATTTAGTCGTACCGTTTTTTGGCGGCATTTCAGCAACAGCGGCGATTGCGCGCTCCGCTGCAAATTTTAAAGCCGGTGCAGAATCACCTATATCGGCGATGATCCATGCATTAGTGGTATTACTCGGCTTGGTCGCATTTGCAAAATTATTAGGCTACTTGCCCATGCCTGCAATGGCAGCTTTGTTGTTAGTTGTTGCATGGAACATGAGCGAAGCTCCGAAAAGTTTTCATCTATTCAAAACCTCACAGGCCAGCGACCGCTGGATTTTTATCAGTTGTTTTTTGCTCACCGTTTTATTCGACATGGTCATCGCCATCAGCACCGGTATTGTCTTGGCCGCAATTTTGTTTATGAAACAAATCGCTGATATGACACGCATCATTGATATCACCAATAATCCCCAATACATCGATAAACCCCTCGCCGATAATATCCGCGTATTCAAAATTACCGGCCCACTATTTTTCGCCGCCGCTGATAAAATCTTTGGTGAACTCGCACAATACGCACAAACCAATCAAAAAATTATTTTGTATTTCGATAACGTCAGTTTATTGGATGCCGGTGGTATTTCTGCACTCACCAAACTAATCAACCACTGCCGAAAAACCAAAACGGAATTGATTTTAACGGATGTGCAGTTTCAGGTCCTGAGAAGTTTGACTAAAGCAGAGATTGAAGCGGAAGAGAGCGTGTTTAGGTTGTATTCGCGGTTGGGGGATGCGCACAAATATTTTTCCGATAAATAGCATTGAGGTTATTTAAATATGAAAGAAATCAAATTCAAGAAAGAGCGAACTCCTAAGTACTTATTGGACGAAATAGAGAAATCAAAAAGAGTTTATGATGGAAGAATATCCTACAATTTTACTAAAGAATATATGAGTTCTCGTATAGCTATATTTTCAGCTATTGAATTTCCGGTAGGTATTTCAAATTCCATGGATGTACATGAATTATTTTCGCTTGCTCTGGACAAGGCAGCAGCCAGTGGGATTCTAACTGTAGAAAGATTTCTTAATGAGATAAATAAAACGGCAAAGGAAAATTTATCAAAGAAAGAAAATGATTATTATCTTCTTTCTTCAATGTCTCTAAATTATGCATCTTTGCCATTTAAAAAAATTAATTTTAAAGATGGAGTGGAGGTTATCTTTTGTAAATCATATAGTAAAAAGTTTTCATCAAGATCTTCATTGAAGTTAAATAATGGGTATGGGGAAGGTAATGATGATGGTTATTGCAAGGTTGTGGTTCATGTCAAGTCCAAAAGTATAAAGGCGGCATATGCTAAAGCGCTAGATTACCTTGATTTTGTTAGGTCGATTTTTTGTTTTTGTATAAACAGCGAGTTTGAACTAATGGGAAGTCCATATGATCCTATTAATAAAATAATGCTGGGTCCATTGCATACTCTGCATGATTTTTCCGGCGCCTTAATGTCTGATGAGTATAGATTTGAGTTGAATTTTAAAAGAAAATCTATTTATTCTAAAAGCAATGAAGTTTTTATTAAAAATGTAAAATTTTTTAATTCAAAGTTTAAAGAAAATAAATATCAAGATTTTATTATTGGATCTATGATTCGCTATGTAAGATCTTTGGATTCGCAGGATCATAGTGATGCATTGTTTAAAATATGGGGTGCTTTAGAGAAAGTGGTTGCTCCCGAAAAAGGAAATCACTATGAAAAAATTGTCGAAAGGTGTGCGTTTTTGTATGAAGAGTATGATTTGAATAAGCAATTATTGGAACACTTAAGATCTAGAAGAAATGAATATGTACATGTTGGTGATAGGGTAACAGATTCTAAGCATTGCTGTTATATGGTTCAAGAATATTTTAGGAGTGTAATATTGTTTCATTTGGACAACAAGAAGTTCGGTTTTGATAGTTTGAAAGATGCAAACGAATTTTTGGATTGTCCCATAAATTTGGATGTAATTAATAAGGGAATTAATTTATATAAAAATGTCAAAAAATTCAGAAGGTATTGATAGTAATATCCGTACTTCTATTGGAAGTTGATGTCCAACTAAATTCACACACTAAAAAATTAAAGCATTTCTTAATGCTGCTCACTCGTCCTCCCCATCTTCCCCAATCCCCAATTCCTTAATTTCTCCATATACAAATACACAACCGGTGTGGTGAAAAGTGTGAGGAATTGGCTTACGGCTAAACCACCGATGATGGTGATACCAAGTGGTGTGCGGAGTTCGGAGCCTTCGTTGAAGCCGAGTATTAGTGGCAATGCGCCGAGTAAACCAGCGAGGTTGGTCATGAGTATGGGGCGGAAGCGGATGAGTGCGGCTTGGTAGATTGAGTCGCGCGATGACAAGCCTTCGCGTCGTTCCAGTTCCAATGCAAAGTCGATCATTAGAATTGCGTTTTTCATCACGATTCCGATCAATAAAAATAAACCCAGCATGGCAATTAAACTGAAGGGTGTGTCGGTTAATTCAAGTGCGAGCAGTGCGCCGATACCCGCTGAAGGTAGTGTCGACAAAATAGTGAGTGGATGAATAGTGCTTTCGTACAAAATGCCGAGAATTAAAAACACTGCGAGCAACACGCAGGCGATTAGCACCGCTGGATCCTGAGCCATGCCGGGAACGCTCGGCCCCCAACCTGGGCGACTGCTTCCGGAAGGTGCGAGATAAACTTCTTTAGGCATCATAATCTCGGCGACTTTATTTTCGATCGCGGTGCGAGCTTGTTCTGCGGTGAAGCCTTCTGCTAATCCGTAACCAATACTTTCGGATACAAATTGATTGCTGCGCCTGACTCTGTCTTCTGCCAATCCGTATTGAAAACTGGAGAAAGTTGAGAGTGGAACGGATTTGCCGTCGCGCGTAATCACTTGCAATTGATTGAGCACTTCCGGTGTTGCGGTATAGCCTGGTTCGAGTTCCATGACGACGCGATATTGATTCATTTCCTCGTACATGGTGGAGACTTGTCGTTGCGAAAATGAATTGTTCAACAGTGTTGCGACCATGGACATATTCACGCCCAATCGCTGCGCAGATTCGCGATCCACTGTGAGTACAATTTGTTGTGTGCCTTCTTCACGCACACCATCAATTTCTGTCACTTCCGGCATATTTTCCATAGCGGTTGTGAGTTTTGCGGCCCAGATGTGTAGCAGCTTCAGGTTGTCAGACAGAATCATGACTTCGTGCTGACTGCGACTGAAAGGCGAACTTAAACGAATATCCTGATCAGGCCCGATCATCATCATAGCGCCGGGAATAACCGGCATATTACGACGGAGTCGATCAGTGACGTCATTCACCGATACTTTGCGTTCGGATAAAGGTTTGAGGCTGATGCGCATCCAGGCATTACTAATTCCGTTGCCGCCACCACTCGCACCAAACACATCTTCAACGGCAGGATCAGTTAAAAGATATTGGCGGAAGGCTTCAATTTTTGGCTGCATAATTTGGAAAGAGAAACCGTCATCACCACGGATCCAACCCGTCATTTGACCTGTGTCTTGATCTGGCAACATGGTTTTTGGAACTGAAATGTAAAGATAAACATTCAGCCCTATAACGCCCAACAAAATAAAAAGCACTATGCGGCTGTGGTTTAACGCCCAATTCAAACAATGACCGTAAATATTTTTTAATTCGTCAAAAACACCCGGTGTTTCAGTTTTGTTTTGAGTAGGTTTTAGTAATTGTCCGCAAAGGGCTGGCGTTAAACTTAAAGACACCACCAATGAAATCATCATGGCAGCGGCGAGTGTGATAGAAAATTCGCGAAAGAGTTTTTCAACCACACCGCCCATCAATAAAATCGAAACGAAAATGACAACCAAAGTGATATTCATCGCCAACAAAGTAAAACCCACTTCGCGCGCGCCTTTTATCGCGGCTTCAAATGCCGGGATACCACGCTCTATGTGACGTTTGATATTTTCGAGTACCACAATTGCGTCATCAACAACCAAACCGGCGGCCACAATCAAGGCCATAAGTGAAAGGTTATTGAGCGAGAATCCGCAAAGATACATCACACTAAATGAACCAATAATCGCCACCGGAATTGCAAGGCTGGGAATCAAAGCACTCTGCGGGCTGCGCAGGAAAACCCAGACCACGCCGACTACCAACATCACTGCAAGGGCCAGGGTGATTTGCGCTTCTTTAAGCGTGGCGCGGATACCGGGCGAGCGATCCATCACGACTTTTAATTGAGTGTCAGCGGGCATCAGTGAACGCAACAGCGGTAATTGTTCGTTGATGGCATCTATGGTTTCGACAATGTTGGCGCCGGTCTGACGGCTGATTGCCAGAGTCACTGCTGAGCTGTGGTTGTGAAAACCGGAGGTATAGCGGTTTTCGACTGAATCAGTTACCCGTGCAACGTCTTTTAATCTCACCGGGCCAGATTCACCATAGTGAATAACCAGATTTTGATAATCCACAGCAGTTCGCAACGATTCGCTGGTACGAACCTGCCAGCGTTGATCATCTTCCTCCAATATCCCCAGTGGGCGTTGAATATTGGCAGTGTTGATTGCATTGCGAACCTGATCCAGTGCTATGCCGTAGCTGGTGAGTGCATTGGGGTTAAGTTGGATGCGAACGGCAGGCAGTGAGGCACCATCAATTCCTACCTGACCAACCCCTTTAATTTGTGAGAGTTTTTGCGCGAGGATGGTTGACGCTGCATCGTAAAGCGCGCTGGGCGACAAGTTGGGCGAGCTCAAAGCCAAAGCCATAATCGGCGCTTGCGATGGGCTGATTTTGCGATAACTCGGGTTGCCCGGCATACCGGCAGGCAGTTGTCCCCGTGCGGCGTTGATTGCAGCTTGAACATCGCGCGCGGCAGAATCCAGGTCGCGATCCAGAGTAAACTCCACCCAAATAAAGGTCGAACCTTGGGTGGAGTTGGAATTGATGGCAGTTACGCCGGGGATACTACCCAAAGCGCGCTCAAGCGGCGTTGCCACGGTCGATGCCATACTTTCTGGGCTGGCGCCGGGCAAGCTGGCAAAGATTTGAACTGCGGGAAAGTCGACCTGCGGCAAAGGCGCAACCGGTAACATCCGCCAGGATAAAAGACCAAGCAGCACAATGCCCATGGCCACCAAGGTGGAGGCAACAGGTCGTTTGATAAAGGGTTCTGCGATTGACATAAGGATCACGTAGGTTGGAAGAGCGAAGCGACTTCCGACATTCGCTGCCAACTTCCAATCTGTCGGAAGTCGCTGCGCTCTTCCAACCTACGCTTGTACCTCCTCAGCAATTTCAGTGGTGGGCTTATTCACCCAGCGATCAAAATACAAATACACCACCGGTGTGGTGAACAGGGTTAAGACCTGGCTCACCAACAGGCCGCCGACCATGACCAATCCTAATGGTTGGCGCAGCTCGGCGCCGGAACCGCTGGCGAGCATTAGCGGAATCGCACCGAGAAGCGCCGCAAGAGTCGTCATCAAAATAGGTCTGAAGCGCATCATGGCGGCGCGGTGGATGGCATCGCGCGGGTTCATGCCCAAATTACGTTGAGCATCCAATGCAAAGTCCACCATCATGATGCCGTTCTTTTTCACCAGGCCGATCAACAACACAATGCCGATAACAGCGATCAAATCCAGTGGCTGACCTACCAACAGCAATGCCAACAAAGCGCCCAAAGTGGCCGAGGGCAGGGTGGACAAAATGGTCACAGGGTGAATGAAACTCTCATACAAAATCCCCAGCACTATGTACATGGTGACTATGGCAGCCAGCACTAACCACAGCGTGCTGGAAAGTGACGCACGAAAGGCTTCGGCAGCGCCCTGGAATCGCAGGTCGATTGATGCGGGTAAATCCAATTCTGCTTTCACTGATTCGATGGCATCTATGGCTTCACCCAGAGAGACATCTTCGGCCAAATTGAACGAGATAGTCGTTGAAGGAAATTGGCTTTGGTGATTGATCAATAAGGGTGTTGGCCGTTGGCTGATGGTCGCCAGGGTCGATAAGAGCACAGGGCCGGAATTGGACGCAATGAAGGTGTTTTCCAGCGCTTTAATCCCGGATGCAAATTCCGGGTCAACTTCCAGCACCACCCGGTATTGATTGGCCTGGGTAAAGAGAGTGGCTATCTGCCGTTGAGCGTAGGCCGTTTGCAAACTGTTGGCTATCTGGCTGATGTTTACACCCAAACGAGCGGCGGCGTCCCGGTCTATATCAACATAGGCCTGCAAACCGCGAGTCTGTAAATCTGCCGCGACATCCGCCAGTGCCGGTTCCTGACGCAAACGATCCAGCAAGCGCGGCAGGTTTTCGTCCAGCTGCGCAATTTCAGGTGCTGACATAGTGAATTGGTATTGGGTGCGGCTGACGCGGTCCTCGATACTTAACTCTTGGACTGGCTGAAACCAGGCGGTGATGCCGCTGATACCGGCGATGTTTTGTTGCAGGCGTCGAATAATGTCACTGGCATGTTCACTGCGTTCGTGATGCGGCTTGAGGTTGATCAGCAAGCGGCCAGAGTTGAGTGTGATATTACTCCCGTCCACACCTATGAACGATGAAAGACTTTCAACATCCGGATCTTTCAGTATCAAATTAGCCAGCTCCTGCTGGCGTTCTGCCATAGCAGCGAAGGAGGTATCCTGCGGGGCTTCAGTGATGGCCTGAATTGCGCCGCTGTCCTGAACCGGAAAGAAGCCTTTGGGGACCAGCAAATACAATCCGGCAGTCAAACCAATAGTCGCCAGCATGACAGACATGGCAATGCGTCTGTGTTCGAGAACCTTGTCCAACCATACCCCGTAACGCTGAATGACTTTGTCTATGAAGTGAGGATTGGTTTCGTGATCAAGGCCGTCTTTCAACATGCGGGCGCACATCATAGGTGTCAAGGTCAAGGAAACCAGCAGCGAAATACCAATGGCAATAGCCAGGGTAATCGCGAATTCCTGAAACAATCGACCGACCAAATCACCCATAAATAACAGCGGAATCAGTACTGCAATCAATGAGATAGTGAGGGAAACTAAAGTAAATCCTATCTCTTTGGCGCCTTTGAGCGCGGCATCCAGTGGTGATTCACCTTCTTCGCGATGGCGCGCAATGTTCTCCAGCATGACTATGGCATCGTCCACCACAAAACCAGTGGCTATGGTTAACGCCATTAAGGTCAGGTTGTTGATGGAGAATCCCAAAAAATAGATAACCGCAAAGGTCCCGATCAATGACAAAGGAACCGCCAAACTGGGGATTATGGTGGCGGGAATCGAGCGCAGGAAAACCAGAGTCACAGCGACCACCAAAATGATGGCGAAGATCAATTCTTTTTGCACATCGCGGATTGAAGCGCGAATGCTGTTGGTACGGTCGCTAAACACGGCAATATCAGCCGCGGCTGGCATTGTCGCGCTGAGTTTGGGCAGGAGTTCCTGAATACTGTCGGCCACTTCAATGACGTTGGCGCCGGGTTGGCGTTGGATGTTGATCAAGACTGCTGGTTGTTCATTGGCCCAGGCGGCCAGGAATCTATCTTCTGCGCCGTTCTCGACGGTTGCGACATCGCCCAGTCTTAACGGCGAGCCATCTTGCCAGCTGACAATCAGGTTGCGGTATTCATCAACACTGCGGATTTGGTCGTTGGCATCCAACATAGTCGAACGGTAATCACCATCAAAACTGCCTTTGGGTTGATTGGTGTTAGCGGCAACCACCGCGTTGCGGATTTGCTCAAGGCTCAAACGGGTATTGGCCAGCGCATTGGGGTTTACTTTGATACGAATCGCTGGCCTTTGCCCGCCCGCCAAAGTCACCATGCCCACACCTGGCAACTGGGCGATTTTCTGGGCCATGCGAGTATTCACCAGATCATAGACTTCGGGCAGCGGCAAACTGGCCGAGGTCACAGCCAGAGTCATAATCGGCGCATCGGCGGGGTTTACTTTTCGATAAATCGGCGGCACAGGTAAATCATTGGGTAAAAGGTTGCCCGCCGTATTTAACGCGGCTTGCACTTCTTGCTCGGCCACACCCAAGTCAATTTCGAGTGAAAACTGCAAGGTGATAATGGATGCCCCGGTCGAACTGGTGGAGGACATCTGCTTAACACCGGGGATCTGCCCCAGGCTGCGTTCAAGCGGTGCAGTCACCGTTCGCGCCATCACATCCGGGCTGGCGCCGGGGTTGAAGGTGAAGATTTGAATAATCGGATAATCCACCTGCGGTAGAGCTGCGACTGGCAATAGGCGATAACCCAATAATCCAACCAGCAAAAATGCCAGCATCACCAACGAAGTGGCAACAGGGCGCAGAATGAAAGGGCGAGAAAGACTCATTTTTTACCCTTGCCCCAGGTTTTCCGCTTCTCTTCTTTTGCTGGCGCGCTGGTCGATTCAGTGCCGTCGGTCAGTTTGACTTCTTTGCCTTCGTACAAGCGGTCGATACCTTCAAGTACGATTTGTTCGCCCGCTTTTAATCCTTCGATAACCGAGACTTTATCCGCTTCGGATGCGCCCAGTTTGATCAAGCGCATCTTGGCTCTGCCTTCTTCAACCACATATACATAAGTACCTTTTGATCCGTACTGAACCGCATCCACTGGAATAGTGATGGCGTTATCCAGAGTTTTTAATTGCAGACGCGCATTAATAAATTGATTGGGGAAAAGCTTGTCGTCCTGATTTTCGAATTCGGCTTTTAATTTCAAAGTACCGGTGGAAGTATCGATTTGGTTGTCCAGCGTTGTGAGTTTGCCTGTGCCCAAGAGTTGTTGTTCGCTGCGATCCCATGCTTCAACGCCCAGCCACTGCTTTTGGCTTAACGCAGATTGATGAGCCTCGCGCACCGCCGATAATTGATTTTCAGCAATGGTAAACACCAAAGATATAGGTCGGGTTTGGGTGATAGTCACCAGCCCGTTGGTGTCGTTGGCGTTAATCAAGTTGCCCGGATCGACGCGGCGTAAACCGGTGCGGCCTGAAATAGGTGCAGTGATTTTGGTGTAAGACAATTGCAAACGTGCATCTTCCAATTGTGCAGTGTGGCTTTTCAAAGAACCTTTTAATTGTTCAACCAGAGCCTGCTGTTTATCGAATTGTTGCTTGGCGATGGAGTTGTTAGTCAGCAAACGTTGGTAGAGTTGCAAATCTTCTTCTGCATTTTTTAATTGGGCGCGAGTTTCTTGCAGCGCACCTTCCGCTTGTTGGTATTGCACTTGATAGGGTGCTGGATCAATTTCGGCCAACAAATCACCGGCTTTCACATTTTGACCTTCGGTGAAGTGAATTTTCATCAAAGGGCCACTAACCCGGCTGCGTAATGTCACTGTATTCAAGGGGGTGACTGTGCCAATGGCCTTGATTTGAACATTCAAGTCTTCCGGTTTTGCTTCAACCACGCGTACCGGAGTTGGCATCATCCAGGGGTTCATCATGGGTGGACCTTTGGGTTCTTTACCGCCCGATGTGAAAAACCAGATCAAAAAAATTACCAGGGCCAGAGCAATTGCCAACAGCCATCGCTGGGCTGCAGAAAAACGATTTACCAGAGTCAACATGAGTTCATCCAATTTAGAATGCAATAACAGGTGAGGCTATTATGCAGCATACAAGCCTGCAAATTGTTTTACATTTCTCGACACCTTTTATGATTGGCTTGCTTTTCGTTATGAATTCTGATGTTTTTCCAGCAGTTTGCATAATCTGTTGAATGTTAAACAGCGTTAATCATCAAGGCGAAAACGTTTTTTTTAGTCAGAATGGGTAGATTAACGCGAGGCGTCTGGAGTCTTGAATGTTCGCTAAAAAAATCCTGAGTTGTGTAATGGCTGGTTGTGTTTTGTCCAGCAATGCTGCAGAAATCGATGTATTGATTGTTGAAGGCAGCCAGTCTTCTGAAGCTAAATCCGGTTCTTTGCAAAATAATCAGAAGAATTTTAGACCGCTTGCAACTGAAGCTGCTGATCTATTTGTTGGGTTGCCCGGTATTCAAGTCGACTCACGTAGCAACTATGCGCAGGATTCTCGTGTAAGCATTCGCGGTTTTGGTGCGCGATCAGCATTTGGTATTCGCGGAATTGATTTGATTTTGGATGGCATTCCCATCAATACACCTGATGGCCAGGGGCAATTGTCCAGCGTGCAATTGGATAGTTTGCAATCAGTGGAATTAATTAGCGGCCCACGAAGTGTTTTATATGGCAACAGTCCCGGCGGCGTTGTATTGCTGAATAGCCGAATTCCTGAAGCCAATAGACTTGAATTGCAATACGCCGGTTCCAATCAAGATCAGGATTACGCGCAAATCAATGCCGGTATTCGTGAAAATAATCTAGCCATTTCTGTTCAAGCCAATTATCAACAAAATGATACCGATCGCCCGCATTCCAAAACTGAAAAATATCAACAAGCACTCGCTGTTTATTACACCACTGAGGCGCAACTGGATTGGATAATCAAATACGACAAGAGTCATGATCCTTTATTGGAAGATCCGCTGGGTTTAACACCCGCACAGTTTGCACAAAATCCTTTTCAGGGAAATCCAACCGCTATTGCATTCAATACACGTAAATCGGTTGATAACCAACAAATCTCGGCAATGCTGCGACAAACGCAAGGCGATAGTCGTTGGCAAATTGGTGTGTGGCAATCAGAACGTGCCATAGAACAATTTTTAGGTTTTGCGGGCGATGCTTTGTCATCAGCAGGTGGCGTGGTGGATTTACAACGTGATGTGCAGGGAATAAACGCCAATTTCACACAGGATTTTACCTGGCTGAATATTAATTGGCGTGCATCAACCGGAATTGAATTAACGCGCATGCAGGATGATCGACAAGGTTTTGTGAATCAGCAAGGGCAGGTGGGTGATTTGCGTCGCGATGAATCCGGTGAAGTGACTAATCGCGATGGTTTTGTTTTATTGGAGTTATGGCCGGTGGAATCAACACGAATTTATTTGGGTGGTCGTTACACCGATATGAAATTTTCTGTGGAAGATTATTTTGTTCTGTGTACAGTGAATCCAGATGATTCAGGCAAAAAACAATTTTCCGAATCCGCCATTGCAACAGGTATTGAATATCAATTTGCCGATGACTGGTCATTATTTGCCAATCTGTCCCAAGGTTTTGAAACACCAACTCTCACGGAAATGGCCTACAACAATAACAACACTGGATTAAATACGGATTTGTCAGCCAGTGAACAACAGCAAGCTGAGTGGGGGGTGTTATTTTCAACTGTAGACTGGCAATGGAAATTCACTCATTTTCAAATTCAATCTGAACAGGATATTTTGGTTGATCAATCCATTAATGGTCGAACGACTTTTCGTAACGAATTGGAAACCGAACGTAAAGGTTACGAACTTTTCCATCGACAAATAATTAATGCACAATGGAAAACCCAATTATCCATTCAATATCTGGATGCCGAATTTTCAAAAGGCCGCTGGCAATCCAATCAATTGCCCGGTGTCGCAAAAGAGGTTTATCAAGCAGGCGTGACTTATCAGCCCTTCGCTAGCTCCCTTTTGTCAATTGATTTGGATACCCAATACAGAAGTAAAGTCGCAACAGCCGATAACAATCAAGTTTTTGCCGATTCCTGGCAAGTCTGGAATCTTTCAGTAGAAAGTGAATTGCAGCCCAATTTGCATTTGTCGCTCAGAATCAATAATCTCGCCGACAAAATTTATGCAGGCTCAGTTATTGTCAATCAAGCCAATGGTCGCGCACTTGAACCGGCCTTAGGGCGTAATATTTGGTTGGGTTCCAGAATTAGTTTTTAGAAATGTGAATAAGGGGCTGTCAATGCTTGGAAAGCATCCGCAATTTAGTTATCGAGTTGAATCTGTTGGTAATGACGCACAGCCCGTACTGATTGTCGATAATTTTTTGGCCGATCCGGAATTGTTGATTGACGAGGCTTGTGGTTTGCAATTTAACACGGCGGGCGCCATGTATCCGGGGGTTCGCGCTCCTGCGTCTGCACTTTATTTGCAAGCACTATACAATTTTATTCGCCCGTTAATGGTAGAAGTGTTTGGCATTAATGAATCACAGGTGCGAAGTATTGAATCCTATTATTCAATGGTGGTAACACCTCCGGCTGAATTAACACCTATGCAATGTTTTCCGCATATTGACTCAGCTTACATGCAAGAGTTGGCGTCAATTTATTATTTGTGTCCGGAGACAATGGGCGGCACCTCGCTTTATCGTCACAAGGATACAGGCTTTGAATATATCGATAATAAACGTATGCAAACCTATGCGAATTCAATGAATCAATCAACGCGCAATCGACAATTTGTAAAAAGTTATATGAATGGCAGTAACGAATTGTTTGAATCAATTGCCAATTACGAGTCGCGTTTTAATCGTTTTGTGATGTACCGTTGTACCAGTTTGCATTCAGGCAATATAGCGAAAGATTTTGAATTTAATCCCGATCCTCGCAAGGGGCGTTTAACACTCAATACCTTTATTGGTTGCCATAGAGTATGAATTGGCGACAGTTACCCTTACAGGAATTCAAAACAGAATTTTTTGAAAGGCTCGCACACAACCCTCTGTTAATCGAAGCGGAACCCGGTGCAGGTAAGTCGACCTTAATTCCTTTGTGGTTATTGGAGACTTGCCCTGCAGCCAAACAAATCTGGTTGATACAACCGCGAATTTTGGCGGTACATTCATTGGCAAAACGTTTAACCGGCCTTGCTAATGAAATCTTTAATGAGAATAAAAAAACCGGTGAGCGGGTAGGTTATCAGGTGCCTTATGATCAGCAGTTGTCGGTTGAGACTCAACTGGTGTTAATGACGCCCGGTATTTTGTTGCAACATTTATTGCGTGACCCAACTTTAGTGAACGTGCATTGCGTCATTCTGGATGAAATTCACGAGCGTAGTGTCAATCAGGATTTGGCCTTTGCGTTTTTGCAAGATGCGATTATTTTGCGAGAGGATTTACAACTGGTGTTGATGTCGGCAACACCTGATCCGCATTTGCAAAAACAAATAAGCAATCGATTGTTTGCGCCGGGTCGCGTGTTTCCTGTCACTCTGGATTATTTGCCTGCTAAAAAAATATCGCCGTCTCAAACCGAAACTCTTGCTACACAGGTGTGCAGAGCTTTGAATCAAGTGGATGATTGGCAAACGAAAACCAGTTTGGTGTTTTTACCCGGTTGGCGTGATATAGAAAAAACCTGTCAAGCGATTCTCGAACGTTGGCCGCAACAACAAATATTCTGCTTGCATAGCCAGATTGACTACAAAGAACAACAGCAAGCACTCGACCCAGCAATGGGGCCTCGCATTATTTTATCCACCAATATTGCTGAAACCTCCTTAACCATTCCTGATGTGAATCTGGTTATTGATTCGGGCTTAGCGCGACGAGTGAATTACGAACAATCAACCGGTTTATCCAGTTTGAGTACGGGTTTGATTAGTCGCGCCAGTGCTGATCAGCGGCGTGGTCGAGCAGGGCGTGTGCAAGCAGGTCATTGCCTTCGTTTGTGGTCTGCGGATGCACAACTGGCTGCATCGGATTTACCAGAAATTCGCGCCAGTGATTATTTGCCTCTGGTATTAAAACTCGCGCATTGGGGCACATCCGCTGATCAACTAAGCTGGATTGAAAAACCCAATTCATTGGCGATTTCATTTGCAACGCAGCAGTTAATCAAAATGCAATTGCTGGATGAGCAGGGCAGGATTACACCACAAGGCAAGCAGGTTGCTGATTTGGGGTGCCATCCGCGCGTTGCTGCAATCTTGTTAGCGAATAAAAAACTAATTAGCGATGATTTATTGTCGCTTGCACTTTTTATGCATTTTGAATCCTCTTTGCAATCGGTTGACTGGTTAGATTACGCAAAAAGTCAGCGTCAAAAAAATGCCCACTGGAAAATGCAACAATCTCGTTGGTTGCAACGTTTGCAATTGGCGATTGTTGAAGATTCGATCCCGGCGCAAACACTTGCAGCAGCATTTAGTGACAGAATTGGTTATAAACAATCATCAGGAAAATATCGTTTAAATTCGGGTATCAGTGTTGAACCTAATCATCCAATCAATAGTGATTGGGCTGTGTTTCCAATCATTGATTCAGTCGGATCAACTAATAATGGATTAGGATTTGCGTTGGATTTAACCAAAGTTCAGCAAAAGCAATTCAGTCAATTAACGGAATCTCTGATGTTTAAGAAGCAATGGTGTAAACACCAGCGTTGGTTGATTGGTGGCGTGCTGATTGATGAATTGATCGAGCCCTTAACACCCAACGAATTGCCGATTTTGTTGACAGCTCATATTATGCAGATTGCATCCGAAAAAGGTCTTGCTGGTTTTAGTTGGTCGGATTCAGCCAAAAACTTATTGAACAAAGCCAGAATTATAAAAGAAAAAAATTTACTGGATTTGCCTTCACTTGATGATGCCGATTTAATTCAAACATTCAATCAGTGGTTAACCCCATTTTTAACTCTTGATTCTTCGCCTGAAAACTTACCCTGGCATTCGGCGCTGGAATATTATTTGGGTCATGAGTCTTGTGAAAAAATTCATCAGTTGATTCCATCCTCCATTGCCCTGCCAAGTGGCCGTGATGTAAAAATTCAAATCAACGATCACAATCAATTATTAGTGGCGGCCAAACTTCAGGAATTTTTTGGTTGTGAACAATTAGTATTTGCGCAAGGAAAAATTCCGCTACAAATTCATTTGCTGTCACCAAACGGAAGCCCCTTGGCAATCACCACAGATCTCGCCAGCTTTTGGAAACAATCTTATCCAGATGTTTGCAAAGAAATGCGCGGCCGCTACCCACGCCATCCCTGGCCTGATGATCCACTTGCACATCAAGCAACAGCTTTGACCAAACGAAAATTGCAGTCGGCACCATAATCCACTAAAAGCGCAAATCAAAAGCCTGTCTATACTTTGATCAATTACAGGGTGAGAGGGCTTTTGGAAATGAAAAAATGGTTATTGCCTTGGGTGTTTTTTGCCTCCATTTCGAGTGCAAGTGATGTGTACAAATGGGAAAACGCATTAACGCTCGAATCTATTCACAATGTCTCTGGCGGTATAAAAAAAGGTTCTGCCGATTTAGCCAATCTTGATTTGACGCTTGCGATCGATACCCAGGCAGCCGGTTTATGGGATTCGGGCGAGTTCTTTTTTATGTGTTGGGTAATTACGGCCATGATCCCGCTGAACTGACCGGCGGTGTTCAAGGGGTTTCCAATATTGCGGCAGACAATGCCGTCAAAATTTATGAATTCTGGTATCAACATTCTTTTATTGATGATCATGTAAAACTTCTCACTGGTTTACATGACTTCAACTCGACGTTTTATTCATTGGAATCGGCCAGTTTATTTAATCATCCGTCTTTTGGTATTGGTCCTGACACGTCGCAAGCGACGCCTTCAATTTTCCCTACAACCGCATGGACATTACACGCCAGTATTGAAGTGGAAAAATTTTATTTGATTGCGGCTATTTATGACGGTGTTCCGGGTGACCCGGAAAACCCGCGCGGCACACATATCAAATTTGATTCAGGTGATGGCACTTTTCAATCCGTTGAAACTGGTTTGTATTCAGAGGGAGGGTACAAACTTGGCATGGGTTATTGGCGTCATACCAAAGAAACTGAAAATCCTGTTGATGCATCCCTGATTGATTCCAATTCGGGTTTTTATTTAATTGCAGAACAATATCTCAATGACAATATCGCAGTGTTTATTCAATTCGGTAAGGCCGACGATGCAACCAATCAGCTTGAAGAATATTGGGGTGGCGGTGTGGTCTATTACAGTTTGTTGAAAGAAGGCGATGCCATAGGTTTGTCGATTGCGCGCGCCAGTAATGGTCAACCATTTTTGCAAGCCAATCCGGATTTGTTGGAAACAGAGGCTGCTTACGAATTGAGTTACGCCATTCCTATAAATGAACAAATATCGACTCAAGCCAGTGTGTATCGAATCGAAAATCCAGACATGGATCCGGGTATAAAAACTGCCACTGCAGTGGGTGTTCGTTTGACTATTGCGTTTTGATCCTGAGGATTATTTTATGACCATAAAAAATTCCATCCTGCTTGGATTTGTTACCTTTCTGATTATCATTGGCATCAATACCTGGGTTGGCTATCGAGCCAGCCAACAGTTAGGTGATATGTTGGATTATATTTCCGGCCCCGCATGGAATGCAGCGGATGGTGCCATG
This sequence comes from uncultured Cellvibrio sp., assembly GCA_966252135.1. GTDB lineage: Bacteria > Pseudomonadota > Gammaproteobacteria > Pseudomonadales > Cellvibrionaceae > Cellvibrio. The sequence goes on along the minus strand of CBINNU010000001.1, from coordinate 444,918 downwards.
GAGGGGCAGATCGGAATAGAAGCACAAATTATTTTATTGCAAAAAATTTATAATCAGGAAATGACAACCGTTGAAGCGGATTCGGATTTTAAAGCAGCTATGGAGATGGAAGAGGAAGCGCTGGGGCGTATGAAATCGTCGGGTTTAATGGCCAAAAAAACGCTGGATGAATTGGATCAACACCTACAGAGCTTTCATCTAACGCGCGATACTCTTTGGAAAATGCTGGCAGCCAATCAGGATGCGTCCAGTGAATATACAAAGTTGGATAAGCAGGTGACACAATTACTGGGTTTTATTGGTTTGATGGAAGAAGAAGCTGACGGAAAAGTTGAAAATGAAACAAAAAATTTGGATGCCTTAAGGGCAGGAGTTGAGACGGCTCTTTTGAGCGTGTTGATTTTAGGTGTGGGATTAATCGTTGTGATGTATTTGTTGGCCAAACATTTGATTCTTAAACCCATTGAATCGGTTACGCAAAATTTGGAATCTCTGACTACAGGCGAAGGTGATCTCACTATTCGTTTGGCGGGTGCCGAAAAAGAAACCGAAATGGGGAAATTGTCTCGAGCATTTAATCAATTTGTGCAGCGATTACAAACGCTGATCAATCAAGCGCAAGGCAGCAATAGTTCATTGTTAGCCGCCAGTAGTCAGATCAGTGGTTTTATTAAAAAATCTGCTCAGGGTTCTTCAACCCAGTTGCAAGAAATTTCGCAAGTGGCAGAGTCAGTCGATAAAATTACCGCAGCACTTGAGCAAGTCGGTGATGTGGCCAATGCTGCCAATGTTTCGTCTGAAAAAGCGGTTGAAACAACTCATTCCGGAAATTCGACAGTGGTTGCTACACAAAAAAGTGTGGATGATATTGTTAATGAAGTTGAAAATGCATCGAAAGTTATTGCCGCATTGGTGACGGATAGTCACAACATAAGTTCAATGCTGGAAGTGATTCGCAGCATCGCTGAACAAACCAATTTACTCGCACTTAATGCCGCTATCGAAGCAGCTCGCGCGGGTGAAAGTGGACGAGGGTTTGCCGTTGTTGCAGACGAAGTACGCAGCCTTGCTTCACGTACACAGGAATCCACCAAAGCGATTGAAGAGATTATTACCAATTTGAATCAAGGCTCCACCAAAGCAGTGGATGTAATGAAGGAAGCGCAAACCAAAGCGCTGAGTATTAAAGATCGAATTTCCAAAACATCAGAAGCCTTCAGCAGAATCGTAACGGTAGTTGATCAAATTAAAACCATGAATGAGCAGATTGCGACCGCATCTGACGAAGAAAAAATGGATATGCAGCGCATTCGCGATAGCATGAAAAAAATTCTGGAATTAGCCAAACATAATCGTGAAGTAGGCGAAGAGGCCAGCCAATCCCGGGCGCACCTGGAACTGCAGGTTCAGAATATTGACCGGTTAATGGGGCAATTTAAAACCTGAATAGACTGAAAACTTGGCTGGAATCACGCCCTCGGCTAGAATACCCGAGTTTTTCAGTCAGCTATTTTATTCGAGGTGTGTTATGGATGTTTTGGATACCATCAAGCAACAAATCAGTGAAAATCCAATAATTCTTTATATGAAAGGCTCGCCCAGCGCACCGCAATGTGGTTTTTCCATGCGCGCGTCACAAGCCTTGATGGCCTGTGGTCAGCGTTTTGCCTATGTAGATGTTCTTTCCAACCCTGATATTCGCAGTGAATTACCCAAGTTCGCCAACTGGCCAACCTTTCCACAATTGTGGGTAAAAGGTGAATTAATCGGCGGCTGCGACATAATCACCGAAATGCACGAAAAAGGTGAATTAAAACCTTTGGTCGATGCTGCAGTACAAGGTTGATTTTGGAATTTTAACGAAGCGGTCAAGATGTTTAATCTTGGCCGCTTTTTTTTGATGTTTTATATCTGCTTGAATTTTTTAATGTCACTGGATGCTCTTCGAGTATGACGAGCGAAAAAGTGCGTTAAATAAACTGCTTCACCAAAATAGCAATCAACACCAGTGCGCCTAATCCGCCTAACACACAAAGTGCTAATCCAATCATGGCTTTGCGTTGATTTAATTGTTTGTTGCTGTTGCGTTCGAGGCTGTGGGCTTCCCAGGCGAGATCTCGTGATTTAATCAGTTTTTCTCTGAGCCGTGCCAGTTCATTTAATTCTTGTTGGATCTTATTTTTTTCTGCGTCAACATCAGTGGTAGATAATACTTTTTCTTGCCTGACAACTCTCGCGTCCAATTCGGCAAGTTTGTTATCCAACATGGCGGAGAGTTGTTTGATTTGCATAAATAACTACCGGGTATTGGCTGCGTGTAGTCCACATTCTTTTTTCGTGGCTTCTTCCCACCACCAGCGGCCTTCGCGTTCGTGTTGGCCGGGGCCAACCGGGCGAGTGCAGGGCTCGCAACCAATCGATATATAACCCTTATCATGCAATTCGTTGTAGGGCGCTTCGCACATGCGGATATAAGTCCAGACATCTTGTGACGACCAATTGGCGAGCGGATTAAATTTAATCAATTCGTCATTCGGTCGCGCGAATAATTTATCGCTTTGAATAACCGGAATTTCTGCGCGGGTAGGGCTTTGATCTTTTCGTTGGCCGGTAAGCCATGCATCCAGCGTCAATAATTTTTTACGCAAAGGTTCGATCTTGCGAATGCCACAACATTCTTTGTGGTCGTCTTCGTAAAAACTGAACAAACCTTTTTCGGATACCAATTTGCTGACGGCTTCACCATCGGGCGATACCACATCAATTTTGATCCCGTAATGTTTGCGCACTTTTTCAATGAAGCGATAAGTTTCGGCATGCAAGCGGCCGGTATCCAAACAAAACACTGGAATATCGCGGCGATAATTCATCGCCATTTCAATCAGTGCCACATCTTCTGCACCGCTAAATGAAATCGCGATGCGATCATAGGTTTTGATGGCGTATTTAAGAATTTGTTGGGGGTCCTGCTGTTGCAGTTCTCGCTCAAGGTCGAGTAGGGGTATGGATTGTGATGTCATTGGAAATACCGATTGGTCAAAATCAGGTGGCAGGATACCAGACTTGGCTGCCTCTGTGAAAAGTGACCAAGGTCGCAGAATGCGGCTGCAGGATTGACTTGGTTTTAGTGGTTGTTTAGTGTGCGGACTCTTTTCCCTCAATTGGACAAATCAGGACAAGATCATGAAAAAAACATTATTACTTGCTTCATTAATGGCTGCTTTTTTGGCGGTGAATACCCAGGCTCTGGATTTGGGTGGCTTGAAAAAAGCGGTTGACGCAAAGGATGAAGTACAAGAAAAAATCGACAAGGAACAAACCAAAATTGATGAAACCTCTGCCGCCGTAAAAGATGCTGCATCAGGCCCTGATCAAGCAGCATTGGCGCTGGTAAAAGCCAAGTTGGGCACAGGTTCAACCAAGCAAAAAGTCCGTGATGAGTTGGGTGAGCCTTCTGACAAAACGGGTAAGTCTGATGCTGAATCATGGTTTTACAATGTGGCTGATCTTAATGAATCATTGGGTGAGAAGGCTGAAATGGCGTCTATGGTAGGTGTGGATGTTCCCGGAGCCAACAAACAAATCGAAATTCAGTTTAAAAGCGATAAAATTCACGCAATGAAAATTGTGGATGCAGCTGAAGAGGAATAATCTGACGCTGTACAAAAAACCGCCCTTGTGGCGGTTTTTTTATGCTTGCAATTTGCCTCAAGGGAGCAAAACGGGTAGATTGCCGCCAGTTTATTCATGTGAAGCCTGTTGGAGGTTGTTGTGGAAATTGCATGCCTTGATTTGGAAGGTGTATTGGTCCCCGAGATCTGGATTGAATTTGCGAAAGTGACCGGCATTGAAGAGCTCAAAGCCACTACACGTGATATCCCTGATTATGATGTATTAATGACGCAGCGTCTTCGTATTCTTGAACAACACAAACTCGGTTTGAAAGAAATTCAGGACGTAATAGCAACCTTGAAACCCTTGGATGGTGCGGTTGAATTTGTTGATTGGTTGCGTGAACGTTTTCAGGTCATCATTCTTTCCGACACTTTTTATGAATTTTCGCAACCCCTGATGCGTCAATTAGGTTTCCCGACTTTGTTTTGTCACAGATTAAATGTTGATGAACGCGGTATGGTAGTGGGTTACACGCTTCGCCAAAAAGATCCAAAACGTCAATCCGTATTAGCTTTGAAAACTTTGTATTACCGTATAATTGCCGCAGGTGATTCTTACAACGACACCACTATGCTCGGCGAAGCGGATCAGGGAATTCTTTTCCATGCTCCGCAAAATGTGATCGATCAGTTCCCGCAATTCCCTGCGGTACATACTTACGAAGATCTGAAAAAAGAATTTATCAAGGCCAGTAATCGTAAGCTGAGCTTGTAAAATCAAATCAAGATAAAATCAAATGCGCCTTGAGTAATAAAAGAGCTCCTACGGGAGCTTTTTTCATCAGTAAAATACAAACAAATGCCGAATAGTAATTGCGAACTTTACTAAAAGTAGTCCACGCTTTGGCTTTGATTTTATCTTTAATAACAGATTGCCCTACGGCAGATGGTTGTAATCCAAATCTGGACATAATTTTTCTGGCAGTAAAATTAAATCGTAATGCTTGACGCCAAGCCATACTTTGAGCTGTGTTAAAAATAATCGACATGGAAATCGATACATCATCTGATCCATTTTTAACGTGATGCCCGGAAATAAAGGGAATATGAATGGCTTCACCCGGTGAAAAATCAAATACCTCTCCCAGCTTATCAATTTCTTCATTGAATGGAAGTTTTGTATTTGCATAGGCAATATAAGCCTCGCGATTTACTGAGCTCACTGCATTTTCATTCCATTGCGGGAAAACAGATACTTGCTTAGTACCGCGAAATTGCATCAAAAATGTTGAGTATCTATCAATGTGAAATGGCGTCACACTATTCGGTGACGCGATAAACAAAAATAATTTGGAATCTATTGCTTTATTGCCGACACCTAATTGACGCATAAGTGTTTCAACATCTTCGAGCAATAACCTATGCAGATCTTTGAAGGATTCGTCAGCTTCAGGGCCGTTAACCATTATGTAGGAATTGCCAGTACGAATGGTTTCAATCACTTCTTCAAGACTTTTTTCTTTTGAGCTGTGTTTGAATGTTCCTTCAAAATCATCAGCAAGATTCAGTAAATCTTTAGAATAAACAACTCTGTCTTTAAGTCGCGGAAGTACGGTTGCCAGATTTTCAAGGCTGAGCGACGGGTGCCCCAGTAGCGTATGATGAAATTTAAATGCCTCTTTATCCATGAGTTTTAACGCATCAGTATTGGTAAATGAGTTAAACATGATCGCCCTCGCGTTATGATTATGTAATTAATACAAACAGCGTCTAAACATTCCAATTGCCATTTGATAACCCAGCAATTGTAATTCTGCATCATACCTGTCGCCTTCATCGCGCATGAATGCGTGCACGCCGTTAAATTCGTGCCAGGTGAAATTGACTTTTTTATCGACCAGATTTTGATAGACCTTGGCGCGACCCTCAGGTGGAATGTGTGGGTCCTGCTTACCCCAGATCATTTGCAACTCACCTTTAATATCACTGGTACGAGTCAAACTTTCATTGCCTGAAGTTGATGGTGTTAATCCTGAATGAATGTCTGTTGCATAAAAGCAGCTTGTTGCTGAAATCTCGGGATGTAGTGCTGCACGATAAGCTAAACCACCACCTAAACAAAAACCCATTGCACCAATTTTGCCTGAAAAATAATTCAGGGTTTTGACGTGATCAATCATTGCTTGGGTATCGGAATCGTGTGCTTCCAAATATTTGGCGACTTTATCTGCGTTGCCTTTGTCGCGACCAGCATCGTCGTAACCCAACACGGTACCAATCGGATTTAGTTCATGAAAAACTTCGGGCACCAGCACAATAAAACCGTGCCCCGCCATAATTTGTGCGCTGCGACGAATCGGCGAGGTTTGCTGAAAAATTTCTGAATATAAAATGATGGCAGGAAATTTTTTACCGCGCGTTTCGTCCGAGTCCTTGGGTCTATAAACATAAGTGCGCATAATACCTGTAGGGGTATCCAAATCAACTTGATGGTTTTGAATTAACATTTTTCTATTTTCTCATTTACAACATTTTAATTTGTAGGGGACCTAATTGACTGGGCTGAAAAAGGGCGCAGCAAGCGGTGCCCCTACACTTATTAGCAGGCCTATCAAAGCACAGACCACAATGACTTTAATAATACCCATTTTAAATCTGAATAGTGCGATAGCCGCCAGTATAGCAATTGCAAGCGATAACCACTCAAAATTACCATTAAATCCTTGTGGCCAAAAAGTGTGGTCAGCAAAAAACACTGCCAAATTCACAATCATTCCCACAACGGCCGCGGTAATGGCTGAGAGAGGGGCAGTAAATTGGATTTTTTTGTGAGTGGTTTCTATAAAAGGAGCGCCTGCAAAAATAAATATAAATGAAGGCAAAAATGTAAACCAGGTCACTATAGTTGCTGCAATGGCGCCCGCAATAAATAAATTTTCTGGTCCTAATAAAGCTTGCGAATAACCACCGATAAATCCAACAAACGCCACTACCATAATCAGTGGGCCGGGTGTGGTTTCGCCTAATGCCAAGCCATCAATCATTTGTGTGGGGGTTAGCCAGCCGTATTGAGTCACTGCACCTTGATACACATATGGCAAGACTGCATAAGCACCACCGAATGTTAAGAGCGCGGCGTTTGTAAAAAACCAGGCCATTTGGGTAAAACCATGTTGCCAGCCATAGCTTGTCAATAAAAATACAAATGGCAAGGTCCACAAAACCAATCCACACACAATTACGGCAATTAATCCGGAATAGGAAAATTCAGTATGTTTAGGTGTTGGAGTGTGGTCATCGATTAGTGCGGGGCCGTAGGATTTTGTTGTACTGGCATGAGTATTGGTTGCATTAAATTGGCTTGGCCAATAACGTCCGCCGCAATAACCTGTTATCGCTGCGACTAATAATATGTAGGGGAATGGGATATGAAAAGCAAAAATAGCGATGAAAGCTGCAATGCTGATCATCCATAAAAAATTATTTTTTAACGCGCGTGATCCAATTCTGTAGGCAGCGTGCAGCACAATTGCGGTCACTGCGGGTTTGATTCCAAAAAATATTCCCGCTACCCAAGCCAAATCATTATAAGCAATATAAATCCATGACAAAAAAATCAAAATAAATAAGGAGGGCAAAACAAATAAAACACCGGCAATAATTCCGCCCCAGGTACGATGCATTAACCAGCCAATGTAAGTTGCCAATTGTTGTGCTTCAGGCCCGGGTAATAACATACAGTAATTGAGTGCGTGTAAAAAACGTTGTTCGCTAATCCAGCGGCGGCGCTCAACCAATTCTTGATGCATTATGGCAATTTGCCCGGCAGGGCCACCAAAACTGATAAAGCCCAGTTTCAACCAAAATAAAAACGCGTGCCAAAAACTAACGGCTGGGGGCGGGGTATTTGCTGTCATAAATCTTTGCTCTTGATTATTTTTCTTATCAGCATAATGGGATGTCCCATTTCAATGGCACCCTCAAAATATTCTTGTCCAATTAATTGGGGTGATACATTGGCCCAGCCGTAACTCTGCTGACCACAAGTGGCTGTTACTTTGCCCAATGCCAGATCACCTTGTTGAATAAAATCGCCATCGCTAACTTTTGCGTAACCTACGGGCAGTGGGTGCATTTTTAGCTTCCTGAGAAATGTTCTTGAAGATTTTGCAAAATGACATTCACTTTTGCCAGAGTCTCTTCGTATTCCTTCTCGCCAATAGAATCAGCAACTATGCCGCCGCCGCCCCAGCAATAGATTTTGCGTTTATCGCACACCAAGGTTCGAATGGCGATATTGGTATCCATTTGTCCATCGGCGCTGATGTAACCCATGCTACCGCAGTAGATTGAACGTTGGTGTGGCTCTAGTTCTTCGATGATTTCCATTGCACGAATTTTTGGCGCGCCGGTGATGCTGCCACCTGGAAACGCATCTCGTAATAAATCGATTACATTCGATTCAGGATTTAATTGCCCGGTTACTGTGCTCACTAAATGATGCACATTGGCGAAACTTTGTAATTCACAGAGATGGGGCACTTCAACCTGGGTTGCGTGTTTGCTCAGATCATTTCGCAGCAGATCAACAATCATTACGTTTTCAGCGCGATTTTTTTCGCTGTTTTGTAACCAGTCTGCGTTTTGCAAATCCTCTTCAGGTGTCTTACCGCGTGCGATAGTGCCTTTAATTGGCTTGGTTTCGATTCGGTTGCCGCGAACTTGCAGAAAGCGTTCTGGCGAAAAACTCAGTATTGAACCTTCGCTCCATTGCATAAAAGCCGAGAAAGGCGAGGGCAGTTGTTGCCGCAAATGCAAATAGGCTAGAAAAGAATCGCCTTCATATTCCGAGAAAAATCGTTGGGCGAGATTGATTTGATAGCAGTCACCTGCCTTGATGAAGTCCTGAACAGCTGCGAACAGCTTGGCGTATTTCATTGCATTAAGATTGCTTTCTATTAGATTGATTTTAAAGAAATTATTCGCACTCTTGATAAATTGGTTTAAGTCGTGAAACAGTGATTCCGGCGACTGATTTTCACAAAAATTGCGGATTGACGAAAAGTTATAAGCAGGGTCAATGGTCGGATTCATCACCAAATAACACTTTTTTTCTTGATGATCCTGAATGACCGCCCAGGCATATAGGCCCAACTTCATATCGGGCAGGTCTATGTCTCTGGCGTGATGTTGCGGGAGTTTCTCCAGCTGCCATGCCAAATCGTATGCCCAATAGCCCAATACACCGCCGACAAATGGAATCTTGTTGTCCTGTTGATTAATGAACAGAGTTTGTTTTAGAAGATCAAATGCCGCACCGTTGAAAATCGATTGGCCATTTTTATCTTCAAGCTTGCAGAGCCCTTTTTGTGCTTCCAGACGTTTAACCGGATCTGCTACCAATATGTCGTAACGCCCTGCTTGACTATGGGGTCTACCAGAATCCAGCCAGATTGCATCGGGCCATTGCCGCAATGCCAAGTACCATGCGCTGGCATCGGACAAATAGGGAAGCGGGATAATTTGCAGATCAGTCATGCGGGTGGCCTTGAATAAATCGGCCGTCATTCTATCAGGCGCACTCAAGGCGACATAGGTCGAATCATCCGCTACCAACAGGTGAGTTATAACGCACTTGATAATTATTTGACGGCTGACATGGCGCAAGTCCCGATTCCATGACAAAGTTGCGCCGCATTTATTCCAATAAAAGGGTAGAAACCTATGGCATTGCAATTAATTTTTGCGTTACTGGGATTTGTAATAGGCGCAACCTTGCTATCGGACGGTGGTTGGCTATTTGGTGCGCTTATGGGGTTTTTGCTCGCCAAAGTCATGCAAATGAGCCATAGCATTCAAGAGCAATCGAAAAAAATTGAATTATTGGAAAGCATGCAAGCCTATTTGCAATCCAGTTTGCGAAGCTTGATGCCTCAAACATCTGACGTTCCTGCCGCTCAGCCTGATCCTCTAGCATCTACCTCAGAGCAAAGCCAGAAAGAAAAAACTGAAGAAAAATCGTCTCAAATTCAACAAGACGCTGATCCTGTTGTTTCGCTAGTTGTTTCAAGAAAAGAAGCCGCGACGGCCCAACAGCCTGTTGAAATGTTCGATCTACCTATTCCGGATGATTTGGTTGAGATTGTAAAACCCGTGATTAACAAACCTGTGGACACACCTGAAGATAGAGTTACGCGTTGGGTGAAAGATTTTTTCTTCAAAGGCAATCCCGTTGTACGCATAGGTATGTTGGTACTTTTTTTTGGATTAAGTTTTTTAGTCAAATACGCAGCGACCCAAGGTTATTTTCCGATTGAATTACGTCTGACATCAGTTGCATTGATTGCGGTTGCATTAATTGTAATCGGTTGGAAAACTCGCGAAAGAGAAGGAAGTTTTGGGTTGGTATTGCAAGGTGGCGGATTGGCTGCGCTTTATCTCACTTGTTTTGCTACAGCTAAAATGTACGAGTTAATTCCATTAAGTTTATCGCTTGGGCTCTTGTTGGTTTTCGTCGCCTTTGGTGTGATGCTCGCGGTTTTACAAAATGCGCAAGTGCTAGCGATTATGGCAATTGCCGGTGGATTTATCGCACCCATTATTACCTCCAGCGGTTCCAATAATTTTGTGGGTTTGTTTAGCATTTATTTAATTTTGAATTTGGGTGTACTGGCGCTGAGTTGGTTTAAAACCTGGCGATTATTAAATTGGATTGGTTTTGTATTTACCTTTGTGATCACTGCCTTTTGGGGTGTGTTGCGTTACGAGCCGCAATTTTATTCCTCAACCCAACCCTTTTTGATTGCGTTTTTCTTAATGTATCTCTCCATTTCCATTTTGTTTTCATTAAAGCAACCACCCAGCTTAAAAGGCCTGGTTGATGGCAGTTTGGTATTTGGTTTGCCTATCGCTGCATTTGGTTTACAAATCGCCTTGTTAAAACACACAGAATACGGTGTCGCCATTAGTGCATTGGTCTTGGCATTTTTATATATAGGATTAGCTCGCTGGTTGTGGCTTCGTTTTTTTACAACCCACAAATTACTGAGCGAATCTTTTTTGGCCTTGGGTGTTGGTTTTGCGACTCTGGCGATTCCGTTGGGCGTAAATGCTGATCTCACTGCAGCCGCCTGGGCACTTGAAGCTGTTGGGTTACTTTGGGTCGGTTTGCGACAATCACGAGAGTTGCCACGTATTGCAGCTGTACTGTTGTATCTCGGTGCATCAGTTGCCAATTTACTAAATCCCTTGCATGCGGGAAGTATTCCACTTTTGCAAGGTGATTTCTTGGGTATGTTGTTGCTGTCTGCATCAGCCATGGTGATGGCTTACTTTTATCTTGTGTATGAAAAATCAGTACATGAATTGGAGCGCGCGTTTGGTAAATGCATAGCTTTCTTTGGTATTGTCTGGTGGATTGCAGCCATTATTCTCGAGCTGAATGGGCATTTATCGGATGAGCATTCCTTTGCTGCTTTCTATTTGTTAATCGCGGCCAGTATTTTTGTTCAATATCGACTGGCGGTTCGTTTTGATTGGTCAAATCTCGCCTCACTGAATTATGTTTATTTTGTAGTGATTTTCTTCTGGACCTTGCTGGGTATTTGGGGTGAGGTTACTGACTATCCAACAGATCTCTATTTAGCGATTCCTTTTATTGTTTTTGCCGCAGCTCAATATCAATATCTTGCGAAAATGGAATCTCAAAATTGGCGACAACTATTGCAAACGGCCCATTTGGTAATGGGGCTTTGGATATTGGTACTTGTTCTTTGGCAAGCAAATGCCTGGCCGCAAGATTCCAGTCTGTTTATGAATCTTTCATTGCAAGATAAACAATTGTTTATCTATTTTGGATTAATCACTTTAGCTTTGGGTGGATTGTGTTGGTTGAACAGTAAAAATCTCTGGCCTGTATCCAGTTGGGCATCGGTCTATCGCGATTGGATTGCATTGCCTTATGTAATTTTGTTGTTCGTTTGGTTTATCCATGCCATTCAGCATTCCGGTGTTATCAATAATTTTTATCTGCCGTTGCTTAGCCCGGTGGACCTCGCTCAATTTGCTGCCATTCTTTTGTTGGGTTATCTGATGAAAGAAGGTTTATCTTTTACATACAGCTGGAGTTCACAGTTTAAGAAAGCCTTGTTAGCTGGATTAATATTTATTGTGATCAATCTATGGTTGTTACGCAGTATGCATTATTACTTATTAATTCCTTACGAGTTATCAGCATTGTGGAAAGCGCCTGTGGTGCAAATGTCAGTCTCGATTTTGTGGGCGCTCTGTGCGTTGGTTTGTATGAATTTGGCAAGACGACATGTTTCGAGACAATTGTGGTTAGTCGGTGCAGGCTTGTTAGGTTTGGTGTTAATTAAATTATTCACCGTGGATTTATCTGGCAGTGGTACGCTTGCGCGTGTGGTGTCGTTTATGGTGGTGGGCATTTTAATTTTGGTGATAGGTTATTTATCGCCCATACCACCGCGTCAAACAGAGGTGGAGAAATCATGAAGCGGATACTCTGGTTATTATTAGCATGGGGTTCAATTGCTCAGGCACAACAGGCCATTCCTGTTTATGAACTAAATACTCAGGAAACTTATGTGCGGGCCCCGGTTGATCAGCAGCTTTATAGTTATTCGCGTGATCAAGGTTTGTCCGATCTTTGGGTGCGAGATTCCAAAGGTAATAATCTTCCATTTCGAATTGTCAATTACACAGGTTCGTCGCAGGATCAATTTGAAGAAATGACGATTCCATTTTTTCCGATTGCGCCCAACACTCAACCCGAAGTTTTGCAAACACTGAGCAGCACTCGTATTCAAATCAAATCAGATCAAGTGCAAGTGGATGTACAACCGGATATTCAAACCATTGTTGTTGATCAACCACCGGAATTTTATTTAGTGGATTTGCAAGCTGCGCAAAAACAGTCGAGGGGTAGCGACCGAATTTTCAAATCGCTTAGCCTTGAATGGAAAGAAAATCAAAAACAATACCAAAGCTGGTCCATCTATGGCAGCAATGATCTTCGCAATTGGGATTTATTGCGCGATGTCAGCTTGATTCGTCTGGAAAAAGATGGCTTTCAATTAGTCCAACAACAAATTCAATTGCAATTGGAGCCTGATCGTTACGCTTATTTAAAGCTGGCCTGTAAAGAATTTTGCAATGGTTTAACACTCACGCAAGTTAAATTACAACAAGAATTCAAATCAGTATTTATTCCTGCACCTATGCAATGGGCGGTGAAGGGCGCATCAGTTTCATCCAAAGCCGTACGTCTTCATGATCAGGATAATTGGCAAGCTGCCAGCGCCTGGGAATTTCATCGCGAGGATGTTGCGCAAGCGGACAAGGTCAAGATTGATTTTGGCGAGAATAGTTTTGGTGATCGAATCCGGTTACTGGCGAAAAATCGCAAACAGGATCCCTGGGTATTGGTCTACCAGGGTATTTGGTTTAACGCACGAGTGGGGAATACCTGGCGCAGTTCGGATGCTGTTCCGATCAATAGCAGACAAACCTTTTGGCGTCTTGAATCGGCGACTGCGCTGGTTAATCCGCCTGAGTTGCTGTTCAGCATGCCGCCCAAGTGGGTGGAGTTTGTGGCGAATCAATCACCGCCTTATCAATTGGTGATTGATCCAGGGACTGATTCGGCTGCCCAAACCAGTATTCTTGAGAGCTTGCTGAGAGATCATTCGCCCAGCTGGATAAATCATGAGTGGCGGTTTTTGAATCCACCCAAGCCCTATGCATCATTGGAAATCTCCTGGAAAACCCTGTTGTTTTGGTCGGTGATGATCCTCGCGGTTTTGCTGCTTGCGGTGCTTTCGCTAAAACTTTTCCGGCAAATGAACACTTCAGTAAATCCGGAGTCAGAAGACAGCTACAAAAAATGACTGTTTTTGTACCTTGAGGCGAATTACTATGTCGCCCGTTAAAAACATTAGATAAGGGTTAATTCCATGGGGTTGTTTTCCAGTCTTCGTAAGTCTGTTGTATCAGCAGTAGTTCCAGTTTTAGTCTTGTGCAGTGCCACATCCCAGGCAACCACGGTGCAATTTCAAACCTCTTTGGGGAATATTGATGTTGTGCTTTTTGATAAGACAACCCCCAAAACCGTCGAAAATTTTATGTATTACTTGAACGCCGGGGCTTACACCAATGGCGTCATTCATCGTTCAGCCAAAGTTCTGAATACAGACAAAACCGAGCGCAACTTTGTTATTCAGGGCGGGGGGTTCAGGTACACGGGCAGCATGCCTCTAGTTAGTGTAAAAACTAAAGATTCTGTAGACAATGAGCCTTTATATTCCAATGTTCGTGGCACTATTTCGATGGCAAAAATCCCCGACAATGCCAATAGTGCGACCAGCGGTTGGTTTTTCAATATGGGGGAAAACACGTTTCTTGATCTGGATAATGGTGGATTCACGGTTTTTGGTCAGGTTACCCCAGAAAGCCTTGCCGTTTTGGATGAAATAGCTGCAGTTAAAACCTTCTTTGCCACTTCCTCCTCACCCGAGTTTCCATTACGCAATTACACAGTTGATGACTATCGCAACAACGTCCCGGTTGATGAAGACAATCTGGTTTTAGTAACCGATATTGTCATATTGGATCCAAGCCCCAACACTCAGGATGCAGTTACGATTGTTGAAAATCCCTATTACGAACCGCCCGCAGAAGAGTTGGATAAAGAAAGTGGTGGGGGCAGTTTGGGAGGTTGGTATTGGGGTGTTCTGAGTTTGTTGATGCTTGTTTTTATTCGTCGTAAAACCCTTGGATAATTTTGATTAACATCAGGAGCCTGCATGATCACTTACCTCTATTGGTTTGCCGTTTTTGCTGTTGCCATTTTTGTTTTTTGGGGAATTGGCAAATATTTCAAATGGAAACCCGCGTTGATATCAGCATTGGTAGTTTTGTTAGTTGGTTGGTTGGCATACGTGTTTCACTACGAAAATGTATTTGTGAAAAACTGGGGCGGAGTAATGACTATTGATGTGCCAGAAGGTCAGGTGCACATCCACACAACCTGGAAAGACGATAATCTTTGGGTTGAAAATTACGATCCCAAAAAGAACGAATGTTATTTCATGGAATATTCCAGGGGTAATTTGCTGGAAGGTAAGATCACCATCAAAAACTGCAACCCGCTCAATCTTTCTGCTACTCCCAAGCCTTAAAAAACTTTACTTATATTATTTTCCGCTATGGCGCAGTTTTCCTTTGAAAAAGGAAAACTTGCGCTAGCCTTATAACAAGAGTTCGTAAAAGTGATTGTTATTGGGTGGAGCTAGAAAATGAAAGGTATAACCAACCCCCGTATTTACACCAGTTTATTTTTCAGTGTGTTCTTAAGTCTCAATTGTTTTGCTGTCACAGTGAAAGGCAAAAGCTGTGATGACATCCAAAAAGCAATGGATAGATTGCCCGAAGCCGGTGGCGAAGTATTTGTGCCTGCCGGGACTTATAGTTGTAAATCGCCGATTGTGATGGATAAACACAATGTGGTTTTACGAGGCGAGGGTAGTGCAACTGTATTGCGCCTGGATGATGGTATCAATGCGCCCGTGCTGGTTATGGGCCGAACCGAAAATGTTCCACAGCAAGCCACCAAGCACATCAAAGTCAGTCATTTAATGATTGATGGTAATCGTGAAAATCAAACGCAAGAATGTATGGGGGGGGAATGCAGCGATCAATTCCCCTTGCGTAATAATGGTATTTCCATTCGCCGCTGTGTGGATTGCGCGGTTGAATCAGTGGTAGTGCACAGCGCGATTTCTGGTGGCTTGGTAACAGAATTGGGCTGTAGACGCTTAACCATTCGCGATTACACCTCCTACAACAATGAATTTGATGGATTGGCTGGTTACGAAACAGAAGACAGTACCTTTTCAGGTATTAATCTTTACGGCAATAAAGCTGCGGGGATTTCTACTGATATCAAATTCAACAACAACAAATTTTATGACGTGACCATCACAGACAACAAAAGTGTCGGCATTTTTATGCGCGATTCTCTCGACAATTCCTTCACTAACTTACATATTCGCAACAACGAACAGCACGGAATTTTTCTGGCGCAAGTGAACTCTGACCCCGAAACTGCTGCAACCGGCAACACATTTACCAGTGTGGTGATTGCCAACTCCGGCGGTGCTGGCATTCAAGCGAACGACAAATCCTGTGTAAACAATATGATTGTTGGTGCGCAATACATTAACAATAAAAACGGTTGTGTGGGGGAAGCCTCGTCGGGTTTGGTTGAAAATGTTGGAGCTATTTGCCGATAAGTATTAGTTGTCGGAAAATCAAAGTTTGAATTGAGTCTTGGTATCAAAAGGGATAGCTGTTATCTTAACCCCGGTTCTGGGTACATGGATCTACTGATGTATTGGTTTCTGCGTTATCGACACTCGGTTTTTGTTGCTGCAATTCTCTGGCTGACGGTCGGATTGTGCGGTGCGCATAGCCATATTTGTTTCGATGGACAAGAACCACCCATCTCAATCCATCTCGCTCTTGATGCTGATGGAAAGCTACATCATCCAGATGAAAATTTGCATCAGGATGTCGATATTCAATTATCACAACCGGCCCCTGTAAAATTTTTGAAGATTGATCTCCCATTATTATTGGCTGCTGTGATAATAATCTTGTCATTGCTGCTGGTTTGTATCCCCGGGTTTATCTACACAATACTGCTTCGTCCTCTTCAATCACGAATCCTTCCGCCACTTCGCGCACCACCTGTTCCAGCTGTTATCGCTTGATTAAATCTGTGTTGGATATTCCACGCGGATAATTTTTCGATTGACGCTGGAGAATTACCATGGTGTTTTTTTATCGGGCACTCGTCCTATTGACGTGTGCTATTGGCAGTTTGTGTTATGCACAAGTGACTGGCCAACCTTTGCGTTTGGAACAAGCCATTGCAGCTACACTGGAACACAACCCACAACTAGCAACTTATCAATTTAAAACTCGCGCCTTGCAGGGCGAAAGTAAAACGGCAGAACTCAGGCCTGGATATCAACTCAACACGAGTATTGAAAATCTTGCCGGCTCGGGGGAATACAAAAATTTTGATTCGGCTGAACTTACACTATCACTTTCATCTGTTATTGAGTTGGGTAGGCAACGAGATGCTCGTAGGGGGCTGGTAACTGCGCGTCAACAACAACTTTTATCCGAACAACGAATAGCAACACTGGATTTAATTGTTTCCGTGACACAACAATTTATTAGGATAGTTGAAATTCAGGAAAAAATAAAACTGCAACACCAAGTACAGACATTGGGAGAAGAGACACTGTCTTCCATCAATCGCCAGTTACAAGCTGGCAAATCGTCTGAAGCAGAATTATTACGTGCAAGAGCCGCAGTTGAATTGGGCAAAATTGAACTGGGGAAAATGACACAAACTTTGCACGCAGAGCGTTCGCAGCTCAGTAGTTTCTGGCGTTCACCCGGTGATAAAAAATTCGATGAAAATATTGGCGTTTTGCAAGCGAATTTATATCAATTTCCCCCACAAAAACCTGTACCGGAATTAATGGCTCTATTGGCCGATAATCCAGATATGGAATTGTTAGCCAAAAATATTACTGTGCGTGAGGCCAACCTGAAGCAAGCGCGCAGCAAAGAAAAGCCAGCGATTGAATGGTCTGCCGGTATACGCCATTTACAGGCAACTGATGATTCCGCATTGGTGTTGGATGTGAGCGTGCCTCTAGGTACTAAAGGTCGATCTTCAGGTGCAGTCACTACAGCATCTGCCGAGTTGGAAGAAGCAAAATGGCAGCGTAGCGCTGCGCAAATCCAGTTGGAATCTCACCTCGTTCGTTTGGCAAATGAACGTCAACAAGCTCTGGATCAAGCCAACAATTTACACACTCAAGTTATTCCCTTGTTGCAACAGGCATTGCGCTTGACTGCTGATGCTTTTAATCGCGGACGTTACAGCTATATGGAACTCAATCTCGCCCAGCGCGAATTAATTGATGCACAAGCTGCATTGATTACAGCTGCTACACAAGTCCACCTGTTAAATACCGAAATTGATCGCCTCACAGGCTCATCTATTGAAAAGGTTTTGCCATGAAACGAATTGAAATTGATACCAAACAACAAATGATTTTTTGGAAAATATTTATCCTAACCCTCCTTACCACTTTGGTTCTGGCTTGTTCCAAGCATGAGCATGAGGATGCTCATGGTCATCAGGATGATCATGCAGAGGTTGAAGATGAGAAAGGCGAACACAATGGTCGCTTGTTGAAAGACAATAATTTCATTCTTGAATTAGCCATATTCGAAACGGGTGTTCCACCTGAATATCGCGCCTGGGCTTATGTTGATGAAAAATTAATTAAACCGGATGAAATAAAATTACAGGTTCGTTTGACTCGTCTTGGCAATAAAGTGGATGTCATTAATTTCAAACCACAAGCGGAATTTTTGCGTGGCGATTCAGTTATTTATGAGCCGCACTCGTTTGTGGTATCGATTGAAGCCAATTACAAAGATAAGGTCTACCGTTGGAATTATGACAGCTTTGAAGGACGTACACTTATTGAACCTGCAGTTGCTGATGCGTTGGAAATTGCAACCGAAGTCGCAGGGCCTGCAACACTAAAAGAAACCATTCAGGTATTTGGAAAAATTACGGCAGATCCTGCGCGTGAACGCGAAATTCATGCGCGTTTTGATGGTGCAATCACCAAGGTTCACGTGACGCTTGGTCAAAGAGTCACAGAAGGACAAATACTGGTAACGGTAGAAAGTAATGAAAGTTTGCGTAGTTACGATGTTAAAGCGCCTATTGCTGGTGTTGTTACACAACTGAATGCAAAAGCAGGCCAACAAACTCGCGAGTCACTTCTAAAAATCATCGATAATTCACATACCACTGCTGAATTGGCAATATTTCCTGCGCAAATTTCTCGTGTTAAAACAGGAGCTAATGTCACAGTTATTTATCAGGATCAGGAATTTACAGGGCGCATCGAACAGATCGCACTTGAAACCAATTCAAATCAATCCGTCACTGCGCGAGTATTGCTCGATAAACCCTTGCCATTGGGGGCACAGATTATTGCGCGAATTCAAATTGATGAATATGAAGTGCCGCTTGCTGTGAAGCGTGCAGGATTACAAGTGTTTCGTGATTTCACTGTGGTCTACGCAAAAGTGGGCGATGAATATGAAGTGCGTATGTTGGAATTGGGTCGCGAAGCAGGCGAGTGGGTTGAAGTCTTGAGTGGGCTTGAAGCAGGTACAACCTACGTGACTCAGAATAGTTTTGTTATTAAAGCGGATATTGAAAAATCCGGCGCATCACACGATCACTAGAGGCACCGGACATGTTGGATTCATTAATAAGAATTTCGCTTGAACGTCGTTGGTTGGTGTTGGGATTCGTTGTGCTCGTCTGTGGTTTGGGCGCATGGAATTTTAATCGTTTGCCAATCGATGCAGTCCCTGATATTACCAATGTGCAAGTTGTCATCAATACAGAAGCACCGGGTTACACACCATTGGAGGTGGAGCAGCGTGTGAGTTTTGTGCTTGAAAATTCGATGACAGGTTTAAAGCATTTGAATTACACACGCTCGCTGTCTCGTTATGGTCTTTCACAAATAACCTTAATTTTTGAAGACGGCACTGACATTTATTTTGCGCGTCAACAAGTTAGCGAGCGTTTGCTTTCAGTTACCAGTGAATTACCCAATGGATTAATCCCAAAACTGGGCCCGGTCGCAACCGGTTTGGGTGAAATTTTTATGTTCACTGTGGATGCAGAACCCAATGTGACACGCGCTGATGGATCACCAATCACATCCACTGATTTACGCAGTGTGCATGACTGGATTATTCGCCCGCAATTATTGCGTGTACCTGGTGTTGTTGAGGTGAATCCCATTGGTGGTTACAAACGGGAAGTTCTGGTTGCTATTGATCCTGCAAAATTATTATCACTTAATCTTGGACAAGAAGATGTTATCGCAGCATTGGAGCGCGCTGGTAATAATCGTGGTGCAGGTTTTGTTGAGCAGAGTGGCGCACAATGGTTATTGCGTGTACCCGGCCAGGCAAAAACGATGGCAGATATTGGAAACACCTTTATTTTTGAAATTGATGGAGTACCTGTTTATGTAAAAGATGTTGCCAGTGTTGAAGAGGGATTGGAACTTCGTTCAGGTGCAGCTTCACAAAATGGTCGCGAAGTGGTGATGAGCACAGTATTCATGATGATGGGTGAAAATAGCCGTACAGTCGCCATAAATGTAGGGAAAAAATTGGAAGAGATTAAACGCAGTTTACCTGAAGGTATTACGACAACGGCAGTTTATGATCGTACCAGTTTAGTCAATAACACACTTGATACTCTACAAAAAAATTTGTTGGAAGCTGCATTGTTGGTCATTGTTGTTTTGTTTTTGTTATTAGGAAATATGCGAGCAGCACTTTTAACCGCTGCGGTAATTCCTATTACCATGCTGATGACCATTACCGGGATGGTGCAATCCAAAGTGAGTGCGAATTTGATGAGTCTCGGCGCGCTGGATTTTGGTTTGATAGTTGATGGTGCTGTAATTATTGTTGAAAACTGTTTGCGTCGGTTGGGTGAAAATAATAGAGGTCTTGCCTTACAAGAACGCATGTCATTGGTTTATGAAGCCACCACAGAAGTGATTCGCCCTGCGATGTTTGGTGTGTTTATTATCACCGCTGTTTATATTCCCATTTTTGCACTCACGGGTGTAGAAGGAAAAATGTTTCATCCCATGGCGATTACAGTCATTATCGCACTCGTTAGCGCTATGATTCTGTCTGTCACTTTTGTGCCCGCCATGGTTGCCTTGTTATTTAATAAACCTGTGAAAGAAAGCCATGGCCCTGTTATTAACCGCGCACGTTCTTTTTATGAACCCATCGTAAAACGCGTGTTGGATTTGCGTGGTGTTGTGGTAGGCCTTGCCGTATTGCTGGTGTTGATTTGTGGATTATTGGCGACTCGATTGGGCAGTGAATTTATTCCGAATCTGGATGAAGGCGATATCGCCATGCATGCCTTGCGTATTCCCGGAACTTCGTTAACGCAAGCACTGGAATTTCAACAACATCTGGAATCCAAAATTAAAAACATGCCTGAAGTTGAGCGTGTATTTGCCAAAATTGGCACAGCTGAAGTCGCGACTGATCCCATGCCGCCCAGTGTGGCCGACAATTTTATTATGTTGAAACCCCGCAGTGAGTGGCCTGATCCGGATAAACCCAAATCACAAGTGGTTGCGGAACTGGAAGCATTGGTAAAGCCGATTCCTGGTAATCGCTATGAATTTTTGCAACCTATTCAAATGCGTTTTAATGAATTGCTTGCAGGTGTTCGTGGAGAAGTTGCAGTGAAAGTATTTGGCGATGATTTCGAACAATTGGTGGCAGCAGGCGAGGCCATTGAAGAGTTGATGAAAAAAATTCCCGGTGCAGCCGATGTGTCATTGGAACAAGCAGCAGGGCTACCAGTGATGACACTTCAACCGGATTTGGAAAAGCTCGCACGCTACGGAATTTCTCTGGAGCATCTTCAGGATCAAGCCGCGACAGCATTTGGTGGTCATGTTGCAGCGCAATTTTATGAAGGCGACAGACGCAGCGATATAGTTGTGCGTTTGCCTGAGGCACAACGCCAAAATTTGGATGCTATGAATAATTTCCCAATTTCCATTCCGGGTAAATCAGATTACGTGCCTTTAGGTGAATTGGTTAGCTTTGAACGCACAACAGGATACAACCAGATTTACCGTGAAAATGGAAAACGTCGTATAGTCATAACAGCAAATGTGCGTGGAAAAGATTTGGGTACATTTGTTTCTGAAGTGCGAACGGCAATCGAAAATCAGGTGGAATTGCCCAGTGGGTATTGGGTGGAATACGGAGGAACCTATCAACAACTTCAATCTGCATCACAACGCTTATCTGTAGTTGTTCCCATCACATTGCTGGTGATTTTTGGTTTGTTGATGATGGCATTAGGTTCATGGAAAGATGCGCTGATTATTTTTTCAGGCGTCCCCATGGCATTAACCGGTGGTGTGCTTGCATTAATACTTCGTGACATTCCATTTTCTATTTCTGCTGCTGTCGGATTTATTGCGCTTTCAGGTATTGCTGTGCTCAACGGCCTCGTCATGGTTTCATTTGTTCGTAATTTACTTTCACGCGGCTTGCCTCTTGAACAATCGATTATCCAAGGCGCATCTATTCGATTGAGACCGGTATTGATGACGGCACTGGTTGCCGGTTTGGGTTTTGTACCCATGGCGTTTAACACCGGGATAGGTTCTGAGGTTCAACGTCCATTAGCCACTGTAGTCATTGGTGGAATAATTTCGTCTACTTTGCTGACATTGGTTGTATTGCCGGCGCTCTATCGAATGTTTTATCAAAATACACCGGGTCAGCCGCGCTAACTTTCTGTTAGTGGGCTGATTCCAACTCATCGGGGCTAGTGGTCTTTTACGTCAGTAACATCCGATTCCTTTTGTTTAGCTTGATACAAATGTTTAAAGGTTTTCGGTGTGCACTGATATTCCATTTTAAATAATTTGTTGAAGTAGGAGACGTTGTTGTAACCAACGGAGTAAGCGATCTCCGATATGTTGGCGTCTTCTGTTTCAGACAATAAACGTGCTGCTTCCGTCAAACGCAATTTGTTCAAATAAGCTGTAAAGGTAAAGCCCAATTCTTCTTTTAATAAATCATTAATTTTTGAGCGATTGCTACCCAATGCGGTGGCAGTCGATTCCAAACTCAATTCCGGATTGGAATATTCAGTTGCAAGTAACTTCAACAGTGCCATTTTTAATTTGTCGCGTTGTGGCTCCACCGATAATTTTTTGTAGGCAATTAACTGCTGATCCTGTTTTAATTTTTCTTCCAGTTGTCGCATCAACGCTGATAAATAACGACGAAATGCGATCACCGCAAATAACACCCATAGAATCACTACCACCAATCCGGCTGCATAAATGTAGCGATAATCATGCCCATGCAGTTTTACATCTGTGAGCCGAACATGCAGGGGAATAGCCACCGGAGTTTGTGATGAGCTGGCCCAGGCAAATCCCATGGCTTTGTCCAACCTGAAACTGGTGTCGCTCAGATCGTATCCGTATTGCGCCAACCACCAGTGGGGTGTGTTGAGGTCTTTGAATTGAATATCCACATTACTCCAGCTGTTGTTACAGGCAAAAGCTGTGCGTGAAAAGCGACGGCTGGGGAAATCGGCGAAATTAGTTACTTTGTCGTCAAAATTGAATAACACCAGCATCAGGACATTTTTGGGATCACAGATTACCTTGAAGGAAAGCTGCTCAAACTTTGATAAATCGACAATGCGGTAACCCTGGTGGTAATCAATAAAGTACATAGCGAAATGGGCGTAAGGGAAGGGCTCATTCGGGTCGAGAATAAAGTCGTATTCCACCACACCGGTTTCATTACGCATTGTGATATTGGTTTGGGTTTGGGAATTAATCGGCTCTGCAGATCGGGTCCATGCGTAATTTTCATCCTTATTAGGGAAGAGAGATACCTCCAAACGCGACTCCATAATCCCCAAATAAAGAAGTGCAGCAGTCATTAAAATCAACGCAAAAAAGCCTAAGGTGATATTTCTATAAAAGATCAACATGTGAGCAAATCGTCTGATATATGGTTATTGCGCCATTAAAACATGTGCTTTTATTAATAAATTTATGTTTATGACTAAAAAACAGCCAAGTTAAAGAAACTCTGCAGATTTTGCTAGAAATATTGTATGACATTACCAAGTCAGATTATTAGGATTTTTAGTGTGCATGTATACATGCATACATACGGGATGCAGCCTAGCGGCATCGTACAAGAATAATCTGATTTAGGATAAGCCTATGAAAATGAAAGCCACTCAGCATTTTTTCAATTTGAGTCTTCTTAGCCTTGCCATAGCGGGCACAGCCTACGCGCAAGACGGCGTAGTGGAAGAAGAGATTGTTGTTACCGGTTATAAAGGCAGTTTGCAGAGCGCAGCCATTGCCAAACGTGAATCAACCGCTTTGGTTGAATCAGTATTCGCCGAAGATATAGGTAAGTTTGCCGATTCCAACATAGCAGAAGCTATGAACAGAATGCCCGGTGTGCAAATTAACCGCGACCCCTTCGGTCAAGGTGTGAACGTATCGGTGCGTGGTCTTGGCACCAGTTTTACCAAAGTGCTTTTGAATGGCGCGCAATTTTCAGTTGCGACATCAGGCACCATTGATAGTCAAAACCAAAACCGTGAAGTTGACCTGGACTTGTTCCCAACCGAACTTTTCAGCCGCTTCGACATTCAGAAAACCCCAACCGCCAGTGCCCTTGAAGGTGGTGTGTCCGGGATCATCAACATCCGTGCTGCTCGTCCATTCGACTTTGATGAAGATGGTTTCCACACCAACGTCAAAGTAGAGGATACCTATACCGAGTTGGAATCGACTCACAGCCCTAACCTGGTTGCCTTGACTTCCTGGCGCAATGACACAGTCGGTGTATTGGGCGGTATTTCTTTTACTGACCGCGCACTGGTTGCATCAGGTTATGAAACTATTGGTTATTCCAATATCGATATTTCCAATCGCTTGTGTGACCCAAGCATCACCGGTTCTACCGCTGCTGCAACCTCTACAACTTGTAACCCTTCAGGCAGTAACAACTGGGGTGTTGCCGGTATGGTGCGTACTGCGGGTAATGCCAATATTGGTTTGGGTGTAGTGCCTAACAATGCTGGTGCAGGGTTGCCTTCAGGCGCCATCATCGACCAAGCCTTCTTGTTGGCTCAAAACCCCGGCTTGAATATGACGCAAATCGGTGAAGCTTTGATGCCGCGTTTGGGTCGTTTTGCAAATATGGATGGTAACAATGAGAGAACCACTGGCTTGGTGTCATTCGAATATCGCCCATCCGATAACATGGAGTTTTATCTGGATACCTTGGTCAGCAAGGAAGATATGGAAGTCACCCGATTGGCTATGTCCCTGGTTGGCCGAAATGGTGCAATGATTCCGACCAAACTGGTATTGGATGAAAACAACGTTGTTCAATCAGGTACTTTTGGCCATGTCCGCTTCCATCAGGAAAATCGCTTTTACATGGAAGAGGCTAGCTTCTACAACGTTAACCCGGGTGCCCGTTTCCTCTTTGGTGACAATCACAAGTTGGATATTCAATTCAACAAGGGCGAAAGTTCATGGGATCGTGAAGCTCCGACGGTGATGGTGGCAACGCCTTACAACCAGGGTATCTACCTCAATTACACCAACGGTGATGTGCCCAAGTTTGATGTCCAAAATGCCAACGGTGCAGTTAGTTTGAACGACACCACATTAGGTTGGGGTTGGGATGGTGGTCGTTTGAATATTCAAAATGAAAAACGTGATTCCGAAACAGAAGGCGCACACGTGGATTATCGTTTTGGTGATGACGACAACAACATCAAGTTTGGTTTGGCCTACGACAGTTTCTGGCGTCATATCCGCGGTTATGACAACAGTGCGATATGGGAAGACATGGTGTGTCGTAATGGTTTGGATATTGACGGTAACTCGCCGCACAGTTCTGTTCGTGCCGGTTGTACTGGTTTGAATCCAAACTCACTGATAAGCCCAACTCAATTGACAGGCTACATCAAACAAGGCCCAGGCCAAATTGAAGTGGATATCAAACGATTCATGGCCGACACCAACTACGCAGCTCTGAGTGCCAGTGCTGCAGAAGGCGGTGGATCGTCATCCGGTGCTTCGACATCCATCGTTGATGAAGAAACGACTGGCGGTTATGTAGAGTTGAATGCAAAAACCGAGATCGCGGGGAAAGAAACACGCATTAACTTTGGTGCTCGTTACATCGAAACCGATCAAGTGATTTCTGGCCCGATAGTCTTGGTTCCATTCGTTGCAAGAAATGGTTCGAATCCACCAGTTCCTGCACAACGTTACTACGCATCTAGCCCAACTGATTACAACTTCCTGTTGCCATCCATGAACATTGCGTTCCAGGCGACTGATGATGTTGTGTTGCGTTTCGCTGCTTCACGCACTATGACTCGTCCAAACCCAAGTCAAATGTTACCGGCTACCAGCTTCAGTGACCCGGCGGCTCAAAACGCCACTTACGGCAACACTGATCTCGCGCCTTACTTATCAACCAACATAGATTTTGGTGGTGAGTGGTATACCGGTGATGAAGGTTACATAGGCGCAACTTTCTTTGGCAAACAAATGACAGGTTTCACCACAACCACATCATTCAACGTACCGTTTAATCAATTGAAAGTGGCGCAAGGTAACCCTGAAACCTATCAACTTGAAAATCTCGGTTCAGGACAACGCGACGCTCTGATGAATCGCGGCGGTGTGACAGCCCCAATTCTGGTGAGCCAGGTGAGCAATGCGCCAGGCAATCTTGAAATTGAAGGTGCGGAAATCACCTGGGTACAACCACTGGATATGATTTTGAATGGTTTGGGTATCAACGCTAACTACACTCACATTTACCAAAGAGGTGAGGGTACTGGTTCACCAGCCAAGGCATTGGGCGTTGCTCCGGAAACCTACAACTTCACCACCTATTGGGAAGATTTTGGTGCGTCTGTTCGTCTGTCTTATGTATGGTACGACGATATGGTCTCATCAGGTCCAAACCAAAACGGTGTATTGGGTGCCGAGTTGAAAACCGATGCGCGTGGCCAATTGGATTTGTCAGCCAGTTATGACTTTGAAGATGTGTTTGGCAGCCCACAAATCAGTTTGAATATCAACAACCTGACCGATGAACCTATGCGTATGACCTTCGCTCATGACAGTGCAACATTCTCCTATTTCAAAACCGGTGTAATCGCAACTTTGGGTGTTAAAGCCTCCTTTTAGTCTCTAGGGAGCCAACCTTTCCTCCCCCGTTTTGGGGGAGGCTTTTTATTTGCTACGAAAATAATATTGGGAATACTCAATGAAAAAATTTTTTCTTTTTGCATGTTTCATGATAACCGGCTGTATCAGCAATACAGTTTTCGCTTGCAATACTCCCGCCTCGTATTGCAGCGATAAAAACGAAGCAAGTTTTTCGTTGATTGAAAATTCTCGCCCGACACAGGTTATTGTCGAAACAACCAATGATGTTGCGGTGCAGCGAGCTGCAAAAAGTTTCGCTGAGGATTTAAAACGAGTCAGCAGTCGTGCTGCAAGTTTGAAGCATGACAAAAAGAATATTGGAACATCAGCTGTCATCATAGCTGTGTATGGACAAAGCCCTTTGATAGACGAATTAATTAATCAAGGAAAATTAGATGTCAGCGAAATAAAAAATCAATGGGAAGCATTCAAAATTTCCGTGATTAAAAATCCCTGGCCAAAAGTGGATCAGGTATTAGTGATTGTTGGTTCAGACAGGCGAGGGGCGATCTTCGGTGCTTATGACATATCTGAAAAAATTGGTGTATCCCCCTGGTATTGGTTTGCTGATGTTCCGGTTCAATCGAAAAAAAATGTTTATATCACTGCCGGTAGCCGCAGCGAAAAACCGGGTATTCGTTACAGAGGTATTTTTATTAATGACGAAGATCCGGCACTGAGTGGTTGGGCAAAGAAAAAATTCGGTGGTGTGAATTCAAAAATGTATGAACATGTTTTTGAACTGATGCTACGTTTAAAAGCTAATTATATTTGGCCAGCCATGTGGGCACCAAAAGCCTTTCATTTGGATGATCCGAAAAATACTGAATTGGCTGATGCAATGGGAATTGTGGTAGGCGCTTCACACCACGAACCTATGACGCGCGCACAAAATGAATGGCATAGGCTGCCCGCCGAAACCGGAGCAGGGGGCGAGTGGAATTATCTGCACAATCGCGACAATCTTCGCAAGTTTTGGCGTGGTGGTATCAAACGCATGATGTCAAAAGGCGATGGGAAAGCTTATGAAAGTCTTATCACCATAGGTATGCGCGGCGACGGTGATGAACCTATGTCACAAGGCACTGCAATTGATTTATTGGAAACCATAGTTGCGGACCAACGAAAAATAATTGAAGAAGTAACAAAAAAACCTGCGGATCAAACACCACAATTGTGGGCGCTCTACAAAGAAGTGCAGGATTATTACGATCAAGGCATGCAAGTGCCGGATGATGTCACCTTATTGTTTGCGGATGACAATTTGGGACAAATTCGACGCTTGCCAACGAAAAATCTGAATCGAAAAGGTGGCTTCGGTGTTTACTACCATTTCGATTACGTGGGAGCACCGCGCAATTATAAATGGGTTAACACAGTACAAATTGAAAAAGTCTGGCAACAAATGAATCTCGCTTTTGAAAGAGGTGCGCGAGATATTTGGATAGTGAATGTCGGTGATATTAAGCCGGCAGAATATCCGATAGATTTTTTTATGAAGATGGCATGGGCACCTGAGGCCATGACCACTGAACAATTGGCTAGATTTCCTCAAGATTGGGCCAAGCGACAATTTGGAGAAGAAAACGCCGAAGGTATCAGTAAATTAATTAGCCAATACAGCCAATACGCGGCCCGTCGTAAACCTGAATTACTCAATGAAAATACATTCGCTGTTGGCGAGGTTACAAAACAAGTTTTGATTAAAGGTGATTTTGATCAGCTAATGGATCAATGGCGTGGATTAATGAGTTCTGCAATTGAAATGAAAAAATCATTGAAGCCGGAACAACACGACGCCTATTTCCAGTTAATTGAACATCCAATACTCGCATTGGGGAATTTATACGAACTTTATTGGGCAACCGCCTGGAATCGACAATTGGCAAGAAGCCACGACGCTCGCGCCAATTATTTTTTGACAATTGCCGAAAAAAGTTTTGCTCGTGATGCTGAGCTCACTGAGCAATACCACAGCATTAATAATGGGAAGTGGGATGGCATGATGAATCAGGTTCATATGAATTATGTCATCTGGAATACACCTACCGTGCAATCAATACCGAGCCTGGTAAAAGTCGCCGCTGATAAACCTGTTCATGAACTAAATCCAGTTCCGGTGATAAAAGATCGTGAGCTAATAGATTCCAATATCATTCAATTTAGCGCTGCGGATTTCAGTCGCAAACATAACGATGCAGGTTTGTCATGGGTTGCAATTCCCAACCTTGGGCAATCAAAAGCCGCGGTGATTAGCTTGCCGCAAGGTCGACCTACTACACAGTTAGAGGGAAATGTGAGTTTGGAATATGACTTTGCCATTAATGCAACCAGTGATTTGCAAGTCATTCTTCATTTGAGTCCGACCTTGGACACTATCGGTTCCAGCGGCATGCGATTGGGTGTGTCGATTGATAGCGGTAAAGCTGAGATTATCAACTACCATCTGGTGCCGACCAGCGGTGCAATTAAAATTCCCGAACAACAAGCCTGGACCGATGCTGTCATCAATAACGGGCACAAAGAAACTCTGAGATTCAACAATATTGCTGCAGGCAAGCACAGCCTGAAAATTTGGCGAATCGATGACAATATTATTCTTGAAAAAATTGATATTGCTTACACTAAAAAAGCGCAATAAGAATTTTATTTGCCTGTCATCCCCATCGGGGATCCAGTGACTTATTGATATATAAAGGCGCTGGATACCCTTCGGGTATGACGAATATCTTTTAATTATAAATATTCAATAAACCGATGAACTGCGGAATTTAATTGCCGGGACTATTTGATGCAACAGTCTGTTTTACACAAGCCAGACAAGGCTTTATCTTTTTACACATCCAGCGCCCATCAAATTTACGAGTTTGTGCGCAGTGCAATTATTTCGATGAAATTTCAACCGGGGCAGTTGGTTTCAGAAACCGGGTTGGCACAACAATTTGGTGTCAGCCGAACGCCAGTGCGGGGTGCATTGGTAAAATTGTCCGCTGCAGGTTTTGTTGAAATATTTCCCCAGCGCGGAACCTATGTAACCAAACTGAGTATGGAAAAAATTCACGAGGCACAATTTATTCGTGAGGCGCTGGAAGTCGCTGTGATAAAAAAGATTTGCACATTTAGTCAAACCTCCCGCGATGCAATTGCCAATATTTGCGAAACCATTCTGCAGGATCAGGAGCTGGCATCACAAAATAATGACGCGGTCGAATTTCAAAATCTGGATGACAAATTTCATCAATCCCTGGCGATTAATAGTGGCCATATACACACTGCAAAATTAATTGAAGCCGAGAAATCGCACATGGATAGAGTCAGAAGTTTGAGTTTGCATGTACAAGGGCAGTACAAGCGCATACTCAATCAACACCAAGCCATAGTCAAAGCAATTAAATCGGGATCGCCTGAAAAATCTGTAGTCACCATGAGCATGCATCTGCAAGATGTATTTGCCATATTGGAATCCATCGCCAAAGAACATCCGGATTATTTTGCTTGACAAAAAACAGGCGCTATCAAGCGCCTGTTTTTTTATTTCTAACATCAATCAATAGATTAATGCTTGTGCGGCCACTTTTTCATTTTGTTGGCCATTTCCAATAACCAGACAAAATTGTAGTCACGCGCGTTGGTACAGGTGCTTTCATAGGCGCGCTTGTCGTGATCCCATTTTTTGTAGTAGGCCTTATCGCCGTCACAAACTGGTGGCACAGTCGTTGCCAAATCAAATTCCCAAATGGCATCACCCAAACCATTGGGCACTTTTGCCAAATCGGTTGAGTCAGGGTGTTGAACTGAGACAGCAAATTTGGTTGGATCAGCAGGGTTGAAAATCATACCCGTTGCTTCAGAACCATCGACTTGAATACTCATAAAGTGATCCAGTGATTCTGCAACACCATCACTGTTAGTGTCGCGAGCAAACCAAATATCACCGCCTACGTTGTCGCCATTGGGCGAATCTTCAATCACATAGATGTTACCCAATGCATCCTGAGCCAGATTATCCGGTGAATTCAATACGCCGGTTGTAGCCGGGAAACCAAGATTTTTTGGCGTATTTTTTTCAGATAAAAATTCGCGCACTATTACTTTATCTTTGCTGACAATTTCAACTGAATAGACAGCTTGTTCAGATGTAGCAGTGAAATAAAATACTTCGCGACCATTCGCCAATTTGCTTACTTCCATATCTTCAGGGCGACCGAAAGGTGTGCCACCGGCTTCGTCTGCCGCTATTCGTCCACCTAAATTACTATTATTAAAAGGGCTGGTAGCTGTTAAAGGTGTGCCATTTTTATCCGTCAGTGGAATCCATTTACCCGAACCTGTACGAGGTTGGTTAAGATTTTCAGTTGCATTCCAGTTAGCGACTACATTGCCTTTGAAATTATCAATTGCCAATACAAAGGTTTGACCTTTAGTGTAATCACCAGCTTTGGTCATGACAAATTTATAGATGGAGCCTGAATTGTATTCGTCGATAAAATAAATAGTGTCCTTATATTTTTCACTGAAGTTGATACCTTCATGTGCAACATTAGCGATGCTATCCAATTCGCGGTATTTAATTTCAGAAGCGGGAGCTAATGGATTTAATATTTCCATAATGCGACCCTGTCCAGCCCATTCTTCACCTAAAAATAAAGTTCCGTTCGGTGTAAAACGCGCTGGGTCAAATGCACCGTAATCGCGAGTCCAATCGCCGTTTAATCCTTTTTGGTCGCCGGCAAAAATAATTTCGTTTCTATCTGTTTGAGTATCGTAACGGCTGGCGCCAGCACCAAAAGATGTTTCGTGAGGAATAAAAATATAACGGCCTGTTGGATCATAAGCCAACATATCAAACATACTGCCTGATGTGCCCGCATCAACACGAATAACCGATTGACTGATGTCGGCTTCAATTTCATGCATGCTGGTTAAATTTTTTCCGATAATACCGGCAGGTGAAACCCAGGGATTATTCAATTCATTGATGTGATTGGGCGATGCAACAGATGCTGAATGAGTTAATGGATTAAAAAATGTATCGGTGCCTGCAAAGGCGGTTTGTGTCAAACCTACCAAGGCAAGTGCAATACTTAATTTACTGAAAGCCTGTTTCATGGAGTTCTCCGCGGATTGTTATGGATGTTGAACCTCGAGGTTCAACAGAAGTTTGCAAAATCAATATGAATAGGGGTTCCAGAGCATTTCCGCCAAATGTTACATAACTCGCACAGAGCCCGCTAGCCGCAAGGCTTTCAGCGCAAATGCGGCATTTAGTGCATAGGAACAAACCTATAAAAAAAGGCACCAAAAGGTGCCTTTTTGTCTTGCGTATCCAGAATCACTTCAGCTTTCGCCTCGAACCGCTTTGCGCGGTTACAGGTTTCCCCGCTGGGGGGCGCTCAATCTCATCCGGTCAGTCGCCCCGCGAGTCAATTATGATATGGACACCCCGTAGAAGCAATCAATCTCGATGAATGTCGTTTTCTATCCCCAAGTTTGGCCGCCATTTTTAGAATGGGATCATCGGACGTGCAATGATGATTCAAGCTCCGAAATTAATGCGTCTCGATAAGTTTTGAAGTCCATACCCTTTCGCAGGTTGCGTCCTTTTTCATCAACCATTCGTTCTGGAATCGCCGCTATGACCTTTATCAGATTGCCTGGTAAGTCATCTGCAAACTGCGAGGCGTCAGGCTGTAGTTGCAAGGAGATTGCCCTGTACAGAACTTCTTTAAGCGGTCCATCATTTGTGGCGTAGATGGATTCCACTGCACCATCTTTTGCGACCCATTTTTCAAAAAATTTATCCACGTAGAATAAATCCCACGTCATATTAAACAATGCTTTTTTCCGATCCTGCTGAGGCGCGGCAGGTTTATATTTCATTAAACTCGATGAGGCAGAAAACAAACTTATCGCAAAGCTCGTAGCAACCAAGCTAAAAAGAAAATACTCATGGCACCAATCAAGCAGTTTCTGCACTTTTTGATGAGTTGGCCCAGAATCACAATGGCAAAGACAGGTTATTTTCAATACTATTAGGTACAAAGTGTCCCATTTTTTTAAACGGTGGTATTTAGTCAATTCGTGTCTAAGTTGTACCTTATCGGTTTCTTGCGCAGCCGGTAACGCGATAAGGTCTGTATGCCCAAGGGCGAACTGGGCAAGCTGATCCATGTCGGCATTATCGAGTTGTCTGAAAAGAATTAAATCGTCAAGAATCTCATCAGAAAAATCATTGTGGTAATTGATTTTTTCATAGACGGCGAACGTTGGGTCTATCAGGATATCGGTGAACTTACAAAACACCATTAATGCAATTGCGTCCCTGTGGATTTGCTTCTTATCAACCTTTTTATAGGCACTCAGTACATACTGATATATATTTAGATCGAAGACTAAATGATAGGCGACATCATTTATTTGACTATGATACAGATACAGTGCTGGGTTATAGATATCATCTTCTTTGTCCACTTGTAAGCAATGGGCGAACCAATCGTTTTGCTTCAGCTGGTCAATGATGAGCATGGTATAGTCGGGAAATCTGAAAGCCACTTGATCCATTTTCTGTTTAGCTCAAGGCCAACGGGCCACTATCGCAACCGGGTTTTAATATCGCTGTAATTAATTTTTCCATTTTTATAGTCTTCCCAAGTAGCCTTCGTTTCGGGTGTCATCTCGGATACTGGCATAATACCTCTACTACCGGACGCCATTTTAACCCAGATTTTTTCAGTAATTTCTGATATCTCATTTGCCGCACCATCGACCCAGGAGCGATCATCTGTAGTTCGATCTTGCGAGCCAAACCAATGCAGGTAATGCGAATATTTTCCCCAATATTTTGACATCTCGGATAGATCCCAAAAAATTAATTTCGGTGCATCAGGTTCCAGTTCAGTCAATACTTTTGCAAAAAGGTTGAGCTTTTCATGCTCAGGGTTTAGGGTTTTAATCATTTTTAGAAATTTATTGGTTTCCCTTGTGCACTTTTTATATACATCTTCGGACAACTTTTGATTCGTAAGCAGTACCAATTCTTCGAACATCAAATGTTCGATTCCAAGTCTTGCATCAGTACACGCGTAAATCATTGAAGTAAATGTTTTATGCCGATCGTAATAATCGATCCAGGACATCGCTCTGTAAAAGTAGCCAACTGAGTCAAAATAGACACGGTCGCTCAATATTTCCTCAGCACTTCTTCCTTTATAAATGGGCACTAACATGTAATCTCCTGGAGAGTTAAAATGTCAGCAAGCGAGCCAATAGTTTCGGTGGAACGTTCTGTTCCTCTTATCAAATGCTTTGCGCGAAAACCAAATTGCGTTGGACCTTCATAATCGGCTAGCAAGGTGTCGCCAACAAAAAGACAATGTGCGGGATTTACATCTGCATTATCTACAAGCCATTGATAGATTTCTCGTTCTGGCTTTATATAACCTACGTTATAGCTCAAGCATTTGATGAGTGGAGTGTCAGGCAATAACTGTTCGAGTACCGCACCGTAGGGTTTTGCGAGGTTGGAGCATACTGCTATTGGAATATGCCAATCCGATAATTGGCGTATTGTGGGAATCACATCCTCAAATAATGCCACGCTGGCAAGCTCTTGCTCAATTTCAATCTGAAGCTGTGTGATCATATGTGCGGGTGGAAAAATCCCCATCGCTGAGAATAGCTCGACCGGATCTTCTGGCCGCGTCATCAAGGTTCGAGCGTCATCAGCTTCTGGGGAGCGGCCTTGCTGTCTCGCCCACTGCAACACTTTACGAAATGGATGATGCTTCACTCCAAACTGGATGAGGGTGCCATACAGATCAAAAATTACCAATTTGGTCAACATCCTAAACCTATACCCAATTAATAAATGGATTAATGAAGCGTCAATTTACTTCTTGAATTCAAACTGCGCGCCTCGTGCGCTCGCGTATGCGGCGCGTATGGCTAAGTTTTCTCGATCTGGTTCCAATCCAAATTGATAACGCGAATCCTCCTGGCACCACGAGATATTTTTTTCACTACGTCCCCACTGATATCGTGGGTGCTCTTTTCCATATTTGTTGAAATAGTATTGCTGATCCAGCCGTATGATTAATTCACGTGTTGACTCTGAATCTTCATTCGGGATTGATATGGTCGAAAATTCGGATGCAATAAAGGGAGGAAGATCGGTGCCAACTAACCAGTCCCATAAGCCAAAAGAAAAAGCCTTTGGTTCCCACATATGATGTGCGGCCCCACCGTAGGCGGTCATAGCAAAACCTTTCGCTGGCCAATCACCGTAGGATATATCTCCGGCCTTTAACTCTTCAACGTTCATCGTACCAGACGCAATTACTACCAGTTTATGTGCTTCAGCGCTAAGTTGCCTTGCAACATTTTTTTCTCGATCCGTTGGTTCCGATCCCTTCACCTCAAAAAAACAATCCAATTCGGGCAGCCAGAAATCGGGTAAATATAAGGTCCCTTCGGAAAGTCGAAAGCCTTCTTTTTCATATTCCCAGATGATGCTTAGTGAATCGAAAAAGACCGCCCATCGAGCCTCTAGGCGAGAGCGAAATTGGCAACCTTTATACCGCGTTTTAATCGATTGTATTGCCATACTGTCTCCTTTAACTGTTTTATCGTTCGCTATGGGTTTCAACCAAAAAAATTGCCAGGGTAGATGCAGCACCAACGGCAAGCTTGGCGTGGCGCGAACTGAGGCCTCGGGATTTTGCATTTTTGCCATGGCCAGTACCGTAGCTATTTCTTAATTCAGCAACACCGTAAGTGATATCCGCAAGATTTTTCAGAAGTCGTTTTATGCTATCACTCGCCTTCGCTTCATCAGGAATATCAGAAGGTGTTAGCTTCAATTCCGCCGCTGTTTGTTTTACCAGTTTCGGTAATTCAAGGTTGCCATCTATTATTATTCCTCGTTCTTCCAATATGGTTTTACACACGGTTTCAACAAGTTCTTTAGCTGTCCCTATTGCGAGTCCCGGGTCGTTATCAACAGCGCTTTCCATGCGCGTAATCTGCGCATTCACATAACTGGCATCAGCCGCCAGAAATTCTTTTTTCAAGGATGCGATATTAAGTTCGGCGGATAGTGCAATTTGGCGTGCAGCATACAGCTCCCGATTTCCAATCTTCGTTTTGGGCACAATTTCATAACCGTCATTCGCCAATAATAAATTGTATGCCTGTTTTAATTTTTCGATTTCTTCCTGTGAAGTTCTCACCACGGGGTGAAGTGTTTCGCATAAGAAACGTAGGAATGCATCATCTTGTGTGTGCATCAGATCGAAGCGGGGGTCGGTAAATATCCAATCATCACTCCAATCATCATTATTCACGCGGTGCTGCCAAATATCGCCATACGCATTTTCGTAGCGGTAATCCGCGGATGGCATTTCTTTTAAATTGTACAACCGTGAAAGGAACTCCGGTTCTTCAAGTCTGCCGCTCCAGGCAATATTTTCGATGAGAATAAGATCAGAAATGTCTCGCCGCGTTGCCTCTGAAATTGTCAAATTTGCCATGTTGTTGGGCCCTTTTTTCCTTTAGGTATTGAGGGTGGATGGGGTAAATTGGTTTCCTATCGACTCCAACAATTGGTTTTTCACGGCAAGCTCGGTTTTGGCTGTCACCAGCTCAATCTCGATAGACTTGGAGGCTTTTTCAATCAATTCCAGTCGTTGGCTGAGGAGATCTTTATCGCCAAGCAGCTGGTCGCGCGCAATCGTGAGCTCGACTATTTGACGAGTTGCCCCTTGGTGTTGCTCACTGATGGCTGACAATTTGGAGTCCGCAGTTTGCCGCTGCTGTTCGGCATCGTTGAGAGCTT
Organism: uncultured Cellvibrio sp.; assembly: GCA_966252135.1. GTDB lineage: Bacteria > Pseudomonadota > Gammaproteobacteria > Pseudomonadales > Cellvibrionaceae > Cellvibrio. The sequence goes on along the minus strand of CBINNU010000001.1, from coordinate 408,484 downwards.
TACGAAGCTGGCGCACTTCGGCGGTCAGCTCGGCGTTGGCGGTATTGAGTTGGGTCAAATCGGTTTGCTTGATCGATAGCGTCTGGTTGAGCTGGCGGATTTCAGCCTGTAATTGCTGCACCTGGTGTTCATGGCGCCGGTGATCCTGGTCGCGCTGGTCTTTGACTGACTGGCGGTAGTGTTCCAGGGCTTCTCGGGCATGATGGTGCTTTTCTTCCAGGGAGCGGATGTGGCTATCTTTTTCTGCTATCAATACAGCTCTATCTGCCAGTTGCTGCTCCAGTCGTCCCACCAGAATCTTTTGTGTCTCACCCTCAGCGGTAAGAGTTTTATGAGTCTGCTCATACGCAGCGAGCTGGGTTTTAAGTTGTTGGTTTTCTGCGGTGATGCTGGCCAGTGCTTGCTGTTGGGTTTCCAACTGGGATTTCAGGGTGTTGGTGGCAGTTTGTTGGTTTGTCTCACTCGCTTCGATCAGCTCCTGGGCTTCCTGATGTAATTGGGCGGCCAGTTGTTCAACCAACTCAGCCAGTGTCTCGCTGATTGCAGGTTTGTTGCCTGTACCCAGTGGATTTTCCTCTGCCAGTTCCTTCAAATAGCGGTGAATGGTGGCTTTGGAGCCAGTATTCCCCAGCTCAACGCGAACCGCATCGATGGAGGGATTCTGCCCTTTGGCAATCAGGGCATCTCGTGCCTTTTTGACCTGGTGTTTGTTAACGCCGCTATTTGCCATTCTTTGTCCGCCCTGATTATTTCGTACTGTGGTACATACCATGTATTTACATACTAATTTTAACGCACAATAAGGTCAACAAATGACCGCATATAACATTAGATAATTCAGATTTATCTAATGTTATACCTGGTTTGCTTCAAAAAACGATAAAAAGTAGTACAGCTGTGCGTCAGTGACCCCGATTATCCAGCTGTCCAGATAATCTTGATTTCTCGTTGGTAAACCGTTGTTACTGCGATTGACGCAACTCAGTTTATTGGATTATGCTTTATAGAGTTTTCAGGTACTTTAATTCTATGGTCATTAAACAACGTCACCCTGTGTGGTTAATCGCACTGCTTACCTTGGTCTTTTTGGGCCAATCGTTAGCGGTTGTGGCTATGCCATGCCAGTTAATGGACGTTGCGCCCATGAGCCATGACATGGAATCCATGGATCATTCGATGATGGGTATGCAGCACGATATGAGCCAGATGGATGCCCAGGATGACGTCATGGATATGAAAACCACCCACGATTGTTGTAAAACCATGGGGCACTGCTCCTCCAATAGCTGTTCGGCACCGGCGTTGAGCTACAGCGTCGCGTTTGCAATCCAGTCTGACACCTCCGTGAATACCAACTCGTATCACGAGCACCTCCCCAGTTCGCCCGTTTCTTCCCTCTATCGTCCCCCCATTTTCCGCTGATACAGGACAGTTACGCCTGAAATTTGGCGTATCGATCTTCCAATTGTATTCGCGGGAGTGACATTAGCTCCCTCCGTTGATGTTTAACAACATTATGTTGTTTTGGAGCTTTTATGGTTTTCCAGCGTTTTATAGGCGCTATCGGTAGCCTGGCCATTATTTTTTTATTAATAAGCCATACGGTACATGCCTCATCCACCCCATCGACAACCCCTACTGCCGATAAACCCATGCAGTTAGAGGTATACAAAAGCCCGACTTGCGGTTGTTGTGAAGAATGGATTTCTCACCTGCAATCCCACGGACTGAAATCCAACATCCATCATCCCGATGATCTGAATGCGGTTAAAAACCGCTACAAGATCAGCCCTAAATACCAGTCCTGCCACACCGCCGTCTCCCCAGATGGGTATGTATTTGAGGGGCATATTCCAGCTCCGGTCATTACCCGTTTTCTCGCCGAAAAGCCACGAGGAGCCATAGGGCTGGCCGTTCCCGGTATGCCGGTAGGAAGTCCTGGTATGGAAATGGGCGAACGCTTCACACCCTACGATGTGCTCTTGCTAAAAAGCGACGGCAGCAGCGAGGTATACATCCGTATCACCAGTTTGACGCAAACCTTCTAAGGAGAAATGGGCATGAAAATTCCCGATACCCGCACAGCGGGGATACAAACAACAACGGAGTTGGTTGCCGCAATGGATCGCTATCCAGTGGTACCTGATCTGTTGCCATCAGACCAGTCACGCCGCCGCTTTGTACTCGGTGCTTCCTCCTTGGTAGCCCTGAGTGCATTACCGTTATCCAGCCAGGTATTTGCCGACGCGCCTCGGCCAACCAATGGTCCCCAAACCCTGACCGGAAACCAGTTTGATCTTTCGATCGGCTTCCAGAAGGTTAACTTTACCGGCAAACAACGCATCGCCACCACGGTTAACCAAAGCTTGCCTGCGCCCATCCTTCGCTGGAAAGAAGGAGAACGCGTGACATTGCGAGTCACCAATACGCTAGATCACGACAGTTCCATCCACTGGCACGGCATCATTTTGCCCTCGGAAATGGATGGTGTGCCGGGCATGAGCTTTGACGGTATCAAACCGGGCGAGACCTTCGTGTACGAATTCGATGTGAATCAAAACGGGACTTATTGGTACCACAGCCATTCCGGATTTCAGGAGCAGACCGGGTTGATGGGCGCCATCGTCATTGATCCCAAAGATCCTGATCCGGTTGCCTACGACCGGGATATGGTTGTGCTGCTGTCTGACTGGACGGACACCGCGCCGGAAAAGGTGTATAGCACCCTGAAAAAGATGAGCCACTACTACAACTTCCGTGAGCGGACAGTCGGTGATCTGGTGCGTGACCTCAAAACCAAGGGTTTATCAGCCACCTGGAATGAGCGTGCCATGTGGAACCAGATGCGCATGAGCGAGACCGACATCTCGGACGTCACCGGATATACCTACACCTACCTGATGAACGGGGTTACGCCGGATCAAGGCTGGTTGGGACTGTGTAAACCCGGTGAGAAAGTACGCCTGCGCTTTATCAACGGCGCAGCGATGGCTATTTTCGATGTACGGATTCCGGGATTGAAAATGACGGTGGTTGCCGCTGATGGCCAGAATATCCAGCCGGTGGTCGTCGATGAATTTCGCATCGGGGTAGCGGAAACCTACGATGTGATCGTAGAACCCGCTGCCGATAGCGCCTACACGATCTTCGCCCAGAGCAATGACCGTACCGGGTATGCCCGTGGCACCCTGACGACAGACATTGCCTTGCGTGCCGAGATACCGGCGATGGACCCAGCTCCGACATTAGGTCACCGCGAAATGGGGATGGATATGTCCGGCATGGATCACAGTGGCCACGATATGGGCGGTATGGACCATAGCGGTCATGATATGTCGGCGATGAAAGCCATGGATCACGGCAACCAGGGTGAAAAGACGATGGATCACAGTGGTCATGATATGTCAGGCGGGATGCCGGGTATGGACCAAAGCCAACATTCTAAGCCTGCAATGGAAGGCATGGAGCATTCCGGCCATGACATGGGCGCGATGGATCACAGCGGGCACGATATGTCCGCCATGAAGATGGATCACAGCCAGCACAACGGCAAATCGCGGTTGGCCAAAGCGGGTTTTGGCAGCAATTTTGATCCGCTCGCTAAGATCAATCATGCCGATACGGAATTCGGCCCCCATGTGGATAGCCATTCCGAAGCCCCACAAAGCGGCTTGGCCGATCCCGGTATTGGCCTGCGCGACCATATGAAATTGTATGGCCGACGCGTATTGACCTATGCGGATATTCGCGGCCTGCATCCCACTTACGACAAGCGCGAACCCTCACGGGAAATTGAGCTGCACCTGACCGGCAATATGCGCCGCTACATGTGGTCGATCAACGGCCTCAATTTTGCCGATGCCAAGCCGCTGGAACTGAGCTTTGGCGAGCGTGTGCGCATCATCCTGATCAACGACACCATGATGACGCATCCCATCCATTTACACGGTATGTGGAGCGAATTGGAAACCGGTGATCCCCACTACATCCCGCGCAAGCACACCATCATTGTCCAGCCCGGCTCGCGCATCAGTTATCTCGTGACTGCGGATGCCAAAGGCCGCTGGGCCTACCACTGCCATCTGCTTTACCACATGCCCGGCATGATGCGTGAAGTTCGGGTCGTTTAGGAGAATACCCATGAAAAATCTACCTCAAAAACTGACCCTTGCTCTCTGGGCAACTGCAACATCCAGTCTGCCGGTGCTTGCCCATGAGGGCGGCGATCCCTTGTTGGCGCGCGTGATGATCGACCAATTTGAGTGGCGCGACGGCGGTGATGAAGCTGATCCTTACGTCCTGGAGGCGCAGGCCTGGATCGGTAAAGACCTGCACAAACTCTGGATCAAAACCGATGTGGAACGCGTAGACGGTGAAACCGAGGAAGCCGAAATCCAGGCGCTCTATAGCCACGCGATAGCGCCGTTTTGGGATGTTCAAGTCGGCATACGGCAAGACCTGAAGCCCACACCTGAGCGCGAGTGGGGTGTGATTGGTCTCCAGGGGTTAGCGCCGTATTTCTTTGAAATCGATGCGGCGTTGTTTGTCGGAGATTCGGGTGATACCGCCGCACGTTTATCCGCAGAATACGAATGGATGTTTACCCAAAAAGTAGTTTTATCCCCGGAAATCTCGGTGAACTTTTATGGCCAGAACGATATGCACCGGCTGACGGGTTCAGGTCTCTCGGATGCCCAGGCAGGCTTACGGTTGCGTTACGAAATTCGTCGTGAATTTGCACCCTATATTGGTGTGAACTGGACGAGAAGCTTCGGCAATACCGCCGATTTTGTAAGAGACCATGGCGAATCAACCAGTGATACCCAATGGGTAGCTGGCGTTCGGGCCTGGTTTTAAATAGCTGTTTATCCAACGTTAACTAACGAGGACTTAATGATGAAAAAAATACTGATGAATGCTGCTCTGATCTTGTCCAGCACACTACTGATCGCTCCTGCGTTTGCGCATGATCCGGCAGAACACGCCAAAACGGCGGAAGCACCCGATTGTGAAGCCATGAAAAAAATGGATCATTCCAAGATGGATATGAACGATCCGGTCATGCAAGCGCTGATGAAAAAATGCAGCGCTGCACACAGCGAGCATGGCGATCAACACCAGGGAATGGACCATGGTAAGACAACTACCACCAGTAAAGCGGCATCCAGTACAAACCACGAAGGTCATGGCGGCCATTAACAAATTGATGGGAGTGCGACGGTCGTCGCCCTCCCATCTCTATGAGGAGAAGACTGTATGACGTTGATCAAAGTGATACTGCTAACAGCCATTATTATGCTGCTCGCAGGGCTGGGTTTTATTTATTCCGGCGTTTACCCGATGGGTGCCGATGTCCCGCATAACCGGCTGACTTATAGGGCATTGGAAACCTTGCGGGAACAATCGATTGCACGTGCTGCCGCCGATATTCAGGTACCGGATCTTTCGGATGCTGAATTGCTGTTGGCGGGTGGACCTGACTATAACGACATGTGCGCCCAATGCCATTTGAAACCGGGCGTGAAGCGCAGTGATATGAGTATCGGGCTTTATCCCAGCCCACCTAATTTGTCTCTAGCGCTGGATGATCACGAGCACACCCATACAGGTGGTAACGCAGCCAGTGCGAAGCGCCAATTCTGGATCATCAAGCACGGCATCAAAGCTAGCGGTATGCCAGCTTGGGGGCCGACCCATGACGACCAACGGATTTGGGCCATGGTGGCGTTTATCCAGAAATTGCCGACCTTGACTCCAGAGCAATACCAGATCCTGACCGCACGCGAGCCAGCTGAAACCAGCCACCACTAAGCGCCCGATAAATAGGGATCGGTTTGATACATCTCAAACAAGCACTATCAGTGACCCCTATGATTACTGAATAACTCAACTGCCAAGAGGTTTACTGATGGAACACACACACGCACATTCTCACCATGAACAAAAGGCGAACCTTACATTGAAAGATCCGGTTTGCGGTATGGCGGTCACCCCTGCATCGCCCCATCACATTGAGCATCAGGCAAAAACCTATCATTTCTGTAGCGCGAGCTGTCAGGCAAAGTTCAAAGCTGATCCCGGCAAGTATCTGAGGACACCAAGTAACGGCAATGTTGGCGATACAGCACCGGCAATATCTGGGTCCGGAGCCGTTTATACCTGCCCAATGCACCCCGAGATTCGTCAAGATCATCCCGGCAGTTGCCCAAAGTGTGGAATGGCTCTGGAGCCACTAATTCCCGAATTAGAAGAGGAGGAAAATCCTGAGTTGCGGGATTTCCAACACCGGTTTTGGTGGACATTGCCACTAACCATTATCGTTACTGTTCTGGCGATGTTTGGTCATCAGCTTCATTTGTTTGATGTACTTACCCAAACCTGGATCGAATTGATCCTGACGTTACCGATTGTATTATGGGCTGGAGCTCCTTTTTTCGTACGCGGCTGGCAGTCGATTATCAATCGCAACCCCAATATGTGGACGCTAATTAGCTTGGGGACAGGTGCGGCGTTTGTTTACAGCCTGGTGGCCACGTTGGCTCCCAGTGTATTTCCGGATTCCTTTGTATCCATGGGACGAGTTTCTGTCTATTTCGAGGCGGCGGCCGTCATCATTTCGCTGACCCTTTTAGGGCAATTACTGGAATTAAAGGCGCGCTCGCAAACCTCGGCGGCGATCAAATCCTTACTCGGTTTAGCTCCAAAAACAGCGCGACGCATTCGCGATGATGGGAGTGAAGAGGATGTGCCACTGACGCATGTCCATGTCGGCGATAAGTTGCGTGTTCGCCCCGGCGAAAAAGTGCCGGTAGATGGTGTCGTTGTGGAAGGTAGCAGCGCAGTGGATGAATCCATGCTGACCGGTGAACCGCTGCCAGTGATGAAACGCGCGGGTGATAAGGTGATCGGTGCAACACTCAATACTAATGGAGCACTCACCATTCAATCTGAGCGCGTTGGATCGTCTACCGTCTTGGCGCAGATTGTTCAGATGGTAGCGCAAGCGCAGCGGTCCAAAGCACCAATGCAACGTATGGCGGATTCTGTTGCCGGTTATTTTGTCGTTGCGGTGGTCGCGGTTGCCGTGCTGACCTTTTTTGCCTGGGGGCTGTTCGGCCCGGAACCGCGTTGGATATTTGGATTAATTAACGCGGTGGCGGTACTGATTATCGCCTGTCCTTGCGCGCTAGGACTGGCTACGCCCATGTCGATTATGGTCGCTACCGGACGTGGTGCGACACAGGGTGTGCTCTTTCGGGATGCCGCTGCCATCGAGAACTTCCGCAGGATAGATACCCTCATTATCGACAAAACAGGAACTCTTACCGAGGGCCGGCCAGCGTTCGACCGCGTGGTGCCTGCCGATAAATTTAGTGATGAAGATGTGTTGCGCCTCTCCGCAAGCCTTGATCAAGGCAGTGAGCATCCGCTGGCCGATGCCATTGTCCAGGCAGCACGTGAGCGCAATCTCACACTGGAAAAAGTTGAACAATTTGAGTCGGGTTCCGGCATCGGAGTCTATGGGAGAGTTTCGGGACGCAGGCTGGCCTTGGGGAACACGGTGCTGATGGAGCAACAGGGTGTTGTTGTCGCGCCGTTGATGTCCACCGCCGAAGCCCTGCGCGGTGAAGGTGCCAGTGTTATGTATCTGGCAGTGGATGGCCAACTCGCGGGTTTACTGGCGGTATCTGACCCCGTTAAACCCAGCACCCCGGAAGCCTTGGCAACGCTAAAAGCGGCTGGTTTGCGCATCATCATGGCAACAGGAGATGGGCTCACAACGGCCAAGGCTGTAGCTGCACGCTTGGGTATCGATGAGGTCTATGGTGAGGTGAAACCGGAGGACAAATTGCGTTTGGTGGAGCGCTTGCAAACCGAGGGCAAGATGGTTGCCATGGCAGGAGACGGGATCAACGATGCACCCGCCCTAGCCAAAGCCGATGTGGGAATTGCCATGGGAACAGGCACTGACGTGGCCATGAATAGCGCGCAAGTTACTTTAGTAAAAGGTGATTTACGCGGCATTGCTTTAGCGCGTTTTTTATCGGATGGCACAGTGCGCAATATGAAGCAGAACCTCATGTTTGCATTCTTGTATAACGGCTTGGGGATTCCGATTGCCGCCGGGGTATTGTATCCCTGGACGGGTTGGTTACTCTCACCCATGATTGCCGCCCTGGCGATGAGTTTAAGTTCGGCATCGGTGATTGCAAATGCGTTGCGATTGCGGCGGACCGGCGTAACGCTCAAATAATACTGAACCCTTACCTTGCCATTTGAGGCTAGAATAGGAACATGACCCGATACACACTGCTCGTTGTATTACTGCTCAGCATCCTGATGCCCCTGCAAGTGGCGGCAGAAGCTATGCTGTCAGCATCGCCATGCCCGGAGGAAATGGCCATGGCGATGGATGATACCGACAGCGGTGAATCCATGCCGTGCTGTCCGGACAAGGATGAAACTACCAACGCTACATCCTGCAAAACCACCCAATCCTGCCATCTCTGTAAAACACCGGGTCAGGTTTATCTGCCGGTACCAACGGTTTTTACATCATTTGCGGATCTTTCCCTATCACTTAAGCCACCGTTGCCACGCATCACGGCATTAAATCCCGCCAGTATCTGGCGACCTCCAAGCGTTTCCTGATTGACCTTGATAATACCCGCCTGACGCGGTGATGGGCTCTGCCCTGAACCCCTGTTTTCGGGCGGAATGGTTTTTATCGTCTGTCAGGAATTTTTGTATGAAACCTCATTCACTACGCCTGTGGGTGCCTGTTGCAATAGGCGCCCTGGCACTGGGTATCGGCATAGGTGCGAACTGGCATCTTGTGGCAGATACCGCCACCTCAGCACCCCATCCAGTCAAGCAGGAACCCAAGGTACTCTATTGGTATGACCCTATGGTGCCGGACAAACATTTTGATAAACCCGGTAAATCACCGTTTATGGATATGGAGCTGGTACCCAAATATGCGGAACCGGCGCAGGCCGCAAAACCCGTCAAGAAGGCCAAACCTAAAATCCTCTATTGGTACGACCCCATGGTGCCCGACCAGCATTTTGACAAGCCGGGCAAATCTCCCTTTATGGACATGGAGCTGGTACCCAAATATGCGGAAACCGATGAGCAAGTCCCTGCATTAACGATTGATGCAGGGTTGGTGCAGAGTTTGGGGATGCGTAAAGCCAAGGTAAAGCGCCTGCCACTGGGTCACGAACTGGAAGTCGTTGGGCAATTGCAAGTTAATGAACGCCATCAAGCGATACTTCAGTTGCGCGCGGCGGGTTTTGTGGAAAAAGCCTGGCCGCTGGCAGTGGGTGATCAGGTCATTGCCGGTCAGCCCATTGCCGAATTCCAAATGCCGGAATGGCTGGATGCCCAGAATGAGCTGCTCTCCCAACCGGTTGCCAGCAATCCGCAACGGCTAAAAACCTTGCGCGCACGCCTGCAACTATTGGGTATGCCCGACGCCTTGATTGCCCAAGTGGAAAAAAACCGCCAGCCGGAGACCCGTATCACCATCAGGTCACCCATTGCTGGAGTGGTGGATATGCTGGGTGTTAAAACCGGTATGGCATTGGCCAGTGGTGACACAGTGGTGAAGGTTAACAACCTGGATAGCCTGTGGCTGGATGCTGCCATTCCCGAAGCACAAACCACTGGCTTGAGCGCGGGTGACAAGGCTATTTTCCATTCCGCCAACCCCGGTGACCCAGCCCTGACCGGCACGCTGGAATACTTGTTGCCTTCGATCAATGACAGCTCCCGCACCCTGACTGCCCGTATCCTGCTGGATAACCCCGAGGGGCGCCTCAAACCCGGCACCAGTGGGCGCGTGCTGTTGCAATCATCCACGGATAAAACCGGATTGTTTGTGCCCACGGAAGCAGTGATACGCACCGGCAAACGGGTGTTGGTGATGCTGGCTGAACCTGGTGGAAAATTCCGACCCGTGGAGGTTATCGCAGGCCATGAAGTGGGTAGCCAGACCCTCATCCGCAAGGGTTTGAAAGAAGATCAGGAGATAGCAGCCAGCGGCCAGTTCCTGCTGGATTCCGAAGCCTCTTTTCTGGGAATAGCGCCAACACCAGCAGAGGGACACGACCATGATTAGCCGTTTGATTCATTGGTCTGTCGGCCACCGGATACTGGTGCTCCTGGCCTCACTGCTGCTCACCGGCTGGGGAATCTGGGCGATCAAATCCACACCCATTGATGCCTTGCCCGACCTGTCGGATGTGCAAGTCATTATCCGTACCAGCTTCCCAGGACAAGCGCCCGAGCTGGTGGAAAACCAGGTGACTTACCCCTTGGCCAGCAAAATGCTCTCGGTACCCGGTGCCAGAACCGTGCGTGGTTATTCACTCTATGGCGATAGTTTTGTGTATGTCCTGTTTGAGGATGGTACCGATCTTTACTGGGCGCGCTCCCGCGTTCTGGAATCGTTGAGCCAGATGCAGGCGCAACTACCGGCCAGCGCCAAACCCGCATTGGGGCCGGATGCGACGGGTGTGGGCTGGATATTCCAGTACGCCCTGGTCGATAAAACCGGCCAACAGGATATTGCCCAACTGCGGGCGTTACAGGACTGGTTCTTACGCTTTGAACTGGCACCCTTGCCGGATGTAGCCGAGGTCGCTGCAATCGGGGGAATGGTTAAGCAATACCAAGTGGTGCTCGATCCTATCCGCTTGGCTGCCCATAACCTGTCCCATGACGTGGTGATTACGGCTGTGCAGCAGGCAAATCAGGAAACTGGCGGTGGTGTTCTGGAGCTGGGAGAAGCTGAACTGATGATCCGGGCCAGCGGTTACTTGCGCACACTGGATGATTTCAAATCCATCCCGCTGAAATTGGTCGATAACATTCCTGTCACCCTGGCGGATGTGGCAACCATCCAGCTCGGACCGGAAATGCGCCGGGGAATTGCGGAGCTTGATGGTGAAGGCGAAGTTACCGGCGGTATTGTAGTGATGCGCTCGGGCGGAAATGCCCGCGCCACTATCGCGGCGGTTAAGGAAAAGCTCGCGCAACTCCAAAGCAGTTTGCCTACCGGAGTCGAGATCATCACCACCTATGACCGCAGTTTGCTGATCGACCGCGCCATAGCCAACCTGACCCACAAGTTGTTGGAAGAATTTTTGGTGGTCGCACTGGTCTGCGCCATATTCCTGTGGCATTGGCGTTCTGCTTTAGTGGCCATTGTCGCCTTGCCACTTGGGGTGTTGATCGCCTTTGTCGTTATGCGCTATCAGGGAATCAATGCCAACATCATGTCACTCGGCGGTATTGCCATTGCCATAGGAGCGATGGTGGATGCGGCCATCGTCATGATTGAAAACGCCCACAAACACCTTGAGCGATGGCAGCAGCAACATCCGGAACAGGAACTCATCGGTGAGAAACGCTGGCAGGTATTGACCCAGGCTGCTGCCGAGGTAGGGCCCGCGCTGTTTTTCTCGCTGCTCATTGTCACCCTCTCGTTTATTCCGGTATTTACACTGGAAGCACAGGAGGGTCGGCTCTTTGGCCCCCTCGCTTTTACCAAAACCTATGCCATGGCAGCAGCAGCTGGCTTGTCTATCACGCTAATTCCGGTGCTGATGGGTTACTGGATTCGTGGCCGGATTCCGGAGGAACATCAAAATCCCATTAATCGCTGGCTGATCCGGGGTTATCGTCCATTGTTGACCGGAGTATTACGCCACCCGAAAAAGACACTGGGTTTTGCACTGGCGGTATTACTGAGCACCGCTTGGCCACTGAGCCAGTTGGGCAGTGAATTCCTACCGCCGCTGGATGAGGGGGATTTGCTCTATATGCCGAGCGCCTTGCCGGGGTTAAGTGCCCAACAGGCCAGCCGCTTGCTGCAACAAACGGATCGGCTGATAAAAACTGTTCCGGAAGTGGAGCGCGTGTTTGGCAAGGCTGGCCGTAGTAACAGCGCCACCGATCCCGCCCCCTTGGAAATGTTTGAAACTACCATCCAGTTTAAACCGCGCGACCAGTGGCGGCCGGGAATGACACCTGAAAAACTCATGGCCGAATTGGATGCGCTCGTCAAAATACCGGGGTTGGCCAATATCTGGATTCCGCCTATCCGCAACCGTATCGATATGCTGGCAACCGGGATCAAAAGCCCCATCGGAGTCAAAATCGCAGGCCAGGCCTTGGTCGATATCGATCAGGTCGCCCAACAGGTTGAGCAGGTTGCCAAAACCGTCCCTGGTGTTTCCTCTGCGGTCGCAGAACGTTTGGGTGGAGGGCGTTACCTTGATATTCAATTCGACCGCGCGGCACTCGCGCGTTATGGCCTGAGCATCACCCAGGCTCAATCAGTAGTGAGCAGTTTGATTGGCGGCGACAATATTGGCGAAGTCGTAGATGGTCGTGCGCGATTCCCTATAAACCTGCGTTATCAGCGTGACTGGCGCGATAGTATCGGCAAACTACAGAGCCTTCCCATCATCACCCCATTGGGGAGCCAAATCACACTGGGCACCCTTGCCACCATTAAAGTCACCGATGGCCCCAGCATGCTTAAAAGCGAAAATGCCCGGCAAACCAGTGTCGTTTACATCGATGTGCGCGACCGCGATCTGGGTTCGACAGTGAAGGATTTACAGCAGGCTATTGGCCAGCAAGTGACTTTGCTACCGGGTACGAGCATCAGTTATGCGGGGCAATTTGAATTTATGGAACGCGCCAATGCTCGCCTGCAATGGATAATCCCGGCAACCCTCCTTATCGTTATGGTGCTGTTATTCCTGACCTTTTCCCGACTGGATGAAGCCCTGTTAATTATGGGCACCTTACCCTTTGCGTTAACCGGCGGCATTTGGTTGTTATACCTGATGGACTATGAACTATCCGTCGCGACGGCTGTGGGGTTTATTGCGTTAGCCGGGGTTTCCGCCGAATTCGGGGTGATTATGTTGCTCTACCTGAAGCAGGCCTGGCAGCGACGCATTGACGCAGGCACAACAACGCAAACGGATCTTCTCGATGCGATTCAGGAAGGCGCCGTGTTGCGGATTCGCCCCAAGATGATGACGGTAACGGTGATTGTTGCGGGTTTGCTGCCTATATTTTTAGGCAGTGGTACGGGTTCAGAAATCATGGGGCGTATTGCAGCTCCCATGGTGGGCGGTATGTTAACTGCGCCCTTACTGTCGCTCTTGGTTCTGCCGGTGGCTTATTATTGGCTACTGCGCAACCGGAGCCGTAGTTGCGCTAGAGCCACAACATTAACGTAACGGACTCAACAATCATTGAGCGAGGTAAGGCACGGGCGGTGTAGAGGGTGGCAACATCGTCCAGTTGCCACCCGAGACATTTAGGTTACAGCCCTGTTCATAGACGCGAGAAAAAATTATGATATTACCAGCTCTGAATGAACAATTTGCTAATGGCAGCTAAAAGTGCCAATAGTATTGGAGATTGATCATGAGTATCGTAGGTTCACTGCATTCTACATTAAGGCATCAATACGAATTGCCCGCCACTCCAGCGCAAAAGCCAACATCGGAAGCAAAGGTAATTTACAACCCCAATTCCTTTGCCGACAAAGTGACGATTTCATTTGAAGCCCAACAGATAGCAGAGTCTCTTGAGAAGGAACGAATTGAGCAATATGTACCTCCAACTACCGAACTTTCTCCCGCTTTTTCAAACTCGTCAGCTGGGCCAGATGTACTTATGGAAGAGGCAAGGAAATACATGCTTCTTCATGAAAACCTGGCTGCCGATGGCGACATTTCCATGAGAGATATTGAAGCGCTTCAAGGGTATGTAGACATTATGATTTCTACTAATATCCAAGGAAAAAAATAACCCTCGTATTTGCATAATTATTTAGAACTTCCCTCAACTGCTACTAATTTTTCTCATCTCATCAAGCGGTATTGTATTGATAACAATCACGACTATGTGGTGGTTAACGCTTTCAGGATTCCGCAATCCTTGACCGCCCGAGCGCTATTGCAGCGTGTACGCAGACTAATTAATTGGTCACGCAATGCCGTTAATTCAGCGATACGCGCATCAACTTCCTGCACATGCACATTGACGATATGGTTAATCTCTCCGCAAGCCTCTTCCGGTGTTGACTGGTATTTTATCAATTCGCGGATTTCATCGAGGGTAAGGCCCAGGTTCCGGCATTGCTTGATAAACCCAAATTGCCGCAATGTCTCAGTATCGTACAAACGGTAATTACCTTCAGTCCGTTGGGGAACCGATACCAATCCTTCCTGCTCATAGAACCGGATCGTTTGAACCGACAAGCCGATTTGTTTTGCCAAGGCTCCAATTTTCATAAGGCGATTCCCGCTTGACTCTCTAGTAGCTATAGAGTTTATAGTGGCTGCACATGCTTTGGCTATCTTCTAATCAGCATTGCGACAATCGATGCCAGTTTTTGCAAAATAGCCAAACTGGTTAACTGGCATGAGTGATTTACTGTTAAGCTTTTTAAAACGCACGCGGAGATTTATTCCGCCTGACCAGGATGCTGACGTGGTGAAACCCGTATTGCGCTATCGATACTATGCCTTGATCTCATTGCTCTTTTGGCTCTTAATGAGCTGGAGCGGTGTGCATGGGCATTTTTGTTTCGATGGGCAGGAGCCACCGGTTTCTCTCCATGTTGATATGTTGGGTGGCCACACTGTTCATGGGCATGGTGACGCCCACCAGGATATCGATATTGAGCAATCGCAATCTGTGCTCAGTAAAACCTTCAAACTCGATCTTTTTCTCCCCATCTTCCTGGCGTTGGTCGTTATCCTGCAAACGCGCGGAACGACCTTTACCATTCAATCCATTACGTCCCCACGCATACGGCACAATGTCGGTGTGCGACCACCTTTGCGTGCACCTCCCGCTATTTCAGCCTGATTCCATTTAATCGCCCTACATAACAGGGTTTAACGATCCGAAGACACATCGTCGGATCATGATTTTTGGCTGGAGTATTACCATGCATTTTTTTCAGAAAGCGATCGCAGGTTCAGCGATCGCGGTGTTGTGCCATGTCCCGGCGGGACTGGCAGCACCAACGGCGTCGCTTACGCTTGATGAGGCTATCCGCGCGACGATTGAACACAATCCTCAACTATCGGCTTACCGGTTTAAGGCTGACGCGCTGGCAGGTGAACAACAAACGGCAGGGTTGCGACCTGAATTTCGCGTTGGTGCCGAGCTTGAGAACGTCGCGGGTTCTGGCGAATTACGCGGAACTGATGCGGCCGAACTCACCATCGCCGTATCGTCAGTAATTGAACTCGGCGGGAAACGCGATGCACGTTTGGACGTAGTTACCGCGCGCCAACAGCAATTGCAGACCGAACAACGCGTATTAACACTGGATGTGCTGTCTGGTGTAACTCGTCAGTTTCTGGCACTGGTAGCAGCGCAAGAACAGTTGGCGCTGCATACCGAAGCCAATCGCATTGCCCAGGATACGCTCTCCTCTTTACGGCGTCAGGTTCAAGCCGGTCGGCTGCCCGAAGCGGAAGTACTGCGCGCACAAGCCAGTCTTGCCCGCGCAAGTGTTGCTTTAAAGCAGGCAGAGCAAGCCGTACGTCGTGAGCGCCTGTTGTTATCTGCCCAATGGGCAGATCCCACTCCTGACTTTCAAACCGTGCAAGGTGACTTGTACGCGCTACCGCCGTCAGTGCCTCTTTCCGACCTCCAATCCCGATTAGCCAACAATCCGGATCTGCTTTTACTTACCAGCGAAATCGACGTACGTAGCGCTGAACTGCGCGAGGCTCGCTCGAATCGTCGTGGCGATATTGAGTGGAGCGCGGGTATACGTCGGCTTCAGGAGAGTGGCGATTCCGCAGCTGTCGTTGGTGTGAGTGTGCCGCTTGGCTCAGGTAGTCGGGCCTCGGGGGCAATCGCTACCGCAACCGCTCAACAAGCGGGAGCACAACAATCCCGCGATAGCGCACGCATCCGCTTGGAGGCTGAATTGACGGGTCTTGCGGATGAACAACAACAGGCCATTAACGAACTCGGCACCTTGCGCAATGAAGTGATTCCGGCATTACGCCGTGCCCTCAAGGCAACCGGGGATGGTTTTGAGCAGGGGCGCTACAGCTACCTGGAACTAACCCTCGCCCAAGGCGAATTACTCGATGCCCAATTGGCGGTAGTGGATGCGGCAGAGCGTGTGCAGCAAACACGAATCGAATTGGAACGGCTTACAGGCGTTGCCCTGACTGAGAAAAATATTGAGGTTACCCAATGAAAACAGCTAAACAAAAATCCCTAAAACCCTGGTTAATCATCGGGCTACTCGCTGCCTTATTAATTGGTATGTTCACTGTTGATATTTATCTGGCTAGCGCGGCTGAGCCTGGAAAACCGGCAGCAGAAACCAAACAAGCGCCGAAAGCTGCCGCCAAACCGGCGGCTCATGATGATGAGGACGGCGAAGAAGCTCATGATCACGATGATGAAGATGATCATGGCAAAGATGAGAAAGAGCACGATGATGGCGATGAGCATGAACACGGTGCTCATGAAGAAGGCAAAATCACCCTATCCAATGAGCAGTTGCTCAACACCGGCATCCAGGTGGTAAAAGCCGGGCCTGTTGCTATTCGCCAAACGCTTCCCCTGTATGGAATGATCACGCCCAGTGCTGATGGTATCCAGCAGGTTACCGCTCGTTTTCCCGGCATCATCCGTCAGCTGACTCGCCAGCCAGGTGACCGCGTGGCCGCGGGCGATGTATTGGCAACGATTGAAAGTAACGAAAGCCTTAAAGTGTATTCCGTAACGGCAACCATTAGTGGTGTTATCACGGATCGACAAGGCGCAGTGGGCGAGAAAACCCCTGATGCACCGCTCTTTACCATTGCGAACACATCAACCGTTTGGGTTGATCTGACTCTGTTCCCTCGCGACATCACCCAGATTAAATCCGGGCAAACAGTTCGCGTGGTGCAACCTCAACGAGGACTCTCCGCTGAAGGCTCCGTAATTTATGTTGGTACCCATGCCAATCCGGTCAGCCAATCAACTACAGCGCGGGCGTCTCTTGATAATGCCGAAGGCCAGTGGTTCGCAGGTCATTTCGTCAATGCTGAAGTAACCTTGGCTGAGACCAACGTTGCTGTCGCGGTACGCAATGAAGCCTTGCAAACCCATGAAGGAAAAACCGTGGTATTCGTTCGGGAAGCGGACGGATTTGAACCCCGGACGATCCAGGCGGGACGTGCGGATAGTGTGTACACCGAAATTGTCTCGGGATTAGTCGCTGGTGATACCTATGTTGCCACCAACAGTTTTATCTTGAAGTCGGATTTGGGCAAGGAGAGCGCAGAGCATGAACACTAAGCATCACCTCGTGTGCAATCAATTGTGGAGATACAACCATGGTTGATGCATTGATTAAGTTTTCTATCGCCCGTCGTTGGCTGATTATCTTTTTTGTCCTTGTGGTCGCTGCTGCTGGTGTATGGAATTACAACCGGTTGCCGATTGATGCGGTACCGGATATCACCAATGTACAAGTCCAGATCAACACGCAAGCACCCGGTTATTCGCCGCTTGAAGTTGAGCAGCGCATTACCTACCTGGTAGAAGTCGCGATTGCAGGTTTACCGCATGTCGAAAGCACCCGGTCACTCTCGCGTTATGCCTTATCGCAAGTGACCGTGGTATTCGAAGACGGGACCGATATCTATTTCGCGCGCAATATCCTTAATGAGCGTTTGCAGCAGGCCAAAAGCCAAATGCCTGCCGGTATCGAACCCGAGATGGGGCCGGTAGCTACAGGTCTTGGTGAAATTTTTCACTACTCGGTCCACGCCGATTCGAAAGCGAGCCAACCCAACGGACAACCCTACGATGCGATGGCGTTGCGCACACTGCAAGATTGGGTAATACGCCCGCAATTGCGTTTGGTACCCGGCGTCACGGAAGTAAACACTATCGGCGGCTTCGAAAAACAATTCCACATCACCCCGGATCCGGGATTGATGCTGGCTTACGGAATTGTGTTTGACGATGTGGTAAATGCGCTGGAAAAAAACAACACCAATATCGGCGCGGGCTATATCGAGAAGAACGGTGAGCAGTATCTGATTCGTGCACCGGGGCAGCTTTCCGATATTCCGGCCATCAAAAAAGTCATCGTTGCTCGCCGTGACGGCGTCCCGGTCACGATTGGTGATATTGCGTCCGTAGGGCTGGGCAAAGAACTACGGACCGGTGCTGCCACTCGCGATGGTGAAGAAACAGTGCTCGGTACGGCAGTGATGTTAGTGGGTGAGAACAGCCGAACAGTATCGCACGCTGTCGCAGCCAAGCTTGAGGAAATCAATCGCACTTTACCGAAAGGCGTGACTGCAGATGCGGTGTATGACCGTACGGTATTGGTGGAGAAAACCATCTCCACCGTGCAAAAAAACCTGGTGGAAGGTGCGATCCTGGTTGTTGTCGTATTGCTCGTGATGCTCGGCAATGTTCGCGCGGCTCTGCTGACAGCAATGGTTATTCCACTCTCCATGTTGATGTTAATGACAGGAATGGTACAAACCAAGGTCAGTGCCAACCTGATGAGCCTGGGTGCATTGGATTTTGGTTTGATCGTCGATGGGGCCGTGATTATCGTGGAGAACTGCCTGTTGCGACTCTCACAACGCCAACACCATTTGGGGAGACTGCTGGATGTCGAAGAGCGCTTGCATACAGTATTCAGCGCAACCCGCGAAGTATTTACGCCCAGTTTAATCAGCGTTCTGGTCGTGATCCTGGTGAACATTCCGATTCTCGCGCTCACCGGTGTGGAAGGCAAAATGTTCGCGCCCATGGCTTTCGCGGTGATCATGGCGTTAATCGCTGCGCTTATTCTTTCGCTGACATTTGTGCCTGCCGCACTCGCATTGTGTATGACGGGCAGAATTGAGGAAAAAGAAAACCGTGTGATCGCCAAGTCCAAAGCGGCTTACGTCCCGACACTCGATTTTGCACTCAAGCGTCGTGTCCCCATTCTGGTTGGGGCCATCGTGTTTGTGATCGGATCCGGCTGGCTGGCATCGCGGATGGGGACCGAATTTGTTCCTAACCTTGATGAAGGTGATATCGCCGTACAAGCGTTGCGTATTCCCGGCACCAGCCTCACCCAATCCCTTGAGATGCAATTTCAGGTTGAGAAAGCGGTGATGACTATTCCCGAGGTCAAAACGTTTTTCTCGCGAGTGGGTACAGCCGAGGTTGCGAGTGACCCCATGGGACCCAACATCTCAGACGGTTATGTCATGCTGAAGGACAAAGCGGATTGGCCGGATCCTGACAAATCCAAAGCGGAAATCCTCGAAGCTATTGAGACGCAATTGGCCAAAGTGCCTGGCAACGCCTACGAAATCAGCCAACCTATCCAACTGCGATTTAACGAACTTATTTCCGGGGTACGCTCAGATCTTGGGGTCAAAATTTACGGTGATGATCTTAGCCAGCTGCTGGCTTCCGGCAACCAGATTGCCAGCGTGCTGAATAGCATCAAAGGCGCAGACGGGGTGAAAGTGGAACAGGCCGAAGGTCTGCCGTTGTTGTCCATCGAAGCCGACCGGGATCTGCTGCTGCGCTACGGCATCAACATGGCGGATCTTCAGGATACGCTGGCAGCCGCAACTGGTGGTGAGGAAGCAGGCCAGATCTTTGAGGGCGATCAGCGTTTTGGATTAGTGGTGAGGCTTCCCGAGAAACAGCGTAATGACCTGACCGCATTGTCCTACCTTCCGATTCCATTACCGGATGGTGGCTACGTACCACTGGGTGAAGTAGCCCGTCTCAACCTCGCCCCCGGTGCGAACCAGATCAGCCGTGAAAACGGTAAACGTCGTTTGGTCGTCAGTGCCAATGTGAATGGCCGTGATCTTGGAGGATTTGTGGCAGAGGTTCAGGAAAAAATCGATCAGCAAGTGAAGTTACCTCCCGGTTATTGGTTAGAGTACGGTGGCACCTTCGAGCAGCTGCAATCGGCATCCGAGCGGCTCGGACTATTAGTTCCACTGACATTGCTGATGATCTTCGCGCTACTCATGATGACCTTCGGATCTGCTAAAGATGCCTTGCTGGTCTTTAGTGGTGTGCCGCTCGCACTGACCGGTGGGGTTATTTTCCTGTGGTTGCGGGACATTCCATTGTCGATTACGGCCGGGGTCGGCTTCATTACCTTATCCGGTGTCGCCGTGCTTACCGGCGTCATGATGGTATCTGCCTTTCGTGATGGTTTGAGAAATGGCTTGGCTATCGAGACTGCTATCCGTGAAGGCGCCATGTTGCGCTTGCGACCGATCCTGATGGTCGCGCTGGTTGCTGCACTCGGATTCTTGCCGATGGCGCTGAACACCAGCACCGGTGCTGAAGTTCAGCGTCCGCTGGCCACTGTCGTGATTGGTGGAATTATATCGTCCACCATTTTGACTTTACTCGTATTGCCTGGGTTGTACCGCATGGCCCATCGCGAAACTGATTAGTAACAAAAACGCCACCGGTGCAAAACACCGGTGGCAATTATCGCTGCACGTTAGTGTTTTAAGAAGCGTTACCGACTGAAGATATCTAAAACGATGTTCTGAAGCCCATTGATCAGGTACGTTTTTATCCTTGTCGTATTTGCTTTACAGGAGAATTCATTATGATGTCTTTTACACGGTTAATAGCCTTACTTCTTTTCTCAATATTTTTGAGTGCGTGCCAACTAACCTCCCAAGAACACACGCAAGTGATATTCAAAACCGATCAATTAAAACAACATCATTTGAGTTTAAATGCTGGAGCACTATTCGACGGCCCAAATTTAATACTCCGCGGTCAGGTTAGGCCTGAACATAAACAAGTGCACGTTGAATGTGGCCAATTGCAATTTCAAATTTTTGATACACAAGGCGTTTTGCTAAAAAAACAGTGACCGCCGATTACGAACCTTGTCATCTCCATTACAAGCCGAACACCCGGCGGCCAGGAAAATTCTCGGTCATTGTGGATGGGGTTCACTCACAAGCATTAATCATCAATGCCAGTTTATTAGTCAAGAAATAACTGTCCATATACACATGGCATTTGCACGAAGCTATTTTCGATGAGTTGAGGAAATCCAATGGAACATACATCTGAGCATGATACGCAGAAAACACAAGCAAGCTGCTATAGCACAACCAGCAATAGCTCTGCTAATGATCTAAAAGCAAAATGTAGTGATTGCTGTGGTGCTGAAACCCAGCTGTCACTGCAAGACGATCACGATCATGCCAGCTCTGAAGCGAGCAATATCAGGTTGTTTCTGCCAGCAATCATCAGTCTGCTTGCATTATTGATTGCCATTGCATTAGATAATTTTTTTCCTCAATCATGGTTCACAGGTTGGTTAAGACTCGGTTGGTACATCGCGGCATACATTCCCGTTGGTTTCCCTGTACTCAAGGAAGCCGTTGAAAGCATTCGCAAAGGTGATGTTTTTTCCGAGTTTTTCCTCATGGGAATTGCAACCATCGGCGCCTTCGCGATTGGCGAATACCCGGAAGGTGTAGCGGTCATGTTGTTTTACTCTGTGGGTGAAGCTTTTCAAAATATCGCTGTCAGGAGAGCAAAGACAAATATTAAAACTTTGCTTGACCAACGACCTGATGAAGTCAATGTATTACAAGGGAACCAGGCAATTACCCGCAAAGCAGAAGCGGTAGAAATTGGGGAAATCATCCAACTCAAAGCCGGAGAGAAATTAGCGCTGGATGGTGAGCTAATTTCTACTAACGCTTTTTTTGATACGGCAGCGCTGACTGGTGAAAGTAAACCGGATGGAAAAAATAAAGGCGATGTTGTTCTGGCCGGTATGATCAATCTCAATGGTGTCGCCCAGGTAAAAGTCACTACCGCTTACAAGGACAGCAAGTTATCCCGCATTCTCGAATTGGTTCAAAACGCCTCTGCGCAAAAAGCACCGACTGAATTGTTTATCAGAAAGTTCGCGAAAATCTATACCCCTATCGTAGTGGCTCTGGCACTCGCAATCTCTACCTTGCCTTACTTTTTTGTTGATAATTATGTGTTCAGCGAATGGCTTTACCGCGCACTTATTTTCCTGGTGATCTCTTGCCCTTGTGCGCTGGTGGTCAGTATTCCATTAGGATATTTCGGCGGCATAGGCGCTGCAAGTAAAAATGGCATTTTATTCAAAGGCAGTAATTTTTTAGACACAATTTCCACAATTCAACATGTGGTGATGGATAAAACCGGCACCATGACTGAAGGTGTATTTAAAGTACAAGAAGTCAACCTCGAACCTGAGGTCAATAGAGATGAAATTCTGAAAATGGTCAATGCACTGGAAAGCCAGAGTACGCATCCTGTAGCAACAGCCATTCATCAATTTGTAGGCGATATTGATAGCACCATAAAGTTGGATAATGTTGAAGAAATATCCGGACACGGATTAAAAGCCGAGATCAACGGCAAAGAGTTACTGGTAGGTAATTTCAGGCTACTCGACAAATACTCAGTCGCATACGACATTGATCCTGGCACCATTGTGTATACCGTTATCGCCATTGCTTGCGACAATAAATTCGCAGGTTACCTCACCATCGCCGATAGCATAAAGGAGGACGCGCAATTAACAATAGATACGCTTAAACAACTCGGCGTTAACATCACAATGCTAAGTGGTGATAAAAGCTCTGTGGTGCAATTTGTTGCGCATAAATTAGGTATCAAAAACGCGTTTGGCGATTTGTTACCCGAGGATAAAGTTAACAAGGTAAAAGAAATCAAAGCGCAATACGAAACCGTTGCTTTCGTAGGGGATGGTGTTAATGACGCACCCGTAGTTGCATTGAGCGATGTCGGTATAGCGATGGGCGGCTTAGGCAGCGATGCAACTATCGAAACAGCCGATGTCGTCATTCAAGATGACAGACCCAGCAAAATTCCCGCTGCCATTGCTATCGGCAAGCAAACTAAACGCATTGTTTGGCAAAATATTTCCCTCGCCTTTGTTGTAAAGGTGGTGGTATTGATATTGGGTGCAGGTGGTTTGGCAACGATGTGGGAAGCTGTTTTTGCCGATGTTGGTGTGGCATTACTGGCCATTTTAAATGCGGTGCGAATTCAGCGGATGAAATTTTGATACTGATTTATATCTGCCCACTCCCTAAGCTTGAAGGTAAAAATAAAGGTGAATGATTTGAAACGTTTCCATATGTGTATCGTCAGTGTTGTTGTAACCTGGTTTCTTATTGCAGGTTCTGCATTTGCACAAAGTGTTGCTCCCGGAGATTCGAAGCAGTTATGGCAGCTGCTTGATTACGTCGCGGTTGACTACAGTGGAGCGGTTGCAGACGGCGTAATCATCAGCGAAGCCGAATATGCTGAAATGTTGGATTTCACGGAGAACGCAGGCGCGCAATTACAGTTGTTACCCGAGCATGAATCTAAACAAAATATTGCCGACAAGATAGCTGAACTGCGAGCAGCTGTTCTGCGGAAGGAAGCGAGTAAAAACGTCGCCCAACTAGCGCAACAAGCAAACGCACTCTTGATAACCGCCTATCCCTTTCCGGTAGCGCCAAGAACTGTTCCCGATCTTGTTCGTGGTCAATCTCTGTATGCAGCGCAATGCGCTTCATGCCATGGAGCAGAAGGAAAAGGCGATGGTTTGCTTGCAAAAAACCTGGAACCTAAACCGATTGCGTTTACGGATGCGGAGCGTGCTCGTACAAGGAGTCTGATGGCTCTCTACCAAGTAATTTCCCAAGGTGTGGAAGGCACTTCGATGGTGAGTTTTAATTCACTATCGGAAGAAGATCGATGGTCGCTCGCATTTTATATCGGAACACTTTCCCACGATGAGACCATGCGCGAACACGGTAAACAACTGTGGGCTAACAACCATGATCAGATAAAGGGCCGCTTCGTCGATTTAACCGCGCTTACAACGATCACCGAGGCAGGTCTGGCCGAGAAAGTAAAAGAAAGTACAGCTCATACTATAACGGCATACCTCAGGGCCAATCCCACTGTAGTAGAAGCAAATAAACCCATAGGCTTGGCGTTATCGCGGTTGCGTCTTGCAGAAAGTCTCGCCGCTGTGCGAGCCGGAGATCGAAATCTTGCTACCCGTTTGAGCTTGTCGGCCTATCTGGATGGTTTCGAACCACTTGAGCCCATAGTAGCCACTCGCGACAGCACACTGATGATTGCTGTTGAAACAGCGATGCTCGACTATCGCTCAGCGGTTGCCAAAGGAACAATCGAGGATGCTGAAGCGGCGGCCATCCAATTGGAGCTGCTTTTTTCGCAAGTTGATGGCGTATTACAAGAAGCAAAAGCAGACCCTGCGACTACTTTCATCGGGGCGCTCACCATTCTTTTGCGCGAAGGTGTTGAGGCATTGTTAATTGTTATCGGCATGATCACATTCCTGAAAAAGACTGATAAACCCGATGCGCTCCGCCACGTTCACAGGGGATGGATAAGCGCCTTGATAGCGGGAGTCCTGACGTGGGTGGTAGCAACTTATTTGATAGGAATCAGTGGTGCTAACCGCGAGGTGACCGAGGGTGTTGGGTCATTACTCGCCGCTGTCGTTTTGCTGAGTGTTGGGTTATGGATGCATCAAAAAAGCAGCGCCGGTAAGTGGCAAGATTATCTGAAAGAAAAGTTATCAGCGGCGGTTTCAAGTCGATCAGCGTGGGCGCTATTTGCACTGGCGTTCATTGCAGTGTATCGAGAAGTTTTTGAAACTGTGCTGTTTTATTCCGCGCTGGCAGCAGACGGCAATAGCGGAGCACTTGTAGCCGGGTTTTTCACAGCAGTATTGTTATTGGTTGTAATTGCATGGATATTGCTGCGCACCACCGCCCGCATGCCGTTAGAGACGTTCTTCTCTTTCACTTCGATTCTGGTGATGATCCTTGCGGTAATTTTGACTGGCAAAGGCGTATCGGCGTTGCAAGAAGCTGGATGGATTGGTGTAAGCCTATTTGCTGCTCCTCGCGTAGAATGGTTTGGACTTTATCCGACCCTGGAGACGTTTACTGCACAGATAGCGGTTGCTTTGATAGCATGGGGATACTTCAGTGTTAATTGGCTTAAAACCTACCGTAGGAAGATCAAAACTTAAAAAATGATTGAGATTCAGGAAATATATTTACGGGATGGAATACACAGAAAACGATATAAAGCTGCTTGAAAAAGCAGAGTGAAACCACAGTTTAAAGGCCCGACCATTCTTGAGATCGTCGGGCTTTTTGTTTTTTTGAGCGTATCACTCTGAGGCGACTTGTTTCGACAGGACCAATGCAATTAATGCCTCCAAGCAATAAAACCGGTCGATACCGACAAATAAGCTTCTACTGTTGTTGAGAGCTAATATCCATGCTCAATATTAACCAAAACACATTTTCACGATTGGAATCAAGGCCAATTTTTGCAGGCTTTCTGAAAGGCACGCTTAATTTTTTGCCCGATCAATTGTCTTGCAGAGGGCATTCGGTGTCGGGCATTTTATTTTTTCATTGCTTTTTCAATCACCATCTTTGAGTGATGTGATGAGGATATCCAAACCCTCATGAGGATCGACACCTAACACCTGGCAGTACCTCACAAACTCCAGCACTTCAATTTTTCGTCGATCCTGCTCCATCTTTCCCAGCACAGAATGATGCCGCCCCATAGCAAGAGAGGCTTCGCGGAGTGTCAAACCACTCGCATCCCGCTGCTTTTTTAGCCAGATGCGTAGCTTTTCGTAGTGAGGTGAGTAAGGAGATGATTTCATTGTCTCGATGATAGAGACAGGATAGAATGGCGCGAAATTCGAGACATGAGGCGTCAATTTCTATCATGAAATCTCTCACCGTTAAGTCCGGGCTGCTCTCGGCATTATCAACGCTGGTAAATCGCGAGTTCACCGTACACGATCTCACCGAAGCCTATTTGAATGATCCGGCCAGTCTTCATGACTCAAAAAAAGCGGCTCGCCAGTTTGTCTATCGCAACATGCTGCGCCTTATTGATAATGGGGAATTAACACGGGTCGTTGTGGACAGCGGCTGGCCCTTGTATCGACTAACCCCCCAATTTTTAATCAGATTACCAAAACCGATGGTACGCATACCCAATGGGGTAGTACCAGAAACATCACCGGTCAATGCTCCTGTCACTAAAGAAAACCCTCGGCAAAGCCTGCAAGAACGACTCAATCGGCATAAATTGGAAATGCTCTCCGCGATGGGCGAAACTGAAGAATATGACGCGATTTGCAGTGAGATACCCGAGCTAAGGGATGATGTGCAGCCTCTGTATAACCAGTCCCGCGACAAATGCTCCAAATTGCTTGGACGTGTGAAGGCTCTGGAAAGTTTGCTCGCAAGGGAAACAGGTTTGGCGCAATGAAGTTACGGCGCTGGCAATCCAGGTGTATCGAGCAGGCTTTGGACAAGTTCAGGGGTGAATCCAATCATTTCCTGTGTCTTGCCACACCCGGCGCAGGCAAAACAGTCATGGCTGCAACCCTGGCGCAACGGCTTCTACAGTTGGGAATGATCGACCTGGTGCTGTGTTTTTCGCCCTCAATCATTGTGGCATCCGATTTTCAGAAAGCGTTGGAGCTCCGTACCCAGTCACGCATGGATGGCCTTCTTGGATCGAGAGGCCAATCATTGACCTACCAATCGATGCTGCATTTGGATGAGACTTTCTGGACACTACTTCAAACCCATAGGGTGTTGGTGATCTTTGATGAAATCCATCACTGTGCCGGTGACAATCTCGATAATGCCAACGCCTGGGGCCAAAAAATCATCAAGCATATTCAGGGGGGCGCGGCCTACACGATAGCGCTGACCGGTACGCCCTGGCGCTCCGACCGTATTCCCATCGCCTTATCCCGCTATTGCCAGCACAATAAAATCCACTGCGATTTTATTTATGGAATGGCGCAGGCCATTCAGGAAAATGTTTGCCGGGCACCCAGCATCACACTCGTGGACAATGACCGTATACTGGTGAAGTGCGGTGATAAAACCGAAAAATACGCATCCTTCGCCGAGTTACTCAAACTGTCGGATTGCTCGTACCAACAACTGATCGATAACGATGCGCTGATTGTGTATTTGTTAAAGCAATCGTCCAGAAAGTTGATGCAGATACGCAAACAGCACTGCGATGCGGGTGGCCTCATTGTGGCAGCATCGGTGGATCATGCTTATAAGATCGCAACGCTACTGGAGCGTCACCTGGGTCAGCGCGCCTGTATCGCTACCTATTTGGATGAAGACGCCCACGGCAATATCCATACCTTTAGAAACAATACTCAACCCTGGATTATTTCCGTGGGAATGGTGAGCGAAGGCACTG
This sequence comes from uncultured Cellvibrio sp., assembly GCA_966252135.1. Lineage (GTDB taxonomy): Bacteria > Pseudomonadota > Gammaproteobacteria > Pseudomonadales > Cellvibrionaceae > Cellvibrio. Next base: position 381,103 of record CBINNU010000001.1, on the reverse strand, counting down.
ACATTCCACGGCTGCGCGTTTGCTGTCATCTGACCCGCGTCAAAACAGAATTGCATTTCCGGCAAGTATTGGGGCGTGTTTTGCGCATGGGAGATATACCGGGAGAAAGTTATTTGTATTTACCGGCTGAACCTAACCTGGTGGAATACGCGAACCGCGTAGCAGAGGAAATACCGGAATCCGCCACCATCCGGCGCGAGACCATGCCGAACAACAGCGACGAAATGCCATTAGCCATCAAACTGCAAGAGCAACAACCAATCGTTGAAAATGCGGAAATCATTTTTGAAGATGCTCTTGTAACAAGTGCAACACCCAACGCAGAAGATTCACAACCAATCCACATTTCCGTGCTGGCGCAATCCTATGACACCACCATTAATGTATTTGGTCGATTTCGTCAGGAACTGCTGCAATTGCATCGGCTTTATGCGCGCGAATCCAGCAGTCCTTTATAAATTCCAGGCTTTGAGCCAAGGAGTTATTTATCCATGAGTGCTGGACACCACGCCACCCAGATTACACTATTGGTGCTTAAATCAATCAAGCGACATTATAAACAATGAAATATGGTGACCTCTTATTTCACCGCCGACTGTGTAGATGTTATTGAAACCTATCAACCAGCTTATTGGTTTTACGGCCACAATCATTGGTCTTCAACGACCTGCATTAGCAGCACGACATTGGTGAGCAACCAATTCGGTTATCCCAATGAACACTGGAAAATGGGTGGTGACTTTAATCCCAACCTGATGATAGATATGTAACTTGAAAAACGAGGATTATGGATAACGGTATTGCTTCGCGCGGTGCACCAGCGCACTATTTGGCATCGATAAGGCAGGCAATAAATCCACTATGACAACCGTAGACCAGTACATTAATGCCGCCACGCGTGACAACACGCGAAAGAGCTACCAATCTGCAATTGAGCATTTTGAAGTTCAATGGGGTGGCTTTTTACCAGCAACGGCAGATTCAATAGCCCGGTACTTAGCCGATTACGCCGGTGTATTGGCGATCAATACGTTAAAACAACGATTGGCGGCCATTGCCCAATGGCATATAGACCAGGGGATGCCAGACCCCACCAAAGCCCCTATGGTGAAGAAAGTGTTAAGAGGTATTCGTGCGACGCATCCCACTCAAGAGAAACAAGCCAGGCCATTGCAATTATCGGAGTTGGAGCAGCTGGATGCCTGGTTGGGCCAACAAATTGCGCTGGCCGCAGATCAAGGCAATCGAAGATTATTATTGAAGCATCGGCGCGACCGGGCCTTGGTGCTTTTGGGGTTTTGGCGTGCATTTCGAAGCGATGAGCTAAGTCAGCTAGAGGTTGATCATATCGATCTCATTCCCATGGAGGGGATGAGAATATTTATGCCACGAAGTAAAACGGATAAAAACTATCAGGGTAAAACGTACGCTACTCCAGCTTTATCCCGCCTTTGCCCTGTGACGGCGTACCAGGAGTGGATTGATGAGTCCCGGCTCACCACAGGCCCTGTGTTTCGGAGTATCAATCGCTGGGGGCATATAGGCGCTGCTGCGCTGCATCCCATCAGTATTATTCCATTGCTTCGCGGCCTATTGGTAACCGCCAATATCATGGATGCAGAGCATTTTAGCAGCCACTCCCTACGTCGTGGCTTCGCCAGTTGGGCCAATGCCAGCGGTTGGGATTTGAAAACGCTGATGGATTATGTGGGCTGGAAAGATATGCGCTCAGCCATGAAATACATCGATGCACCAGATCCTTTTTTGCAACACCGCATCAACAAGGAACTGGATAGCTCCCTGCAAAAATCCCTAACCGCCAACTAAACAGAGCCGTACCCGTAAGGCTCAATTCGCAGAAACACGTACTGCACCGCTTTTTCAACTAACCCCACCGCATATGAGCGCGCCATCCCCAGCGTGGACGCTTAGCGTGTAGGCACTCGCCTATTCAAAAAGTGGATAAAACGTACCAATTTCCATGGTCGTTCATTTACAAACAACCCAAACAAAACTAAGGTACGCGTTACCAAGCGTCGTGCAGCAAATAAAATAGTTATTATTTATGAAAATAGGTAATTCAATACCCCTAATTTAAAAAATTGCACAAAATTGTGCTTTTAATTCATTTAAGGAATATTGGTGTATTTTTAAATAACTAATTTACGATTTTACTGGATCGTACGATCCAGAGAATTGACTGGAAATTGATCAATGAGAACGCCAACAGAGGAATCCTATCGCCCCTTTGAAGATGCCTACAGCTTCTTCAATGAGCGTTTATTTGGCGGTGAGTTACCCGAATGTTTGATTACGTTTCAACGTCAAAAACGAATCATGGGGTATGTATCGCTCGAACGATGGGTAAACAATCAGCGGGAGTATAAACACGAGTTAGCGATAAACCCAGAGTATTTTGCAAATTATCCCCTGATTGAAATCTGCCAAACACTTTGCCATGAGATGGTTCACGTCTGGCAATCCAAGTTCGGCACGCCAGGTCGTCGCGGTTACCACAACCTAGAGTGGGCTAAGAAAATGATGGCGATCGGCCTGATGCCATCGACAACGGGGGAACCCGGTGGCGACATTGTTGGAGAGCACGTTGCGGATTATATTCTTTCCGATGGCGCATTTAAGGCGGCATTTGATGAGCTGACGGCAACAGGGTTTCAACTGACCTGGATGGATCGCTATCCCGTAGTTCGCCAGGAAACACGCACCGTTACCTACACGCGAGTGGGTAAACCGGTAGAACTGGATACACAAGTTCCCTCGGCCAGTATGATGCTGGAGGATCGAACAGAAACTACGGCTCGGCAAACGCTCCCATATTCTTTTGAAGAGCTGGATGCAGCCTTCACTGAAGTGTTTACCCCGCAATTATTACCACCAGCCAATGCTGTACCGACGACTAAGCCCAAAGTGTCGAGCAACAAACACAAGTACCGCTGCCCCAAGTGTCACATGCAGCTATGGGGAAAACCCGAACTATATGTCATTTGTGGTGAGTGCAACGCGGCACTGGTCGAAACGGAATAATCGTTATTGCCCCAGCATCTCCTTCAGGAGTTCATCAATATCCAGTCTTTCACCATCGAAGGAAAATGTATAACTTCCATTGAAATTAATATGCGTCCAGGCAACCGGAGAGCAGTGTTTTATTTCTTCAAGTTTTAGCGATTGATTTTCACGCTCATAACGTCGAACCATTGACGACAAAATGCATGAGTTGAAATAGATAACGCAATTTGCGATGAGACGGCTACATTCATACCACAGCGAAATTTCTTCATCTGAGTTTCCCCGTAACTTGCTCCCATTCACTTGCTCAATGCGTCGTTGCAAATTGTGATAAGACTCTCCACGGTTCAACGCACGTTGTACATAACCCCGGAATGTAGAGTCATCAATGAAATCCAGCAAATAAATACATTTGATGAGTCGGTCATATTCTGCGAGCGCCCTAAATGGGTTAACTTTAGTTTTTAAACGTGACATTTTGCGTACAATATTGGCTTGGGATACTTCACGGCTGTGTAAGCTCATCAGAATTTGTTGAATAAAATCCCAGCCGTCAGCAATAAGTTTGTAATTAATCGGTTTTACGAGAGAAACCTCACAACGATTATCCGTTTGAATGCAGCGGAAAAGATTGGATAATATTTTCCCTGGGCGGGCATAACGGGGTGCGAAACTCCATTTTGATAAATCCAGCAATGCGAAGTTGAATTGATTAGCACCATGTGTATCGGTCGATATGATCGTCGGCTGAATATCAGAGGTATTGTTATAGAGCACATCAAAAAGATAATGTGATTCATGGGTGTAAGGTTTCATAATCTCGGCGTTGACAGGCACATGATTAGCGCTAAGTGTCACTGCCGACAAACCTTTTCCTCGCCCGAAATATTTTGATGAAAATTGCGTACTGATCGTATTGAAACGACTTTCAAAGCGTTGACCATCGAAACTTGCATGCAACTCATTTTCCTGAATATTGTAATATTTAAATACCTCTAATCGAGAGATCGCATTGCTAATCGCATCATTAGCATCGTGAATGGTTTCACCACGAAGGAAATCTTTTTCGGTTTTTCTTAAATCATCATAAGATAGATTGCTGAGCGTCGCCATATGGTGTGTTCCATATCGCGTGCCGTTAGCAACGATACAGGCGATTACATGATCCAGATCGGAGGGAGGTTTGCGCAGACGCTTATGAGTGAGTTTTGACGAAAATTGAGTGTTCCGTTCAGTGAATGCGATGATGTCACCAATGTGAATTTGCCGCATTTTTCGGTAGAAATTTTCAGAGGCATCCATGGTGGCTACGTTTGGCTTAATTGTCCATTTCGTTTTGCTATCACTGTCAGTGAATATGACAGAAGTGTTTTCTCCAGCGCCTAATCGTGCACTCACATCCTTCCTTTTTCTTTCTAAAAGTGCCGCTTTTTCATCAAGCAACTCCTTAATTGGCCGTTTAATATCTACCAAACTACTGGTTTCTAGCAGCTCAGGAACTCGGCCTGAATCGACAAAATCCTTTTCATACCATTTATAAGAGAGACTCTCATCGACGCAAAACTTAAGATCTTCCATGCGCTCTTTTACCCTAATATATAACAACATTTCGGCTCTGATGAAATTGACGCTATTGCTTTCTTCACCGGTATCATGCAACACATGCGGCCTTAATTCCGGTTTGATCAGGCGCAAATCAAAGGTGTTGATTTGGCCAGCATCTGTTAACTCTTGTTGAGAAACTTTAACCTGGCGCAATAGGGCTTGAGCAGAGGCATCATGGGAATCAAAGTTATGACATAGAAACAATATCCGAAGAATATCTTTGATTCGACTTTGTTTTTCTTCGTAATATTCCCACTGATATTTTTTAACATCTGTTTTTATCGCGGAAAAAAAGCTTGTTACACCTGTAATTTGATCTTCAGGTAAAATCTTGAAGGCTTTTTTACGAACTACGGAAAATGCAACATCATCACCAATTTTTGAGTCAACGTAGAAATTTAATAGTGCCCCAGCCTTCTTTATTTTTTCATCCATATTTACCAATGCATCGTGGTGTTTTTTATCTGCATAGTCTTTGGCTTCATCGACGAATTTTCGCACATGGTAGATAAACGCCTGGATAAGGATGTCGCTTATGTGGAAATAACGCTGGTAAAGAAAACAAGCAAGATAAAGAGCAAAAGCTCCATCAGGAAGCGTGCGAAGACGTGAAATGGAATAATAAGTCACGAGTGATCCAAAGTAATCGATGTTCTTTTTGGAGATCCCCAGTGCTTCAACACTGGCTTTTATGCCCGGAAATATATCCTTAATTTTATTAAATACCTCAACCTCCGCATATACTTCTTTCTTTTGAAAGGTTTTCGGAAGCTTTTTAATACGGGTAATGAGTGGCTTATTATCTTCTGCAACAGCCATTTGCTTCATTGTTTTGAGGTCGTCAATAGAGAGATGGGCGAGTAATTTTTTTTCCAGCGTTTTCTCTTCGAGCTTTATTCCTTGGGATATCGCTTTTTGCATCGTACTGTAGGCGGGAATGGCGACCTTACGTTCATGCAAATAGGTTACACAGCAATCAAATACCTCACGAGGTTCTGCAATTTGATTGGCCACTCGACTCACAAATGCTGTCAGCTGGTGCTTGTCTTCATCAAAGTATTCAAAGCCACTGAAATTCAGGATGGATTCGTAAAACCTGGATTTTTGGGTGCGGCTAATATCAGCCTTGGTTAGCGATAGATGGAATTTGTATTTTTTTCTGATGTAATCCAGGTCACTTTTTACTTCCGCAAATGAGAATTGGAGTATGACTGGTTTGTGTTTAAAATGGCCCAGGAGAAGCACGCGATAAGCGTTGGTAATAGCATCATTGCGAGGGGAAAGAAGGGTAAGCTCGCTTTCATCCAGGTCAAAATACCGTTCACGCTGAGCGTCTGTAAACTGGGGAACTCCGTATAGCTCATGAATTTCGGAGTCCGTCAAAATCTCGATGCGATTATCATTGTCGGGCATGCTCTGTCCTTAAAAAGACCCGATTTTAACCATAGCTAACCTCATACTTCCGTACCTGAAGCACATAATTAATGGAGCAAGTATGGTTATTTCGTAGAAACAACAGGGTAATGTAAATATAAAGTTTTATGCGCCAGACTGGGAGGTGTTTTTCAGTGGAAACCCAGACCCCCGGCGGGTTGCACGGAGTTTAGGTAACATTTGGCGGAAATGTTCTGGAACCCCGAATAACTGATTAAACATTCTTGACGTTTATTTGACGTTTTTATTATGTTGCCAATCCAATCTTATATCCCATGTATAAAATGCTGACGCAGGAAGAGTAGGGGATGTTTCATTATCAATGGATGAATACACATTTGGCGGCGCAGTCACTCTCGCGTCACGTCCATAAATATAAGATTGTTCTTCTACAATAGTTTTGTAGGCTTTGTTTAGAGCCAATGCGCGCGCTCGACTGGGTGTAATTAATTCATAAAGTGATTTCACAGAGGTCACTGCTTGCTGATTCACTTCACCCTTTACAAACCAGCGTTCCAACATTTCTTCGTTGCTGCGGAATTCGTCACCGCCACCTACGCGTTGAAAATAGGTCAGGAACTCTCCATTGAGTTCACCTTGTGTTGGCGTGTCCTGTTGTTGATGCAAGTCTATGTATCCCCAGCCTTTGGCCCCGTCGATTTTTCTGGCAAAGCTAAAAGTTTTATCAATAGTTGAGCCGACTGTATTGTGGCAACCCATGCAGAAAAAGTTTTCTTCAAAGGTACTCTGGCGTAAACGCCCGCGGCTATCTTCAATAAAACCTTGAATGGCCCAACCGTTGCCATTATCCAATCCGTAATCACCCACAGTGAAATAGCCCGGCATATTGCCTGCTTCTTTTTCATAGCCTTCGAGCTGATATTGACGAGCGTAAGCTGATTTTGGATAAGCTTTCCATTTGCGCATATACCGCACTTCTTTGATGCGCACTGAAGGGACGATTAATCCTTTTTTATCAAATCCTAAATAGCGAACTGTATGTAAAAATTCCGTTCCTTTTGGATAGAGATATGTATCAAAAAATTCTTCACTGGCTTTTCCGACATAAGTATTAATTGATTTTATTCGGGAGATGCGGGTAAGTTTTCCATCTGCATTTAAATCTTTGCCGATTTTATTTTCATCGATAGGCAAGCTTTCAATTTCAGTAAAACCTTTTATTGCGGCTTCCAATATGGCGAGATTAGCCAGGTAAACATCCCTGGAATATTGGCCGTTTGCATTTTGACGAAATTGTTCAGGCAAACGAATCATCACGTCATCCGTATTGCCATTAGTGGGCCAAAAAGTGCTGGGGAAGGGTTTGTAATTAAATGCCACCCAGTGTGAACCATCTTTAGCGAATCCATCTTTATCAAATGCCTGCTTGCCCAACTGCAAGTTTTGTAGATCGGGAATCCAGCCTTTGAATTTTGCCTGCTCTAACCGCTTGGGTAATTCTGTGTAGTTATTTTGATTAATCCAGTTCAGAATTGCCTTGTCGGATATTTTATTGACAGCGTCTTGTCGATCCTGAAATAAATTTTTCCAGTGATTGGTCATGCCCTGGTCGCTAAAACTATAGGCGATTTGCAAGCCGCCATCGTTCATAGTGTTTTCACGCCCGGTGACTGCATTTTGATGGCACACATAACAGGGATTAAATTTGCCATCGGTTTTGGTGTAACACTGTGGCGGGATCACCGCTTCTCGGTTATAGACCCAATTCACCGGATGGGTGTCCAGTTTTGGCGCTAGTACATCAGTATGAATCAGTAATTTTTCGCGCAGATTTTCATGCGCAGGTTGCGCAGAATAGGAAAAAGAAGACAGCAAAAAGCCAAGAATAACAATCGATAAACGCATAGAGTTTCTCCAACAATAGCCAAAGACTAGTGTCGGAATATGACGATTTTGTGACGAGCATTAAAACTGGTTTAATCAGCCGTCTTCATCAGGGTCGGGGAGTTGTGAAGCTAATACTTTGTCAATACGACGACCGTCCATATCAATAATTTCCAATTCCCAATTTTCAATTTTGACTTTATCAGCAGTGGCGGGGACCTTACCCATTAAAAATAGAATCAATCCATTTAACGTTTGATATTGCCCCTCACCGGGTAGCCGCGATATTTGCAGGCAATCTTTTAAATCGACAACGGCTAGCATGCCGTCTAATAATAATGAGCCATCGTCACGTTTTTTGATAAAGGCGTCATCTTCGTCGGTGGTAATAAATTCGCCGGTTAATGCTTCAAGTAAATCCTGCATAGTGACTATGCCTTTAACATCGCCATATTCATCAACCACAAATACCATGGATGTATTGGATGAACGGAAAAATTCCAGCAATTCCATACCGGATAAAGTTTCAGGCACCAGATGCGCAGGTTTTGCAAGATCAGCAAGATTCCATTCCTCACCACTAATAATCGCTGACAATAATTCTTTGGCGCTAACCAGGCCCACCAAATTTTCGTTATTTTTTCGATAAACCGGAAATCGTGAGTGGTTGGATGCGAGCACGCGTTGATAATTTTCAGCAAGCGATAAAGTCGTATCAAGATAGACAATATCGGCGCGAGGTACCATCAACGACACTATGCTGCGATCTTCCAATCGCAATACATTTTTAACAAGCTTATGTTCATGGGCTTCGATAATGCCAGTGCTGGAACCTTCATCCAAAATTGCGTGTATATCTTCTTCAGTCACATTTTGTCCTTGATGTAAGTGAAAGCCTAACAGACGCATTAATCCATGAGTTGAGCTGGACAACAGGGCGACAAATGGCTTGGTAACCAGAGCGAGTAATTGCATGGGTCTTGCCATTACACAAGCAATGCGTTCCGCACTCACTTGGCCTATACGTTTTGGCACTAACTCACCGACGACAATTGATAAGTATGTCACTACCACTACCACTAAAACTGTTGCAAAGTTATCGCTGATAGCAACAGGCATTCCAAACGTTTGCAGCCAGAGTGCGAAGGGTTCAGCCAATATGGATTCACCGAAAATCCCGTTCATAATACCGATGGAGGTAATACCGATTTGTACAGTAGATAAAAATTGTGTGGGATCTTCAGCGAGTTTGAGTGCAATTTTGGCAGAGCTGCTGCCTCTAGTGGCGAGCGCAGTCAATCGGGATTTTTTTGCTGTGACTATAGCAATTTCAGACATTGCGAATAGGCCGTTCAACAGAATCAGGCCTAACAATATAAAAATTTCCATAATAACCGGTCATCAGCCAAAGGGGAGGGCATTCTAGCATTTCATGGCCAAATGAAAAATGCCATTTTTCTCGATGTGTATTTTCAGAGGCCTTAAGTCGTGCACCCTGGTAGATTGTTTGATTTACTGCTGTGATTTAGCGCTATTCCATACTTTAAGTGCTGGCATCAAAAGTATAAGCCACAAAAAGTTCATTAGTAATATACCTTTAATTCCATTGATGATACTGCTTGCACCAAAAAATATTGCCAAACCGCCCAGTTGAAAAATAATAAATGGAATAATAATGAAAAATAGAAAATACCCTTTTCTTAACCAGCTTTTTTCAACTGTGTGCAAATTACCAATGGCCTCCCATCTATCGACGATAACTGGATCATCTAAATTATTAATTTTTTTATCTTCAATAAATGCCTCAGCCATCTCCATTTCTGGCTTTTCAGCAGTAATTGAGTTTGGAGATGTATCAGAATTCCCTTCAGTTAAATAACTGTCATCGGGTATTTCAATGTAGACATCTCCAATTTTGATTTTTTTAGACATTTAATTACTCTCATCACTTTCTTAGCGATTACTAAAATATTCAGCACGCGAAGTGTTCAAGCTGCAGCCACTTGTTATGCTACTTCAAACCCTCACTAAATTCGCTTACAACAAGACGACTTTGCTCGTCCTCCATGTCAGGGTCATCATAGTCAATGATGGTAGGAAAGCCATACTTATCGTCATAGGTTATTTTGTACGAGTTAGCATTTGCTTTATTTGCAATTACTCTAGCTCGCTGAAATACTTGTTCGATTGTCATTTCTAGAGAGGATTTATTTTTTACCTTAATACCGTTCCTATAACCATCCCTTCGCTCTCCCAGATAAATGGACTTTATAATATTATTACCTTGTATGTAATTTTTAATAGGGCCATACCCCATAGCATGCATGCACCAGCACGTTTGATCTTGAACGGTTAGTTGATAATTATATATTTCCAAGTTTTTCCATTTCAAATAGTTTTTCTCTAATAGATCCACAGGCTCTTGATCCGCCTTTGCAAACATGGAAAAACTACTCAGCATCAAAATTACATAAATTATTTTCATATCACCTGCATAACGCCGTGGTAAACAGCAGAATTTAAGTTGTAGATTTGTGGAATGCTTTTGCGCACCAAAACCTCAAAACTGCGACTTAGAAACTGTCCAGCTCATGAGGAGCGTGCTGCTTCAGCGACCTGTTAGCTGTTCAGATATAACTTCTTCTGATGATCGTTCAATAACAGTAAATTAAATATGACCTTGCACTTCCATGCTTACACCTTAATAGTAGATTTATATATTGTTAGCCTTTTTGCTGTGCACGAAGCTTGTTGTAGACTTCTTTAGCATTTTCAATAAGCTCAAACTTGGGCACATTTGTACCACCCATGCCAGGGAAGCTGTTGCCGCCAAAAAAGTTGGCCATCTGGTTTTCCTGTCCAAAAGTAATTGTTCCTGACAGATCATTTTTTTCGGAAAGGCTTACATCTGATAGCGTTGATAAGTTAAGACTTTTGACGCCTTTACTAAATATGCCAGACACAATTATGGCTCTTTGATCCGTTAGCCCGTAAAACGTTTTTTCTCGTTTCTTAGCGTCAAATATGAATCTACCGAAAATCATATATAGGCCAACAATAACAAAAGGAATTCCAAACAGAGGGAAGACGTAAGCGATAGCACCAGCATTCTCTTTGGGAATGCTAAGCGCCATGACCTCCCAAAATATGGCAAAGCCTCCCCAAAGAAGACTAAATGGAATCATAAATATATCCGAAGCTCTGAACACCATCCCTTGTTTTGGGGTTCCCGCCCAAATTAGTTTTTCTCCTGAATCCAGTTCTCGCTGAACTATTTGTTGTGCGTCGAAATTCATAACTCTCCTGTAAGGCTAACGCCTGTAGCACCTGCACAAATTGTGGAGTGCCGTTGTGTATAATTGAGCGTAGCGAAAACACAAAAAGGCGCGAAGCAATTTGTGTCAGGTGACTACACTTGTTAAGTGCTGGGCTCGACTTTAAGAGATTCTTGTATTTGAGCAAGCTCTGCCAAGCCCTTATTATTTAGAACAACAAAGCCATCTTCGTTTGTCGTTTGAAACTCTTCATATGCCCACAGCACCTCTACTTTTTCTCTAATTTTTTCGAGTTCTTTATTTTTAATTGGAATGCTTAAAAATGAATCCCATACGTCTTCACTAACATCCCCCCTCTGCATCTTCGCTAGAATTGATGAAACCTCTGCAGAGCTTCGCACAATTGGCTTTTCAAATAATTTCGCGAAAAACGCAAATGGTACACCCACAAGCAACACTGGCACTAAGATAAGACTTTTTAATACTTCTATAATCTTCATAGAGTGTGAGCACTTAACAAATGAAATGACCCCCCACTTAACACCAGCCCCGCGCTGGCGTAAGGTAAAACAAAACAGAAACCACAGAGGAACGAATTTTATGAATCTTACAACACTCGGTATTGCGTTTTTTGTTGCGATTTTGTGTTACAAACAATGAGCACCGCGAATGCAAAAGCGCAACAAAAATGTCATCCGCAACATTGCTTTGTTATAACGTACCGCTAAATATGCTTACTAATTGAGCAATAAATTTGACTTAGCTTATTCACAAACACCCCCTGCGTGTTCGAACTTATACTCACAAACACCATTTTCACATTTTTCATAAGCAGAATACCAATCTATGCAATATGGGTCAGGATCGTAAGCCACAAAATATTCAGCTTCTTTGTATCCCGCGGGTGGATTGCTTGTGTTGTTATTAGCCTTCGTAGTTTCGTAAGTAAGCACTTCAACTGAAAAAGACCAGCTTCTAGCTTTATTCTTATAGTGTAAAAATGCAGCTTCAATTTCTTTTTTCTTCGTTGTTTCTGGTGATACAGCACAAGATATAAGAAAAGTACAAGCCAACAACAAAGCTAGAGCCATATTTTGCGTTAACACTTTACTGGATTTCGAGTCGACCATGCGGAATTTCCGAATTTATAACGTTGCAATAAGCGGCCGCCGTAGGCGGTCCAGTGGAACGAAGCGGAACGATGCCTTGTTATGCGTTTTCTCAATAGCCTTTCTCAATTAATTCTTCTACTTTAGCGGCAGTACCATTGAACATTTCAAATACATCAACAGATTCCCCTTTTTCAATTCTTTTGGAAATCATTGTGAGTGGGTAAAGGATAATTGATGTTTCCTTATATCTAATGACAGGGTCTCTGCCATATTCATCCTCGACTATTACCCAATGAAACCCCATCTCTTGTACAAAGGTATCACCTAGAACTATACCCATAGATTGAAGTTCGTATGTTTGTGATTTATTGAATACATTCGCTTCAAGTAATGCTCTTAATGTTCCCAATTTACCAGCGGGAGTTTTATATTTAGTTTCTAGATCCTCTTTACTTAGGTATTTCTCAACGACAGCCCGCTGTTCGTTTAGCTTGGCACTATCTTGATTAGTTAAATTTATTATTTTTTGTTCCGCCGCCATTACATTTCCTGCCAGAAAGATAATTATTAATAGTAGATGTCTCATTATTTTCCTATTGCGCATAACGTTAAGTTCAGCGGCAGCTTTTGTGTTGCGCTTTTGAGTTACACTCAATGAGCACCGCGAATGCAAAAGCGCAACACAAAAACTGTCCAGTGGAGGCGAAGCCGTAAGGAACCTCACCCGCTTTTGCACACACCCATTTGTTAAACATGAATTCTACACTCAAAATCATTGGGTGATATATACCCCAGTGCAGAATGCGAACGCTCAAAGTTATAGTAGCGCACATATTCCATCATAATTCCTCGTAATTGCTCTGCGCTTTTCAATATCCTACGTTTGATTCGTTCAGTTTTAAATTGTTGAAAAAATGACTCCATAAACGCATTGTCATTCATCGTCTTTACTCGATTCATACTCTGTTCAATCCCATAACATGCAAGTCGTTTGCGATATTTTTCAGCCAAATATTCTGACCCTCTATCAGAATGAAAGATCAAATCAGTGTGCCGCCCTCGATTTCGTATGGCGCGCTCCAATGCCGCTATCGTTAATTCTACGTCACGCCTCTTACTTAACGACCAACCAATAATTCGCCGACTAAACCGATCCATCACCACCGATAAATATTGCCAACTTCCATCTGCCATTTTCAAATAGGTAACGTCACCTACCCAAAGTTGGTTTTCGCTTTCAACCGCGATTTTTTCAATACGACAAGGCACACCATATAAGAACTTTTCCCTGTTCGGACACGACTTGTAAATTCGAGCTTTTCTCGCTTTAAGCCCGTGTTTCTGCATCAATCGGGCAACACGCTTTTCTCCTATAGGGATTCCCAATTTGCGCATCTCCTGCGTGATTTTAGGGCTTCCATAGATGCCATCATGTTGGTTAAAAATGCGGTGAATCTCTTCAACCAACCTATCATCCTCAAGCTGTCGATCTGACTTTCCACGGCGTCGCCAGGAGTTGTAACCATCACGGGTGACACCATATAGTCGACACATCATAGTAATGCTATAAAACTGTTTATTCAGGTCTATGAACTCGAAGACTTGTCCTTTTGACTCAAAGAGAATTGGATGGCTTTTTTTAAAAGGGCATGCTCCTGTTGCAGGAGGTTATGTTCCTTTTCCAGTTTGTGAAGTCGCTTAAGCTCTGACTTAAGTTCAGGATCAATTTGAATATTCTTTTTCTTAGCCATGATTTGACCTCGCCGCATTTCCATTCGCCAACGATATAACATCACTTCATGAATATCGAGCGCTTCAGCAACATGATTGGTTCGTACACCGGGTATGTTGGTTAACGCAACCGCTGTCGCTTTGAAGTCATCATCGTAATAGTTGTAATGCTTTTTTCTGGCCATTTGGCACCTCCACATAAGTATAGGGAGGTGTGTTCAAAAGTGGGGGAGGTTCCGAACGATGCTGCAACGCCTTGTTATGCTATTACTCTTCTGGACACGATTCTGCGTAACTAAATTCTTGTGCAGCAAAGCAGTACTTTCTCCAATTCGGCTCACCTATTGGAGTAATAATTTCCTTTGTTACTACATTCATAATTAGAGGTGCCCAGTGATTTATTTGTGTGCCGCCTGTAGTTACTCGCCTGTGCAGGTGCGCCACCAAATATGTATTACCTTTCTTAGCTTCAAATTGAATTTTAATGCCTTCGCTTGGTGCCATAGATACTGATGTTGGATAAATTAACATGGTTTTCAAGCCGGGACTGGTTTGAATTTTAAAGTTTCCGTCCCAGCTATTGTTGAATGACCCTGCGTTATCAAAATACTTATTTGGACCTCTGGCACCATCAAGTTCTGAAAGAATGACATAGCTCACTGCTTTGTCTTTTCCCATAATGGAGCTTGAGCGTTTGAAAGGATACTTTGAGCTAATGTAAGTTTGACAATTTCTATCGCAGGAACTTATTAAAGTAACTAATTCTTCTTTTGAAGTATTCTTTAGGTTAACGGTCTGTACAGAGTTGCTGGCGCAGGCGGAAAGGATAGTGGCTATGGCTAGTATAAATATGTATTTCATTTTTACTCCTTAGTTTTTTGCATAACGTTAAGTTCAGCGGCAGTTTTTGTGTTGCGCTTTTGTGTTACACACAATGAGCACCGCGAATGCAAAAGCGCAACACAAAAACTGTCCAGTGGAGCGAAGCGGAACGGGGCTTGATTGCCTTGTTAGGTTTGGCTTTTAAAAATGCCTTTAAAAGAAGACAAAACAAGCAGTAAACGCTTCGCAAGAAAACCCAAAATTACATTTTTCGTTAAAGACTAGCAAGCCAAAATTTCAGGCGAGGCCAAACAAATTTTCCAATTACGGCAAAATGTGACGCAAGAACACAGAACTAACGAACCTCGGTTGACGCATCTAGAAACCCGAAAGCCAAAAGTTAGCACCAAAAATGCGTGATGGAGCGATAAAGCTGAAATTCACTGTCAAGCCAAAAAACCTTGAATAAGAACACCAAATTTGCAAAACGCACAAACAGAAACGCGAATAAGAAACTGTTTGCTGCAACTAAGAACTGAAACTTCTCGCAAAGCCAGACAAACTAAAAATAAGAGAACACCTAACGCCGCGATAAACGGTGGTTATTAAGTTGCACTTTTGCCATAAAATGGAGCGAAGCGGAATGGCAAAAATGCAACTTAATAACCATCCGTTTGATTGCTTTGTTAGGGCTTTCCTGTTCCAAGCTCAATTCGCATTTGTATAATAATACTTTCGAACATTTTTTTACTTGCTACGCCCATTAAACGAAGCGCTGAGTCTTCTGAAGGATTAGCCTCGCTTGGTTGGTTAAATTGTATTTTTCCCATGAGTGAAATTGATTCATTCATAATTTTTTCTTGAATTCTTACGTATTCATTTACCATTTCAAACAAGCCTGACGACGATATAAGGCGTAGACCGTGTAATTCACTAGTTGATTTTTGGAATGAATTAGTTAATTTTAAAACAAATTCATTCATTTCTCTGCTCATTTCGGCTATTGCTAAATTTGACTCAACCTCACTTTCACAAGTAAGAATTTTTTCCATGCATTCCTGTGCCGGACCCCTCATATACTTTGAAAATTCTTCACCGGAAAACCTCGATATTTCTTCTAGTGCATTTAGATAGTACTTGAATTCAGAGAACTTGGTTTCGAACTGGCGTCGCTCTTTCTCATCTCTTGACTTTAAATAATGAAATATCGCGGGACCAACAATTGCTGAAACGATGGCACTAACAACACTAGATGTAAGAATTAGTTCGGGTGTCAATTTTTTCTCCGTATGCCCTAACGCCGCGATAAGCTGTGGTTTTTAAGTTGCACTTTTGCCATAAAATAGAGCGAAGCGAAATGGCAAAAGTGCAACTTAAAAACCATCAGCTTGATTGCTTTGTTAGGCCATTATTGAAAACCAGCAAGGTATTTAGATTTCAAACTAGAAAAATGATTTTCAAAATGTACATACCTGTATGCCCCTGACTTCTCGTAAAAGTAAATGGCACCTGCTAGATAAGGTTTTTCTTTGAATATTCCGCCATGTAAAGTGTAAAGAACGTTTTCAATATCTGAGGGCTCAATGAATGAAGTAAATTCACCAAATATGCAAATGGTATAAGGCACCTTTAGCGACTCAGAGATTTTAGTATAGGCTTCAGCTTTCTGCTGAATTTTAGAATAAACATGATCTGGCGAAATATTCACCCAACCTGACCACGCTTGACCGCGGGCTACAACTTTCCCTATTTCAATGTCGATATCGCGTTTCTGGTGAAGTGTAACTACATCAAATATTTCTTCTACTTCTCCATTGGTGCTAAAACCAACCCAATCAGGCGTTTTGTTACAAACCTGTTTTTCATATCTAAGGTTTAAGCCTCGACAACGGAGTTCTGCCCCTAAAATAAGTTCACGATATGTATGAAAGAGCTGATCACCAGTTTCGGATTTAAATTTCCTAGAAAATTTTTCCGCATCAATAGGGTCAATTTGGTTAAACAACTCATATATTCGAGTGTTTATGAAATTGTTTCCTGCGAGGATTCCGAATTTCATGCTTTTGCCTAACGTTAAGGTAACCGGCAGCCGTTGGCTGTCCAGTGGAGCGAAGCGGAACGATGGTTGACCGCCTTGTTATGCATAGGAGTTCCCGTGATTTATTCGAGCTTCTATTAGTTCATATAGAGAATTTGATACAAATTCGCAGGTGTCGCAACCTTGCGCAACATTGATCAAAAATATTTGTCCAAAACGACCAAATTGAGTTGGGTTCATGTCCATGAAGAATATGTCACCATCATATTCCATAAAAGGTATCCATTTTTGGCTATAGAGATATGGCCTAACTTCTTTTGGGTAACTTTCTGGAAATGCCGGAGCCTCACCATCAGCTGTGACTAATAGCTCATAAGCTTCAATGATTTCATCTACACTCATGAAAAATGCTCGGCCATTTACGGGCTCCCATTTTTGTTGATTTTCGCCGTTAAACTGCCCTAACAATAGATGCAAATCCCTTGGAATTGAACCAAATACTTTGCGAAGCCTATCGATGTCCGCCTCAACCACAGGTGGATTTACAAGTTGCCCATTACAATTTCTTATGTCTTTCGAGAATTGTGCTAATAGTTCTTCGATGCTCATAATTTCAGTATTGCATAACAGTTTAATTTACAGCGCTGACTATATATCTCCGCACTGTATTATTTCAATAACCCCGGCCAGTCACTGCTTTATCTCGATGATTGGTTTTTGCCAAAAGCCTTATTAATCATCGCGTTATTAGGGTTTCCAAAATAAAAGTGGAATATAATTTCGCAGTTTATTTCGGGTGAACCGCTTGTTTGAGCCTTTTAGTTTCCAGTATCGGGTAAGAATCTGTAACCCACGCCGGGTTCTGTTTCGATATAGCGGGGATTGGAGGGGTCATCACCCAGCTTGGTGCGAAGGCGTGCAATAAAAATACGTAAATAGTGGGTGTCTTCAACGTGTGTGCGGCCCCATATTTCGCGCAGTAACTGTTGTTGAGTGATTAATCGGCCAGCGTTATTGATCAGACGCTTCAGCAATTCAAATTCTTTACGGGACAATTTGATTGTTTCACCCTCGACAAGTAAACGGCGTTCTTGCAAATCTATGTCAACACGCTCATCCGAAAAATGCATAACCGATTCTACACTGGGGCCGAAGGCTTTCAATAAACCGCGAATGCGTGCCAACAATTCCTGTATCCCAAAAGGCTTTACAACATAATCATTAGCGCCTGCATCCAGTGCTTTCACAATTTCTGCTTCGTTATTACGCACTGACAAAATGATGATGGGCTGGTGAAAAAAATCGCGAAGTTTTTGTAACACAACTTGGCCATCAAGATCGGGGAGCCCGAGATCCAGAATAATTAAATCCGGGCTTTGCTCGGCTGCCAAAGATAAACCTTCACGGCCCATACTGGCTTCGATAATAGTGTAGCCTTGCGCAGTTAAACCGATTTGTAAAAACCGGCGAATTTGTGGTTCGTCATCAATAATCAATATTTTATTCATAGTAGTTTCCTCTAGGGCGTTATTATAGAAACCAGTGGAGCATTACCCCGTCATATCCTTGTTAAATTTATTACTCGTCAACTCCATCCTGAGTGTCTGGACTTTTGTGCGCATCACCCTGATAGGCCTCAATGGGAAGATGAATGCGAATGCAACAACCCGGATTTTGTTTGTCACCCAATCGTTGCGGATTATTGTGAATACTGACTTCGCCACCGTGGGCTGCAATCATTCCCTGGCAAATGGTCAAACCCAAGCCGCTTCCAGAACGCCGTCTGTCACCTTTGTTAGCAGTATGAAAACGCTCGAATACTTTTTTTCTATCGTCTTCCGGAATGCCGGGACCTTGATCACAA
Source organism: uncultured Cellvibrio sp. (assembly GCA_966252135.1). GTDB lineage: Bacteria > Pseudomonadota > Gammaproteobacteria > Pseudomonadales > Cellvibrionaceae > Cellvibrio. The sequence continues at coordinate 362,353 of CBINNU010000001.1, read as the reverse complement.
ATATCAATCACAATATTTTGATCTGTTTGATAGGCATGTACATCAATACTAGCTCCGGAAGGAGAAAATTTGATGGCGTTATCGATACTATTAAATATGGCTTGCTCAATAAATGCTGCCTGCACATAGAGCGATGGCAGTCCTGAATCTACTTCGGTTTTTAAATCGTTGTGAATCAATAAGGTTTTAATACGTTTTTTAACACCACTGAGAATTTCTTCCATACTCACCCAATCGCGTTCAAGATGTAATTGCCCAAATCCCAATCGCGTCATATCCAGCAGGTTTTGTGTATAACGATTGAGTCGCTGGGCCTCTTCCAAAACAGTTTCCAATAGTTCGCGAGTTTGGGCTTTATCCAGATGTTCACCCAATTCGATAACTGTAGAGGTTGCACCAATCATACTGGTTAAGGGCGTTCGAAAATCATGTGACACTGAAGAGAGCAGGGCAGAGCGCAACAATTCGTTTTCTTTAGCAATTTTTTCCTTTTCCAGCTCCGCTGCCAAACGAGTCCGCTCTAACGAAATATTCACTTGTCGCATAATTAACAAGAAAATATCTCTTGGCAAATAGGGGATTTCATTTATAGCAATTTTGAGTAGAGCGATTATCTGTCGAGAGTTGTATAGAAAAAACACTTCGTGTTCAGCTTCCATATCTGGAATTTTGTTAATAATTTCGGGCGTTAAAGGCAAGTTGATGAGCTCTTCCAAATTGGTTTTTCGCAAATTGGTTAATCGCCGGATCATGGGGTGAGTCACCCATCTATCCTTGGCACTGATAAGAACGCAATTGCTGCTCCAGGGTTTTAATGCTTCACGCAAAGCAGCCAGGACTTCATCTGTATTTAATGCTTTAGGTAATTTTTCAAGCAGATCTGATTCAATATCAGTCATCAATTCCCTGACACGAATTTTTTGTACACTTTGTTTATGCTGGGTGGCAATGTAGCCTATTAGAAGCGAGTTCAACAAAAACAAGATGATCATCAGCATATCTTCGTTGTGATGAATCATAATCGAGCCATAGGGCTCAGCAAAAAAGAAACTGAATGCAAAAAAACTGGAAAGAGCATTAATTAATGCCAATTCGAGTGTAACGTTAATGGCAAAAAACACCACCATGGTTAAATAAATTAACGGCATGTTGGCTTTGGGGATAAAACTGGTGATAAAAAATGCAAATGGTGTTAACACCCAAGGCATCATGATCCCGATGGGATACGCCAGTTTGTACCAAAAGGAATTGCGATTCATAAATCAGGATCGCCAAAAAATACTGGAAAAAATAACCAGCAGAGTTAAAAACTCCAATCGACCTAATAACATACCAAAAGATAAGGCCCATTTGGCCACGTCAGACAAGCTCGAAAAATTTCCGGCCGGGCCAATGACATTACCTAGACCAGGGCCGACATTCATCAGGGCGGTCGCCGCGCCAGTAACGCTGCTCAGCATATCCAAACCGGTTAACGCCAGTATCAGACTCAATACACCAAAACACATAAAAAATAAAAATAAATAGGCAACAGACGAACTCAATATTTCCGAACTGATTAATTTGTTGTTATAGCGTCGACTGATAATAGCGCGAGGGTGAATCGCGGTTATCATTTGTTCTTTTACCAAACCGCTAAAAATTTGGAAACGAAATATTTTTATCCCGCCACTGGTCGAACCGGAACAGCCACCGATAAACATGGAAAAGAAAAATACCACCCAGGCAATTTGCCCCCAGAGTTGATAATCGCCTGACGCAAATCCGGTTGTAGTAATCACTGACACCAAATTAAAACAGGCCATGGTAATCGCCCTTACAGGATCCATTTGCCCAGTCAACATCAAGTGAACACTTAAAATAAACGTAGTCACCAATACAACCGTTAATAATCCTTTCACTTGTATGTCGGAAAAAAATAAAAATCGATGGTGCACCATTAAGCGAACGAACAGCACGAAGGGGCAAGCGCCCATCAACATAAAAAAGATAGCAACCCAATGAATCGCCAAACTATCGAATTGTGCAAAGGAGTTGTCCGATGTAGAAAACCCCCCGGTGGCAACTGTAGCCATAGTGTGGTTTATAGCATTAAACCAATCCATTCCAACCAGCAAATAAGCCACAAAACAACAGGCCGACAAAATCAAATAAGCGTAAATAATCATGGCCATTAAACTTTGTGCGCGCGGCAATGCTTTATCGGACCAATCAGATGATTCAGTTTTAAATAAACGCATGCCGCCGACACGTAAAAAAGGCATTACGGCAATCGCCATACCGATCACACCCACACCACCAATCCAGTTGAGTAGTGAGCGCCATAACAAAACGTCTTTAGGCATATGATCCAAGCCTGTCATTACGGTTGAGCCTGTTGTCGTTACACCGGAGACTGCTTCAAATACTGCATCAGTCACACTCAATGGGTTCTGCATCAGCATCAAGGGCAGGGCGCTAAAAAGACAAGTTCCCAGCCAGGCAAAACTGGTGATTAAAAATATTTGTTTGGGTTGCATTTGCTCCATGGGGTATCGCTTGCCAATCACCATAAACACAATACCCATCACACTGGTGATAGTGGCTGATGCAACAAATGAAAGTTGATTGGCGCTGTCATAGGCAATTGAAAAGCCGATCGGCAACAACATGAAAAGTGCGAGAATATTGAGAATAGCACCGAGGATTAACAGGCAGGGGCCAAATAGTTTCATATCAACTCTGGAATTATTCGAGGTGAGTCATTTTACTGGCTTGTCTCTGGCAAGACTAGCATGAATCGTCTTTGAGCAGTTTCAATAAGGTTTGGTTATCTCTGAGTAGACCAACGTGACGTACAGATTGAGCAGATGCGGTGATTGCTGCATGAAATAGGCAATATCACTTTCAACACTGCGTTTGACGATCTGGGTATGGCGCTCATCCATATAATGTTTAGCAGCCTGAACTATGACGTCCTTGAAAACCAATGGGGCAGGGAAGCGAACCTGCGGATTATGAATACAAAATTGCGTATAGGCATAAATCGCTTCAATCACTGCAGCCTTGTAATAATGTGGGTACAACTGATGCGTCATGCGATCAATCAGGTGCGCAAAATTCACTTCACCTGGCGTCATAGAACTACGGGTAATTTCACAATCCATCCGAAATTCACCGCCAACCATATTGCTAAATACCAGCATGTCGCAAAACATTAGGCTGTGCCAAATATCATGTAGAAACTCTTTATCAAAGTGAGTAATTAATCCGCGTGCAGTACGCCATTCCAACCAATCGGTATCATTGGTGTCCGGTAGCAGTGGGTTTTCATCCAGCTTATTATCCTGCAGGTTAACTTTATAGGGAGCGACAAAATTAATTTGCTGAGAGAACACATGCTTACGCGACGACAACACATTGCGCAGCTTGTTGTAAATTTTTGCGGGTGACTGCAAACCCAACCACTCAAGTAAACTCACTTCTTCAGCATCACCCTTGTCCATAGCGCAGAGCAACATAAAATTTCTTAGCTGCACTGAATGCAGTCCATCAAATAACGCTGGTTCGGAACGAATCAATGAACCGGTTGCGGACAAAATTTCTTGCACCAGAGTACGCTCGAGCAAATCCGGAAATAACTGGCGGACACTTTCGAAATAACTGGTATTGGAAAATGATTGGTCAATTTTAATTTCGGTGTAATTGTTATCCCCAACATTGATCGTTAAATTTCGGGCAGCGAGTAACGTTAAGCTGTCGGATAGATCAATCAGCGTGTAATTAAATTGTGAAAAACAAAAACGTGCCAGCAGCCAGTAATTCATTTTTTGCGAGCGCATAAAAATATCGCGGATTAAATCCATCAAAGTGATATGCGAATCATCAACTGACACTATATCGTCTGGCTTATGGTGTTTAACATAGTTGGAAAACTTACGATAAGTGAAAATGTCACTTTCAGTATAAAAGTTTTCCAGCAGGGCACGCGCCACCGGTTCTAATTGCTCAGGTTTTATTTGATCGTCATCCATGTGAGTCGCCAGAACATTGGATGTCAAGGCATGCACATGAAAATAGGGGATATTAAGATTATTAACACGTGATGCTCTGTATGCCAAATTGGCTGAAGCATAACCCACGTAATCAATATTTGAACGCAATTGCAAGTTACGTAAAGACTGAAAAAGTAGACTAGCGTTGGGTATTTTATATAAACGATGATCCATCATTAGAGTAAAGACCGCAACTTCGGAACTGATCCAATTTTTGTAAATAAAGTGAATTTCATTTTCAATCTGTTGCGATATCCACTGAGCATCATACATGCGGTAATCTTCACGCTCGCTTTGCAACCAGGATAAACACAAATAAATTTTATTATTGATGTCATAAGTTTGTGACGTAGCCAGGCTTTGCACCCGACGACGCGGACGACCGGTCAATCCCAGTGCTTTGTTTTCACCTATGTGCGCGTAAACCTCCATTAAACCGGATGCGGAAACAACCGACATAGGTTTTATATCCTGCAAACTTTCTGCAAGCACCCCGTGTTTTGCCAAGTGCTGTTTAATTTGATCATTCTCAGCCAGAACTACCAGCGCAATATTGGACTTAATAAATTTAGTTGAACGGCGGCGCATTTTTAATGGATCAATATCATCCGCTGATACCAATCCTTCATCCATCATAAGCCCGATATAAAATAAACTTTGAGCCCAAACCAGGGGTAAGTTGTCATTAGGCACTCGCGGTTGTGAACGGGGATTTTTCTTTTCTGCTTCAACATTTTCTTTCGGTAAATAATAAAGCTCAGGCAACAACCCAACACCTTCAAGATTTACCATTAAGGATTCAAGTTTTTTACGATAGTGTTTTGCTGTGGCTTCACTGCCATCAAATAATGCAGTGATGTAGAGATAAGTAAAAAATAATGGCCATTCGGATTCTATGTTCGCAAAATTAACCAATTCATCCTGGTTGTAATAAATACGCGAACTTTCTTCCAGCACGGTTTGGTGCCCGTCCCATAAAAAACGTTTGCAACCATAATTTCCGCCGAGCTTGGTCAAGACTGTGTCGCGTGTTTGTGTTGCCAAAGATTCTTTGCCCACAGCAAATGCAGGAAAACCGATAATACTGAGTAACGCGCTATCGGTTTCTTTTGACAGTGACTCACGAGGTAGTAACGAGGCGAGGGTAGTTCTAGCCAATGAAATTGCATCGGCAATCACATGAATCTCACCGCGCTTATCACCATTTTTGCCAAATAAGTTAAATCCATCCAGAGCTTGTAAAGCCGCCTTGGCCATCCCGACTGAGCTGGCATTGATTTCGGTTTTACCATTGTTAACTTTATTACCTCGTTCCCAGATTCCGTAATCCGGTGTGCGATAAGCGCTGGATATGTAATAAACGAGATTTTGAATAAAATCGACTTCGTCTGCAGTGCAGATAATGCGTAATCCTGACGCGCTCATTTGTGCCAGCATCAACAAATACAACGAGGTTGCGTCAATTTGTAAGTGGCCCCAGGCATCATCAGCAACAACGGGCAAGCCAGTAGCAGTATCGTATTTAGCGTGCAGCGAGTCGCCATTATCCAGAGAATATTTAAATGCTTCGACTTTGGAGGATTGCCGCATCATAGACTGCAACAATCCACGCATTAATTTGATGGTGGACTGTTCAAGTAAATCGGCTTTGTGTTCTTGACCTTGACGCCTGAAAGCAATCCCGAGCGACCATACGGATAATATGGAGTAGACGTTATCTCGCACCCATGCATCTGTGTAATCACCATGATTATTGACGGCGGTGCTAGCCGGCAACAAACCCGTAACAGGGTGTTGTCGGCTTAATATGACTGTCTCGACTTCAGCGAACAAACGCTCTAACAGCTGCTGGTGTTTCATTATTGAACTCTAGATACCTTGAGGTACTAGAAAAAACAATGCAGGACTAAAGAGCTGTTTGGGGACAATCATCAATTTAACATAATCTATATTATGCGAAATAGATCGTGGAAGGCCCCAAAAGTCAATGGTCGTAATGTTCTCTCCAATACAAACTGAAGTTGAAAATTGGAAACAATGCGTTTCCTCGACACCAGAGTGAAGATAGCAACATTTAAGCCAAAGGAAAACTCTGTAAACTCACCAAATCCCCAGTCATGTGAACAGATTTAGTGCGGATGGTAAAAGACTGTGCATTATCTGGATGCAAACAGAAAAGGTCTCGTGGACGTGCGAGACCTTATGTTTACTTAGGTGGCAGTTTTTAGCGGTTGCGGATTTTTCATCCACTCAACAATTTTTTTGGCTGGCACAATACGCACAGCGTTTTTGCTGAGCGCATAGTCAATAAAAGATTCCAGCACAGCTCGTTTTCCAGGCTCGGTGAAAGGATTGTGCTCAACGTGTGCTCCAAATAGCATCGGTGCCCTATTTCCGTTCAAACGAAGATCCAGTGTGTATTTGTAGATGGCCAAAACTTCATTGGGTTCGAGTTCTGCCAGATCCCAGAGGTTGTAATCAAACGCAGTAATTTTTCCAAAATTTGCTTTCCAATCCCAGCCGCCGTTGAGCAAGATAGATTCACGAATGCGCTCACGTAGTCCCCAACGACAATCATATTGTTCACATAAATAATCTGGCGGAACCATTAAAAAATGGTTGGGAATTTCCCACAAACCGGGATGCCGCCCTATAGGCTTTGGAATATTGTTTCGCCACACAATGAGTTCATCGCGCCCAGGGCTGCCTTCATCAAGTGTATAAGGCCAATTAAAATCTGAACCTGACATCCAAATTTGAACGCCCTCTTCCACCGATGCATCGTAAACGAATCCAAGTTTCACAAGTGCTTGGTAGGCTGCATCATTGCCATCAATATAGGGTATACGAAAGCCGCGAACTGCATCAGCAGGAATACCGGCGCGCACAAAAGCTGACTGACATTTTGAAATTTCATCAACCCATTGATCAACAGTAAATTCACGTCCATCCATATGGTTCTGTGAATGGTTGCCGATTTCATGCCCCTGCTCGTAGGCCTCTTTGTGACATTTTCTTAAAGCGGTATTCCAATCCAAATATTTTCCACAACTAAAAAAAGTCGTGCGTACTGGAGTACCATCGAAAGTAGATTCCTGACCCGATCCGACAGGATTGGTTTTATCTTTCAATAAATCCATCATCCACTGCATGGCTTGCACATCAGGATTATCGTCATATGCAAGCGTTATAAACTGAGGTACTTGCGAAGCGGGTAATTGATTTGGCGGACAACTGGACGGTAAGGTTTTGAATTCACCAGGCGATAATAGATCAGATGTTTGTGGTTCCAAAATTGATAAATTGTTTTGCATATCTATTTCTCTTTCTCTTTAATACTTTTTGTAGGTTATAGGGTATTTTCCAGACAATGCTTATTGACTCTGATTGACTGTTCGGCCATTAGACGATCCCACAGGATCGGAGCAAGCTCACCAACCGCTCGATATACCCCATGGATACTTTCCACATGAGTTTCGATTTCAACTCGATTTAGCATGGGGCCAATAATAAAACAATTTTTAACGGCTTCTACTTCAGTAGTTCCTTCCGCCAATTCAAATCCAGTACAAAAAACATTGCGTTTGAACAGACGATCTGCTTGTGTAATATTTTTTATCAGCGGTGCGCCTGTGGTGTTAATAAGTCCCATTCCATTGCAATTGATAATCAGATCGGCTTCAAACTGCTGATCACCTTCAACAGTGGTAAGTGCTAATCGGTCGGTTGATGTTTTGACGGGTGATGTTTGCGTGATAGCCGAGATCACCGTCAAGATTCCCATTTCCACCATTTGATGTGCAGCGATCCGATATTCTTTTGCTGCAGGTCGATCAGGCCTAGGGGCTTCAACCGAGCCGGGAGCAACACCTGCGAAATATCCTTTTCGAGAAATGCTTAGAATAGATTTTATTTTTGATAATAAATCAGTTCGATGTTTCAAAAAATAAATCAAGTCTCCTGCTGTTGCGGCAGACCCCATTACAATCATGCTCAAGGGACGTTGCATATTTGAGTAGCGTAAATTGATGAGTTGTTCAACGGCTCGATATCCTGAAGTCCAAATATCGTGTAGGTAACCATCTTCAATACCCAGGTCAGTCACCAGTGGGCGTGGGCACAGACCAACAGCCATCACGGTTATTCTTGCACTTATCTGATTGTTATTGGCGATGATTCGAAAACCTGCATTAAATGGCTGTAGATCCACTACTTCATCATGAACGAAGGTAACTTCGGCAAGTTTTGATTTAGTTGCAGCAGCGACTTTTGTTTGCAGCAATTGCACCACATACCGCCCAAAAATTTGTCTGGGTATATACATCTGCGCGAAATTCCCTAATTCAAAATCTTCGCCATTTCGTTCAACCCAAGCTTGCAATGCAGGGTCAGGTGATTGCTTGAATTCTTCCAGAAAAGTCAATCGGTGTTCATGCAGCCACTGTTGAAATTCTGGTGGGGTTGATAATGCAACAGTTTCAATCAACAAGAATCCAGGTTCTGCTGTTGTTTTACCGTAGGGCATACCACAACCAAACTCTCCACGCTTATCAAATACAATAAATTTTTTGAGAGAAGCCGGATGGTCAGCTGCCAATAACTGATCAAGCATTCTGACCAAAATCAGCGTTCCGGAAATTCCGCCACCGATAATCGCGACATCATAATTATGGTTTGTCATTACTCATTTCCTTCCAAAACTAAAAATAAAAAATACCGAAAATAATCAACCTGATGTTTTAGTTTTTTACAAAGACTTGTGTGTTGTTTGTGCCACCTACTTTTTCAGCAAATGTGTTAATCCGATCGAAACCAGTCACTTCAATTCTGGGTAAGAGCAATGGAAACATACCCTCGGTAACAAAACCGTCGTTGACTGTATAAGCAATATCGTATCCAGCCCATTCAAGCGCACGCACAGTGCGCTGATCGAGAATGCCAAACGGATAAGCAGCCGATGACGCCGCACATCCCATTCGTGATTGAAGTGCAAATCGTGAACGCATAGCTTCTTCTATTAGTTCATCAAGGGATAATCGATCAGCGCGACGATGTGTCGCCAGATGGCTGCCAAATACAACACCATCTGATTGCAGTTCGCGTAAGGTTGGCCAGGACATTAAGGGGGCAGCAGTACCATAGGAAGTATCCCACTGAGCAGACTTACCGACGAAATCAGTCACAACAAACATTTCTGCGGTAAAACCATATTTTTTTATTAGTGGCCAGGCCAGATCAGCAAAATTGGTATAGCCGTCATCAAATGAAATCAGCACAGGTTTACCATACAGCTTGCGTTCACCTCGCAGCATTGCCAGAAGCTCGACTGATGTAATCGCGTAAAAACCATTTTGTTGCAAGTAATGAAGTTGCTGCTCAAATTCATCTGGATGACAGCGCCATTGTGATAAGCCTGCAGGGCCAGTGCTTGAAATACTGTGATACATCAATACCGGTATTTTATTTGCGATTTCACCTGAGGTAATCAGTCGCTGTGCATTTTGATGATTTCTATCAATTGTCTTTTCAAATCCTTTAGCAATAGCAGTACGTTGTGCACTACCCTGCCAGTGCTTCCACTGCTGACTGACTTGACCTTCATCATCAGGTAAAACAGTATTGAGCGATTGTTGTGCTTGCCGCATAACGGATGCCAGATAACGAATCATCAATAATTTGTGTCGCAGTGGAAGTGTGCGACGCAATAATGTTTTCATATTTGAACGCCACAATTTTTTCCAGTCGGTGTCACTAATGTCGGGTTGTGGTGATCCGCACCACCAATTCGCTAATATCAATTTAGCAATGGTGCAACTATCCAGTCGAAATGAAGCGCTGCAATCAAACTCTGCTACCACCTGCCCTTTTATTGCCACGCGAAGATACAAACGGGAATTTCCCGGTTGCGGCGTAAAATCACCAATGGGTTGTGTGAGATCCAATTGAGTGCCATGAGTAGTTGATAATTGACGTGGTGCATCAAGTGATGCATGGCCAAGAATCATTCGCTCAAACTTTTCGATACATAAACGTGCAGTACCTGGAATAGCACAAGCCTGTTCAACAAATTCAAAAATTTCTTTAATAAATGGCGCGACTGATGGATATAAGTCAGCTAATTTTTCTCGAGATTTTCGCGCGCCCATTGAAACACCCGCTTCAGTCGCACCGACAATAATGTTGAGGTGTTTTTGAGTACAAAATTGTGGCCAGCTTGGATAAACTTTTAATAAGCGAAGCGCTGACACTCCCGCACCGGCAGTTAGCCCCGCAAAAAATAACGCTACTGAATGCCTGCTCCTGATCGCATCGGGTTGGCCAATTCCATCACGATATTTAGCCGCTGGACGTATAACCCGAGGATCAACCTGATTGCTGAGCTGCAAAATTTTGATTGCATCCAGCATGGCTTGATAATTATCACTGGTGCTCGGTTCGCTGCGCATTCGATAGTAGGCCATCAACAATGGTAATCCGACAAATGTTGCACCAGTACGAGCAACCCGGAACCAAAAATCCCAGTCTTCTGAATTGGCCATGCCGACTTCAAATGACCCCGCAGCCTCAATCGTTTTTCGGCGTGTAATGACGGAATGAATTGCGATCGGGCAACTTTGCGCCATTCTGTAGAATGGCCTATCTTCAAGTTCATCTATATAAGTCATTGCAATTCCCGGAACATCTGTTAGCAATGAACCATCAGAAAAGATTCGGGTTGACCCACAATAAACAACATCTGTTGAATATTGGCGAAGCGTTGCGAGCATGTAAGAAAAATAATGGGGGACCACCCAATCATCACCATCTAGAAACATGACCCAAGGTGCAGTCGTTTCACTTAATCCCCGGTTACGTGCAGCCGAAACTCCTTGTGAGTATGGCTGTGTCACCAAACGAATCCGTGCATCATTCTGCACGAAAGTTGAAGCAACACTCGCTGTATCATCAGTAGAACCATCATCGACAATTATGGCTTCCCAATATTTAAAGGTTTGCGCTTGTAAACATTGCAGTGTTTGCGCAAGTGTTGGTGCAACATTTTTGACGGGTATGATCACCGATATCAAAGGTTGTGATCCAGGTTTGAAAAAACTCAATATTTTCCATATGGGAAGTGCAATTAAATAATGCTTGATCAAACGCCAGCGACGCCGGACCATAAATTTTCGACGGCTATAGACATATTGTTTTAATTTATTGTTCATGACTCATCTCTAGTATTCGTTATTTTTTTTAATCGAAACTTTAATTATTGCTTGGGATATACATATCGTGGCGCAGATGTTTCTGCTAACAGCGACAGTAATAATCGGGTTTCAACATAACCCACAGTCCCCCGGAAAGCCTCTTCCACACTTCCACAAAATAATGTGAATCGTGATCGCAACAAATCATCAATTTGGTGTCGTAAATCTTCGCTGTGATACTCGATGTAGAGAATCTGGATTCGATCCAGTAAAGGTTTTAGATTATTCAAGACGTGCATTTCCATACCTTCGATATCCATTTTTAAAATAGAAATTTCTTCCAATCCATATTGTTTGCAAAATACCGATGGCTCTACGGCAGTAGCATCGAAAAAATCGCTACTATTTTCGTTATTGGGTAGTGCACTGTTTTGCCCCGAGCTTTGTTGACCGCGCCAAATACGTAATGTGCCAGGCTTATCGGTCAATGCAACTTGATGTCGTTCTACATTGGCTAGATGTGCTGTATTAAGGGACAGCAGTTCAAAACTTTCTGGCGTTGGCTCAACACACACAATGCGGGCATTCGGATAAACAGCAGAAAAATAGCGCGCAGCAGTGCCAACATGAGCGCCTATATCGAGAATTGTGTGAGCAACAAAAACATCGGGCAACAATGCAGGATATTCATAGCCATGCATCACCCTGCGCAGGTACTGTTGATGAGAAATTTCATTGGCAAATTGCAACGGACGATCATCAGGTGCGATGGTCTGCACAATATTGCCGGTGACAGGTTCTTCATATCCTTCAAGTGGAACATTGAAAGGTTGAAAATAAAGTGTGTTTCTTTCCGCATGAGGTATTCGACGAACAACTGCCAAATCATCACTCCAGTTTTCAACACACATATCTCTATTGGTTTCCAGGAATGACAGAAATGCGCGGTTTTGTGGAAGATGCGAACCGCGAACCAATAGCACACCGTCTCGCGCCAACATTCTGTCCGCCACTGCAAATTGAGCCATAGTGTCTTCAAAACGATCCGGACAATCGAACAACATAATGCCAACACTATACCAACCCAGTTGTTGATAGAGATTCGACATTCCAAGATGCGCCAACAATTCAACAATGGTGACTTTGTTGCTGACATCCAATTTTTCTAATAGCGCATTACCTACACCCTGAGTCCAATCCATATAGGCCTCATAACTGTAGTGAGCCGCTTGTCGTTTCACTTTACTTGCCACTGCAAAAAATGCAGATGCAACACCGTAACCAAAGCCCGCCTCCATAGTGATGCACGCTGGGCGATTTGACACCAGCCAATAGATTAATGCCCCTATATCTGTCGAGACGCCAACCGGTTGAAGTTGCACTGGCGATGTCGATTCACTAATGGAAAATCCTTGCTCACAATATTGCAACAATTGGTCGAGCGCAGAATTTTTTTTGCGTGATTCCTGTAAGAACAACTGACAATCTTTCACAGAGGGTATGGCAGAGAGTAAATTGGCGCGTATATTTATTGTACTGTTCATACTGGTACCTTGTAGATGGTAATTAAATAATGTTTCAAGCATCTTTAGTTTTTATGGCAACTGAGTGTAATGATCGAGTTTCGTTTATCGTTTTCTTCCAGCGTTTTAAAACAATATAGGTTAATGCTACCAAAGCTATAGAGGCCTCTAAAATTGAACTGCAAATGGTGACAATATTTAGCGATGCAGAATTCACTTCAGGCTGTGCTATGACATAGCCAGCTGCCAAGCCATTCACTAATACAAATATCGCAAAAACCATATTGCGAAGGCGGCCGGTTTGACGACGACCTTTTTCAGTTTGTGCAGCATTCGTTAAGCCTTTTGTTCCCCAGCTCACATCGGATAAATTCCAAACTGCGTAACAAAGCAAGGTACAAAACATAAAAAGGTTGGGAAGTGGAAATAGATGACCTCGAATAGCGAGAGGCAAAACCGACACAGGTAAAACAAGCCCCATTGCAAGAATGGCAATTGCAGGACTAAATAAAATCAAGATTGAAACTATTGATAGCTTGATAAATAGAATTGTAAAAAATAATCCACCTATCACCCATCCAACAACTGTACGACTGTAACCGAACAGGGGTGATTGGGTAATAGCAGATCCAGCCACCGACGTAAGAGTCAAGATAATATCTGCAACAATAACTAACCAAAAAATATTTTGAAGGAGATTATCAATTGGATTCTTGCTATAACTCACAGCTCCCAGAAACACGATTATTAATGCCACTAACTGAGCGGGTACAAAGAACTCGCGTATCGCTAATAAAAACTGCGCCGCTGATGATGTTGCAAATTCAACTTTCATCAACGAGCTTCTGTCATTACGTAAGAAAAAGTTTTTGAGTTGTGAAAAAAACCAACAACGACAAGCGAGAGAGCTATTAGTCCAACGACGACGCTGACGGCATAATTCCTTAAACGATTGGCAAGAATCAGTGGTCGCTGTAGCCTCAGGTTGATAACCTAACTGCCAGGTTTTGTCTTGTGATAAAACAATTGCTGCACCAATGATTCGATCTTCGGCAAGATACATAATTCGTTCAATAGGATTACATGCCTGCATGCCGCGGAAATATTCAGTCAGTGGCTCTTTAAAGGAAACTCGATGCACATTATCCATATCATTGGCTTGTAACGCTGACCAACGAAAAATGCCTGCCTGCCCGGGAATCACACTCAAAAATCCGGCAACAACTTCAAAGGGCCAGGATATTGCTTTGCGATAAGCGAAGTCCATATATTGCCACTCAAATAAAAACCCGTCATTGCGTGTTGGCACTTCAGGCATGACTCTTGGTGCAATAGCAGCGAGCTTGGGTTGCTGTTCCATGTAACGAATCAAATGCAAAACCGAATCTTTCGCTAGATTGGTACCTACATCAATTTGGAAACAGTAAGTAGGGCTTACTTGATGACAATAATAATTAAAGAAGAGAAAGTGTGAGTGTAGCTTTCCTTGATTCTGCTCCTTCAGCAGTACCATTATGTGAACTTGCTGTGAGTCGTTATCGTCCAGTTTACTATTACTGCTATTGAACAATTCATAGAGGGATTGCAGTTTGTGCAAGCTGGAATAAGCCTGTACGCCATTACAATATTCCTTTGAAAATTCATACCCAATCAGATTTGCTTGATATAAAAGATCAAGAACATCGGGATCAACCCGATCATATCCGTCTGCCACTATGCATAGTGTAGAAATATCCGGACGTGAATCATGTTGGTAAAAATACTGTAACGACTCCAATAAAGCTGAAATCGTTTTTCGAAAAGAAAATTGATCTTCATTGTATAGGGTTATACAAAAGGCATTCAGAGGGCCTGGCGTTAGATTATGCAGGGTGGCCGCAACAACCTCAGTCGAGGGTGACGGGTTACTGATGACATCTGATCTTGAAATTTCTCGTTCTATTATGTAATTCATTTTCTATTTCCGTCATTCAGGAAACACTGCAATCTGATGTGTCGCAGTGTTTGAGCTATGTATCCGGAGCGGTTGCTATATAGTTTTTAGAAAAATTTACATTGAATATCACAAAAAAATATGCGGAAAGGATTTGTGATCAAGTCCACAATATTGGTTATTGTTTCAAATTTGTGAAATTTCACCCTGTATTGATAACTCACCCTGCATTACGGCGGCGGAGTGTGTCAGAGTTAATATAAATGTCGTTCAAGATCCAGAAACAACTCAAAGTCATACGTACTACTTCAGCGGCGCAGAATCTTGAACTCAATAGAGGAATTGCTTCGTTGATAAAGGAGTGGAAATTAGGTATTAGTTTTTTATTTGGAATGAAAACAATCTAAATTTATTCGATTTCGTAATCAACAAAATTTAGCTGCCGGATAGAATGAGGGTAATTTTTATTTTAGTGGTTTTATTTGCTTGATGCTTGGTATTTTTTTTGAGATGCGATTGAAAAATGACAATTATGTATTGAGCGTAACATCACAATTATATTGATGTCCGGTTCTCATTTTACGTTTTGTAACTTTGAGCTTGAATGGCAAACATGCGTGCATAAAGTCCATTTGCTTGAATCAATTCGTTGTGTGTTCCAAGTTCCACCACCTTTCCATCATCGACTACCGCAATGCGGTCAGCAATGCGTGCTGTAGAGAATCTATGCGTGATGATGAGTGCAGTGCGGCCTTGAGTCCAATTTCTAAAAGTACGAAAAGTATTTTCTTCAGTTTCCGGATCCATCGCTGAAGTAGGCTCATCCAATACCCAAACCCGACTGCGACGCATGAATAATCGTGCAAGAGCCAAACGTTGCCATTGTCCGCCCGATAAATCGCGCCCACCAAATGCTGCGCCGAGTGGCGTATCAATTCCTTGCGGCAGAGAATCCACAATTTCATCAGCCTGCGCCTGACCCAATGCCTGTTTAATCAATTCTTCATTTTCTGCGTCAGGTAGCCACCCTGCTCCCACACCTTCTTTTACACTGAATTGATAGTGAATAAAGTCCTGCATCACAACACCAATGTTATCTCGCGTCCAAGCGACTGTTTTATTTGAAACATCAATGTCATTTAACAATACAGTTCCTGATTCAACCGGATAAAGTCTCAGTAGTAATTTAACCAGCGTGGATTTTCCAATACCGTTGCGACCAACAATCGCCATAGTTTCACCCGCGCGCACATGAAGGTTGAACCCTTTTAATACGGGAAATTGCGATCCGGCGTAGGTGAACCATAAATCTTTAATAACCAATTCCGGCGCACTGGGCAGAACATTGTTATTATTCGGTGCTTCAAGTTTTTCAGTTTCTTCGCTGTCGAGAAATTGCACAAAATTGTTGACATATAGGTGATGCTCGAACGCACCGGAAAATGCACCCAACATAGTTAACAAAGCGTTCGCACATTGATTGTAAGCGAGTATAAAAAACAGCATTTCACCAACACTGGTATTGCCATTAATCGTGCTCAATACAAATTGCACATAAGGCACATACATAAGAACGCCAGTGACAAGTGCTATTGGCCAATGCATATGAAAATAACGACGCCCAAGCGCTGTTTGACCACTGCGAAAGGGTCGATGAACACGATTGTGCATCTCCAATAACCAGGCTCCTGCCCCCAAGGCTCTAACTTCTTTTACTTGTTCAGCAGTCGACAACAAATAGTCCAAATACCAGGACTTGCGATTTCGATGCATGTGTTGATGCTCAAGTGCAAACGACACGCGCGCGCGATAAATGTCGAGAAAAAAGGTTGGTAAAGCAACCGCAAAAATAATGCTAATAGTCCATAGAGGTGCAACCCACAGCAATAGCCCCAAACACCCCAAAAAAGTCAGTGCTGCTCTGGCCAAAGCAATAACCTGTAAAGAGAAGGTCACACCATAGACTGGCGCATCATGCAGTGAGCGCGACATAGTGTTTAAAAAATCGGAATTCTCAAACTTTGAGTAAGCCACCTTGCAACCTTTAGCGAGAATCAACTCTACAAAAAGATTACTGGTGTTGATTTCTATTGTGCGTGTTGCAAAACGAATGGCGCTTAATGAAATTACGCGAATGATTAGAAGGCTGGCCTCTATGGCTAACCAGATAAGTGGCAAAGTAATTATTGCGGTATCGCGAGACTCCAAAATAGCGTCGATCAACCCGCGGGTGGTGTATGGCAAGCAGATGGCTACCAGTGCATCGAGTAGAGACGCCACAACAATCCATCGAATTGCTCCCGGCACAGCCTGATTGATTAATGTCATCAATCGACCTGCATTTTTGTATATAACAGGCAGGCTACCACTGAGTGATAGATGCTCTGTAACAGAGGTACCTTGATTGTGTTGAGTCGATTTCATTGTTTGCAATTATTATTGATTATTGGCTATTGAATCTGTCACCTATTACATCAAGAGAAATATGTCGCTATTTCAATTATGTGAATCGGACAAAAAATTCAACAAGTGACTGATGCATCATGTCACGCGGCGGCGGAGTGTGTGCAGGCTCACCGCAAAAGTCGTTCAATATCGAGCGGTAACGTGAATTTAGACGTATTAATTTAGAAAAAACGCAATCTTGAACTTGCGAAATTCAATTGTTCTGATGGGAGTTGAATGCAGTTCTCATTATTTACGCAGGACCAAGTCTATACAGGATGAGCAGCTGAATATCCAAAAAGTCCTGCGTTATCTTTGCCAAATAATTGATAAGGTTGATTTACAGAAAAAGATGATCCGTTTTTGATATCAAAAGCTGACCGATTTCTGGTATTGACCAAATGTCTGGTTCATGGCTGTTTCTGCATCCAGGGTCTTGGCCTCTAAAAACTTGTGCAACTCCTGTGCTTGCTCGTCTGTGAGGCTTTCCAGTTCCACACCAAATCCTTGAGCGTCTTTATGCACAACTATTGCTTCAAGGGTGTTTTTCAGTAACGACTGTTTGGGCGCAATTTCCAGTGTGATTTGCTGCATGGGCCTTACGTTCCAATCAGTTTCGATAAATAAACCAAAACTGGTTCCGTTTTTTACTCTGCCCATGGCAATAGGCTTGCTGTACTGGCATATCAACACATGAATATCGGTTTCTATACGTGGACTGCATCTGTGTTCCATAACAAAGCCCTCAGGTTAAGCGGTCATATCGACCAATCAGCGTCCGGATACGGCTTGCCAGATCCGGCGCTACCATCTCCCAGGCAAAAGTCCATTGCCAATTCTTACCTTGGGTGCCTGGCATATTCATACGATGGGCAGCATCCAATTCAAGAAAATCTTGCATGGGAATAATGCTCATACGACCAGTGGATGCCAATGCAGCTTCGATCAATAACCAAGGCATGGAAAGCGACGACGAATACAAATACTCTTGCACAATTTTTTGTTGCGATTCTGCAAGCAAATCAAACCAACTTAGTGTTGTATCGTTGTCGTGAGTTCCAGTGTAGATCACATTATCCATTGTGTGGTGTTGTGGAAGATGGGGATTTTTTGCATTGCCATCAAATGCAAATTGCAGCACTAACATGCCGGGTAAATTAAATTGATGACGAAGTGCTTCTACTTCATCAGTAATGACACCTAAATTTTCTGCTACCAAAGGTAAATTAGGCCACTTTTCATAACAGGCGTTTAATAATGCGGCGCCAGGCGCTTTTATCCACTGACCCAAACGTGCATCGTGAGTGTTGCCGGGAATCGCCCAGTAAGCTTCAAATCCACGAAAATGATCGACGCGTAAAATATCAAATGACGCCAACTGCGTTTGCAAACGATTTTTCCACCAGGCGAAATTATCTGCCTGCATATGATCCCAATGATAATGTGGATTGCCCCAGTGTTGACCTGTTTCAGAAAAATAATCTGGCGGAACACCGGCAACTGTCAGTGGATTGCCCTGGTCGTCTAATAAAAACTGTTCCTGATTGGCCCAGACATCAGCACTATCGTGGCCAACAAAAATGGGGATATCACCAAACAAATCAATCGATTTTTGCTGTGCATATTGCCGTAAGGATTGCCATTGCGAATAAAACGCAAATTGTTCAAATTGAAATACACGAATGGATTGTGTTTGCCGAAATTGATACTCAGCGAGCGCTTCTTCATTTCGATCGCGAAAAACTTCAGGCCATTGATTCCAGGGCAATTGATTGAAGTGATTTCGCAACGAACAATAGAGAACAAAATCCTCTAACCAGTAAGATTGCTCAAAACAAAATTGAGTGAAATTTTTCTGCAACCAATTGAAGTTGCCTTGTTCCAGCTGGGTAAAAAATTGTGCCGCAGATTCTCGACGAATATCTGCTAAGGTTTTTTGAATGTGTAACCGAGGGATGTCATGCACCCATTGTTGTTCAATCAGCCAATCAATACTAATTAAATCCGGATTGCCTGCATGGGCTGACACCGATTGATAAGGCGACATGTCGTCAAGCGTAGGGCCGGTTGGCAACATTTGCCAAACACTCAGACCTGCCGCTGCCATCCAATCTACAAATTGATAAGCTTCTTTGCCGAGAGTGCCAAAAGGCTTATGCCTGAAAGTTTGCCAATGCTGTTCGCCACAAGGAAGGGACGTTGGATGCAACAAAACCCCTGCCCTGCGTACATCCATAACATTGCGCAATTTATTCATTCAGCATGACCTTGTCTCATAACACCGCCTGTCGCTGGATTGCCACCGCCTTCACTGATTACTTCTTGCAAATAATCCGGTGCAGGCTCTTCAAGTAAACGATATAAATTCGCCAAATGACGACGATACAAATAATCAAAATCTTTTACACTTTGTGATGGATTGTAATCACCAAACCACCAAAACCAGTCAGAGCCTTCACACAAGGCTAATTGTTTTTCGATCTGCGCAACCTGATCTTTGGAAAAGGATTTTTTTGCCAGAAATTTATCCGCATCCTGTTTGGCTTTGCATAGCATGTCCCATGCACGATTTTTTGCAGGGTCGCCTATCCAGGTAGAAAAAGTACCGTACACCCAACTGCCCGCTACTAAATGTTTCAATTGTAAAGGTTCAGGTTTTTGTTCACGCAATATGTCGCTGTAAGTTGAAAGTTCGAGTTGCGGATGCTCATTGATCCGGCGATACAATTGATTCAAAAAGTAATAGGCATTTTCAGGGAAATATTCCCATGCGTTTTCACCATCCATAATGATCGAGATAACAGTATTTTTATTGTCTTTAGCTTGATTACTAATCGCGACCAAATGATTGAGCAGATCACCCACTGCGTCGTCTGAGTGCCAGGTTGCGTATTTGAACCCAATCAAGTCAGACAAGCCATCGTCACGGAAAAATACATTCAACGGTACTTGATTGAAACGATAACTGCGATGCAAATTTTTGTGAGTACGTAACCATTCACTGGCAGTAGGTTCGTTGGCGGGTGAACGCAAACTGTTATGTAAAACCGAGTCACCCGTAGCAGCCCAATGAAATCCATTTTCGTGCAAAAGCTTCAAGGTCGCATCACTTAAAGAACCTTCACTGGCCCAACAACCCACCGGCGTTATACCAAAGTGCTCCTGAAATACCTTTTTGCCTTCGCGCAAATGCCAAATGGATCGATTGACCCCATCCGGGTATGCCGTAATCTCGGGTAATTTGACATCTGGCATGGCTTCTTTTGCGCTATTGATATCAATTAGAAGTGGAACAATAGGATGAGCGTAGGGACTCATACAAAGTTCAACTTGTTTCTTTTCTGCAAGCCGACGGTAGCGCGGCACAATTGATGACATTAACTCACTAATAACCGTCAATAACAGCCGACGATCCGACAGAGAAAAATCTCGTCCTTTATCTTGCAACTGCTGAATACGCTGATCATCCCGGCGGGGAATTTCCGCCAACCAACTCAAGTGATACCAAACGCCCAAATCGATTAAAAGCTGCGGGCTTAAATACTGCGCTAAAAAAGGTTTTTGATGCAGCGACTCAAACACATCGGCCAATTGATGATAAATCGGAAAACGCTCAATCATTCGCGAACGATTTGCTCGTAAGTATTTTGATCCCAATTCATTGAATTCGGGGCTGCCAGGTAAAGGTAAATCCGATGCAACCAATGATGCGAGTACCGAATCTTTAATCGCAATATTTTTCTCGAGACACTGTTTGATTTGTTGCGCATAATCATCCAGTTGCTCTAACAAAATAGGCGCAAAGTTAACTACTGCTTTTGCATTGGGCTGCGCTTCCAGATGTGCAGCCATATCCACATAATCTTTTATCGCGTGTAAATAAGTCCAGGGGAAGTAGTACTCGCCGGTGACAATATCCCGATAATCGGGTTGGTGCATATGCCACAAAAATACAACTTTGGTTTTACCTGGATTAACCATAAACATCATCCTGGCCCAACATATCGGGCGTTACCAAGACTACACCTTTCGGTGATACATGAAAGCGCGCTTTATCGGCCTCAGGATCAAAACCAATTACCGTGCCTTCGGGAATTTTGCAGCGTCTGTCAATTAATGCGCGACGAATTTTACAATTTCTGCCGACAACAACACCGGGGAATAAAACCGAGTCAGTAATTTCACAATAAGAATGAACACGTACTCGCGGGAACAATAATGAATGCTTGATGTAAGATCCGGAAATAATACAGCCACCGGCAACTAATGAATCCACCGCATAGCCGCGACGACCATCATCATCAAATACAAATTTTGCAGGAGCGACTTGTTCCTGATAAGTCCAAATTGGCCAGGCGGCATCATACAAATCCAATTCCGGATTAATATCGGCCAATTCCAAATTCGCTTCCCACAAAGAATCAACTGTTCCCACATCACGCCAATAAGCTTCACCACCACTGACAGGATCACAAAATGGAAACGCCATTACGCGGCTGGATTTAATCATGGAAGGAATAATATCTTTACCAAAATCGTGTGATGAATTGGGATTGTCTTTATCCTTCATCAATTCACGGAATAACACTTTAGTGCTGAAAACATAAATACCCATGGATGCCAATGCTTTATTGGGTTTGCCGGGAATGGCTTCGGGATTTTTAGGTTTTTCAGTAAATTTAACAATGCGACTATCGCCATCAATATCCATCACACCAAACGCGTGTGCAATATCTAGCGGTACTTCAATGCAACCGACGGTAATGTCTGCCCCGCGCTCAACGTGCGCAGCGATCATAGTGCCGTAATCCATTTTATAAATGTGATCACCGGCAAGAATTAATACATATTCAGGATTGTGACGACGAATAATATCCAGATTTTGCAAAACAGCATCCGCAGTGCCGACGTACCAGTTTTCACCCAAACGCTGTTGTGCGGGTAACAGCTCAACAAATTCACCTAACTCACCACCCAAAAATCCCCAGCCGCGCAAAATATGTCGATCCAGTGAATGTGACATATATTGTGTTAACACGCTGATGCGACGAATACCTGAATTCACACAATTGGATAAAGGGAAATCAATAATGCGAAATTTTCCACCAAAATGCACAGCAGGTTTTGCTCGCCAATTGGTTAATTGATGCAAACGCGAACCGCGACCACCCGCAAGAATAACTGCAAGTGTTTCTCGAGTAAGACGACTAACAAAACGACCAGAAGAATGTTGTGGACTCATTAAAATTATTCCTTGGAAACATTATTGGGAAAATTTTGCTTGCTGTTTTAGCTTGAGCAAATTCGATGCCAAGCAGTTGATTGAGTCAAACACCTGAAACAGGATTCAACTTTTATATCTGCCTTTTCAATTAGAAAACCAGCTAGACTGCATTGGCACTAAACCTGCACCTCAACTAATCATTTGAAACAGAAATGAAAGAACTGTCATAGACTATGGCGCTATGCTGGTGCAAGCTTAGTTTCAATTTAATGAAAAAACCTGATTTTTTAATGTTTAATGTAAATTTTTATGCCATTTTTTATCCGGGAAAAGAAGAAATTTTATGAATGCACAAGCTGATAAGCGAATAACTGATGAATTAATGCGCATTATCCAGGCAACACACCACGACCCCTTTGCTGTATTAGGCAAGCATCCCTTGCCGAGACCTCTTGATTCCGGAGCGGACACCCTGGTGCGGGTTTATTTACCTGGTGCCCGCAATGCAAGTCTTGTCAGCGGATCGAATGAATTCAGCATGTCCAGAATTGAGGGAACTGATTTCTTTGAATGGACAGGATCTGATAAAAATCTGGTAAGCCGATATCAAATACACTGGTGCGATCGCCATAATTCAGTGCATCTGGATTACGACCCCTACTGCTTTGCTCCATTTTTGGGCGACCTGGATATACATCTTTTTAATGAAGGACAACATTGGAACATTTATCAATTAATGGGTGCGCATGAGCGCGAGATAGATGGAGTCAAAGGTGTGACCTTTGCTACCTGGGCACCCAATGCAGAGCGCATTAGCCTGGTCGGCGATTTTAATGAGTGGGATGGTCGTCGCCATGCAATGCGCGTACGCGGTGGCAGCGGCTTATGGGAATTATTTATTCCCGGTCTGCAAGCAGGCGTGTTATATAAATTTGAAATTCGCAATCGCCAAACCGGTGATGTGTTTTTAAAAGCAGATCCTTACGGGCAAGCATTTGAAATGCGTCCGCAAACCAGCGGTATGGTTTACACCAGTCAGTTCGAATGGCAAGACAATTATTGGCTCCAAACGCGAGCCAACACTAATTGGTTAAAAGCTCCATTCTCGGTTTATGAGTTACATTTGGGTTCATGGCGTCGCGGCTGGTCAAATGAATTTCTAAATTATCGCGAGATAGCACATCAATTAGTCGATTACATAAAGCCCTTGGGTTTTACTCACATTGAAATCCTGCCCATCAGTGAACACCCGCTGGATGATTCCTGGGGCTATCAAACCACTGGATATTTTGCACCCACAAGCCGATTCGGAACGCCGGATGATTTTCGCTATTTTGTAAATTATCTCCATCAACATCACATAGGCGTTATTTTGGATTGGGTGCCCGCGCACTTTCCAAAAGACGCTCACGCCTTGGCTCGCTTCGACGGCACCGCACTTTATGAACATGAAGATCCGCGTTTGGGTGAACATCGCGATTGGGGCACACTGATTTACAACTATGGCCGCAGTGAAGTCAAAAACTTTTTGCTCGCCAACGCCTTATTCTGGTTAAAAGAATTTCATATCGATGGTTTACGTGTGGATGCGGTTGCGTCCATGTTGTATTTAAATTATTCACGCGAAGACGGCGATTGGATTCCCAATCAATACGGCGGCAATGAGAATCTCGATGCAATTGCTTTTTTGCGGCAATTTAATGAGTTATGTCACGGTCAATGCCCCGGTGCATTGGTGATTGCAGAAGAATCCACTGCCTGGCCACAAGTCACTCGTCCAACCTGGGTCGGTGGTTTGGGTTTCACTATGAAGTGGAATATGGGCTGGATGCACGACACGCTGAATTATATGAATAAAGATCCGGTGCACCGACAATTCCATCACAACCAATTAACTTTCGGCATGATGTACGCCTTTACTGAAAATTTTATGCTGCCTTTTTCACACGATGAAGTTGTGCATGGTAAAGGCAGCATGATTGGCAAAATGCCAGGTGATGATTGGCAAAAATTTGCCAACTTGCGTTTACTCTACACCTATATGTGGACCTACCCCGGTGCAAAATTATTGTTTATGGGATGCGAGTTTGGTCAATGGAGTGAATGGGCACATCAACGCAGCCTGGATTGGGCGCTGCTGGATTTCCATACTCACAAAGGCTTGCATAATTGTATCGCCGATTTAAATGCAATTTACAAAAATCGTTCCGAGTTGCACGAACGCAGTTTCGAATGGAATGGATTTGAATGGCTGGATTGCAACGACAGCACGCAGTCCATTTTGAGTTATATTCGAAAAAGTGATACAGGTTTTGTGATAGTCATTTTAAACTTCACTCCTGTTCCCCGTCAGGGTTATAGGTTAGGTGTACCGGTCGCCGGGCATTATAAAGAACTGCTAAATTCCGATTCAGAGTTTTATGCTGGCAGCAATTTGGGCAATGTGTATGGCATGCAAAGCCAGCCAATTCCCTGGATGAATCATCCCAACTCGATTGAATTGACCTTGCCACCCTTGGCGGGCTTGGTGATTTCGTTGTAAATTTCTCCCTCTCCCCTACCCCTCTCCCACAAAGGGAGAGGGGGATCGACACGAATTAGATAAGAGTAATGCGATGAAAAAATACTCACAAAGAAATTTAGATTTGCAATTGTTTCCACAGTGTCTTGTCGTGGTAATAACTGCTCCCTCTCCCCTTGTGGGAGAGGGTTGGGGAGAGAGGAAAAACAACTAATGAATATTCTATTCGCAACCAGTGAAGTCTTTCCTTTAATTAAAACCGGTGGCCTTGCCGATGTTGCAGCCAGTTTGCCGCGAGCTTTATTAAAAACTGGCATGGATGTGAAAATTGTATTGCCTGCTTATGCCAGTGTGTTGGCGCAAGCAGCCAGGGTTGAATTAAAAACGCTTTCCACTATTTCAATCGCCGGTCGCGATATTCTTATTCAGCAAACGCGATTGCCCGGTTCCAGAGTAAAAGTTTTATTGATCAATATACCGGAATTTTCCGAGCGCCCCGGAAACCCCTATTGTGCACCTGATGGCAGTGACTGGTCAGATAATCATTGGCGTTTTTATTGGTTCAGTCGTGCAATTGAAGCTATAGCCATAAATCAAGCCAATTTGAATTGGGCTGTTGATCTGGTGCATTGCAATGATTGGCAAACCGGTTTGGTCCCTGCCCTTTTGTCTTTGCAAAAAAAATCCCCGCCCAGTGTGTTTACGATTCACAATCTTGCTTATCGTGGATTATTTTCACATCAGGCATTTGCCGAACTCAATTTACCTATCGAGTTTTGGCACCACGAAAAATTGGAATTTTATGGTCAAATGTCATATATGAAAGGTGGTTTGGCTTTCGCCAATAAAATCACCACCGTAAGCCCCAGTTACGCGCAGGAAATACAAACACCGGAATTTGGCAATGGCTTGGACGGGCTTATGCGTTTTCGACAGCAGGATTTGTTCGGTATTTTAAACGGCATAGATACCGACGAATGGAACCCGCAAAAAGATCCGCACTTGACTCATACGTTTAATCGAAAAAATCTCGATGGAAAAACTCAAAATAAATTGCAATTGCAAAAAGATTTAGGGATGTCCGTCAGTGCCGATACTCCTATGCTGGGTTTTGTTGGGCGTCTGGTAGATCAAAAAGGATTGGATCTTATTCTCGCCCAATTAACCTTATTACTCGGTAAAGATTGCCAGGTGGTTTTTCTCGGCAGTGGGTTTCAGCATTACGAACAAGTCTTAAAAAATATAGCGGCACAACATCCGCACAAAATGTCAGTCACTATTGGTTACAACGAAACCCTCGCGCATCGAATCGAAGCCGCCTGCGATATATTTCTGATGCCGTCTTTATTTGAACCCTGCGGTTTGAACCAACTTTACAGTTTGCGTTACGGAAGCCTTCCTATAGTTCACGCTGTGGGCGGGTTAAAAGACACAGTGTTTGAATGTCCTCTGGGGCAAATGGACGACAACGCCAACGGCTTTGTTTTTCACGAACCGACAGCAATTGAATTGCACCATGCCATTTGCCGTGCGTTGGATGCCTACCAGCATCCCGAGTTTTGGAAACATCTACAGCAAAACGCTATGAGTAGGGACTCATCCTGGAATAAAAGCGCAATGGAATATCGGGCGATCTACGAAATGTTGCTATAACAAGCTCTTTTCTTGCCAAGCGGTATTACCCTGCTATGGTTATATAAACCGTAGCTCCGCTAACAGCCGGCTATCGTACAGTGAACGGGACCTCCGGCGGCATGAAATTACCCGAATCATTTAAAACGTCTCTCCTTTGGGGCTTTACGGCCCTTTCTATCTGCATTGCATTTACTTTTCTTACCGCGCTGCAATCACAAAGCAGAAACCAACACTACGCAGATGAAATACTGAACAAAGAAGTCGCAAAAATTGCAGATGACATTATTAACCGCATCAATTTATATCAATATGGATTACGAGGAACGCGCGGTTTTGTTTTGGCGTCAGGAAATAACCTAACTGCTGAAAACTTTTATCTCTATTCAAAAACACGCAATTACCAAACGGAATTCCCTGGCGCGCGAGGTTTCGGCATTATATTGCGAGTGCCGCTTGAACAGGAAAACGAACATTTCAAAAAATTACAACAGGAATTTCAATTCGACATCAGGCTTCAACAAATTTCACCCAATCACTCAGAGCGCTACCTGATATCCTACATAGAGCCAATTGCCTCGAATAAACCTGCGTTGGGACTGGATGTAGCATCAGAAAAAAATCGCCGAGCGGCCGCTGAGGCTGCCATTATTACCGGTCAAGCACAAATTACTGCACCTATTACACTGGTCCAGGCAACAGGCAAACCACAACAATCATTTTTGTTGCTATTGCCAATTTACAAAGATTGGATAACGCCGACAACCGAGAAAGAACGCTGGAAAAAAGCAATTGGGTGGGCTTATGCACCACTATTGATGGAAGAAATTTTAATGGGGCTGAAATTGGACAGCCGTTATTATGATTTACATTTAACCGATATAGAAGACCCATCAAATCCTGTTCAATTTTTTAAATTATCATCGGCAACAGAAGACAACAATAATCAAGACTTCACCCTAAGCCCTAAGGATGTAACCAAAAAAGTATTGGGACGTGTTTGGCAATTCCATTTAGCCGCCAAACCTTCGCTCATAGAAACCATGGTTCCGCTTCCTATAAAAGAAATCTATTATTTTGGGTTTATTTTTTCAGCGATGGTCAGCCTTATTGCAGCTGCAATTGGTAGCAATCGTTATACACAACGAAAAATGGTTGCACAGCAATCCGCATTGGCCGCCATAGTTGAAACAAGTAATGATGCAATTATCGGCAAAGATTTAGAAGGTAAAATTCTCAGTTGGAATAAAGGTGCCACACAAATTTTTGGATTCACAGCAGAGGAAGCTATAGGCAACACCATCGAACAACTATTAATACCGGATTCGCTTAAATCAGAAGATATTTATATATTGCAGCGAATCCGAAAAGGCGAATACATCAAACAATTTGTGACTCAACGATTAGATAAGAACAGGCAACTAATCGATGTACTGGTGAATGTATCACCTATTTATGATGCAAACGGTAAAATAGTAGCTGCATCAAAAACTGTCAGAGATATTAGTGAATTAAAGGCAGTTGAGCGACAAATACTTGATTTGAATTTAACACTTGAAGCCAAGGTTCAAGCAAGAACACGCGAATTGGATGAGGCTCATCACAGTTTGCAAACGGTATTGGATGCAGTCCCCAGCGTAATCAGTTACTGGGATCAGCAATTAGTCAATCGTTTCGCCAATCATGCTCACCTCTTTCGTTTTGGTTTTTCGGTTGAGCAACTGCGGGGTAAAACAATTAGCCAGGTATTAGGGTATGACATGTTTTCTCATATCCTGCCTAAATTGGAATTAACATTAGAAGGATATCCTCAAAAAATCGAACATGCTATTTTTCGGAATGGGCGCGAACATCATTACCTATTACAGTTAATACCCGACAAACATGAAGATGGCATTCATGGATTTTATTTAATTGAACATGACATCACCGATCAGGTTGAAGGTAAAGCCAAATTAACACGTGCTTTACGAGAGCAGCAGGCCCTACTCAATACACTTAATACCCAATACCTTTATTCAGTAACCGATCTCGCCGGTAATATTTTAGATATCAATGATTATTTTTGTGAAGTAACGGGCTATAGCCGACAAGAATTATTAGGCAACAACCACCGCTTGGTTAATTCCGGTTATCATCCTCAAGAATTTTGGCGAGAGATGTGGCTGAAAGTTAAAACTGGCGTTGTTTGGCGAGCAGAAATTTGTAATCAACCTAAGCATGGTGAACCACGATGGTTTGATACAGTGGTGGCACCTATGCTGGATGAAAATGGCAGAATTGAAAAATTGATTTCACTGTCCAGTGATATCACTTCAAAAAAACAGGCTGAACAACATCGCAATCAACTCAATCGATTAATTGAAAATATTTTATTCGCAGCAACTGAGTTTTCAATTATTGCAACTGACACCAATGGGGTTATCACGCAGTTCAATCGCGGTGCCGAACTATTACTCGGTTACAAAGCGATTGAAATGGTGAACATCAATACGCCAGCAATAATTCATTTGGAGCAAGAGGTTATCAGCCGTGGGGAGGAGCTGTCACTCGAAAAATCCAGGCCAATACAAGATTTCGATGTATTCATCCAAAAAGCGAAAGAAGGTCAGCCCGAAACTCGCCATTGGACTTATGTCACCAAAGACGGACGACATATTCCTGTTTCATTAACGGCAACAGGGATGTTTGATAATTCTGGTGAACTTATTGGCTATCTTGGCATAGCAACAGACATTTCCGAACAAATTGCAATGGAAAATGCATTGCGCACAGAAAAAGAAAATGCCGATTCTGCTAATAGAGCAAAATCACAATTTCTAGCCAATATGAGCCACGAAATTCGAACTCCCATGAATGCGGTACTGGGGATGCTGCAATTGATTCAACGCACCCAATTGACTCATGCACAGCAAGATTATGTCACCAAAGCCAGATCAGCTGCTCAATCTTTATTGGGAATTTTGAATGATATTCTTGATTTTTCAAAAATTGATGCAGGCAAATTGGAATTAGACCCGGTTGCGTTTAGCATTGAAGATTTATTGGAAGAATTGGCGGTGATATTGTCCGCCAACCAAAAAGAACAAAATGTAGAAGTGATATTTGATACGCCTGTCGATTTGCCCAAAGAAATTATTGCCGACAAATTACGATTGCAACAAATTCTGGTTAATCTGTCAGGTAACGCCTTAAAATTTACAACCTCTGGTCATGTACTGGTATCTATTCAACGCTTATCCCAAACGCCTGACCGTATTCAGTTGCGAATCAGCGTGGAAGATACAGGAATAGGTATTAGCAAAGAGCAACAACAAAAAATATTTGCTGGCTTCACGCAAGCAGAAGCATCGACCACTCGTCGGTATGGCGGAACTGGATTGGGGTTGGTAATTTGTAAACGACTCGCAGGATTAATGGGATCAGATTTACATTTGGAAAGCGAACCTGGTAAAGGTAGTAAGTTCTGGTTTGATCTGGATTTAGCTGTTGCCAATAAAGCGCCTTTTTTTGATCAAAAGCCTGATCAGTACTGTCGCGTATTATTGATTGATGACAAGCCGGTTTTGCTCGATGTTTACAATAAGACCCTGTCCGCCTTAGGGCATAAAATTGACACAGCAACGTCTATTCAAATGGCAATAAGTGCTGTAAATCAATCAACCGATGGTTACGATATTATTATTTTGGATTGGAAAATTGGTGACGAATCAGGGTTAACTTTTATTAATGAACTCAAACAGATAACTGGACTGAAGAAAGAACCAGCAATTGTGATGACAGCGTCATATAATCAAGATATTTTTAGAAAAATTAACACCGACGAGCGAAAAAATATAACCAATCTGTTGGTGAAGCCCTTATCCGCCCGACAATTGATATTGGCATGTCATCATATCACCTCTCCTGCTACTGAAAACCAACACGAAGTAATTCCACAGAATATGCAACCATTAAATGGGGTACATTTATTGGTAGTGGAAGATAACGAACTGAACAGACAAGTCGCTTTCGAATTACTTGGCATTGCGGGAGCCAACGTTGAATTGGCGGAAGGTGGCATAGAAGGCGTAACAAAAGTACAACAAAATTGCAGCCGCTATGATTTGGTGCTTATGGATATTCAGATGCCGGATATTGATGGATACGAAGCAACGCGTCGTATTCGTCAGGATAGTCGTTGTGCACGAATTCCCATTGTGGCGATGACCGCCAATGCGTCTGCAGCTGACAGGCAAGCATGCCTTGATGCCGGCATGAATGAACACACAGGAAAGCCTTTTGATATTGATAAATTGGTTCCGTTAATTCAATCCTTGATTAGCCAAAAAAATAATCAAGGAGCCATGACTCAAACTGAAATAATCACTCGCATAAAAAATGTTGAACTGAAAAGCTCCATAACATCCGCAGAATTATTGGAAGATACTAATAAGCTGTTAAACCGTTACGCTGGAAATATAGAACTGTTTCAGCGTTTTCAAAAAAAATTCAAACCTGATATAGAAGCATTAATCCAACAGTTCGAATCTGCCGATCAAGACATTGAAAAGCAAAAACGTTCATTGCATTCAATAAAAGGACTTGCTGCCACACTGGGTGCATCAGCGCTATCCCGTTATGCAGCCGATCTTGAGCGGTTAGTTAAAAACAATAATATTCCAGACAGGGATCAACTTGCTCAATTGAAACAACTTCTTGAAGACAGCCATATTGCAATGGAAAAACTCTGCGAATCACTTCAAGGAACCGCCGCTATAAACCCGGTAGAATCTACGCAAAATCAGCAGGCTTTATTACCAAGATTGGAACTGCTTCTTGGTTATTTACAGAATTCAAATATGGCAGCGATTAAATTGATAGACGAGATAAAAGATCAGCTAGCGGCCGGACCCGACAAACAATCTTTGATAGATAATGTTGGTCTTCTGAACTTTTCAGAGGCTGCCAAGATTGCAAAAAAAATAATTGATGGAATGCATCATGCATCAACTATCTGAATTGTTTAATGTTGACAAACAGAAACCTAAACTATTGATTGTTGATGATCAACCAATAATTATCAGGGTTCTATACGAACTATTTAAGGACGAATGCGATATTTTTATGGCGACCAATGGAATAGATGCTCTTGCAAAATGCGAAGAGGTAAAACCTGATTTAATATTATTGGATCTTGTCATGCCGGATATCGATGGATACCAGGTATGCAAACATATAAAGGCCAATGCAGACCTGGTTGATATACCGATAATTTTTGTAACGGCCAGCCTGGAA
Organism: uncultured Cellvibrio sp.; assembly: GCA_966252135.1. Lineage (GTDB taxonomy): Bacteria > Pseudomonadota > Gammaproteobacteria > Pseudomonadales > Cellvibrionaceae > Cellvibrio. The sequence continues at coordinate 330,577 of CBINNU010000001.1, read as the reverse complement.
CAAGAAAGTGAAGTGAAAGGATTCGAAGTGGGAGCAGTGGATTTTATACAAAAGCCCATTAATGCGGTTATTACCCGCGCCAGAGTTAAAACCCATATTCGATTAAAACAACAATCTGACCTTTTAAAATCAATGGCATTGGTTGATGGACTAACCGGAATAGCCAATCGACGCCATTTTGAATCAAGCTTGCATATTGGCTGGCTGCAATCAGCACGCGAACAAAGTCCCATGTCAATGTTGTTAATTGATATAGACGAATTCAAAAAATTTAATGACTATTACGGACATATGGCTGGCGATGGTTGCCTGCAAAAAATAGCTCAGGCGATGGCAGGTATTTTGGGCAGGCCTTATGATTTAGTTGCGCGTTATGGTGGCGAAGAGTTCGCTATTATTTTGCCAAAAACTGATCATGAAGGTGCAAAGTATATTGCGGACCAGGTTCATCAGGCTATCAGGGCATTGAATATTCCGCATACCAAATCCACAACCGGCAGTGTAACCTTAAGCATTGGTGTCTCAACAATAATTCCACATTATACAGTTTCAGCGGATATTTTGATTCAACATGCGGATAAAGCACTGTATCAAGCCAAAGAAAACGGCCGCAATCAAACTGTGGCGACTGATTTGGATGCTAATGATAAAAACTCTTAAGGAATTGTTGCGAAGGTATCACAATCTGCGATCGAACCTTTTTCCATCCCTCGCTTAAACCATTCCATACGCTGTTTAGAACTGCCATGAGTAAATGATTCAGGGCGAACATGCCCCTGTGATTGTTGTTGCAAATTGTCATCTCCAATTGCAGATGCTGCGTTAATCGCTTCTTCAAGATCACCATCTTCTAACATGCGAAAATTTTTATCCGCGTAATGCCCCCAAACACCGGCAAAACAATCCGCCTGTAATTCTTGTTTAACTGATAATTTATTGATTTCAACTTTTGACAAACCCTGTTCCGCTTCGCGAACTTTTTTGGAAACACCCAAAATATTTTGAATGTGGTGCCCTACTTCGTGTGCAATCACATAAGCTTGCGCAAAATCACCAGGGGCACCCAATTTATTTTTCATGTCTTCATAAAACGATAAATCAATATAGACTTTGCTATCTGCAGGACAATAAAAAGGCCCCATAGCAGACTGAGCAAAACCACAAGCCGAGTTCACACTGTTGCGAAACAGTACCAGACGTGGCGGCTTATACACTGCGCCATGCTGTTGAAAAAGTGTTGTCCATACATCTTCAGTATTAGCGAGAACTACAGACACAAAATCCGCTAGCTCCTGGTCTTTTGTGGATAGTTGCGCGCGTTCGGATGATGGCCCGGTAGAACTGCTGAATTGCAAAGGATCAAAGCCCAATAATTTGGCTCCGCCAATTAAAACGACCCCAATAATCAAAATGCGCCGACCAATTGCGGTTTGCAGTAAAAAGGGTAAAAAGCGAAATACCAACCCCAATAAACCCATGCCACCACCAGCACCGGGCGAGCCCCGTAAATCTTCGAGATTGTCACTGCGACGACCACCTTTCCAATCCATATTGCCACCCGTTTGGTAATAGATAATTGCGTTGATTATTGCAGCCGCATTCTACGTGAATCATCAGAAGTCACCAAGATCATTCCTTGATTGTCTGGCATAAAACGGCCCTGTACACTAGCGAAATTTATTTCATCGAACGGAGTGAGAAAATGTCAGTAAGCCCTTTGGCCGGAAAACGCCTTGCAAGCAATCAATTGGTGAATATTCAGGACTTGATCAAGGCGTATTATGACAATAAACCGGATGCAAACCTTGCAGAGCAAAAAGTGAGTTTTGGTACGTCGGGCCACAGGGGAACTTCGTTTAAATCCAGCTTTAACGAGCACCATGTTTTGGCAATTAGCCAGGCGATTTGTGATTATCGCAAACAAGCCGGCATCACTGGCCCGCTGTATTTTGGTATTGATACTCACGCATTATCTCGCCCCGCACAAGAATCTGCGGTAGAAGTGTTCGCAGCTAATCAGGTTGATATTTTTTTGGCAGCCAATGATCAATTCACACCAACGCCTGTTATCTCTCACGCAATTTTAACCTACAACGCTAATCGCACCTCGGGACTTGCGGATGGCGTGGTGGTAACCCCTTCACACAATCCACCTGACAATGGCGGTTACAAATACAATCCCACCAATGGCGGCCCTGCCGATACGGATGTCACCAATTGGATTCAGCAACGCGCCAACGAAATTTTGTTAAATCAATTGCGCGATGTAAAACGTGTTAGTTACAACGCGGCGATCAAACAATCCAACGTCCATTTTTATGATTACCTGAATCATTACGTGAGTGATCTAAAAAATGTAATTGATCTTGATTTAATTAAACAAAACAATATTCGTTTGGGCGTTGATCCATTAGGCGGCGCAGGTCTGGATTTTTGGTACAGAATTGCAGAAGTTTATAAATTAAATTTACAAGTCGTTAATCCGGTTATCGATCCACAATTTGCATTTATGACAGCCGATTGGGACGGAAAAATTCGCATGGACCCATCCTCGTCTTACACCATGCAACCCTTGCTTGCTCGTCGTAACGAATTTGATATTGCTTGCGCCTGTGATGCTGATCATGATCGTCACGGTATTGTAGTGCCGAGTATGGGACTGTTAACCCCCAATAGTTATTTGGCAGTGATGGTAAATTATTTATACCAAAACCGACCTGAATGGAATGAACATGTTGCAATAGGTAAAACTCTGGTGAGCAGCGGATTAATTGATCGCGTCGCCAAAAAATTAAATCGTCCACTACTTGAAGTGCCGGTAGGTTTTAAATGGTTCGCTGCAGGTTTACAAAACGGCACTCTGGGTTTTGGCGGTGAGGAAAGCGCAGGCGCATCTTTCTTGCGTCGCAATGGAACAGTTTGGTCAACCGATAAAGATGGTCTAATCCCTTGCTTGTTGGCAGCCGAAATTAAAGCCAAAACCCAAATGGATCCAGGTGAAATTTATCAATCACTCACCAAAGAATTAGGCAAACCCTCTGAAAAACGTGTTGATGCTCCCGCGAATGCAGCACAGAAAAAAGCGCTGGGACAATTGTCGCCTGATCAAATTCAATCAACCGAATTGGCTGGCGAAAAAATCGTTTCTATTCTCACCAAAGCGCCGGGCAATAACGCTTCCATAGGCGGCATTAAAGTCACCACAGAAAATGGCTGGTTCGCAGCACGCCCTTCAGGTACTGAAGATATTTATAAAATCTACGCTGAGAGCTTTAAAGGCGATGATCATTTGCAAGCTCTGCTTGCAGAAGCACAGGTAATTGTTGATAAGGCGATTGCTTAAACTCGATGATCATTCGACCGGCAGATTCTGCTGATTTACCTTTCCTCCACGACATCTGTGCAAAAACCGTTTTCAATGGCGGTGATGCACTTCATCTTCTTTCTAAAATTTTGGATTCTTCACCTACACCCTAAAGGCAAAAACTTCCGATCAATATTCGTTAAATCATTGCCAATAGCTTCCATACCTTCTGGTACAGCTGATAAACCGCAGATCCAGGAGATCGGGCTTTCGGGGGAGCCTTTGACGCGGATTGGACGGACGCTGATAACTTTTCCTTTTAAATTCAAATGCGCTTTGTTGCCAAAATATAAATGAAAGGCGCCGTCTTTTAATTCTATTTGGGTTACAAAATTGCCGATGAGTTTTTGAGGTTCGGGAATGTCGGCGTCTTTATTGGAATCAGGAAAGGTTTGAGTGGTTTGATAATTCAGAGTTAATTGTTTTTTATAGGGCTCAATTAATTCTAGGGATTCGGAGATTTGTTTGCGGGTGACGTTGTCTTGCGGTATGGGCATCATAAACATAGCGAGCATGCCGATGATGACTAATACCACTATCATTTCCATTAGAGTAAAGCCACGAAAACTTTTCACCATATCACCCTCTCCCCTGCCCCTCTCCCATCAAGGGAGAGGGGATTTGGATTTGTTCGAGAATTTATTTAAAACTAACAGGCTCGCATTCACCACGATTTTTATGAAAGACTTCATTCTGCTCCCTCTCCCTTGATGGGAGAGGGCTGGGGAGAGGGTGTTTTAATTACTTCAAAAATTTCGCTGCGTACCAACAACTCGCAGACATTTCATAACCCTGCTCTTTTGCCCAGGCGATTCCGGTTCGCACTAATTTTTCCGCTATGCCTTGGCCTCGAAATTCAGGCGGGACAAAAGTGCTGTAAAAATTAATCTTGTTATCAGACAAGCTGTAAGCCAAAGTGGCTTCTTGACCCGACTGTTGCACAACAAAACGGCCTTCTTCTGGTTGGTGAATCACATCGACCATTTAGATTTTACTTCCCCATAAATCGTATTCATCGGCATGTTCAACTTTGACTTGCACAATGTCGCCGGGCTTTACGGATTGCTCTTCATTCAAATAAACAGCGCCATCAATTTCCGGCGCGTCGGCAAAGCTGCGACCAATTGCACCTTCTTCATCGACTTCATCAATTAATACCGAAATAGTTTTTCCAATTTTTTGTTGTAATTTTTCTGTGGAAATTTTTTGTTGCAATTGCATAAAGCGATCATAACGTTCTTGTTTTAATTCATCCGGAACGTGATCCGGTAAGTCATTGGCTTTGGCACCTTCGACGGGTGAATATTGGAAACAACCTACGCGATCCAATTGGGCTTCTTGCAAAAAATCCAGCAGTTGTTGGAAATCATCTTCGGTTTCGCCGGGGAAACCGACAATAAATGTTGAACGCAAAGTGAGATCCGGCACTTGTTGGCGCCAGCTGTGAATTCGCTCAAGCGTTTTTTCAACCTGACCTGGGCGACGCATTTTGCGCAACAAGGTTGGGCTTGCGTGTTGGAATGGAATATCCAAATAAGGTAAAACTTTTCCATCGGCCATCAAGGGAATAATGTTATCGACGTGTGGATAGGGATAAACATAATGCAAGCGCACCCAAACACCCAATTCACCCAGCGCGGCCGACAACTGATACATATCGGTTTTTAACGGGCGACCATCCCAAAAATCGGTGCGATGTTTTATATCAACACCATATGCTGATGTGTCTTGTGAAATCACCAACAATTCTTTTACACCGGCTTTCACCAAACGCTCGGCTTCACTCATCACCTGACCAATTGGGCGGCTCACCAATTTGCCGCGCATATCGGGAATGATGCAAAAACTGCAACTGTGATTGCAGCCTTCAGAAATTTTCAAATAAGCATAATGACGTGGTGTGAGTTTTATGCCTTGAGGCGGGACTAAATCCGTAAAAGGATTATGGTTGGCTTGTGGTGGCAGATGTTGATGAACCTGATTCAACACTTCTTCATAAGCGTGTGGCCCAGTTACCCCCAACACATTGGGATGCACCTGGATGATTTCATCTTTCTTGGCTCCCAGACATCCCGTCACCAACACTTTGCCGTTTTCGTTCAAGGCTTCACCTATGGCACCCAGCGACTCTTGTACCGCTGAATCAATAAAGCCACAGGTATTGACTATCACCATATCGGCGTCTTGATAGGAAGGCACTATGTTATAGCCCTCTACGCGCAGCTGTGTGAGGATTCGTTCGGAATCGACCAGATTTTTGGGGCAACCCAGGCTGACAAAACCGACAGTGGGGGAAGATTTGGGGCTATTCATAGAGAAAGATCAACGAAGTCGTAAAAAAGGCGGTCATTGTAAGAGTTTGAGCAAAAATTGCCTAGGAAATTGAGGCTTCTCCAGATTAATCCGAAAAGCCGCCAAGATAAGCCTTGGCAAACTGCCAAGCTACGCGTCCGCTACGTGAGCCTCTGGTACGCTCCCATAAGAGGGCTGAATCCCTCACAGTAGATGACCAGCTGCCGCCGTAATGAGTCACCCAGTATTCCGCCGCTGCCAGATATTCGTCCTGACTAAAGGGATAAAAACTTAACCACAAGCCAAATCGGTCAGACAAGGATACTTTTTCTTCGATGGAATCGCCCGGGCGCAACTCCCCTTCCTCGTAACTAACATCCAAATTTTCTTTCATGGTTTGTGGAATTAAATGTCGACGATTACTGGTTGCGTAAAAAACAATATTATTCCCTGGATGTACCAATGAACCTTCCAACACAGATTTCAAAGCTTTGTAATGGGTTTCGCCTTCTTCGAATGAGAGGTCATCGCAAAAAATAATAAATTTTTCAGGCCGCGTTGCAATCAAATCCACTATCTCAACCAAATGCGCAAGATCGGATTTATCCAGCTCAATAATCTTTAATCCCTTGGATGAAAAAGCATTCCAGCAGGCCTTAACCAGGCTGGACTTTCCCGTACCCCTTGCGCCTGTGAGCAAGACATTGTTGGCCAAGCGGCCTTCAGTAAATTGGCGAGTATTTTGCAGCAGCAGATTTTTTTGTCGGTCGCAGTTTTTAATAGAATCCAGCTCAACTTTGTGCGGCGAGTGAATGGCTTGTAAATAACCTCTTCCCTGTAGATTCGTCCGCCAGCGAAATGCTGATGCCTGCCAATCGGTATCAGGTGATGTAGCGGGTACAAAAGCATCCAATCGATCCAGCAATAGATTCAATCGATCAACCAATGGCAAAAACTCATTCATAAATAACCTGCAAAATTAAAAAACTGGGCTATAGTCTTGGGAGGATAGTGTGCCACAGGTAGGGTTATGTTCAGCAAGCAAGAAATGCAACTTATCGGCAAAACACTCATGCAACGTCGCGAGTGGATTATCAAGAATCTGGATTCACCGGAATTATCTGCTGCTCGCGCGCAGCATCAGCAAACCTTGCAACACATAGAATCCATTCTGGCTAAAATTAGCAAACAATTACAAAACGAAAAAGTAGAAAAGGAATCTGATTCCGTCAGTCATTTTGTATCCCAACCTGCACAATCATCGCGTCAGTTAGCACAAATTCGTCGACAACAATTAATGCCAGACCAAATTCGGGTATTAGTAGTAGATGACGATAATTTACTCATTGAATTGTTACAGGCAATTTTACAATCGGCAGGTATTACTCGAGTTGATTTGGCAACCGATGGTATGAAAGCGGTTAACATGATGTATGAAGCCAATCCTGTTTATGATTTAGTATTGTGCGATTGGCATATGCCTGAAAAAAACGGTATAGATGTACACACAGCTATGCGGGCGTCCGAGCGCTATCACAATGCAATTTTTATGTTAGTCACGGCTGTCACTGAAGCCAAACAAATTCGCGAAGCAATAGAAGAAGGTGTTGACGATTATGTCGTCAAACCCTTGGAACAAGAAAAAATGCTACGCAAAATTGCGCGGCATTTTCCGCAAGTGAAATTTAAATAATTAATCCAGACAATGTTTGGCAAAGTTGGCTTGATCTGCCTGACTCCAATCTTTGCCGGGTTTAACCATTAATAATTCGCACCAATCTTCACTGCCTAGCTCCGGGTTTTTATTGGCCATGCGATTTACTTTTTGTTTCGACTCATCCGGAATCAAATCCATCGCTTCTGGTGGTTGCGACACTCCCACTTTTGAGGCTGCCAATTCCGCTTCAGCAGAAGCCGCCAATTGTTGAAACTGTTGAATAATTTCTTGATCCGATTTGTCGACGGGCTGCGCAACGGCTTTTTCTGCTGTCTGTTGCGAATAAATCAGTGCTTGTTCGTTGGCATGTTTTACCATCCATACACCTATGGCAATAACCAAAATACTCACACCAATAACCGAAACCAAAAAGTATTTGCTATTTAGAATAGCCAGTAATTTGTTCATGAATCAATTCAACCATTCAGCCATTTGATCTGCGTAGTAAGTAATAATTAAATCAGCACCTGCGCGCTTGAATGCAATCAAACTTTCCAACACCACTGCTTTTTCATTTATAACACCAGCCGCTGCTGCTGCTTTGATCATGGCGTATTCACCACTGACTTGATAGACCGCAAGTGGTCTAGTGCTATGAGCGCGAATATCGGCAAGCACATCCAAATACGCGATACCAGGCTTCACCATCAAGATATCCGCACCTTCAGCTTCATCTTGCAAAGATTCTGCAAGTGCTTCACGCGCATTGGCCGGGTCCATTTGATATGTCGCACGAGTGCCTTTGAAATTGCTATCAACCGCATCACGGAATGGCCCATAAAAGGCTGAAGCAAATTTTGTTGAGTAAGACATGATGGGAATATGACTAAAACCGGCTTCATCCAAAGCTTGGCGAATGGCTGAAATCATTCCATCCATCATGCCAGAAGGCGCAATCATATCCACACCGGCTTTTGCTGCTAACACAACCTGACGCTGCAAATTTTCCAGCGTTAAATCATTGTGTACATCATCACAATCAACAACGCCACAATGACCATGGGTAGTGTATTCACAAAAACAGTTATCACTGATCACCAACATATCTGGCGCAGCTTTTTTTGCTGTGCGAATCATGCGCGACAACAAACCAATTTCATTCCAGGTGTCTGACCCTATTTCATCTTTGTGAGTAGATACACCGAATAAAATAATTGCACGAACACCTTTATCCCATGCACGACGAACAACATCGGCCAACTGGGATTCCGGGTAACGAAATACACCCGGCATAGATTTCACTTCAACCGGTGTTGTAATGCCCTCTTCCACAAAAATCGGCAAAATAAAATCCGTCATACGCAAATGGTGTTCACGCATTAGATCGCGTAGCACTTGAGATTTACGCAAACGGCGAAAGCGAAAATCGGGCGTGATAAGTTTTGACATTTTTTGGGTTCTCGACGAAAACTTTTCTTGAATTCCTTACCCCCTCCTAACCTCCCCCTTGGCAGGGGGAGGGACTTTACTCCCTACTTTTTGCGGAGAGAAATCTGTCCCCTCCCCTGCCAAGGGGAGGGTTAGGGTGGGGTAAGGCTTTTGAAAAAAATTTTAAAATATATTTCAAACATGCAAAAATCCCTCATGGCTCCATTCACATCTTACCTTCACATTCCCTGATCCCGGTACATGACATTCTTCGTGGGTTTCCCAAATAAATGTATGCTTACCGGATAATTCTGTTTCCAAATGCACAGTGACGGAAACCCAATACATTTGACTCAATAATTTTTCAAATTCGGCAATCCAGGCTTCCCATTCATACTCAACAGCTTTATAAGACGCACCAAAATGAATTACTTCGGTTTGATAACGTAATGAAGATTCTTTATGAATGGCCGGAACTGAAAACATTTCCTGACATAAAAATGGCCAATCTTCGGCAGGCGCAAGACGCAAGATAGCATCGCGATTAATTTGCAATCGCACTGCATCCGCCATTTCAGGTGGAACATCTTTTATGCAACCATAGACTATGGATTCTTGATCCATATTGATTCCTCTAAAAAGGCCACCAACCGGACGACAATTTCTTTTCGCAGGACTGTAACTGTTTTGAATATTGAAAGGATCGATTCGATACTTTACGTGCAGTGCCTAATAGCCAGTTTTTACTTTTAAAACTTCGGCGATTAAAACCACCATGACCTTCATGATAAGCCAAATATAAATGATAGGCATCGTTAATACCGATTCGACTACGCTTGTTGGACTGTGCGTTGTACCAACCGATAAAATCAATCGCATCAGCAAAATCATCGCGACGAGACCAAATACTGCCGCCTGATGATTGGTATTCATCCCAAACTGCATCTTTTGCCTGTGCATACCCAAATGCATCACTTTTACGCGGGCCAGGAATTATCCATAATATTTTAGTGCGCCCAGGGCGCGCATTATGTTTGAATTGGGATTCCTGATACATGATGGACATCATCACCGGAATTTTGGAACCCCAACGTTTTTCGGCTTTTTTGGCAGCCTTATACCAGCCTTTTTTTTCTTCAAAAATGGAACAGATGTTTTCGGAATTTGATGGTGGTTTGGTTGAAGCGCAGGCGGATAATAAACAAACACACAAGATCAATAAAATAAATCTCAATCCCGTAGGGGCAGGCCCCTGTGCCTGCCCAGGGCAGCCACGGGGGGCTGCCCCTACATAATTTGTTAAATTAATTATCATTGGATATCAACACCATGTTGCGCTAACAAATCAATCAAAGCCTGTTCGTCCATTACCGGAATACCCAATGACTCGGCTTTTTGTAATTTTGATCCTGCCTCTGCGCCTGCAAAAACAGCGGTTGTTTTTGATGAAACACTGCCTGATACTTTCGCGCCCAACGCGATTAATTTTGCACTGGCTTCTTCGCGGGACAAACTGGTCAAACTGCCGGTGAGTACATAAGTTGATCCACTTAAAGGCAAATCCGACGGATCTTTTAATTCAATGTCGGGCCATTGAACTCCCAGTTTTCTCAACTCATCAACCACATCAACATTATTTTGTTGAGTAAAAAATTCACGAACAAAATGCGCACATACAGGCCCAACGTCTTTGACCTCAAGCAAGGTTTCTTCTGATGCGGCTGCCAGTGATTCAAATTTACCAAAATGATTGGCAAGGTTGCGTGCCGTTGACTCACCCACTTCACGAATCCCCAGTGAATAAATAAACTTGGCAAGGCTGGTTTGTTTGGATTTTTCTATAGCATCTAAAATATTCTGGGCAGATTTTTCACCCATGCGATCCAGATTGGCAAGCACTGTCAGATTCACCACTTCAGGGTTATACAAATCCGCAAGGCTTTTTAGAATATCCATATCCACTAATTGCTCAACCAATTTATCGCCGAGGCCTTCCACATTCATAGCTTTGCGTGATGCAAAATGTTTGATCGCTTCTTTTCGTTGCGCAGCACAAATCAAACCGCCGGAACAGCGAGCAACCGCTTCGCCTTCAACCGTTTCTACAGGTGAATTACAAATGGGGCAATGATCAGGGAATTCAATATCGCGCGCATCCGCTGTGCGGCGTGATTCAACGACTTGTACAATTTGCGGGATAACATCCCCTGCTCTGCGTACTATAACCGTATCGCCAATTTTTAAACCCAATCGTTGAATTTCATCGCGATTGTGCAAAGTTGCATTGGAAACTGTAACACCGCCAACAAATACAGGTTGCAAACGCGCAACCGGAGTTACCGCACCCGTCCGACCTACTTGAAATTCCACATCCAGTAATTGTGTCATTTCTTCCTGAGCAGGAAATTTAAATGCAATCGCCCAACGTGGTGCTTTAAAAACAAAACCTAGCTGCTCTTGAAGTTTCAGGGAGTTTACTTTTAGTACAACACCGTCGATATCATATAAGAGTTGGTCGCGCTTAGACTCAATATGTTTATAATATGAAATGCATTCTTTAATATTGGATGCCAATAAGTTCTCGTCATTTACAAGAAACCCCCAAGACTGTAGTTGTTTCAACACGTCCATATGTGATTTTAAAAACTCAATTTTTTCAGCTATCCCGTACACGCACATTTCCAATCCACGTTTGGCTGTGATACGTGAATCCAACTGTCTCAGTGAGCCCGCAGCAGCATTCCGGGGATTTATATAAAGCTTTTCACTGCTCTTTCGCGCTTTATCGTTTAAGTTATTAAATGCGGATCTAGGCATATATACTTCGCCCCTCACGTTTAGTGAAGAAGGAATATTATTACCAATCAATTTCAAGGGGACAGAACCAATTGTGCGAACATTATCAGTAACATCATCGCCTTCATAGCCATCCCCTCTTGTTGAAGCGCTGACTAATATTCCATTTTCGTACGTGAGGTTGACAGCCAAACCATCCATTTTTACTTCGCATACATATTCAACATCTTGTGAATTTAGGTTCAAAAAATCATGGATACGCGAATTAAATTCAAAAACCTCTTCACAACTAAATGCATTATCTAACGATAGCATTGGTTCCGTATGCTTAACTTTAGAAAATTTTGACTTGGCTTTTGCACCAATGCGATGAGATGGTGAATCACGTGTAACACACTGAGGATATATACTCTCTAATTCAACCAAGCGCCGCATCAATCTGTCATATTCTGCGTCGGTTACTAATGGGTCTGAGAGAATATAATAACGATAATTGTATTCGTTTAACTGCTTGCGAAGCTCATCTATTTCGGAGGGGCATTCGCCGAATAAAGGTAAATTATCCATAAGATATTACGTAATTAATTTATTTTGGTCGACGAAACAACCGTTGACGTTCGTAATTGCGAATACGCTCACGACAATGTTCCAGAGTTTGTTTGGTCATCACACTGCGTTGATCATCGCGAATTTCACCGCCTAAAGTACCGGCTATCGCTCTGGCGGTATCAATCATTAATTCAAAGGTTTGCATTGAATCCGCATTGATTGGGAGTGTCATAAAAAAACTGACTCCGGGCGTTTCAAATTCATCCATAGCATCCAGATCAAATGTTCCGGGTTTCACCATATTGGCCATACTAAATAAAGCGGCGCCCTGCCCTTTGGCATCCGCATAACGATGGAAAATATCCATATCACCAAAACGCATACCGCATTGCAAAATAGTATCCAGCAATTGGCTACCGTTGAAGGCATTGGCAGTCGCCATCACATGCACGACAAATACTTCTTCAGGCTCTGCGGGTGGATTTTTAGATTCAGTTTGTTGCGGTTCTTCTTCCTCTTGATGATCGTCTTCATCATCAAAGACTTCGTCGTAATCATCTTCATCCTGATAGTCCGAATCCATTTCGTTTTCATAGACTGAATCATCAGAATCAAAATCTTCACCTTCGTAAGTGTCATCCTCAACATAATCCTGATGAGATGATTCACCAAAGTTAGGTTCTATGCGTTGATTGGATGCATCAACCGATTCCATCAACATAGGAACTGATTCATCAAGACTCAACTGTGTTTGCTCAGGTTGGCGCTGAGGTTTCGGGGATTCAACAGGTCTGTTTTGATGTTTAGGCAATTGAGATTTTGTCGGCTTTAATAACCCTTGCACAACATCGGAAGGATCACGATGACCAACAACACGCGCACCACCGTTAGGCAATTCGCTCACATAACTGGGTTTCTCTTCTTTTTCTTCCTGCTCTTCCTGAAATTGTTTGGCGCGCTTTCTCATGGCTGATGACATGCGAATCTTGCCGTAGCGATCATTACGTTTACGGCGAATTCCGTCGATGATAATCGCCAGAATTAACAAACTACCGAAAATAATAACCCAATCTTTAATCATAGGAAGTTCCGCAATTTACCAGTCGTTATTATTAAACAGCTGCCAATTCAGCTGCTTCATCCACATCCACAGTCACCAGGCGTGATACGCCCGGCTCATGCATAGTGACACCTAATAATTGATGAGCCATTTCCATCGCAATTTTATTGTGTGTAATGTAAATGAATTGTACGTGTTGCGACATTTCTTCCACCATGCGGGCATAGCGGCCCACGTTGGCGTCATCGAGCGGCGCATCAACTTCGTCCAGCATACAGAAAGGTGCTGGATTCAAACGGAAAATTGAAAAGACTAACGCAATTGCAGTCAGCGCTTTTTCACCGCCCGACAGCAAATGAATAGTAGAATTACGCTTGCCTGGTGGGCGCGCCATAATTGCAATACCGGTATCCAACAATTCTTCGCCCGTCAATTCGAGGTAGGCATGACCACCGCCGAATACTTTCGGGAATAGTTCCTGCAAGCTTTTATTGACCTGATCGAAGGTTTCTTTGAATCGGGTTCTGGTTTCGCGATCAATTCGCTTGATGGCGTTTTCCAAAGTTTCCAAGGCTTCAGTTAAATCTGCATGTTGTGCGTCGAGATAATTTTTACGCTCGGATTCAGTTTTGTATTCATCAATTGCTGCCAGATTAATTGGCCCCAGGCGCGAAATTTTTTGCGCGACATCTTCCAACTCGTCTTCAATCGGTTTGATTTCACTGCCTTCTGGTAATTCAGCCAGAATGGCATTGATATCCAGATTATCTTCTTGTAATTGCTCAAGGATAGTTGCACGCTGAACTTCAAAGGTTTGCGCAGCAAGACGTTCTTGCTCCAAGTGTGCGCGCACTGCTTGAATCTCTTGTTCAGCGCGAGAGCGAGCTTGCTCTGCACCACGTAGCGCTTGTTCAACTGTTTCCAATTCACGGCGCGCTGCCGACAATTGTTGCTCAACTGCAAGGCGCTTACCTAAATTCGCTTCCAGTTCCAGTTTGTATTCTTCAACCGGATCACGGCTTTCACTCAAACTGGCAAGCAATTGATCTTTACGCTCTTGCAATCGTGCCGTTTGTTCACGCAAACGTGAAATCCCGATTCGGGTTGCATCCAATTGGGTTTTGAGCGATTGAAAACGCATAGCCAATTCGTGTGCACGATCTTTATCATGACGGGCTTTTTGACGCGCATTATCCAAAGACGAGCGAATGTCATCACGCTGCTTCAATAAAGCTTCGCGTTGATCAGAATCTTGCCCCATTAATTCTATGGCTTCGCTTAAAATCATTCGCGCTTCGGATAAGTGTTCAGCTTCCTGGTCCATTTGTTCACGCGCTTCACGAATCTCATTATCCAAACGGTCGCGACGCATTTGCGTTTGTTCAACACGAACTTGCTTGGCACTTAATTGTGCGCGTAATTCAGAATAGCGACGCTGTTGTTCATCCGCTTCTCGGCGCAGAGTTTCGCGTTGTTGCTCCAAGCTTTTGATTTTTTCGCGACCGGATTCCAATTGCGATTGCAATTGTGCAACTTGAGTTTCCAGTGATTCAATATCTTGTGTGAGCTGCTCCAATTCTTGTTTACGGGCGATCACACCAGCACTGGCATCTTTGTCGCGAGTAACACGCAACCACTGCGCGCTTAGCCAAATTCCGTCTTGGGTTACGACTGATTCATTCGCTGCTAATTGATTTCGTAATTGCAGTGCTTGTTGTAAATCAGCTGCAAGATAAACGCCTGATAACAAACCGGTTACATCCCAGTCAGCACTGACTTTGGTACTGAGTAACGCCGCTTTATTGGATGCAACTGCAGTGGGTTTATTGTTGATATCCAACAACATCACCTGCCCTTGAGTTAAGCCACTCAAGACGCCAGTGACTTGATCAAATCCATTGACACAAATCGCTTGCAGATTATTACCCAACACAGTTTCAACGGCTTTTTCCCAACCGGCTTCTACTCGCAAAGTTTCAGCAAGGCGTGGTTTTTCATTCAAACCTTGAGCCGACAACCATTGACCAACTTGTTTATTTTGTTCACCCAATGCAGCTTGTTGCAAAGCTTCAAGTGATGCATGACGACCGCGCAATTTTTGCAATTGACTGCGTGATTCGTCTAATTGGTTGGACAATTGTTGATTCTGATTGCGAGTTTCTTCGAGGGTTTCACCAAAACTTGTGGCTTGCTCGCGCTTTTCTTCCGCCTGCAAATCCATTTCGGCCAATTGCTCGGTTAATAAACCGATTTCATCATCGACATTATCATCAACAAGATTGTTGCGTTCTTCTTTGAGTTTTTCGATGCGCTGCAACAAACGTTGTTGCACTTGTTCCAAATGTTGAATGCGTGATTGCTGAACTTCTGCGCGTTGACGAGGCTCTGCTGCACGTTGGTTGAAATTGTCCCAGTTAGTTTGCCATTCTTGCATGGCTTCTTCAGCACCTATAAGTGCTTCACCGGAATTTTCTTCAGCGGCGCGGATCATGTCCAGTTCAGGTTCGATTTCCATCAACTCGGCTTCGAACAATTCTGCGCGTTGGCTATCAGCCAACAAATTTTCTTCTGCGTGGCGAGTGTCGCGTTGGGTTTGATCCAAATCGGATTGCAATTGACGCGCGCGTTCATTCGCGTGCTGGATACTTTGTTCCAAACGTGCGATATCTGCACCTATGGAATAATAACGTCCTTGCACTTCATTAAACTTGTCACCCAGTTCGGTGTAATCCAAACGGTATTTTTCAATCGCGGTATCTTTATTAACTTGTTCAGTAATAAAGGATTCCATATGCAATTCCAAATCGCGAATTGCAGTGCGTTTGGTTTGGGTTTGATCTTCCAGCAATTTATATTTCAACGCTTGCAATTGCGCTTTAAGCGAACGTTCTTCCTGCTTGAATTCAGAATATTTTTCGGCAGATTGAGCCTGACGTTGCAAACGGGATAATTGTCTTTCCAATTCATCGCGAATATCGGTTAAACGTTCCATATTTTCTTGCGTACGACGCATGCGGCTTTCGGTATCACGACGGCGTTCTTTATATTTGGAAATACCCGCAGCTTCTTCGATGTACACGCGCAAATCTTCTGGCTTGGCTTCAATTAATTTTGAAATCATGCCCTGTTCGATAATCGCATAACTGCGCGGACCAAGGCCGGTACCCAAAAAGATATCGGTAATATCGCGGCGGCGACATTTGGTTCCGTTTAAAAAATAGGAGTTTTCACCATCACGACCCACTTTACGTTTGATACTGATTTCAGTGAAAGCGGCGTATTCGCCTTTGAGAGTTGCATCCGAGTTATCGAATACCAACTCAATCGAAGCCTGACCAACAGGTTTGCGACCGCTGGAGCCATTAAAAATAACGTCGGTCATGTTTTCGCCGCGCAGGTTTTTAGCGGAGGATTCACCCATCACCCAACGCACGGCGTCAATAATATTGGATTTACCGCAACCGTTAGGGCCTACAACGGCGCAAAGATTACTGGGGAAATTTACAGTAGTTGGGTCAACGAAAGATTTGAAACCCGCTAATTTAATGCACTTCAGGCGCATAGATAGAATTCACTCTTGTTCAATTATTAGCCCGAGCCTTCGAGCCTGATAAATTATAGAAAAGCGGAATTCTACATGTTTGTTCAAGGGTTTACATCCGATTTAACGGGTGAAAATATTGACCAAAACACTGTATGCATAAACAGTTTTTATGTCGAATCTCTATCGCGCCGCATTAATTTCATAGCACCGGTTTCCTGGGTAAATCCAAACTGGCTGTAAAATTCGAAAAGTTCTGGCAAGCAATACAATTCAATGTGTTTTACTTTTTTCAGTCGGGGGTCATGGGTTATGGATTCAATTATCTGTTTACCCAAACCCTGCGCTCGTTGTGAGGGCGACACTATCACATCGAATATCAGCGCTTTGAATACATAATCAGTTAAGACTCGTGCAAACGCCATCAGCTGGTTATTCTCGACCAATGCAAAAATAATCGTAGAACCTTGAATACATTGAAAGGTATCTTCAAGGCTTCTGCCTTTTGACCAATATTCGTTTTGATAAAGTTGATGTAATTGGTGAATCTGATCGTCAGTTAAATGGTGGATAAGCTGCATAATTAAAACTTTGGCACCGATGCCAAAAGTTCCCTGGTGTAAGTTTGTTGAGGATTGGAAAAAATTTGTTCGGTAGTGCCCTGCTCGACCAATTGGCCATTTTTCATTACCAATACTCTGTCGCAGAGATAACGAATCACCGACATATCGTGAGAAATAAATAAAAGCGTCAATTGATGTTTCTGTGTTAATTCCAATAACAAAGACAATATCTGCGCGCGAATAGTCACATCCAAAGCAGACACTGGCTCGTCAGCAATAATCAATTGTGGTTTTACAGCTATTGCCCTGGCAATCGCAATTCGCTGTCTTTGCCCGCCAGAAAATTCGTGAGGATATTTACGGATAAACTGGCGATCAAGCCCAACGTCATCCATCAGTTCGTTGACTTTTAATTCGAGATTATCGCGGGTTGCCAATTGATGAAGTAACAAAGGTTCTGCCAAGGTATCAAATACCGTCATACGCGGGTTAAGCGACGCGTAAGGGTCTTGAAAAATCATTTGGAACTCGCGTCGGGTCTTCCTTAAATCATGTTTATTCATGGTCACAATATTCTGACCATTAAATAAAACTTCGCCCGCATCAGGATTAATCAAACGAATAATACTGCGCCCCAGAGTTGATTTACCTGAACCCGATTCACCGACAACACCCAGAATTTCACCTTTGTATAGCGTTAGATTAATTCCTTGCAAAATGGTTTTACGTTCTTGTCGCAATTGAAAAAAGTGTTTATCTGATACCGGATAGCTGCTGGATAGATTTTTTATTTCAACCAAAGGATTAATTAAATTTTCTGTAGGTGTTTTGGCTGTATGCAAAACCGAGGAGACCAATTTACGCGTGTATGCTTCTTTTGAATGGTAGAGTACCTGCGCGGTTTCGCCATACTCTATCTGTTTGCCTTTTTGCAGCACCAATACTTTATCGGATATTTGCGCAGCAACCGCCAAATCGTGCGTAATAAACATAATCGCCAGTTGCCGCTTTTGTTGAACATCTTTTAATAAAGTTAATATCTGTGCTTGTACTGTTACATCAAGTGCTGTGGTAGGTTCGTCAGCAATTAATAATTCGGGTTCAGCCAGTAATGCCATGGCAATCATCACACGTTGGCGCATACCGCCAGAAAACTGATGCGGATATTCGTCTATGCGATCTGCAGCATTTTGTATGCCCACATCTTGCAGTGCATCTATAGCGATTAATTTGACCTGTTGTTTGTTTAATGATTTATGTTGTTGCAACACCTCGATCATTTGCGCAGCAATAGTCATGAATGGGTTGAGACTGGTCATGGGGTCTTGAAATACCATGGCAATTTGATTACCGCGAATTTTTCGTAAAGATTTTTCGTCAAGTTGCAATAAATCCTGCCCATTAAATATGGCACTGCCCGATTCAATCTTACCGGGTGGTTGAGGAATTAGTCCTAACAAGGCATAGCTGGCAACGGATTTTCCCGAACCCGACTCACCAACAATCGCCAGAGTTTCGCCTGGATTAATTGAAAACGAAAGATTATCAACGGCAATTGTTTGCCCCTGACGCGTATTAAACACCACACGTAAATTATTAACTGTAAGTAGAGGATTCATTTTTTAATCCTTGGCTGAACGGGGATCAAGTGCATCACGCAAACCGTCGCCTAAGAAATTCAGTGAAAATAATGTCAGCGTCAGTGCAAGGCCAGGAAAAATTAATAACCAGGGATATTCTTCCATAGTTTCGACACCCGATGAAATCAATGAGCCCCATGAACTGGCGGGTGGCTGTATACCAAGCCCAAGAAAACTTAAAAAAGATTCCAATAAAATAACACTGGGGATTGTCAAAGTAGTGTAAACAATGATCGGCCCCAGCGTGTTGGGAATAATATGACGGCGAATAATTTGCCAAGGCGAAAGCCCCATAGAAACCGCAGCATCAACAAATTCTTGTCGACGAATAGTTAATACTTGACTGCGAACAATGCGCGCCATAGTTAACCATTCCACCGCACCTATAGCTAAAAATAACAGCAACATGCTGCTACCAAAAATAACCGTGAGCAACACAATAAAAATCGTGAAGGGCAAAGCATAAAGCACATCAACTATGCGCATCATGACTGCATCCAATTTGCCACCGATAAATCCGGCGATAGCGCCCCAGAGCACACCAATAGTCAACGCAACTGCTGTAGCAATAAACCCTACCATTAATGAAATGCGACTGCCGCGAGTGATGCGTGCGATATAAGCGGCATAAACCGAACCCAAGGTGATGGAAGGCAAAATTTTATCACCGGGAATTTGTCCCCAACCTGCGACTGGTAACCAACCCAACCAAATGCCAAAAACTAACAAGAGGATTGGCCCCAACACAAACGTCGGCATGCAAATGCCTAACATCGCGACACTCATAGGCAGATAATCACCCGCTGTATTTCGTCGCAGTGCAGCATAAATACCTATGGATAAGCCCACCACTAATGCAAATACAATCGCATAAAAAGATAACTCGGCGGTTGCTGGTAATCCTGCTGCAATTAATTCGGTTACGCTGTGGCTTGCATATTTATAAGAGGGACCAAAATCGCCTTGTAACAAATTTCCCATGTAATCCAGATATTGTTTCCAGATGGGATCATCCAAATGATAACGCTTTGATAGTTGC
Organism: uncultured Cellvibrio sp.; assembly: GCA_966252135.1. Lineage (GTDB taxonomy): Bacteria > Pseudomonadota > Gammaproteobacteria > Pseudomonadales > Cellvibrionaceae > Cellvibrio. The sequence continues at coordinate 310,648 of CBINNU010000001.1, read as the reverse complement.
GTCAAAATTTCCGGCGGCAAACTTCGCTCATTATCAAACGGCCCACCGGGTGCTGCGTGAATCATAAAAAAAGTGGCGCTGCTGACCAGTAACAACACAGGTATAGCTTGCAATAATCGTTTTATTATAAATACCAGCATAATTACTCCGCAGCTGGATCAAGATACAAATGTTTGTAGGAATAATAATCCATGATGTTGGGATAAAATCCTTTCAGGTGTTTGGAGATAAGATTGTTGGTGGTGTAGTGATAGACAGGAAAGAATGGTGCTTCGTCTAATAAGATAGCTTCCGCATTTTGAAATATTATGTTTCGTTTATCTCTATCCATTTCCATAGCTGCTTGTCGCAGCAGGTTGTCATATTCAGAGTTTTTCCATCCAGAATGGTTTTCACCACTGTAACTGGAGAATATCTCCAGAAATGCATTGGGATCTATATAATCACCAGCCCAAACCATTCTGGCAACTTGGAAATTTCTGTTTTTACGCTCATACAAAAAAACTTTCCATTCTTTATTTTGTATTTCAACATTTATTTGTAAATTTTTTTCCCACATTTGCTGAATAGCTTCGGCAATTTTACGATGATCTTCTTGAGTGTTATAACTAAGTACAATCGTGGGAAAACCTTTTCCATCCGGATAACCCGCTTCAGCCAGTAATTGCTTGGCCAGTTTTAAGTTGAAATCAATCTTTGCTCTAGATGTATAGCTCAACGTTTCCGGTGGTGTTAACGAAAAGGCTGGAGTCTGTACGCCGTTAGTTACTTTTTCCGTAATTAATTGACGATCAACCGCGTGGGCTAAAGCTTTGCGAACTTTGATATTGTTAAAAGGTGGTTGAGTAACATTGAAGATGTAAAAATAGGTAGCAAACCACGGGTAATGATTATATTGCGTGTCTTTACGCTCACGATACGCGCGCATTTTTTCCAAAGGCATCAATTCAGTTCTATGCAAGTGTTTGGCTTTAAACATGCGCTCTTCAACCAATAATTGGTCTATTGGCAGAAAATGTATTTGATTTAATTTCACTGTTTCTTTATCCCAATAGTAGGGATTTTTTTCGACAATCAAACTTCTCCCTGGCACCCACTCTTTTAAAATAAATGGCCCATTACTCACGACGCGCCCGGGTTTGGCCCAAGGGTTTGCCGGGTCATCAATAGCACCGTATTTTTCAATGCTGGCAGTGTGTAACGGAAACAGGGCTATATAATCCAGAAGCTGTAAAAAATAAGCTGTAGGACGCTCCAACTCAATCAATAACTCTTTATCGCTTTTTGCTGTAAAACCTAACAACGAAGGATCAGTAATTTCCTGTCGATAAAATTTTTCAGCATTTTTGAATAATAGAAGTGAAGAAATAGTTTCATTAGCAAGTGCAGGCATCAACCCTCTGCGCCAGGTATTCACAAAATCCTGAGCAGTGACGGGATCACCATTGGACCACCGCGCGTTATCTCGAATATGAAAACTGTAACGTAAGCCATCGTCCGATATTTCCCAACGATCGGCTAAGGCCGGGACTATCTCCAAGGTTTTGGGATCTTTAGCGACCAAGCCCTCGTAGAGTGCTGAAATAATCCGGGCTTCCGGCAGACCATTGGTGCCGTGGGGGTCAAGGCCACTGATTTCTGTTCCATTGGCAAAATAAAGAACCTGTTGTTGGTTGCCAATGTCGACCAGAGTTTGTCTTTCACAGGCGCAGAGAAAAGAAATGACTATCAACCCACACAAGCGGACAGAGAAATAAATCAAATTTGATGCTTTATTGACCACAATTGAATGCTCACTTGAGAACTGGCGCACAAATTCGCAGACCAGATGATATAAACCCTGATTTTATCAGGGCTTTTTTTCGTATTTGATCGACAATACTACCTGCTTTGGTTTGACCAAGGCGACAGGGTCGGCTTTTTATTCGCTTGCCTAACAATTTTCAGCTTTGCTGCTAAGCTTCAAATAACCGATTTAACAGGAATAAGACAGGGGTTATGAACCAGTTTCTACTGACAGAGGATCAGCGCGATTGCCTGCAAGAAATCACTAATGTAGCCATGGGACAAGCCGGTGACCGTTTGGCGAGATTGCTGGATGTTTTTGTGGTGCTGTCGATTCCCCATGTAAGTGTGCTGAACCCCACCGATATTGCCATGACGCTCCACTCATTGAATCGCGAAGCCGATGAGCAAGTTGTACATGGAGTCTGTCAGGGATTTATTGGCGGCGGCCTGGCCGGTGAAGCCATGCTGATTTTCAACAACACCGATTTTAATGATCTGGCCAGCTTATTAAAATATGGCAAAGCAGTTGACGAACACGCCGAAAATGAATTGCTAATGGATACCGCCAATGTGCTGAATGGTGCCTGTTTACGTGGATTGGCAGAACAACTGGATACGCATTTTAGTTTTGGTCCACCTATGTTATTGGGCCAACATTGCAATATCCACGATCTGCTAGTCGGCAATAATATGAAATGGAAACAAGCCCTGGTGATTGAAATCAACTACGCAATTGAAAATCATCAAATTAATTGTGATTTATTATTGGTCATCGCCGAGCATTCGATTTCCGGACTTATAGAAAAACTGGAATATTTACTGGATTAAGCTGAGATTTCATGTCAAAACAGGCTGTAGATAATATTTTTAATGATGTTCACTGGCAGATGGATATTCTGCAAAACATCGACGTTGGGCTCATAGTGCTGGACGAACAATATAAAGTGGTCGTCTGGAATAGTTTTATGCAGAACCACAGCGGAAAAAATCCGGAAAAAGTATTAGGCAAAAGTCTCTTTTCAATTTTCCCTGAGTTGTCTGAAGATTGGTTTCGTCACAAGGCGGAATCAGTTTTTGTTTTACAAAATGCAACTTTTACTACCTGGGAACAACGCCCCTACTTATTTCGTTTTCCGCACTATCGCCCAATCACCGGCACCGCGGAACATATGTATCAAAACAGTACGATTATCCCACTCGCCAACACCAAGGGTGAGGTCGAGCATGTGTGCGTAATTATTTATGACGTAACTGATACAGCAGTTAACAAAATTGCCCAACAACAAGCGAATGAGAAATTACAAAATCTTAGCCGCACCGACCATTTGACGGGCTTATTCAATCGCGGTTATTGGGAGTTACAACTGATTCAGGAATTCAAACGCTTTGAGCGTTATCATAACCCCGCCACTTTAATCATGATGGACATTGATCACTTTAAAAAGGTCAACGATAAATATGGACATCCCGCAGGCGACGAAGTTATTCGCCAAACCAGCAAAGCAATTCGCGATCAAGTAAGAGACCTAGATATTGCAGGACGATATGGCGGCGAAGAATTCGGCATAATTCTAACCAACACCTCTGTTGATGGTGCAAGTGTCTTTGCAGAACGCTTGAGAAAAAAAATCGAAAGCCTAACCGTTCATCACGACGGGCAAGAAATACGCTACACCATCAGCCTCGGCCTTTGCGAACTGAAACCCGAAATTAAAACCTACAAAGAATGGCTGGAAAAATCAGATCAGGGTTTGTATAAATCCAAAGAAGGCGGCCGCAATCGCTATTCGGTTGTTGATTGATTTTCCGGATTGCTTACTGAATCAATACAACCTTCTACTACGTACTGATTTTCTTTAATACAAATCGGATTAGCACCACAACTTTTCAGCCTGTATGAACCATATTGCTTGCAGGCCTCGATTGAATCATTTGTAACCGCAGCAGCCTTACCTTTATTGAGACCATCAGTTCTTATTTGCTCCTCAGAAACCTCTTCATACGGCATGTTAAGGTTATAGATGGTCTGAGAATTTAAGAAAATAACGAAAACAGCTACAGCAAATAGACCGAAAATCATCGAAAAAATAAATTGCATTTTAGGCAAAAGATATACGGTTTCGTCGATATTTTTAGCCCTGGCCTCCCAGAGCAAACGCTTGTTTTCTGAATGATGATCCACGGTCGAATACATATAATTGATAGCAAAACAGCAAATAATTATCGCTATTTCTCGAAACCCAATACGAATATATGAGCTTATAAAGATAAGGGATAGGAAGCACAAAAAAGTATAGAAAATAGCAAGCAACCTGAATCGCGTCCCAACACCTTGAGCAAAATATTGAAATAAAACTCCAATTAACAAACAAGGAATTATTGCAAAACTACCATGCCCAATGTATTGCAGAAAAACAAAAACGAATACACAAAAAAGGCCTATTATATTTCCCCAAACAATGCTCTGCCGGCCCTTAATATCAGCTAGCTTACTAACCAGTTCAGTTTCCATGTTTTTTCCTACACGCCCGAATGAAAACGAAATTCGCTATCCACTGATTCAATCAACCCTTTTTCCAACTCCAAAAATTCCTGAATGCGGGCGCTGATGTCTTGGCCTTCTGCTGCTCGCTTGGCGAGTTTTAGATAATCTTCATAGTGTCGAGATTCTGATTTAAGCAGCGACAAATAAAAATCACGCAATTCATCGTCGAGATAGGGCGCCAATTTGGCGAAGCGTTCGCAGGACCTTGCCTCGATAATTGCACCAATAATTAAGGTATCAATATAACGACCCGGTTCATGGGTACGAACAATTTTGCGCAATTCCCCTGCGTATCGCCCCGGTGTGATTTGTTCGTAGGGAATCTTGCGTTTCTGCATGATTTGCATAACTTGCTCATAATGCCGCAACTCTTCACGCGCGAGCCGTGACATTTTGTGCATCATGTCGAAATCACCCACGTAGCGAAACATCAAATTAATCGCAGTCGATGCTGCTTTTTTTTCGCAATTGGCGTGATCGAGCAATAGCAGTGCTTGATTGGCCAGCGCATTTTGAATCCATTGATCAGGGGTTTCACACAAAAGAAAGTTATGGATATGGGAAATATCAGTCATGCTTGTAAAACTCGGGATTGATATAGCGCTCGTAATAGGCACAGCTTAGCGCGTAAAAATCTTTGTCAATTTGATCGCGCAATTCTGGTAAGGACAAGTGTGCAGATCCAGGCAACAAACGAACACCGTAAACTGACAAATCCTGAATCTGGCTGGCCCCTGCCCTTAACAAATCAAACAGCCAGCACCAGGGATTTTGTTCAGGCTTGAATAAAATTTGTTGATGCTTGACTTGCTTCAGAAGCAAATCAGCATCAATAATTTCAAAATGAATTTGCACCACTTGAGCTAAAAAATTTTCAAGGCGATCTGCAATAATCAATTTTTGTTCATAGGTGTAAGCATTCCAGTCGATCACTTCGTGCGAAAATCGCTTACACCCACGACAAACACTATCACCAATTCCGGTTGAACAAATTCCAACACAAGGTGTTTTAACCGGCTTTAACAACAACATAAATTAATAAGCAGAACCTGTAATAGTTAAATCGACTGTCCAAACTGCACCAGCACCTGTCAGGTAAAGTGTTTTTCCTTCAGGGCCACCAAATGCGGCGTTGGTGATATTAGCATCTACTTTAATAGTAGCGATTTGCTGCCCTTCAGGGCTAAACACTTTAACTTGTTTGCCTAAATGTTCCGTCACATAAATATTGCCAGCACAATCTACTGCCATGCCATCGGGTACGTTAATACCCTTGGCAATATCAACACCAGCTTGTGGAGTGCCATTTACAATTTCATATTTACGTAATACACCCAGGTTTTCGTTGCCGACTACGTATAAATATTTTTCATCAGGTGATAAAGCAATCCCGTTTGGATTGTAAAAAGTTTCATCCACTACACTAACTTCACCTGCTGCAGATACTCTGTAGACACGCGTTTTATCCTGACGGCCGGGAGCTGCTTCTTGTTGATAATTGGGGTCAGTAAAATAAATCACACCATCGCGAGTTACCGCCATGTCATTGGGCGAATTAAAGGGATTGCCCTGATATTCTTTGACCAATATTTGTTGCTGATTGGTCGCAGGATTGTAAGCAACCAATGCCTTATTTTTGTGCGACGCCAAAATCAAATTGGCTTGAGCATTCACTGCCAAACCATTGCTGCCTGAATCTTCAAGAAATGTAGTTAATTGCCCGTTTTGATCCAATTTTAAAATGCGTGAAGGGAAACCATCAGTGAATCTGAAATGTGAAAAATACAGCGCACCTTTAAGCCAAACCGGGCCTTCATACAAACCTGCCTTGTCACCGGACAAATCCGCAGCAGCAACGCGAGTCGCAACCAATTCACCCGAAGGCGCAAGATTGGTGCAGGCAGCTTCAGGCATGCGAGTAAAAATCCGGGGTTTTAATTGTGTGTCGGTTGATTGTGATTGGGCAGTATTGGAATCAGTAGCTGTTGGTTTGGAATCACAGGATACGCATGACACACATGACAGCAGGACCAAACTCAAAACAGACCAGGAATATTTTGTCGATGAATTATTATTAAGCATAGATGAGCCCGTATTTCAGGAAAAAATGAAAGCGCAAACATATCACAAGATGTTGAAAAACTCTCAAGAAAATCATCACTCAAACATAATAATTCGGCTATAATTTCGCCCCGATTGATTGCCTTCAATCATCCTGCATCGCAGGTAATCCATGATGGTCATGGATAGTCTCTTGAGACAGAGATCCTGTCAAAAGAGTAAACCCACTTTAACGAGGATAAAAATCGTGCTCGAAGCCTATCGCAAACATGTTGCAGAACGCGCCGCTGAAGGTGTTCCCCCAAAGCCATTAAACGCTGAACAAACAGCAGGACTGGTAGAATTACTGAAGAATCCCCCCGCAGGCGAAAAAGAAGTTTTACTGGATTTAATCACCAACCGCGTTCCCCCCGGCGTCGATGAAGCCGCCTATGTCAAAGCCGCTTTTCTGAGCGCGATCCTCAAAAACGAAGCCAGCTCCCCGATTATCGACAAACCTCTCGCCATCAAATTACTGGGCATGATGCTCGGTGGTTACAACATCGAACCTCTGGTGAATTTGTTAGATGATTCCACTCTGGCACCTTTGGCAGCCGAGCAACTCAAACACACCTTGTTGATGTTTGATGCATTCCATGATGTCGAAGAAAAAGTTAAAGCGGGTAACCCACACGCCAAAGCGCTGATGCAATCCTGGGCGGATGCAGAATGGTTCACCAGCAAACCTAAAGTTCCTGAAAGCGTAAAACTCACCGTTTTCAAAGTCACCGGCGAAACCAATACCGATGATTTGTCACCAGCACCTGATGCCTGGTCACGCCCTGATATCCCCCTGCACGCACTCGCCATGTACAAAATGGCACGCGAAGGTTTAACACCTGACGAACCCGGCAAAATTGGCCCGATCAAACAAATCGAAGCACTCAAAACCAAAGGTTATCCATTGGTATTTGTGGGCGACGTTGTGGGCACAGGCTCATCACGTAAATCGGCTACCAACTCTGTGCTCTGGTTTATCGGTGAAGATATTCCCGGTGTTCCTAACAAACGCACTGGCGGTATTTGTATCGGCGGCAAAGTCGCACCGATTTTCTACAACACCATGGAAGACGCGGGCGCTTTGGTATTTGAAGCTCCAGTAGAAAAATTAAACATGGGTGATTTGGTTGAGATCCGCCCTTACGACGGCAAAATTCTTAACGGCACCACCGGTGAAGTTCTCTCTGAATTTTCGTTGAAGTCCGATGTACTGTTGGATGAAGTTCAAGCCGGTGGTCGTATTCCTTTGATCGTTGGCCGTGGTTTAACCAGCAAAGCGCGCGAATCTCTCGGTTTACCTGCAAGCACCCTCTTCCGTTTGCCACAAGCACCGGTCGATACAGGCAAGGGTTACACGCTCGCCCAAAAAATGGTGGGTAAAGCCTGCGGCGTTGAAGGCATTCGCCCCGGTACTTATTGCGAACCCAAAATGACTACCGTTGGTTCACAAGACACCACTGGCCCGATGACTCGCGACGAGTTGAAAGATTTGGCTTGTCTCGGTTTCTCTGCCGATTTGACCATGCAGTCTTTCTGTCACACAGCGGCTTATCCAAAACCTGTCGATATCGAAACCCAACACACATTGCCCGACTTCATTATGACTCGCGGCGGTGTTTCCCTGCGCCCAGGCGACGGGATTATCCACAGCTGGTTAAACCGCATGTTGTTGCCAGATACAGTCGGTACTGGTGGTGACTCTCACACCCGTTTCCCGATTGGCATTTCCTTCCCTGCCGGTTCTGGTCTGGTGGCATTTGCTGCTGCGACTGGTGTTATGCCGTTGGATATGCCCGAATCAGTTTTGGTTCGTTTCAAAGGCGAATTGCAACCCGGTATCACACTGCGTGATTTGGTGAACGCGATTCCACTTTACGCAATCAAACAAGGCTTATTAACTGTCGAGAAAAAAGGTAAGAAAAATATTTTCTCTGGCCGCATTCTCGAAGTAGAAGGCTTGCCGAATTTGAAAGTGGAACAAGCTTTCGAAATTTCGGATGCATCTGCTGAACGTTCTGCTGCCGGTTGTACCATCAAGTTGGACAAAGCGCCGATCATTGAATATTTGAAATCCAACATCACCATGTTGCGTTGGATGATTGAACAAGGTTACGGCGATATCCGCACCATCGAACGTCGCGCGCGCAAAATGGAAGAATGGTTGGCGAACCCAGTATTGATGGAAGCTGATAAAGACGCTGAATACGCTGCGATTATTGATATTGATTTGGCCGACATCAAAGAACCGATTCTCGCCTGCCCTAACGACCCTGATGATGTGAAAGTATTATCAGAAGTTGCTGGCGATAAAATTGATGAAGTCTTCATCGGTTCTTGCATGACCAACATCGGCCACTTCCGCGCAGCCGGTAAATTACTCGCCGCCACCAAAGATGAACTCTCCACACGTTTGTGGATTGCACCACCCACAAAAATGGATGCGCATCAATTAATGGAAGAAGGCTACTACAGCATTTTCGGCGTTAAAGGCGCCCGTACCGAAATGCCAGGCTGCTCACTCTGCATGGGCAACCAGGCCCGCGTTGCGAAAAATTCCACTGTAGTTTCTACATCAACTCGTAACTTCCCGAACCGTTTGGGTGAAGGCGCCAATGTCTATTTGGCATCAGCAGAACTTGCTGCTATTGCCGCCGTAATGGGCAAACTGCCAACACCTGCGGAATATTTGGAATACGCAAGTAAAATTAACAGTATGGGCGCTGACATTTATCGTTATCTAAACTTTAACGAAATCGAAAGCTACCAAAACGCCGCCAACGAAGGCAAACGAATTGCAGCTGTTGAAATTCAAACTGTTGCAATTTAAGTTTTAGGTTGATGTGAAAATAAAAAACCCGCTTCGGCGGGTTTTTTCAGTGGATGAAAATTCTTATTAAAAACCGAAAACTGATTAACGTTCAATCAATTTTCGGTTTTGCTTTAACGCAGAATTACAAAATAACTTAGGACGGGACACCCTAATTTCAACTACAAATTAAGAAGACTTTTATCAAGACATTAGGCTACTGACGCGCTTTCAAAGTCAATTCCAGTCAATTTCTCTTTTTTTATAATTTTTCTAATATTTTCATTAACATAAATACCCGGTGTAATCTTCCATAGATTGTGTGATAACGGTTTAAAGAAAATGCTATATGCACTAATTTTTTCTGCAGAAAAAACAGGTTTTATTATGTGATCCGTATCAGCAACAAATGAGGTTTTTTCAAAATCTAAAACATCCAGCATCTTATTAAATCTAGGTATAAAGTAAATCCTCTCTTCTTCTTGTTTTTTTATTTTACATTCAATCCAATCAACACCTTCATGCCCTGTTAATTGATTTTCGATTATTGACCTTAGTTTTTCAGACATCAAAGGCCACGCAAGATTGTTAGGTTGATAATCCAGCCAAATTTCTTTTAACACTGATAAATTGTCATCAATTACTAAACCAGTTTTATTCTCCTGAATTCTTTTCAATTGAAAGTGAAAAGTAAAATATTTTTTCCCTTCCAAACCATTAATTAGCTCATGATCTGATTTAGAGTCTTCAGCCAAAAATGCACTTGCCAGTTCAACCTTATGCTTCCAACTTAATAAATAATTCTTCATTATTCCCACCCTGATTTTCTTAATAAATTTGGATTTTGTAGAACAGGCTGTTTTACATATTGATCAAATAACTGTAAAAATTTAGATTGATTATTGCCGGCTTCTAAAGACGCCCTTTTCATACCATCATAAACGAACTGGTGATAATTATTGGGGTGCCGTCCTTGATGTGGCATAGCTGCTTTATTCCAACTTCCATCCAAATCCAATCCATATCGCTTTGCTATAGACTCCATCTTGGGAGTCCACGAAGAATGTTTGTCTGTAGCAAAATGATGTATCTGAGTGGGCCGCAAAGGAGGTGCGGCCTTGCTCCCAAGACTCTTCAACAACCCAATTCCACCCAGTGCATAACTTCCAAGCTCAAACAATGCCGCACCGCTTGCCTGCTTAGGGGTTATCTCCGCTTCCAAATATTCAGCAAACGGGGCTGTTCCTGGAGATGCTGATAGTAAAAAGTTATATGTTCCTTTTAAAAAGCCCTTTGACGCATCCCACCAAGTGCCTTCGACACCATGGTTTCCCATATACATTGTATTAGGGAAAAGACTATTCCTACTGCTCTGCAACAAATAGAGCCACGCATCCACCCCTTCCAAGCAGGCATCCGCCGCACATCTGTTATCTACAAGCTCCAATGTTCCCGGCCTAGGATTCCGAATCTCACCATAACCGGCATCAGCTGAACTTCCTCTATATCCGCCATAGTCCGCATACAAGCCCCACGCCACATATCCGCTAGGGTCTGTAAAACTCAACGGATTATTAAACACATAGGAATAACGGTTGTAGCTTTGTGAATTGTAGGGGGCCTGGATTAGAAATAAGAATAAGGGGACGGAGGATATATTTTTTAACCAGCTCTAAATCTTCCTCGGTCTACCTCATTAAATAAGGGGACGGAGGATATATTTTTTAACCAGCTTTAAGCTCTAAATTTTCCTCGGTCTACCTCGCGCCATCTGTCCGACTTTTATTCCATATTTATCGTCAATCAACTGAGCAAAATACTCATCGCCTACCGGCTGACAATAGTGAACAGATTGTCTTAACTTATGTAGGTCATTCGAATCAATTTGATATCGGAACAACTCCCGATACGCAAAACAACGTTCAACACTATCTCTTCCCAACCGTTGATATTCTTCGTGAGGTTTTATCCAGCTTAAATCGCCCCATGCGTTTGCATGGTAACTCGTCCATTTGTAGCTTTCTGGCTTTTCGACCATCCCGGCACGAACCGGGTTAAGCTCAACATATCTATAACAAGTTAAAAGATATTTTTCTGACTGTATTAAACTGGATTTGTGTCGACCTTCCCATAGCGTTCCAGTTCGTTTGTATTTTTTATTAATGTACTGAGCGTATCGACTTCCAACCTGTTTCATAACCAGTGAGATCGCATCATCTGTTTCTGGTGTCACAAGAAAATGGATGTGATTTGTCATCAAACAATAAGCATGAACCGAAACAGCATACTTATTCGATAGCTCTTGCCATAGCCCCAAATAAAACTGGTAGTTTTCTATTTCAATAAAACAGGGTTCGCGGTTATTACCACGTTGAACGATGTGATACGGTTGACCTGAAATGTAATGACGCGCTCGCCTTGGCATAACAGCACTCCTTTGCTGATAGATTTTTTATCTTACGCAGACTTTAACCAGTATTTCCAATAATTGGAAGATTGATTAAAAAATATATCCTCCGTCCACTTTCTGTCCGTCTTTTTTGTCCTATTTTTATTCATTTTTTTTCTGTTTTTTCCTATCTTGAATTGTCAAAACAGTTACATGAAATATGGGCAATATAGCTGGGATAATGACCCATACATATGGAAACCAATTCGACAGAATCCAAACGCCAACAAAAATAAATATATAAATAAAATGGATCATAATTTCAATCTGAAGAATATTTTCACAGTGGAGCTTTGATAGTCATTAAATTAACAGCTGATATGTACTGAATTTGTGGCGACCTTCCCATAACGTTCCAGTTCGTTTGTATTTTATATTAATGTACTGAGCGTATCGACCTCCAGCTTGTTTCATAACCAGTGAGATTGCATCACCTCTTTCTGGCGCCACAAGAAAATGTATGTGATTTGTCATCAAACAATAAGCATGAACCCAAACGGCATACTTATTCGATAACTCTTGCCATAGATCCAAATAAAACTTTCAATAAAACAGGTTCGAAGTTAATACCACGTTGAACGATGTGATACGGTTGACCTGAAATGTAATGACGCGCTCGTCTAGGCATAACAGCACGCCTTTTCTGATAGTTTTTTTATGTTACGCAGACTTTAACCAGTTTTTCCAATGATCCTCAAATTACTTCCTACAGCTAGTGCAAACCTTACTGATAGATGACAGTACAGGTCGCTGAAGTTACATTGATAAGTTACAAAACAAAAAAGGCACTCATATGAGTGCCTTTTCGTAAAACCATCTGCCAATTAATTCCTGACAATTTCAGCAGTATCTTCCAATACTTTTTGGAAGTTGCTGAAGCTTTGTTGGCCGGCCATGTTGTTCAATTGTGCGGTAATCGCACTTTGTTGTTCGGCTGGCATATTGGCTTTGCTGCCGGGGTTTACGGCGGTGAGATTCACTACGACGTAATCACCGTTTTGAACAGTTACACCACTGACGCTGGATTTATCTGCAGTTGGTTTTGCCATAGTGAAAGCGTGGCGAAGGACATCTGTGTCAACATCAGCTGCGCCACGAGTAGCGGCTTTAGCTTCTTTAACTTCGTAACCTGCAGTTTTTGCAACATCAGCGAAGCTTGAACCCTGTTGAAGTTGTTTGATGTATTCCTGACCTTTTTGTGCGAGCAATTCACGAGATTTTTTATCTTTGAGAAGATTTACAATATCGCCTTGGACTTCAGCCAAAGGCTTCAGGTGGCTGGGTTTGTGATCTGTCTTTTTAACTACGACTATATGCATGGATTCGATTTCAACCGGATCACTGGCGTTGCCATCTTGCAGAACCAAACTGGAGAAAGCCGCTTCTACAAATTTTGGATTAGCTGCCAAATCTTTACCGGATTTACGTGAGAATAATCCAGTGTTTTTAACTTCAAGACCAAGACCTGGCGCTACATCCGCCAATTTTTCAGCGTTGTAGGTTTCTTCTTTCAATTTATCCAATTGGGCGATGAAAATATTTTCTGCTTCACCGCGCTTTAATTGTTCTTCAATGGCTGCACGTTGCTCTTCAAAGGTTGGTGCGGTATTGCCGCGTTCAGCTAACAATTTAATGAAGTGAGTACCAGCTTCAGTTTTGACTGGTGCCGAGACTTCACCGACTTTCAATTTTGCCAGTGCATCTTCGAACTCTTTAGGGAAAGTATCACCGGAGGTATAGCCCAAATCGCCACCCAGCGCTTTACTGCCTGGATCTTCTGAATAGGATTTTGCCAGTGTTGCGAAATCTTCACCTACAGCGATTTTATCGCCTACTTCTTTTAGCAACTCAGGTTTATCACCTTCAATTAAAATGTGTGCGGCCTGGCGCTCGGGTGTTGCAACAAAATTTGCCAGGTTTTGTTCGTATTGCTTGCGAACCTGATCTTCAGTAACGGTAACAGTTTTCATCAAGTCATCAATTTTCAGCTCAACATAATCAACAGCGACTTGTTCATCCGCTGTGTAAACAGGAGCATTGGCTTGATATTCCGCATTAATTTCTTCTTCGGATACAGTGATTGAATCACGCAACTGAGCAACTGGAATTTGGAAATAACTGAAATCACGGGATTGGAAGCCCAGAGCAACCGCGTTTTCCATTTCATAGGGTAAAGTAAATGCGCTGACTGTAAGCGATTGCTGCAATTGATTCAGAACAGCACTTTCCTTAAGCGCTTTTAAATAGCTGCTATGAGTGAATCCACTCAACGCAAGGAATTGAATATATTTTTGATTATCAAAAACACCTTGTTCATTTTTGAAGCTGGCTTCGCTGGCGATTTGTTGCGTTAACTGCGCTTCTGACACCGTCATGCCTGCATCATCGGAATATTGAAGTAACAGCGAGCGACGAATCAGATCTTCCAATACAGGTTTGCGCAGATAATCATTGCTCATAAATTCTTCTGGAACCTGATTGCCATAATAATTCATGATTTGTTGTTTTTGATTGTCAATAGCGCGATCCAATTGCGTGGTTGAGATTTTTTCACCGTTAACTTCGGCCACGCCAACTTCGGCCTGCCAATTAAACAATGCCTCTACACCCGATAAAGCAAAAAACACCACCAGTACACCAATCAATATGTAGGCGATGATGCCGCGGGAATTATCACGCATATTTTGTAACATGTAATGCTCCTAACCATTCTGGTCGGTCAATCTAATACTGAGTGAGACCACTCTGACGCTCATAAAAAAAAAGCGCACCTGAATGCGCCTTTATCTTTGATCAAATAACTATTGGTAAATTAGTTCACTGCATCCTTGAGTGCTTTACCCGCTTTGAATCCTGGAACTTTCGACGCTGGAATAGCGATTTCTTCACGAGTCTTAGGATTGCGGCCAGTACGTGCTGCACGCTCTTTTACAGCGAAAGTACCAAAACCTACCAACACTACAGAGTCACCCGTTTTTAATGCATTGGTAATGCTGTCAATAACTGCATCCAGTGCTTTGTTAGCAGTGGTTTTTGGAATGTCTGCAGATGCAGCGATTGCTTCAATTAATTCGGTTTTGTTCACGAGAAACCCCTTTATAGTCTTATGTTTAAAAATGCAAAGCGAAGGATGATATAGGCCTTCAAACTGCTGCGACGAAAATGAGCTGCGATTTATACCAACTGAACCTGAAGGGGTCAAGGAAAGGCTTCGGCTTTCGCAAAATCCTTCCTGAATTGAACATAAATCATTCAGCGAATAATGTAATTGCTGAAAAAATCACTCAACAAGTCCAAAAAAGTAACGCCATCGATTGATGGCGTCACTGTTAATGAGTGTTAATTCGAATTTCTGCACCCTCTTTTTGTGATGCTTTTTTGAGCGCGGAATACTCTTCATCTGACAATGGCTTGGGTTGATTTTGCAATGCAACCTCCAGGACTTCATCAATCCATTTCACAGGTTTAATAGTAAGGTCCGCCTTGATATTGGCCGGAATCTCTTTGAGATCGCGTTCGTTATCAGCCGGAATAATCACTGTTTTAATTCCACCCCTGTGAGCCGCCAACAATTTCTCTTTCAAGCCGCCGATACGCAGGACTTCACCGCGCAAGGTGATTTCACCCGTCATGGCGACATCTGCCCGTACAGGAATACCGGTTTGGACGGAAACAAGCGCAGTACACATAGCGATACCTGCACTGGGGCCGTCTTTCGGGGTCGCCCCTTCCGGAACGTGGATGTGGATATCCACTTTCTCATGATAATCGGGTGCTATGCCCAGCGCCTGACCGCGCGAGCGCACAACGGTCAAGGCCGCTTGTATGGACTCTTGCATCACATCACCCAGTGAACCGGTTTTAATGATCATGCCCTTACCCGGAATAGCCGAGGACTCAATTGTCAGCAACTCACCGCCGACTTGGGTCCAGGCGAGACCTGTAACCTGACCAACCTGATCATTGGATTCTGCTTTGCCGAAATCAAATTTGCGAACACCCAGTAAAGACTCCAAACGCTCTGGACCAATTTCATCGGAGGTCAGGTTACGATCTTTCACGTGCTGGGTAACTACCTTACGGCAAATTTTCGCAACTTCACGCTCAAGACCACGCACACCAGCTTCGCGTGTGTAATAGCGAACAATATCCCGAATCGCGTCTTCAGAAATTTTAATTTCGTTGTCTTTTAAACCGTTGGCTTTGATTTGTTTTGGAATTAAATAACGCGACGCAATACCCAGTTTCTCATCTTCGGTGTAACCCGGGATACGAATTACTTCCATACGATCCAATAGTGGACCTGGAATATTCATGGAGTTGGAGGTACAAACAAACATTACATCCGACAAATCGTAATCCACTTCCAGATAGTGATCATTAAAGTGACTGTTTTGCTCAGGATCTAACACTTCCAATAATGCAGACGCAGGATCACCGCGATTATCCATCCCCATTTTGTCGATTTCATCCAACAAAAATAATGGATTTTTCACGCCGACTTTTGCCATCTTCTGAATTAATTTTCCAGGCAATGAACCAATATAGGTACGACGATGGCCGCGAATTTCTGCTTCGTCACGCACACCACCTAAGGCCATGCGAATAAATTCGCGATTGGTCGCGCGCGCAATGGATTCACCCAATGAGGTTTTACCCACACCCGGTGGGCCAACCAAACAAAGAATTGGGCCTTTGACTTTTTTCACACGATTTTGAACGGCCAGATATTCCAGAATACGCTCTTTCACCTCTTCCAAACCGAAGTGATCCTTGTTGAGTATTTCTTCTGCGCGCTGCAAATCATGGCGAACTTTGCTGCGTTTGCTCCAGGGCACCTTGATCATCCAATCAAGATAAGAACGCAACACAGATGCTTCCGCCGACATAGGTGACATCATTTTTAATTTGTTTAATTCTGCACGCGCTTTTTCTTCTGCCTCTTTTGGCATTTGCGCAGCAACAATTTTCTTTTCTATTTCGTCAATTTCATTGACGTCTTCACCCATTTCACCCAATTCTTTTTGAATGGCTTTGATTTGTTCATTTAAATAATATTCGCGCTGACTTTTTTCCATTTGCTTTTTGACGCGACCGCGAATTTTTTTCTCAACCTGAAACACATCGATTTCGGTATCAATCAATTCCAACAAGTGCGTAATGCGCTTGGGAACCGAATCCATTTCCAATACAGATTGTTTTTTCGCAAGATCCAATGACATGTGCGCAGTAATGGTATCCGCAAGACGACCTGGATCTTCTATTCCGGACAGTGATGCAATCACTTCAACCGGAACTTTTTTGCTCAAATTGACATATTGTTCAAATTGCTGAAGCAGAGTTGACGCCAGCGCTTCTGATTCACGAGTGAATACATCTGCGCTCGGAATCAATTCAACATCAGCACCAAAAAATGCACCCAGATCTTTTATTTCATTGATCAGCGCTCGTTCACGGCCTTCAATTAATACTTTTACTGTACCGTCAGGAAGTTTCAGTAACTGCAGAATGCTGGCAACTGTGCCTATGGTGTAAAGATCTTTAGCTTTTGGATCATCTTGCTGCGGATTTTTTTGTGCAACCAATAACACTTGTTTATCCGTGGCCATGCCACGTTCAAGTGCCTCTATGGATTTGCCACGCCCAACAAAAAGCGGGGTTACCATGTGGGGATAGACAACCAAATCGCGCAGCGGCAAAAGTGGGATGTCGACTAATTTGGAATCAACTGGAAATGCTGTAGCCATTATCTATCTCGTCAGTAGATCAACATGTCCTGTTCAATTAAAAACAGGCGTTCTTGAAAACAAGATTGGGGTCTGTTTAGCGAAATTACAAGTTAGACTGATAAATAAAAATCGAAAGAATAAAAATAAAAAAAGGCGCCTTGCGGGCGCCTGAACTTTGATTAACCTTTGACCAACATCCACTGTGATCAATCTTCAGATGCAGCCTTAGCAGGCTTTTCGATATTCTCATAAACCAAAAGAGGTTCTGATTCTCCTTTGATCACTGACTCATCGACCACCACCTTAGCCACATTGTCTTCCGATGGAATGCGGTACATAGTGTCTAGCAATACCGATTCCATTATCGAACGCAGACCGCGTGCACCGGTTTTGCGAGCCAGGGCTCGCTCAGCAACGGCATCAAGCGCGTCGGGACGAAAATCTATTTGCACACCTTCCATTTCAAACAAGCGCGCATATTGTTTAGTCAGCGCGTTGCGTGGTTCAGTCAGAATTTGAATCAATGCTGCTTTGTCCAATTCATCCAATGTTGCGATGACAGGCAAACGACCAACAAATTCCGGAATCAAACCGTAACGCACCAAATCTTCTGGTTCCAGATCATTCAGAGTTTGACCAAAGTTACGTTTTTCGTCTTTGCTTTTAACTTCTGCACCAAAACCAATACCGCCTTTTTCAGAACGGTCACGAATTACTTTATCCAAACCGGCAAATGCACCACCGCAAATAAATAAAATATTTGAAGTATCAACTTGCAAAAATTCTTGCTGAGGATGTTTGCGACCACCTTGTGGTGGAACAGACGCAATGGTTCCTTCAATCAATTTCAATAATGCTTGTTGAACACCTTCACCTGATACATCGCGTGTGATCGATGGGTTATCCGACTTGCGAGAAATTTTGTCGATTTCATCGATGTACACAATCCCCTGTTGGGCTTTTTCAACATCGTAATCACATTTCTGCAATAACTTCTGGATAATATTTTCAACATCTTCACCAACATAACCAGCTTCGGTCAAAGTGGTAGCATCAGCGATGGTAAAAGGTACATCCAACAAACGTGCAAGCGTTTCAGCCAACAGCGTTTTACCACTACCGGTTGGGCCAACTAACAAAATATTACTTTTGCCAAGCTCAACAACTTCTTTGTCTTTGTTTTGTTTGCCGGAATGACGCAAACGTTTGTAATGGTTGTACACCGCAACTGCCAGGACTTTTTTGGCTTTTTGTTGACCAATCACATATTGATCAAGCGTAACTGCAATTTCATGTGGCTTGGGAAGTTTATCGCCCGCGCCTTCGGATGGACTCTCCTGAATTTCTTCGCGAATAATGTCATTACACAAATCAACGCATTCATCGCATATAAAAACAGAAGGACCGGCAATCAACTTCCGCACTTCATGCTGGCTTTTGCCGCAGAAGGAACAGTAAAGCAACTTACCGTTTTTATCTCCGCTATCACCTGTGTGATCGCTCATTGGACCGCTCCACTAAAAATACATACCTAATTGTCGGGCTTTATTGGCATTTTTCAAGCTAAACATGCGAAAAACTGGCACCCGAAATTACAGACCCACCAAGATTACCCCTGACATCAAGCCTTGGCAACGGTTTGACGCTTCTCCAATACTGCATCAATCAGACCATATTCTTTGGCTTGCTCGGCCGACATAAAGTTATCCCTTTCGGTATCTACAGCAATTTTCTCTACCGATTGACCTGAGTGAAAGGCCATTAATTCATTCAAACGTGAGCGAATTTTCAGGATCTCCTGCGCCTGGATGTGAATATCCGACGCTTGCCCCTGAGCCCCGCCGCTCGGTTGGTGAATCATCACACGGGAATTGGGCAAGCAGAAGCGCTTGCCTTTGGTACCTGCGTTTAACAGGAAAGCACCCATACTGCAGGCTTGACCAATACACATGGTGCTGACATCTGGCTTGATGAACTGCATGGTGTCATAAATAGACATACCTGCAGTAACTGAACCGCCGGGCGAGTTGATGTATAAATGTATGTCTTTATCAGGGTTTTCAGCTTCCAGAAACAATAACTGGGCTACCACCAAATTCGCCATGTAGTCTTCGACTGGCCCTACCAGAAAGATCACGCGCTCTTTCAGCAAGCGTGAGTAAATATCAAAAGATCGCTCGCCCCTGGCTGTCTGCTCTATAACAATCGGCACCAAGCCACTGTTAATAACGGGAGACTGGGATGGGTAATAAATTTGCGACATGGATGTTTAATTCCTTATGCAATTTGCGTCTGTCAGACAGGTTTTTGACATAGGTGAGCTTAACTGCTGATTGGCCGATATGCCAGTCGAAAACCGAAAAAATGCGAGGGGATTTTAAAGACAAAAGCCGCAAAATAATCATTCTGCGGCTTTTTTGAACGCTTGGGCTTTTTTGAGAGCTTAAGCTTGTTTCTTGACTATATCGTCGTAGCTGGCTTCTACATCGGTCACTTTGGCTTTGGACACAATGTAATCCACTACTTGATCTTCTAATACGGCAGACTCAACACCGGCCAGCAATTCACGATTGGAATTGTAGTAGTCGATCACTTCTTGAGGTTGTTCGTAGGTAGACGCAATCTCTTCGATTTTGCTTTTTACCAACTGGGCATCAGGTTTGATTTTGGCGTCTTTAACGATTTCACCGACAACCAGGCCCAAGGTTACGCGGCGATTCGCTTCTTCCTGGAACATGGTGTCTGGCAGCAAGCTTCTGACATCAAAGTTTTGTTTTTGACCGCCGAAGCGTTGCATCATTTGCTCGCGCAACAGATTAATTTCGTTAGCAACCAGCGCTTTTGGAACATCAACTTGATGGGTTGCGATCAAAGCGTCCATCACTTGCAACTTCACTTTGGCTTTCAGCGCGTTTTTCAGTTCACGTTCCATGTTGACTTTGACTTCGCTGCGGAATTTGGCGACGTCAGCACCGAAAATACCGAATTTATCGAAGAATGCTTGATTCAATTCTGGCAACTCAGCAGCAGAAACGCTGTTCAAAGTAATTTTGAACTGGGCTTTTGCGCCTTTTAATTCTTCAGATTGGTAATCTTCCGGGAAGGTTACATCAATCGTTTTTTCTTCACCGGTTTTCATACCGAGAATGCCGTCTTCAAAACCGGGGATCATGGATTTGGAACCGAGGATCAGGTTTTGGTTCTCTGCTTTACCGCCAGCGAATTCAACACCATCTTTGGTGCCGACGTAATTGATATTGACACGGTCACCATCTTCAGCCGCTTTCTCAACTGCTTTCCAGGTTGCCTGCGCTTTGCGCAGTGTGTCGATCATGGTGTCCAGGTCTGCATCGGTCACTTGAGCGGTTGGACGACTAATCTCGTAGCTGGACATATCGGCCAATGAAACCGATGGATACACCTCAAATGTGGCGATGTATTCCAGATCTTTACCGGGAGCCAATTGTTTTGGCTGGATGGATGGTTGGCCTGCAGGTTTAACGTTTTCTTTCTGCACAGCAGCGTAGAAAGAACGGCTAATCACATCACCCACGACTTCCTGGCGAATATTGGCACCGAAGCGTTGTTTAACCACCGACACAGGAACTTTACCTTTACGGAAACCCTTGATGCTGACAGTGCGCGCTGCTTGTTTGATACGGTTCTCGACTTCGTTCTCAACTTGTTCAGCGGGTACGCCAACGGTCAAGCGACGCTCCAAACCTGAGGTAGTTTCAATGGAAACCTGCATATTTGCCTCGTGAATTATGTCTATGTAGGGCGCGCGATTACGCCATCAACTGCTTTTTTGCTTGGTGCGGACGGAGAGACTTGAACTCTCACGCCGAGGGCACTGGCTTCTAAGACCAGCGTGTCTACCAATTTCACCACGTCCGCGAAGGGCGCGAATTCTGCCACACTCTACAGGCCAGCATCAACCAAAAAGCCTGTGAAATAGGGATGGATTAGTAATCGCAGAGTTTTTGACCAACTTTCGGCGCTATATTGCCTTTTTGGGTTTTGATAACAAAAGGAATGGACTCGGCTTTTAGCCCGGTATTTCGCTGAATTGCAAAATGCAAATGTGGCCCTGATGAATAACCCGACGAACCTGAAGTAGCCAGCAGATCCCCTACTTTGACTTTATCGCCCAACCGGACCTCAGCTGAACCCAGGAGAATATGCGCATAGATCGCCCAGGTACCATCATCATGGTAAACCTGCACGAAGTTGGCTTTATCCATAAAAAAATTATCGACGCCGCCCAATGCATAATCGTCTTTCACACCTATGACCACACCATCACGCGCGGCCAAAATGGGCGTTCCAACGTTCGCGGCTATATCTATCGCGTATTGGTTGTAAGGATCTTTGTGAGAAAAATGGCCGAAAAATCCTTGTGATATTTGTGGGCAGAGTGACTTATCCATCGGCCAAACATATTCCTGTGCTTTCATAGGTTTTTTCGGATCACCCAAAGCCCAGGCCCACACAAAAGGCGGAAAGCCTTCGCGACTGGATTTAAGAACTTTGATCGATTTTGCAGGCACTATCCAATCAGTAGATTCTTTTGCCTGCTTTGACGATTTAACACTCACTTGCACCGGTGCCCAGAGAGTGTTTTCGGCAAGGAGATTAACTTGATTGTCTTCGCGCGATAAATAAACCCTGACATAGGGCGATGAAGCTTCTGCTGATTTGTAATTCAAGGTTTCGGCTTGAATATTGGCAGGAGGTTTATCGGTGAAATGCCAACGACCTTTTTCATCCTGATATTTATAAATAGTGTTAGCGTTGATTGATGATGCGATTATCAGAAGAAACAAGCCAATAAAAATTTTCATTTTATTTTTTAAAATTCTGCCAACACCAATCGCTGACGCTGAATTAATTGAGTTAGTTCGCGAATAATATTGGTCAGGTCGTCAAAGTGAAGCTCATCATCTTCTTCAATATTGACTAACGGAATCTGATTTAGATCACCAGCCGGTTCGACAACAAAAGCTTTCGCTTCGGCTTGCGGTGATTCGGATTGGCTTAATTCAACCAGAGCATGTTGCAACCGATACAACCAACTGGCGCAACTGGATTGCAAATCCAAAATTTCATCCAATGCTTGTGACGATTTGCCTTCAGTTTTAAGCAGCGCTGATAATTCAGCGAAAGATTCCAACTGCCAGGCATTTTTTAATTTGCTGTAACCCGCCAATTCACGGACATAAAATTGTAAACAGGATTGCAAATGCCAGAGCACCGAATTGATCAGCGCCTCAATCTGAATAGGCGACAATAGTTCTTGTGATTGGATCTGCGCTTGTTGCAATAAAAATTTGGCTTGCAACAAGCGCTGGTTAACGCGGGAAAAATCACTGACTTTATTTGCTGACATGCCATTTGCCGTTTTGATAAAAGGCTTTCCAACCTGTCGCTTTGCCATTCACTTCTGATTGCACATACTGCTCTTTGGTTTTACGGCTAAAACGAATAATCGCCGGATTACCTTCAGGATCTTTCACAGGTGCAGACAACAAGAAATGATATTTGGGATCGATTTGCTTTTTATAAGGCAACAATTCTGACACCAAAGGTGCACGGGTTTCGCGATTTTTCGGGAATTGGCTAGCCGCCAAAAATAAACCTGATGCGCCATCACGCAACACATAATAATCGTCGACTTTTTCGCAACGTAAGTCCGGCATAGCAATAGGGTCAACTTTGGGCGGAGCCGCTTCACCGCTCTTCAAAAGTTTACGGGTATTTTTACATTCGCTATTGGTACAGCCAAAATATTTACCGAAGCGACCGGTTTTTAATTGCATTTCGCTGCCACATTTATCGCACTCAAGTGTCGGGCCTTCGTAACCTTTGAGTTTATAACTACCCTGCTCGACTTCATAACCGGCACAATCCGGATTATTACCACAAATATGCAATTTGCGATTTTCATCTAGCAAATAGGAATCCATTGCAGAATTACACAGCTTGCAACGATGCTTACTGCGCAACTGGCGGGATTCAGCTTCATCGTCGGCGTCTGCATCAATCGCTTCATCGCCAGACACCAAATTCATAGTGGTTTTGCAACGTTCTTTGGGTGGCAAGGCATAACCGGAGCAACCCAAAAATACACCAGTGCTTCCCGTGCGGATTTGCATATGACGACCACAAGTAGTACAGGCAATGTCGGTATCAACCGGATCATTGCTGCGCATACCTTTTTTGTCAGCAGAGGCTTTTTGTAATTGTTTGGTGAAATCTTTGTAAAACTTATCGAGAATATCGCGCCATTTCTTTTCACCCTGCGCGATTTGGTCCAACGAATTTTCCATATTGGCAGTAAAACCGTAATCCATTAAGTCATCAAAACTTTCCACCAAACGTTCAGTAACTATGTCACCCATTTTTTCGGCATAGAAACGACGATTTTCCTGGCGAACATAACCGCGCTCCTGAATCGTTGAAATAATCGCAGCATAAGTAGACGGACGACCAATCGCACGACTTTCCAATTCTTTTACCAAACTGGCTTCGGTATAGCGTGCAGGTGGCTTGGTGAAATGTTGTTTTGGATTCAATTGAATCAGCGGCAAGACTTGGCCTGGTTTCATATCCGGCAGAATCACGTCTTCTTCTTTTTTCGCAATCTGTGGTAAAACTTTGGTGAAACCATCAAAGCGAACCACACGACCACGTGCACGCAATTCAAAATCACCCGCTTTCACTACCACGCTGGTGCTGGTGTATTCGGCAGGACTCATTTGACAAGCAACAAATTGTTGCCAGATTAATCCATACAAACGTTCAGCATCACGTTCCATTCCACTTAATTGATTGGGTTGTATTTCAACATTGGAGGGGCGAATGGCTTCGTGGGCTTCTTGCGCGCCTTCTTTACTGGAATAACTTTGTGCTGTTTTTGGCAAATATTTTTCACCAAACGTTTCTTCAATATAACTGCGACAAGCTTCAACCGCTTCCTGACTCAAATTGGTGGAGTCGGTACGCATATAGGTGATGTAACCCGCTTCGTATAAACGTTGCGCTAACATCATGGTTTTTTTCACACCAAAACCCAGTCGCGTACTCGCCGCTTGTTGCAAGGTTGATGTAATAAAAGGAGCAGAAGGTTTAGATTGAGTCGGCTTGTCTTCGCGACTGACTACTTCGTATTTGGCTTTTTGCAACAAGGCGACAGCCGCTTTGGTTTGCGTTTCGTTGACAGGTTTGAATGCTTCATCGCCCTGCTTTTTAACTTCAAATGCGACCTGTTGTTTTTTGCCTGCATCCAAATCAGCAAACAATGTCCAATACTCTTCCGGGATAAACGCGCGAATTTCACGCTCGCGCTCAACTACCAAACGCACAGCCACCGACTGCACTCGACCTGCAGATAAACCACGCGCAATTTTTTCCCATAAGAGTGGCGACACCATATAACCCACAACACGATCCAGAAAGCGGCGCGCTTGCTGCGCGTCGACCCGATCCTGGTCAATCATGCCGGGGCTTTTGAAAGCATTTTGAATCGCCGTTTTGGTAATTTCATTGAACACCACACGACGATAACGCTTGGGATCACCACCAATAGCCTCGCGCAAGTGCCATGCAATAGCCTCTCCCTCTCTATCCAAGTCGGTTGCCAGATAAATAGTGTCAACTTTTTCAGCCAATTTCTTTAATTCATCGACGACTTTTTCTTTGCCGGGGAGAATTTCATATTGAGCCTGCCAACCATTTTCCGGGTCGATCCCCATACGAGCGACCAATTGGCTTTTGGATTTTGCCTCTTTCTGCGCGGCCTTATCTTCAGCCGACAGTTTGCGTGTAGCAGCCGCCTGCTTGGCTCGCTCTTTGGCATCTACGGGTTTGGAGTTGCCGCTGGTGGGTAAATCACGTATGTGACCCACACTGGATTTCACCACAAAATCATTGCCCAAATACTTGTTGATCGTTTTGGCTTTGGCGGGTGATTCAACAATAACGAGAGATTTGCCCATAGTTTTCAGTGTCACAATTGGATGAATTCGGGGTTACAAAGGCTGATTAAAGCAGCGAATAGATGAGGCGGCAAATTCAGCAAACCTATCTACACTTGGTAAAGGGTGCGCAGTTATAAGTCCTGAAACCGGCAGGGTCAAGCACCAAAATGTCGGACGGATTTGTAAACCCCTTCAATTTGGCGCATAATTTGACATTAATTTTAATCCATAACTGATTGTTTTATATAGATTTATGAATATCCTAATAGTTCTGGGAATCCTGATGGTGATCGCCTTGATTGTGGTCAGTGTTCTTAACGAGATGCAAAAGAAAGAACAGGCTCGTCGAGTTCATCAACGTAGACTTAGAATCCAGGTGGAGGAGTTAAGTGAGGTTTTGTCCTGTGTTGAACAGACCGTAGGGGATAAAGCATTGGCGCAAAAACTGAACAACTCGATTATCGGGCTACTACAAGTCATGCGTCAGCTGGAAAGCAAAGCAACACCTTATGTGGAATCTGCACTACAAAAATCCATAACCCATGCTCAGGAATTGGATAATCCCCAATTGCAGTTTCGTGTTAGATATGAACGCGAAAGTGATGCCCAAATCAACAAAACCCAGCAACAGTTAGTGGAAGCCATAGCTGTCTTATCCAATATGACCAGTCAGGGCAAGCTGACCGAAGCTGAATACAACACTTACCAAAGCCAGTTACGTTGGGCGCATCTGATGGTGGCGGTCACGTCTTTTGTGGCCCAAGGCAATAAATGTTTGACGATTCATGATCGGGTAACCGCCCAGGCCTTTTATCAGCGCGCACTGCATCAACTGATGGAATCCCCTCACCCCAACCCCAAACGGACCAAACTCATTCGGGAAATCAACGAAATGCTGGAAGGCAACCGGACCAAATTCAGCGAAGAACTGTTGATACCGGATAGCATGGTGTATCAAAACGATTTGGATGCTTTTTGAGGACCACCTTCCTGAGCGAGCAGACCACCCCGCCCTTCGGACACCCCTCCGAGGGAGGGGAATTTTGTTACTGCCAATTTCAAATATTACTTTCTAATTGCACATTCCAATTCCCCTCCTTCGGAGGGGTGCCCAACGGGCGGGGTGGTCGCTTTTAATCCCCACTCATTTGTTTGATTTGCTTTAACAAATCAATCATCTCCACCAAAAAATCTTTCTCACCCTCTTCAGTCCAAAAAACTCCAACGCCATGCGGGCCTGCCGAAAAACCTTTTACTGAATCAGGTAGCGATGCCAAGTGGGATTTGAGTAAATCCTGAATCGGGTTTGCGGGGCGTTGGTCATTGGCCCAATCCCATTCTTCGAAAAAATTTAGCGAGTGTTGATAAGAGGTGCGGCGCAGAATCCATTCTGATTGCATTTGCAATTTTTCACCGGGAGTAAGGCTATACACTGCCAGCGGTGCCGATAATTCCATATCGGTTTTTAGTGCAGGCAATCGACGCATGGAAAATACTGCACCTTGCGCTCGCGCCGCTAGACGCAATTGCTCCAGCTTGCTTTGTCGCCCTCTGGGCTTGAGCGCAATAATAGGGGCCAGAATAAATGCCAGCGCCAATATTAAAATTAAAATAAATTTCACATCCAACTCCAACCAGATCAACTCACAAAAGGGATAAGCAGTGCTATCCTCAGTCAAGACTATAATTTTTTTGCAACCATGGAAACTCTGCGAGGTGTTTAAATGCCCTACTCTCACATCCTTATTGGCCTCGATCTATCCGACGACTGCCCGCAAGTCTTGCAAAAAGCGATTGCGCTCGCCAAAAGCTGTAATGCCAAAATCAGTTTGGTTCATGTGATTGAACCTTTGGCCGTCTCTTACGGCGGCGATCTCGCTATGGATTTAGGCAGCATCCAGGAGCAACAAACTACAACCGCATTGACATCACTTAAAACTCTGGCCGCTGGCTTGCCCATTCCAGTATTTCAGGAACATGTGTTGATCGGCCAAACCGCTGATGAAATGCATTATCTCGCCAAACAGGAAAATTGCGATTTGATTTTAGTTGGCAGTCACGGGCGTAAAGGCCTTGCGCTCTTGCTCGGCTCCACATCCAACAGCGTATTGCACGGCGCTGAGTGTGATGTACTAGCCGTGCACGTTAAAAAATCATGATTGCATAGATTCCAACTCGGCCCAACGTTCGAAACTGGTTTCAAGATCTGCTTCCAGTTGGGCCAGCAAACGCAATTTGGCGTCTACTTTTTGTTGGTCCTGATTATAAAAATCGGCAGTGTTGATTTCCGTTTGCAAGTTCGCCAAATCCGATTCCAGTTTTTCGATTTTTTGTGGCAGCTCGTCAAATTCTTTTTGCAATTTATAGCTGAGTTTTTTCGGCTTATTGGTTGCAACAGTCGCAGTAGATTTTTCACTAACACTCGCAACAAGTTTTTCAGCGGGCTTTTCGGATACTGATTCATCAGTGGATTGGTGTTTGTGCCAACCGCCGCCCTGGCGAATCCAATCATCATAACCGCCGACATATTCCTGCAAATGGCCATTGCCTTCAAAGGCGATCACACTGGTTACTGAATTATTTAAAAATTCGCGATCATGGCTCACCAGTAACAAGGTGCCAGTGTATTGCGACAATAATTCTTCCAACAATTCCAATGTTTCTACATCCAGGTCGTTCGTCGGTTCGTCCAATACCAGACAATTGGCTGCTTTACTAAAGAGTTTTGCCAAAAGCACACGATTGCGCTCGCCACCGGATAAAGCCCGTAACGGAGTACGTGCTCGCTCGCCACTAAATAAAAATTCACTCAGGTAAGAATAAATATGTTTGGATTGGCCATTGATTTCAATAAATTCACGACCTTCAGCCAAATTGTCGACTGCATTGGCGTCCAGATTTAATTGATCGCGAAGCTGATCAAAATAAGCGACTTGCAATTGTGTGCCACGACGAATACTGCCGGATTGCGGCTGCAATTCATCCAAAATCAATTTTAATAAAGTACTCTTGCCTGCACCGTTTGGTCCGATCAAACCTATACGATCACCACGCATAATGCGCATGGAAAAATCTTTGATGACCGGTTTATCGGCATGTGCAAATGACACCTGTTGAATATCAACCACCAGCTTTCCGGATGCCTCACCGGCATCAAGATTAAAATTGGCTTTGGCCTGAACTTCTCGACGTGCTTCGCGCTCAACACGTAAGGCTTTAAGTGCTCGCACGCGACCTTCATTGCGTGTACGCCTGGCTTTAATGCCCTGGCGAATCCATACTTCTTCTTGCGCTAATTTTTTATCAAACAATTCATTGTGTCGCGCTTCATCCGCCAATTGTTGTTCGCGGTAGACCAGAAAACTTTGGTAATCACCGACCCAATAACGTATGTGTCCGCGATCCAATTCCACTATGTGAGTCGCCAGGCGTTGCAGCAATGCACGGTCGTGGGTGATAAAAATTAACGCGCCATTAAATGACAATAATTGTTTTTCGAGCCACTCAATTGCTTCTATATCCAAATGGTTGGTGGGCTCGTCCAATAACAACACATCCGGGTTCATCACCAGCGCTTTTGCCAGTGCAACCCGACGACGCCAGCCGCCCGATAATTCACGCATAAATTTATCGGCAGGCAATTCCAGCCGCGATAAAATTTCATCAACTTTCTGCTGTAAAGACCAACCATCCTGACGCTCAATTTCCTGTTGCAGTTGATGCAAGCGTTCTATGTCCGCCGCTTGCAAATCAGCAGAATGAGATAAGGCTTGATACTCCGCAAGAATTTTTCCAAGCCCGGCAAAACTGCTGGCGACACAATCAAAAACGCGTTGATCATCAGGGTCGGGCAGATCCTGTTCAAGCCGAGCAACTTTAATTCCGGATTGGCGAATCACCTCGCCTTTATCCAAATCCACTTCGCCCGCAATCACTTTCATCAAACTGGATTTACCGGCGCCATTGCGCCCGATTAAACACAGCCGCTGGCCTTTTTCGATACTCAAATCAACCTGATCAAGCAACACTTGCAGGCCATAACTCAAACAGGCTTTTTCAATTTTTACTAGGGACATAAAGGATTAATTCTTGATGAAAAATGATGTAGAAGTGATCAACAACTGCTATTCTCGCCGTCAATTTACCGGACATGATATACCATCCGCTTTTATTTGAGGTTTCCATGCGTTTTGTTGTGTTGCTGTTTCTTCTTTTATTACCCTCCCTGGTTTTCTCTGCCCAACAAAAAACTGCCAAAGCCCCCGCGCTTACCCCATTACAACAACAACGAGCCTGGTATGCCGCTGCCGATCGCGCTTTGGCTAAAAAACAAACACAAGAATTTCAGCGTTTGCTGGCGAAATTACAACAGTACCCGTTAAAACCTTATTTGGAATACAAAGCCTTATTGCCACAATTATCCAGCATGCCCAAAAGCAAGGTGGATAATTTTCTATCCGAGTATCCCAATTCCTTGCTGGCAACTCGTTTAACACAACAATGGCTCAGACAATTGGCGATCAAAAAACAATGGGCTGATTACATTCATTATTATGATTCGCGTTTGGCCGACACCGAATTGACCTGCCTGTATCTTGAAGCGCGTTTAAAAACTGATGACCCTACAGCAATGGATCAAGTCGCAGCTGTTTGGAATCAAGGAAAAAGTTTACCACCCAGTTGCGATAACTTGATTGATGCATGGAAAGCCGCTGGTTACAGAACCAAACAATTACTCTGGCAGAGATTTATCAAAGCCACCAACGCGGGCGAAGCCGGTTTGGCCAGTTATTTATCGACGCAATTACCTGCAGCAGAACGCAGTTATGCATTGGTTTATCAGCAAGTGAATAATAATCCTGCGTTGTTAAAAACACCGGCAAAGTTCAAGCAACAGAATCCTTATGTAAATGCCATTCTATTGCGCGGCATTTACAAGCAAGCGGCCAGCAATCCTGTCAAAGCTAAAGAATATTTTGATACTTATTACGCAAGCCATAAGTTTGCGCCCGAGGAATCCAGTGCAACCCTGATTGAATTGGGATTGCAATTGCTTAAACAAAAACACCCCAACACTGCAACGCAATTAATTTCTGGTCAAGGGCATGTGGATGATCCAGTTTTGCTGGATGCACTCTTGCGTCATGCACTTTCGCAGCAGGATTGGGAAAGAGTTAACGCTTGGTTGCAACGCTATCCTGATCCATTTAAAACCTCGGATAAATGGCGTTACTGGATGGCTCGCACTATGGAAGCCTTGAATATTCATGAGTACATGGGTCAAACCAGTCAAGGCCTTTATGCCAGCCTCGCAGAGAATCGCAGTTTTCACGGATTTTTATCGGCAATTAAATTGCAAAAACCGTTTGCGTTAGTGGATCGGCCGGTGGTGATGGATAAATTGCAATGGGCACATATTGAATCAACCCCTGGGTTTATGCGCGCACGCGAATTTTTTCTGACAGGAAATAAAGCCGCTGCAAATCAAGAATGGTTTTTCACATTAAAACGCATTCCTGAAGAAGAAGTCTTGCACGCGGCGCATCTTGCCAGTAAGTGGGACAATCATTTGCTCGCCATTCAAACCATGTCGGCAGCGCAATACTATGATGATTTAAGCCTGCGGTTCCCGATTAAATACGAAGCCTTTATTGATCAAGCTGCACGAGAAACTGGTGTTGATAAACGTTTCATTATTTCGATTATTCGTCAGGAAAGTGCTTTTACGCAGGACATCAAATCTTCGGCCAATGCTCAGGGCTTGATGCAATTGTTGCCTTCAACAGCAAAAGAAGTTGCAAGGCGCAACAAAATTGCCTATCAACCCAGCGACTTGCTAAAAGGTCAAAAAAATATTCCTCTGGGTAGCCGTTTCTTGAAAAGTTTATTGGACAGTTTCGATGGACATCACGCATTAACCGCTGCCGCTTATAACGCAGGCCAGGGCAGAGTCAGACAATGGCGTGCATTATCGAATGGTAAATTACCGCTGGATATTTGGGTAGAAGTGATTCCTTTCAATGAAACCCGTCAATACGTGCAAAACGTATTAGCTTTTAAAGTGATTTACGCTTATCGATTGGGTTTACCGCAAGAAATGTTGACGCAAAAAGAATTAGAAACGTTTTTGTAAAATAAAACATAATTCATCGTCATACCCGATGGGAGCCGGTAGGCCAGCGAAGCTAATCCAGTGACTGAATTCTGATTACAGAATAAATAAAAGTCACTGGGTCCCTTGCGGGGACGACGAGATTCAAAAATTATATATGCGCTTCCAAAAATAAATCACCCAATCCTGACGCAGGAATTTCGCATTCAATACCTACCAGTGAACTGGTTGAAAATTGAATGCGATTGTTTTCAAAACCACACAGCCGATTAGCCAGAACACCCACTAAAGGTAAATGACTAACCAATAAAATCGATTGCAGATTTGCGCTATGTAATTGAGCCAACAATTGTTGAACATCGGCTTCTGGTTCCAGATGTTCGCGGGTTTCAACTGTCTTATTCAAAATCGATGCAGCAATGTTTGCTGTTTGTTGCGCACGTACCAGCGGGCTTGCCCAGATAGATTCAATATCTTGTAATTGAATCATTTGTTGTTTGATCATCCGTTCCGTATCGATTTGACCTTTTGCAGTCAAGCGACGTGATGCGTCATCCGCTTGATAGGCTTCGGCCTGTCCGTGGCGCAAAATAAAAATCTTCATGACTCTAAAAATTCCACGTCGTAATTTTGTTCGCCGGTCATCAGCTTGAGCGCTACGTCCTGAATTGCTTTGCCTTCAAACAAAATTGCGTAGAGCCCGGAAACAAGCGGCATATACACATCCAACTCGGCAGCTTTTTGTTTGACTTGTTTGAGTGTATTAACGCCTTCAGCGACCTGCCCCAGCTGCTGCACTATTTCATCCAATTTTTTACCTTGACCCAGTGCAAAGCCCACGCGGTAATTGCGGCTGAGATCTGAGGTGCAAGTTAAAATCAAATCGCCCACACCCGCCAAACCTAAAAATGTCATGGGATCAGAACCCATTTTCTGCGCGAAGCGACCCATCTCCGCCAAACTGCGTGTTAACAACATGGCTTGTGTATTGTGCCCCGCACCCAATGCTGCAGCCATGCCACACACGATGGCATAAATATTTTTTAAGGCGCCGCCCAATTCGACACCATAGGGATCGCGATTGGCATAGACACGAAAAGTTTTTGAACTTAATACTTTTTGCACCAATTGAATCAATGCTTCATCACGGCTCGCAACTACTGTACCGGTTTGTTGGTGCTGAATAATTTCTTTCGCAAAGTTAGGGCCACTCAACACCCCGCGTGGATTATTTGGTAATTCTTGTTCCAACACCTGGCTCATCAAGGTAAAACCTTGCGGTTCAATTCCTTTAGCAGTGGACACTATGCAGGCATCTGCTCGAACATGCGCTGCAATTTGTTGAACCACTTGTCGAAATGAACTACTGGGAATAGAAACAAAAATTAATGAGGCATCATTGACAGACTGCACCAGATCAGCGCTGATAATTAATCGGGAATCCAATTCATAACCGGGCAAATAACGTTTATTTTGTTTTTCGTTACGACAAGCTTCTGCTTGTTCCACGGAACGCATCCATAATCTTGTTTCATGTCCGTTGCTTGCCAAAATGTTGGCAATAGCAGTTCCAAAACTGCCACCACCCAAAACTGTCACCTTTATCGCTTGATTCATAGAAAAAAATCCGCTAGCTAACAAAAATTCGTGTTTAGTGTTACGACAAAAAATTCACTTTTTACCCAAGTTGTAACTTTTTTGCACAAAAAGTGAAACAAAAATCTTGTCCACAAAATCTGTGGATAACTTAGTGGATACTTTTGGGGAAAATAGCTCAAACCCGCGAAAAATCTACCACTGAGTTAAATTGACTATTTTTTGACCACATAAATAATATCCTTATATATCAATTAGTTAAAAAATATTGATTCACTCGCAAACAGCATTTTTAGAAAAAACAGTGTAAATCCAATGCCTTGGCTAACTTGCCCCCAAGGTGTGCATAAAAACACCTCGAATGTTCCACGGAATCAATAGCTGTCACAAAAATGTCTCAAATCACATCAAATTATGACAGTCAGGAAAACACTGCCAAAAATCGACTTGATTAAACCAGGTTTTGCACCCTGCAATAACCACCACTGGCATATACCAGCGGACTGACCTGCTCCCGATGAATCCTCACCTGCGCGATTTTACCTATCAGTATTTCATGAGTACCGTATGACAGCACCTTGTCGGTATGACACAAAAAGCTGGCTTGGGAATCAGCCAATAACAACCAATCGTCCTCATCTTGCCATTGACCTTGGCTCAAGCGATCTTTATCCGGATACCGCCCGGCGCAGAGATCTGACACCTCACGCTGATCACTGGCGAGAAGATTGATCGCAAACGACGAACCTAAAGGTAGCAATTCTTCATGACGTTGTATCTGGCGATTCACGCAGACCAACAACGATGGGGGATTATCGGATACAGAGGTGACTGAAGATACAGTCATAACAAACGCGTTTCCGTCTGCCAAACGCGCAGATAAAACTGAAACGCCCGATGCCAAACGTCGCATTCCCTGTTTCATCAACTGACCCAAGTCATTATTTTGCATAGTGATTCCTCATCAAATGGGCGCGCATTCTCCCACAGCTATTAATGGAAATCACGATCCGCTCCAAGCAGCATCAGAAGAGGAGACTATGAAAAAATGTTGCAGGGTAAGCTAATCAAAAAAATGAAATGAATGTGATGAGTAAACATCTGATGAAAAATATTATGAAAGTAGTCGACATCGATCGAAATTCGGCTGAAAGCCTTGAAAAATATGGGGTGGCTGACGGGGATCGAACCCGCGACAACAGGAATCACAATCCTGGGCTCTACCAACTGAGCTACAGCCACCGTAGAGAAGGGAGAACTAAATGGCGCGCCCGGCAGGATTCGAACCTGCGACCACCCGCTTAGAAGGCGGGTGCTCTATCCAGCTGAGCTACGGGCGCATTGCTGGAATGAAACCTTGGCAGGTTCAATGAAATTGGTCGGAGTGGAGGGATTCGAACCCCCGACATTCTGCACCCAAAACAGACGCGCTACCGGGCTGCGCTACACTCCGAATAAAACGTGATGTTTTTGGGCACCGCGTTTTAAGTGGTGCGCATCATAGCCATGTGATTTTCACTCGTCAACGGCAAACACAGACAATTTTTCCAAGTTAATCAATTAAATGGCGATTGGCTGCAAAAAATTTGTTGAGTTGATTATCTGTTACTCAAGTTTTGGTCTTGTATCGAATCGAGCAGCTGTTCACAATAGCGCCCTCATTTTTTCACAGGTACTTATTCATGTCGGCATTGATTCTTGATGGCAAGGCACTGGCTGCCAAAACAGAAGAGGAATTGTCTGCACGTGTTGCAGCACTCAAGTCGCGCACTAATGGTCAAACGCCGATTTTGGCAACTATATTGGTTGGTGATGATCCTGCATCAGCTACTTACGTGAAAATGAAAGGCAATGCCTGCACACGAATCGGAATGGAATCATTAAAAGTTGAAATGCCTTCCAGCACCACCACCGAACAACTCCTGCAAAAAATTCAGGAACTCAATGCCAACCCGAATGTGCACGGCATTTTGTTGCAACACCCGGTACCGCATCAAATTGATGAGCGTTTGTGTTTTGATGCAATCGCTGCAGAAAAAGATGTCGACGGCGTAACCTGTTTGGGTTTTGGTCGCATGAGCATGGGTGAAGAAGCCTATGGTTGCGCGACTCCAAAAGGCATTATGCGTTTGCTTGAAGCCTACAAGATTCCACTCGAAGGCAAACACGCCGTTGTGGTTGGTCGCAGCCCGATTCTCGGCAAACCCATGGCGATGATGCTGTTAAATGCCAATGCCACAGTCACTATTTGCCATTCACGCACCAAAAATTTGCCTGAGTTGATCAAACAGGCAGACATCATTGTCGGCGCAGTCGGCAAACCGGAATTTATTAAAGCCGAATGGATTAAAGATGGCGCTGTTGTTGTTGATGCCGGTTATCACCCCGGTGGAGTTGGCGATATTGAATTGGCACCTTTGGTGAATCGCGTTGCGGCATACACGCCGGTTCCCGGTGGTGTTGGGCCTATGACCATCAACACCTTGATTTATCAATCCGTTGATTCGGGTGAGAAAAAAATTTCCTGATTAACCTGTCCGGTCTTCACTCGCGTTTTGATTTGAAAAATCAACGACAATAAATTTTCAAGATTGAAACGCGGGTCGCGACCCGCCCTGCAGGTAAATGCAATGCGCCTTGATAAATTTCTCAGCAACAACACGCCCTACTCCCGTTCGCAAATTCACAAATTAATTCGCATGGGTGATGTCAGCGTCAACGGCAATTGCAAGTTAAAACCTGATCAAAAAATTATCGATTCAGATGAAATCTATCTGGATAATCAATTAATCACCGCACGCGTACCACGCTATTTAATGCTGAATAAACCTGTTGGATATGTCTCGGCCACGCACGACAGCGAGCATCCAACTGTACTGGATTTACTCGACGAAAATCACTTGGATGAACTGCAAATTGTCGGGCGACTGGATAAAGATACTACCGGATTATTACTCTTAACCGACGACGGCCACTGGAATCACCGCATTACCGCACCGGTATCTCACTGTAAAAAAACCTACAAAGTTGAACTGGCGGATGCAATTTCTGAAAATGCTGCGAATATTTTTCAAACCGGCATTTTGTTAGAAGGTGAAAAAAAACTAACAGCACCAGCAGAACTCGAAATTATCAGCTCCAAGCAGGCGCGACTGACTATTTCGGAAGGAAAATATCATCAAGTTAAACGCATGTTTGCTGCCATAGGTAATCATGTGGTGGCGTTGCACAGAGAAAAAATTGGCTCGCTGTCGCTGGATACAAACTTACAACCCGGTGAATACCGCGCGCTAACCGATCAGGAAAAAGAGGCCATATTCCGTGACTGATCAAGCCGTGCAATGGATTCAACAACAAATCCACACTTATTGTGCAAACCAACCACAGGGCAATGTGATTTGGTTGCTGGATGAAAACCATTCAGGACTGCTTGAAGCCAATCAACACTCACAGCTTCGTACCATTACCAATCGTCAGGATTTGTATCAGGAAGCCATCAAGCAAGGTTACCAATCTCAATTTTCTGATTTCGATTTTTCAGATATTGCTGATAACAGCCTGGATAGAATTTTTTATCGTGTATCCAAAGAAAAGGCGCTGGTAAACCACATAATCAATCAGGCCTGGCGTTGTTTAAAAATCGATGGTGAATTGATTATCGCGGGCCACAAACAAGAAGGCACCAAAACCTGGATAGAAAAAATCTCCTCACTTTTTGGTGATAAACAATCCGCTGAGAAAAATGGACAGGTCTACACTGGCTCTATTCGCAAACACAAACAATATGATACTGACTCATGTCTGGATGATCAGAATTACAGTCAACTTCGCTCGCTGATTCCAATCGGGCAGTTCACAGTCTTTAGCAAACCGGGGCTTTTTGGTTGGAATAAAATCGATCAAGGCAGTGAATTATTGATTCAGCATTTGAATTTGCTGGAGCTTCAACACACCAACCCGACAAATTGCCTGGATTTAGGCTGTGGTTACGGATTTCTCACACTGGCCGCCGCGCAAAATCCCGATTGCAGTTCTATAAAAGAATGGACGCTGACCGACAATAACGCTGCCGCTATTCTCGCCGCTCAACAGAATATTCAACTGGCAGGATTAACGGCCATGGCGATTGCGGACGATGCGGGCTCGTCAATTAATAACAAGTTTGATTTGATTCTCTGCAACCCACCCTTTCATCAGGGGTTTCAATCTGATGCTGATTTAACGGAAAAGTTTGTTCGCCAAACACATCGTTTATTGGCAAAAAACGGGAGTGCATTTTTTGTAGTTAACCAATTTGTGCCGCTAGAAACCAAGGCCAGCGCTTTGTTTAAAAGCCTGAAAGTCCTACATCAAGAAGCCGGTTTTAAATTGATTTTGCTGCAAAACCCCAAGTGACTGCACAGACATAAACCAGACTGTGGTTTTATTAAACAACCCCCTGATTATCATGACTTTTTATCCAATCTTCGCGTTAAAAAAGGGTTGACCGGTTCAGGTTGCCTCTATATGATGCGCACCACTTCCGATACGGAAGCCGAAATTCCGCCTTAGCTCAGTCGGTAGAGCAACGGACTGTTAATCCGTGGGTCGCTGGTTCGAGCCCAGCAGGCGGAGCCAAATACAAAGGCTGCATAACTGTTTTTCAGGCATGCGGCCTTTTTTGTGCCCGACATTTTTGTCATTTTGCCATTCAACTTCCCGGAGCATTCCATGTTTAAAGTAAACGAATATTTCGATGGCAAGGTTAAATCCATCGCCTTCCAAACTGAAACCCTACCCGCGACTATCGGCGTAATGGCAAAAGGCGATTACGAATTCGGTACAGCCCAACGCGAATATATGACTGTTGTTAGCGGTAGCCTGACCGTTGTATTGCCCGGCGAAACCCAACCAAAAACGTTTAAAACAGGCGAAACTTTTATTGTTGAAGCTAACCAACGCTTTAAAGTGTCTGCTGATGTTGAAACGTCTTACTTGTGCAAATACGAGTAGTAATTTCTATCCAGCGATTTGAAATTTTTCAGTCGCTGGATGCCCTTAAAACATTTCGTCATACCCGAAGGGTATCCAGCGACTTAACCTTTGTTACAAATCCCTTTCCATAAAAACAACATCCGATTATTCACGGACAATAATTAAATTCTTTTTGTGGCTCATCAAAAAATCTATACAAATTCTGCAATAAGCATACATCGGTTGATAACACCGAATGTGCCAAATCATCACGAATAATCCACTGGCTTGTTATTGAATTTTCCTGAAGCTCTTTTGCCCAGGCGATTGGCGTTATAGGATCATGCCGCCCCGAGAGTAACAAACTCGGCAAAACCGGCTTACTCCACTCAAGCGGCTTTGTGTTATCCAGCTGATGGCACAATTGATACTGCCACTGATCTTTGGTGTATTCGGCAATAACAGGATGCCGCTCCACCGCCTGCTGATAATCTGATTCCAAACCCAACGAATTGTCTGCGCAATCCACAGCTGTAAATGCCAATGCATTAAAATCCTGATCCATATTTCGATTCAAATAAGGTTCAATCAACAACTTAAGCTGAACTTCCGTCTCATAAGCATTTTGTTGATTGATCGCACGAATCGCCGAAGCAATTTTGTTCCAACCTTGTGGATCATAAGTTGCTGCAAAAACAGCCGATACAAATCGATGATCATTGACTATAAACTCAACTGGCAGCTCACCATCCCAACGCTTGATGGTTAACCTGACCGGAACAGTTTTCAATTTTTGCAAACTCTCGACAAAAGCTTGCTCAATATTTTCGCCAACTAATATGGATTGGCATTTCACTTGAGATGAGCAAGCTTTAAAAAAATGATCCAAGGCCTCAGCCAATACATTCGGCCAGGTTTGTACTCCACCTTTACCGGCAGGATAGGCAGAATCCAACACCAGGGACTTTAATCCCGTATTTTCGTCTTGCTGTTGACGCTCCAACTCCAAAGCCAAACGGGTTCCATAAGAAACACCTAATAAATTCCACTCAGGGTAATTCAGTTGTTGCATCAGCTGAGCTATATCTTCTGCGGAAATGGCTGTAGAAAAATTCTCTGGGCTCAAGGATTCATCGTTAATTTCTAATTGTTCAAAACAGGCCAACATAGCCTGATTATTCGCTTGCAGTTCTTGCAGCAGAGAATCATTACGTTTCCAGCTGCGGATTTGTTCGCCTTTATCATTGCAGTTTAATTTTGGCAGGCTTTCGCCTGTTCCACGCTGATCCATTAAAATCACATCGCGTTTTAAATCAGCTAAACCAACCCAGTTAATCCATCTCTCCATACCTTCTTGATTCAAACCAGCACCTGCACCCGGGCCACCTTGTAAATATAAAACCGGGTCAGCTCGATGATCAGCTGATTCATCAACAATAGTTACCACGGGTAATAAAAATACACCTTGATCTTTTGGCGTTTTCAAATGAAAACATTTCACTTTTTTTCGCCAATCCACTTCAAACCAACATGGCTTGCTGATTAATTGATACCCTACCTCAGGTTGTTCGATTGCAGAATTCTGTTCTGAAAAATAAAATCCGGCGGCACTCAAACCTGTAAGTGTCAACAATAAAAATACGGCGATAACTTTTTTCATCAGGCCTTTACCTCTGGCCAAGGCAAATTCCAGGGCTCTGCAATCTCTGCATAAGCTTGTTGAAAATCCTGATCCAAAAATAATTGACCCTCACCAGGTGGCGCAGTGAATCGATAAAATTGATTGTTGAGCTGAAATCCAATCGAATAGGCATGCAAATAACAACGATCATATTGATGAGCGCCCTCGCCTGCATAAAGACTATCGCCCGCAATGGCAGCTCCCAAACTTTTCATGGCAACGCGCAATTGATGGGTTTTACCTGTACGCGGTTTCAAAATAAATAAACGTTTTCCCGGTGCAATTGAATAAGAAAAAAATTGAGTTACTGCAGGGTTATCGCAAGATTTCGATAGCTTCCAGGCTCCGTTACGCGCGGCTTGCATATCACCTTTTATCAGCCCCTGTTTTTTAAGCGGCTTTTTATCGCTTATCGCCAGATAATATTTTTCGACGCGGTGATCACTAAACGCCTGACAAAGTTGTCGATTGGATTCTTCATGTGTTGCCATAATCAATAAACCCGACGTGGGTTTATCCAAACGATGAACCGGATACAGACTTTGCACGCCCTCAGCCAATGCTTGCTGTTTGACCTGCTCAAAAAATCCGGCTTCGCCTGTATCACTGTGAAAACTGATACCGGGTGGTTTGTACAACACCCAAAAATCATTATTTTTTTCGAGGGGATAAAACATGGAATTCAAATTGGCAGTCGCTAGGTGAGGCCGAAGTTTATACTGATTAAACACTTCTTTTAAACTTATTTACACAGACCTGAGTATAATCCCGCAGCATTAGCAATGGGGTAGCTTTATGCCGTCATTTTCAATCGAGGACTATCACCAACGTCATAAAAAACGTTTGTCCTATATGCCCTGGCTCTATTACAACTTGAAACCGGAATTGCTCGCCATGGCAACTGAATGGCAAGCGGAAATTCAGGACTATATTAGCGCTATGGAAACGGTGATTATCGGCAAGAATTGTTTTATTGCACCGGAAGCGCAACTATTTGCCGAGCCTGGACGTCCGATTGTCTTGGGTGATAACACTTATATAGCGGCTGACTCGGTGATTCACGGCCCGGTTGAAATTGGCTCGAATGTATCGATTAATCATCACGTTACGCTGGACGGCGGGCGCAAAGGGATTAAAATCGGCAGCCACACACGCATCGCCGCTTATGTATCGGCTTATGCGTTTAATCATGGTATGGCAGCTGAGCAAACTATCACTGAACAAGCCGTGACATCCTGCGGTATTAGTATTGGTAAAGATGTTTGGATAGGTGCGCAAGTTTGTATTCGTGATGGCGTAAACATTGGTGATAAAGCGGTTGTAGGAATGGGATCAGTTGTAACAAAAGATGTCGCAGCATTTTCAAAAGTTGCGGGTAATCCGGCAACAATTATTGGCCAACGTATTAATTCATTTGGAGATAAATCATGAAAAAATTGACTCTGTTTGTTTTGGGTGTTTTTTTATTGATTGGTAAATTGGCATTTGCCAATGTTCAATTGCAAGCTGTGACCATCGAAGAACTGAGCTGGATGGATAAAAACAAAATGCAGCAACAGGAAGATAAAATAAAGGAATTAGCGAAAAGTAAACTGGGAACCAATCTTACTCGCACCTGGAGTGATATTTCAGTTCTCCAGCGCATCATCGATCAAAAACTTGTCAAGACAGATGATTTTGCAACTCAGGAAGCTATGGGCGTAATTTTAGGTCAAATTATGCAAGCAGATTTCCCCTCACACCTGCAATGGAAAGTCTACAAAGACAAACAAGGCCGTTCAAAAGCTTTGTGTGTAGTCAAAACCCAGGAATGTTTATTTCCCATCACTATGTTGTCACGCCGCATGCAATTGGAAATGGAAGTTAACGTCACTACGATTTACGACAATGCAATTAATCAAATCGCATTTGCTTTACCAAAAATGCCTTACGGCGAAGAATTGTTGCATCAGTTGAAGCGTTAAAGACCCCACCTCGATCCTCCCCTTCGTAAGGGGAGGAAGATTTATGTAGGGGCGCCGCTTGCTGCGCCCTTTTGATTCGTGGGGCAAGGGCGCGGCAAGCAGCGCCCCTGCAATTAAAAACTCGCTTCTTGATGGCCTTGCTGTTGTAATACTTGACGAATTTTTTCTGCTGTTGCTTTTAAAATTTCACCCTCCGCATTTTTTGCATTGGAAAAACTTAAATCCTCCATTGAATCAATCGGCACTATATGCAAATGAGTGTGCGGCACTTCCAATCCCGCAATCATCATCCCTACCCGTTTTGCTGGATAAGCCACTTTTAATGCATTGGCAATGCTATGACTCACCTTCATTAAATGCGCAGCCAAATCAACCGGCAAATCATTCCAATGATCAATTTCCTGACGCGGAATAACCAACACATGCCCTTGTCGAATCGGCTGAATGGTTAATATCGCCACTGCATGATCATCCTTCCAAACAAAATTGCCAGGAATTTTTCCTTCCATAATTAATGTGAACACACTTGCCATTTTTGGTTACCTTTTTGGATTGTAATTTGCTTTTATTCCCCCCTTTGAAAAAGGGGGGTTAGGGGGGATTTAAATCCCTCCCCCGCCTCCCTTTTTCAAAGGGAGGGGCCAAATCCCCTCCCCTGGCAAGGGGAGGGTTAGGGTGGGGTCTTTGTCTTGTTAGGGTGAGGGCCACTAATAAACCGCAGTTCCCCGCTTAAAAATTTCTTTTGCCAAGCGTTCATCCAATTGCATCATAGTTTCATCTTTTAGTTCTACAAATGCAATCGGGTGTTCGCGATACTGTTTTTGTTTTTCAAGATCATCAATAATGGATTGCGCCGTATTTTTGCTAAACAAATCGCCCCAACATTCAATACACAAGGTTTGATGTGGCAAATAAAAATCGGCCGTGATGATTTTGTCATCAACTTCAATTGGATAGGAATAAGCGTGCGGAATAGTAGCCAGATACAACCAATTATCGATTCGTAATTGAATCGCTGATTCCACCAAATGCCCATCCAAACTGCGCGCAGGAAAGCTTATATCTTTTGCATGTAATTGTTGCAAATAGCCCTCAACCCAGGGTTCTTGCAATAAACTTTCTGGCCAGGTGACGTAAGGAATGCCGGATTGTTCGGATTCGTGTTGTTGACCGCCCTGCTCTTCTCCCTTTTCAGTTAACAACCAACCGTGCAAATATTTTTTTATCAGCCCACGCTCAGCCAACATTAGATTCACCAATCGCGCAGGCAAATCCCATTTCTGCCCGAGATGAGTTGCCGAGAGAGGTGCTTCAGGTAAAAGTTTTAATAATGGATGTTGTTTGACTGATTCCGGCCATGCAATATATTCACCGTATTTCGGATGATTCAAATAAATACCGCCTTCGAATTTTCCTTTTTCCGTTAAATGCCAATGGCCTTGAACCTTGTTAATCCAACCGCCTTGCGCAAGCAACACAAAAAGCTCTTTGCTTTCTTTGCCAATCGATTTTGCCAATGCGGTTGTTGAAAGATGTTTGTCGCTCATAATTTTTTCTGTGATAATCTTTTAAACTTCATTTTTAATAAATTTTTCTAAAAACTTTTCCGGATTATTCTATGCCTATTTGGATCGACGGTGACGCCTGCCCTCGCCCGGTGAAAGATGCCGTGTTTCGTGCCGGTCACAATCGACAAATTCAAGTGCGATTGGTTGCGAATCAATATATCGCTGTACCACGCTCACCTTTTATTCAAATGATTCAAGTCGAATCGGGTTTTGATAAGGCCGATAATTTTATCGTCGAACAACTCACCGCCGCAGATCTGGTCATCACTGCCGATATTCCTCTGGCAGCAGGTGCAATCGCCAAAGGCGCCGCCGCAATTAATCCCCGTGGCGAACGATATACCAAAGACAACATAGGCGCACGCCTGACCATGCGAAATTTTAACGAGACCC
This sequence comes from uncultured Cellvibrio sp., assembly GCA_966252135.1. Taxonomy (GTDB): domain Bacteria; phylum Pseudomonadota; class Gammaproteobacteria; order Pseudomonadales; family Cellvibrionaceae; genus Cellvibrio. The sequence goes on along the minus strand of CBINNU010000001.1, from coordinate 266,985 downwards.
TGCGCAACAGCGGCCTGCTATTACAAGACGGCCCACCCGCCTACAACCAGAAAGATATGCATCAATTTGCATCTGCGCTGGATACCTGGATTCAAAAATCGCTAAAAGGCTAAACACCCTCTCCCTGCCCTCTCCCATCAAGGGAGAGGGTACTTGATTTTGTTTTTGCATTTTACTTGAGCGCACATTTTTCACGTTTAGATTTCTGTTCTTTAATAGCGCCTATCTGCTCCCTCTCCCTTGATGGGAGAGGGTTGGGGAGAGGGTGTTTTGTCTGAAAGAACAAATAACTCTGGCTTAAATTCACACAACTCCCTATACTGCGCGCGCTTTCAGTAACCCCTCTCCTGGTTTGAACGTCTTGCGCGGGGTAGGCTGAATTGACCGTTATGCGGTCTCGGGCTACTAAACCTGCGGGATATGTTGATGTGTATCGCCCCCTGCCAAAATGGCATTTGAATGGGCGCAATAGGCCGGATTCCCCGGCATTTATCACCTCCTGCTTTTCTTTGTCAGCAACTTGTTGCTGCCATTCACTTTGTTATTTACAGGTCAATTTAATGTCGACTCCCCTACTCTTTACCGATTTGGGCCTTTCCGATTCTGTTTTAAAAGCTATTCAAGCTGTTGGCTATGAAGCGCCATCACCCATTCAGGCAGCCGCTATTCCAGTGCTGATGAAAGGCGGTGACATCATAGGTATGGCACAAACCGGTACAGGTAAAACGGCTGCATTCGCCTTGCCTCTGCTCTCTCGTTTGGACACCAAACAAAACGAACCACAAGTGTTGGTCCTGGCACCGACTCGCGAATTGGCAATTCAAGTTGCTGAAGCCTTTCAAAAATATGCTGCGGATATTCCCGGCTTTCACGTTCTGCCAATTTATGGCGGACAAGATATGTCCACACAATTGCGTCAATTAAAACGCGGCGTGCATGTGGTAGTGGGCACACCCGGTCGCGTTATGGATCACTTGCGTCGCGGCAGTTTGAATCTGGATAATTTAAAAAGTTTGGTATTGGATGAAGCCGACGAAATGTTGCGTATGGGCTTTATCGATGATGTTGAATGGATTCTGGAACACATTCCGGAATCGCGCCAAACAGCACTTTTCTCTGCCACTATGCCACGCGAAATTCGCAACGTTGCAGAAAAATATTTAACCAATCCACAAGAAATTAAAATTGCCAGCAATCAATCCACTGGCGATAACATCGAACAAGTTTATTGGATGGTGAGCGGCACCAACAAACTGGATGCACTCACTCGCATTCTGGAAGTAGAACCTTTTGAAGGCATGATTATTTTCGTGCGCACCAAAACCGCGACCGTTGAACTCGCCGAAAAATTGGAAGCACGCGGATATTCTGCTGCGCCAATCAACGGTGATATGAATCAACAATTGCGTGAGCGCACTATTGATCGTTTGAAAAGCGGCAAATTGGATATTTTGATTGCCACTGATGTTGCCGCTCGCGGCATCGACGTTGAACGTGTCAGCCACGTAGTCAATTATGACATTCCTTACGATAGCGAAGCCTATGTTCACCGTATCGGCCGTACCGGTCGTGCTGGTCGTACCGGTAAAGCAATTTTGTTTGTGGCCCCACGTGAAAAACGTTTGTTGTTCACTATCGAAAAAGCAACTCGCAAACCTATCACTTTGATGGAATTGCCAAGCGGTGCAACGGTGACCAAGCATCGTATTGATCAGTTCACGCAACAAATCACTAATGCATTAACCGAACAACCGGATTTAAGTTTCTTCAATGATTTGCTTGCCGAATACAGCAATAAAAATGATGTATCGCCAGAATCAATCGCTTCAGCGCTTGCGTATTTATTGCAAAAAGAACGCCCACTGCAAGTGAAATTTGCCGATGTTAAACCCGAGCGTTCACGTGATGATCGCAGTGAACGTGGTGGCGAGCGCGGCGCACGCGGTGAAAGATCTCGCGATGATCGTGGCGGTCGTGATTCACGCGATAGCCGCGACAGCAAACCACGCCGTGAACGCAGCGAGCGCAGCGATGAAAATATGCAACGCTACCGCATCGAAGTAGGTCGTAATCACGAAGCTCGCCCTGGTGATATTGTCGGTGCAATTGCTAACGAAGCTGGAATCGAAAGCCGCTTTATTGGCCACATCAAATTGCACGACGAATTCTCCACTGTAGATTTGCCAGCTGGCATGCCAAAAGAAGTTCTGGCGCAACTGAAAAAAGTTCGCGTACGCAATCGCCCACTGAATATCAGTGTGGATAAAGGCGGCGCTTACGAAAACAGTCAAAGCGACGAATTCCCTTCACGCCCGAAACGCTCCGCTCCACGCAGTTTCAGCGAATCGGAAAAACCCGCTCGCAGCCGCAGCTTTAAAGACGGCACCAAAGACGAAACGCGCAAACCACGCACTCGTAAATATGACTGATAAAAAAATCCCCGCAACAGCGGGGATTTTTTTTGCGACCTGTTTATTAGCCACAAATTTAATACCAACAAAAAACCTGCCACAACCGGCAGGCCAAATCGGGGCTATCTGTAGAATTTAATACACATCAGGAAGGCGATTTAGCCGCTTCCGTCTTGGCAATATCCGCCTTGATGTGTTTGTAAGCGTAATAGGTAATAAAACCCAAAAATACGCAAGTCAGTGTCACGATAATCAGGCTGAGTACAATCACAAAATCAACATACATAACCGGTTCCCCCGTTTTCGCTCTTGTTAAAGTGAGTGTAGGTCAACCGGTAATTTTGGATTTGATCGAGATCAAGGAAGGCGGGATTTGTGGGAATTGCCCGGTATTACAAATAGATTTCAAACGCCTGGTCGCAACGAGCAGCCAAATGATCTGAACAGTATTCTTTGAAACCGTATTTTTTATATAAACCAATTGCTTCTTTAAGCGGAGACGCTGTTTCCAATACCACACGTTTGTATCCCAGCTCTTTGGCTTTTGCTAAAGCAAACTCAATCATCGCCTTACCAAGCCCCTTCCCTCTTTGGCTGGGCAATGAATACATTTTGCGAAGCTCACAGGTATCACCATCAACCTTATGCAACCCAACTGTCGCGACAATCAATCCATTCTCTTCAACAACACCAAAAAAGCCATTATTCGCAAAATAATTCTGCTCTATTGAATCAAGGTCTTTATCAGTGCTACCTGAATCTGGTTTGAGTCCGTATTCTTTCAATACAGAAAAGACCACAAATTTAATTTGTTCGGAATCCGCGTTTGTTGCGGGTCTTAGGTTCATTTGTTACTCCTTTATATCTCACCTACAAAATCTTTATTTAACCTTCTTCATAGTGAACGTATTACCGGTTCGGTAATTTGTATATCGCATCTTTGATCTTGTCACTTCATGAAGCCGATAGACTTCTTGATATAACACAGGTTTTGAATCAACCTTCTTAACTATTATCGAGTACAAACAACCGGAGTAAGACCACAAACCTTCTTCGGTGTTTTTTCCAACTAACATTCCGTTGTGATAAAAGGAAAATTCTATACGATATTTTCCATCTGAACTTCTAGTATTCACCCACTTTTGCAACTGCCCAGTGCCTTTGATTTCTGTCTCGCCATACCACTTACCTACAAGTGCTTTTAGCGGATAGTTAGGGCATTTTTCTTCATCAAGATAGGCATCAGAATCCGTCGCAAATTCTGTAGCCATTTCTTTGGTTTGTGCATACGCGCTCATGCCGCATAAACACATCAATATGATTACTACTATTCTCATAAAGTCTGCTCTGAAATAGATTGATTCATCCAAAATAACCGACCAGAAATACTGCAGGATTTTTAATCGGTGAAAAAAGCTAACGATGACCTTATCATCTTTAACCATGTGATCTGTTATGTGAAAAACATCTTTTATCCATTCATGATTTAGAGCTTCGTCTCTAGTCTCGCTATATTTTTTTGATGTACCCATACGGCTTTTCAATAATGTACTTTGAACCTTCTGGGTGCCGCCATAGATACGCCGAAACTTTAACCTTGCTTCCCAACTTTAAAGATTCACTTGAAATAAGATTAACTGTTTCGTTGCTGCATATAACAGGCGGATTACATGAAACAACAAAAAATGTAATTACTTCAGTTTCATTAACACGCAAAACAACTTCCGCCTCTCCATCAACCTCCAATGGCGCAAGATTTATTGATTCTATTTCACCATAAAACACTGCGTGCTTATTAAATGATGCGCACCCACTAAAGATTACAACTATTAAGAGAATGTATATTTTCATTTTTAATACAACTGTACTCAACGACACTTTTTATACCTTTTCTAAGTGAATACAAAAGACACCTGAATCAATGGATTCTTGCATGTCTTTGAAAGTTAATTCAGCTTGTGCGTTGTAGACCTTAAGTAGCTCAGATGCTGCCAACTTATAAGTTGGCAAGTAAACCAAGACGCCACGCATAAATTTAAACCAATAGTCCATATTCAGTTTTTTAGAAATTCTTCTGTTGCGAGATCCAAGTCTTTGAGAGCGAATAAACTTAAGCACTTCCGGTTTGGCCGAATAAAAATTCTCCACTGGCTCAACCACAGACAAATTTACTGCAAAGCTCCCTCCCCATTTATTAAATTGAATATCTAGTGTTTGGTACTGGCCATTAACAATTCTTTTGAAGAATGAGTTTTTACCTTCCCATCCTTGGCTCAGCAAAAATGGCTCCACCTGGACTGTTAATACACGCCTCATTTTATTATTTGTTTCTTTAATTTTCAGATTAAAAAATGTATGCATGATTCCATCCGGTATAGCGTTAGTTCAGCAGTAGTTTTTTGCTGTGCTTGTGCCTTATAGACAATGATCACCTCGAATGCAAAAGCACAGAAAATACATCCACGACATCGCTTTGTTTTAACTCTATTTTAATGGCCATGAGTCAAGCGGCGACTCAATTTTTTTGGCACCGTACTTTAAATTCTGAAATAGCCCTTTTGGATAGTGAGCACTCATTTCGCTTCGCGTACGCACAAATTCTAAATCCGGACCAAAAAAACATGTATTTTTTAAACTTAGTAGATCATAAACAATCACAGGCAACTTCTCGTGAAGAGTCGGACGGTCAAATGTAATTCCAGTTATACCCACGTCTAGATCACCAGATAGCGGGGCATAATCACAAAGATCGCCAACATTTGAGACGAACTCTAAGCCGAAACTCCCTTCTACAATCTTTCCGTATTTTTTAAGTATTATTGCAAGTTCGTCATATGGAATATTTGCACAGTCTCCATTTTCAAATTTCTGTATATAAACTTGATACCCCATATTAACTTTCCAATTTATAACGTTGCTAATTGCGGTAACGTTTTTGTTGCGCTTTTGTGTTACACATAATGAGCACCGCGAATGCGAAAGCACAACAAAAATGTCAGCGGTAGCGCTTTGTTATGCACTTTCATTTTTACTTTTGCTCTTTGCAATAAATTCTTTTTCAATTTCCTGCAGAGCAAGCTTTGAAACCTCATGAAAGTTCAGAATCATATTTCGGAGATACTCATATTCGTTTTTAATAAGGCTATATTGCTCATCTAACCTAGCAGCGAGTGCAAGGCAACTCTGAGTTGAATTTTGGTCAAATTTTGAAAGCATATGATGAATAAGATCATTTCTCTCTTTTACGACACATTCCAATGCTTCTTTCTTAGACCTATAGCTCTCTTCATCCATCGAAATTGTAAATTTAAAACTAAACAGCTCTGGCTTATAAGCCTCATCTTCTTCAGCAAAGCCTTCTTCTTTGCAAACATTGTCGACGAAACGCTTTACTAAGTTGCCCATTGTTTGTTGAGAAATTGAGCTAACCGCACTTTCATGATTAGCTTTAAGAGTCTTCACATTACCTTCGATACTTGATCGAGGAATTATATGCTTCAGCATAGCCTCAATCCTCTGCAGAACTAAGACATTTCTACCGATTTTCCTTAATACTTCATCTAGATCTGGCTTGTTCATAAATGCTTATTCTTTCTGCATAACAATTGTGTATAAAGCGCCGACTATATATCCCAGCCGCACAATATTTCAACCATTTGATATTAGTTTGAGCAAATTATGAAAGTCACTGGATCCCCCTTTGGGGGATGACTGTGGTGTGGGGAAATGTGGTGAGGCGATGATGGCGGATATACTTGACGAATTACAATGAGTAAGCGCTAACGATTAACAAAATAACTATTAGCGGAACAACAATCTATTCCCTTTCCAACTGCAACATCAGTGGTTGAATTACTTCACGCCAAACGGTTTCGTTTACGTCGCCGGCGTGGCGGTAGCGGATTATGCCTTTTTTATCGAAGACGAAGGTTTCAGGGTAGCCGTATACGCCGAGGTCTACGGCTAATGTGCCCTTTTCATCTAATACTGAATAAACGTATGGGTTGTGTAATTCTTCTACCCATTGCTGGGCCAGCGCCAAATCATCTTTGTAATTAATGCCGTAGATAAGTACACCTTGTTTTTTTAATTTATTTAAAAAAGGATGCTCGACTTTACAAGTGACGCACCAGGTGGCCCAGATGTTTAACAGGCCGACTTTGCCCAATAAATCTTTATTGGTGGCACGTTCCAAACCGGCGGGGTTTTCGATTGTGGGTAATACGCGTAAATCAAATTGAGGAATCGGTTTGCCAATTAATGCAGAAGGTAATTCAGAAGGATTGTTGGATAAGCCTTTCCAAAATAAAAGGCTGAGCAAACCAAAAATAATCAGTGGGACTAATAAAATTAAACGCTGCTTATTCATGAATTGGCTTCCGTTAATTTGCGATAACGTTTGTCGATAACTGCCAGCAGTGAACCCAATGCCATAAAGAGCGCGCCTAACCAAATCCAACGCACAAATGGCTTCACATGCAAACGCATGGCCCAGGAATTTTCGTCCAGTTTATCGCCCATGGCGATGTATAAATCGCGCATTAATCCCGGATCCAACGCCACCTCTGTCATCACCATGCCGGTCGCGATGTAGCGGCGTTTTTGCGGTGCGAGCATTTCCAAAAATTTGCCGTCTTTTAATACTTCGATGTTGGCTTGCTCAGCTGTGTAGTTATCTTTTTGAAAACTATCGAGTGATTTCAAAGTGAATTCGAATTGATCAATTTTCACTGATTGACCTACCGCCAAACGTAAATCTTTTTCATGGCTGTAGGCACTACTCAAGACAATACCAATTAGAGTGACTGCAATACCCAAATGCGCGATACACATGGCGTAATAGCTCATGGATAATTTCCTTAACCCTGCCACAACTGAATCGGCATGGCGAACGCGATAGAGTAGATCTGCCAGCAAAGCTGTTGTTATCCAGCTTGCGATAAACACACCCACTGCCACTGCAATCGAATATTTCTCACCGTAGGCGAATGGGAATACAGCACCGAGAATCAAACTGATAATGGCGGGTTTCTTCAGTAAATTTATCAACTGTGAAAAAGATGTTTTCTTCCAATTGAGTAATGGGCCGATCGCCATTAACAAACAGAGCACACCCATAAAGGGCAAGAAAAATAAATTAAAGAAAGGTGGGCCGACGGAAATTTTGCCCATATTCAAGGCGTCAGCAATTAAGGGATACAAAGTTCCGACCAATACAACCAACAAAACCACGACCAATAAAATATTATTGCCAAGCAAAAAAGTTTCGCGAGAGAACCAATCAAAACCCTGTTCGCTTTTTACAACCGGCGCACGAAACGCGTAGAGCGTTAAGGATAAACCCACGACTGCCAATAAAAACCCTAAAATAAATAAACCGCGCTCAGGATCATTCGCAAAGGCGTGTACCGATGTCAATACACCCGAACGCACAATGAAAGTGCCGAGCAAACTTAATGAGAAGGCAAATATCGCCAATAAAATTGTCCAGCTTTTAAATAGACCACGTTTTTCTGTCACCGCTAATGAGTGAATTAATGCTGTGCCTGCAAGCCAGGGCATAAAGGATGCGTTTTCGACAGGGTCCCAAAACCACCAGCCGCCCCAACCCAATTCGTAATAAGCCCACCAACTTCCCAGTGCAATACCGAGTGATAAAAATCCCCACGCCAAGGTCGCCCAGGGACGAGACCAACGCGCCCAGGCGGCGTCCATTCTGCCGGTAATTAATGCCGCAATTGCAAAGGCAAATACCACACTGAAACCTACATAACCCATATACAACACGGGTGGATGCACAATTAAACCAAAATCTTGCAAGAGCGGATTTAAATCGCCGCCGTCTTGCGGTGGCATTGGCAAATTGCGATCAAAAGGATTGGAGGTAATTAAAATAAATAAACTAAAACCAATCGCAACAAAACCCAATACTGACAACACACGTGATTGTAATTGCAAAGGTAATGAGCGACTGAATAATGCAACGGCAAAAGTCCAACCCGACAACATTAAAATCCACAGTAGCAACGAACCTTCGTGGCCGCCCCAGACTGCGCTGATGCGATAATGCAGCGGCAAGAGTGAATTGGAATTGGTAGCAACGTAGCGAACCGAGAAATCATTTTCGATAAATGAAAAGGTTAAGCAGGCATAAGCGACAACAACAAAGAAGAAAAATCCGGCGGCAAAACTGCGTGCGGACATCATCCATAAACGATTGCCAGTAAAGCTGCCCCACAAGGGCAGTACAAATAAGGCAACAGTAAAACAAAAGGCAATGATTAATGATAACTGCCCTATTTCAGGAACCAGACTTAACCAATCAGCGAGCATAATGTAAAGTCTCACAAGTTTTTTGATGCTCGCCGCCGGCTTGTTTCATGCCTTCGGCAACTTCGGGCGGAATATAATTTTCATCGTGTTTGGCGAGCACTTCGGATGCATCGAATTCGCCGCGATCATTAATTTTGCCATTGATCACTGCAGCTTCACCTTCAGCAAATAAATCCGGGAGTATGCCGGAGTAATTCACTTTCACATCAGCAGCGCCATCGGTGATCACAAAGGTCACATCCAAATTAGTACTGGACCTTTGTACACTACCGGGCTTCACACAACCGCCGCCGCGAATACGCACATTGTGCGGCGTTTCGCCGGAAACGATTTTACTGGGTGGATAAAATAAATTTAAGTTTTCACGCAGCGCAAACACAATCAAACCGATAGTGAGGCTGGAAAAAACCACAATCAACAGGACTACAATTAATCGTTGTTTTCTAACTGGATGCATCTTCGTCTCGGCTTCTTTTCTTGAGTTCACGTTTAACCATATCGCGATGGGCCATCATGGGTGCGATACAGAGATAAGCAAATCCGGTGATAGTGATGATATAAGCTGCCCAGACATAAGGCCCGTGACCGCTCATGGTGATAAAATCCATCAGAGATTCAAATTGGAATGTCATTTTGTTTTTTCACTCCCGACTAAAATATCGCTCACCCATTGGGTACGATTTTCACGACGCAAAATCTCAACACGCGCATAAAGAATTAATGCCAGTGTGAAAAATGCGTAGAGGCCAAACAACATAATAAACAACGGGTATTTCATTGAAGGATCAATCGTCGATTCGCCGACTAATTTAATGGTGGCCGGTTGATGCAGTGTGTACCACCAGTCGACGGATTTATAAATGATGGGAATATTCACTGTGCCAACCAAGGTTAAAATTGCGCAGGCTTTATCGGCGGTGTCGCGATTTTGATAAGCTTGTTGCAATGCAATCACACCCATATACAGAAAAAATAAAATCAACATAGAGGTAATGCGCGCGTCCCACTCCCACCAGGTACCCCAGGTGGGCTTACCCCAAATAGAACCGGTTGCTAATCCTAATAGCGTCAACACAGCACCGACTGGCGCCGCGGCGACCATCACAATAAACGCCATTTTCATTCGCCAGATCAAACCCACTGCACCGGCAATTGCCATCACGTAGTAACCCGCCATCGCCAGCACCGCAACCGGCATGTGAATATAAATGATGCGATAACTATTACCTTGACGATAATCAATTGGCGTAAACGCAAGCCCCCAAATAATTCCAGTCGCCAATAATGCGAAAGTGACTAACGCAATCCAGGGTAACCAGCGAGAGGTTTTTTCATAAAACCAGCGCGGCGAACCCAATCGATGAAACCATTGCCAATTCATATTTAAACCTTTTCGTAACTGACATTTTTTGCGTTCGTGGACCCTTGTCGTAGGTTGGGGTGCGAACCCCAACATCGGATTTCAATCGGAATTTATTTGTTGGGGTTTGCACCCCAACCTACGCCTGTCCGTAAATGAATACACAAGTCTCGCACACACAATTCGACAAATTTTTTACTCTTGAGAGATTTTCAGCGCACCCATAATTGCAAAAGGCGCTAACAATAATCCCAAAGAAGCCATTGCACCCAACACAGCCAACTGCATTAAATAAGGCGCTTGATCAACTGCGCTCTGCACTGCGCTGGCTCCGAAAATCAGAAGCGGAATATACAGCGGCACTACGATGAGTGACAGCAATAATCCACTGCGCCTTGCTGACAGTGTTAAGGCCGCGCCTATAGCACCAATCAAACTCATCGCCAAAGTGCCCAACAACAGCGAAATCACCAAAGGCCAATAACCGGCGGCAGGTAAATTCATTACCGTTGCCAGCAGCGGTGAAAAGAGTGTTAAGGGCAAACCACTCACACACCAATGCACCAGCACTTTTGCAATCACCGACAAGTGCAGAGATTGCGGGCTTCGTAAAATTTGTTCCAGCGACCCGTCCTCATAATCGCTGCGAAATAAATTTTCGAGCGATAACAGTGACGCGAGTAAAGCCATAATCCAGACAATACCCGGTGCCAATTGCGCCAACACTTTTTTATCCGGCCCCAAACCCAAAGGGATCAGGCTCACCGCAATAAAGAAAAACACCAATGGATTTAGCAAATCCAGTTTATGCCGCGCAATCAACCGAAAATCACGGCGAATATGACTGAAAAAACCCTGCCAAACAGAAGGCTGCATCAAACAACTCCCTCGGCAGCGTAATCCTGCAAATTAATCAGCTTGATGGATTGCAGTGCTAAATCCTGATGCGAGGTTAACAAACATAAACCACCAGCCGCTTGATGTTCAGCCAACAGCTCTTCCAACATCTGCACGCCGGATTTGTCTATGGCGGTGAAAGGTTCATCCAAAATCCAGATACTAGCCTCTGACATCACCAAGCGTGCCAGCGCTACGCGGCGATATTGCCCGGCGGATAGCTGATCACAAGACGTGAATTCATAACCTTTCAGCCCGACTTTGCGCAAAGCATCACGTGGCGACATGCAGCTGGCTTGCTGGGATGCAAACCATTGCAGGTTTTCTTCGGGGGTCAGGGATTTTTTAACGGCGGTCAAATGGCCCAGGTAGATACTGTCTTGCGCAAAGGCCCAGGTGTTGGATCGAACATCCTGACCTTTATAAAGCACCTGACCATGAGTGATAGGGATAAGACCTGCGATCATACGCAGCAAGGTAGTTTTGCCCGCACCATTGGGGCCAAGGATTTGTACCAGATCACCTGCCGCAAAGGATGCCGTCACATTGGCAAACAGAACACGATCATCGCGCTCGGACGCCAGGTTGACGAGTTGCAGCAAGTATTCAGACATAGTGCCGGTTCAAATGCCTATAATTGTGAGATTCTTCTACCGAAACTGCGGAAAAACCCACAGCCGGATGAATCGGTGCGCGGATTATAGCGGCCAGTATTCGATGCGACGAGAGATTTCTTGATGGAAATACCAGCCACAGGCGATAAATTACTCAACCTTACGCTGCAGAATGTGCAAAAGCTGCAGCAGGATCAATTGCAATTGATTGCGCGACTGGCCGGATTGAAAACCGATAATCTGGTGCAAGCGATGATTTCGGATATTAGCGACTTGTCATCTGATGATCGCAAATTACTCACCGAGCAATTGGATAAAACGCTGGCACAATTAAAAAGCCTGCAACTCACACCCGCCATTCAACAACAAATCGACGCGCTGGAAAAACAAAAAACCATGTTGCAATTGGATGCAACCAAACTGCTGCAATTAACAGTCAACAATAAAAGTTTTTTAGTTTACAGCAACCAACCTTTGCAAGTTGGACAAAGCATTTTAGTGAAATTAATTCCCAACCAGGGTTTGGAATTGGTTAACCCTGCCCCCACAGCTTCGGCGGATGAACAAATTGATGCCATCATCACGCAAAATTTGCGGCAGCTTTTACCTTTGCAAAAACCGGATAATTTTTTTACCAGTTTGGCTACTGCACAACAATTAATGGAGTTAATACCCAACGAACAAAAACAGCAATTAATTGACAAGCCTTTGCAATCCTCGCTGGATAAACTCAATCAAATTATTCCTACGCTGGCAAAAGTGATCGACCCTGCCAGTTTAAAACTGATTCTCGAACAATCCGGCATTCAATTTGAACGCAAGTTAATAGAATCCCTGACCAGAAACTTGCCTGCAACTCCTGCGAGCCCGCCGAATAACTCAGCCAATCCACAACAACCTGCAGATAATAGTGCGCAAAAACCTGCAGGAATATCTATTAACGCTGAGGCTCTGGAATCAGGCCAAAAATTATCACCAAAAGATTTATCGCCCCTGTTAACCGCAGCCAAACTTCAACCTGCCGATCTGGCGGCACGCCAGTTAATTCAGGCAGTCGAAAATAAACTGCAGGGGAGCCTGCCAGTTAATCCAAACAGGGATATTGTAACCACGGCTAATTCACCCACGAACGCGGCAACTGCTCACATAACCAATCCTGTTACTGCTGCTACCAATATTTTGACAAGCAAAACCACCGCAGCCAACTTACAAAGTTTATCTGCCGACGGAAAAACTATTTCACCTGACAATAAAAATAGTTCTATCGACAACAGTAATAGCAAACGCGATATAAAAGGCGCACTGGTGGAACTGGTTGCTGAAACCCAACGCAGTTTGCAACAACAGGGGGCCGATGCAGAAAATTTATTGAAACCCTTGCAACACACACATTTGCAAGATTTTATCGCACAACTTCTGCCATTATTATTGGGTGGAAAAGCCGCGAAAGATTTACCCTTGAAAACCCTACGTGCGCAGTTGACGGCTTTATTGCAACAACATGCCTATCAAGCTGTGGCCAAAATACAAATTCAACAACTGCAAACCATTCAACCTGCTTCCACACAAACCACGCAGGATGCCAATCCACAATCCTGGCAGATGGAAATTCCGATTCGTTACCAGCAAGACATAATGCCCCTGCAATTGCACATCGAAAAACGATTGGTGCAGGATCAGGAATCCGGCGAAAAGAAAAATCGCCAAAAAATTAAACAATGGCGAGTCATGCTGAATTTTGATTTACCCATAGTCGGCCAATTTTATGCGCAACTGATTCTGCTGGAACAAACACTCAGCGCAACCCTCTGGGCTGAAAAAATGGAAACCCTGCAAACCGCTAAAGAAAAAATGGAAAATTTGCGTACAAAATTGCAACAAGAAGGCATAATCGTCACCCAATTGGAATGCCTGCCTGGCAGCCCTAACAAACCCCAAAACCAGGTGAATTATTCACTGATTGATATAACCACATGAATCGCGACACTCTCTATTCCAATCCCCTGGGCGACGTAGCCCGTTTTGCATTTGATCAACAAGTGGTCGATGTATTTCCCGACATGATCAAACGCTCGGTTCCCGGCTACGCCACCATTATTAATATGATCGGCAACCTCGCTGGCATTTACGTAAAACCCAACACTCGCGCTTATGATTTGGGCTGCTCACTCGGCGCCGCCACTCTGGCAATTCGCCACGGCATTCGCCACGAAGGTTGCGAGATTATCGGCGTTGATAATTCTCAAGCCATGATCCAACGCTGCCAACAAATTATCGATATAGATACGCGTGATCTTCCGGTGATTTTGCAGCAGGATGAAATACAAAATATCTACATCGAAAACGCCACACTGGTGGTATTAAATTTCACTTTGCAATTTATCCCAATTGAAGACAGACAAATTCTGTTAAGCAAAATTGCTCAGGGGCTCAAGCCTGGCGGTGTATTGATAGTCTCGGAAAAAATTATTTTTGAAGATAAAGAACATCAGGATTTAATGACTGAATTACACCACAATTTCAAACGCGCCAACGGCTACAGCGATTTAGAAATCGCCCAAAAACGCAGCGCCATTGAAAATTATTTAGTCCCCGAAACCTTGGCAACTCATAGACAACGATTGAAACAGGCAGGATTTTCCAGCGTGGATGTTTGGTTTCAGTGTTTTAATTTTGCGTCTATGATTGCGATTAAGTGAGTTTAACTATTTATTGAACAGCCTTACCCCCTCCTAACCTCCCCCTTGGCAGGGGGAGGAACTCTACTCCCTATTTTTTGCGGAGTGAAATCTGTTCCCTCCCCTGCCAAGGGGAGGGCTAGGGTGGGGTAAGGTTCTAAGAAAAATTCCATGAACAAAATCAATTACGACAACCTGATCCAATTCCTAACCCAATCCCATTTAAAACACTGGGCCGAACAACTCCCTGCACAAATCGAAAAAGGTTTGTGTCAGCAGCGTTATGGTGATTTACCTGATTGGTTATCCGCATTGGAAAAACTACCGGCAGTTTCCACATCGAAAATTGAATTAACATCCGAAGTAAAAATCGGCGCGACTGATGATTGCGATAGCGCAACACGCGATGTCATTCGCAAATGTTTGCAGGATTTAATTCCCTGGCGCAAAGGCCCCTACTCTGTTCACGATATTTTTATTGATACAGAATGGCGATCGGATTGGAAATGGGATCGGGTATTGCCGCATCTGACTCCCTTAAAAGATAAAACAATTCTCGATGTCGGCTGTGGCAATGGTTATCACTGTTGGCGTATGTTGGGTGCTGGCGCAAAACGTGTAATTGGTATTGATCCATCGCCGCGTTTTATTGTGCAGTTTCATATGATAAAACATTTTGCGGGCGACCATTTTCCGATTGATGTACTGCCAGTTGGTATTGAAGACCTACCGGAAAAAACTCAATTTTTTGATACCACCTTTTGCATGGGCGTTTTTTATCACCGTCGCTCACCTATGGATCATTTACAGGAGTTAAAAAATACACTCAAACCCGGCGGACAATTGGTATTGGAAACTTTAATCATCGAAGGAAAACTCGGCGATGTTTTAGTGCCGGAAGATCGCTACGCCAAAATGAATAACGTCTGGTTTATTCCAAGTGCTGACACGCTGATTAGCTGGATGAAAAAAATGGGATTTAAAAATCCACGTGTTGTAGATGTTTGCCCGACGACAACTGAAGAACAACGCATGACCGAATGGATGAAGTTTCATTCACTGAAAGAATTTTTAGACCCGGAAAATCCGTCGCTCACTGCTGAAGGACATCCGGCGCCGATTCGGGCGGTGTTTTTGGCGGAGGTTTGATTGAAAGCAAAAAGACCCCACCCTAACCCTCCCCTTGCCAGGGGAGGGAACTGACTCCTCCCCCTGGCAAGGGGGAGGCTGGGAGGGGGTCTAGTTTTTAAATAATTATTTCCCCACAATAAATCCCAACACCTTCCCCAT
The DNA here is from genome assembly GCA_966252135.1 of uncultured Cellvibrio sp. Taxonomy (GTDB): domain Bacteria; phylum Pseudomonadota; class Gammaproteobacteria; order Pseudomonadales; family Cellvibrionaceae; genus Cellvibrio. The sequence continues at coordinate 251,402 of CBINNU010000001.1, read as the reverse complement.
CAACAGATTAATTTCATCAAATTGTTTTTTATCAACCGAACTCATCTGTTCAACTGATTGAACAAATTCACCCGCCACCAATTCATCCGCACAATACGCGGCAATATCCTGTAAAGATGCAGGCGTAGTTTCGAGGTGAAATTGCAAACCTATAACATTTTTGCCGATTTGAAAGGCTTGATTTACACAGGCTTGGCTGCTTGCTAATAATTTTGCGTTGTCGGGTAAATAAAAGGTTTCGCCGTGCCAGTGAAAAACAGTAGCTGATTCCGGAAATTGAAACAGGTTTTTGTTTGCTGATGTATTTTGAATCGGGAACCAACCGATTTCTTTTTGGGAATTGGGGTAAACTTTTGCGCCCAGCGCATTGGCGATCATCTGTGCGCCCAAACAAATTCCTAATACCGGTTTACCCGCTTCGATAACATTTCTTACAAATTGTTTTTCAGCAATTAACCAGGGTAATTCAGCTTCATCATTAACACTCATGGGGCCGCCCATGATGATTAATAAATCTAAGTCATTCACATTTGGAAATTCTGCCGATTGATATAAATGCGTTGCACTGATGTTGTATCCCTTATCTTTTAACCAATTTTCAATGCTGCCCAAACCTTCAAAGGGAACATGCTGTAAATAATGTGCGCGCATTTTGTGCTCCGGTTATTGAGAAAATCGTTGTTGCATTTCCTCATTGATTCGATCGGTAATTTTTTCGCTTTCAGATTTTCCACTACAACCAACAGCGTACCAATTAGTCCCTTTTTCGGTTGAAGAAACGCCCCTGGCTTCTGAAACGGCTTTATAACATTGACCGCCGGATTTATAAAAGCGATTTCCGTGAATGTCTTGCCAGGCTTCAAGCTGACCTCTATTTGCACTGGAATTGGGCACTGATGGCGTGTTGGCACGCGCTTCTTTCAAACGATGATTGAAGGCGAGACTGTCGTTAGTAGAAATCTCTGGGGGATCTTGTGATAGCTGACGAATTTCATCAATTGATAAAAATTCAACCGGTTGTTCAATAATATTTTGCGTTTCACCGGATGTGGTGAGTATTTTTTCTGCTTTAGGCGTTACAACTGCTTGAGGTTTTTCTTGCAGTTTGGGTTGAGGTTGCTCCAACAATGGCGTGGTTTCTTCCATTGGAAGAATTTTTTTCTCAACCAGTGTTTGCAAACTAATTTGCATGGATGTTGAACGGGATTCCTGCGACTTCCACATCTGCCAATCAGGCATCAACCAAAGCAGCACAGCATGTAAACTCAATGAAATAAAAAGCGCCGATATTAAAAATCGGTTGGAGGTAAATCGGGTGGGTTGGGGATTATCAAACGGATAATCGTCATGGTACAGAATCAAGCCTGACTCCCTGAGCGGTTAGCAACGCCATGCTAGACCCTCAGGAAGTTTTTTAGTTCACTCGTCAAACATTTGAATAAAATAACCTTGTTTGACGGCTTCAGACATAGCTTTATCAGCAGCAATAACACGCGGATCAGTGGTCAGGTGACTGGGCACAATCTTGCGATTTTCAATATCCACATCCATAAAACCGGCGCGCATTAAATAGAGTTTGCATAAATGCTCAGCACCGAATTGTTCGACAAAATTAATGTAAACAATAAAAGGAACCAACTGCCCTTCTTTAATGTCGTCGAAAGATTTTTTTGCACGAGCGTTTGCGGAAAATATGTACATGGTTTTTGTTTACCTGTTGTGGCCCTCACCTGCCCTCTCCCGGAGGGAGAGGGAACTTATTCTCCCCCCTTTGAAAAGGGGGGTTAGGGGGATTTAAAATCTAAATTAAAAACATCAAAAGCTAAAATCCCTCCCCCGCCTCCCTTTTTCAAAGGGAGGAGCCATCCCCTCTCCCTCTGGGAGAGGGTTAGGGTGAGGGAAAAATCAAATCGTCATTATCACCCGCAAAGAATCCAATCGGATTTTTGCGAGGCTTAAAAAGTGCAGACTGGCTGCCAATCTTTCTTGCAAATAAGTAATTTCGGCCTGACGCACATTAGGGTTTACTTTTGCCAGTGCTTGCAAGCGCAATAATTCATTGGTTAATTCCTGACGAACCGATTCTTGCGCGGCGGCAATTAACGAAGCTTGTTTGGCTTCTGTTATGTCTTCAGCTTTTTGCAATAATTCGGTTAATTGCGGGCGTGCATGGCGAACCAAATCCTGCGCGTTGTTGCGTGGGACTTTTTGTAAAAGTGATTGCAATTTTTCTGCTGGCAATAATGCAGAAAAATCTTTGCCCTTATCATCCAACAACACTCGCAATAAAGATTCCGGCATAAAGCGGAAGAGTTGTAGCTCTGAAGGTGCAGCGCAATGCAATACAAAAATTGCTTCCAACATTAATGAACCGGCTTTCAGCGGCGGTAATTTCAAAGTACAAAATGCAGTATTACCCAATTCGGTTTGCAGAATTAAATCTTGCGCGCCGCGTACCAATGGGTGCTCCCAGGTCATAAATTGCATGTCTTCACGGGACAGCGCTTGCGTACGACTATAGGTCACAGTCAAACCTGATTCAGGTAACCCAGGAAATTGTTCGATGCGCATATGATCGCTGGGATGCAGCACCAAACTGGTTTCGGTATGTTTTTCGTGATCAACACCAAAACAATCAAATACCGATTCCATATAAGCAATTAATTTTTTGTCCTGATCGTAATCTGCCAGGGCATCAACCAATTTTTCTGCTACTTGTGGTTTGCAAGAATTTAATTCAAGTAATTGATCGCGGCCTTGTTGTAATTGACTGACCAGGTCGTCAGCAAATGCGCGTGTCTTATCCAACAAACTACTGAAGGATTTAGCATCGGTAGCAACCAGTGCTGGTAATAATTCGTCCGCAAATTCACTGTAAACGCTTTGCCCAATAGCACAGGTTTTTTCAAAAGCATTAACGCCCTGGTGGTACCATTGCATGAGTTTTTCTTGCGCCGTTTGCGGATAGAAAGGCACATGAATTTTTACATCTTGCGTTTGACCTATACGATCCAAACGACCTATGCGTTGTTCGAGCAAATCGGGATTCAATGGCAGATCAAACAATACTAAATGATGGGCAAATTGGAAGTTTCTACCTTCACTGCCGATTTCTGAACAGACTAATAACTGGGCGCCATCTTCCTGATCAGCAAAATAAGCGGCGGCTCTATCCCGCTCGATTAAATTTAATCCCTCATGGAACATGGCGGTGGCAAAACCTTTGCGCAAACGTAAATATTCTTCCAGCGCTTGCGCTGTATCGGCTTTGGCACAAATCACTAAAATTTTGTCGCGCTTGTGCTGCCTTAACCATTCGGATAACCATTCGACTCGCGGGTCCTGCAACCACCAGTCATTGGCAAGATGTTGCCAAAAGTTTTCAGCCTGGATTTGTTTTTCCAAAGGCAATTGCTGAAAGCTTTCCAATTGTTCGCCCAGATCAAGGGGATAAGATTCCAATACACGGGACGGAAACCCACTGACAGAATTGCGGGTATTGCGAAATAACACGCGGCCCGTGCCGTGTCTATCGAGTAAATAATCAATCGTTTTATCTATAGCAACTGCGGGTGATTCTTTTGCAAGTTGCTCCAATTCTTCCAGATCGTTTGCGCTTAAATAATTAGCGAGCGTTTTGCGTTCCTGCGCGGTCCAAATTTTATCTTCAGCTTTTTGTTGCAAGAGCTGCTGAACCAATTGGTTTAAAGGTTGATAAGACGCTTGTTCATCCAACAACTTTTGCAGATCGAAATAGCGATCAGGGTCCAACAAACGTAAACGTGCGAAATGGCTTTCAACACCTAACTGTTCCGGCGTTGCCGTCAACAGCAATAAACCTTTGGATTTTTTTGCAAGACCTTCAACTATTTGATAGGCCTTGCTGGCTTTGGCTTCGCCATTTTTTTGTGTCCAGGTCAGGTGATGGGCTTCATCGACTAACAACAAATCCCAATTGGTTTCCAGAGCTTGTTGGTAGCGATAAGCATTTTTGGTTAAAAAATCCAGCGAACAAATAATTAATTGCGCGGTTTCGAAGGGATTAATGTTATCCACACTTTTTTCGGTATCGGTATCAGTGTCATCTTCAAAATCGTCGATATAATCAACCGATTCTTCAACACTGTCCAAACCGCAGAGTGCGTTGCATCTGGCTTCATCGAGTAAAGTAAATGCCAAATTAAAGCGGCGCAACATTTCTACCAGCCACTGATGTTGCAAACTCGCAGGCACCACAATTAATGCGCGCTGCACGCGGCCTGACATTAATTGTTGATGCAACACCAATCCAGCCTCGATGGTTTTACCCAAGCCCACTTCATCCGCTAACAACACACGGGGTGCATAACGTTGTGATACTTGATTGGCGATGTAAAGTTGATGTGGCAATAATTGCACACGCGGCCCGGCCAAACCGAATACGGGTGATTGCTGATGTTGGTGTTGAAAATATAAGGTTTGATAACGCAGAAAAAATTCGTTGTGTTTATCGATTTGGCCCGCGAATAACCGCTCTTTGGGTGTGCTGAATTGCACAAAGCTGTCGAGTTCAAATTCCGGGAAACTGATTTCGTCGCCGTCTTTGGTTGTACCTGTGTAGAGTAAACATCCTGCTTGCTCGACGACTTTGGTTAATTTAACGCGAGTGCCATTGTTGTGGCGTACCTGCTCACCGGGTTGATATTTCACGCGGCTGACCGGAGCGTTATCAACTGCATAAGTGCGGCGTTCACCTGCGGCAGGAAAACTCAAGGTCAAACGGCGATTGGCCAAATCCAACACTATTCCCAAACCCAGATCAGCTTCTGATTCGCTGATCCAACGTTGCCCAATCACAAATTGCGTTTTACTCACTAGTTACCTCTGACAACTGACAAAATCGACAAAAGGCGCGCATGATAAAAGGTTTTGCCCGCTATAGCAGCCGCTTTCGCTTTAATCATATAAATTCATGCAGTAGAATCGCGGCAAAATTACTATTGCGGAACCCACATGCACATCTCCCCACTTGATGCCGAAGCTCGTGTTGCACTGGAGCAACTCGTCAAATCCCATGATTTTTTAAAACTGGTTAACAGCAAAGATCATTACCCACAAAGTAAAGGCTCAGGGCTTCCGCTGTTATTGGTGGATACTGAACTCTGCAGTGCAGTAATTTCATTACAGGGCGCGCACTTGTTGGAATTTGCACCCAGGGACTCGGGCCCACTGCTGTGGCTAAGCCCCAATTGTGAATTTACGCCGGGGACTCCACTACGCGGTGGTGTACCTTTGTGTTTGCCATGGTTTGGCCCCCACCCCACTGACAAATCCAAACCCAAACACGGTTTTGCGCGCAATATTTTTTGGCAACTGGGCGAAGCTCATTTGCTACAAACCGGGGAAGTTGAGCTGGAGTTTTGGTTGGTAAGTGAGGCCAACGAATTATTCCCTTACGATTTTTCGGCCGAATTGCGTATCTTGCTGGGGCAATCGGCGAGCCTTGAATTAACTATTAACAATACCGACACCGAAGCCTTTGATTTGAGCTGGGCCATGCATCATTACTACCGTGTTGATTCCGCAATAGGCACTCAGGTATCTGGCCTTGCTGAAACCCGGTACAAAGATAATCTGGATGGCCTGACCGAAAAACATCAAGCCAATGATTTGATCATTAATAGCGCGCTGGACAGGGTCTATCCCAACATAGCCAACTCTCTCAAAATCGAATCCAGACTTTCATCGATTGAGATAGATCACACCAACTGCCCCAGCGTAATTGTGTGGAACCCCGGCACCGAGGCAGCTTCCAAGATGGCTGATATTGGTGAAGGTCAGGATAAATATTTCCTCTGCGTTGAGCGCGGCGCTGTACTAGCTGAAGGATTAAGGCTTGAAGCCGGGTCCAGCAACACAGCTAAAGTCACTTTCCGTAGCAAAGCCGACAACACTTTGTGACAGATATCACATTTTGTTTTTTTAAGGCTCTCTAGCAGCAAGCAGATTGCTATGATGCGGCGTCGCTAACCTGCTTGGCGACTCATAATTCACAACAAATCACTTGATAAAAAATGGGGCCACTAAGATGTCTGAAACAAAAACTTCTACCGGATTGGATCAAAACATTGCGGGTTTACTTTGCTATGTACTGTGGTTTATCACTGGACTAATTTTTATCTTGATTGAAAAGGAAAATAAATTTGTACGTTTTCATGCTTTTCAATCTTTCTTCTTTAGCTTAGGAATCTGGGTTCTCTGCATCGTTTTAGCGTTTATTCCTATTTTGGGCTGGATTTTATTAATGCTTCTCCAACTAGTACTTTTAGTAGTCTGGATATTAATGATGGTTAAAGCATTCCAGGGCCAAACCACCAAATTGCCAATCGTTGGCGAATTGGCTGCTAAACAAGCTGGTCTCTAATCACTGCGATTCAAATAACCACAGTGTTAATAAAAAGGGCCGCAGAATTGCGGCCCTTTTTATTTTTTCTCAGATTTTTTAAATTAATCGTCGAGTGGTTCAACCGAAAAATTTAATCCAAATTCTTCCTGAATTTGCGCGCACCAGCGATTCAATCGCTCAGATGTTAAATCTTCTTGCTGATCTTCATCCAGGGCCAAACCCACAAATAATCCGGCACCGGGAATTTCTGCTTTTGAGGCTTCGAATTCATAACCCGCTGTTGGCCAGTGCCCGACAATATCCGCACCGTTTTGAATGATGACATCGTGCAACATGCCCATGGCATCGAGAAAATAATCGCCATAACCAAATTGATCGCCCAAACCAAAAAGCGCGACCTGCTTGCCGGTAAAATCAACTGCACTGATGTCATCCCAGAACTCTTCCCAATCGGATTGAATCTGGCCGAAATCCCAGGTGGGGATACCGAGAATAATCTTTTGATACCGATTAAAATCCAGCTGGGTAACATCAGCTATATCATGCACATCCAGATTGTCGGCACCAAAACGCTGTTGGATTCGATAAGCAACGCGCTCGGTATTACCTTCATCACTACCAAAAAACAGACCTATGCTGGCCACATTCACCTCAAAGACGGGAAAACAGGGCGCGGATTTTCCCAACAATGGCCCGGGCATGCAAGTTCTGCTAAAAAGCTGGCTCTTTGGTCAAAGCCTCTATACTGTTAAGAATCGTTAGCAAACTGACAAGTCTCATGACGGATCAGATTGACTCATGCAAACTTTGGCACCTTTTTTCCGTTCCATCTTCAATCAGGACACAACATGAAAAATAGCCCCAACTTACTGTTAATTGATGATGATATTGAGCTGTGCAACCTGCTGGGTGAATATTTAACCGCGGAAGGTTTTCGCTACACACCCGTACACGATGGGCAAACCGCATTGGATGTTGCCTCCAAACAGCAATTTGATTTGATTATTCTGGATGTGATGTTGCCGCAACGCAGTGGGTTTGATGTGCTGAAAACCCTGCGCCTGACTGATCAAACCCCGGTCATAATGTTGACCGCAAAAGGCGACACAGTGGATAGAGTCGTAGGTTTAGAAATTGGTGCAGACGACTACATGGCTAAACCTTGTGATCCACGTGAATTGGTCGCACGCATACGCGCCCTGCTGCGCCGTACTGCGCAAGCTCAAGTCGCAACACCTACTGCGGAAAAGCTGGCCTCCGGAAAAATCACTCTCAACCTGGGTACTCGCTCAGTCACTTGGGATAATCAGGATGTGACTCTCACTGGAACCGAATTCAGTGTGCTGGAAATTTTGGTACGCCGTGCAGGGCAAGTGATCAGTAAAGATGAAATGACAGAACAAGCATTAAATAGAAAACTGACTCCTTATGATCGTAGCATTGATGTGCACGTCAGCAACATTCGCAAAAAAATTGCGCAAGCCGGTTGCCAACGTGAATTAATTATCAATGTGCGTGGCGCAGGCTACATGTTGACACTCGCTGACTCTGAATAATGTTTTCAATGACGCGTCTTTCGTTAAAAATATTTTTTACTTTCTGGTTGATCACCGCGTTTATTATTGTCGGAACCAATATTGTGGTGCATTGGTTCGACATGACACCAGAAAGTAATATGCCACATAACAATAACGACGAAGAACCCGCCAAGCGTTTACTTTTTCAAGTTACTGGCAATGCCTTAAATCGTAGCACCAGTGAGTTCGCGGATGATTTACGCAGCATGCCGCGCTGGTCCACACGATTTATTTATGTAATCGACAAAAATAATCAGGATATTTTGCAACGCAATTTACCACCGGGTATTTTGGTATTAGCACCTGAATTAACCAGCAAACAACCCTTTGGCAAAATTCAAGATCGCAATCGAAAGATTTTCGGCCGCCATGTCACCTTGAATGATGGCAACTCGGTAAAAATATTTACCATTTCTTCTGGTCGCGACGAGGGGCCTGACCGCGATATTATTTGGGAACTATTTCTTGATAATATTTGGCCCTTGTTATTGGTTTCTATTTTGGTTTCTGGAAGCGCCTGTTTTTTCCTTGCACGTTATTTCACACAAAGCATTCGAACTCTACAAGAAGCCACACAACAAATTGCTCAGGGTGATTTAAGTGTTCGTATCAGCCACCGATTTGCTGGCCGCAAAGATGAAATCGCTGCATTAGGCCGCGACTTCGACAACATGACCGAACATCTCGAACAATTGATGCAAGAGCAAAAGCGCTTGATTAAAGATGTGTCCCACGAGCTACGAACACCCCTGGCACGTTTGCAATTTGCTGTAGGCCTCGCGCAAAAACGCAGTAACGGTTTGGTCGACAATGAACTGGCGCGTATTAAACAAAATGCAGATTACCTCAACAATATCATCACCGATATTTTGAATATGCCGGTTTACGGGCAACCCAAATTCCAACTGGACGATGTAATGGATCTGGTGGTGTTGCTTTCGACTTTAATTGAAAACTATTCCGCCGAAGCGGAAGAAAAACAAGTGCGATTACATTTCACTTGTAGCCTGGATGAAGCCTTGGTGGCCACACACGGCAATATGTTGTTAGGCGTATTTGAAAATATTTTGCGTAACGCCTTGGCCTATACTCATCAAAACACACAAATTGATATCGACCTGCAAACAACTGAAGATAAGTATTTGATCAGCATTACCGATCAAGGTCCTGGTGTTGAAGCACATCAGTTGGAAAATATTTTTAAACCTTTTTTCCGCACTGATGAAGCGCGCACTCGTGAAACTGGCGGCTATGGATTGGGCTTGGCGATTGCACACCGCAGTGTGTTATTGCATGAGGGACAGATTACCGCAATTAATCACCCGAAAGGTGGTTTGAGTGTGAACATTAGTTTGCCGAAAGTGGAGTTTTAATTAAAAGCGACCACCTCGCCCCTTTGGGGCACCCCTCCGGGGGAGGGGAATTTAGTCTTCACTACCTAGACAAAAAAATTAAAAAAATAGAAATATTTTTTATAAAAAAGAAAATGAATCTGAAAACTGGCACGCACAAAAATTCCCCTCCCTCGGAGGGTGCCCCCGAAGGGGGTGGGGTGGTCAAAGCAGGCATTAACTCGGCACAAACAACACCGAAGCCGAATTAATACAATACCGCAAACCCGTCGGTGCAGGCCCATCAGTAAACACATGCCCCAAATGGCAATCACACTTGCGGCAAACCACTTCGGTGCGAATCATGCCATGGGTTCTGTCGAGATTTTCTTTGATAACAGTTTTGTTAATCGGAATGTAAAAACTCGGCCAACCGCAACCTGCATCAAATTTGGTATCCGATAAAAACAAAGGTTCGCCACAACACTTGCAACGATATTCGCCTTGCCCGAATTCCTGCCAATAGGCACCGGTAAATGCGCGCTCGGTTCCCTTTTCGCGACAGATGCGATATTCCTCGGGAGTCAGCTTTTCTTTCCAGTAGTTCTCATCAAATTGGATTTCATTCGTCATACTCACCTCAAGCCTATATTTTTCTTGACAGATCAACCATTTAGGTTCGATTATTCGAGCTTTTCCGATCATTGATCTTTTTATCTGCAAGGCAGTTTACTGTAATGAACCCGATTAAGAAATCCGACAAACTCAGCGGCGTTTGCTATGACATTCGTGGCCCGGTGCTGGAGCACGCTTATCGCCTAGAAGAAGAAGGCCATCGCATTCTCAAACTCAATATTGGCAACCCTGCCCCCTTTGGTTTCGCCGCCCCGGATGAAATTATTCAGGACGTTATTCGCAACCTGCCTAACGCCGAAGGTTATACCGCTTCCAAAGGTTTATTTGCTGCGCGCAAAGCCATAATGCACGAATGCCAGCAACTGGGCATTCCCAATGTAGAACTCGAAGATATTTTTCTCGGTAATGGTGCCAGTGAATTAATCGTAATGGCGATGCAAGCCCTGTTAAACAATGGCGATGAAATTTTAGTGCCTGCACCTGATTATCCCTTGTGGACTGCCGCGGTAAATCTTGCTGGCGGTAAAGCTCGCCATTATATGTGCGATGAACAATCGGATTGGTTCCCCGATCTCGAAGACATCAAAAGTAAAATCACCGATAAAACTCGCGGCATTGTGGTCATCAACCCCAACAACCCGACAGGTTCGGTTTACAGTAAAGATGTTTTGGAAGCGATTGTGCAACTCGCACGCGATCACAATTTAATTATTTTTGCTGACGAAATTTACAGCAAAATTTTATACGACGACGCAGTGTTTCATCCTATGGGTCGTTTAGCTCAGGATGTACTTTGTGTCAGTTTTAATGGCCTTTCGAAATCTTATCGTCTCGCCGGTTTCCGCTCGGGTTGGATGGTTATCAGCGGTGCCAAACATCGTGCGAAAAATTACATCGAAGGCTTGGAGATGCTGTCGTCCATGCGTTTGTGCGCTAACGTGCCGGCGATGTATGCCGTGCAAACAGCATTGGGCGGCTACCAAAGTATTAACGAATTAATTATTCCTGGCGGCCGTTTGCGCGACCAGCGTGATGCTGCGCTCAAAGCTATGGAAGCGATTCCCGGATTATCTTGCGTAAAACCCAAAGGAGCTTTGTATTTATTCCCGAAATTGGATTTGAAAAAATATCCAATTAAAGATGACCAACAAATGATTCTGGATTTTTTAATTCAAGAAAAAGTCTTGTTGGTACAGGGCACAGCATTCAACTGGCCCGAAAAAGATCACTTCCGCATAGTATTTTTACCGCGTGAAGATGATTTGAAAAAAGCGATCGGTAAATTTGGCGATTTCCTTTCACGTTATTCGCAATGACCCAACGACATGAAATCAGCAAAGCCGTCGCACTTTTTTACGACGGCAAACAAGCGCCGCAAGTCACCGCCAAAGGCAGCGGCGCTATAGCTGATGAAATTATTGCAATCGCCCAAGCCCACCAAATCCCCCTCTGCGACAATAAAGCCCTGGTCGATCTATTAGTGAATCTCGAACTGGATCAGGAAATCCCCGAAAATCTCTACAAAGCTGTTGCTTATATTATTGCCTTTGCCTACGCCCTTGAAGGCAAAACACCCGATGGCTTTTTTGATTCCTGAGATTTTGTACAAGAGATAAAAATGTCGCATTTTTATCTTTTACTATGCTGTATGCTGGCATCAAACAAAAAACGATAAAACACTATGGATACGTCCAAATCCAAACGTCACAGCGAGCCACTGATTTCCGTGCAGGCGTTAAATGCTTGTCGGATATTGGTTATTAACGGCAAGGGTGGCTCGGGCAAAACGACTGTCAGCACTAACCTCGCCTCCTGGTTTGCACAACGTGGTGATACCACCGCTTTGTTGGATGCTGATCCGCAAGGGTCGTCCGAATACTGGGTTCGTCAGCGTTCGCCGGATTTGCCGGAAATTTACGGCTTCAAAATTGATTCAACCCTGCGCACCACTATGAGTTTTCAACTGCGCGCACCTAAATCCACCAAATGGTTAATCACCGACGCACCGCCGGGTTTAAGTGGTATGGCATTGGATGACATAGTCAGCAATCACGATTTGATTTTAATCCCGGTGATGTCATCCGAAATGGACATACGTGCGAGCGCACGTTTTATTGGTGACCTGTTGTTAACACAGAATATGCGACGAAAACGTCGGCCTATTGGTGTAATTGCAAACCGAATCAAACAACAAACCAATTCCTGGGTGAGCTTGCAGCGATTTTTAGAAAGCTTGCGCATACCCTACCCGACCAAATTACGCGACACACAAAATTATGTAAAAGCTTATGCGGAAGGCAAAGGCATTATCAATTACACGCAACAAACTCATGCCAGTGATAATGCCGATTGGAAAACCTTAATTGACTGGATTGAAACCCAAAACCGCGAACATCGCTGGGTCAAATAAATTAAAAATATTCGTATTCGATGCGCACATCTTGCGGAATACCACGCGCATCATCCAAATTCGAACGACCGTAGTAACGCATTAAAAATTTACCGTTAGGATCGTAAGCCAGATAAATGGGATCAGCAAAAAATGACAGCCATTTTTTAGCAGGCTGTAACTTAAAATACACCCAGCCACTACCATAATCCTTGTCGTAAACCGGTGATGTTTGCGGATCAATTTTTTCAACTGCCAATTTCACACTGCTCAAACGATTGGGCATTGCAAATTCGAATGACAAACTTTTACCTTTCAACAATTTATCCCAATGCAGTTGAATGTAGGCATCAAACCCGGCGTCAATTACCATACCGGCGTGATCAAAAATAGTCGCCTGTCTGGGCCCGCTGTTGTCTTGATGACGCAACACCAGGCGAGCATTTTCAAATTTTGCTGACAGAGTTTCTCTATCACGAAAATCCTGCAATTCAAACGCAGGTTGATAAGGCTCGCCCTGATACCAAAGTGTTTTGGTCGCAAATTTTTTTCCATCCGGCGTGAGGTAATCCACAGTGACCTCGCCCTGCTCCGATAAAGGAGTATAAGCTTCGCGATAAATCACTTGATTGGAGTCCAGACTGTAAGCGGTGCCGGTGGTAACGTAGATTTGATCCTGGGCGTGGGCGAAAAAACTGCAAGATGCCAACAACAGAATTCCCATGTGATAAAAAAATTTAGGATTTGGCATAGTGTTTTAACCTCAAAAATAAAAACCGGTGCAAAGGTAACAGCAGCAGCCACATAAGTGCAATCGCCAGTAAACAGATTGTCAGTGGCTGCCCCCATTCTGCCGGGGATAACTTAACGCCAGCCAAATAACTTAAAGGTGCCGCAATTGCACCTGAGACAGCAGCGATCAAAGGTCGTTCATAAATCCATTTCATCGAATGCAGTAGCGTAACGCCCAATAGCGCCCATAAACTGATCAACCAAAGCGGTGGCGAGATACTCTTTGAATCAATCAACAAAACTCCGGAATAGATCAGCAAACTGTCATGCAATAAACCAAACAGGACAGCGAGAAACACTGCAAGAACATCATGGGATTTTGAAGGACTGAATATAAAATGTAACAGGATGAGCGGAACAATAATCAAAAGCGCGGCATCACCGCCGAACACAGCAAGAAACCAACCCAGTTGAAATAACACCAGGTTGGCGATAAAAAAGTAGCGGGCATTTATTTTCAATTTAGTTATTGCCATTTGGGATGACGATAACCAGGCTTGGCCAGCAGCAATTGTATTGTGCCTATGCTGCGCTCACGGAACCCACCTTCGCAATAACACAAGTAATAATCCCACATGCGAATAAATCGCTCATCAAAGCCTTGTTGCCTGACCTGATCCAAACGCTTGTTAAATGCCTGCCGCCAGTGGTACAGGGTTTGTGCATAATCCTCGCCGATTTCTTGTAAATCTATAGATTGCATATCAGTATGCTTTGCAATCAAGCCATACAAAATCGATAAAGAAGGCAAACAACCACCAGGAAAAATATAGCGTTGGATAAAATCGACTGACTCTTTTGCTTGGTAGTAGCGATCATCAGGAATGGTAATGCATTGCAACAACATCAATCCATCCGGCTTGAGCAATTTTGAACATATATCAAAATAAGTTGAGAAATGCTCATGACCAACAGCTTCAATCATTTCGATGGAAACCAGTTTGGAATAGTTGCCTTGCAGCACACGATAATCATCAAACAGGACTTCTATTTTATCCTGCAAATTTTCTTCCTGAATTCGCTTGATCGCAAACTCGCGTTGTTCACGCGAAATAGTTGTGGTGGTAACACGGCAACCGTAATGTTTGGCTGCATAAATCGCCAATCCACCCCAGCCAGTTCCAATTTCCAATAGATGATCATGCGGTTGCAGCTGTAATTTATCGCAGACAGTTTTTAATTTATAAACTGAAGCTTCATCCAGACTGGTATCAGCATCTTTATAAATGGCTGCCGAGTACATGCGAGTCGGGTCTAAAAATAAAGAGAAAAAGTCATTTCCCAAATCATAATGGGCTGAAATATTTTTACGCGAACCTTGCAAACTATTGCGATTAAACCAATGAAATATTTTGAGCGATAGCTTGCCAATCCAGGATTGCTGCTTTTCCATTTTATTGAGTATCGCCATATTTAACGCAAATACGCGAATCACTGAAGTAAGATCCGGTGATGACCAGTGGCCACTCATATAAGCTTCACCTGCTCCTACACTACCACCGAATACCAGATCGGTATAAAAAGAAGCATCCAATACCTCAATTTTTGCCTTGATGGTAGCGATATTCTGTGGCTCGCCAAACACATAGGTTTCGTCAGAATCATGCAAAACCAAACATCCTTTCTCCAGTTTTTTCAATAACTGCAACACCAACTTTTTTGCCAAATGCTGGGAAGGTGAAAACAAATTGGTGCGATGCGCCGATATACCGGCGATGGATTCTGACTTCATTTAACGACTCCTCTATTCAAGGGTTTGTTATCTGTATGGGGATTGGAATAAAAAGGAATACCTTTACAAAATAATTTGAAAGCCTGCCAATAGATTGCCAGAGGTACTTTGACTGCCGCCCAGGGTTGCAAGGCAATAATGCGATTGACAGCAGAGGACGACCAGGACTTTCGCACTAATGTCATAGTGGCATCCAGATGTTTTAGATCACCTGAATCGGACTTTTGATGATTTTCCATATGAATCACCAATTGTTCTGATGGTGCTGTGCTAATCCAGTGATAGGTCATGGCTAAGGGATTAAAAGGTGAAACATGAAATAATTTATCGAAATCTGCTTTTACCTTGCCTTGATTATCACATTCCAGAATATAGGCATGGCGTTGATTCCAAGGCGTGTTATTCACTTCGGCCAAAATCATCACCGGTTTTTCCTGATGCCCTTCAAATAGAAAATAAAAACTGACCGGGTTAAAACAAAACCCAAAAATTCGCAATTGGGTTAGCAAACGAATCGGCCCTTGTGGACAATATCCTTTTTCAGCAGTTACATAATCACGAACGGCTTTATCCAAAGGCACTTCAGGATTACCGAAATAATCGTTACGATTAAACCAGGCGAGATTTGGCCGATTCATCGAAACAAACAAATTGTGGTTGAATAGATCAGGCAACTCGGCAAGATCCAGATAAAACAAACTGATGTCGTACGAAAATTCATGCGATTTCGGAAAAAAGCGCCTGTGCCGTAAACGACCGGAATAAATCGCACTGTGAAGAATGGATTGTTCATTCATGACAATGCAACCCCCAATGCCTGCACAACTCGCCTTGCCGAGACTACGCCATCTTCATGAAAACCATTTCGCCAATAAGCACCGCAATAATGTGTGTGATTAACACCACTTATCTGTGACCAGTTTGCCTGCGCGTTGACTGAAGCCTGATTAAACACCGGGTGTGCGTATTGATATTTTCCATGAATTTTTTCAGGATCAATCAAATGATTGGTATTAACACTCACACAAAAGGTGGTATCTGATTCAATATTCTGCAGAATATTCATATTGTAAGTGAGTGCAGTTTGATCCATTTGATTGCTGACCAAGTTCAAATAATTCCAACTGGCCCAGGCCGCTTTTGATTTGGGCAACAAACTTATATCTCTATGCAGACATACGTCATTATTTACGTAAGGAATTGCAGATAAAATCTCCAACTCTTTTTCTGTAGGATCTGTCAGTAGTGACAGGGCCTGATCGCTGTGGCACGCCAGGATAACTTCATCAAAACGTTGATCACCAAATTTATCGGTCGAGATCTCAACTCGATCGCCCAGTCGTTTAATCGCCAACACCGGCGTTTTTGAATAGATACGTTCGTGATAAGGATCAGTCAATGGACGAATATAAGATCGTGAGCCACCGACTATGGTGTACCACTGAGGCTGATTAAAAACAGTAAACAATCCATGATTGTAAAAAAATCGGGTGAAAAATTTCATCGGCATTGAAGCCGCTGTTTGATTACCTGCAGACCAAATAGCGGACACCATAGGCAATATATATAACTGACGAAAACTCATCGAGTAATTTTCTTGCTCCAAATAGTCGCCCAGGCTTAGCGTGTCAGGCACTGCATTTTTTTCATGCAATTTGATGCAGGCCTTATTGAAGCGCATTATGTCGCGCAGCATTTTCCAGTGTTGTGGATTTAACAGATTGGACTTCTGTGCAAACAAACCTGATAAGGACGTACCCGAATATTCAATTCCGGTTTTTTGGCAAGAAACACTAAAACCCATTTGAGTCTTTTGATAAGCCACACCCAATTCATTCAGCAACTGAATAAAATTGGGGTAGGTTCTGTCATTAAATACAATAAATCCCGTATCAATTGCATAGCGACGATTGTTGTAAATAATATCTTTAGTCGCGGTATGGCCACCAATCTCACAACCCGCGTCATAAACACTGACTTGATGATGTTTCGATAAATAATAAGCGGCAGTTAATCCGCTGATACCCGCACCTATTACTGCGATTTTCTTGGATTGACTCATCTCAGTGCCTCACTGTTTTTTGTAATAGGCGAATTTGTAAAAACATGGGCAACCGGGCAATCAACTTCATCATAAAGACAAAAATACCGGGGAACTCAATCATTCGTTTACGTTTTTCAATTCCCCTTTTAATAATTTTCGCAGCTTTATTGCTGTCGACAATAAATGGCATGGGGAAATCGTTACGACGTGTTAAGGGTGTATCGACAAAACCAGGACGAACCAGGGTCAGAAACAAACCTTGTTTGAATAAATCCACTTCAAGGCTGCGTAAACAATATTCAAAAGCTGCCTTGCTGGCGCCGTAGGCTTGAGAACGGGGTAAAGGCAAAACGGTTGCCAAACTGGAAATGCCGACCAAATGTGGCGAAACAGATTTGCATAACAGTTGCAAAAAGACTTCTATTGAATTCAAACAACCTGTCCAGTTAACGCGATTGACCGATTCGAAATCGCTGGCGTGAAAATTATTTGCATCAATATAGTCACAGGTACCCGCGTTTAAAATACAAATATCCAGCGCCTGGGTTTTTTCTTTAATCAAGGCCTGCGCTGATTGCATTTGTGATAAGTCAGAAATATCAGCGACTAGTATTACTGCTCGCTCACCATATTCAGATTGCAATGCTTTTAACTTATCTGCTGATCTGGCTAATAAAAAAACCTGGTGCCCGTCATCTAAAAACAATTTGGCCAACTCAGCACCTATGCCGGTGGATGCACCTGTAATCAAAATTGATTTCATGATGCCACCTTGTTAGTAGCAATGGATTTGTTCGCCTGAATTGCAGCAAATAATTCAATGGTGGATTTGCGGCTTGCCGATAAATCCACAACAGGCGCAGGATAATTTTTTACATAAGCGGGTTGATGAATATCCCTGTCTGATAAATGAGCCAGTTCAGGCAACCATGTGCGGATAAAAATACCTTTTGGATCAAATTTTTCTGATTGACTGACGGGATTAAAAATGCGGAAGTAAGGCGCTGCATCAGTACCTGTAGATGCACTCCACTGCCAGCCACCGTTATTTGCGGCGAAATCACCATCAATTAAATGTTTCATAAAAAAGGCTTCGCCCAAACGCCAATCTATTTGCATATTTTTGGTGAGGAACATGGCCACTACCATGCGTAAACGATTGTGCATCCAGCCGGTAGCTAACAATTGGCGCATAGCCGCATCGACAATCGGAACTCCGGTTTTACCTTCACACCAGGCATTAAACAGTTGCGCATCCTGCTTCCAGGGGAATGCATCTGTGTAAGCTTGCATGGGCTGGTTTTTACACACCTGTGGAAATAACGAAACCACATGCTGATAAAACTCCCGCCAGATTAATTCGTTGATCCAGCAATTCGCACCTTCGTTGAGACCAGTCCACTCGCCTTGAGTAAATTGCAGCACACTCGACATAGCCTGACGCAAAGACAAACTGCCCACAACAAAATAAGGCGATAAACTGGAGGTTGCATCAACCGCTGGAAAATCCCGCCATTGTTTGTATTGTGAAATTTGATGAAAAATAAATTCGGATAATGTCTTTTGCGCAACGGATTCGCCTGCTTTCCATAGCTTGCCAGATGAAACCAGTTTCAGTTTCGAAAACAGATTATCTATCTCTTGCTCCTCACAAGCAGGTGCAACTGCGCTGGTTAATTTGCGTGGCACAGGCAAAGGCACCAGGGCATCGCCTCGTGCAGCCAGAGGTGCCAAAGTTTCAACCAACTTATTTCGAAAAGGGGTAAAGACTTTATAGGCCTCGCCCTGCCCGTTTAAAATTTGCCCTGGCGCAGACAATACGCGGTCATGACAACGTTTGACGGAAAATCCATGCGACTGAAGCAACAGATTGACCGCCTGATCGCGATTCAACTCGTCTATTGGATATTCCGCATTGAAATACAAACGCGTAGCGGACCACTTCTGCATTAATGATAAAACCAGTGATGGTATTTCGGCGGCGGCTTTGACTTTAAAAACCTGTAGAGGGATATTTTTGGCGAACAGATCCTGACGTAATATCTGCAAGTGTTCGCGAATAAAATCCAACTGTATGGGCGCAAGATCGTGTTTATCCACCCAGGATTCGCAGTGAATATAAATCGCCAGCACCGGTTGTTTTTGCGCGCAGGCCAAATGCAGTGCGGGGTTGTCGCTTAAACGTAAATCACGTCGAAACCAGACAATGGATGTCATTTGGAAAGTCTCCTTTTAACATGACGTATAACACCGCCGACCAAAGGTAAGTGTTCATACAACATTTCGCCTGCATCGAAATAATCACGATGAAAAAATACCCGATCATCGAATTTAAGATGTGAGTTTCCGCTGACTGATAAGTGTTTACCACCCGCAATGGATTGATGACTGTAATGCATAGTCCAGAACAACACCGCTTCTGTATCAGTCTCAACTGAATAATGAAATTCAAATCGACATTCGTTTAAATTTTTCATCATGCCTTGAAAATAGATTGTCAGATTGTCCAATCCGTTGATTGCATGAAAGGGGTCGCGAAATTGAATATCGCTGCTGTAAATTTCCGGAAGACGATCAATGACCTTCTGATCAAAGTTGATATAAACCGAACGCAGGTTACGCAATAATTCATTCGCCATCTTCAGCCTCCTGCTGCATAAACTGCATGAGTTGTTGGCAGCTTGAAAAACCTCGAGTTGAATGGCCCAGTTGTTGGTAGTAATCCGCAATGACTCCAACCAACAATGGTGTTGCATGACATTGACTGTTGATTTTATCGAGATATTGTTCCAGAAGTATTTGATCAATCCTTTCAAAGCTACTGATCACAATAAAATCAACATCCAGTTGATTGACAAGGTAAAGCAAATTGTCTTTTTCGAGATGGCTAACTTGCTCTGATCTAAAACCACTGACCATCAGCGCGTAATTCAATAACAAATTGTATAAATCCGACTCATCAGGGTTGAGTGAAACCAATAAACATTTTTTGCCACGAGCAGTTTGCCGTTGGCGATACTGCATGCGATAGATTTGTTCTTTCATCACCGTTTGAAAAAAAGCCGAGGCCGCCGCTTGCGGATAATTCACTTGATCGAATTGGGAGAGAAGAGGCAGCAACAGGTGATCAGCTAATAATTCGATGGGGTATTCCGAAAATAATTTTTCTATGTCGCGATCCAAATGACGACGGTTTAATTCCATCGCGGCCTGTTTTAAATCGAGAATTTGTTGCTCCCAAAGTGAATCAGACTCGAAAGTCTCTTGCGGCAGCTCCATCTGCTGCACCAGAGCATTCACTTTACTGATCGCCAGGCCTTTGTTTAACCAATATTGCACTTGCTGAATCCTGTTGAGGTCATCTTGTGTATAAAGTCGGTGGCCTTTTTCAGTTCGCTGGGGTTTGAGTAAACCGTAGCGCCTTTCCCATGCACGCAGGGTGACTGTGTTGATACCAGTCAAGCGCGAAATTTCGCGAATGGGCAAAAATGAGTCTTGATTGCTGTCGTTCATGATGCAGCCACAATGTGATTACGAAGCCCAAGCTTTTCTGGATGTGGAGACCAGAAAGTTTGTGTCTTCAAATAAGGATTATCGAGTTTGAGCAAATGGTGTTTGAGTAGTGTGAGCGGGACAACCATAGGCACCAAACCCGCGTGGTAGGATTCGATCAGGTGGGACAACTCTTGTTTTTCAACACCGCTAATATCTTTTTTCAAATAGCCACGAAGATGCATCATGGCGTTGGTGTTGCCCTTGCGGGTCGCCTGATGGGACAGCGCCTGCATAAACATTTTGAAAAATTCATCGCAACTGGTTTGCAGATCCCGCTCACGCATATTCGCCAAATAACGGCCTATGGCGTAGTAACTGGGTACATGATGTGCCATCACCTGATATTTGTAGCGCGAATAAAAATCCAATAATTTTTTTGCACTGGGTTCAGCTGCGACAGATTTTTTCCAGTCAGCCAATGCGAACACGCGGGTAATAAAATTTTCGCGCAGGCCTGCATCGTTTAATCGCCCTGCTTCTTCTACTGGCAGCCAGGGCATAAGTTGTAACAAGCGGTCGGCGTAAGCTCCCCTGCCCTTGCTGTCTTGTGAATAGCCATTCTCGCGGTAGCGCTTCATACCAAACACGCCGCAGCTGGGGGAGTTTTGCATAAAGATGTAGCCGTTGATGTCCGGCATTTGCTGGGCGACCAGCTCGGCCTGTTCGATTAATGCATCGGTCACATCCAGCTCCGGGTTATCAACGCCGCGAACGCGGGTATCGCCGTCTATCACCACCAACCGGATGGGTTTACGCGGAATGCCCAAACCAATCGCAACTTCGGGGCACTGGGGCCGGAACTCGAAATACTCGGACAAAACCTCTGTCAGGTAACGATTGTGCTTATGGCCACCGTCGTAACGGACCTTCTCGCCAAGAAGACACTGACTCACACCCACCGCAATTTTGTTCATATACAGGCCTATACAGATTCCGATTTCTGTATAGGTATACGCAGCAAACTTATACAAAGCAAGAAGTTTGTATAAATATTTTCAAGCAGAGATCCAAACGCATCCGGGCTTCGTAATGGCTCTAGATCCACTACTTCACCTGTAATCAGCCAGAGGAAATCGCCGCACTCGCTAAATTTTTATTGTCACCGGAATCCAGCTGGATGACGGGGCAAGTGCTGCACCTGGACGGCGGCATGAGTAGCCTGAGTTAACAGAATGGATTTGCGCAATTAAAAAACATTCAGCGTCCAAACCCTGTAAGCTGCCATCTGAAAATCTCAAAGAGCAAAACGCATGAAAATATTACCCAGGATTGGAGTCGACCAGCTCCAACTCGGCATGAATAAATCCCAAGTCCAAAAAATATTGGGCAACGCTGACCATATTGAAAAACATTCCGATGCAGAATTTTGGGAATATGATGCAGGACTTGAATTAACCTTTAGCAAAGACGATTTATACCTACTGGGATCAATCACTGTTTTTGGTGAGTCCGCTCGGTTGGATTCACAGGTAATCATCGGCTTGAGTGAAGAAAGCTTTCTCGAATTATTTCCGCATTTTCAACTGGATGAAGACTATGGCGCTGAAGGCAAAAGTTATGATTCGGACGAGTATGAAATATTGGCCTGGGTACACGAGGGCGTAGTTGTAAACGTTACTGTATTCCCCGAATACGAAAGCACCGGCGAAATTCCAATTTGGCCGAAGGCTGTTGCACAGGATTAGCGCACAGTAATCGTTGTTATCCACCAAACTCGGTATGTACAGTTTTTACCTTTTTTTCCTCTATACCTTTTTTGATTTGCTTAAACATTTCAACTCTGTTTGAATCAGGAAACTGCTTGAAAAAATAATTTATCTGTTTGGTAGCTTTTCTGTATTTACCTGTTTGCAGGTATAAAAAAACAAAGCCTGATTCAACTTCTTCATTTAGTTTTTTCTTAAAATGTTTTCTGAGGTATTTAAGACTCCTGCTAGCCATTTTAGTATTCATTGGGCTAACTTGTAAGTAAAAGTATGATGATTCGAAGTGACAGGGTACAGATTTGGGATAGATATCCAAGCAGTTCATGATTGTTAGATTAGCACTTTCTGCCGCCCCTCTTACATCCATGTTATGACCTTGTCGATAAAGCTGCGCCAACAGCGATAAAGACATCTCTGAAGACTGTGACTCCTTTTGATAAACCAACGCATCAGCCAATAAATTGCTCCATAAAAGATAAACCCCTTCCCTATCCATTTCGCTAGTAAAAACTGGAGGGTAACCACCAATCTTATAGTTTAGCTGGTCAATTTCTTTTGCCAAAGACTCAACATTCCGGGACATTCCAGAATGCTCTTGAGTAGGCATGTCGAAAATTTTGATCGGGAGACGTTGATATTGATCAGCACTTGCGACACAAGAAGCGATAATCAGGATAAACGTAGAAACCACATTAAATACTCTTTTCATAGTTTTATAGCTCATATATTTTTTAACAACACCACAGCTCTTTGCAATCATATGTGGCAGCTCAAACTTGCATTTATAGAATTCTGTCTTGATTAAGACAATTCTTTAAACTTTTGATAATTCGACGTGCTTGTTTCTCCACAAGTTTCCAATCCCAAAGTGATGGCGATTTGAATTTTGGGTAATTAGCCGACCACTCTTCAGCTCGTTTTTGAGTGTTAACCGCAACACGAACCTCTACCATGGGTTTATTGAGCAGATCAATTTGTAGCTGAATCAAACCCCAGCCACATGTAGAGTAACGAAAGGTTGCGCCATTGCAAACCTCGGGATTTAACTTCACTTTTTCATCAAATACGTAACCTTTGGCGTTGGGATAATAAATAGCAAAATTAATAAAAGGTAAATTGGTTTGTATGGATTGATCGATGACTTTCAGAAGTGATTCTTTGCTTTCGTACTTTTTAAGACTGGAGTCAAATTCAGAATCACTTTCATACACTATCGCTGGCTCTACAAAAATAGAACTAATAATTTCACCGAGCTTTGATATTTCGACGGTTTCCGTTTTCTGCATTTGATGACCCTATGGAATTTGGCCGAAGGCCATTGCGCAGAACCGATATTGTAGGGGCGCTGCTTGCCGCGCCCAGTTCGACAAGGGCGCAGCAAGCGGCGCCCCTACAGATTCAGATTTTAAAATAGTAATTTGCTGTCATACCCGAAGGGTATCCAGTGACTTACAAATATTTATAACTTTCAATTTTTTCGTCTGGTTTATCAAACCACATCTTCGCCCATAAAAAAACCGGCCTAAGCCGGTTTTTTTGAATCGCATTTTTATCGCGTGGGGATTTTCAAGCCGTCGAACAATTCATCAAGATCGGCTCGGGTGTGGCGATTGAAGGCTTCGTTGACCAGATCTTTGGTGAGGTGTGGGGCGAATTTTTGGATGAAATCGTACATAAATCCGCGCAAGAAAGTTCCGCGACGGAAGCCGATTTTAGTGGTGCTGGATTCGAACAAATGGCTCGCATCCAACGCAACCAAATCAGTATCACTTTCAGGATTAAATGCCATTGAGGCGATAATGCCAACACCCAAACCTAATTTAACGTAGGTTTTAATTACGTCAGCATCGGCAGCGGTGAATACTACGCGTGGTGCCAAACCGCGATTTAAAAAGGCTTCATCCAATTTTGAGCGGCCGGTAAAACCGAATACATAAGTTACGATTGGTTATTTGGCGACATCTTCCTGCGTTAATTTGGAAAGTTGCGCGAGCGGGTGATTTTTGGGAACTACCACAGCACGATTCCAACGATAGCAAGGCATCATGATTAAATCGCTGAACAATTCCATAGCTTCGGTGGCAATTGCAAAATCCACTGTTCCATCAGCCGCCATTTCAGAAATTTGCATGGGTGTGCCTTGATGCATATGCAAAGCAACATCCGGATATTTTTTGATGAAATCAGCAATTACAGGTGGAAGCGCATAACGCGCCTGAGTGTGAGTGGTTGCCAAAGTCAAAGTGCCCTTGCGTTCGTTACTGAACTCCTGGGCAACTTGTTTAATGCTTTCAACTTTACGCAGGATTTCACCTGCTGTTTTTAAAATCGCATCGCCCGCGGGTGTAATGCGAGTGAGGTGTTTACCGCTACGGGAAAATATCTCTACACCCAATTCATCTTCCAATAAACGGATTTGTTTACTGATGCCAGGTTGTGAGGTGTACAGGCTTTGTGCCGTCGCCGATACGTTTAGATCGTGGTGCGCCACTTCCCATATGTAACGTAATTGTTGCAGCTTCATAAGCGCTCCGTTTGGCTTACAAACTTGTTATTCCTGACAGGCAAAAAATGAATAGCCCCAGGCTCTGTTACAACTTTAGACCATATCCACAAATTGCAAAGTTTTCGCATTGGGGATTGTGAAAAAAATCAGGGTTTTGACGGACTTTGGCCAATTATTGATTAGCCACGCCATGGGGAACGTGACCAGTCGCCACATGTTCACGGGCGGAATCGCAATGCATGGGCTGATCATCAAAAAATACGTCCGCACCATAGGCTTTCAGGAAGCTACCTTTGGGTAATCCACCCAAAAACAGGGATTCATCAATACGAATATTCCAGGCCCGTAAGGTGCGGATGACCCGCTCATGCGCAGGCGCCGAACGTGCAGTCACCAAGGCAGTACGAATTGGGCAATCGGCTTCAGCAAATTCGGCCTGCAGGCTGTGTAAAGCAGAGAGAAATGCTTTGAAAGGGCCTCCGGTTAAAGGTTCTTTGGCAGACGCTTTTTCACTTTCGGTAAAAGCACTTAAGCCTTGGGATTTGTAGACACGTTCGGCTTCGTCTGAAAACAAAACCGCATCGCCGTCAAACGCAAAACGCAATTCATCTTCACGGCTGGCGGAATTATTGGATGCAATTAAAGTAGCGGCAGCAATTCCCTGATCAAGCGCCTGCTTTACATCTTCAACTTCAGTGGATAAAAACAAATGACAACCAAAGGCAGCCGCATAACGATAAGGCGATTGCCCACCGGAAAATGCAGCACGTGTAATTTTTAATCCGTAATGTTGAATTGAATTAAATACACGCAAGCCTGTATCAGCACTGTTGCGCGACAACAAAATCACTTCAACACGCGGCTCACCGCCCAAACGCTCGTTGAGTCGCAGTAGTTTTTTTACCAGCGGAAAAGCTTCACCCGGTTCAAGAATTTCATCTTCATGTTCAATTTGATATTGCGCATAAGCTGCCAATCCCTGATTGATATAAACCTGATGACTGTCATCCAGATTAAACAGCGCACGAGATGAAATAGCGATCACTAACTTATCACCAAAACCTTTTGGCATTTTTTGTTTCTCATTTGCTCGAAAATTAACTCACACCCCCTCCCAGCCTCCCCCTCCGAAAGGGGGAGGAGCCAGTCCCCTCCCCTTACGAAGGGGAGGGTTAGGGTGGGGTTTGTTTTACTTTAAAACTATTCTCCATCTTGCTTACGCCAATCATCGGCAAG
The DNA here is from genome assembly GCA_966252135.1 of uncultured Cellvibrio sp. GTDB lineage: Bacteria > Pseudomonadota > Gammaproteobacteria > Pseudomonadales > Cellvibrionaceae > Cellvibrio. The sequence goes on along the minus strand of CBINNU010000001.1, from coordinate 225,513 downwards.
AATTTTTTCAAACGCCTCACAAGTCACTGCAGGGCTTGCGAAATAACCTTGATAATAATGGCAACCAAAGCTGCGCAAAATAGATAATTGATCTGCTTGCTCAACACCTTCCGCAACCAAATCCATTCCCAACAAACGGCCCATGGTAATAATGGTTTCAACCAATACGCGGTCGTTACGGTCTTCGATAATATCGCGGATAAATCCTTTATCAATTTTTAGTGTCGTCACAGGTAAACGTTTCAAATAACTGATGGACGAATAACCCGTACCGAAATCATCCAGCGAGAAACTGATTCCGTGTTCATTCAAAATTGTCATAGTGGTGATGGCTTCATCCACACGCTGGATAACAATGCCTTCGGTAATTTCCATATCCAGCGAATTATCCGGAATTAAATAATTGTCGAGTGTATCCAACACATCTTCCACGAATGCTGCACGACGGAATTGACGCGGGCTGATGTTAATACTCAACCGCATGCCCGCTTGCCAGAGCGCATCGCTTTGCCATTTGACGAGCGTTTTACAGGCTTCTTCCAATACCCACTGCCCCACTTCGATGATCATGCCCGAAGTTTCCAACACGGGAATAAAATCAATCGGCGACACCATACCTTTGGTGGGGTGATTCCAACGCAACAGCGCTTCTGCACCTGTCACACGACCGGTATAAACATCAATTTTCGGTTGGTAATAAAGTTCGAATTGTTTTTCTTCCAGGGCGCGGTGTAAGTCACCTTCCATCACCAATTGGCGGCTGACTTTATCAGCCATGGATTCATTAAAGAATTCAATTGAGTCACGGCCTTTTTCTTTTACCTGATACATAGCGGTATCGGCGTAACGCAATAATTCATGTACTGAGTTATTTTTATCGGGGTAAACTACAACGCCCACGCTACAGGTCACACGCAATTCCATATTGTCATGCACGTGAGGCTGCGAAATAATACTGCGAATTTTTTCACTGATTTCACCGGCACGCAGCGCAGCGGTTTCCATATTTTGATCAAGAACCGTTAGCACCACCACGAATTCATCGCCGCTCAAACGCGCAACCAGATCTTCTTCACGTACCGCTTGTTGCAAACGCACGGCAACCACTTCAAGGACGCGATCGCCAACGGGATGCCCCAATGAGTCGTTAATGGTTTTGAATTGATCCAGATCGATAAACAACACCGCACCGTAATAGCCGTGACGCTCGGCACGGCGCAATTCGTGTTCGAGACGCTCAACCAATTGCAAACGGTTTGGTAAACCGGTGAGCGCGTCGTGGTGCGCCATAAATTCCATTTTGGCTTGAGCGTTTTTGCGCTCGGTAATATCCACTGACACAATCAAGGCAACACGTTCGTCATAAAACGCCAGCGGCATAATGTGGGTTTGCAAAAATAATTGTTTGCCGGTTGCGGTGATAAAACGCTCTTCAATAACATCTAACTGTTCGTTGCCACGAATAACGCGATAATCATTCTGCAACATGGTGTCTATATCAAACACAGAATTTTTCAGCAGTTGGCGAACATGCAGATTGCGCATTTGCTCAGGGGTGTAACCCAATTCATTCGCCAAGGCTTTGTTAGCAAATAAATAATATCCAGCGATATTTCGCGCACCAATCATTACCGGAAGGTGATCAATAATTTGCCGCAAATGCTCTTCACTTTTACGCAGTGCCAATTCCACTGCCCGACGTTTGGCGAGTGACAACTCCACCACATCCAACAATTGGTTGGAGCTGCCAATTAATTGGGCTAATTCATCTTGACGATTGGATGCGAGTGGCGTTAACCGATTCACGCCAGGGTGATCAGGATTGATGCCGCGAATTTCGCGTGACAAACGCACCAAAGGTTTTGCAAGCAATGAATGGAAAACAACGAAGAGTAAAATTACCAGTAACATATTGCGAAAGACGCCAGTAATCACCGCTGTGTAAGCGCGGTCATAAAAACCTTCCAGCGCCAAATCCATATCCACCGAAAATTCAATTCGACCTGCAGTGCCATCCATATAGCCGGGCAATACCAATACATCAAAAAAGTCGCGATTATTGGTAGTGAATTTACTGGTCAGCCAACGGGTTTTTAATTCGGGACGAGGATTATTGCCCTGCGCGAGAATATTGCCGGTGTCATCGTAAATGACAACACGATAAATAAATCCGTAACGCAACAATCCATTGACCACTTCGTACGCCAATTCATCATCGAGAGTGGATACTGCACGAACAGCTGGCGGGGTTGAAACTTTGAGAATTTTGTCAACCAAAGATTCCAGTTCACGCTCCTGACTCATAAAGTCGAGATAAAACTGGACCCAACTCATCATCAAACTTAAAGCTATAGCAAGGACTATCCCTATCTTGGCCAGACGAAAGGATATGCCTTTAAAGAAGGGAACAGATTTATCAGTCATTCAATGATCGCCGGGGATACTCTTATAGAATTGGGTGGAGTATAGAACATGATTGGTTGAATCTCTCTTTTTCCTCACCCGAACGTAATAAAAAACGCCGCAACCCCATCATCCCACCCTGACAAGCTTTTGACGAACGGCAATTATTTGCCGACCTGCTTAAGCATTTCACCTGAGTTTTGTGACGTAAAGCCAGTTTACCAATTTGGCTTTACATTAAATATTGATCCTAACATTTTGTTTTAAAAGAAAAAATACTTAATCCGTCCAGCTGGCATAAAATTCGCTAGTAGGGGTTTAAGCGCCTGTGTTTGAACAATGTTCATCAGGTATTTTCAGGTCAGAGCAACAAAGGTACTTTTATGCACGACCTCATTATGGCCAGCAGCAACCAAAATCTTGCCAAGGTGCAAAGCAGTCCACTGGCTACCAGCCAGGAAGCTCGCTTGACCGCCCAAATTAAATTGCTTCAAGCATTGCAAATCAGCCTGACCCCTCAAGATCAAGTCAGCGTTTTGTTCCGTCATATTCAACCGATTGTGAATCTCTCCGGAATTCAACTAACACTACACAATCGCGAAACAAGGTACAAAGCAGGCCGAATGGCGGTTCATTCCTGCAACTATCGTCTGGTGCTGGAAGACACTTATTTGGGTGAACTATCTTGCTATCGCGGTCGTCGCTTCTCTGACGACGAGATGATCAGCCTGGAATCCGTGATCGGGGCTTTTGCCTACGCCCTGCGCAACGCATTGCGCTATCAAGACGCACTTGCCTTGGCATTACTCGATCCACTCACCTTGTTGGGTAATCGCGCCGCATTGGAAGCCGCCATCAAACGTGAACTGCCCTTTGCCGAGCGTCATCAACACGATTTATCCATCTTGATGGTTGATGTGGATTACTTCAAAAGCATCAACGACACCCACGGTCACGATAAAGGTGATCAGGTTTTACGTGAAATCGCCAAAACCCTGCAAACCATTTGTCGCGAAACTGACATGATTTATCGCTACGGTGGTGAAGAATTTTTAGTAATTTTGCGCAACACCAGCACTCAGGGCGCGCACATTATTGCCGAGCGCTTGCGGCAACAAATTGCCAAGACACCCATTGCTATTCGTGATGGTATGATTTGCCCAACAGTGAGTATCGGTATTTCATCTTTACATCATGGCTGCAAGGAAAAATCGACAGCATTGTTCAAACGCGCCGACAAAGCCCTATACAAAGCCAAGGCTGCCGGTCGCAATTGTGTGATGGAGGAAATCGAATTATTGGCCGGTTGATTCTGCAGTGGTATACAAAATCGATGGTGAACCACTACCGCAAGCGATCACCGTCCGCATAGCCGCCTCAACCGATACGTTCGGCAGTAAATCAATGCAATCTATTCCCAAGTGGTAAACCATGCCTGAGGTAGGTATGGGTGCGGTGGCAACATAAACTGTGACATCGCCATTGTCATGTCGCGCAGTAATGATACCTGTCACCGATACCGGAACATCACGCCCCATAATATAAGCGCGGCAAACTTCACCTTTCAGCAGCGACTGATTTCCTTTTCCGCCAAAAAATTGTGACACCAATTCGTTGATAGTGCCGTAACCCGGTGCAACCCGCCCCAACCACTCATCGATCCATTCATGTAACCAGTTACCCAAATTCGTTTTCACCAAAAGACCGATCGTAAAACAGGTCAGCATAATCAACGCAACTACGCTAAAATCTGCCATGAAATTGGTGACTGTGGCCTGCTCTACCAACCAATTGCTTAAAGGTTTAATCATTAAACGCAGTTTTTCCAGAATCCATTCTGCCAATAAGATAAAAATGGCCATGGGTAGAACAACAGTTAATCCACCCAATAATGTGATACTGACAAATGAACGTAAACGTTTCATGACTGACCCCGGTAAATTCCAGAAAACATGATGTTACTTTATCGAATAGTTAAACAATGACAAAACCGAATAAGAATATGATGCGAGTTTTTTACAGTATTATTTTCATACTGATCTCAGCAACTCTTCACGCCGCACCCACTCTGCATTACAGCCTGCTGGGAACACGTTATCACAACCCCCAATTATTCACACAGGGTTTGAGTATTTATCAGGATCATTTTTATGAATCATCCGGTTTATACAATGAATCCCGCTGGTTGATTTATCCTGTGCAATATCCCGCAGCCACCTGGGCACAGATGACAACCAAACCGGTATTTGAACACAAATTTCACAAACGTTATTTCGCCGAAGGCTTAACTATTTTTCAGGATAAAGTGTTTGTCATCACCTGGAACGAGCGCAAAGTATTTGTGTTTGATTTAAAAACTCATGAACAATTGGATACTATGCGCTATCAAGGTGAAGGCTGGGGCTTGACCAATAACGATCAATATTTAATTCGCAGCGACGGTAGCCACAAACTCTATTTTCATCGCCCGGACAATTTCAAAATTGAAAAAACACTCGAAATAAAAGATTCCGGCCGAAGAATTGATTCACTCAATGAATTGGAATACGCACAGGGGTTTATCTGGGCCAATATTTGGTATCAACATAAAATTGTGAAGATAAATCCCGAAACCGGTGAAGTAGTCGGTGAATTAGATTTAAGTTCAATCGCTCAGCCACTTCATGACAATCAGGAAAAAGTATTAAACGGTATAGCCTGGGATGAAAAACGTGAAGGTTTTTGGATCACGGGCAAATGGTGGCCGAAAATGTTTTTGATAAAAGTTGGGCCCTCACCCTAGCCCTCTCCCAAAGGGAGAGGGGATAGACTCCCTGATTAATTTATTACGAAGTAATTTTTTAGTTCCCTCTCCCTCCGGGAGAGGGTTAGGGTGAGGGAGAATCCAGTGCCTTAGCCAATACCGAATTCATCATTCCCGCACCCGAGGCCAACCAACCGCCATCAACCGGAATAACCGCACCAGTGATATAACTTGCATAATCCGATGCCAAAAATAAACAGGCATTGGCAATATCGTCGCAAGTACCCATGCGTTTTAAGGGTACGGATGATTTTACTGCGCGTCGTATTTCATCATTTGGAGCAAGTCGTTTCATTCCTTCAGTGCCATCAATTGGGCCGGGCACAATCGAATTAATGCGCACACCTTCCATGCCCCACTCTACGCACAAGGTTTTGGTGAGCATATCCACACCGGCTTTTGCAGCACAAACATGCGCTTGTGCAATCATCGCTATCGAAGCTTGTGGTGCGGAAATATTAATGATGGACGCGCCCGGTTTTTGTAAATAAGGATAGACCGCTTGCATCACATGAAATGTTCCGAGTAAATCTATATCGACTACCGATTTAAATGCGTTCGCCGACATTGCATTCGCCAGAGCCGGAAAATTACCTGCAGCACCGGACACCACCAAATGCCAGCGCCCTATTTCCTCGGTTAATTCGATAATTTTATTTTTTAAATTTTCTGCCTCACGCACATCCACTGCACGCCCTGCAGTTTTTTTAGATCCACATGCACGCAAAGATTTTACCGTGTCATCGACTCTTTCTTGCGAACGACTGATCACCGCCACATTAGCACCGGATTTTGCAAAAGCCTCCGCAATACCGCGATTGATTCCGCTGGTGCCACCAACAACCAGTACATTTTTATTTTGAAAATTGAACATATTTTTTTACCTTGTTGGTTTGGTTTTTTTAGATCTATTTGTGGATTCCCCCCTCTCCCCCCGCCCTCTCCCACAAGGGGCGAGGGAGCCCACTACCTGCTTAACTTGCAACGAAGTCAAATCTGTCCCCTCGCCCCTTGTGGGAGAGGGGTAGGGAGAGGGGGAAAATTCAAAACCGAGAAAAATCCGGCGCACGTTTTTCAAAAAATGCCGTCACTGATTCCTTACACTCTTCCGATCCCAAGCCTTCAGCAAACGCTTGATACTCCGCTCGCAAAATAGCTTGAATAGTATCTTTTTGCGCAAGTGACATTAAAGCTTTGCATCGTCTCACTGCATTGGGCGGTTGATGCAACAAGCGTTGGATTTTATCGTTTGCATAATCATCCAATTCATCCCAAGGCAATGCTGCGTTGACCAATCCCCAATTGGCGGCGTCTCTTCCGGAAAAAGGTTCACCTAACAATAATAATTCGGTGGCTTTGGCTTTGCCGATAATTAATGGCAGCAATAAACTGCTAGCGTACTCGGCACTTAATCCCAAATTCACAAAAGGCAATTGCAAACGTGCGTCGTCTGCAACAAAAACCAAATCGCAATGTATTAATAAAGTGGTGCCAATTCCGATTGCGTGTCCGCGCACAATTGCAACAACCGGTTTTGCCGATTGTGTCAGCGCATTCATAAATTTTACTGTGGGATGATCGTCGCGAATCACCGGATCATTCATAAAATCCATCAGATCATTACCACTGGTAAAAAATTCGTCGTGACCTTTTATCACCAGCACACGAATCGAAGCATCATCATTGGCTGCCTGAATAATCTCGGCCAACGCGTTGTACATTGACAGCGACAAGGCATTTTTTCGTTCAGGGCGATTGAGTGTGATGCTGAGCAAGCGTTGATCCTGTTCGACCAGCACTTGAGGCGAGGATGAGGTGATCATAAATAATAAGTCCTTCGAATTATTGTCTCTGGCTGAGTATAGTCGGGAATGTTCAGAAAAGCGCAAGCAGCTTAAGGATGACACCTGCCCTGCAGCTCGGTAGAATCGCGCACCTGTTTTTCTGCTGATTTGACCTGCCCTATGAATATTCGCGACCTGCTCAACCAACGTGTTCTCGATGCCATGCAAGTATCCGGTGTACCCGCCGATTGCCCTGCCCTGATTGCCCCCGGCAAAAAAGCCGGTTTTGGTGACTATCAAGCCAACTGCGCCATGGGTGCCGCCAAACAAATGGGTAAAAACCCGCGTGAATTGGCCGCGACAATTGTGTCCAATCTGGATTTAAACGGCATCGCCAGCAAAGTTGAAATCGCAGGCCCTGGCTTTATCAATATTGATCTCGCCCCTGAATGGTTGGGTTCGCAACTGGCACAAGCCCAAACGGATGCGCGTTTGGATATTCCGTCAGTCGCCAATCCCCAAACCGTAGTCATCGATTACTCCGGCCCCAATCTCGCCAAAGAAATGCACGTCGGTCATTTGCGTTCGACCATTATTGGCGATGCACTTGCTCGTTTGTTGGAGTTTCAGGGCCACAAAGTCATTCGCCAAAATCACGTAGGTGATTGGGGCACGCAATTTGGAATGTTGATTGCGGAATTGGAAGAACAACTTGCGCAAAACAAACAAATGGATTTGAAAGATTTGGAAGTGTTTTATCAACAAGCGAAAAAACATTTTGATGAAGATGATTCTTTTAAACAAAAAGCACGCAATTATGTTGTGCGTTTGCAATCCGGCGATGTGCAAATGCAAAAACTCTGGCAACAATTCAAGGATTTATCACTTGCACACAGTAAAGAAATTTATCAAAACCTGAACGTCACTCTTAAAGACTCAGATGTTCGCGGTGAAAGTTTTTACAACAACGATCTAGCACCTTTAGTTGAAGAATTAAAAACAAAAGGCATTTCCCAAGAAAGCGATGGAGCGCAAGTAGTTTTCCTAGAGGAACTTGCCGATAAAGACGGTCCCGATGTTGTCATAATTCAAAAGCAAGATGGCGGTTATTTATACGCAACAACAGATTTGGCTGCATTACGTTTTCGTTTTAACACTCTTAATGCTAATCGCATTATGTATTTTATTGACGCACGCCAATCACAGCACATGAAACAAGTGTTTCTTATTGCACGCAAAGCCGGTTTTGTCGATGAATCCGTCAGCCTCGAGCATTTAGCGTTCGGCACCATGATGGGTGAAGACGGCAAACCCTTTAAAACGCGGAGCGGCGGCACAGTTAAATTAGCGGATTTGTTGGTTGAAGCGGTTGAACGTGCCAATATTTTAGTAAGAGAAAAAAATCCCGAATTAACCGACGACGAAATTGCTGAAATTTCTCGCAAGGTTGGAATCGGTTCAGTGAAATATGCGGACCTCGGAAAAACCCGCACCAACGATTATATTTTCAGCTGGGACGCCATGCTGAGTTTCGAAGGCAATACTGCACCCTATTTGCAATATGCCTACACACGAGTGCAAAGTATTTTCCGCAAAGCCGGTGTAACACCCGAATCTATCAGCGCACCGATTGTGATTCAAGCCGAGCAAGAAAAATTGCTCGCGATTAAATTATTGCAATTCAGCGAAACATTAGATCAAGTTGCACGCGAAGCCATGCCGCATGTGTTGTGCAATTATTTATACGATCTCGCCAGCCTTTACATGTCCTTCTACGAAGCCTGCCCGATTTTAAAAGAAGGCGTCGCCGATGATTTACGCAACAGCCGTTTGCGTTTGTGTCATCTGGTTGCCAGAACAATTGAAAAAGGATTGGATTTGTTGGGGATTGAGGTGATGGAGCGGATGTAAAACCCCTCTCCCCTGCCCCTCTCCCACAAGGGGAGAGGGGAATTGGTTCTGTTCAAAATTTTATTTAAACTCATTTCTTTCAAGCTTATCTTTTATTTATTTTTAGAACTCAGATCTGTTCCCTCTCCCTTGATGGGAGAGGGCTAGGGAGAGGGTGTTCTACTAAAACTCCCCCTCAAACTCTTCCGAATCACTGCCAAATTCATCTTCCACTTCACCGTTGTTAATCACAAAATTTCGGCGCTGCAGATAAACATCGCGAATAAAGGTGTATTTATCGCCGGTGATATTTTCTTCGAGAGGCAACAGGCCCGCGCGAGTATCGACTAACGAAACAAAACTCACTGACCAGCGAGTGCGATCGTGATCTATGTAAGTAACAGGATCAGAATACCAATCGACCGGGAATGCAAAACCATCACGCACTGTGCTTGGGCCTAATAGCGGCAGCACCAGATAATTGCCCTGCCCTACACCCCAAACTGCCAGGGTTTGTCCAAAATCTTCGTGATCATCCGCGGGCAGCTTCATGTGTTTGGCTACGTCAAACAAACCGCCGACTCCTAAAGTCGTGTTGACCAGAAAACGGCCAGTGTCATGGGCAGCGCCTTTTAAGTTGCCTTGCAATACACCATTTAATGTACTGGGGACTTCACCGATATTCGAGAAGACATTGCCAATACCGCGCTCAACAGGGTCTGGCGTAATGAATCGGTAACCTTTTGCTACAGGCTTGAGAAACCAGCGATCCAGAGTGTCATTAAATTTGAACATGGCCCGGTTATAACCTTGCCAGGGGTCGACTTCTTTTTGCTCATCCGCAATTACCGGATTACAAACAAAACCCAGAATGAATACAGACAAACTCACACTTCGAATTGACATGGAAACTCCCTGATCAGATTAACAAACAGCCACACTTGCGAATAAACCAACGCACTCTACCGAATCAACCATAAGACAACAATAAAAAATTGTACGCAGAACGTCCTTCGAACGAATGCTCTTGACACATTTCTGCAATCCTACGGACACAAAAGTTTCATAAAACTGTCGCCTGATTTTCATATTTGTCGTCAAAGATAGCTGCCAAGTGTGAGATGCAACTCACATAACTGTTATCCAACCTGACGAGAGACTATGTCCATGAAATTGAAGAATCTGTTTGCATTGAGTGCGATGGCTGCTGCCCTGGCTGCTTGTGGTGGCGGTGATATTAATTTGAATCCATCCAATACCGTGACTGATTCAAATAACACCACCAACAATAACAACGCTCCTGTTGTGACTGTTAATCCTTGCGCTAAATACAGCAAAGCAGGTCAAGAGTTTCAAGGTATTCAAAGCGGTAAGAACTGTACTTACTCAGCTTCATTTGCATCCAGCAGCAACGAGGTCACTGTTGACTTGTTTATTCCCGAATTGGCAGACAATGGTGTGCACCTGTTCCAGGGCGCTTTGTTTATCGGTGAAGATGTAGACAAGAACGCTGCATTATCAGGCAAACCAATTCCGCAAGAAGGCCAAGGCCCAACCCTCACTGTAGCGGCCGGCGCAAAAATTGCGTTTGAGCGCGGTGAAGATTACATCCGTATTGCACGCGGCTCAAAAATTGTTGCAGAAGGTACAGCAGTCAAGCCAATTATTTTCTCAGGCAAAAAAGATTTGATCGATAACGCTGCCACTATCGCTGATCGCGGTTTGTGGGGCGGCATTCAAATTAATGGTAATGGTATTACTAACAAATGTAGTGATGCAGAACGTACTGCTGGTAGCTGCCATGTACTGTCAGAAGGATTGCCAGGCACCTATGGTGGCAATAACAACGGCGAGAGTTCAGGCACTTTGAAGTATGTACAAATTAAACACGCAGGTTACAAAGTTGTTGAAGGCAACGAACTGAATGCCTTGACACTTAACGCTGTAGGTTCAAAAACTATTATTGATTATGTACAAGCTTACTCTGCGCAGGACGACGGTTTTGAATGGTTTGGTGGCGCAGTTAACGCAAAACACATTATCGCGGTTGGTACATCTGACGATTCCTTTGATTTCACTGATGGTTATGTAGGCAACATTCAATACGCACTGTCTGTTCATCCTGAAGGTGTTGGTGGAAACAACTGTGTTGAAGCGGACAACACAGGTGTAGGCCGTGGTGATGGTTTAACTCCATTAACCAAGTTGCGCATTTCAAATCTGACTTGTGTAACCAACAATCTCGCAAAAAATGGTGGCACCACTCCATCACCTGATGGTGATTCATCAGGCTTGTTGGTACGTGAAGGTATGATCATCGAGTTATACAACTCAATCGTGACTTCCAACCAAACTGGCATGAGTTCAAAAGCATTGTTCACCTTTGACGACACTGAAGGGCCAGAGACAATCAAAGCAGCTACTGATGGCTGGACTGTTGCGAAATCTAACGTATTCGCTGGCACGGGCGACGTGAAAACCAAAACGGTGAATCCTGCTAACTCAGCATTCTCCATTACCAACTGGTTTGCGACTGCACCTAATACCAACAACACAGTGGTTACGGGCACCAACTTATCCGCCAACTTGTTGAAAGATTTGGCCACCAACAACAAAGCCTATTTGACTCTGGCAACTCTGACTGATGCTAACTCAGCACCGATTGATTCAACTGTGTATGACGTCAGCATGTTGAGCGACAACTTCTCTGCGGGTGCAGTTCCAGCGACTGGCGCAACGGGTAGTAGCAAGTTCTTCAAAAAGCCCGACCATTTGGGTGCTGCGTCTGAAAACAACGATTGGGTATCAGGTTGGACTGTAGGTCTCTAATTACCTGCTTAAGGATTTGATACCAGAGAGGCACCTGCGGGTGCCTCTTGCACGAATAGAAATTGAATTTGTTGCCAAGCGCCAAGACATAGAGACAGACACATGCAAACACTGATTACCAAACCCAGCCGATTATTTCTTGCCATAGCAGCAAGTAGCTTCAGCCTGAGCCCACTCACCTTTGCACAAACCGACGACGCCGCAAAAAAAATCGATATTCCACCACCCACAATTGAAGCCCCGGTGATGGAAGAAATGTTGATTATCGGTACGCAACAATCTGCTGCGCAATCGATTGCGACTGAACGTTTGGAGCAAGCATTTTCTGCCGATCTTTTAGGCGCAGATCAAATGGCACGTACCGGCGACAGCAACATTGCGGTCGCACTGACTCGCGTTACCGGTGTAACTCTGATCGACAACAAATATGTTTACGTGCGCAGCCTGGGTGAGCGTTATTCCAGCGTAACACTCAACGGCGCCAACATTCCTTCGCCGGAATTGACGCGTAACGTTTTACCGCTGGATTTAATTCCATCATCGATTGTGGAATCTTTGAAAGTTCAAAAAGCTTATTCACCGGATTTACCCGCACACTTTGGTGGCGGTGGCGTTGACATAAGAACCAAACCGGTACCGGAAGAATTTTTATTTACGCTTTCGCTTGGTACCGGATTGAATACCGACAGTGATGATGGCTTGAGCCACAACAGTCACGGCGACGATGAACCCATGCCGCAATCTATTCGCTCGGCATTGGATACCTATCAAGGCAGAATTGATCTTCAGGATCTGACCAGTTTCATCCAACGACAAAATCCAACCTTCAACTTTGCTCAGGCCGAGGCGCAAGCATTATCGGTCAGCAAGGATTTAATTTTATCTTTAAATCGCGACGTGCAACCCAAACACCGCTCATTACCGGCTGATTATTCCAATTCACTCGGAATAGGAAACTCCTGGGATTTAAATGATGATTTTGTCGTAGGTGGTGTATTTAATTTTTCACAAGACAGCAAGTGGCGCAACAAAAATCAAACCGAAAAAAGTGTCGGCTCACCTGATACAGTGTTTTCTAAAACTGAAAGAACTACCGAAGAAACCCGCCAGGTAATTTCGGCAAACCTGGGTGTCACTTTTCAAGATATGCACAACATCCAATTAGGTGTTTATCAGATCGAAGATATTGATGATGATGCTTCGATAGAAAGAGGTTTTACCAATAACCTGCCGCCATCAGGTAATGTTGAATTTAATAATTACGATACACGCTTGGAAAAACGCGAGTTGGAGTTGGGTCAACTTTTGGGCGAGCACTCATTCGACCAATTTAACGGCGACACGCTGGACACCATTAAGGTTGATTGGTTTTATTCGGATTCGAAAGCAACAACCGATATTCCCAATCATGCCAATGTAAAAGGCAACAATACCATTGATAGCAATGGCAACATCATCAGCAGCCAGCTATCACCCGTTTCAGGAATGGCGTCTTTCGAATTCCTGAATCTCGAAGATAATGTAGAAAGTTACGGTGGCAATATCAAAATTCCATTTAACTTTGATCGCGTAAAATTGGAATTGTCGGCGGGTTATAGCTACATGGATAAAACCCGCGAATATTTTGCTTATACAATAAATGTCAATGGATTAGGGTTAACGCCCGATGCGTTGGCGGGCAACATCGACACTGTATTAAGCAATAACAACATCAGCAATCACAGATTCACAATAGATGCTGGCGGTCAATTTGGAACCGAAAGTTATGTCGGGGCTCAAATTAACGAAGCTGGATATTTTATGTTTGATGCCACCTTCGATGAAACCTGGCGTTTAACTGGCGGTCTGCGTAGCGAGACATTCCGTCAGGCGATTTTGCCATTGGATTTATTGGACTACTCCGGCGAAAGTTTGAAAAAATTGATTCAGGATTTGCAAGACCCTGACCAAACATACGCGATTCAAGATGATTCCTGGCATCCTTCATTAGCACTGACTTATATGAATGAAGGCTTCATGAATACCGAAATATTCCAATTGCGCTTCAGTGCCAGCCAAACACTGGTAAGACCCGATCTGCGCGAAATGTCAGAAGTGGTTTATTTCGATAACGAATACGGCTGGAAAGTGCAAGGCAACCCGGCACTACGTCAATCAGAAATTACCCACTACGATATACGAAGTGAATGGTATTTTGATGGCGGTGATAACTTTACTGCGTCTCTGTTTTACAAAGACATCAAAGATCCAATCGAATCATCCCGCAGCCCTGGCTCGGATGATGACGTAATTCTGACTTTCAACAATGCCGAGACCGGTGAAATTTATGGTTTGGAATTGGAAGCGCTGCGTAATTTGGGTGCAGGATTTTTTGTATCATCAAACCTGACGTTGAGTGATTCCGAAATTGAATCAGATTTGACACAAAACTTTACCAACCCTGTCAGACCTATGACCGGTCAATCCGAATATGTATTGAACACCCAATTGGGTTTTGATTCGGATGATGGTAAACATGCTGTGTCCTTGATTTATAACATCTTCGGTGAACGCCTCTACTTCGCTGCACGCAATACAGGTCACGAAGATGCTTATGAACAACCTTTCAACTCATTAGATTTAACTTACACCTGGATGCCAACTGAAACTTTGTCATCACGTTTGAAGTTAACCAATCTATTGGGCGAAGAGCGCGTATTTGAGCAAGAAAATAACAACGGCCAAAATGTTGAAATCCTGAAACAGGAAATCGGCACCAGCGTCGCAGTTGAGTTTAAATATTCATTTTAAGTGATGCCCTCACCCTAACCCTCTCGGTAATGCTCCTGCTTTACCGAGAGGGTTAGGGTGAGGGTGAGGGAATTTTCTCAAGCGCCACAAACTGTGGTTGAAAATATCCCAAAAATAAAAATCCAAACATTCGTTGCAAGTATTCTTTCCAAATATTTTTTATAGAATTAAACCTGTGATGATTCACACAATAATCCATTCCCGATTCAACAATTAATTTCGAGCAGAGTTTTTCAATATCACGATTATTCAATCGCAACGTTTTCTGCTCAATCACCAATACAATCGCCGTGGTTGCGGGTAATTCTTTTATCCAACCGGCCGATTCAGAATCAACTGCCAAACTAAAATGATCGATTGCCGGTAAAAGATTTCGCAATGAATCAATAATCGGTTGCTGATCCAACACACACCATTTAAAACGGGGCCATTCCATTACGGATGATAATCGATGAAATCGCGATGAATAGCCTGCCCCGATTTCAATCACCAATCCTTCTGGATAATCTTGAAAAAATTCCAGGCATTGTTGATCCAACCAGCAACTGCTCATCACATGTTGTTGCTGTTGTTGATCGAGAGACAGAAATTTTTTAATCGGTAAACCCAACTTTTCCAAAAAAATCGGCGCAGCCGGATCAGGAATAAATCCTTTAGGTGAAATACCCGGAGCAGCACGCCATTGCAAATCAAAAAATTCCAGCGGCTGATGTGAATCAATCCAAAAACTCATTGCGCACCTCCGGTTTTGATCCCTGCCCTGTCATCTTCAAGCCAATGGATAAAGCAAAACCCATTAAATAAACCGCAGGGTTACCGACCATGGATAACACCGAGTCATCACCCAATTGCAGACGGGTTTCATTGAGTATCTGATTGGCGAGGCGTAAAGATCCAAAGCGTTGCGTCAGGTAGACCAACAGGTCTTCACGAAAGCAATCGAAGGCTTGATTGGGTAGACTGGAAAGCGACTGGTTCATATAAATCCCTCAAAAAAGGCCGCCAGAATTGGCGGCCAAGTGCTCTAGGGAATTGACGTGTTGCAGAACGTAAACCCCTCGCCTGCCAATGGGAGAATCGACAGGACTTGGTTCAAAAGCCCCATCCTTGAGATCTGTGAATGACCAGGCAAGACGTACACAGCTCCTCGCTTCAATTCCACCTATGAGGACGATCACAAGGCTTCCCCGAAACGTGAAGCTATAATTTCACATATGAGAATTATTATCAATAGAAATTATTCTCATTTAAATGAAGGAGCCAATAGGATTTATAAATAGACGGTCTTCCCCCTCTCCCTCCGGGAGAGGGCTGAGGGTGAGGGCCGAACCAGTGAATTGCGCACAGTCAGATAAGCGAGTTATTCTCAGCTCCACACCACAACGGTACATCAACTACAGAATCAAAACCCTGGTGGAAAATTTGGTGAAAGTAGCTGGCGGGAACAGTGCTTTTTACTGAGCTGAAAATAAAATAGAAATAAAACAGGCAATCCATGCTCTTCATCATAATCATATCAGCAACTATTATTCTGATTCTTATTGCTTGTTACCAGTCAAAGAAGCAAAGGGAAATTTTTTTGCAAAGATACCAAGAATTTTTAGTTGAACATGAAGGTGAAGAGTTTTTTTGTTATACCAATCGAAAGGAATTTGTTGATGCCATAGAGCAACAACTGATTCCCAAGTTAGATCCAAAGATCAATGTCATCAAACTGGAAGGCAAAACGCCGATTACGCATTTGAATCGTGAATTTGTGTCTTATGCTCTTTATCGTCTGGATAACATTGGGTTTCCGAATGTTATGAAAATCAATAATGGAACCATGATGGATATTTCACTGCACAATGAAATTTATAATGCGATTAACAATAAAAAGTTCAGTGATATTCAAGCTTTGGTTGAGGATGCGCTATCCAAAATCAGAAATATGAATTAACGCAGACTGTATTATTTATTTGATCCCAAACAACTCAATAAATCTTCTTGAAAATAAGGCGGCTGGTCTACCCAAAACATAAATTGTACTCGCAAAAAATCTTTAGCGAACCCATGCAACATAGGAACCAGATTGGGGCGGGTGTTTTTTATTTCACTGGTATTGGTCTCGCCTATGTAATTGCCATCTTGTACGGCAATACCCAAGGGGACACTAAATTTTCCCTCGTGCATTAGGGCCAGTGCGTGATTCAACTGGCCTTTTTTACGAACCATAAGATCAGGTGCGCCTAATCCCACTCCGATTTTCTCTCCATGTTCGTAAATTGATTTCAAATAACCTTTATCTTCCCAAGGTAACCATTCGCCGGGCATAAAATTCGCGTATTGCATAGTCACAGAGGTTGGAAACGCTACTTTCAGTGCGCTCATATTGAGCTTCAATGATTCGGCATAAATCGCAGGCGTAAATTCAGGGTCGTATTTTTGTTCAACACCTATAGCTGATTCCTGCAAATTAATTCCGGTAATTTTTCCGTCAAACTCATTCCCGAGAGCAAGTAAAAATACTGCGAAACGCTCGCGAACTTTTTTATTCCAGCGTTTGGCAACCCAACCCTCTGGTTTTCCATCATCAGAATATTGATACATTGTGCCACCCGCATAGTCTTCGCTTTCCAGATATGCGGGTATTGCTTTGTAGCGCACATCAAAGGTAGTGTCTTGCAGTTGGATGAACAGTTTTTTGCCTTTGCTTTTCAAGTATTCATAATCTTGCCGGATAATCGCAAAATCATAATTGCCTTGTGTAGGCTCCAGTTCGCGCCATGAATACATAATCTGTGCGCCCACAAATCGGGGATGCGTTAAAAATAAATGATTATGAATGGCGTCTCGATCACGCGAAAAATACACAAAGTGTTGAATGTTATCTTTAACCAAGGGACAAATTGCATTCAGGTATTGTTTATATGCGTTTGCATAACGCTCATCTGGCTTCGCCCATTCTGCATGGGTGAATTCAGCAAACAACAAAATTACGAAAAATTGCAGAATAGAATTTTTAGACATGACCAAACCTTGATCGCTTGTTTAATGCAGACTAACTAATAGTTGGCGATTAATACAAGTCACTCAAGTAAGAAAAATTAATACTTGGAAATTAGACCGGCCAAAACACCCGCAACAATCTCGGCCGCCACGCCAATAACATTCCAATTGAGGGTGCGCTGGCTGCGAGGAGCATGATCCACACCAAAACCGCCATGGATGGGCGGTCGGCAATGAAACATAACATTCCGGTAATTAATAAAGCCAGATAGCCCAACACACGAAGTGTGATGCGAGTTTTTTCATCAGGTGTGTTGGCGCTGTGCATGACTTGTTGCCAGTGAACATTTATTGATAAAGCCAACCAGGCGAAACCTGCTGTGCAACTTATTGCTGCAAGAATTAATAGAATCCAGGGCTCAATCATCTTGCGGCTCCTGTTGAGGATTTTTTTCGCGATTGGAAAGTTTGCGTGCGGCAATCACGGCGAGTAATGCAGCAGCGAGTAAACTTAAATCAACACC
The DNA here is from genome assembly GCA_966252135.1 of uncultured Cellvibrio sp. GTDB lineage: Bacteria > Pseudomonadota > Gammaproteobacteria > Pseudomonadales > Cellvibrionaceae > Cellvibrio. The sequence continues at coordinate 207,502 of CBINNU010000001.1, read as the reverse complement.
AGCAACTGGCCAGTAAGTATCAGTGAAAATTGTTTTGAATAAATGATCACCCGTCGTGATCCAATTCAGAACTGTCGCTGCTACTGCAAGCACTGCAGCAATCCAACATTGTTCGCGCCATGCAGGATTAAATTCGCCACGCGCAACCGGCGCACTACGCCAGACCGCGTGTACCAATGCCAATATCCAGGCATACCAAAAAGTATCCATTTCCCAGCCGCCTTTGCCTGGCATATCCGCTGGTAATATTCGATTGGCAACTAACATGGCAAATGTGGCGATCAACATACCCATAACAGTTGTTACGGCAAGTGCATCAACCAAACGACTGCCTTGACTATTAATTTTTGCGTGCGCTTGTTTGCGTTTTTCGACAAAGAAAATAAATCCGGTGGCGATACAAATTGCACCTAATAATCCACCGACCACATAAAGCCAACGCAATAACCAATGTTCGAAATGTTGCAAATGCAAACCCGTCATAAATTCATTGATATTAGCGACAAGACTAGGCGGCGGATCTTCCAGAATCACTTCGCCTGTGCTGGCTTTAAAATGAATCGCTTCACCGACTAATGCAACGCGATCACTACCGGCGCGATAAATACTGACATAACCATTGGCATCACCAAGATGATCGGCATACAAATAACCCACCTCGCCTGCCATATCACGCGCAGCCCAGCGGCGTTTTGCTTCTGCAACCATTGCGTCAACCGATGCCATAGGCGCAGCTATGCCCGCGGGTTCGTGCGGTAAACCTGTGCGCTGTGATTCGAGAATTTCATGTTGATCATGCAAGGGTTTTAGCAGCGTACTCGACACTGGCAAATAATAATAAGCGGCAAAAATTACCAAACCGGTGAATGCAAAAAAGAAATGGAAAGGTAATGCGACCACACCGGTCATATTGTGCAAATCCAGCGTGCTGCGCTGGGTACGTTTTTTCGGGCGAAAAGTAAAAAATTCGCGAAATATTTTGCGATGCATAATCACGCCAGTGACCAAGGCCACCAACATCATTAACGCAGCAAGCCCGACGACATAAGTGCCCATGTATTTCCATTGCCAGTTCAAACTGTAATGCATGGGATAAAACCAACCGCTGCCGATTTTTAATGAATCATCCGGAATAGTTTCACCCGTGCGCGGATCAATAGTGGACCAACCGTGCACATGCAAATGATCATCGCGCGGATTAACCGGTTTATTCGGAATACTGAATTCAGCACCAATCGATAACACCGGATCACGATGCGTGGTATAAGCATAGAGCGATGCCATAGGCATAGTATTAGGATCAGGCAAGTCACCGATAACACGCGATGCAGTTGCCGCCATATCCGATGGATGTGGACGCAATTTTTCAAACACCGGTTTTAATAAATGATCAAACGACGGCATAGGCTGCGGATCAAAACGGGTTTTGGGAATTGCCCAGCGATCAATTTCACGATCAAACACCGAGAGCGCGCCGAAGAAAAAACAAATCATCAACACAAAGCCCAACACCAAACCAAACCAGGTGTGCACCCAGGTCATAGTCAGACGAAAATTAGCTAACATACTGATCCCCTAGCCCAGCAACTGGCTTTGCAAATAAAGCGACGCGCCTAACATTGCTGCTGTACCACCAGCCAAAACAATCCAGACTTTCACCATATTTTTTGCAGCAAATGCCCAAAGAAACATCACCAAAAAAACTAAAAATGCGAGTAACAAAATTCCCGTTTCTGCCTCGTGAAAATCCACACCCAGTGCAACCAATCCGGCAATGCCAAAACTGGTAAAGCCCCAGGTAAACGCATAACCGCCCACAAGGGCGGCCAGTATTCGATTAACAACCGAAAAAAAACGGATCATCTTGTTGCTCGTAAAATTTAAAGTTTGTATTCAAATGTTAAAGACGCATTCAGCGGTGCGCCGTAAGTAGCGCCGTAAGCCAAACCGCGAATATATTTTTCATCAAACAGATTATTAATATTCAAACGCAAACTGGCAGCCTCAGTGAGTTCATAAGTTGCAAAGGCATTAGCGATAAAAAATGCATCCTGCTCAGGGCCGCCCGCTTTGCTGATATCTGATTGCCAACGGCCACCCAAACCCAAACGCAAATCCGGCACACTGGTTAAACCTGTATCAATACGGAAATTCAACGTACGACGCGGCACCCACTCATAAATATTATTGTCATCCGGCCCTTTTAATGAGAGTTGTGTGTAGCCCAAAGTGATTTGCGTATCGCCACCAACACGACCGGTTGCTTCGAATTCAAAACCTTCTGACTTCACATCTTTTGGTTGATACCAATAATTTCCCTGATCATTTAAGCCAGCGTAAGTCGCCATGCCGGTTTGTTCTGCACCAAAAATTGCAAAAGTTGTTAAGAGCGCTTTATCAAACCACTCAGCTTTAACACCCACTTCGGTGTTCACGCCTTTCATAGGGTCGAGGAAGCGCGCATTAAAATCGGTTTGATCCTGATTTTGAAAAATATCCGAGTAAGACACATAAGCCAAAACATCTGGCGTGATGTCATAAGTTACACCCACATAAGGGCTGACTTCTTCGGTGATGGGGTATTCAGTATCCGCAGCAGAATTGCCGTAAATCGATTGGCCGCTGCGATCAAGACGAATGCTGTTAACACCTAAAATTAATTTCAATGGATCAGTCAAACTTAAACGCGACGCTAAATAACCACGAGTCAAAGTAAAATCGCCGCGCGTGCTGGGTGCGAGCGCATCCCAAATCGGCTCGGGATATACATCGCCTTCAAACGGAAATGCAGGCAAAGGTAAAAACATATTCGATAAGCCTGCGTAAGTATCGACTGCTGTATTTTCTTTCGATTGACTCATTCCCACTAACAAACTGTGCTCGCGACCAAACGCAGAAAAATCACCGGCCAAATTAAAATCAACCAAATCATTTTCTGATGTACTTTCACTGCGATAAGGCCAACCAATTAATCCTGTTCCATCAGGGTTGAGTGTGCCAGTGTTGGGTTCGTAAACATAAATAATTTTGGTGGATTCGTCGCCTTCGCGACGATTGTAAGTCAGCTTGGCATTCCAGCTATCGGTTAACGCGTGTGCGTATTCGATAAAACCGGTTTTCGCTTCGGTATTCCAATAAGTCCAATCTTGTGAGGTAGAAACATCCACATCAAAATCTTCTTGCACGCCATCCGAACGCACCATTGTCAGTGAGCCCCACATAGGCGAATCCTGATCAGATTTGCTCGCCGAAATCCCAACAGTCAGGGTCCCGTTGCTACCAATTTGTCCATCAACAACGCCATAAAATGAAGTGCGGGTATCGTGCAAATCGCGAGTAAAAGAATCGCTGTCTTCATGTGCGATCACCACGCGCCCTGCCCAGGCACCATCAGACGAAAGTACTTTGTTGTAATCCAACGCTGCACGCCCAAAATTAAATGAACCGGCAGACAAATTGATTTCACCCGAGTCGCCATTGGTCGGGCGTTTGCGAATGTAGTTGATAGTGCCGGACGAGTTACCTACCCCAGTCAATAAACCATTAGCACCGCGAACCAATTCAATTCGCTCAAACAAATAAGTATCTTCACGGCCGACAACAGTCGCGTAGGAATTCACCAAACTCAAACCATCAATTTGCGTAACCTGAATTTCAAAACCCCGCGCATTAAAACTCGCACGATTGGTTTCGTACTGCTCAACATTAATCCCGGTCGCCAAGCCCAGCGCTTCGTTACTGCCAGTCACTCCAAAGTTTTTGATTTCTTCCTGAGTAATGCTGCTGATGGTTTGCGGCGTTTCCTTAATCGCCATAGGCAAACCGGTCGCCCCTTTGGATTCGCGATTATCCCGAACCCCGATAATGGTGATTTCTTCCACCTCTTCTTTTCCATCAACAGGCTTTCCACCCACTGCTTGGGCAACACTTGGCAAACTCATGGCTAACAACAAGGGGGCCAACACAAACAAAGGCTTTTGCATGATAAGTCTCAAAAATTGAAGAAAATTAACAACTTATGATCAAGGATCATTTAATGAGACAAATTATCACTTGCATTGATTTCTGCGTCAATGAAAAAACCATTCAGATGGGAATTATTTTCATTAATTAACGGTGATGGAGAAAAATACAAAAAGTAAACTTAAATATACTTTCAGGCATAATCAGTGCTAAAGTAAATCAAAGTATACTTTTGGCTTAAGGGGTTACCGATGAGCAAATCAACCCGAAAACAAACAAGTGAATTATCGCCAGCACTGAGTCAGGCACTGCCCGATGCCGATAAGCAGGCATTACAGGGGTTAATTGATTCCTATAAAAAACAACCATCCAACCGAGCACTAAAAATTCAGGAGAGCAGACCAAACCCGATATTCGATAGTCTGGTTTCTGTAACTCAAAAACTGGATTCCATTAAACAATTTAAGCTGAGCCATTACGACGAATTATCCAGTTCAACATTATTTCTATCAGCATCGAATATTAAAAGGTTGAAAATGTTTGATGAGTCTTATGCAACCACAGGCATGGAAAAATCCCCCACTGCTACCGATAAAATTTTATTAATGTCTGAAGAAAACTACGGTGTGGCGGTAAAAAATATCCGAAAATCCAAAAAATTATCGCAAAACAAACTGGCTTTATTGGCTAGCGTCAGTGTTTTGTCGATTAAAAAAATTGAAAAAGGTGTGGGCAACCCTTCACTTAAAACCGTTTTGAAAATAAATGAAGTACTCAATCTCAAGTTGGCCATGATATGAACCTGATCGCACTCAAGGTAAAGTTCAACAACCAAACTTGCGGCACATTAGCCAAAATTATGTTTGATAATGGCGAGCACACCTTCATGTTTCATTATGATGCTGACTACATACTAGACGAGGCATCACCCGCTATTAGTTTGAGCCTTCCAAAACGAGGCAAACCCTTTTATTCGCATCAACTCTTTGGTTTTTTTGACAACATGATTGCCGAAGGTTGGCTGAAAAGGGAACAAACCAAACTGCAGCGAATTGATGAAGATGATCACTTTTCACTGTTAGTCAACAACGGTCAGGATCTGCCAGGAGCAGTCACGGTAAGCTACGATGAACAACTGTCTAATTTGCTTAGAGACAATTTCAAAATCTAAATACCCGGATTATCACGATAAGTGTGTTGTCTCCGCATTTGGGTCAATCAATATACTGCCGAAATTGGACGGCACAGCTGACGATTTTTATCGTGAAGCCAGAAAAAAAAGCAAAGGCTTTAGTTTGTCCGGTGTACAAGCCAAAATGGGCCTGACAACACATATTAATCAGAGTAAAGGCAGCATTATTCTTTCGAACCTGCAAAGCACGCATATTTTAAAACCTTGTCCGCCGGGTTATCCCAATCTACCGACCAACGAACATTTAAGTCAGCGAATTATGAAAACTCTGGGTTTTGAAATTCCCGAATGTGGAGTGTTGAAATTTTCAGATGATTCACTGGCCTATTTCATCCAACGTTATGATCGCCGCGATGACGGAAGCAAAATTCATCAAGAAGATTTATTAGCCGCATTGGGCATAGCCAATTCAGATGAAAATGTTAAGTACACTGGAAGTTATGAGTTGGTTGCAGCTGTAATGAAAAACATTGGCGGCATTCAGTTGGCAGCTGAATTTATCAACAGAGTTATTGCAGCCTATTTAATTGGTAACGGCGATTATCACATGAAAAATATCAGCCTGATTTACCCCGAACCCAACAGAGTGACGCTTTCCCCCGTTTACGATTTCTTCAACACAGCTCTATACGGCGATACAGAACTGGGGTGCCTTAATCTTTTTACAAATGAACAGCATGACGACATCAATGAATTCGACGATTTTTATGGATTCAAAAAAGAAGCTTTCATAAAACTGGCGGCCTTGGTTAATATCCCCAAGCAAGCAATCGAAGAATTTATTGATTCCGCTCGAAAAAAACAGGATGATATTTTTTCATTAATCGAAGCATCCAGCCTGGATGCTCAACAAAAAACTCAATACAAAAATATATTCGAACAACGACTCCAGTATTTGAACTGAAAGTTAACACTCTAGAATTCACGTTCGGCAACCGCCAAACAACTAGGAATTCGCAAACCCATTAGCCAAACCATTGATATACCAATACAGAAGCAAAACAATAACGCCAACAGTAATCAGTAAAATTGTCCCGCACCCTATTTTCGAATCCTTGGTTTCATTTTCTTTCTGTTCGTTATTTTCTGTCGTCATTATTTTTTCCTTTTACACTTGCAATTCTATTTGGTTAAATGAAAAAAATATGCCGGGTTTCCCCGGCATATTGTCTAGTCAATCATTTATTGCAATACATTTTTGGATTGCATTTCAGTGATGAATTTCAAAATGACATCTTCAATTACGCCACCAAATGCCTCAATCGGTTTAACAGGTGTCACACCCTGTACCGGCGCGGCTTTGTTGCCGATTGTGGTATGAATAGCGTGATCATATTGTTTCTCGACCACTGTATCGCCTTGTTTTAATCCGATGGTGATTTGATAGAAGTCTGTTACCGCTGAACCCGCAGCACCAAAGGTCAGACCTGTACCAAAACCTTTTGCAAAAGCGCCTTTAATATCCGCAATATTATTACAAGTGACTTTGATACTAATATCTGTTGCGGTTGCAGATGGCGCAACCACACCGGAATTGATAAATACTTTTTCTACATCAGCGCGCAACTGTTTATCGACACGCGGCATGTGCTCACCATTACGCTGGAATTCCACATCAATTTTTACATCATGAGGCTTGGCTGGTTTTTTAGCATCGGCATAACTAACCGTGCCATATTTTGGATCGACATAAGATTTTGCCGAGATACATCCGGTCATTACAATTGAAAGGCAAATGAGCAACACGCAATGAATAAGTTTCATAGAAAAATTCCTGAAATGATTTCTGTTGTTATATTGAAAATTTTCGCTTCCAGCGCGAGGGGGAAGGACTATTCACAACACGGGCCTATGAAGTTGAAAACATTAGCAAGTTTTGGCCAGTGATACCTGTAAGGAAGGCTAATACCCGGCTTGTTATTATCTTGATAACCCCTCAACCTCGGCGCAGAGCATAGTCATTGGGATTACTGCTCGCAAGCCAAAGCGTGACAAAATTTATTGTAACAAGCTGACACCATTGTCTGATTATATGCTCACTTTTCAGAGTAACAGCCTGCTGCCGGGCATAGTTTTTCTTGTCGATTTATTTTAATTCCCAAAGCACAACCTGCTGTCGATGAACAAGACACCAAATATTCTAAAGAAGATGAAAATTTGGAGGTAATTCCCACGCCGGATGTCTTATAGTGGCGCCCCATTCATTTCTGGAACTTGAAGTCCAGATACTGAATGGCCAGTTTTCATTTCTTCGGACTTTATCAACATGAAAAAACTATTCACTCTTTTGGTATCGATCGTTCTCACTGCCTGTGGTGGTGGCGGTGGTGGCGGTGGCAGTGATAACGGAGGAGGCTCAGGCGGATCTACGCCAACACTGAGCGCCAGCCCATTAACACTTAACTTCACGTCGACTCAGGGTACGAACAACCCGCCTGAACAAAACATCTATGCAAATGTTTCTAACTCAAACAAATTGAGTGGAACTATTTATGTCAATCTTGTAGTACCCGATGATCATCTCTATTCCGCAAATATGAATATTGTGGGCGATAAAGCGACCATCAGTGTTGGCGTGACCAGCGCTGATTCTGTAGGGCCAGGTGACTACAAAAGCTCACTGCAAATACTCGTGTGTACCGATCACGCTTGTAAAAACCAGATCGCTGGCAGCCCGATAACCGTTCAAATAAATTACAAAGTCAACAAACCCAATATTAAAGCGAGTGTTGAAAATATTAGCTTTTCAGGAAAACGCGGACAACAACCTGATCCGGTTCTGTTTAATTATTTCGCTAGCAGTATGCCGTTCAATCTCAATGGCAATGATGTCTACAACAATGTAAAAGTTGATATCGAATACACCTCTGCTCAAACGGATTGGTTAACAGGCCAACAAGACAAAACCAATTTGAAATATCAATTGGGTGTCTCTCGCCCAGTACCGGTTGGCGTTCACACCGCAAAATTAAATTTCAGCAGTACTGATGGTGTTTTGAATTCTTACAGCATCCCCGTAACTTACACCGTTTCTGAAAATTCAATCGTCACCAATTCCGATGCACTTGCGTTTGAACTTCGTCAAGAATCAGCCGCTTCAACATTTTCAAAATCTATCACATTAACTTCAGCAACCGATTCATTCAGCTGGACAGCCTCTGCAAATCAACCCTGGTTAAGCGTTACAGAATCCGGCAACAGCGGAAGCCAGTTGCAGGTCACACTGAATAATGAAGTTGCAAAATTAAAAAATGGAATTTATCAGGCGTTGGTTAGTGTTCAACGAGACGGTAGCAATGACAGATACGATGTGCCCGTAAGACTTGATATGAACACAGTGCAACTCGATTATGCCACACCCTGGTACACCTACGAGGGCAGCACACAGGACTTACATATTTTTGGCGAAAATCTGAATCAGCTGGACACCATTTATTTTAATGATCAGGCCGTTACAAATTTCACTTTAGTCAACAATGGTGAAATCAAGGTGACCTTACCTGCGTTAGCGAATGCAACTTACACCATCAATACCGGTGCTGATGTGGATGCAGTCGCAAGTAAAGCGCGAGTAAGTGTATTGGAGCCAGACAACTTCCCTGCTGCCAATATTACTTTACCCAGAACAGGATTAAATGTTCTCTACGAGCCTGTCACACAACAGTTGATTCTTGATAATGGCGAATTTGGTCCAGGTGCGTCCGTCCTTATTTACCGGTTTATCGATGGACAGTGGCAGCAACGGACCATTGATTCACCAAACGCGCTTCCCATTTACGGCTATTCGTATTCGATAACACCCGATGGCCGTGAATTAATACTGGCAGGCCCTAACCGCTCGATTTGGGCAATTGATTTGGAAACATTGAAAGCAAAAAAATTGACAGAGTATTCCTACGTTTTCAAACTCGAATCTATAGGTTCTGTCATTAGTTTTTCGGATGACGAAATTGTATTTCACGACAATTATTTCGGTAGCTTGCTGGTAGTGTACAACCGCCGCACCAATCAAAATCAATATATTGATGTGACTGAACTTGAACCGGAATATTTCTGGCGACACATGCATCATTTCAGCACCAATACAACACGAAATTATATTGAAATTTCCATGATGGATATGAATAACAATGGATCAATCGGTATATTCAACCCAAGTGATTACAGCATCAAATTAGAAGACAGGAGTGAATCAAGCGGAATTAGTTCAGACGGCAAAAAGCTCGCCTACTGGAATGGAGAAGTATATGACGATCAGAATAATTTACTCGGCCGTTTGGCTGATGATTCCTTCAGAAATATCTGGTTCACTGCCAATGGCGATTATGCATTGGGATTGAAATACAGCGGTGGGCTATACAAATATGACATGAAGTCAACGACCGATGGATATTTTTCAGGAACCAAGCTAAGCGACGATTATCAAATTGATACCGTTTCCCCAAGTGGCAACACCGCTTTTAAAGTAAATGAAAATACTTTAGAAATTATTCCACTCGAATAACAGCACTGGTTGGGTAAGGACACCCAACCATTACTTGATTTGGACTTTAAGAATTCGCAAACCCATTCGCCAATCCATTGATATACCAATACAGAAGCAAAACAATAACACCAACCGTAATCAGTAAAATTGTCCCGCAACCTATTTTCGAATCCTTGGTTTCATTTTCTTTCTGTTCGTTATTTTCACTGTTTTCGTTATTTTCTGTAGTCATGCTCTACTCTCTTATTTGAAATCAGTTATTTTGAAATACGTAGCCCGTATGCAGCGAAGCGAAATGCGGGATGCTATATACAACCCGCTCGTTTTTGCTGAATAGCAATGTATTCCGGAAAAGACGATACACCGTTTGGAATTATGATTTTTTCATCGGGATTATTGAATTAACTTTTCTTTTATAGAAGCATCTCTCGTATTTTTCTTTTCTTCTTCCGCGGTTGCAGCAGACAATGCAACTAACGCTGATGTGACAGATCCCAAATTTCGGTAATTTTCAATATCTCTCAGTGCAGCAGGTAACGGATATTGCTCGATTGTTTTATTCATTTTATCGTAAATATCTATCAATGCAGCCGACTTTGTTGAGCGTATTTTACTCATTATCAATTCCGATCCATTATTTCTAAAAAATTCAGTGTCAACTGATTCATTTATCCCCTTTAATGCCGTATCAACGGCAGATAACGAATTGGCAGCGGCTTCGCCAGACACGGCCGCACCGCCAGTTAATAAGATTGATAATGTTTTAAATGAAAAATTCTTTGATCCTAACTTTGCCCTGAGATGGCGCTCGTATTGATAATAATTGACATCAACTATTCTAAGCATTTCAAAAATAATTTGATTTCGTTCCGATTTTTTATCTTGAGCATTGTTAAATGCCGTGTAAAAATAATTATCAGATGAGGGATCCGAATAGTTATAGATAAACTTTAAAGAATAATTCTTTTCAGAAAATTGAGTGGCCTCATTAAAAGAGGTGCACCCCGAAACAAATAACAGAATAAGCGAAAATAAAAACAGTCTTTTCATAGTAAAAATCCTTTGAAAAAATTAATATAATAAAAAAAGTAAATAAACCAGACCAACAACCACTAAATCTGCTTTCAGTCGCTAGATTTTTGAAAGCACTATTGAAATCATTCCCCCTCGAATAACAGCATTGATTGAGCAAGAACACCCAACCATTTCTTGTACTCAATAATTAAAAATCGGAGAACTCTACAAACAAATTAATTTTATTACTCTCCCGAATGCGAGCGGTCTCAGACGCCAAAGATGACCAAAACGCAGAATTGATATAGCCCCCACTATCCTTCGGATTGATGCTCGCTGCAGTTATCACAAAATTTGCACGACTTATTATTATCAGCTCCCTTTGTATTTCTGGATCCATGCCTTCAGAGTCAATTTGAGACATAATTCCCACGTTACGTCGAAAATTAATCGCCGTCTCATGGATAAGCTCACCATATGTTTTGCCGTTTATATTTAATAATTCAGGGGCATTCTCTCTGAGAATATCAAAAGTATCATCGATATCTTCAGGACTTATAGAAATAACAGAATCAATATCAAGCGCATTGGCGCGATTGATAAATGATTCGTCTTGATATTGTTCCAGATTTGACTCCCCATATTTTTTTTCGTCCATATGAATTAAACGATAAGGCATTAATAATTTAACCACTTCTAAATTTGCGCGCCTTCTATTCAAAATACTTTCGGGAGTACCATTAGCATTCGATTTAACTTGAATTTCTACCACATCATTATCAAGTGTGTATTCGCGGCCAGGTTCAAGTTGTTCGTAAAAATAGATATTGACCTGTATTTTTGCTTTAGTATTAAAGAGCTTCGCAGGAAGACCTTTAATAGTACCCTCACCTTCTGCGGTGAAATAACCAGTTCGCTGGCCAGTTGGCAACATGATAGTAAATTGCGCCTTTCTATTAGAGTAAGCGATATTTCCTTTTTCATCCGTCGCCCGCACTGTCAAATCAAAATATTCTAATCTTGGAATTAAAAGAAACCCTCCAAGAACCACCAAAAGCGCTAATGCAGCAGGCCCGCCAACTTCCATTCCCCACCCCTGGGCATGCCCAGATACTTTGGCACTTGATTTAAGATAGTTGAAGAGACTGATTCCAGAAAAAACGCCCATCAATATCAAGCAAACGTAATAGACCTTATCCTGCAATACTGATTGCGCTTGAAGATTTTCCGCAAAAACCATTAGCATTAAAATTGATATAGCGAGTAGCAATGCCACCAAGCTAATAATCAGGTTCACTCTTTTGTTCATCTGCCTATCTCCCGTAGCTATCGAATAAGAAGAGTTAGTATATAGTGAAGCGGTCTAATTAGAATACTTCAACCCGTTTCAGATGAAATTAACTGCGCAGGTGAAAGATGAAGCAATTCACAATGTTGCTTTAATGACTTATAACTTTCGGGTAATTGGTTGGCGATGTCGGCGATTTTTTTAAATCAGTTTGAGATATTGAGATTCTCAATTTTGTATTCCCATGACGTGTTTTGCAAAACACCCGACAGGTAATCAAAAATATTTTCTGGCGACCGACCTACAAATATAAGATTTCGTTGATCCGATCTCGCCAAAACCTTAGCCGCACACTCCCTGAGCTCATCGATATAGTGAAGAACATTCGAACCCTTCTCACCATCCAACAAACTCCCGAGCTGTTCTCTTTTCTTTAAATTCCAACGAAATGGTTTCATGTCGACTGACGCTTTCTATTGATTCTTTCAGCGATAACCTTCTCATTTAGCGACATTTGTAGCTGATTTAAAACAGAATCAACAGCTTCAATCAGCACCAATGCAAAATAGCTTTCGTATTTGATTGTAGTAAATTCATGAGAATACCGCCATTTCTGAAACCCATCACTTACAAGACCTAATTGCTTTTCAAATTCTTTAAGATTCCAACCATATTTCGAAACAGCAGGGTGTTCAAATATTTTCTGTTGAATTTCTTTAGGAAACTTTCCGAATATTTCTTTAATGTTGTGTCCCGTAATCTTATCTTTTGAAATCATGTAATGTAGGCTTTTTAGATAAAGTTCTAATGAAAAAGCCAAACATACAATCCCAACCCCCATGGCAGGGCGAGATCCAAATGATTTTAAAGCTAAAGGATCTTTCGATTGCCCCGATTGTTTCTCGACGAAAACATCATTATTTTCTTTCAGAACATAAAAGGCATGAAGAAAGCTTTCAGCATTTTCTCTTATGAACATTAAGTTTCACCTTTCAATTAATTCTGTTTAGTTTTAATTTTTAGCATAAAACATAACTTTTAACCAACCCTTCTATTAAATACAATTAATTTTGACGAACTACTCTTTCCCAATTAAAAATCTATTCAGGCATTCAGAAATTAAAAGCCTTCGCTTTGCTAAAAACTCTTTGTAAGATTTCCCTTCAAGAATTTGTGAATCATGAGGAATGCATTGCAAGTTAAAAGGTTCCAAACCAGATTTGGATTTAATATTAGGGAAATAATCAGAAGGAGCTTTATCGCTAATTTGCCTATTGGTTTTACCACCTATGAACGCAAAGTTTGCAATATCATCTGCATCCTTTGATTGATACCCCTGAGCCTTCAAATACGCCTTTGGAAATATGTGATGAAACTGTAGCTGATGAGCAGTACCAGCGTGATCAATAGATATAGTTAAATTCGATGACCAATCTTTTGCTCCCATTGCACGAAATGCAAGAAACATAGTTTTAAAAATTGCACTGCGACGATTTCTACCAATGAGTTCATCTGGGCTTATTTCCAAGGTACCTACTTGATTTCTTAACCTTGCAAACAAATCTTCAACTCCCCCGCCATCCCTGATGGTACTTAAGTCTTGATCCAACAATGACTCGCTAGAACCGCGAGAATACCTGCCCTTCGCATTCGCCACTTTAACCCAGTATGCAAGACGCTTCTCAATATCCGATGATATCTGATAGTTCCGACTGTATCCGAAGTAAGCCAGAGTTATTAAAATAAATGGAGAGGAAAGTAATGCCGGGCTAATTATTCCTACATTATTTTTAACAAAATTTAATGCGAACTCCATTCCTTTTGTACTTTCTTCCCAACTCGACTGCAATAACTCCAGTGGCAATTTACCGACCGTTAAAAAACGTGATTGCGCGGTTGCAAACGCAACCATGTTCTTTAGGAACAACCCTAAATCAAATTCAAAGCCAATGTCTTTACAGACCGATTGAAATTCTTGGAATATTTTTAAAGAATTTCTCCAGCGTGCGGTTATTTGTGCAAGTGCCAAATCGGATCCACGTAATTTAGCACCTAGCGAATTTACTCGAACGAATATTTCTGTTACTTCTTCATACGAAAGGTGTCGTTCCAAAACATCCATTCGATATACATATTTTTTGACGGATCGAAGCTTTGCCAAGCGCTGAGTATATTTCGCAAACCGGGGATCATCGAAAGAGCTTAGACCAGCCCTTCGGAAAATTTCAATATCATCATTATTTTTAAATACATCAGTAACTTTTACCCAGTTCGGCAGATTCATTAATTTTTTAGTTGAGACGACAAAAGTCATCTTTGCAAAATGCCGCATCAAATCATCTTCAGAGAAATCCGCTTCGGCTTCATCCATATCCTCATCATCACTTTCGTCCTCATCAACCTCGGTAACTAGCTCCAAGGTATCCGGATGATCTAAATTGAAAAGCAATTCAATAGGTCTCTTTCTGCCGCGTACGTTTACAGGTTCGCCACGAATAACAGCGGACAAAGATGTCAAACGCTGCTGCCCGTCCAGCAATAATCGTTTACTGGTAAATGCACTATTTTGCTGGCCAACTGCAAAATCTTGTGTAGGTACAGCCTCATCGGTTTCCCAAATTAAAATAGCTCCAGATGGGTATCCCCTATACAGCGAATCCATTAAATCTCTAACTCGAGTCGACCGCCACACATAACGACGCTGCATTTCCGGCAACCGAAGCTCACCACGCTCAATCATGCCCACCAATTCTTCAACAGAAGCTTCTTGTTTAGCCATTATCTACAATTCCTGAAATGGAAATAATTTTTAAATTTCTTCTACTTTTTTATCATTAACTTCTTTAGAAGATTTTGCATGATGAACATCAAGCCAGCCAGCAATTCTAAATATTGCTAGCGTGGCTGCTAACGCAGAAATTATTGCATATACAAATAGAAAGTAACCTATAAAACTTCCAATATATGAAATCACTTGGGATACTTCAAAAAGCCAAGGCGCAAGATCCAATAGGAATCGTTGAATAAATAAAGGACTGTTGTAAATAGGCTGAGCTTTTCCGATCAAGGCCAACATCAACGCCAATATCTGCAGTACGATAAAATGTACGAATGCTGCATTCACAACAATAAACGGAGATTCGTTGGAATTAGTTTTACCTGAGATGCGAGCTCGAAACTTATCATCACCTAAAGCCAACCAGATCGCGTAACCGCCTAGAGAAAAACCTATGATGCTTGGTAGAATAGAAATTGGCAGGTCTACCCAGTCGTCTTTTAACCAAATGCCTGATGATAGCAATGTAATAATGAATGAGGCGTGCATATACGGGGAACCAAATATTGCCTTAATTCCTCCGTAGGCAATCCAATACCGATTAAATAATTTTTTAACTCCAGAATATTGGCTTGTTTTAGCCATTTTATTTTCTCACTGCCATCTTCTTTATTTTATGAACAATATAGCCAGCCATCGTCAACAAAAAATCTTTAGCTGTAGTCTCTCCAGAGATATAAGACCCCGTTTCAATAAATGGGTGTTGTTTAGTAGATTTTTCTGTTCGCTTTCCACTCTCATCGTACCCAGAGGTTTTGACCTCTCCATTGAGCTGGGCCACACGCCCCAATGAAATTGTACGATCATCAGCAATTATCGACTTTCCTTTTTGGGCTTTTAAAACTGTTATTTCCTCTTCAGCGTTTTGATTATTAAGCCGTTCAAGCACCTCATCTTCCAAATCTTCTAGCCCATCAGTATTTGGACGACGTATTATCACCTCTAAAGAATTTATTTGTTTTAACGATAGCACAGAATCAAGTTGATCTGTATTTGGAACTAATGTTAATTCGACAGTGTTGAATTCATCTACAATCACTTCAAAATCAAGTAATGTACGAAGATAAATTTCTATTGACTTAGGACTTATTTGACCAAATTTATCCTTATACTCAATTATCATATAGTGATTTTTTGGATAAAAAACAAAATTGAAACTTGTGAAATTTGGTTTCAATTCATGAGGAATCTGAATTTTCTTTGTCTCATCCGCTTCCGCAGCGCGAAGCTTTTCAACATTGAACCATTTTCCAACCTCTATTCTAGTAAACTTGGCAATCTCCCCTACGATTCCATTTATAAAATCACCATTTAATGGCTCTATTTGAGTCATTATTGCGAAAGTTTCACCTCTTATGTTTATCTGCCTACGTAGATCAAACAGCTTTTCAAATAGCGCAACATATTTCTCTGGGGAATGAGGATGTAATCTAATATTGAACGCTGTATATGAAACGGTATTTTTTCTCATAGTTTTTATTTCCTTAAATCCAAAGGTTAATTCTATCTGTAGAGGCCAGCCAATAAACACTCAAACAAACGCCCCCTCAACCTCCTCCACTATCTCCGAATCTCTTTCATCAAACATCGCCAAATATTTTTTTATTGGTTGGCGGGCGGCTTCGCCGAAGGATAGGTTGTTTAGGGTGGAGCGGATGCCGAATTGGTTTTTTAGGGTATCGACATCATCTGGCATGGCGATTTTGAAAATGCCTATGCCGGCTTCCATTGTCAAGGGTGATGAGCTGTTATTGTCGATTTTATTGTGTAGCGCCTGGCTGATGGAATCCAATTCGCTGCGGTGATTCATCAGGCTTTGGGTGTCTTCATTGCTCATGGCGTCTTGAAAGTGTTTTAGCCAGTCGCGCAGGGGTTTGAAATCGTCGCGCATTTGCAGGGCGATGGAAATCATTTGTTGGGGGGAGTTTGCTTCTTCTATGACCTTGATCGGTAGCGCCGGGATTTTAATGCGAGCGGAATAGAGAGTGTCTTTTCCGTAAAGTGTTTTTGATACGCGGATTTTATCGTCATGAAAAAAACTGGTGACTTGATCCGGTGCATCCGCAATTGGAAACATAAAACCGGAATTGATAAATAATTTTTTGCGCAGTGGATGTGGTGTGTAACTTTTTTCGAACAGAAAACTTCTGGCACACATACCTGCCCCGCCCCACAAGGTTGCAGACAAGAGTGGATCGCGGGTTTGGCGGTTGAAAATCCATTCGTTGATATTGTCCTCATGCGCTTTGCGTAAGGATTCTGCCGAGCAAATACGCTCGATAATTTGATCTCTCGGCTGGGCAATTTTTTCAGCTTCATTCAAAAATGAATAAGAGCGCACAACCCCGGCTTGTTTGGCTTCGAATATGGGGCAGGCTTCATTTTCGCAATAACTTTCTTCCACCAAAATTTCATCGCGCAACATTAAATCGGTAATCAAATCAAACAAGGCTTCGGTTTGAATTACCGCGTAGGACACTGGCCGGTAAAAATGTTGCCCGCCTTCAAACACAATTTCATCCACACTCGCAGGTGCAAGGCCCTGATTGAACAGCGTTGAAATATCTTGAAGTGACCAGTTATCAGCGACTACAGCTTGAGTCATCGCTTTACCCCTTATTATCAATAGATGAATTGCAAGACTCATCTAACGGCAAAATCTGTTGCAGATCTATTACACGGCATTACACCAATGCTGAAAGCACCTGATACCAAGCGATTGCGGCCACACAAACGACATGGCTATGATGGCCAATCGCAAGATTTCATCGATTCATTAACCCGAGGAATTGTTTATGTTGATCACTACTACCCCGAGCGTCGAAGGCAAAACCATCACCCGCTATTGCGGTGTTGTTGCAGGCGAAGCGATTTTAGGCGCCAATCTATTTAAAGATTTATTTGCAGGCATTCGCGATTTGGTCGGCGGCCGCTCCGGCACTTACGAACGCGAATTACAAAAAGCCCGCGAGATTGCATTAACAGAATTACAAGATCGCGCACGCGAATTAGGCGCTAACGCGGTGGTGGGAATTGATTTGGATTACGAAGTGATTGGCCAAAACGGCAGCATGTTGATGGTATCGGCGAGCGGGACTGCGGTGGTGTTGGGGTGAAGGATCGAAAAAAATTGATAGATTAAAAATGGATGAAAACTGTCACTAAATATTCACATTTATCTGCTAGGTGAGCTGCTAACCTTGTATCAAGGCCATAAAGAATAAACTCTTTATGGCTTTTCATTTTTTATACGAGGAGCATCAGAATGAAAAAAACTATTTTTGCTTTATTGCGTCCGATTGCAATGATTGGATGTTTATTCCCACTGGCGAGTTACGCGACCGCTTACACACCGGCCAGTTTCGGTAATGCGACTGAATTACTGCAAAAGCAAATCACCTTGCCTGCGTCATTCGGCGAAGGCGTTAATACAGTGGCGGTTTACTGCCAGGCAGACGTCATGACCACCGGTGATATCAACCAGGTTACCTGTTACGAAAACAGCCCGCTGGTGTCCATGCAATCTGTTACCGAATCCGCATTGAAGTCAGCGACTTTTTCACCGGCTGCGATTGATGGCAAAACTGTTCCAGTGCGCATGCAGTTCCGCGTGGTTTACTCGCTGAGCAATTCACAAGCGCCGATTACACTCCTGCCAAACCTGGGCACTCTACAAGCGCAATACGGTGCAGATTATGTCGCACCACAAGAGCGTTTGGATCAAGGATCCTGGTATGTGCAATACAGCAACGATTCACGCAGCACCGGTAAACCTTTCTTTGCTGACTCGAAATTAACTCGCGTTATGGCAAAAGTGGAAGTCGATGGCAATGTGGAATCAGTCAGCACTTTGGAAGCCGCGCTGCGTAAAAAAGCTGATGCGGGCAATATTGAATCGGCTTTGAAAAAATCACAATTCATTCCCGGTTTTGTCGCCAACAAACCTGTCGCTATGCATTACATAGCCGTTGTGAATTACAAGAAATAAATTTGTATTCAGCTGTTTTATCAAAGCCCGGTTTTTAGCCGGGCTTTTTTATTGGTTCCAATTTTCACCTAGAAACAAGATAACCAAAGTGTGAGTTGATAATAAATGGGTATGCCCAGGAGAATATTGAACGGAAAGGTCACACCCAATGACGACAGCATCGCTAACCCTATATCTGCATCTTTAATCGCTCGCGAAATCGCGGCAGGTGCTGCAATGTACGACGCGCTCGCTACCAATGTGCCGAAAATAAATACGCTGCCTTGTGGTAAATCGAGCAGGCAACCAATAAAAATCCCGATAAATGCGAGACAGCAAGGCGCGAGCAAGGCGAAGGTCATTAATCGCCAATGACGAATGGGCAAGGGATATAAATATTTTGCAGTGCAGCGCCCCATCTCTAACAAAAATAATGCGAGCAATGCTTTAAATCCGCCGATAAAAACCGAGGACACTTCTTTGCTGGCCTCAGGGCCGTACCAACAACCAATTACCACGCCGCCGGTTAATAACAACACACCGCGACTGGTGAGTGCTTCATGCCAAATACTGGAAATGGATTGTTGGTTGTGCGTGAGTTTTCTGTGTAACACAATCGCGGTGACTATCGCGGGCAATTCCAGCAACACCAGATATAAAGTAGTTTGTGGTGCGACGGTTAAATTATTGAATTCTGCATAAGCGAGTGCCACCGCAAAAGTACCGGCACTGGCGGATCCATAATGCGCGGCGAGACTGGCGCTATTGGATTGGGACAAAAGTACGAATTTACGTAGTACTGGATAGAGTAATAAAGGAATCAATGCACCCAGGCCCACTACTAACAGAATGTCTGGCAGCAAGGCCCAGCTCAACTGGCCGTGAAGGGCGAATCCACCCTTTAAACCGAGGGTCAGCATCAACAAAATACTCAGGGTATCGTAAGCCGCCTGGGGCACTTTCAAGTCCGACTTGGCGACCCCGGCCAGCAACCCCAACAAGAAAAACACTATGACGATATCAAGCACAGAACCACTCCTCTGACGAAATTCGCGGCCATTCTTGCCTGAACGCAAAATAGATGATAATTAATGTTCATGATTTTTATTATTGGTGATCATCTATATATGAGGCCAAAAGTACCCAATGAACGTTCGTCACCTCACTTTCCGTTTGTTACAGGTTTACATAGCGGTAGTCAGGACTGGCTCTATCTCAGCGGCGGCCAGCCAATTGCACCTGACACAACCCACGGTTTCCCAACAGATCAAACGGCTGACTGAAGCGGTCGGGCAAGAGCTGCTGGAATTAAAAGAAGGCCGCTACACCACCAGCCATGTGGGGCGTGAGCTTTACAACGCTGCGGTCAATGCCCTCGCCTGTTTTGATGATTTCAATTTATTTTTGGATGAATCGCGTCAGGGAATTAAAGGGCATATTCATATTGGTGTGGTCACTACCGCCAAATATTTACTGGCGCCGATACTGGCGGCCTTTTCCAGGGATTTCCCCGAGGTACAAATTACGTTCAATATCGGTAACCGTGGCGACATAGTGAAGCGATTTGAAAATCAATTGGACGATTTGTATCTGTTCAGTCATCCACCCACTGGCGATAAAGTGATTCGCGGGCGTTTTTTGCGCAATCCTTTGGTGGTGATTACACCGGTTGATCACTGGTCACTCACACGAAAAAAAATTACTTTTCCCGATTTGTTATCCGAACGATTTTTAATGCGTGAACAAGGTAGTGCTACCCGTATGGTGTTCGAAAACTGGCTGCGCGAGCACAATTATCAGCTCAACAAAACCATGCAAATCGAAAGTAATGAAGTGATTCGTATGAGTGTTGAAAATGGTTTGGGATTAGCTGTTTTATCCGAGCATAGTTTGGCACAATCGCAAGCGCGAATTGGTGTGCTCAAACCGGAGGGGTTTCCACTCTTGAGTCACTGGTATCTGGTACGACATGCGGATCGTCACCCAACCGCTGCTACCCGTAATCTGGTGGAATTTATTCGCAAAAATCTTTCACACTGGATGGCCGCTGATTATATTCGCAATGAGTTGGATGATTTTTTGTAATGACAGTATTTTTTCAGGGGTTTATTCCATGCAACGCGAGATAATCTCGGTCACCCAACTCAATCGACGTGCGCGTCAATTACTCGAAACCCAATTTGCGTTGCTCTGGGTTGAAGGCGAATTATCCAATGTATCGGTTCCTTCATCTGGCCATTGGTATTTCACGCTGAAAGATAGCGGTGCTCAAGTGCGTTGCGCCATGTTTCGCAATCGCAATATGACCGTAAAATTCAAACCGCAACAGGGCATGCAAGTGGTGATTCGTGCGCGTGTGAGCTTGTATGAAGAGCGCGGTGATTATCAAATTATTGCCGAGCATATGGAAGAAGCCGGCACCGGCGCCTTGCAACGGCAATTTGAAGCGCTGAAAAATAAATTGATGCAAGAAGGATTATTTGCAGATGCGCGCAAAAAACGTTTGCCGAAAATGCCACAACATATAGCAGTGATCACCTCGCCTACCGGCGCTGCCATACGCGATATTTTACATGTGCTCGACCGACGTTTTGCATCGATTCCAGTCACCATCATTCCTGTCGCTGTACAAGGTAAAGAATCCGCACCGCAAATTGTTAATGCATTAGGCATGGCAAACCGCAGCAAATTATTTGATGTGATTATCCTCGGGCGCGGCGGTGGTTCGTTAGAAGACCTTTGGGCCTTTAACGAAGAAATCGTCGCTCGCGCAATTGCAGCCAGTCAAATCCCGGTGATCAGCGCCGTGGGGCATGAGACTGATTTTACTATTGCCGATTTTGTCGCGGATTTGCGCGCACCTACACCCTCAGCAGCAGCTGAAATTGCGGTGCCGGATAGTGATGAATGGCTGGATAAAATTATCGGTTATGAAGTGCTGCTTGAAGAAGCCATGCAACGCAAGCTGGAATTTTTGCAACAAAAATTGCATTGGTTGCAATCGCGCTTGCGTCACCCCAAAGCCCGCATCGAACAGGCCAATCAACGGCTTGATCATCTCGAAATGCGTTTACAACAAGTGATGCTGCAAAAAATCCAGCGCTACAAACATCAATTGCAATCACTGCAATTGCGCAAAGCACCCTGGCACCCTCGCCTGCAACTGCAAAAGTTGCAACAGCGCTTGCTGAACGCCAGTCAACGTTTACAGCCGCTGCCCAAACAAATTTTGTTTAAAAAGAATCAGCAATTTCAATCGGCCGTGCGTTTGTTAAACACTTTGAATCCATTAAAAACCCTGGACAGAGGTTATGCACTGGTGACTTTGCAGGACGGCAAAACACCCGTCACCTCAAGCAAACAAATTCAATCAGGCAGCCAACTAACCACTCGCGTTGCTGAGGGCGAATTCACTTGCGAAGTGAAAAAAATTATTCGATAAACAGATTTACATTCCCGCAAACAAGTCATCGCGGCCGGTTTTACAAATGGTTTTCACCAAAGGATGAGTCAGTTGCCGTTCGGTGGTAATAACGTAAACTTGCTCGGTGACTGATTCTACATCTGCCAACTTCACCACTTGGTATTGTCTGCACACATCTTCTGCAATGGCAGCTGGCGCAAAGAATATTCCCTCACCGGCTTGACCAAAGGCTTTCATCAGGGCGCTATCATCAAATTCACCTTTGATTTGTGGATGCAGATTTTCTTGTGCCAACCAATTGTTGATTTTAATGCGTACGGCTGCGTCTTCACCTATCAATAACAAAGGTGCTTGGTTTAATGACGCAGGAAATTTTGGTTTTAATTTTTTTACCAGCGCCGCTGTACCAAAAAGCGACATAGGACTTTCTCCAATCAAGTGGTTAAAACCTTTCACGTGTAAATTCGCTGGCATGGGTTTATCGGCGATAATTAAATCCAAACGATGAATAGATAATTCGGACAACAAAGACAACATGCGCCCTTCCCTGCAAATTAATTTTATCGGCTCGTCCGCATTGTAGGCGGGCTCCAATAAGCGATGCGCAATCGATTTGGAAACCGAATCGGCCAAACCCACTCGCAACGGCAAGGCTTTTTTGTTGCGATGATCCTGAATGATTTCCAGCAATTCATCACCGATTGAAAAAATTTCATCGGCATAACTCAATACCCGTCGCCCGGCATCGGTTAGCTCCAGATTGCGCCCGGATTTTCGAAATAATTCCACGCCCAATGATTGGGCAAACTCTGTTAATTGGCCGCTAATTGATTGCGGTGTGAGGTAAAGCTGTTCAGCTGCCTTGGCGATACTGCCCGTTTTGGCCACCGCCCAAAAGTAACGTAAATGTTTGTAATTAAGTGTTGCCATATCAACTCACGCTTTTGTAAACATCGGTTTTTTCGAAGTATATAACAAGAACATTCGATTTGTTGGATGTTTGAATTCTGCCGTAGTATCCCCATGTCATCAACAACATGAGGGCAATCCGATGCAAATCCAGATGCAGATTTCCGCTCATTAATTTGATCAGACAGAGGTATTGTAATTATGAAACGTATTTTTTTATTCCTGGCAACCAACATCGCGATTGTGTTGGTCTTGTCTTTAACCATGCGCATTTTGGGTGTTGAACCCTACTTAAATGCCAATGGATTGAATCTCACCTCGCTGTTAATTTTTGCAGCTGTGATGGGTTTTGGCGGTTCATTTATTTCGCTCGCTATTTCCAAATGGATGGCAAAAACCAGCATGGGTGTGCAAGTGATTACCGAACCAACAACTCCCCAAGAGCGTTGGTTAGTTGAAACAGTTGCACGCTACGCGCAAGAAGCGCATATCGGCATGCCGGAAGTGGGCGTGTTTGAATCACCCGATCCAAACGCGTTTGCAACCGGCATGAACAAAAACAACGCACTGGTTGCGGTGTCGACCGGTCTGTTGCAAAAGATGACCAAAGCCGAAGCCGAAGCCGTGCTGGGCCACGAAGTTGCGCACATTGCCAATGGCGATATGGTGACTATGGGTTTGATTCAAGGCGTGGTAAACACTTTTGTGATTTTCTTCGCGCGCATCATAGGCAATATCGTTGACAACATTTTCTTCAGGAATAACGAAGAAGAAAATCAACACCAGGGTCCAGGCCCGGCATTTTATATCACCAGTTTTATTGCTGAAATTGTCCTCGGGATTTTAGCTTCCATCATTGTTATGTGGTTCTCACGTCAACGTGAATTCCGCGCGGATCATGGTGGCGCTTATTTAGCGGGCAAACAAAATATGATTGCTGCATTGCAACGTTTGCAATCGCTGCATCCGCAACCTCTACCCCAAAATATGGCGGCTTTTGGTATCGCCGGTAATGGTGGTTTAGCGAAATTATTTATGACTCATCCACCACTGGAAGAACGTATCGCACGTTTGCAACAAGGATAATGAGCTTGTGATTGGTTAACGCCGTCAGTATATTACGCACTCTTGTCGGGGCGCCTTGGTCTGGATTTTCCAGATACGGAGGCTGAGATGGGCTCGGCCCAACCCGTAGAACCTGAACAGGTTAATACCTGCGGAGGGAACAAGTTGCGTAACCTTTCACGCACCCTGCCCTCCGCCTCAGCTCCCAAAACAAATAGCATCGAGGCAAGATGACTCCAACCACCAACAGATCTATCGGCATAGCAGGCGCTGGCTTATTGGGCCGGTTATTGGCCTGGCGTTTATCGCTGGCCGGTTTTTCAGTTGATCTGTTTGATGCAAATAAACAAAATCAAAAATCCAATGCTGCCGCCTTTACTGCTGCAGGCATGATCGCGCCGCTGAGTGAAGCCGTAGTGTCTGATGCAAATGTATTTCGCATGGGGCAATACGCGTTGCAACGCTGGCCCGAATGGCTGCAAGATTTACCTTCAGCAGAACCCTTATTTTTTAATCAAGGCAGTTTGTTAATTGCCCACCCGCAGGATCAATCCGAACTGGAACAATTTGCCAGCGAATTGCGTTATGTGATTCCCGAATGCAAAAGCTGGAAAAAAATCTCTCACACCGAAATTCAAGCACTCGAACCTGATTTGCACACACAGTTTTATCAGGGATTATTTTTGGAAGAAGAAGGCCACTTGCATAATCGCGAATGTTTGCAATTAATTGGTGACGAAATTTCAAAGCTGGGTTGTAATTGGTATCAGAATGCAGAAGTAGAACTGGCAGCGAATAAAATTATTTGGAACCATAAAACCTACGCCTACGATTGGGTCATTGATTGCCGCGGCCTGGGCGCCAAACAGCAATGGTCCGGTTTACGCGGTGTTCGCGGTGAAACCCTGCACGTCGAAACCACCGAAATTCAATTGCAACGGCCAGTGAGATTAATGCATCCGCGTTATCAACTTTATATTGTGCCCAAACCCAATCACCGTTTTATTATCGGTGCGACTCAAATCGAAAGTGAAGACAGGTCGCCCATGAGTTTGCAATCGTCACTTGAATTGAGCAGCGCACTTTATACGCTCGCGCCCGCATTTTCTGAAGCCAGAATTATCGAAATGGATAGCAACCTGCGCCCGGCGTTTGCTGACAATCTACCCAAAATTCAACAACAACCAGGATTGATTTGCGCCAATGGATTATTTCGTCACGGTTATTTATTGGCCCCTGCGGTGGTTGAATCCGTTATGGCGAGCGTGACTAACTCAAATGAAACTACATTTTGTTATTTACTTAAAAGTAAGATTTAGTGTCATGTCCCTTCGGGGATGACATAAACCGGGAATTGAAAAAATGATTTCTATCAGTCTCAACAATGAAAAAGTGTCACTGGAAGATGACACTTTTTTGCAAGCCGCATTACAAGCCTGGGGTTACGGCGACGGCAAAATTGCTGTCGCGATTAATCAGGAATTTGTACCGCGTTCGCAATACGACCAACGACTGTTACTGGATGGCGATCAAATTGATATTGTTAAACCTGTAGGTGGAGGTTGATATGGCCCGCACTGAAACTCAAAAAGATTTTATTCTTTACGGCGAAACCTTTTCCAGCCGCTTTTTATTGGGCACTGCACTTTACGCATCGCCACAATTAATGCGCGAATCGATTCAGCAATCACGCTGCGAAATTGTCACATTAGGTTTGCGCCGCCAAAATCCAGCGGAAAAATCTGGCGATAGTTTTTGGCAGTATATTCAGGAAAGTGGCTGTCGTTTATTACCCAACACGGCTGGATGTAAATCCGTAAAAGAAGCCGTGACGCTCGCCGAAATGTCACGCGAAATGTTTGAAACCGATTGGATTAAATTGGAAGTAGTTGGCGACGATTACAATTTACAACCTGATCCTTTCGGTTTACTCGAAGCCTCGGAAATTCTCATCAAAAAAGGTTTTAAAGTTCTACCCTATTGCACTGACGATTTGATTTTATGCAAACGTTTGTTAGATGTTGGATGCCAGGTTTTAATGCCCTGGGGCGCGCCCATAGGTACCGGCCAGGGTTTATTGAATCGCTACAATTTAAAAATGTTGCGCGAACGCATTAAAGATGTGCCGATGATTATCGACGCAGGCTTGGGCGCACCTTCGCAAGCAACTGAAGCCATGGAAATGGGTTTTGATGGAATTTTATTAAATACCGCTGTAGCAAAAGCTCACAATCCACCCTTAATGGCTGAAGCATTTGCTGATGCCATTGATGCGGGACGTAAAGCATATAAAGCGGGATTAATTCAGAAGCGACAAACGGCCAGCCCGAGTACACCAACTGTGGGGCAGCCGTTTTGGCATCAGTGATTTTTTAAAGAAACTCAAACCCCCTCCCAACCTCCCCCTTCGAAAGGGGGAGGAGCTAGTCCCCTCCCCTTACGAAGGGGAGGGTTAGGGTGGGGTTTGTTTAAACCTTCAACAACCCCAACACCTTTTCAAATCCAGCTCGCAATTTATTTTCTATAGCAGGATCTTTTTTATCAGTTGAATCCAAATAAATTTGCGTCATGCGATTTAAACGCTGTAAATGGAACAACAATTCTTGTTGCATTATGACAACCGATTCCAGCTGATTAGCTAATTCATTGGCGTCTTGTGGTTTGTCGAATTCCAAACGTAAATCGGTACCACCATCAAATAGTCCTCCACCACGCACACTGGTCGCGAGGTGAATGATCACGTTTTGCAAACCGTGCAAATGTCGATCGCCGTGGGTGAAGCCAACCCCTAACAGGCATTCACTTAATAAATTAAACCATCGTAAAAGAAATTGATTTTTTTGATTTAGATCTTGAATAAACTCAGCGGAATTATCATTGGCAACCACCTGAGAAACTGGCAATTCGGCGCGTTTTAAAATGGCAAAAATCAATTCAAAACTGCGATGTAAATAGGCCTGTTCGTTCAACTGAATAATTCTGGCAGCATCGCGCAAACTGCGGCCTTCGTGTTTAAAGCGATTAAAATAAATGGCGGCCAAACTGTCGGTTAATCCGAGTATTTGTCCTAAAAGAGAAATTTCACTTTCTACTTTTGCGGAGGGATAACCCGTACCATCGCATCGTTCATGGTGTTCTAACACAGCCAAGGTACTTTCAAACGGAAAATTGGGAATCGCACTAAGTAGTGCAACACTCACGGGTAAATGTTGCTGAATTTGCACCCAATCTTCAGCTTCCAATTTTTCCTGTTTTAGCAAAACACCCGGGTTCACCATCAGCATACCCAGGTCATGCCCCAGTGCAGCCAAAAAAGCTTGCTCAATTTCTGCCTGAGTCAATCGCATTTCGCGCGCAACAAGCAAGGTTAATAATGCGCAATACAATGTGCGCGAGTAAGTTTGCGGCAGCTCGAGCGATAGCAGTTGTAAATTATGTTTGAGATTGGAAAATCGAATGGCCAGGTCCAGCCAGGGGCTGATGATGTCCATCAAAGCCTGCTTTTCGTCTATAGCGGATAACAAAGGGTCGTGATTGATTAACTGACGAAAATCATCCTGCAGCCATTGATCATTAATCAAAAGCGAAAAGAACGCTGACGATATTTTTTCAACAGGGATTTGATTCAACCGAAAAATCAAACCCGGCTGAATCAATTCATCGCGCGCTAATAATAACTTTCCCGATACATCAAGGAGATCATCCGCAATACGAATTTCGACGCGCTGACTGGCATTGACCAGGTGCTGCATGTAAACCCGTCTGCCTGATGACAAGTGACTCACACCTTCTACCAAAGGCGACAGCAAGTTACTTTCAGACATAGATCAGAGCTCAATTAGTGATTAGTTTCTTTTCCCTGTGTGTAAGTCAATTGAGTCTAGACCAAGTATTTATTTTTGCGCGAGTTCACACTTCGCTGGCGCGCGCTTCAACAGCGTGTACATGGGTGTGGTGCCATTTATCTGCCTTCCAGCGCAACCAATACATATACGAACGACAGCCTTCATCCAGAATTGCGGCGATTAATATGCCAAATACCCCCCAGCCCAGCACAAAAGCCATCAGGTAGGCGGCCGGTATCGCAACTATCCAGGTAAAAAGCGGCCCCATAATAGAGATCAACAATCCATCACCTGTCGCCCTTAAAACGCCGCCGACCATCACGTTGATTGCTCGCGGCGGCTCAGAGAGAGCAGCCAACAAAAATAGCCAGAAGGATGCACCCATGACCCAGGCGTCATCAGTAAAAATATCCATAATCGGATGATGGAAAATCAGCAATACAGTGACCACTATTCCTGATCCCCAAAGCGCAGCTTTTAAACTTTGTCGCAACTGTTGTGCAGCGCGATCATATTTTCCGGCGCCCACGTATTGGCAAATTAAAATTTCGGTGGCGAGTGTAAGTGCCAAGGTAATTATCAAACCGATTAAAAATATATTGAAGGTATAAATTTTTGCGGCCAATGCAGCGGCACCGAGTGATGCGGCAAAACCGTTCAACACCATCATATTCATATCGAAAGACAATGGCTCAATCATACTGGGCAATGCGATGCGCATAGTGTGACGTGACGCTGGCCAAAATTCCGGTTTCAAAATTGACCATTGAATGCGCAAAGGTGTGCGGGTTAAAACAAAATATCCGCTCACCAATACACCTATAATCGCTGCGATCACACTGGCCCAGGCCACACCCACAACACCGGTTTGCGGAATACCAAACCAACCGTAGACTACCGCCGCACATCCCAAAACATTACAAATAAAAAATACAATATTGGCGATCATATTCCATTGTGGTTGACCAAAAATATTCAACACACTTTGGAACAACATTTTGAATGCCCAGACAATCATCAACAAACAAATGATTTGCATGTAGTTGACGGCTTCAACGCGAATTTGCCCCGGCAAACGCATTAACTCGCAAACCAGTGGTGAAGCAAAATATAAAAGCGCTGTCAGCAAACAGCCGAGCAATAAAATCCAACCGGCGTAAGTGGCGATAGTCGCAAAGGTTTTTTCCATATTGCCGGCGCCCAAACGTTGGCTGGCAACACTGGAGCCGGAAAATGTCGTTACCCACAAAATGTTAACGCCAAAAAATATCACCGGCGTCATAGCACCCACACCTGCTGCCGAGGCATCACTCACCTGGCTTAGAAAAAAGGTATCCAACAAAGGCACACTTAATTGCAACGCCTGTTCGACCATCAAAGGCCGACTCATGCCCCATAAACCTTTGGATTGGGCAGCGGTAGGACTGGACATAAAGGAACTCAACAGAAGGGATGAAAAACGCCGCGCATTATAGTGATGTCAGACTCAAAAATAACTTGGGTATAGATGAAAAGAAGAGTTAAGTGATGGCTCCAGTCCAGTCCCCTCCCCTGGTACAAATTGCAGGAGCAATTTGCACAGCGAAGCTGCCCGTAGGGGAAACCATAGGGACTGGTTTCTGAACGGGAGGGTTAGGGTGGGGTCTTGGGGGTTAGAGCGAGGCAATATTATTTTCTCAACACAAAAGTATCCTTAATTTCCCACTCGGCTTTGCGTTTGTCTTTTTCAATCCAGACGGGTTGTGCTGCCGGGTTGGTAATCCAGAATCGTGGCACATCATCTGTACCCCAGACATAAGCATGCAAATTACCTTCAGCGTCAATTCTAAAGCGAATAAAACTTTTATAACCTTCATAACCTAATGGCGAAAAAGCATTATTCGGCAAAAATCCGAAAAGTGAAAAAGCTGAAAATAAGGTGCCGGTAAAAAAGCCAGCCAACAAAAAACAAAATACAAATAACACCGAACGATAAATGTATCTATGCACATCAAAAAACGAAAACTGTAAAAAATCAGCCGGTAGATTCTCGACAAACCGCACCAATAAAAATCCGGCAATTGCACCAATCACTGCTGTGACATTACTGGATTCCTTACAAATTCCGAAAAACATTCCCACAATAATCAAGCCGGGCAATGCGGAAGTTGTCATGATGCAAGCCAACAAAATTGCACCCAACAACACCGAAAACATAATATTGCCCTGCACCACTGCGCCCCAAAATACTTTGGCATGCTCTGCCAGCGTTTTGCAATCGCGCAATTGTTTGCCTATGTGAGCGGTAGAACCAAAAAAGGACAATAAATTTCTCAGCAACAACCAGCGGCTGTCCGAGGGGCGTGGATAAAATATTTTTTCGTCGTAGCGCCTGACAATATCTTCATCCGATTTGGAGGTGCCGATTCTGACGCGTTCGCGCAAATCTTCTGTCATGGCGTCATCTTCACGATCAAGGCTCATGACTTTGGTTTTTGCGGCGACCCGTGTATGGGTTGGATGCAAAAATGCTCCCCCACCACCGGAGATAACCAACATATCGTCATAATTAAATTGCGCATCGGCTTTTGCAGTTTCGCGAGCGTAGTGATGAATATCACCCGCAAGTCGCATACGAATTTTACAACCGGATTTTAATAACAGCGCTTCAAGACGTTGATAACGTTTCGGATAACCTTCGCGTGCTGCATCACCCAAATGGCGAGACCAATAAGGTTCCGGATACAACAGAATCAAATTATCATCCGGCGTAATCTGGCCTGATCTAACCAATTTAAAAAATGCTGCAAATTGTTGACGATCAATATCGCCGACCAATGCAAAATCAAACCCCAGAATAATCCAGTTGTTTGGCAGGCGCGCAGCAAAATAGCTTTGCTTTTGCAGTTTTCGTGTACCAATCGGTGTGATGTCGGGTTCGGTTTCCGCTGACATAATCTCGAAACCTGATTTATCAGGTCGCGTATCAACAAAATAACGAGTGAAGGTGGCGATATTGTCAAACCAGTCATGGTTTTGTGGAATCGCCAATGAAGGCTTCAAGATATTGCGGTCTTGTTGTGCATCTTTATTCGGGTTGGAGGCCACCCACATTTCCGTCAAACGGTATTGATATTCTTCAACACTCGCACCTGGGTAAGCCAAATCGCCACCCAATACCAATAATTCACCTGAGGGAAAAGTTTCGGGTAAAGCTTCTGTTAACTCGACATCAGAACAAACGGCTCGCGGAATAGAATCTTTTTGAATTTCGCGCGCTACGGTAAAGGTTGCATTTCCGCCATCGCCAGTATCCGATACAAAATCCCACCAGAAGTCTCCTTCCCTTTTGTCTTCGCCAATCTGGATCAATTTCAAATCCGGCGAATACATTTCACGCCGATCCAAATTGCGGATCTGATCACTGGTCGACATCATTTCTTTGATTGAACGATACAGCACAAAAGGGTTGTACCAGGCCACCGCCCAACGTCTGTGTGGTGGCTGGGTTTTACCGAAGATATAGTCTGACATGCTCAACTCCCTGGTTAGTTATTCATGGGTTAGGAATTAAATCGATCGAATTCTACCCTATTCATTCCGTAAAAAGTCTGGAATCTGCCTTTCAGGATTCCAGAATGATCAATCAGGAAACTCGCAACGCCTTGTTTTTAATGACCAGAAAATAAATCTGTTTCAAAACTATCAATTCGGAAGCTCATCCAAGCAGAATTCGCCAAGCTGACACCAAGATCAATAAATCAGGAGCGACATATGCGACTTTCAACTTTGTTTGGCAATCAGGAAGCTCTGGCCACTCACACTCAAGAGCCCAGCCATCAACAACGCATCATCAATTACTACACCAGCGCCACTGCTGGCTATAAAGATTGGAGTCCGCAGGTGAATATGCACTTCGGCTGTTATGAGTGGGGAATGAATCCGTTTGACCTTGAGGCCATGCTGCAAACGACTAATCATCGTGTTTATCAGGCGTTGGACTTAACCGGAACCCACAACCATTTGTTGGATATGGGCTGCGGTTTGGGCGCAACCGCCAGGCACTGCCTGGATCAACCTTCTATTGAACAAGTCACCGCCATCACACTCTGTGGCAATCAAATCAAAGAGGCCCAAGCCATTGAATATGATTTGGCGGAGGATAAAGATCTAATTTTCGAACAAGCGGACTACCACAACACCCACTACGCCGACGCCACCTTTGACGGTGTCTATGCAATCGAAAGCGCCTGCCATTCAGCTGAAGCTGACAAACGCAGCCTGATAAAAGAAGCACACAGACTCTTAAAACCCGGAGCCAAATTGGTGATCTGCGATGCGCTGTTAAAACAACCTGAAAAAATGAATGCCTTGTCAAAACTCTGTTACAGAAAAACTTGCGAAAATTGGGCGCTCGGACAATTCGGTGATCTTGATCAAGTGAAACAGGCGTTAGAAGAAAAAGGTTTTACCGATATCAAATTCGACAATATTACTTTGCGTGTATTGCCATCAGCCGCATTTGTACCCTGGGTCTGTTTGCGATATTTATCAAAATTAATATTAACCAATGACACAAACCCCGATCACTGGGCTCACCTCTACGCACCACTTTGGGGTTTTGCATTGGGATTTAATTTGCGGCGGTTTGGGTATTATGTGGTGAGTGCGCGGAAGGGGTGACTCACACCTCATCCCAAACACCAGCCTCCTTCCGAAACTCACACCCCCTCCCAACCTCCCCCTCCGAAAGGGGGAGGAGCTTTAGTCCCCTCCCCTTACGAAGGGGAGGGCTAGGGTGGGGTTTGTTTTGATTTTTGTTGTACATACTCACAAATTTTCAACACAACCTCATCCAAATTGTTCATCACTTCAGAATTTGTAAAACGCAAAACCTGTAAACCCATTGATCGCATAAACTCATCACGAATTTGATCGTATTCTTGAGCGCCGTCCTGATAGTGACTATCGCCATCCAATTCGATAACCAGATGAATATCCGGCGCATAAAAATCGGCTACATATCGCCCTATTCCATGTTGACGACGAAATTTAATTCCAAGTTGTTGATTGCGAATTTTTTGCCACAAAGTTCGTTCAACAATGGAAATTGTTTTTCGCAGTTCTTGACGAGTATTTTTTTGTTTTTTTCGATTGAAGATTTTTTCCATAATTCACTCTTCTACGCAAGAACTCACACCCCCTCCCAACCTCCCCCTCCGAAAGGGGGAGGAGCTTTAGTCCCCTCCCCTTACGAAGGGGAGGGTTAGGGTGGGGTTTGTTTTGATCTTAAAGCAAATTAAAAAGCAGACAAATACCTTGAAATGCTTCAATAAAATAATTGAGTAGAGAATTCATGGTGCCCGAGGCCGGACTTGAACCGGCACGCCCAAATAGAGCGACAGATTTTAAATCTGTTGTGTCTACCGATTTCACCACTCGGGCATGAGTGCTTTTACGTCGGTCCGTAAAAGAAGTTGGAGGCGCGACCCGGAGTCGAACCGGGCTGAACGGATTTGCAATCCGGAGCATAACCGCTTTGCTATCGCGCCATTTTGAAAATTTATTCCGTTAATCAACATCATCCTATGACTGATTTCACTGCCTTGATCCGCGGTTATGCTCCGCTGCCGGAGCTCTTTTTACCTGGATCGCGCTAATGCGCTTGAGCTTTGCTATCGCGCCATTTTGAAAATTTATTCCGTTAATTAACATCATCCTGCGACATTCTGAAACTATCTCCCTGTCGGGAGGGCGGCAATTCTAGCCAAGTCGATTTGAAAATCCTAGCCTTTTCTTGGGCTTAGGAGAAAGTTTTCAATCAGTTGGATAAAAGCCAATCAAGCCGTTTACTTTTTATCTACGCTGGTGCGCATATAAGGGGCGGCGGCTTTGAGGTACAACACCATTGACCAGAGTGTTAGCGCGGCTGCGCCCGCCAGGGCGATGAACCCTACCACTTGCAGGATTTGAATATTGGATAACAACACAATGATCGCAATCATCTGCAATGTGGTTTTAATTTTTCCGATAAAGGACACAGCAACACTGGCGCGTTGACCTAATTCGGCCATCCACTCACGCAGTGCGGAAATAATAATTTCGCGACCCACGATAATCGCAGCAGCCACCACAAACCAGGCGGAATTGTGATGCAAGGTAACCAACAATAAGAGCGCGATGGCCACCATCAACTTGTCAGCAACAGGATCAAGAAAAGCGCCAAAAGGTGTGGATTGATTGTATTTGCGAGCGACATAACCATCGGCCCAATCGGTAATTGCGGCCAGCGAGAAGATAAGTGCAGTTGCCAGATGCGCCCAGGAAAATGGCAGATAGAAAGCCACCACGAACAGGGGAATCAGCAAAATACGCATCAATGTCAATTGGTTAGCAAGGGTCATGCATCTGGCTCAAACAGGGAAACAAAAACCGGCGCGATCATACACTATGAGCCGCAGCAAGTCAGCGCAAGCTTATGGTCAATCTTGCCAATGCTCACTTTTTCAGTGAAAGAAGGCATAAATCTCTTCCGCCAAATGCTGGCTAATGCCTTGAACCTTGGACAAATCCGCCACGCTGGCTTTTTGTATTTCGGCCAAACCACCAAAGTGCCGCAACAAATCGCGGCGGCGTTTGGCCCCTATTCCGGGAATATCTTCCAAGCTGGAGGTAGTGCGTTTTTTATCGCGGCGTTGTTTGTGGCCGGTGATGGCAAAGCGATGTGATTCATCGCGAATGTGTTGAATCAAATGCAAAGCCGATGAATCACTCGACAAGACAAACTCTTCGCCGGTATCACCACGAATCAGCGTTTCGAATCCCGCTTTGCGCGTGCTGCCTTTGGCAACACCAATCAAGGTGACATCTTGCACACCTAATTCATCAAGCACCGCTTTAGCTTTACCCAACTGACCTTTGCCACCGTCAATTATTAACACATCCGGCAATTTGCCTTCGCCATTTTGCAAACGCGTGTAGCGACGCGTGAGTGCTTGTTCCATCGCGGCGTAATCATCACCCGGTGCAATGCCTTCGATATTGAAACGACGATAATCAGTTTTGAGTGGGCCGCGTGAATCAAACACGACACAACTTGCTAAAGTTAATTCACCACCCGTGTGGCTGATATCAAAACATTCCAAACGTTCGGGTGTTTCA
Organism: uncultured Cellvibrio sp.; assembly: GCA_966252135.1. Lineage (GTDB taxonomy): Bacteria > Pseudomonadota > Gammaproteobacteria > Pseudomonadales > Cellvibrionaceae > Cellvibrio. Next base: position 172,373 of record CBINNU010000001.1, on the reverse strand, counting down.
TCCAAACCCAAAGCCTCTTGCAGCGCTTGCATTCGCGACAATGCATTTTCATTGGCGTGCATACGCGCAATTAAATTTTGCTCCGCCGCTTCAAGAGCCATGCGCAACCAGGTGGCTCTGTGGCTGCGCACTTGATCGGAAATGGCAATTTGTCGGCCCGCGACTTGTTGAAGGGCTTTTTGCAAAACCTCGGTGTCATCAATCGGGTGACTGAGAATAATTTCGCGCGGAAAATCGCGATGTGTTTGAGTTAAATAAAATTGTCCAATAAATTCCGTCAACAATTCCTGTTCGTTTTCGGCAAGGCTACCGCTTGGATAATAACTGCGACTACCCAAAATTCTGCCTTGACGCACAAACAGCAAGTGCACGCAAATTGATCCCGAGCGCATAACTACTGCCAGCACATCAATATCGCCGTGCCCTTCCTCGATCACTTGTTGCGATTGAATGTTTCGCAAGGCGGTAATCTGATCGCGATAGTTGGCTGCTTTTTCAAACGCGAGTGATTCAGCGGCTTTTTCCATGGAATCGGCAAGTTGGCCAATCAATTCCTCGTTTTGCCCGGTTAACAACATGCGTACGTGTTGCAAATCAGTTTGATAATCTTCAACCGAAATCAATTTCACGCAAGGCGCTGTACAACGTTTGATTTGATACTGCAAACAAGGGCGCGTGCGGTTGTTAAATACACTGTCTTCGCAGGGGCGGACTTTAAAAGTCTTTTGCAAAAAGGTCATGCTTTCGCGTACGGCTGAGACATTCGGATAAGGCCCGTAGTAATCGCCTTTTTTCTTTTTGGCACCGCGATGAAAACTGATGCGCGGATAATCTTCACCCGAGGAAATAAAAATATAGGGATAGGATTTATCGTCGCGCAACAAAATATTGTAGGGCGGACGATTGGATTTAATCAGATTGTGTTCGAGGATCAGCGCTTCAGTTTCGCTGGCGGTAATCGTCACTTCAATGCGAGCAATGCGCGCAACCAGCGCCATGGTTTTTGCTGTCAAACCGGTTGCACGAAAATAACTGCTTAAACGTTTTTTTAAATTTTTCGCTTTGCCGACATACAAAATTTCGCCATCGCTGGCGAACATTTGATAAACACCGGGTTGCTGCGAGGTGCTGGCAAGAAAACGGCTGGAATCAAAACCGTTTTCACTAGAAGGTTGATCGAGCATTAAACAACGGATTCAGGATCAAGTAAGTTGTATTTAACCGCCAACAAAGTCAATTCCACATCGCTATTGATATCCAACTTTTCGAAAATCCGGTAGCGATAAGAATTCACTGTTTTGGGGCTCACGCAAAACGTGTCGGCAATTTCGTTAACCTTTTTGCCATTGGCAATGTGCATGGCGGTTTGCAGTTCACGTTGCGACAATTTTTGAAAGGGCGATTCTTGCGAGGTGGAACCATTAAAGGTTTTCAAGGCTAACTGTTGTGCAATGCTCGCACTCATGTACATATCGCCGCGAACAACTTTATTGATGGCATCAACTATCTCACTGAAGTCGGCATCTTTGGTCACATAACCCACAGCACCGGCTTGCATCAAACGGGTTGGGTGCAAATCGTCGTCACAGGCAGTGACAGCAACAATTTTGAGCTGAGGATTTACATTCAGGAGTTTTTTGGTGGCTTCAAGGCCGCCCATGCCAGGCATTTTGACATCCATAAGGACGACATCCGGCTTGAGGATGCGGGCTTTGGTCACTGCATCTTCGCCCGATTTGGCCTCACCAACAATTTGGAATCCGTCAATGTCGGCCAACATACGCATTATCCCTGTGCGAACCAAATCATGGTCATCAACAACAAGAATCTTAGTCAAGCTGAGTACCTCAAGGTTTTATTGTTATCGGCTTTTACCGCAAGCCTTAAGGCCGCAAAAACTACCATGTTTTAGGTCTGTCGTGAATCTTTTCCTGTGTTTTACATCAAAATGCAACTTTATCTTGGCAGATTTATGGTTTAGTCTTTCCCTACCTTGGTAAAAAGAGATTGATCGCGGTTTTGAACACTCACCTCACCCTAGCCGAACCCTTTACCCGCCAACTCAGATTGGAACCTGATGATAGCCGTCGAATTGCCAGTTTGTCTGGACATCTTGGGCAGCATCTACGCCAGATCGAAGAACGACTGGGAACCGAAATCCGCCAACGCGGCAGTGATTTTGAGGTTCGCGGATCTGAGCAAGCCACGCTGGTTACCTGCCAATTACTGGGCAATTTATACAAGCTAACCGAAACAGGCGAACTCACGCCTGATGAAGTGCACCTCGCCTTACAATCTTCCGGCATTGAAGAAATGATGGAACGGCTTGAACAGGGCGAATTACCTCTGGATACACCTGATCAACCAGCAGCAACTGAAGAGCAAAGCATTACGCTGATACGCACCAAAAAATGTACCATCAAACCTCGCGGACAAAATCAGCAACGTTATGTTCGCGCCGTGCAAAAACACGATATCAATTTTGGCATCGGCCCGGCGGGAACGGGTAAAACCTATCTCGCGGTTGCCTGCGCTGTTGAAGCGCTGCTCAAAAACGAAGTTGAACGCATTTTATTGGTGAGACCAGCGGTTGAAGCCGGTGAAAAACTCGGTTTCCTTCCCGGTGATCTTGCACAAAAAGTTGACCCCTATTTGCGCCCGCTCTACGACGCATTATTTGAAATGTTGGGTTTTGAAACTGTCGGCAAATTAATGGAGCGCGGTGTCATCGAAGTAGCGCCATTGGCCTTTATGCGCGGCCGCACACTCAACAATTCGTTTGTGATTCTTGATGAAAGTCAAAACACCACACGCGAACAGATGAAAATGTTTTTAACCCGTATAGGATTTGGCACTACCGCCGTTATCACTGGCGACCCAACGCAAATCGATTTGCCGCGCGGTATGGCATCGGGTTTACGTCACGCAATTGAAGTGCTCGACAATGTGAATGGTATTAGCTTCACCCATTTCACATCCAAAGATGTGGTGCGCCACCCTATAGTGCAACGTATTGTTGAGGCTTATGACGCTTTTGAACAAAAGCAACCCAAAGCTGAGTGATCATGAATTATCAAATCGATATTGAAGTAAACAGTCAGCATCCATTAATTCCCTCGCAAGAAAAATGCGAAGCCTGGATCACCGCCGTATTGCAACATCAAAAACTTAACAACGCCGAAGTCAGTATTTACGTAGTAGATGAAGACGAAGGCCGCCAGATTAATCGCGATTATCGCAACAAAGATTACGCGACCAATGTGTTGTCGTTTCCTGCCGATATTCCTGAAGAAGTGGGTGTACCTTTGTTAGGTGATTTGGTTATCTGCGCACCTGTGATTGAACGCGAAGCCAAAGAACAAAACAAAGATATCAACGCACACTGGGCACACATGTTGGTGCATGGCAGTTTGCATTTGCTGGGTTATGACCACATGGAAGAAACCGAAGCCGATTTAATGGAAGAATTGGAAACACGCCTGTTACAACAACTGGGCTTTCCACCACCTTACGCCGTATCAGAAACCGAAGAATAAATACCAATGGGACAAGTCACCATGTCGGATGAGCATTCGAATCACTCAACAACCGAAAAACACGAAAAATCCTGGCTGGATAAATTACTCCACGCCTTTAGCGCTGAACCCAAATCACGCGATGAATTGATGGAAATTATCAAGGACGCTGCAGACAACCAATTATTGGATCAAGAAGCGCTGACCATTATCGAAGGCGCAATGGATGTGTCCTCGTTACAAGCGCGCGAAATTATGGTGCCCCGCTCGCATATAGTGGCGGTTCGTATTGAAGATTCACCACAAGAATATTTGCCACAAATTATTGAATCCGGTCACTCACGCTTCCCTGTGATTGGCGACAACATGGATGATGTGCGCGGCATATTATTAGCAAAAGATTTATTGCCTCTCGCATTAAAAGGCACTGACAATTTTAATATCGAAAGTATTTTACGCCCTGCCAATATTATCCCCGAAAGTAAACGCGTAAACGTGTTGTTAAAAGAATTTCGCGAAAACCGTTACCACATGGCCTTGGTGATGGATGAATACGGCGGCATTTCCGGCCTTCTCACTATTGAAGATATTCTGGAAGAAATTGTTGGCGAAATTCAGGACGAAACCGATGATAGCGAAGAAGCTTCGGATTTCATCAAACGCATCAACGAAACAGATTACATCATCAAAGCTTTGACACCGATTGAAGATTTTAACGAATATTTTTCTACATCTTTTAGCGATGAAGACTTCGATACCATTGGTGGAATTTTGATGCAGGCATTTGGTCATCTACCCAAACGCAATGAAGTTGCCCAAATCGATAATATGCAATTCCGCGTGCTCTATGCTGACAATCGCCAAATCCATTTATTGCGTTTAACCTTTATCACCGAATAATGTAGGTTGGGGTGCAAACCCCAACAAAAAATCTCCGATTAAAATCTGATGTTGGGGTTTGCACCCCAACCTACAACACCAATAATTCAATATGAAATCATCGCTCGTTTATTTATGGCTTTTGATATCTGGCGCAGCCATCACTCTCAGCTTTGCACCCTTTAATATCTGGCCAATCAGTCTTTTATCCTTAACGCTATTTGCTCTCGCATTGAAAAACCAATCGGTAGCAACTTGCATAAAACGCAGCTTTATTTTTGGATTAGGTTTGTACTTAGGTGGAGTCCACTGGGTTTTTGTCAGCGTACACAATTTTGGCGGCGCATCGGTATTTCTCGCTTCATTAATCGTCTTGATTTTTGCGGTTTTTTTAGCTTTTGTTTTTGCTTTACCTTTTTATATTGTTGGCAAATGGTTTCGCGAACATCCATTCAATCTCATCATCGCCCTGCCCGCTTGTTGGTTGTTGGGCGAATGGTTACGCAGTTGGTTATTAACCGGTTTCCCCTGGTTGTATTTGGGATATGCACATCTCGACACCTGGCTTTCAGGTTGGGCACCAGTTGGTGGCGTGATGAGTATCAGTTTTATGTTGGTAGTCACTGCGGCAGTGATTGCTGAATTAATTTTATTCTTTAAACAGAAAACCCATTTATCCAAAAACACCGTGATAGCTGCCAGTGTGATTGTCATAAGTTTTTGGTTCGGTGGTTTTGCATTACAACAAATTACCTGGGCAAAGCCGGAGGATAAACCTATCAAGGTTGCCATGGTGCAACCCAATTTGGCACAGGATATAAAACTAAACTGGTCACAAGAATCGGTTTATAAAAGTCTCGATCAATTAAAAGATCAAAGCCAGAATCTTTGGCAAAACGATTGGGTGATTTGGCCTGAAGCCGCAATCCCCACCGCATTGACTTTTCACACCGCGCTGCCCTTTTTGGAAGAAATAAATTCCATTGCATCCGAACACCAAACGGCATTATTCACCGGTGTTATTTATGACGATGAAGAAGAAGGAAAATATTACAACTCAATCGTCGGCTTGGGCAGCGGTTACGGTTTTTATCACAAACGTCGATTAGTGCCTTTCGGTGAATATGTTCCATTAGAAGATCAGTTGCGTGGATTGATTGAATTTTTTGATTTACCCACATCATTTATTAATCTTGGTCCCAGCGAACAGCATGGCTTAATTGCCAAAGGCATTCGAATTACACCGGCGATCTGTTATGAAATTGTGTATCCGGATTTAATCGCAGAGTCCGCGAAAGAAACTCAAGTATTACTCAATATTAATAATCTGGGATGGTTTTTGGATTCAATCCAATCCAAACAATTTATGCAGATGGCGCAGATGCGCGCACTCGAAACCGGCCGCTATCTGGTTTACAACACCAACAACGGCCCCAGCGCATTAATCGATAACAAAGGCCAGGTCATCATCCAGTCAACCGCATTTAAAGAAGACACCTTAAGCGGTGTGATTTACCCCGTAAAAGGCTGGACACCCTTTATGATTATTGGCTCCTGGCCTTTGGTGTTGATTGTGGGATTGATTTTATTTGGACTTGGTTTTATTGGTCGAAAAAAATAGTCAAACAAAAAAGAACGGCACCAGCGTTAATGCCAACACAAATACCACCGCAATGATTGCTGCCAAAAACCGAATCGGTTGATGGCTTATGCGTTGCCAGAGAGTTTCGACTTCACCTTTTTCTTGTGATTGACTGAATAGTTCGCGTTGGGACTGGTAGCGTTTTTGTTGATAGTCTTGGAGGAGTTGTTTGGCGGTATTCAGTTGTGCTGAATCATGCAGCCAGATTGCATCCAACCCCACGCGGAAAAATCCGGTGTGGGTTTCGTAAAACAGAATATTATTTTCTGACAACAAATTGCGGACATCTTCTGCTTCGTCATCCGGCACATTGGCGAGTTTAAAGAATAGTGCAGCCATTAGCGTGAAAACACCACTGTTTTATTATCGTTAATCAATACTCTATGTTCAGCATGCCAACGCACAGCGCGATTCAACACAACAGCTTCAATATCGCGACCAATTTCGGCCATTTCTTCCGGTGAATTCACGTGAGAAACACGCTCGACCGATTGTTCAATAATCGGACCTTCATCCAAATCTGCAGTAACAAAATGTGCAGTAGCGCCAATTAATTTTACACCGCGATCATAAGCTTGATGATAAGGTTTTGCGCCTTTAAAACCTGGCAAAAATGAGTGGTGAATATTAATCGCGCGGCCATTTAATTTGTGACACAAATCGTCGGATAAAATTTGCATGTAGCGGGCAAGCACTAAAAAATCTGTTTGCAAATCTTGCATCAATTGCCAGATCTGATTTTCTTGTTCTTGTTTGGTTTCAGGTGTAATCGGCAAGTAGTGAAATGGCAATTCGTACCATTCGGTTAAATCGCGCATCACATTGTGATTGGATACCACGCCAACAATATCAATTGGTAAAGTGCCGTTCTTCCAGGAATTTAAGAGCGCATTTAAACAATGGCCCCATTGCGACACAGCAATTAACACGCGAGGTTTGTATTGTTTATCAAAAATTGCCCAATCCATTTGGTACTGTTCACCGAGCGGCTTAAACAATGAACGAATTTGCCCCAAGTTATAACCTGCGGGGCATTCAAATTCGGTGCGCATAAAAAATTGTGCTTTATCCACATCTTCGAATTGTGATGATTCTTTGATATTGAATCCGAGTGTTGCAAACAAAGTAGCAACTGCGGCGACTATGCCTTTTGAGTCTTTACAACTGAAGGTTAAAACAATTTCTTTGATGCCTGACATGAGAGAATCCAACGGAATTATTTTCAGGTAGGCAAGATAGCGGGATGGGAGGGAGAATTCAAATGTGGAATTCCCCACTTTGAAAAAGGGGGGTTAGGGGGGATTTTAAATCTTCACAAAAAATGTCCATCTTAAAATCCCTCCCAGCCTCCCTTTGTCAAAGGGAGGAGCGAATCCCCTCTCCCACTGGGAGAGGGTTAGGGTGAGGGCTATCTAAAACTCATACCGCCCGAAAATCCCCATCAATCTCAAATCCTGATGATCGAAACGAATTTCCTGCGTGGATAAACCAATGCTCATCTGCTGAGCGACTTGATAATCCAATCTAAAACCAAACATCAAATCCACTTCATTGTTATAGCTGAGATTGACTCGGTCCTCGACCACTTCAATATCGGCATCCCAAATAAACACCCCCAGTTCGGTGGATAAACTCAGTGTCGGATGCAGTTGCATTTGCAAACCCTGACTTAATGTAAAACCTGACGCAGTGATCGGATAAGTGTTTTCCAATGCGGATTCCAACGCGGCCATGTCAGTATCACCGGCGACTCGCAGATCAAGACTGACATCACCCAAATCCAGATAACCGATTCGACTGTAGGTGAGTTCGCTCCACTCATAACCTGCTGCAAATCCCCAGGCATTGCGGCTGTCATCGAAGTGGGTGACATCCAGATCAAAACCTTGATCGCGCAAATTGGATTGCAGATTACTGCGGTTCAAACTGCCGTCGACCTGATAGAGATCCAGTTGCAGATAGGTTTTATCCAACCATGCGTTTGCCTGGGTTTTTGCACTAATCGCTGCAACCAGCAGGACCAGTGTTATCCCTGCCCTGTTTCGTTTCATCATCAAGGCCACTCCTAACAACAAGGTGATAAACCAGAGATCCAGACTGCCACCCCCTTTACCTTTGGTTTTGATATCCACAGGCTCAACGGGTTCGACGACCGGTATGAGGCTACTAACAACACCTGGGTCGGATACGGATGAGTTAACCAGACCGTCGTCATCGTTCGGGCCACCGTCTTCCACACCTAACTGCACGCAGAGGTGACCGGCAGTCAAACCGGGTTGCCAATCAGCCGTGCCAGGCGGCGGGCAATAACCGGGGTTGCCGGGCGCTGAATGCAAGGTGTTATTGGCATTTTGTACAAAGCTTACCCACTGGCCTTTTTGGTATTTGCGATAAGTTGCATTCGCCGGAATCGGGGCTTGTTGCGGTATCACAATACGCACGGTTTGACCGGGTGTTGGCAAGTCGTTAATCACAAAGTCGAAAATGCCACCAACCGGGGTAAAGGTTGCATCAGGTATAACATCAACCAGGGCGCCCAGCTCGTCATTCAGGATTTGCACGCCACCGGAATTGCCTTTCAAGGCAAACAGGCCAAGGCCACAACGCACGCCAGGGTCACATTCGATCAGATAGGCATCAGTGACTATACCCACCTGCGGCAGAACGTTGGTGCCCGGCATGTTATCCAGATAATCCGGTATGCCGTTTTGGTCGCTGTCATTAAGACCTTCATCGAGATCGCTGATGCCGTCATTGTCGGTGTCTTCATCCGCACTCAATACCGGTTGGGTCGCAACCAGTTTGAAGTTGAGTTGAGCTTGCGACTGACCTGCCGCAGAATCCTGCACTCTGACCGACACTTGATAAGCACCTTGCGTCAATGCGGAGGGATCAAACACACGGGTGTCGTTGACAGGTTGGTTATCCACATCCGCCAAACCTTGTGTAGAAGACCAATCAAAACTGTGAGTATCCGCCGGGTTCAAATCGGTGACTTCAGCCCTTACAGTCACCTGCCCGTCTTGTGCTGTGATCTGTGTGGTTTCCACGCCGTTTTGACTCATCACCAAACGCACCACCGGTGGCACATTGCCGCCGCGGATGCTGATGCTGTGTTTGTCAGCCGCGCCTTTATTCAATTGGCTATCAGTGAAATTAACCACCAACTGGCTATCGCTGGCACCACCGGCATTAATCGTTACCGGAATTTTCACTTCTAACGGATTGTCTTCCGTAAAGATCGCTATACCCGCAACCAAATTGTGCTCGCCACTGGTGGCGGTGCTGCTGGAATCTATTCCATAAGCCACTTCGAATGGATAGGCGGGTGAACGGCCGTTCAGCAGGATGCGGAATTCGATCTGGCTGTCGCGAATGGCGTTTTGCGGTTTACTGAAGCTCACCAGAGGTTTGACATTGACGATCTGGATTCCCTCGTCAGTCAAACCGCCAGTGTTGCGCGCAACCCAACGAACTTCATGACGACCGGGCGCCAGTAACAGCGCATTGTTCACGTTCAAACCTTCTGGCGCTGTAGTGCAGCAATTGTTGCCGGACACATTCGATGCCAACGCATTTAGCGTTGCATCCAATTGTTCTTGCGTAGTACCAGCGGCCAGCCCCAACAATTGACGCAAACTGACTGGCGTGTATAGGGCTGTCGCATTCAGAGTTAAATCCGCCGGAACAGTTAGCATAGGTTCTTCAGGATTTTGACCTTGAATTACCGTGATACTGAAGGCTGGCAATGCCGCCGACAATTCACCATCCGACACGCTTATGACTATGCCGGAATAAACACCCGAATCCGCATAAACCGGCGTACCTGTCAGAGCACCGGTTGCGGTATTGAAGCTGGCCCAAGCTGGTTTATTGGTGATGCTGTAAGTCAGAGTTGCCCCTAGATCCACATCACTGGCAGTTGGTGTAAAGCTGTAAGCCACATCCTGATCAACACTGGTTGCGGGCGTTCCAGTAATGGTCGGCGCATCATTGAGGTTGGTTACAGTCAGGTTGAATGCAGGCAAGCTTGCACTCAAAGTACCGTCACTTACGCTGATCACAATTCCACTAGTTGTACCCACATCAGCATTCGAGGGAGTACCGGTCAACGCACCCGTTGCTGTGCTGAATGTTGCCCATGTTGGTTGATTGGCAATGCTATAAACCAGCGTTGCGCCCGCATCCACATCAGCACCGGTTGGTGTGAAGCTGTAAGCAGAGTCTTCATTCACGCTCGTTTCGGGTGTGCCGCTGATAGTCGGCGCATCGTTCAGGTTGACCACAGTCAGATTAAAGGCTGGCAGGCTGACCGATGTTGTGCCGTCGCTGACACTGATGACTATGCCATTGGTCACACCCACATCCGCATTCACTGGTGTTCCGGTCAAGGCACCAGTGACCGTATTGAAACTTGCCCAGGTTGGTTTATTCAGAATACTGAATACCAGAGTGTCGCCATCCAGATCAGATGCACCCGGAACAAAGGCATAAGCAGCATCTTGATTAACACTGGTTGCAGGTGAACCGGAAATGAGCGGGCCGTCATTCGCTGCATTCAAGGTCACAGTTGAAGCAACTGAGATTGTTGCCGTATCAACACCGCTATTTGCTGTGCCACCATTGTCTACCACACGCGTTAAAGTCACTGTGCGACCTGAATTGGTCACTGCTTCACTGGTATTGCGATAGCTGATGCCATTCACCAAGGTTTGCGCAGCGGCAGTTGTAATGCCCGCTGATTTGGTCAACACCAAGGTTGCCGTCGAACCTGAAACACTCACGTTGGCTGTCACGGCATTGGTTGTAGTAGTGGCCGAATTACCGTTGGTTAATACCAGATCACTGCCATCAATTGCGATAATTTCATCCGCGCCATTCACCAGATTGGCAACCGTCAATTGCAATTCAGTAATCAACTGCCCTGCTTCCACTGCGGATACAGCCGAACCACTGAACAGACTCACCGCTGATCCGCCTTCAGTAAATGTGGGTGACGAGGCTGTAGCCGTGAGTGTGGGCGCATCATTTACAGGGGTAATAGTGACCGCGGCTACACCGGGCGAACTAGCGATGCCATCGTTGAATACCAAATCCAAATTCACACTGGTTGCGGGGTCTTCATTGCTGGAGCTATAGGTCAATTGACGCAATACCGCAATCACATCCGCACGGGTTGGGATTTCGGTATTGGCATCGGTAAAGGTGATAGTCCATTGACCTTGAGTAGCGCTATTAACACTGGCAATCGACAGCCCGTTTTTAATCAAACTGTTACCGATTTGGTTAATACCGTTGCTGTTGGTGAATCCAATAATGTCACTGCTAACGGCTCCACCGGAACGCGCGATCACTATGGACGCGCCAGAGTAATTACCATTACCCGCATTCAGCACATCAAAGTCGGCATCGCTAACCGACACATCTGCATCAATCGCTACCGCTGTGCCATTTTCGATGTAGGTAGATCCGCCATTCACACCTGAGAGTATCGACACACTGTTCGCCATATTCACGGTGTAATTGTTGGAGACGCTGGTTCCTGAACCCGTATTTCCCGCAGCATCTGCCACTCCTGTATTGGCAAGGGTGATCACATTGGTGGAGTCATTCACACCTACGGCTGCGGTTAAGGTTGCCGTCCAGGTAATGCCTCCATCACTACTAGTGACTGAGGATAAAGTGCCATTCTCGATGGTTAAATCAGCATTGGTGAATCCAGTCACTGCTTCATTGAATGTAATAGTTACCGCGGATGTATCACCTTCTATTAATGCAGTAGTTGCTACCACAATCGTGGCGGATGGACGTAGGGTATCGATCGCATAGTTATTGGAATCGGTCGTACCGGTTCCCGCGTTTCCTGCTGCATCCGTTACACCAGCATTGGCAAGCGTGATCACATTGGTTGGATCAGTCACGTTTGCAGTCGGCGTTAATGTCGCCGTCCAAGTAGTGCCACCATCAAATGAACTCAATGAATTCAATGTACCGTTGGCAACGGTCATATCTGCGCTGGTAAATCCGGTGACAGCCTCGCTGAATGCAATAGTCACTTGCGAAGTTTCGTCAGCGATTAACGCCGTATCCGCAACAACCAGTGATGCCGTCGGGCGCTCTGTATCTATTGCATAGTTATTCGAATTGGTAGTCCCGGCTCCTGTATTACCCGCTGCATCCGTTACACCGGCATTGGCAAGCGTGATGATGTTGGTTGCATCAGTCACACTGGCGGGAGTCAAAGTCGCGGTCCAGGTAGTACCACCATCCGATGAACTCACCGGACTCAATGTTCCATTCGGAATGGTCAAATCAGCATTGGTAAATCCAGTTACCGCTTCACTGAACGTAATCGTCACCAGCGAGGTTTCACCGGCCGCAAGCGCAGTATCCGACACCACCAGCGAAGCAGTGGGTCGTTCAGAGTCGATGGCGTAATTGTTGGAATCGGTTGTACCTGTGCCGGCATTTCCGGCCGCATCCGTCACACCGGTGTTATTCAATGTGATCAGGTTGCTTGCATCAGTAAGACTGGCTGTTGGGGTCAAAGTCGCTGTCCAGGTGATGCCACCATCAACGGAAGCCACAGAACTTAAGGTGCCGTTGGCGATGGTCAGGTCTGCATTGTCAAACCCGGTTACGGCTTCACTGAAAGTGATGGTCACCGTTGAGGTTTCGCCAATCGCTAGTGCAGTATCAGCTACCACAATTGATGCCGTTGGACGCGTTGCATCTTTTGAGCTGACACCTGTTCGAGTCGCGCTGTTATTACCCGCAACATCACTCAGCGTCAGGCTGACAGTCAAAGTGCCATCGTTCAAACCACTGACATCAACGCCAGTAAATTGTTGGGTCGCAGAACCCACGTCCAATCCTGAAGCTGTTACCGCTGTACCGCCGTTGTCGCTGGTAATGTTGTACGCCGCTTTCGTTCCCGTTTCTGCGCTCGCCAGACTAAAACTAACCGCCGTTTGATTGGCATTGGTGATTTGCGCCTGGTCAAAGGCAACACTTGTTAATGCGGGAGCTGTGGTGTCAATCACCACGCTGATTGGATCGGAATAAACACTTTGGTTACCTGCCGCATCAGCCACTCGGATAGTCAGCCCATGGGTATCTTCAGCCAATCCTGTAACCGCAAGACTCCAGCTACCGTCCCCATTGGCAGTTGTATTGGTCAGACCTCCGTCCACATCCGAACGCGCATGAACACTTACGTTAGCTTCAACAGAACCCGCTACACCTTGCAGCGTTAGGTTAACCAAATTGGTGATGTCGTCCGAATTGCTAATGCCAGTGTCAGAAGCAGCGGCCAAATCAGGCACTGCTGGTTTGGCGGGTGCGGTTGTATCAATGGTGATGCTGAGTGCAGCTGATGCAGCCGAAACGTTACCTGCAGAATCCGAGGCTTTTGCGGTCAAGCTATGGGCACCTTCACTCAAGGTGCTGCTGGTAATACTCCAGTTGCCACCAGTTGCTGTAGCCGTGCCCAAAATTGTGGTTCCGTTGGTGTCGTAAAGCGTCACGGTACTGTCGGCTTCCGCTGTGCCTGTTAATGTCGGGGTAGTGTCATTGGTTAGATCGTCCGTACTGCTGCTGCCGGAATCTGACGAGACATCAAGATCGGGGGTGGAGGGAGCGTTGGGGACTACACCATCAATCACCAAGGCTTTGTTCGCACCCAATGAATTAGCCGCACCTGGGCTGGCAAGGGTCAAGACTGCGTCATTGTTGAAGCTGTCCTGGATAGTGGCGCCATTCAGGGCCAGAGAATTGGTCGCGACGTAATCCAAATCTGCTGATGTATCACCTGACTGAACTGTGTATTGGAAGGTGAGCGTTGTGCTACCCGAGCCAGAAAGGTAAGTCGCAGAGCGATCAGTGGATCCTGTTTCTAACAACAAGCTTGGAATACCACCACCAGTATCGACATCGACGGCAATATCAAAGGTCACTGTGACATCAATGGTGTCACCAATGTTGTAACTACCATCGGCGGTTGATGCTGAAACGCTGTTAACAACCGGATTGGTGGGTGTGGTGAAGGTCACATCATTGCCAGTACCACCAGCATAGCTGGCAGTTAGTACTGTCGAGTTGCCAGACGCCGTCAGGGTAGAACCTTCTGCCAAACCAGTGAAAGTGCCAGTAATTGCATCTGCACCATCGTTTTCAATCAGTGTATAAATAACACCGCTGCCAGCTGAATAGGAATGTGTGACCGAGAGGGTCGCACTACTGATATCGACTCCACCCGTCACATTTACAAAATCGTATTGTGCCCCTGCCGTGGCACCTGTGATGGCAGCGTCGATTGTTGCTCCTGCGTTCACGTCCAAGTTTCCATTGATATTGATGCTGCCAATACCACTATTAACACCGCTGACACCAGGGGACAAAGTACCGCCAGAATTAACTGTAAGGCCTCCACCCAAAGTACCTGTACCAGCAACCGTACCACCACTATTAACTGTAGTCGCACTCGCTGTGCTGCCTGTTACCACCAAGCTACCTGCCGAGATAGTCGTCGCGCCGGTGTAAGTATTGGTGCCAGACAGAGTCAAACTACTCACCCCGGTTTTGGTGAGACCACCACCGCTGATCACGCCTGACAAGGTCGCCGCTACGCCGGTGTTAACAGTGGCAACGCCCGTGATACCAACGAGGTTGTCGATATTGGTAGCGCCGGTGATATCCAGGGTTGTGCCATTGGCAAGATCAACAGAGCCGCTGCCAAGATTGCTGTCGCTAGCCACACTCAGGGTTCCCGCAGTCACGCCCGTGGTGCCGGTGTAGGTGTTGGTGCCGCTCAGGGTCAGGGTAGAGGCACCGGCTTTGCTCAGGTTGCCGCCGCTGATTACCCCGGAAAGGGTGACCGCATTGGCGTTGCTGACAGTGCCTGTGCCGGTAATGGCGATGTTGTTATCAATGGTCGTTGCACCGGTTACGGCCAGTGTAGTGCCATTGGCTAATGCAACAGCGCCACTACCGAGGTTGCTATCGCTGCCCACACTAAACGTACCAGCGCTGATGCTGGTGCCGGAGTGGCTATTGTTACCTGAGAGCGTCAGGGTACCCGCGCCGGATTTGGTCAGGTCGTTGGCGCCAGTGATATTGCCAGACAATGTAACATCATTGGCGTTACTAACATTGGCGTTGCCACTCAGAGCGATTGAATTATCAAGGTTTACTCCAGAGCCTGTGACAATCAAGGTAGTACCACTCGCGAGAGTCACTGTGCCACTGCCCAGATTGGTGTCGCTGGCCACACTCAGAGTGCCTGCACTTACCGTTGTACCTGAGTAAGTGTTGGTAGAAGAGAGCGTCAGGGTGCCAATGCCGGATTTGGTCAGATCGTTGGCGCCAGTGATGGCGCTGGACAGAGTGACAGCACCTGAGTTGCTGATGGTTGCATTGCCGCCCAGTGAAATGGTGTTATCGATGGTGGTAGCACCGGTAATATCGAGTGTTGAGCCACTCGCCAGGGTCACCGAGTTGGCACCCAGGTTTGCATCGCTGGCAATAGACAGGGTTCCTGCCGATACCGTGGTGGTACCGTTGTAAGTATTGGTACCCGCCAGCGTCATAGTGCCGCTGCCTTGCTTGACCAAATTGCCGGTACCGGAAATAACGCCGGAAACTGTGGTACTGGTATTGTCACCACCCGCACTCAGGGTGAAGGTGCCGAGGTTGATGGTGGCACTGGCATTGTTGCTAAACAGGCTGCCGACGGTCTGGTCCGATAACAATGTGATCACGCTGCTGCCATTGGCGCGCAGCTGGCTACTGCTAGAAACTGAGGCATCGCCATTCAGTCTTAGCGAGCCGAAGTTAATAGCGGTGGTATTGCCAGTGTAGGTATTAGTACCGGACAGGGTCAGCGCAAAGGTCGCAGCTCCCGATTGGCTCACTTGTAAGCCGCCTGTGCCGCTAATTCCACCCGAGAAGGTGGAATCCGCCGTAATGATACTGGTCAGGGTATTGCTTCCCAGAGTGACAGCGCCAGCACCTGAAAGGTTGCCGATAGTTTCGTTATTGGACAGCGCGAGTGTGGCGCCCCCGGAAACAGTTACGCTGCTGTTGCTCGAGATGGCATCGCCACCACTGACGGTCAGGGTTCCGACAGAGATAGTGGTAGCACCGGTAAAGGTATTGGTGCTCGAGAGGGTTACAGTTCCTGCACTTGCCTTGGTCAGGCTTCCTGCGCCAGACAGGGTTGTGGAAATGCTTGCGGTATCGCCAGTGCCATTGGTTGTCGTCAGGGTGAAGCCTGAACTGATGGATAAGGTACCGCCGGAAATAGTTACGCCGCTGGCGGAGTCGAGATCCAGCGTCACGCTTTCGCCAAGTGTTGACGCTGACGAAGCCGATACCGTTTGGGCAGCCAATGAGCTGCTGAATACGATGGTTTGTGTGCCAGTGGCATCGGCTGCCGCAATAGCAATCGCTTCACTGAAGCTTACGCCGTTGGTGCGGTCGATAGTGGCTGTATCGGTGGTGTTAGTAACGTAAATGCTGTCGCTGGTGACGGTGACATCTGCTGTCGTGCTGTCAGTGCCATCGCTCAGGGTGAAGCGCACAGTGGCGTCCCCTGCCGGGGTATCGTTTCGGTAGGTAATGCGTTGGGCGACATTATTCACCAGTGCTGTAGTCGCTGTAGTTCCACTGCTGGTAAAGCTAATGGTCAGTACACCGTTGGTATTGGTGTAAGTTGCAAAGGTTTGCCCGCCGGATTGCAGTGCGCTACCGGTATCTGTAAAGGATGCGCCAGAGGTATTAAAGCCAAAGGTATCAGATGTAATCGCCGTGCCTGAGCGTTGCACAGTGAGTGTTGCACCGCTCCAGTTGCCATTGCCAGCATTGAGTGCCTCAAAGTCAGTATCCCCAAGGTTGGCATTGCCGCCGGAATCCAGAGTGACTGTGCTGCCAACACCCGCCCAAGCGACGCTGTCACCGCTAAGGCTGGTAGTGGTTGGGGCGGCGTTTGCAGACCAGTTAGGGTCCGTAGTGCCACCGGTTGTGACGAAGGTTTCGCTGCCGGTATTGGTGCCACTGCCAGCGGAGCCGACTGGCTGGCCATTCTGGCTGCCGCCGCCATCACCGCCGTCACCGTAATTGCTGGAGCTGGTGATACTGGTGTTATCGTAGTAAAGAGTGCCTTTATTCCAGACTCCACCGACACCCACACCACCATTTGCGGCCGCTTCGTCTTCACTGCTGCCACCGCCGCCGCCGCCAGCCCCCAGATTATTGGTGATAGTGGAATCGGACATATACACAGTAGCGCCAGCAGCGATATAGACACCACCCACCGCATTACCACCGCGCCCACCGCCATTACCGTAAGAGGCGCCTGCGCCTGCGCCACCACCGCCAATGAAGCCTGTACCCGCGCTGCCCGAAGTGCCACCGCTACCGCCAGCGGCAAAACCGCCTGCGGCACTACCTCCGGCGCCACCACTGGTACTGCCACCCTTACCCGCTTGGGCAAGAGTGTTGTAGATGCCTCCGTTCCCGCCCGTGCCGCCGCCGCCACTTCCACCGGGATAGCCTGGAGCGTAGGCACCACCATTACCGCCACCTTTGCCGCTGAATCCGCCACCGCCACCACCACCGTAGCCATAACCACTACCGCCCCCATTTCCACCGCCGCCAGCCGCTTTGTTGCCGGTGATGGACGAGTTTTTGATGGTCAGCGTACCGCCAGTGATATTAATTCCTCCCCCCAATGCATCCCCACCAGGCAAGCTGTTATAGGCTCCACCGTTACCGTAAACCAGACCGTTGGTAATCACCAGGCCGTCTAGAGTTACGGTACCGGCGGTCATGCTAATGACGCGGCTATTGTGGTTGGCATCGATGGTGACATCGGCCGTGCCGTTGTTATCCAGGTCACCGTCGATGGTCAGGTTCTTGTTCAGGGCGAGCTGCCCGCTGGTCAGGGTAACGGTCATTCCCGCGTTGAAGGTGATGGTGTCTCCGCTGATAGCGCTGCTTATCGCATTGCGCAAGCTGCCGGCACCGCTGTCGGCATTGGTGGTGACTGTAATGGTGGCAAGTTCATGTCTATAAGTCGCTTGCGCGGCAGAAGCTAATGCGGATGATGTATTAATTTTCCCTCTGGCGATTTCCAACTCCCAATCACCACCGTTTTTTATATTCCCTGTTTTGTTTGTCGATGCTGCTACGTCTGCGCCTGTTGCCAATGCCAATTGATTAACAAAATTTTGCCCTACTGCACCAGCACCAACATTACAACCGAACAATAAAATATCACCACCTACACCAAGTGATTGTTTGATAATTTGTAATTCGTTGGTATAGGCATCGAGATTCTTGCTGGAAATAAATCCATTGCCTAATTGCAGTTGGCCTGCTTCACCATGAGAAATAACTTGAATGGATTGAATATCACTGTGTTTAGAAACTGCACGCGCGATTTGTTGTAGTCCGTCTTCTTGCGAATTTAGAAAAATAACCTGAGCACCCTCGGTGAGGTTTGCCAGTAGCTGGTCGACATCGGGCACTCGACTATCCACAAACACCAGGATTAATTTTGGTTCAGTCGCCACGTTAGCAATACTAATTGATGCGTGCGTAGCAGGCATAAACCGCTGCTGCTGAGCTGGAGCTGCGTAAGCACATTGCACAGCCGTCATCAGCGCTGCACTACACAACATACTGAGTGAATTACGTTTAAAGCGACCAGGGGTTTGCATTGGGTTAGTCCCAGGGAGAATGATCCGCGACATGATATTTCCTCACCAATCGTTTTAAACGATTCAATAATTTTTACTTACAAATAAATGTGTTGATATTTAAACAACAGGCAGAGCACTTTTTACACGAATAACGTTAGCTTCACTAAAAGTATCCTCATTCCAAAAGCTCAAACTTGTGTACTGATTAAATAAATCGGGTGGCAAAATAGTTTTGCGGTTTTGTACTGCAACTTTTGAACGAACTCGATGCAAGCCATCAAGACCCAACGACTGGTCAAACTCTGGAGCATCGTATTTAACGTTGTTGAAATCATGCTCATACCAAGGTTCACCTATAAATTCGTACACCAGTCTCATCACTTTTTCAGGTGCTTCAGCTAGCAAGTCATATTCGACGAGGAGTAATGATTTCGCATGCTGACCATAGTAAGCTTCTTTCAATGCAGCCCAGGCAAAACCCACTAGCCTATTGCGCTGCGCCAGCGACTCTACTCGGCTATAAACTGTGTTGCGCTCTATATCGTCGTTATAGAGTTTGGTGTTTTCAAAGGGGTTTGCACGATAAATTTTTTCGATGCTATCCATAATCCAGGCCACGTTGCGTACACAGGCAATTACTTTGGCTTGAGGGTATAAATCCATTAATGCTGGCAGTTTTGAACACCACACACGGTTGGTATCAAAAATAATGTCTTTCTCTTTTTCGTCAGCGTAATAACTTTCAAAAAGCCCTTTTAATAAACGCCTTCTCTGTGGCTGAGAGATCATGGGGCCGTATTCACTGCCCGCACTGAATTGATTTAACAGGCTACCAAACAAACTACCAACCGGACTGGTCATGCCCGCATAAAAACGAGGATTCTGACGGAGAATGGCGGCTAACAAGGTAGAGCCGGATCGGGGCAAACCGGATATGAAGTGGAATTGTGATCGCACTAACACCTCCATGGTGTACTTATAAAATGGATATATTTGTGGAAAGTCTAGACAGCATGCCTTTTAATACAAGGCGAGAAGATAAAAATTAGAGAATCAAAAATTGGCATATCCAAGTCTGGCATCATCTACACTGTGGTTTTTCAACAATAAATTGACGCAGCATGAATAAAATCCAGAATACAAAACCCCTTAATCCCGGCGTGATTTGGCTAACCGGCCTAAGCGGCGCTGGCAAATCAACCATTTCGACTAATTTGCAAACAAAACTGAATCAATTGGGGATTGCTAATTACTTGTTGGATGGCGACATTTTGCGTAAAGGCTTGTGTAAAGATTTGGGGTTTTCGGAGGAAGATCGCTATGAAAGTTGTCGGCGCATGGCGGAAGTTGCGAAATTATTTATGCAGGAAGAATTTGTAGTGATATGCGCGAGCATTTCGCCTTATAGAAAAATGCGAGAAAACATTCGCGAGAATTTCTCAACTGGTCAATTTATTGAAGTGTTTGTCGATGCACCGTTGGCAATTTGTGAAACACGAGATCCAAAAGGTTTGTATAAAAAAGCGCGTGCGGGGCATATTGCGATGTTTACGGGAATTGATTCCAGTTATGAAGCGCCGAAAAATCCCGAAATACATTTGCGAACGGATCAGCAAAGCATTGATGATTGTGTACAAAAAATTATTGATTTTCTAAACACAAAACGCCCTCTCCCTTAAAGGGAGATGGGAGCAGATTTGATGTCTTATAAAGAACATCAATAGAAAAATTATTATGTTTTACGCACAAAATCAAAACAGAACCAAATCCCCTCTCCCTTGATGGGAGAGGGGTCAGGGGAGAGGGTGTTTTTCTTACAAAATCCACATTAACAAAAACGGTAAGCTCACAAAAGAAACAAGTGTCGATACCACCACCATCGCTGCCGCCTCTTCCGTGTCACCATTAAATCGCGCGGCTAACATAAAATTAAATACAGCGACTGGCATTGCACTTTGTAATAACACAATGCTGCGCTCGGTGGATTGCAAATCCATTAATTCGCACACGCACCAAGCAATCAATAGACCACCGAATATACGTAAACAACTCACAAAAAGACTGCGTTGCCAGGAATTAACTTTTAATTTTGCCAGTGACACGCCCAACGCAATTGTCATTAACGGAATCGCAATGCCACCAAGCAGATTCAGTGTATTGCCTAACCATTTGGGTAATTCTGAATCAGTCACCAATACCACCACTGAAATCAACATGGCGTAAATCACCGGCTGTTGTAACAAGGTTTTGATTCGCTCTTGATTAGTTTGCCCATTGCTCGACACAATCCAAATGCCAATCGTAAAAGTGATTAACATCATCACCATAAAAGAACCCAGTGCAAGCGCCAAACCCAATTGACCAAATGCAAATAATGACAGCGGCAAACCCATATTGCCGTTGTTAGGCAAAATTACAGCGGGTAAATAAGTTGCAATTTTCCAACCTAAAAAGCGAAACACAATTGTGCTGAGTGCACCAATACTGACAAGCGTAACTAAAGTCGCCAAGGCAACATGCCCCATAACGGCAGGATCAATTTCCACTTTCGCCATAGTGCCTAAAATCAGGCATGGCGAACCTATATTCATGACCAGTTTGGAAATAAAATCGGCAGGATAGTCCTCGCCCGATTTCCCCCAGACAAAACCAATTAGAGTAGAAATAAAAATCGGCGCAAGGATTGCAAAGAGTTCAGAGATCATTTCGAACGCAGCGAATTATACCAATTCACATCGCGTGAATATTGTTCGACTTGGTCGGCGACATCCAACACCAATGCAAACAATGCCATGCGCACTAACACACCGTTATCCGCCTGGCGAAAAATCGCGAGATTGGGATTAGTATTCAAATCGTTATCCAGTTCATTCGCTTCCGGACGAGAATCGCGGGGCAGCGGATGCATAATGACCGTATTAGGTTCACAAAATTGAGTGTAAATACTTTGATTTAATCGAAATTTCCCGCGATATAAATCCGCTTCTTCCTTGGTCGAAAAGCGCTCCTCCTGAATGCGAGTCGAATAGGCTATATCCACATGAGAAATGGATGAGGTTAATTCATCAGTAACTATGACTTGATGCCCGGCCTCACGCAGAGATTCAATAATAGTTTCCGGCATTGCCAATTCTTTTGGTGATACCAAGGTCACTTGAACATTATTAAAAACACACAAGAGTTTGCAAAGTGAGTGCACTGTACGTCCGTGTTTCAAATCACCAATCATCGCAATACGTAATCCATCAATGCTACGACCTTTGGATTGCAACTCCTTTCGAATAGTGTACAAATCCAACAAGGCTTGTGTGGGATGTTCATTAGCGCCATCACCACCGTTGATGACAGGCACGCGACTACCTTCGGCAAATTCTGCCACGCTGCCCGATTGTGGATGACGCATACAAATCACATCACTGTAGCCCGATAAAACACGCGCAGTATCAAACAAGGATTCACCTTTGGTAATCGAAGTCGACTCAAAACCAGTCGTCTCGCGAACATTTCCGCCCAACAGATTAAATGCAGAACCAAAACTCACACGCGTTCTCGTACTGGGTTCAAAAAACATATTGCCAAGAATCGCCCCTTCCAACACCCGCGTAACTTTATGGCGAAGCGCGTAAGGTTCCATTGAATCTGCCACTGCAAAAATACGTTGGATATCGCCGCGATCAAATTGTTGGATAGAGAGAATATGGGCACCGGTAAAATTCACTGTGATGTCCTTAGCGGATGACCGCTGATGTGAGGTAGAGGGAGGATTTGAAATTGGGGGGCATTCTAGCAAAGTGATAGAAACTTTACCCCCTCCCAACCTCCCCCTTGGCAGGGGGAGGAGCCTGACTCCCTACTTTTTACGAAGTGAAATCTGTCCCCTCCCCTTACGAAGGGGAGGGTTAGGGTGGGGTTTGTTTTAACTCAGCGTTAGATGTCGCGTATCCGCCTTAACCCTAACCTTCGGCAATCGCCGCTTGGCCATTTCCATCACACGTTCAGCGGTTGCGCGATAGGTGGTTAATTTGCCGCCCATCAAAGTAATCACACAAGGACGATCTGTTTGATCGGCGAGCAGCATGACGTCGCGTGGGCGAGCGAAAGCTTTTTTGTCGGATTTGGGTAACACACGTAATCCCGCAAAAGATTCCACTTCATCAGGCACTTTGAGTTTTGGAAAATAATGCAACAAAGTTTCCAGCAAATAATTTTTTTCGTCGTCAGTGCAGTGGGATTTTTCCGGTTCGCCCTGATGTATTTTTTCGGTGGTGCCAATCATCAATTTCCCTTTCCAGGGCAATACAAAAATAGCGCGTTTATCGCGCGGCGATTCCAAATAAAAATGTTGATTTAATATTGGCGGCAACAATAAATGACTGCCCTGCACCAAATCCACCGCAGGCAAATCGGGTTCAGGTGTGATTAAACGATTAACGCTCGACGCCCAGGGGCCAGCCGCATTAATTAACAAATCGCAACTGACTTGATGTTGTTGCCCGCGATAATCGTAAAAAACCTCGCTTTGGCTCGCGTGAATATCGGCGGATAAAAATGTCGCAGGCATTAAAACTTCAACACCTAGCGATTGCGCTGAACGCAACACGGCGCGAGTCAACGCGGCATCATCGGTTTGCGCTTCCTGATAACGAAACACTGCTTTGAGTTTGCCTTTTTTTAATTCAGGCAAATGCTCCCATTCGGAACTGAGCATTTGGCAAAAACGCGAATCACTATTCAAACCGGCAAGCAAAGAATACAAACTTAAACCCGCACGGATCATAAACGGCGAGCGTTTGGAGTCTTCGTAAATCGGAATATGTAAATTAGAGAGATGAACCAGAGATGGAGCCAATTTCAACAACAGTGCACGCTCTTGCAAACTTTCACGCACCAATCCCAGTTGAAAGGTTTCCAGGTAACGCAAACCGCCGTGAATTAATTTTGAAGATTTGCTCGAGGTGCCCGCAGCAGCCGATGTTTTTTCCAACACCAACACTGAATAACCCGCAGCGGCAGCCGCTTGCGCAACCCCTGCCCCTTGAATACCCGCACCGACTACTATCAGGTTGTAATGCATGTTTGAACCTTGTAAGCATGTTTTGCAGAGTATAGCCCAGAACCGAGAAACCACCCCGCCCTACGGGCACCCCTCCGAAGGAGGGGAATTTCTTACATCTCCATTACATCGACAAACTGCACACCGGAATTTTTTGGAGTTACCGATGGCATTGCACAACTATCATCTTCATCTGTGGAATTATTTCTATCCAGCGTCAAATTGACAAAATCAAATAAATTTACATCTGCCAATTGTGAAGGCGCGACGTTTTGTATCGCGGAGAAAATTGTTTCTGTGCGGCCGGGGAATTGCTTTTCCCATTGTTGCAACATGTCTTTGATGGCTTGTCGTTGCAAATTTTCTTGTGAGCCACACAAATTGCACGGAATAATCGGGAAAGCTTTTAAACGCGCAAAAGTTTCTATGTCACTTTCTGAACAGTAAGCCAGCGGGCGAATGACTATATTGCGTTTATCATCAGCCAATAATTTCGGTGGCATGGCTTTGAGTTTGCCGCCGTAAAACAAATTCAAAAATAAAGTTTCGATAATGTCATCGCGGTGATGCCCCAGTGCAATTTTAGTCGCGCCAATTTCGTCGGCAAAACCATACAAAGTACCGCGACGCAAGCGCGAACAAAGTCCACAAGTGGTTTTACCTTCAGGAATGACTCTTTTTACTACGCTGTAGGTATCTTTTTCGATGATGTGATACTCGACGCCCAATTTTTTTAAATATTCAGGTAATACATGTTCGGGGAATCCCGGCTGTTTTTGATCCATATTCACTGCGACCAAATCAAAATGAATTGGTGCAGTCTTTTGCAGGCTCATCAGAATATCCAACATAGTGTAGGAATCTTTGCCGCCCGATAAACAGACCATTACCTTGTCGCCCTCTTCGATCATCTTGTAATCGACTATGGCTTGGCCGGTTAAACGGCGCAGACGCTTTTGTAACTTGTTGAATTCGTAACGTTCGCGCCCTTGAATGTCGTCTATGGGGGACTGGAGAGGTTGAGCTGATTGCATGGAAAATTACCGCAGGATGATCAAGGCGCGCATTGTACGGATTTTACTCGCAAGAAGGAAAGGCTTGACCTTGCCGCAAGGGTAAGGATTAACCTGATTCCAGATTGATCGACATCATCTATCGGGAGGCAAATATCATGTACAAATTCAAACTAGAGACTATGACCTGTGGCGGCTGTGGTGCTGCGGTAACCCGCGCAATACAAGCGGCGGACAAAGATGCCCGCGTAACCGCATTTCCAGCCATTCGTCGGGTTGAAGTGGAATCCCGATTGACTCGGGAAGACTTGATCTCGGTACTCAATCAGGCAGGCTACCCCGCCTTGCCGGAAGCTTAGGTAATTCATCATGAGCACACCACAAATCTTGCAACTCAATATTGAAGGCATGACCTGCGCATCTTGCGTGGCACATGTTGAACGGGCTCTGTCGCAAGTCGCGGGGGTTGATGCTGTGAGCGTTAACCTGGCAACCGAGCGAGCACAATTGCAATTATCGCAAGACGTACCGCTGGAGGCGCTGATTGAAAAGGTGAAACAAGCGGGCTACTCAGCACAACTCGCTCAAGATTCAGATCAAGACACTCGTGAAAAACGCGAACAAGAACAGCAAGCATTAACTCAGCAATTTAAATTGAGTTTGCTAGCGACCTTGCCAGTTTTTGTATTGGAAATGGGCGCTCATCTTATTCCAGCATTTCATCATTGGCTGATGGCGCACCTGGGAATTTGGAACTGGATTATTCAAGCCATTCTCACCAGCTTTGTGATGTTTGTACCCGGAAAAATTTTCTACCAAAAAGGTTTACCTGCCCTCGCCCGCTTTGCACCTGATATGAATTCTCTGGTGGCGATTGGCAGTTTGGCTGCCTGGAGTTATTCATTGGTGGCCACCTTTTTACCGAATGTTTTACCCGAGGGAACCGTCAATGTGTATTACGAAGCGGCGGCAGTCATAGTCACCTTGATATTGTTAGGGCGATTAATGGAAGCGCGTGCAAAAGGCCGCACCAGTGAAGCCATTTCACATTTGGTAAAACTTCAACCTCACACCGCAACCCGAATCGAAAATGGGCAACACCAAATTGTCGATATTGCACAAATTCAAATTGGCGATAATTTGCTGGTGCATCCTGGTGAACGCATTGCGTTGGATGGTGAAGTGATTGAAGGTGAATCCTTTGTGGATGAATCCATGATGACCGGTGAATCAGTGCCGGTTAAAAAAACAATCGCTGCAAGATTAACTGGCGGCACATTAAATACCACTGGCTCGCTGACTTATCGCGTAACCAAAATCGGCAAGGACACAGTGCTTGCGCAAATTATTGAATTGGTGGAAAGCGCACAGGGTTCAAAATTACCGATTCAGGCATTGGTTGATCAAATCACTCGCTGGTTTGTCCCTGCTGTGATCTTGATTGCATTGATCACATTTTTAGTTTGGTTTTTTATTGGGCCTGAACCTGCACTAAGTTTTGCGTTGGTCAATGCTGTGGCCGTATTGATTATAGCCTGCCCTTGCGCCATGGGTTTGGCAACTCCAACATCCATTATGGTGGCCACAGGTCGTGCCGCTAACATGGGGTTATTATTTCGCCGTGGCAGCGCATTACAAAGCCTTGCTGAAATCAACACCATTGCCTTTGATAAAACCGGAACACTGACAGAAGGAAAACCCTCGCTCACTGATTTTGTCACCACAGCAGATTTTGAAAAAAATTATTTACTGTCACTGGCGGCTGCAGCCGAACAACATTCAGAACATCCGATAGCCAATGCATTAGTGAAAGCAGCTGAAATCAATTCAGTCTCGCTCGGCAAACTGGAAACTTTCGAAACCATTACCGGGAATGGAATTACCGCCAGCGTATCGGGCGAAAAAATTGTAATTGGCGCTGATCGCTTGTTTGATTTTTTAGGAATATCACTGAGCGATTTAACTGAAACCGGAAAAAAATTATCAGCACAAGGCAAAACGCCTATTTACATGTCAGTCAATAATCGCGCAGTAGCGGTGATGGCATTGGCTGACACCATTAAACCAGGAACTCGGGAAGCGTTACAGAATTTACACAAATTGGGATTCAAAATTGCAATGATCACTGGCGATAACCAAATCACTGCACAAGTGATTGCAGGAGAATTGGGAATTGATTTGGTGATCGCCGAAGTTATGCCCGAACAAAAAGTAGCGGCGGTAAAAGAATTGCGTAACAAACAAGGTGCAGTTGCATTTGTGGGTGATGGAATCAACGATGCACCTGCGTTAGCAGAAGCTGATCTTGGCCTTGCGATAGGAACAGGAACGGATGTCGCTATTGAAAGCGCGGATTTAATATTGGCCAGCGGCAATATCCAGGGCGTGCCACGAAGTATTGCGTTGGCGCGTGCGACTATGCGTAACATCAAACAAAATTTGTTTTGGGCATTTGTTTACAATGTGGTGTTAATTCCTATTGCAGCGGGAATTCTTTTTCCCTTTAACGGATGGTTGTTATCACCTATGTTAAGCGCTGCCGCTATGGCCTTGTCCAGTGTGTTTGTTGTAACTAATGCGTTGCGTTTACGTAATTGGCGTGTGGAGATTTGAGGAATGGTTATGAAAAGAAATATTTTTAGAAAAGACCCCACCCTAACCCTCCCCTTCCCAGGGGAGGGGACAGTTCCTCCCCCTGGGAAGGGGGAGGCTAGGAGGGGGTCAGGCTTTTCAATTCTTCTGATTTTTATCACCAGCATTCTAATCTCCGGCTGCGTAACCCAACCTGCAACCCATAATCTTTCAGACATTGAAAAATCCTTGTCTGAAAATTATCAACAATTGGATTTTTCCGTTATAACCCAAACGCAAAACACGACAATTTCAAATACACAAAATCTGGATCTGCAAACAACTTTGCAAACCATGCTGGCGCAATCGCCCAAAGTCAAAATAGCTTTATCGAAAATCGGTATTGCCGAAGCGGAGCAATTGCAGGCGGGATTAATTAATAATCCGCACATCAGTTTGGGTGGAATGAAATCTGATGACGGCTGGAAAATTGAAACCGGGTTGAGTCAACCATTACTCGATTGGTTCACCCGCCCCTTGCGACAACAAATGGCTGATGAGCAATTGATAACCGCCCAGTGGCAATTTCAAAAGGAGATACATAAATTAATCGCCAACACCAGCCGCGCCTATTTTTCGGCAGTGGCGGCGCAGCAATCTCTGGCAATTGAAGAACAAATGTTTGAAGCAACAACCGCTCGCCGCGAATTGGCTTTATCACTCTGGCGCGCTGGCAATATGTCGGAAAATAATTTTTTGTATTACGACAATGAACTCAATCGCAGTAAACAATCCCTTGAAAAACGCAAACAAACGGCCCAGCAAGAAAAATGGAAATTACAAGGTTTGATAGGCTTATCACCAGAACACCAGCTTTTAATTCCACATCAATTAACCGCATTGCCGGATGAACAATTTTCTGTGGATGAACTTAACCAACTAGCCACTGAGAATCATTTGGATCAAAAAATTATCAAACGACAGATTTCACTAATCGACAAGCGCAAACACTTAGTGCAACAAAAAAATGGTTGGCGCGATATAACTCTGGGCATCAATGCCGAAAAAGAGGCCGGCGGTGAAAAATCCGTTGGGCCTGAAATTGAATTGGCTTTGCCACTATTTAATCGCGCTCAAGGAAAGCTTGCGGTATTGGATGCCGAATTAAAAAAATGGCAATCGCAATTGCAACAAACCCAACTGGACACCAGCATTCAAATTCACACTGCCCTCAGCCAGATGCAATCGGCCAAACAACAATTGACGATTATTACCCAAGCCTTGCAAGTAGCTGAGAAACGCGTAGCGCTAAGTAATCGTGAAGTGAATTTTATGTTAACCAGCCCGTTTGAATTGCTGATGATTAAACGCCAGGAAATTCAATTGGCTCAGGATTACACCCAGGCCTTGAATCAATATTGGCAAGCGCGTAGTCGATTGGAATTGGCGATTGGCAAAGCGCTGCCGATATCAGATGAAAAAGCCACAACAGATGATCATTCAGAACATGATCATTCAAACATGGATCACTCCAAAATGGATCATTCAAACATGGATCACTCCAAAATGGATCATTCGAATATGGACCATTCAAACTATTCCGATCACCAACAAAATTCTCACTCCAATCATCAGGAGCATGATCATGATTAGTCGTCGTCATTTACTTTTGCAAACCGCTATGGGATTGGGCGCTGTGAGCTTGGCGAACAGTTTGCCTTTGAGTGCGCAGGATCACAGCAATCATGTGACTGGCAATCAGCAGGATCACAAAAATCATTCCAATAACTCAGTCAAAACCTCTCAAGATATTCCTGCAGTCAGCACAAAAAAGAATGACATGACTGAGCAAGGTTACAGACCGGTGATTACACCCAATGGCCGTACCCTGCCCTATCGTATGAATAACGGTGTAAAAGAATTTCATTTAATTGCTGAAGAAATCGAACACGAATTTGCACCGGGCAGCAAAATAAAAGCCTGGGGTTACAACGGCAGCACACCTGGCCCTACGATTGAAGCGGTTGAAGGTGATCGCGTCAGAATTTATGTCACCAATAAACTGCCAGAACACACCAGCATTCATTGGCACGGAATTTTATTACCTTGGGGAATGGATGGCATCAGCGGTTTGACCCAACCACCAATCAAACCCGGCGACACTTTTGTGTACGAATTTACTTTGCAACAACACGGTACTCACATGTATCACCCGCATGCGGATGAAATGGTACAAATGGCGATGGGTTTAATGGGTATGTTTATTATTCACCCGAAAAATTCCACCGAAAAAATTGATCGCGATTATGCAATTTTATTGCACAACTGGGCAGTGCATCCCGGTACTTATCGACCCGACCCCAGTGTGATGACGGAATTTGATTTGTGGACCATGAATAGCAAAGTCTTTCCTGCGATTGAATCCATGGTCGCGCAAACGGGCGAACGCGTGCGCATTCGTGTTGGTAATTTATCTATGTGGAATCACCCAATACATTTGCACGGCGTGCAATTTGAAGTAACAGGTTCAGATGGTGGACGCTGGCCACAAAATTTGTGGCGCAAAGAAGTCACAGAAATTGTTGGCGTTGGGCAAGCACGCGATATTGAATTTATTGCAGTGCCGGGCGATTGGGCATTTCATTGCCACATGAGTCACCACACCATGAATGCAATGGGCCACGGCGTACCAAATATGCTCGGCGTTAAACAACCCGAATCGCAAATTCAAAAAGTCTTGCCGGGTTATATGGCCATGGGCGAAAACGGCATGGCAGAACATCAAATTCACACCGACATGGGCCATATGCCCGGCCCGGAAAATACATTACCTATGATGATGGGTGAAGGACTTTACGGAAAACTGGAAATGGGCGGCATGTTTTCGATGATTCGCGTGCGTGATCAGCTTGGTGATAAAGCGGATTTGTATCGAGCACCGGAAGGGACGCAAGCGAAAAAAGTGGATGCTGTGCCGAATGGAATTCCGGTTTGATTTTTCGAGTGAAACACCCTCTCCCCTGCCCCTCTCCCATCAAGGGAGAGGGGAATTATTTTTGTTCAATTTAGTTATGAAATTCGCAGTGTTCGAATCCACCCAACATCTTTATAGGAATCAAATCTGCTCCCTCTCTCTTGATGGGACGACTGCATGGATGCAGGAGGTAGGGTAAAGCACGGAGCATTTACCGAGAGGCTGGGGAGAGGGTGTTTTATCCGATAAATGTTAATTATTGTTTAGCAAAAGAAAATAAAGACACTTGTCAAAAACGACTTCCCTATAATCAGCCTTTACCAATCCTTCCCAACAATAAATTCAGAAAAGAGCCCAGCATGAAATCATCGCCCAATCATTTTCTATTCCGTCGTTTTGCACTTCATCCTTTGGTTTTAGCTTTGACTTCAGGTTTGTTGGTTGGTGGTTGTGGCAAGTCGCCAGCACCAGAAGCAACAACCCAATCATCTATTAGCTCAAGCGCGGCAGTCAGCAGTAGCCCTGCATTGGACATCAAACGTCTTGATCCTGAAGAAGCAAAAAAAACCGCAGCGGCAATTGAACAGCAAGTGCCGGTCACCACTGCTCAAGGCATGAAAGCAGAACTCTGGGCCTCTGAAAAATTATTGGGCGATACAGTCGCAATTCATGTAGATGATAAAGGCCGTGTTTGGGCGGGCATTACTCAACGCAGTAATAATTCTGAATTTGATATTCGCGGTGTACCCGAATGGGAAAATGCTTCGATGACGTTTACCAGCATCGAAGATCGTCGTGCATTTTTACACAGCGAATTAGCGCCGGAGAAAAAATTAACCGACAAACGTATTCCTGATCGCAATAAAGATGGCAATCAGGATTGGCGCGATTTGGCGGTGATGACTGAAAAAGTCATTATGCTTGAAGATAAATCCGGCAGCGGTAAAGCCGATTTTGCGCAAACGGTTGTGGATGATTTTCACACTGAAGTCACCGATGTTATCGGCGGACTTTTTTATAACAGTGATTCGGAAGAATTATTTTTAAACGTTGCGCCTGATGTTTGGAAAATGAAAGACACCAACGGCGATGGATTTTTTGATCAAAAAAACTCGCTGGCGCATGGCTTTGCCGTGCATATTGGATTTAGCGGTCACGGTTTTTCCGGCGCTATGATCGGACCCGATGGCATGCTCTACTCCAGCATGGGTGATATAGGCACCAATGTGACCGATGCAAACGGTAAACATTGGTATCATCCCAATGAAGGTGTGATAGTTCGCAGTGAATTGGATGGTAGCAACTTTGAAGTTTTTGCATCAGGATTGCGCAATATTTACGAATTCTCTTTCGATAAATATGGAAATTTTATCAGCGTTGATAACGATGGTGATCACATTGGTGAATATGAACGTGTAGTGCATTTAATTGAAGGGTCGGACACTGGCTGGCGAATCAATTGGCAACTGGGTAAATATAAAGATCCGAAAAACAATACATACAAAGTCTGGATGGATGAAAAATATTTTAATCCACAATTCAAAGGTCAGGCCGCACATTTATTACCACCTGTCGCACCCTACCACGCAGGGCCAAGCGGTATGGCATACAACCCGGGCACTGCACTAAGCGAAGAATGGCGTGATCATTTTTTTATGGTCGAATTTGTCGGTTCTGCAGCTCACGCGGGCATTAACGCCTTTACATTAAAACCTAAAGGTGCATCATTTGAATTGGCCAGCGATAAAAATATTTTCCGTGGAGTTCTACCTACCGGTTTGGAAATTGGCCCGGACGGCGCATTATATTTAAGCGACTGGATTGAAGGCTGGGGTTTAAAACAACAAGGTCGCGTATGGAAACTGGATACACCGGAAACTGCCGGTAATGCAATCCGTACCGAAACCAAAAATCTTCTTGCACAAGACTTCCGCAAATCCACGACTGAAGAATTAACCGCACATTTGCAACACGCCGATATGCGAATCCGCCAAAAAGCGCAATTTGCATTGGTAGAAAAACAGGAACAAACAACACTCGAACAAATTGCAACAAATGATAAAAATCAATTCGCCCGTATTCACGCAATTTGGGGTTTGGGTCAACTGCTGCGTAAAAATCCAACCGATAACCCAGTACTGTTGAATTTATTGCAAGATACCGATTCTGAAATCCGTGCACAGTCTGCAAAGGTGTTGGGTGATGCGCGCATAACTCTCGCAACCGAAAAGTTAATTCCATTGCTGGCTGACAAGAGTCCACGCGTACAACTCTATGCCGCTCAGGCTTTGGGGCGTATTGGCAATACAGCAGCTATCGAACCGCTTGTTGATATGCTGAAGAAAAACAATGATAAAGATGTGTATTTGCGACAAGCAGGTGCCATTGCACTTTCAAGAATTGGTGATGAAAAAGCCTTGAGCGAACTCGCCAATCATTCATCAGAAGCGGTGCGAATTGCTGCAGTGGTAGCACTGAAAAAATTAAATAGCCCTGCCCTTGCTAACTTCTTGCAAGATAAAAATGAATTTATTGTGACCAACGCTGCGCGTGCAATCAATGACGATGCCTTGGTTACCGATGCACTGCCAGCACTGGCAGCACTTTTGGAAAAACCCAAATTCACTAACGAGCCGCTGCTGCGCCGCGCTATTAACGCCAATGTTTATGCCGCTGGCGATACAGCAAAACAAGCACAACGCCTGATTGCATTTGCGCAAAACAAAGAAATAAACAGCAATTTACGCGCAGAAGCCATTCACGCTCTCGCAGTCTGGCCCGATGGTTCCGTTTATGATCGCGTGTCCGGGGCTTATCGTGGCCCGATTCAACATCCAGAAGCAGAAGCCAGCCAGGCTTTTACCTCAGGCTATGCAAAATTACTGCAAGATAAAAACGCAGAAGTTCGTGAAGCAACTGTAACCGCATTGAATCAATTGAGTTTGCAAGTGGCAAACGAAGAATTAATTCAACTATTGCAAAAAGATCCTGTAGCAGAAGTGAGAATCGCTGCACTGAACGCCTTGAAAAAATTCAATCATCCACAAATTAGCGATTGGGTATTTGTCGCGTTAAAAGATAAAGAGCAATCAGTACGCATGAACGGCCTGGGCATTGTTCCGGATTTGGATATGCCGGTTGCGCAACGCGTCGACATGCACAAAATTTTGTTGCAAAACGGTACCACTTTCGAACAACAAGCGGCCCTGCTCTCCTTAGCCAATATTAAAGCACCTGAAGCAGAAGCTGTGTTCCGCGAACAAATGCAATTATTGATTGAAGGAAAAATTGCACCGGAAGTCAAACTTGAACTAGTGACCGCTGTTGAAAAAATTGCATCGCCAGAATTAAGCCAACTGCTCGCCAGTTATGAAGCGAAAAAGGATAAAAATAATCCTATCGATATGTATAGCGAAGCGATATACGGTGGCGATGCTGACAAAGGTATGCGGCTCTTCCGCTACAGCAACTCTACACAATGCGTACGTTGTCATATGGTGGGAAGTCGCGGCAATCGCGTTGGTCCGGAACTCACCACGATTGCCAAGCGCATTAAACCTGAACAAATGTTAGAAGCCATGATCGCACCCGCTGCGCGTATTGCACCAGGATTTGGTCGCGTAACAGTTGTAATGAAAGATGGCACTCGCATCGAAGGTTCATTTGACGCAGAAACCGAAAATGATGTGACTGTAACCTCAGATAAACAACAAACTATTGCACGCAGTGAAATCGCCAAACTCGAATTCAGCGGCATATCCCCTATGCCCGCAATGGGCCAGGGTTTAACCAAAGCAGAGTTGCGCGATTTGGTTGCTTATTTGTCGACGTTGAAAGAACCTGAGGCGCCTGAGGGACATTAAAACAAACCCCCTCCTAACCTCCCCCTTCGTAAGGGGGAGGGACCTTCTACTTCGTTGATAAAATTTTGTAGCACAAGATTTCTATTAATTTTTAAAAAACAAAAACCACTAAATTTTTCGGAAGATTAGCTCCCTCCCCTTACGAAGGGGAGGGTCGGGGTGGGGTTTGTTTCACCCATTTCAAAAATGCCGCGCAACTCCAAAAAACATTCCCCAAGCCATATCATCATCCACTAATGGACTATCAGTAATTTCTTCCGGATAAAATTCAGCGGATGCTCCACCAATTAAAAACCAGTTTTGATTGAGATGATACATCGCCATCAGGCTCGCTTCCGGGATGAGTGTTTGCGAGTCAACTGCGTAAGCATTGCGATAAAAATTTTCGCCATCAATATTGAGTGTCGCTACTTCGTTTTGCTCAACTCCGTAGTAATAATTGATACGCTTGTCGCTCTGCCAGTTCAAGGATAATTTTGGCATCAACATCCATTTACCCATTTCAAATCCCTTGCCGTAACCGAACGAAATAATCTGGCCATCATGTTCACTTAATGCATCATGCGAAATACTTAATTCAAATCCATTCCAATCCAGCGCGAATCCGTAATCTAATGTATCGCGTCGAGTTGCCATTCCTTTTAGATAAGGACTGTCTTCCGGATCGTAGCCGTCAAACCTGCCAGCGACTTGTGCATTCAAACTCAAATCACCCCATTGATGAATTTTGTAACTCAAGGTGGTAATTTGAAAATTCCAACGCTCACCGTGATAGGCAATCATCGGAATAGGTTCATAGCTTTGCTCTAATGATTTGATGGGTGGCTGAAAACTGGCAACGCCGATCCCCAAATCCCAATTGGCAAACGCAGTTTGGCTAAAAATAATTGCTGTAGCGACTAGTAAGGAATGTTTCATAAAAGGTCCGTGAGTTTATGCTATTGCTGTTGATGAAGAGTGTTTGGATTTTCGAAAGAGATAAATTTCAATGATCAGCAAATTCATAATCCAGCTACTCCAGGCGACTATCAGATAAGCTGTGTCTATATCCATCACTATCAGCAGTAGCGGTAATTGAATTCGCAAACTGATAGCAGCGAAAGTGAATGCAAGACTGCGCAGCATCCAACGCTGATGTTGTGCAGAGTTACATCTCAACGCAGAATAAATTCCATAAAAAGTACAAAACACCCAAAGAGCATCCAGAATTAAAAACGCAACGCCAGTGCTCCATCCCAAATGAGAGTAAAACGCGAGATAAAATCCACCCGTAGCGCCCATAGTTACAGAGAGCACATAGACGTAGCCGATTAATTTATGGAGGCTAGTTCCGGGTTTTGTCCAAAGCTGAAAGCAAGCCATTATCAGAGCCAGTGAACCGCCCAAAAAATGACTTTGTACAAAGAAAGGATTTAGCGATTGATACTTTTCCGCAAAACTTTGATTTCCAGTTATTGATGGATAACTGAGTAGAAAAAAAATTCCATAAGCAGCGATTGCTAAAGCGCCAAAACTTAGCAGGACTCGCCATATAGTTGTTGCCATTGGTTGCACCTCGTTAGTTGTTTAACGAAGTGCAGATTGCGATCAATAAGAGGAAGATTCGTCCGAATTTAAAAATCCGCACGTGCAAATTTATAAAACCGCACGTTTATTCGGAGAGATTGGTGGCTTTTCTGTACTGGCTGGGGGTAGTCCCCGTAATTTTCTTAAAGCTGGCGTTGAAACTCGACTTGGATGAAAAACCGGATTCCATGGCGATGTCCAAAATACTTTTATCCCTTTCGATTAATAATTGCTGGCAAACGGCTGCAATACGGAACTCCGCCAGATAATCATTAAAGGATTTTCCCAAATGATCATTCAATACTTGCGAAATATGATGCGCAGAGAAACCGGATTTGTCTGCTAATTGATTCAAACTCAATTGGCTATCTTTCCAAATTTCTGTTTGCCGCAAATAGGTTTCGAGCGACTGGGATACTTGCTCACGCAAATCGTCTGACAAACGATTGTCACCATACTTGGGGCCAGCCTCTTTAGTGGGCAAAAATATTTCCGGTGTCTTTAAACTGAAATATCCGACAATATAAATAAACAAGCTGCTGAGCAGGTAAATGAACTGATTGTCTTTGATAGGTAACTGATCCGGGAAAAAACAGCTCAGTAAAACAAAGGTCCAAATGACACAATTAATTGTCAGCATAATGCGCAGCCAGATCAAACCCGATGCGACGACTTGCTTGCGAAACAACCAAAGAACTATAAAAGCGTAACTGAATCCGATTAGATCCATCACCCAATCCACCAAATCCATGCGCCACCCTGCTTTGTCCGCAATAATATCCTCAATCAATAGCAACTTATTCTGGCCTGACAGCAACAAATAATCGCTAATCAATAACATCATGAGTGCAAAGGGTAAAAAATGCAGCCAATCCCATCGTGAAAATGGCACGCGATTTACCAAAGACTTCACATATAAAAATAAAAATCCACCATAGGTAAGCGGTAAAAAATTGGTTAGGCCAATAAATTGAGGATATTCACGATAGGCTTGCTGGTAATAAATTTGTCCTAAGAGATCAACCGACAGAAGCGCCAACCAACAAGCCAATATGTGATTGGCGCTGACATTGCGCTTATGCAACCAGAGTGTGAGCGCCAACAAAAAGCCTTGCAAAGCAGCAGCAAAAAAAATCAGGGAAAAAATCATCGAATGTTTTTCGGGATTTGAAGATTGGGGTGTGCATTATGCACCGCGACCACCCCGTCAGGCTACGCCTGCCACCCCTCCGAAGGAGGGGAATTTTTAGATTGTGCGTAATTAAAGATTATTTATTTTTTTTGGCACCGCCCCAATTCCCCTCCCCCGGAGGGGTGCCTGAAAGGCGGGGTGGTCATTCCTCCCCCTTACGAAGGGGGAGGTTAGGAGGGGGTTTGTTAATACTTACAATCCGCTTGCTTATCCTTCACAAAATAACTCTTATAATTTTTCGCCGTTTTATCCATACAACCTTCAAGATTTAAAAAACTCACACGACGAAATTGTGTGGGATGTGTTTCCGCTTGCAATGCAATATATCCACCGCTATTCGGTGTACCGTCATCCCATTGCAGATCGGTGTATTCAATAACTTTTTGGCCGTTAATAAAATGCTCGGCTTTTTCACTGCCATACACCAACAATTCCGCAGTCACCCATTGGTCGCCGTGATACGTGGGGCTGGATGAATTAAAAATATGATCCTTACTTAATTTTCCGTTCATGACCACTTGCGTACCGGGTGTACATAAATTACCGGTCGTGCGTGGGTCGACACCATTACCGCCGAGTAACTGATATTCCATACAACCGGGAAAATCCTGATCAATACTCATAGTTTTCGGATCTTGCGCGTGATACATAATGCCGTTATTGCGGAAGGCCCAGGCAGGTCCACCCTTAACTTGCTCGCCCACAAATCGATATTCCACTTTGATGCGATAGTGAGAGTAAGGTCCACCGTTATAAAAAATATGCCCAAAGCGACCATCGAATTGATCGTATTGGTCGTAACTGATTTTCATCACACCGTCTTCAACCGAAAAGGTATTGAGCGGATTTTCACCTAATGCATAACCTTTTACTTTGGGAGTCCAGTTGCTTAAATCTTTTCCGTTAAATAACTCCACCCATTCTTCTTTATTGGGATCGTTCACCGCTTTGGTGGCGCAACCGGAGAGAGGAATAAGGAGTGCGAGCAAACTGATGAGTAGCGAGTATTTTTTCATGGTGGTTCTCTTTATTGGATTTTTGCTATCAAAACAAACCCCACCCTAGCCCTCCCCTTCGTAAGGGGAGGGAACTGGCTCCTCCCCCTTTCGGAGGGGGAGGTTGGGAGGGGGTGTGAGTTGTTTTATCGAGACTAACGGATTTATCCGATAAATTGCAAAAGCTTTAACATAAACATACGGTAGTCCATGAGCGGAAAATTAATTGCGCTAAGGGAAATAATTGAAAATCATAGCGGCAATTATTCACCGCCCCTATCCACCGAATGCCTGTATTTGCAGGGATTAATCTCTGGCACATGGATTGCTCAGATGAAACAAAGCAAAGTAGTTTGATACCAAGAGGTTCTTGTATGGGATTTTTCCAAAGGTTGATGGGCAAAACCGAAACCAACCTGTTGTTGGAGGCTGAAACGCAAAAAAAATCTCCCTCACACCCACGTAATTCCGATGATTACTACGCATTGTTTGCCCTGCAACAAAACCGGCAATTATTGGAGGTTCGTTGGGGATCAAGCAGTCGCCGTTACCAAAGCCTGATTTTGGCCGTGGATGTCGATCGCCAATTGATCTGGATCGACGAGCTCTTCCCGCAACAATTAGTGTTGGATGTGGGCGACAGCATCACCCTGCGTCATCATCGCAAGGGCGAAGAACTGGTGATTGAAACTCATGTAGTAGCCATGGCCAGTCAGTTTGGCGCTCAGGGAATCGCGCTCAGTTTGCCGGAACAAATTCAATGGCAACCTCGCCGTCGCCAGCCACGTTTTGCCTTGGGCGGTGCTGCGACTCTGGTGAAAATCCGCACAATGGGCGCTGATGCCTGTTATGGAAAATTGCAGGACATTTCAACTGGCGGTTTTAGTGTGAGTATCTCTGGCAATTTGTTGGGGCAGCTGCGTCATGGCGCCCTGCTCCCTGTGTGTGAAATGATGCTGGACGATCAATTGCAAATTCGCTGCAAAGGTCGTGTCTGTGCATTTCGTATTGAACGCGAGCCCTATCGCAATACACGCATCTGCGTCGAGTTTGTCGATCTTCCCGAAAAAACCCGCATTGAATTGATGAATTGTTTGAATCGACTCAATAGCCCACAAGAATTGGCTGTCGCATAGGAAAATCTGCAATTCATGGTCTAGTCTAGGGAGCGGCGAGTTAACAATTTTTTCGAGGTTTTTTCACATGCGCAATAATGGTCCGGTGACAGGTCGTGAAGTTCATTTATCCACTCAGGACGAAATAGTCTCCTCCTCAAATCTACGCGGCGATATCGAATTCTGTAATGAGGATTTTTGTCGCATTTCCGGTTTTGATCGAGATGAACTTATAGGACAACCCCACAATATTATTCGTCACCCACAAATGCCAACCCAGGCATTTGGTATGTTATGGTCCGCATTACGCAGTGGCAAACCCTGGATGGGGATTGTGAAAAACCGCTGTAAAAATGGTGATCATTATTGGGTTGATGCCTACATCACGCCGCTGAGATCAAATGGACAAATCACCGGATATGAATCGGTTCGCACCAAAGCAGATCCGAATATTATTCGTCGCGCGCAACAGGTTTATGATCGATTGAATCGGGGCCAACCTTTTATTTCTGCATTCGAGCAATTGTGGAAACGCTACGGTAATTTTTTCCTGATCGGATTAGCCAGCTGGTTGATTTTATTAATGACCAGTTTTTTCATTGGCAGATTCACCTATTCGGCTGCCATAGAATACTTTTTTATCAGTTTTGTATTAGGTTGGGTCGTGTATTTTTATCAGGAAAAAAATTTACGTCACTCGCTGATTGAATCACGAAAAATTATTCAGGATCCCTTTGCTGCCTATATTTACACAGGGCGTTGCGACTCACTGGGTGAAATTGAACTAGCGCAAATTGCCATCAAAGCACGATTGCGTACAGCATTGGGGCGCTTCGGTGAATCTGCATTGGAATTGCAAAGTAAATCCAGCGATGCTCACCAGCACGCTCGTCAAACTTATGCCGGTATGACCGCGCAACAGCGTGAGACAACTGCCGTCGCTAATGCCATGCAACAAATGGCAATAGCCGTACAAGAAGTCGCAACAGGTGCAACCAAAACATCAACCGCTACCGGCATTGCTATTGAAGAGGTTGATAAAGGCAATAAAGTAATTGAAGGTGCAAAAACAGCGATTGACGATCTTTCCAGCATGGTCAGTCAACTTGGTCAGGTAATGACGAAATTATCAGAAGACAGCAATAGAATTGCCAGTGTAGTCGATGTGATTCGTGGCATTGCCGAGCAAACCAATTTACTTGCACTGAACGCAGCAATTGAAGCCGCTCGCGCAGGTGAACAAGGCCGAGGCTTTGCCGTGGTTGCCGATGAAGTGCGCTCACTTGCACAACGCACGCAAGAATCCACCGGCGATATACAACAGATTATTGGCAACCTTAGCAAAGCCACCACTGATGCCAGTGACAATATGCAAAGCTGTTTGCAATTGGCTGACCGCAGCGTAACTGAAATGATTAATGTCAACAAAGCGCTATCGAGTATTTCCCAATCAGTTAGTGCGATTGATCAAATGTCACACCAAATCGCCGCAGCGGCAGAAGAACAATCCTTAATGGCCAATGAAATCGAGCGGAACACTAATTCCATTGCCACAATTTCTGATCAAACCCAAAAGCAAATTAATATTGCCGATAACTTGAATCACGAAATGGCAGACTTGTCACAAAAACAACTGGATTTGATCACGCGCTTTAATTAAGGTGGTAGACAGTATTTATACCTTTCCAAGGAATTTACATGTCGTCTGATGCGCTCGGCACTCTGCGCCTTGATCAAGAATTTGTGTGGCACCCCTACACCGCCTTTGGTGCGCAAAATCCATTAATGGCGGTTAAAAAAGCCGAAGGCGTTCGCATAACACTCGAAGATGGCCGCGAATTAATTGATGGCATTTCATCCTGGTGGAGTTGTTTACACGGATACAATCATCCCGTTTTAAATCAGGCAATCACATCGCAATTACAACAAATGGCACATGTGATGTTTGCTGGTTTCACTCACCAACCTGCGGCAAAACTTGCAGAAAAACTGGTTGAAATTACACCTACCGGATTAAATAAAGTTTTTTTCAGCGATTCAGGCTCTGTTGCCGTTGAAGTGGCCATGAAAATGGCCCTGCAATATTGGATATCGCAACAACAACCGCAGCGCTGCAAATTTTTAACGATTAAACAGGGTTACCACGGCGACACTCTCGCGACTATGTCGCTTTGTGATCCACATTCGGGTATGCATCATTTATTTCATCAGGCATTAACTCATCAATTTTTTGCAGAAGCCCCCTCCTCCGGTTTTGATCAACCATTGGATGAAAAAAATTTCGACCACTTTGCGCAAGTATTAAAGCGCAACAAACAAAATATCGCAGCCGTTATTTTGGAACCTATAGTACAAGGTGCCGGTGGTATGCGTTTTTATTCCCCCGAGTATTTACGCCAAGTGCGTGAGCTTTGTGATGAATACGATCTGTTATTAATTGCTGATGAAATCGCGACAGGTTTTGGTAGAACCGGAAAATTATTTGCCTGCGAACACGCAGGTATCAGCCCGGACATTATGTGCCTTGGCAAAGCACTCAGCGGCGGCTACATCACCCTGGCAGCAACACTTTGCAACGACAAAGTGAGTCAAGGTATCACCCAGGGTATCGCCAGTATTTTTATGCACGGCCCAACTTACATGGCCAACCCACTGGCTTGTGCAGTGGCTTATGCCAGTATTGATTTATTGCTCAGCCAAAACTGGCAAGAAAAAATTCAAAAAATTGAAAGCCAATTGAAACAGGAATTATCGCCCTGTAAAAATCTACCCGGCGTTAAAGATGTTAGGGTATTAGGCGCAATAGGCGTGGTAGAGATGGAAGAAAAAATTGATACCCAATCGCTCATGCCGTTAATTATCGAAAAAGGTGTTTGGCTAAGACCCTTCGGCAATATTATTTATTTAACCCCGCCTTTTATTATTTCGAGTGATGATTTGTCGTATTTGACGAGAAGTTTGTGTGAAGTGGTTGCTGAAATTAAATCAGTGAGTAAATCGGTGGCGGTGATTTGATTAGACCCCCTCCTAACCTCCCCCTTCCCAGGGGGAGGGACTTTACTCCCTGCTTACTACAGAGTGAAATCTGTCCCCTCCCCTGGCAAGGGGAGGGTTAGGGTGGGGTCAAGTCTTCTCAACAACCCCAACAATATTCCCAACCGCCACCTTCAATTCCTCCGCAATCACCAATTGTTTAAACCGTTTAATCAAATTACGCAAGGGTCGTTTGTGTAAATTGTTAGCATCCAGCGATTCAACAAAATAATAGAGATAAGTAATCGCAAGTTGATGACCATCAAAACCTTGTTGCTGCAATTCAAACAATGAATCCACAACACCCTCATGCAAATCAAAGCTTCGCAAATTATCAAGATTAATTACATCCAAATCCGCTTTGGCTATTTTGTTAATCAACTGATCAGAAAAATC
Source organism: uncultured Cellvibrio sp. (assembly GCA_966252135.1). Classification (GTDB taxonomy): domain Bacteria; phylum Pseudomonadota; class Gammaproteobacteria; order Pseudomonadales; family Cellvibrionaceae; genus Cellvibrio. The sequence continues at coordinate 129,865 of CBINNU010000001.1, read as the reverse complement.
TTCAACAGATAAAGGCGTTGCTGACATCCAATCAGTCGTATCACTGGCATCCGACAGAGATTCAAAACTGATTTCTTTGCGCAAGAATCCTGGCAGGGATTTTTTCGCACGCGGTGCCGATCTCGCCATATCAACAGACGCACAAAGTGGCGCTGCCGCTACTGGCGACCCAACCCAACCTTCGGCCAACATATGCGGCACTTTGCGAAGTTCGGGTAAGTCCTCTGCCCTATCGCCTTGTTCATCTACCATTAAATAATTGGCGTGTTGTGACATCAATTGATAATCACAAGCCAACTGAACAATTTCATTTTTTTCCTTCAAACTATCGATACGCTTTGCTGCGGCTAATCGCGATAAAGGATTTAACACTTCATCAGGATTAGATGTAAGCGCATTGAGTTTTAACGAGTGATTGATTAACTGACCATTTGCCATTTGCAATTGCAAACTGACATCACCTTCCGGTTGCTTGTCAAACCAGGCCCAGACGTTGACCGTATCACCAGAATAAACAGCACCGATTTCCAATTGTAATTTTGGGGCATTCGGCCAAACGACTTTTACAGATGTTGCTGTAGGCGTGCGCATGCGAGCGAAATGACGCAGAATTTTTTCAGCCATATCCTCATTCGGGCTCACCAACTCACAAGCACCGCCGGTTTGCTCGGCCAAACCACACACAAAACTTTCTGAAACCGCAGAACCAACACCTACAGTAAAAATACGATGGCCGGATTTAACCGCATCCTGAATAATAGAATCGGTGTTCCAAACTTCTCCATCGGTAATTAACAAGACTTCATCGGCTTGTTTGCTTTCTGCTTTTAACAGATAAGTTGCTTGCAACGCACTCCCAATTTCCGTTCCACCTAAATTGGCATCAATACCGGCAATTTTTTGCAAGGCATGTTGGATGTTGGTTTTGGTCGCAGGCACCATAGTCTTGAATAAGGTTTCGTGACTTGAGCCAAATAAAATAATATTGAAAAAATCACCTGCAGCCATAGAACTGACAATTTTTTCCAATGCCAGTCTCGCCTGCTCAATTGACACTCCACCCATTGACCCTGAACAATCCACCAGAATTTTAAAATTTTTGCATTCTGCAGGAAGATCCAACGCAAACTGCGGATGAAAACTGGCCAAAGCGCAATAACCTTGTAGATCACGTCCAAACAAACCGAGATTATGATCAAGATCAGATTCTATGCTTAACACAAAATCTTTATCCATCATGGCAGCTTTATCTTGCAAATTAATCCAGAGTGCATCGCCTTGAGTTTGAGTAATCAATCGGTGGCTTGGGCTGGTGACTTTGGCTTTTGCCAGAGCGCCCGAAATTTGTAACTGCAATTGGTATTGATGCTCGACAAACACAGAGGATTCCGGCATTTGATGCGGCTGATAGGGATCCGCACCATAACGCTGCGCGATTGTAGTTGGAATCATCAAACGCAATTGATTACCTTGCCAACGCGGTACAAAACTGTATTGCATTTGCACGGAAATTTTTTCATCCGCCTGCAAATTGCCGACATTCATGCTGTACAAACCGGATTCCAGTTTTTGCAACATCACCACTGTGTGACCATCAGTGATAGCTTCTTCATAACGCGCTTCGGCTTCGGTTTTCTCCAAAATTTTTGCCGTTAATAAACGATCAGAAATTTTCACTTGCAAGGAGGTTAAGACTGCATCCATCGGCAGCGGAAAGCTATAAACCGCTTCAATGTTGATGGTTTCAGTATTGTGATAAGTTTGTTCAACACAAATGCTGGTCAGCAGGCCTTCAATTTTTGCCTTGATGTCCATACCCACCAGAGGTATGGCTTGACCATTTTGTGTATTCAGTTGCGGACGAGTTTGAGTATTCATTCAATATTTTCCTTCGAGATATTTTCATACGCCGCCAATATTTCCTGCGCGAGCCGACGAATCTGCGCAGAGTTCAATCCACTGCGCCCGGGTTCAATCAACAATTGCAATCCATCCCTGATCATCAGATGACTCCATAATTCAACACTACCCGGTTGTGGTCGCTTTACTGGAATATCAGCAGCACCTGGCTGTTCGACTATTTCCGCTATGCGTTCCAGCGATAGTCCGGCGGCCTGCCATTTTTTGATCTCAAGCAAACGCTCAAGATGCAAAGTCGTATAACGCGCACCACGGTTCTTACCCTCAGGCTTGGGCACCAGCCCCTGCTGAATGTAATAGCGCGCGGTCCGCAGGTTTATGTCCGCCAGCTGGCAGAGCTCATCAAGTGTGCAGGTTTGTGTGTTCATGAAAGCAATATTATACAGTTTAACTGTATAATACAAGTGTTAAATAAAATCCAATCTGCGACAACAAATAACAATAGAAAAATGACCAATATAATGGTATTTATGTGTATATTTTTAATTTAATACTATTATTTTGGTAATTATAGGAATGAAACACCTTCCGTTACTGGGTCAACAATTGAAATCTGCCCGAAAAAAACATTTTCCAAAAGACGATCTGCAAGCCTTCGCCTTACGGATTGGAGTCGTCAGAGCCACTTTACAAAAAATGGAAAAAGGTGATTTGAGCGTGAGCTTTGGCAAATACTACCAAGCCGCCGAGGTCCTTGGTTTGGAGCAAGCATTTGAACAGTTGTTTGTAATTGAGGAGAGCCTGTTCGATGACTAAAGCCAGCTATGACATATACATCAACACGCAGGGCACATCCATACAGCATGCTGCAGATTGCGTAATTGAAGAACAGAATGGACGCGTACAACGCGTGGGCTTTCGATACAAATCCGACTACTTACAACAACAATCGGCATTTGCCATTGATCCCCAACATTTACCCTTGAATGCAAGCGAGCTACAACTTAAATCCAGCGCTGGATTACCCGGTTTTTTAGATGACTATCTACCTGACGATTGGGGGAAAAAAGTACTCACGCGTCTGGCTTTTTATCAATATAAACAACGCTTGAACAATCACAGCGCAATTGATCTGCTCAGCTTAATGAGCAAACGTCACATAGGTGCCTTGTGCATTGTTCCGAAAGGTGAAGCAGCGAGTTATGAAACAGGAATTCCTCTGGCAGATTTATCCAAAGCAGAAATCGCTGCCCAACAAATCGATGAACTCCAACCCGATCACATCTCATTTGATGCAATGAATCTGTTATTTCTTGCAAGCTCGGGGAGTGGTGTGGGGGGCGCTCGACCAAAAGCACTGATATCAGATCAAGGCAAGGAGTACATCGCAAAATTTAATCCATCACACAGCGATGCATTTAATAACGCCAGAGTAGAATTAGCCTGTTTAAAACTCGCCAAATTAGCCGGGCTAAATGTTAGTGAAGGGAAAATCATTTCAGGAATTAATGGGCGAGATGTTTTACTTATTGAGCGCTTTGATCTAATCGAACACTATCGTTTTCATCTTGTCAGCATTAACAGTTTGCTAAAAAATCCTGCATCACAAAGTGATCATGGATTTAATTTTAGTTACGACAGTATTTATAAAATATTGCAAAAATTTTCCGTCAACATAGAAAAAGACGCTGAACAGCTGTTGCGGCAAATGCTCTTTAATCGAGCCATTAATAATGTTGATGATCACGAACGAAATTTTAGCCTTATACACTATGATGAAGGCTATCAACTATCTCCCGCTTATGATTTGGTTCCTATGCCGATTCGTGGCCAATACCATGTTGCTGGCTTTCAATATAGCCCTAACCCACCTAAACCATCAGAAATATCCAGGTTTGGAAAAGTATTTGGTTTATCAAAGCCAGTCGTCGCTGCCTGTGCAGAACAAGTGATTGATGCGGTGTCTCAATGGAAGGAGATTGCGGATGAAACAGGAGTCAATGAAAAAGAAATAGATTGGATTGAAACCTTCTTTAATTTGTAAAATCAGATTAAAGTCTTTCGTCATACCCGAAGGGTATCCAGCGACCTAAAAAATCAAGCCACTGGATCCCCGCTGCGCGAGGATGACTTGCAATTATTTTATCGGACGAATCCCCACAGCCTCACGTAATTTTTCAAGGAACGGCTTACTACGCTCACGCGCTTTGGCAGCACCTTCTTGTAATTTTTCTTCAATAAATTTTGGATTAGCCAAGAGAGCTTCGTATTTATCTCTGGCTTCAGCAACGTGATTGTTAATCAATTCAAACAATTGTTTTTTGGCTTCACCCCAGGCGATGCCTTTGGCGAACTCTTCGCGCATGTAAGCGATTTGTTCGGGTGTTGCGAAGGCTTGCCAGATTTGAAATACCGGTGCGGCATCCGGATCCTTCGGTTCGCCGGGTTCCAATAAGTTGGTCAGGATTTTATTGATGGATTTTTTTAATTGTTTTTCTGGCAAAAATAACGGAATGGTATTGCCGTAACTTTTACTCATTTTGCGGCCATCCAAACCTTGTAGCACTGCTACAGTGTCATCGACTTGTGCTTCAGGCAATACAAAATGTTCGCCGTAATGGTGATTAAAACGCGCAGCAATATCGCGAGCCATTTCGATATGTTGAATTTGATCTTTGCCCACCGGCACCTTGTGTGCGTTGAACATTAAAATATCCGCGGCCATCAAAATGGGATAAGAATACAAACCCATAGTGACCGCATGATCAGGATCTTCATTGGCAGCGATGTTGGCATCCACTGACGCTTTGTATGCGTGCGCGCGATTCATCAAACCTTTTGCAGCCATGCAGGTTAATAACCAACAGAGTTCGGGAATTTCCGGTACATCGGATTGACGATAAAAGAAATTTTTATCGGTATTCAAACCCAATGCCAACCAGGTTGCGGCGATTTCACGTGTGGATTGATGAACCATTTGTGGATCATGGCATTTGATCAATGCATGAAAATCGGCAAGAAAATAAAAAGATTCAACTTGTTCATTGTGACTGGCCTGAATCGCCGGACGAATTGCACCGACATAATTTCCAAGATGTGGTGTGCCTGTAGTGGTGATGCCGGTTAAGACGCGTTGTTTGTTCATAATTTTTTTCTTACTGCTTTTGGTTTTTTTAATTAAAAATACTTGAGGCTCCTTACCCCACCCTAGCCCTCCCCTTGGCAGGGGAGGGAACTTAATTTCACTCCGCAAAAAAGCAGGGAGTAAAGTCCCTCCCCCTGGCAAGGGGGAGGTTAGGAGGGGGTCATTGCTGCGGATAATGCGCCGCTGCATTTTGTAATATGCAGGCTTCGAATCCGGCTTGTGTTAATAATTGCACAGCGATATTGGCGCGGCGGCCTGAATCATCGGTTACAACATACAACACATCCTGCTTTAAATCTTTTAAATGTTCGCGCAGTTGTTTCAACGGGATTCCACGACTGCCAGTCACTGCTTGAATTTTTCGCTCAAGAGGCAAGCGCACATCCAGCAGCTGCCAATCGCGATTTAATTTTTTTAATTCATCACCGCTTAAATGGCGTTGTACCGGTGCTGCTAACAACTCGACAAAATCTTCTTTTTTCAATTGCATTAAACGGCCGCCAGTGCACATCACAACCGTTGCATTGCGAGTGGTATCGCCCACCAAGGCTTCTTCACCAAAATAATTACCGACGCGCAAATGTGCCAACACTTTTCCGGTTGAATCCAGCACATCAGCCGAGCCTGATTCAATCACATAAAAAAATTCACCGCGTTCGCCTTGTGAAATTACTTTTTGATCCTGTTCTACTTCTACCGCCTCAAAACGCGCAAACAATTGGCGAATATTCGCAGGTGGCAATTTTTCAAACAAAGGCGCTTCTATCAATGAAGACATCCAATCATCGCCCTCTTCTTCAACTACTGCAGCTTTTTTAACAGCATTGGGTTGAGTGCGGCTTTCGCTCCAGGCCATTACCAAATCCAGAAAATCATTTTCAATAGCAATCAACGTCACTGGTGATTTACTGACGCCTGTATGTAAAAGTGGCTCTGTATTATTTAATGCTTGGGTTGCCCGCTCATTACCAGCAATTGCTTCAATCACTTTGAAAGAAGAATCAATTAAATCGACATGACCGGACAATAAAAATAACTGTTCTTTAATGGGATGACTACGCTTAAATAAAATGGCGCCTTTGGGAAATTCTTTTTTTTCTGCCTTGGCCGCCAACTGGGATAAATAATCCTTGTTTAAAGTATTTAACGGGCTGAATTTTGACAATTCACTAATATCGATACTCATTTATCTGTCTCTACACTAAAGTCACGTTTCCGGTGAAAAATTCTTTCGCAACACGATACAAATACCAGGCATCTTTATCACCCGCCAGTTCGCGAATGGAATGCATTGCAAAGGTAGGCACACCCACATCAACTGTTTTAACGCCGACCTCTGAAGATACAATCGGGCCAATGGTGCTGCCGCAACCCATATCGGTTCTCGCAACAAAAGCTTGTACGGGAATATTCAGCGACTCGCAGACTGCACGGAATAATCCGGAGGTATCACTGGTAGTAGCATAACGCTGATTGGCATTGATTTTTATGACGGGACCGCGATTGAGCAAGGGCGCATGGTTTTCGTCATGCTTATCCATAAAATTCGGATGCACTGCATGTGCATTGTCCGCAGAAATCATTACGGATTGATCGATCAAACGCGCGCGCGATTCAGGCTGCGGAACGAGTCGCTCCAAAAATTGCTGCAACATTGGGCCTTTAGCACCGCAACAAGAGACACTTCCAACTTCTTCATGATCAGTCGCAATAAATAAAGATGAATGTTCGAAATCCGCTTCGAGTATCGATTGCAATCCAACATAGCAACTCAACAAATTATCCAAACGCGCGCTGGAAATAAATTGTTTTTGCAAACCAACCAGAGCGGGCGCCTGGGTGTCGTACAAACTCATTTCATAATCGAGAATTTTGCCCGGTTTTATGTCGGGATGTTGCGCTTCCAATAATTGCTGCAAGAGCGTTCTGAAGTCGGGCGTCAGGTTTTGCTCGTCGGCCAACATCAACAAAGGCACTATATCTTTTTGCGGATTAATTGATCGGCTGTTATTGGCTTCACGATCCAGGTGAATCGCCAAACTTGGGATCACCGCCACCGGATCACGAAAGTCAATTAATCGACTGGCGATTTTGCCATCTGCAGTTTGATAACTGACACGTCCGGCAATCGATAAATCGCGATCAAACCAAGGCGCCAACAAAGCACCACCGTAGACTTCAACCCCCAGTTGATAATGACCGCGACGCTTTAGTTCAGGGTTGGGTTTAACCTTCAAACAAGGGCTATCCGTGTGCGCACCCAACATCATAATTCCATTTTCAATCAGTGACTTGGAGCCATAATTGAAAGCAATCAGTGAAGAGTCATTGCGAACCACCAGGTAGCGTTTTCCCGGCTGCAACTGCCAGGCATCTGACTCCTGCAGCTGGATAAAACCCGCCGCCAACAATTGCAAACGCATTTGTTCGGTGGCGTGAAATGCGGTGGGTGAAGCCTGCAAAAACTTCAATAAGCCCTGATTAAATTCGGCTTGTGTCGCTGCCATAAAAAACCTGTGGATTGATAATTAATCTAGCTGGATCTGCCTGCGAGCAGGCGGTCGCTTTTGCCAGGAAACAGAATCGCGCAAGTATACAGGGAAGGTGTCAAGAATGGACTGCATCTGACCATTTGCGACATAAGGCTCGGCAATTTTTGCGATGGTTTCCGCATTCGGATAAATATCCAACAATAAATGCTGATTGGGTATAGCGGCTAATTCCGGATAATGCCAACCCTGCCCCACCGCCGCAAATTTACCTTGTAAGGATTGAATAGCGAATTGATCGCCTAACAAATGTCTTGGCGTGACCGATTCATCGCCCATCAACTGTGGCAAACCATTTTCGATGCGGTAAATTCCCCAATAGACTTCATCCATGCGTGCGTCCAATGCCGGGATTATTTGAGTAAATTGCGGAAACTGGTTGTGAAACGTCAGCGTCATAGAGGCCAAAGTCGACACAGGCACGACTGGTAAATCTGAACCAAACGCCAAGCCTTGTACTACGCCCATGCAGATCCGTAAACCAGTAAACGAGCCCGGGCCGCGACCAAAAGCAATTGCATCCAACTGGGAAAGCGTTAATTCGACCTCGGATAAAAGCTCGTCCACCAATGGTAAAAGTCGCTGGGTGTGGGATTTAGCGGCTAATTCGAATCGCGAATGAATAAGGCCATCAAGATTCAACGCAACCGAGCAGGCATCAGTTGAAGAATCCAGTGCGAGAATTTTGGTCATGGTATTTTTCCAGCAAAAAAATAGGCTCCATAAGGAGCCTCATTTTCCCAAGACTGCACAGTCAGGATAAAACACTTAATAACTGTTGACGGATTTGATCAACAGCACCCACACCGTTGATACGGCTGTAACGGGTTTTTGATTTGCCAGTCGCCGCCAGGTTTTTGTAAAAATCAACCAACGGCTCAGTTTGATCATGGTAAACACCCAAACGCTTGCGAACGGTTTCTTCGCTATCATCCGGGCGTTGCACCAGTGGCTCACCGGTCAAATCATCATGACCTGCCACTTTCGGCGCATTGTGAATGATGTGGTAAACACGGCCTGAGGCTTCGTGAACACGACGACCACTCAAACGCGATACGATTTCCTCATCCGGCACATGGATTTCAACCACGTGGTCAATCTCTACTCCGGCATCCAGCAAGGCTTGTGCTTGTGGAATGGTACGAGGGAAACCGTCAAACAAAAAACCTTTGGCGCAATCGTTGGATGCAATGCGCTCTTTTACCAGTGCGATAATCAAATCATCCGACACCAAACCACCTGAGGCCATAATATCTTTGGCCTGTAATCCCAGCGGGGTTCCCGCCTTCACTGCGGCACGCAACATGTCGCCTGTAGAAATTTGCGGAATACCGAAGCGCTCCATAATCAATTGCGCTTGTGTCCCTTTTCCAGCGCCTGGTGCGCCCAACAAAATAACTCTCATTCAATATGCTCCTTAGCATTTTTCTTATTGTGCGGGCTGTATTGAGCACCTTACACGCAAAAAAGCCAACAAGGGCCAGTCAAAACTAACAAGGGTGAAAAAGAGGCGTTAGGATACGCGGAGCAGTTCACAATCACAATAAGTTGGCGATAGCGCCTTAGGTTATTTTTCCCTTTGCAGGACAAATATTGATCCAAATAGCCGTTGTTTAAAAAATTTATCCTCTATTTATTGTTAAAAACAAAAACTCATCCTAGAATCCAAACTTACAGAACCAGTCAGTTAGGACAAAACCATGGCCAGAATCGATATCGATGACATAGACAGGGCAATACTGCGCGCGCTGCAACAGAATGCCGATTATTCCATGGCTGACCTGGGCAATTTGGTGGGCTTGTCGCACACACCATGCTGGCGCCGACTCAAGCGATTGGAAGTAGAAGGCGTCATCCAAAACAAGGTCACTCTGCTTGATGCCAAAAAACTCAACCTGGGTGTGACAGTTCACGCCTACATCACTATTAAAAACCACGAAGGCAACGCACTCGAAGCTTTCGAAACCGCCGTGCAAGCCATACCGGAAATTGTCGAATGCTATTCCACCAGTGGCGATAAGGATTATGTGTTGCGAGTCGTGGTAGAAAGTGTCGAACATTACGAGCGACTGATGAAAACCCAATTAATCAATTTGCCTAATCTGGGTTCAATTAATTCTGCATTTGCACTAAAACAAGTGAAATACACCACGCAATTGCCCATTTAATTCTATGAAGTTTTTTCAAAAAGAATATCGACTCAAACCCAGAGCACGCGGCTTTCATCTGATCACTGATGAAGTTCTGGCACAGATTCCGGAACTGCGCGAGATAGAAACCGGTTTGTTACATATTTTTATCAAACACACTTCCGCGTCACTCAGCATTAATGAAAATGCCGATCCCACAGTGCGCAAAGATTTTGAAAGTCATTTCAATCATCTGGTGCCGGAAGATCAACACTACTATTTGCATCGCGACGAAGGCAGTGATGATATGCCTGCCCACATCAAATCCAGTTTATTGGGTTGCAGCCTGACAATCCCCATTACACAGGGTCGATTGAATATGGGCATTTGGCAAGGCATTTATTTAGGTGAGCATCGCGATCATGGCGGCGCCAGAAGTATTGTGATCACGCTGCAAGGCGTTTGATCTTTTCATTACTTTCAAAAACCTGATTTCAGAAACCTTACTTTCGCCAACCATTCTTAACAGCAAAAAACATACTAGCGTTTTATTATCCAGCCAATCTTCGATTTAGATTGGAAATATCATGCGCATAATCAGTTTGATCTTGTTGTTATTTCCCCTGCAAAGTTTTAGTGCTGACACTGCCAGCACCAGTGAATTAAAAGTCAGCCTTATCAGTGAATGCAAAGTTGCACCTCAACAAGGTGAATTTTATGTCGGATTTCATTTCGAATTACAACCCGATTGGCATTTGTATTGGATCAATCCCGGCGATGCTGGTTTGGCCCCAACTGTTAAATGGCAATTGCCAGCAAGTCTAACTGCAGGCGATATTGAATGGCCCTACCCGCATGCCATTCACACTGAGGCTATCAGCAATTTTGGTTATTCCGATAAATTGTTATTGGCAACCCAAATGACCAATAAAACCTCCGCCACCAATGCTGACATCACCGCCAATATTTCCTGGTTGGTGTGCAAAGACGAATGCATTCCCGGCAAAGCCAGTTTGACCAAAACGATTGCTCTCGGCCAAAGCTGCGAGGCGAATGAATACACCGAAGAATTTAAACAAACACGACAAGAATTGCCCAAACCTCTCGCCTTACTCGATGGTGAGGTAAGGATTATCGATAAAAAATTTCAGTTGGAACTCTACGCTGCACAACCCGTATTTCGCGACGCCAGACAAGTGGATTTATTTATCGAAAATACTCGCGTTGTCTCCTATCAACCGACCCAGGAACAACGTTGGAAACACAACTGGATGATCTGGACGCAAAATTTAAACGAAAGTTATCAAGTTTTACCTGAAGTATTGAATGCTGTGATTGTTGTTGACCGTAAAACCGCTTACTCAATTCAATTACCACTAGAGGACAAAACACCATGAAAAATTTATTAAAAGTATTAGCGTTTTCGCTGATCAGCTTGCCCTGCTTTGCGGCAACCCTCGGCGATGCCGCACCCGACTTTAGCTTGACCGACTCCAATGGTAAAAGCCACGCACTGAGTGACTTCAAAGGCAAAACCGTTATTTTGGAATGGACCAACCACGATTGCCCCTTTGTGAAAAAACATTACGAAAGCAACAATATGCAATCACTGCAAAAAAAATACACTGATCAGGGCGTTGTCTGGTTATCGATTATTTCATCAGCAGAAGGCAAACAAGGTTTTGTGTCTGCAGAAAAAGCCAATCAACTGACTAAAGATCGCAACGCACACCCAACCGCAGTATTGTTCGACACCAAAGGCACAGTAGGCAAAAGCTACGGCGCGAAAACCACTCCGCATATGTATATCATCGATAAAGAAGGAAAATTGATTTACAAAGGTGGCATCGACAGCATTCAATCTGCCGATAAAGAAGACATAGCCAAGGCGACCAATTATGTTGATAAAGCCATGACCGAACACATGGCAGGCAAAGCCGTAACGGAAAACAACACCACTCCTTATGGTTGCAGCATCAAGTACTAATTTAAAAATTCTCCAGAATGTGTGCTCCTCTGCCCCGCTTTCTACGGGGCTTTTTTATTATGAGAATGATATTTTTCGAGCGCAATATTTTTTGCAAATCTGACCACCCCGCCCTTCGGGCACCCCTCCGAAGGAGGGGAATTTGCAACGCACCTTGAATCACCTCTGCACAATATTGAAACTACCTAACCAATTCCCCTCCATTGGAGGGGTGCCCCGAAGGGGTGGGGTGGTTCTCAAATTTTAAAACGCGACAACAACTGTCTCATTTCCATCGACAATACATTTAAATTTTGGCAGTACTCTGCAGTAGAGGTCGCATCTTTTGCAGTATCGATTGCCAAATCATTTAGTTGCACCAAATTTTTATCGATCTCTGCCGTCACCGAACTTTGTTCTTCTGCCGCTGTTGCGATTTGAATTGTCATATCGGAAATAGATTTCACTCCCGAACCAATAGACGATAATGAAGTACCTGCTTTGTTTGCAGACTGCACCGCATCTTGCGTCATATTACTGCTGGCATTCATGGCTGCTACTGCACTTTGCACGCCCTGCTGCAATTGCCCCAAAATTGTTTGAATATCTTGTGTCGATTGTTGAGTGCGACTCGCCAGTGAACGCACTTCATCAGCCACCACCGCAAACCCCCTGCCCTGTTCACCTGCGCGCGCGGCTTCAATCGCTGCGTTAAGTGCAAGCAAATTGGTTTGCTCGGCAACACCGCGAATTACATCAATCACTGATGTCACTTCTTTAGCTTGATCTTCCAAGCGCAACATCACATTGGCGCTATCTTCAATGCGTTTTGAAAGTTGTTGCACTTTTTCTACCGCAGAATGAATCCCGCCTTGAACATCGTCAGTTGTTCTAGCCAGATCTTGAGTACTTTGTGCTGTGTCGCTGGTATTGCGCGCGACTTCTTGGATTGCAACTGTCAATTCATTCACCGCAGAAACCACCATGCTAATCGCGAGCGATTGATGATCAGCCGCGCGCTGGCTCCTCGCCGATACTGTCATCATAGATTCTGCCGATGCTGAAACTTGATCAGCATTTTGCAAAATATGTTTAATCAATCCTTGTAACTTATTCATAAAGCGATTGACTTGTGCCGCCAACTCGCCCAATTCATCTTGTCGTTTATCATCAAGACGAATGGTCAGATCACCATCACCATCAGCAATATTTTCAATACGGTGACTAATTTCCTGCATCGGGCGAATAACAATAAGAGGCAAACCATAAGCAGTGATCAACATAACTGCCAAAGCGACTATGACAATAATGATTGATTTGAGATTAATGAATTCCAAATCACTTTCAATTTTTTGGGAGAACTCATCGACATGAACCAAACGCTTTTCTTGCAACACATCAATATAGTTGCGCAAATTTTCAAAAGCTTTTTGTGCATTGCCATAAGACAAACTACGCGCAGCCTGCAAACTGTCCGGATTATTCGCTTGAGCAACAACCTGATCAGACAAAGCTTTCCATTGATTGAATAAATTTAGATATTCTTCTTTTTCACCGCTGGTGGCTGTATCAGAAATTTCCAGCGATTTAATTACCCTGTCACGCGCCTGCAAAGCATTTTCACCGTGCTCTTTTACCAAAGCGGCAATATCGCCATCTGTTGAATAAATCAAACTTCGCTCAGCAACCAGTGCTTGATACAAATCCCTGTCGGCTTGAATCATCAACTGAATTTCCTGCAAATTGGTTTTGGCGATGGTGTTGGCATAGCCGCCTAATTGCTTGCTGTAGCTGATAGAGGACACACCAATGACCAGCACCAGCACCACCAAAAACACCAACGGAATAGTCAACTTCCAACGAAACCCCAAACTGTTATACCAACTCATACACAACCTCCTGATTACCAGTCCTTCAAGTCTAGTCAGCGAATGCTGAAGGCGCCAAAAATCAGAGGTATTAGTGGAATTAAAAAATGGAGAATTAAATTTATTAGAATTGAACTGGCGGATTAATCAACAAAAAACATTATCGCAACAACTCACAGACATATTTCAAGGATAAGTAATCATCCAACCCGTAGCGGGAACCTTCCCTACCCCAACCGGATTGTTTAATGCCGCCGAAAGGCGCCATTTCGTTGGAGATAATGCCGGTGTTAATGCCGAGCATGCCGGTTTGAATGGAATGACTTAATTTGTGTATGCGAGAAGCATTTTGCATGTAGAGGTAAGCAGACAAACCATATTCACTTTGGTTGATGTGTTGTAGTAATTCATCTTCAGAAGTGAAGCTGCAAAGTGTCACCACAGGGCCGAAAATTTCTTCGCACAAAATGGGCGAGTCAAACTCCAGATTATTGAGAATGACAGGCGCGAAAAAATATCCAGGCAATAAATTTTTATCGAGTGGATATTGGTAAATAATTTTAGCTCCATGCGCGATTGCAGAATCCACCAGCCCCTGCACTTTTAGAATGGCTTTTTCTGAAATCAGTGGCCCCAATGTGGTTTCAGCATTCAACCCATTCCCCATAGTTAATTGGGATATTGTAGTGATTAACCTTTCAGTAAATTGTTTTTCAATGGACTCATGAATATAAAATCGGTTGGCACAGACGCAAGTTTGCCCGGCATTACGAAACTTGGATTGCATTGCCCCGGCGACTGCTGCGTCCAGATCGGCATCATCAAATACAATAAAAGGCGCATTGCCGCCTAATTCCATCGACAAACGTTTGACATCATTTGCCGATTGTTGAATTAATTTTTTCCCAACAGCAGTAGAACCCGTAAACGAAATTTTTCTGACTCGCGGATCAGTTGTAAAAATATTTCCAATCAATGCAGATTCAGTGGATGTTACGCAGTTGATCACTCCAGCGGGAAAACCCGCTTGCTCGGCCAATTCAAATAACGCCAATGCTGTGAGTGGAGTTTCCGCAGCAGGTTTCGCAACCAAAGTACAGCCAGCAGCCAAGGCTGGTGCCATTTTTCTTGCCAACATGGCGAGAGGAAAATTCCACGGGGTGATCATGGCAACTACACCAACAGACTGTTTAATCACACGCAAGAATTTATTTGGCTCCGATGGAATTACATCGCCGTAAATACGCTTGGCTTCTTCTGCAAACCACTCGATATAACTAGCACCGTAAAGCACTTCAGATTTTGCTTCCGCAATCGGTTTGCCGGATTCTTGCGTGATGATCTTCGCTAATTCATCCTGATGCTGAATGACCAAATCAAACCATTTGCGCAATAAACGGCTGCGCTCTTTGAATGGAGTTTGTTGCCAGTGGTAAAAACTTTTATCTGCAGCGTCGATTGCGCTTAATGCATCAGTTTCTGATGCATCAACAACTTCAGCAATTGTGATTTTTGTGGCGGGATTGACAACAGAAAAAGTTTTTGATGCGTTGCACCAATTGCCGTTGATGAATAGTTGGTGTTTGTTGAAGGTTTGCATATGTTTAGGTCCTTACCATTCCTAACCTTTTGTAAACCCTGACCCCACTCTAACCCTCCCCTTGCCAGGGGAGGGGACTGGCTCCCTCCCCCTGACACAAATTGCAGGAGCAATTTGCACAGCGAAGCTGCCCGCAGGGGAAACCATAGGGACTGGTTTCTGAACGGGGAGGTTGGGAGGGGGTCTTGTTTTTTATTTAAACCCCGGTGGCAACATGCCACCGCCTGGCATAATACCACCTAGGCCACGCATCATATTAGCCATGCCGCCGCCTTTCATTTTGCCCATCATTTTTGCCATTTGTTTGTGTTGTTTGAGCAAACTATTTAAATCTTGAATGCTGGTTCCTGAACCTTCTGTGATACGACGTTTGCGTGCCCCACTTAAATCATCAGGATGTTTTCTTTCCCAAGGTGTCATAGAATTAATGATGGCTTCCATTCGTGTAAATTTTTTAGTCATATCAGCAGACTGCGCCATTTGCGCAACATTGCCGAGGCCTGGCAATTTATCCAGCATGGAAGTCAAACCACCCATATTTTTCATTTGTTGCAATTGTTCACGCAAATCATTCAAATCAAATTTTTGACCTTTGGTGACTTTCTTAATTAATTTTTCTGCTTTTTCTTTATCAACTGTGCGCTCAACTTGTTCGATCAGGGAGAGCACATCACCCATGCCTAAAATTCGTGATGCAAGACGATCCGGATGGAAAGGTTCCAGTGCATCAACTTTTTCACCCATGCCCAAAAATTTAATCGGTTTGCCAGTCACTTGACGCACTGACAAAGCAGCACCACCGCGCGCATCACCGTCAGCTTTTGTCAAAATCACGCCGGTTAATGGCAAGGCTTCGTTGAATGCTTTTGCAGTATTCACGGCGTCTTGACCGATCATGGCGTCGATCACAAACAAGGTTTCGATGGGATTAATCGCAGCATGCAAGCCTTTGATTTCGGTCATCAACTCTTCATCAACATGCAAGCGACCCGCGGTGTCGACTATCAACACATCGAAGAATTGTTTTTTCGCGTGATCAATGGCAGCGCGTGCAATATCCAAAGGTTTTTGATCAGCAGAAGATGGGAAAGCATCAACACCAATTTCTCCGGCAAGTGTTTGCAACTGCTGAATTGCGGCGGGGCGATATACGTCGGCAGATACCACCAATACTTTTTTCTTTTCACGTTCTTTCAAAAAGCGCGCTAATTTTGCGACCGAGGTTGTTTTACCCGCACCTTGTAAACCTGCCATCAAAATAATCGCAGGCGGTTGTTGTGCAAGGTTCAAACTTTCATTGGCTTCACCCATGGTTGAAACCAATTCTGCTTGCACAATTTTCAAAAATTGTTGGCCGGGATTCAGCGCTTTACTGATCTGCTGGCCCAAGGCGCGGCTTCGCACCTGATCAATAAAGGATTTAACAACGGGCAACGCAACGTCAGCTTCCAACAGGGCTTTACGCACATCGCGCAGGGCGTCCTTGATATTGTCTTCACTCAGGCGAGCTTTGCCGGTAATGCTACGCAGGGTATGGGAAAGGCGGTCGGTCAGGTTATCGAACATGGTTGGATACTCATCAACATCGAAATTGCGGCGATTATACCCTCCCCCGCTGGGACATGCGACCAAGGCGGAGCTGTCTTAATTTTTTCTGAATTCGATTGATCACTACTTGGACGATTTTGGTGGATTGTTATCATGCCCGCGCCTTACACCGACCCTACGAGACTCTCAAAATGAATACAGAAAAAATCCAACAAAAACTGCAAGACCCACAGTTTTACAAGCGCCATATCCCCAATCTGTTTTTTATTTTCAGCTTTTGGAAAAAAGCCCATCAGGAATATACCACTGCCGATTCACGCAAAATCCTGGTCAACCATTTGTTACGCCGCTCCGAACATGAAGACTTTTTCTACAACACCTATGCATTTTCCGTTACAGAAGATCTTGATCAGGCAAAACTTGAGCACCTGACCCGTATGGCCAATGGTCTTGCGCTAGGTGAAATTCGCTATATGTCCCACGGCACCAATGGCTTTTTTCCGCTGATTGATGAAGAAGGACAGATCGTTGATGCACCTGATATCAACCTCGGGATCCCCGGTGTTTATCTCTATACGGTCAGCGATACCAAACCGGAAAAGATCGACTGCCCAGTGGTTGTGGTAATCCAAAAAGGTAAAGAGTTGAAAAAATGGCCCTTGAGTCGCAAGGCTGTCGAAGAAGTTTGAGCCAAGTAGCCGAAGCCTAGCTTCGGCTGTATTTTTACCCCCCGCCTGTGACACACTATCGGCCATCTGTAATAACCTTACCGACCGATTATGACTATCCACCTCGCCAATATTGCTGCATTGGCTATTTACCTGGCAGCTTCACTTTTTTTGTTCAGGGCATTCAAACGTCAAATGCCGCCCGCCAAACAAACCTTGTTGGGATTAGTCTCACTAGTATTAGTAGTGCATGGTATTGCCATATTAACTGCCAGTGTTACCAACAAGGGTTTTCAACTCAGCTTGTTCAATGCGTCTTCATTAATTTTTTGGATGATTAATTTACTGGTCTTTATCAGCAGCTGGAAAAAACCTTTACACAATTTATTCATTTTATTATTTCCCTTATCGGCGCTTTCTGTTGTCTCGGCTCTTGTCGGCAATTATCTGGGCGAGCAATTGATCATGGATTTTCATATTGCCTCACATGTTATTTTATCCATTCTGGCCTACAGCCTGCTCACCATTGCCAGTTTGCAAGCATTATTTTTGGCCTATCAAAATAATCTTTTGAAAAACAAACACCATTTGACCCAGGCAAAATTTTTTCCGCCTTTGCAAACCATGGAATCGCTTTTGTTTGAATTAGTCTGGGCGGGCGAAATTTTATTAACGCTCGCGATTGTTTCCGGCTTCTGGTTTTTGGAAGATATGTTTGTACAACACCAAGCGCATAAAACTGTATTCGCACTTGCCGCTTGGTGTATTTATGCAGGATTGTTATGGGGCAGACACTTCCGCGGCTGGCGCGGTAACAAAGCGATTCGCTGGACTCTCGCCGGTTTTATTAGCTTGATGCTGGCCTATTTCGGTACCAAGATTGTGTTGGAAATTATTTTGCATCGAGTGTAATCATCACTTACCCGCTTTTTGCATCACCTCAAGTAATGAAGCTTCTGCACGTGATAAACCGCAGCGGCGAGCAACTTCTTCTGCATCCAAACCCATTTGAAAAAGTTGCGCAGCTTGTGAGTAAGGTTGAAACTCATCGTCGTTGTAGACGTCAATTTTTTCGGATTGTTTTTGCGTTGTTTGTAAACGTTTTTCCATCGCAAGCAGTCGCTGGCCCATGCCCACAGAACCGCTGGTGGAGGCCGCCAAATCGCGTGCTAATTTTTGCAGGAGTTTTTCGGAGGAGTCAGCCTGACGACGAGTCGCTTTCAGGCTGATAATGGCAAGAATTAACGCCAGTAAGCTGATGGCCAAACTGACGATTAACGCAATTTCTAAATAAGTCATGGGGATTAAGCCTCAAAGAGACAGAAGCTTATTTAAAAAATTTTGCATGGAGTTTTTTATTTTATTTTTTGCTGCTTATTAAACGCCTTACCCCCTCCTAGCCTCCCCCTTGGCAGGGGGGCTACTCCCTGTTTTATGCGGAGTGTAATTTGTCCCCTCCCCTGCCAAGGGGAGGGTTAGGGTGGGGTAAGGAATTCAAAAAATTATCTAAGGCAAAAAATCAAAAGCTCATGCTTTTATTTTAAATATCTTCCAACTCGTTCCATTCTTCGCTGGTGAGGAGTTTATTCAAGTCGATCAAAATCAACAACTCATTATTTTTGTGGCATACGCCCTGGATAAACTTGGCGCTTTCCTCGTTACCAACGTTAGGGGCCATTTCGATTTCGGATTGACGCAGGTAAACCACTTCGGCAACGCTATCAACCAGAATACCAATCACGTGGCGGTCGGTTTCAATGATCACAATTCGGGTGTTATCGGTGATTTCGCCGCTGGTTAAATTGAATCTGTGGCGGGTATCTATTACGGTCACCACATTACCGCGCAGATTGATGATCCCCAACACATAAGAAGGCGCACCGGGAACGGGAGCAATTTCGGAATAGCGCAGGACTTCTTGCACTTGCATAACGTTGATGCCATAGGTTTCCCCATCCAGACGAAAAGTCACCCATTGCAGTATGGGATCATCACTGCCTTTGGCGTTGCTGTTTTGGGATTTATTTTTAATGACATCGGTGGCCATGCTGGATTCCTCTGAAAATCGAGTCTGTTATCAAAACGGGATTGTCATAACTATAGACAAGATTGGCAGAGCTGCCAGTTAAGACGGTGAGCGGCGCTTATGGTTTTTATCAGCATCCAACAGTATTTGAGCAATGCGCGGAACATCCAGCAAGGCACACATATGCTCTTTGACTGTGCCCGCTAACCAGGGACGCTTGCTGCGATCACTGCGCCACTTCACCTGATCAGGATCGAGACGCATAGGTTGATTCACTGAATCCAGAGCTAAACCCCAAGGCACACCGTCGAGTGACATCACATATTTGGCATTATCGAGGCAGGAATCCACGTATTTTTCCGGCATAACGAAACGCGCCGTATTGACAGTTCTGATTTTGCCCATAGGTGTTGGCTGCAAACCCATAAACCAATCCGCCTGACCAAACAAAGGCGTTAACTCATCGGTTAAGGGGTAGATTTGCCCGAGGGAAATTAACGGCACTGCCAGTGTTAATCCGGCCACGTTGAATAACAGCACATCAAATCTTTCTTGCGCCCATTGGGGCAAACCATTGGCAGCCCATTCGAGATTGGCAATTTCACTGCTTAACTGATCTTCAACCAAATCTTGCGCGACCAGATCGCGCGCTTCTTGCGGTAAAAAATTTTCAACAGTTGCGACAGTTGTTTCGGTGGCAACCTCTGTCTCGGTCAAGGTTTCTATCGGCCAATCCTGAATTTCATCAGGCACTTCGACATAGCGCGTTTGAACCTGTTGTTCGACTTTTACGTCTGTTTTGGTTTCCGGTTTTAACAATTGCTGACGAGCCGTTTGCAGCAATTTTTCCAGCTTTTGTTTTTGTTCCTGATCGGAATTATCGGTCGCCGGCTCCACATAATCCGGCACAGCTTTTACCGAACTTTTTTGCGCTAGCAACACCGGTTTTTTATCGGACGGGATAGATTTATTGCGGCTGTTCAAATTCACAACCTTGGCCGATGTCAGATTGTCGCCCACAGCCAAAGGCAAATCGATTTGATGGTCGTCCCCTGCATCCAAACCCAGCAGCTCGTCAAAATAACTGCTCAGGCTGTCATCAGGTGGTTTGATCTCACTCACAGTATCACCTTGGGTTGAATATTTTTTGCAGCCAATGCCATAAGGAAACATAGGCTTCTACGCCCCGACATTTTGCATCGAACAAGTGCGGTGGTACACCCGCCTTGCTGGCATCACGAAAGCGCGTGTCAATAGGTATATGCCCCGCCCAGACTTTGTCGCCGTAGCTATTGCGTAGTTGGCGCAAGCTGGTGACTGATGCCTGGGTCCGGCGGTCAAACATGACCGGAATAATAGTGTAGTCAAGATTCCGTTTTTGTGAGCGCGACATCATAGTCAGGGTACTCACCATACGCTCCAATCCCTTAAGGGCAAGGTACTCGGTTTGGGTCGGCATCAACAAATATTGAGCGGCAGCCAAGGCATTGACCATCAAAACACCCAGTAATGGCGGCGTATCCAGAATCACATAAT
The DNA here is from genome assembly GCA_966252135.1 of uncultured Cellvibrio sp. Taxonomy (GTDB): domain Bacteria; phylum Pseudomonadota; class Gammaproteobacteria; order Pseudomonadales; family Cellvibrionaceae; genus Cellvibrio. Next base: position 108,970 of record CBINNU010000001.1, on the reverse strand, counting down.
CATAATCGGCTTCGAGCATTTGCAGCGCCCGCGTTATCACCAACCCCATGCCATCCTGTCCAATCGCTTGACGCTCTAATGTCGCCAGCGCAGCCGACGAGGGAATCACCGACAAACCGTCAAATGCAGTGGGAATAATTAAACGCGAAATGGAGTCATGCGACAAATGTTGCCGTTCCTGAAACAGGGTGTAACTCGTCAGGGTTAACTCTTTATCAGGAAAAAAATAACTGGTGAGCGAACCGTGCGGATCGAGATCAATCAACAATACCCGATTGCCTGAATCGGCCATCAAGCCGCCCAGCGCAACACTGGTGGTGGTTTTACCCACTCCACCCTTTTGATTGGATACTGCTATAACACGCACAGAGCTCTCCGCTTCACTGATCTTTTTCTTGTAGCCGTTTTCAACAGACTTTCAAGTATTGGCCAAGTATCGGCAAATGTTTAAAAAACTTCAGTTATTCTTGAGCAACATCTGTGCCTGAAAAAGCGGCGAATAATTGCCGCTGGTGATTTTAAATCTTTTCCTGCCACTGCCAGGATTTAAACATCCAACCGATTCCGAAAGAAACGCTCCAGTAATCCTCGGTTTCTACCAAAGGGCTTTTATGAAACACAGCGTCTTGCAAATTGTCGTAACGAAAGCTGATGCCGTAAACCAGTTTTCCTTTTCGCGATGAAATACCTAACTCGGTAAAGGTTCCACTGAAACCGGATTTGGCAGAAAATTCGGGGCGAGTGGCGGTGACATATTTTGAGTCAACATTGTAATAATGTTGGTGATAATCTTGTGATGCGTAAAGTGCGCCGAGATCCAGCGAAATACGCAAACGATTGAATACATCGGGTGTAATCCAGGTGACCTGTGGATTAAAGGTGTAGCCTATGTAGTCAGAATTATTACCCAGTGTAAATGCAGGGCGAACAGGTAAACGCAAGATCAAACCGCGATTAAATCCATTACCAGTCAAGTCAAAATTAAATGATGGCCCCAATTGAAATTCTGATTCCAACTCCGGCATGCCTTCACGCAAACGATTGTCTTCTGCACCATCGTTCAATGCCAGATCCGCACTTAAATTAAATTCGATTCTGTCATTGAGTGAAAATTCTGCACGAGTGCCATCGCGATCCGATTTAAAAATATGGCCGGTGTATTCCATAACTGGAATCGGCAAGGCTTGAGTATGAGTTTCTTTTGATCCGCGATAATGAGGCAAATGTTGCCCGCCAATGCCAAAGCCTAATTTTAATTTGTGCTCGATAGTTTCTGCGTGACTAACCCAGGAAAAAAGAGAACCGATAATCAGACATGAAATCAATTTCAACAAACGAACCACTGACATGACAAAAATCCAGGTGTATGAGGGAGGAATCGCAAGCTAGTCAGGATGAGAATACAAGTCAAGCCATTAAGGCTTGTTTGTGAATTAGAGCTGGGTTTTGGGTCTATCCATTTTGCGTTTGGCAATCATTACAGCCACTCGACGATTTTGCGCGCGACCTTCGGGCGTATCATTACCCGCGACTGGTTGATACTCACCATAACCCACTGCAGACAATCTTTCTGGTGCAACACCTTTGGCGGCGAGATATTTCACAATGGCACTGGCACGTGCGCTGCTCAATTCCCAGTTAGTAGGATAACGTGAACTGTTGATCGGAACATTATCGGTAAAACCTTCAACCTGCACCGGATTTTCATAATCTTTTAAAATTACAGCTATATCATCAAATATTTTTTGCGCTTGCTCACTGGCATCAGCACTACCGGATGAAAATAAAATGCTATCTTTCAATTCAATTTGTAACCAGAGTTCATTGCTGGCAACCTGAATTAGTCCCTGCTCCATCAAGCCGGAAAATTTTTCGCTGACCAAATCGGAAATTTGTGAAAGTTCATCGCTGTTTTTAACGGCTTCAACCGGATCACCCGGTTGATCTACTGCGGGCGTTACATCATTGGATGCTTGATCGCTAATAATGGCAACCTGTTGATCACTGGTGGCTTGATCATTTGCAGTTTTTCCCATTTCCAATGGCGTAATGGGATCATTCGAAGGCGCTGAATTAGGTTGCGGTTCGGGATTGGCTTGTGCATCGCTGGGTTGATTAAAGGCCTCAACAAAAGTTTCAGATAAAACACGATATTTACTTTCGCTGACTTGCGAGATGGAATACATCACCACAAAAAATGCAAATAACAACGTAATAAAATCGGCGTAGGAAATTAACCAGCGTTCGTGATTAACTTGTGGCTCGTTTTTTCTATTGCGGGCTCGGTTCATAGACCTTCTCCAATTATTTTGGAGAATTGACCCCACCCTAGCCCTCCCCTTGACAGGGGAGGGAATAAGTCCCTCCCCCTGGTAAGGGGGAGGTTAGGAGGGGGTCTACTTATGCAAATAACCATTTAATTTCATTTCAATTGAACGAGGGTTTTCACCATCGGCAATTGCCATAATGCCTTCAATAATTAATTCGCGGTATTGTGAGTTTTCATAAATGCAGGTACGCAATTTATGCGCGACAGGAATAAATAATAAATTCGCCAGGGCCACACCATAAATAGTTGCAACGAATGCGATGGCAATACCGGGACCAAGGGATGCAGGGTCAGCAAGATTATGCATTACATGAATTAATCCCATTACTGCACCGATAATGCCGATAGTAGGCGCATAGCCACCCATGGATTCGTAAAAACGCACAGCGTCATAATCGCGTTGTTCATCCACAACCAAATCATTTTCCAATATGCGGCGAATCACATCAGGCTCATTGCCATCGACTAACAATTGCAAACCTTTTTTGGCGAAAATATCTTTTTCGCGCTCGGCAATATTCTCCAAACCTAACAAACCATCTTTGCGAGCAGCGGTTGCCCATTTCACAATATTGGCCACACCTTGTTTAAATGGAACGTAAGGAGGCTTGAAAACCCATTTCACAATTCTGACTGCGCGCTTCAAACTATTTTTAGGTGTTTGCAACATGGCAGCGCCCAGAGTGCCACCAATCACAATAAAGGCTGCCGGGCCATTCACTAATGTGGACAGGCCTCCACCTTCAAGTAAATTGCCACCAATAATGGCAGCAAATCCAAGAATAATGCCGATAATACTAAGGACGTCTATCATCCCGTTACCTCTTGGGTCAATCGTGCACCTATATCTTGTAGACTCAACACACGATCAGTTAATCCTGCTTTAGCGACTGCAGCAGGCATACCATAAATCACACAGCTTTGTTCATCCTGGGACCAAATACTTGAGCCGACTTCTTTCAATAACCGAGCGCCATTACAACCATCAGATCCCATACCGGTTAACACCACCCCCAGCACTTTATCGCCATAGGTATTGGCTGCTGATCCAAAAGTAATATCCAGTGATGGTTTGTAATTAACACGATCATCATCGTGAAAAACACGAATGCTGCCGGTATTGCGTTTATCCAACATTAATTGTTTACCCCCAGGCGCCAACAGCGCCAAACCGGGTTTTAACAAATCACCATCAACGGCTTCACGCACTTCAATTTTGCATTGCTTGTTTAAACGCTCGGCAAAGGCTTTTGTGAAATTTTCCGGCATGTGTTGCACCAATAAAATCGGAATCGGAAAATTTTCTGGCAATGCTGTCAACACATCCGTTAAGGCCAATGGCCCGCCTGTTGATGCACCAATGACCAAAATTTTAGGTTGTTTTTTTAATCGACCTTCTGCAGGACTTTTTGAACTTGACGTATTAACAGCAAAAGTGGAAGAGGTTTTTGTAGATTCCGCCGGATGTTTTTCCGGTATTTTTTTTTCAACTGATTGCGCTATTTCAACAACAGGCTTTGGTCGACCTGATTGCGCCAGTGTAATCAATCGCTCATGTAGTTTACGTTTTAGCGCAACCGAATTGCGCGCAACTTCTGCAAAATCTTTGGGAATAAAATCCAGCGCACCTGCAGCCAACGCATCCAGTGTGACTTTTGCACCTTCATAAGTAAGTGAAGAAAACATCAGAATCGGCACTTTACGTTGTGCCATGATATGTTTAATCGCTGTGACACCATCCATCACCGGCATTTCAAAATCCATGGTGATGATATCCGGTTGCAATTCCGCCGCTTTGTCTATGGCTTCGCGCCCATTGCTGGCAATACCGACAACTTTTAATTCGGGGTTTTCATTAATAATATCTTTTAATTGTCGCTGAAAAAATTGCGAATCATCGACAACCAATACCCGAATCGGCATTGAATTTTCTCCACTCTATTCAGAGTAACAATTATCCATGATTCCAGGACCCTTTCGCATAGCGACGCAAAAGGCTGGGGATATCCAGGATCAATGCAATAGCACCATCACCCGTAATAGTTGCACCTGCCATACCGGGTGTTCCTTGCAGCATTTTTCCAAGTGGTTTGATCACAACTTCTTCTTGACCAATCAGTTGATCCACCACAAACCCAACACGTCGCGTGCCCACTGTCACTATCACCACGTGAGCATTATCAGGATGCAGGCTTTGCGGACCTTTCACCAACCAGTCTTTCATGTAGAAAAGCGGAATAGCTTGTTCACGAATCGAAATACAATCCTGACCATCGACCACGTGCGATTTGGTTAGATCCATATGAAAAATTTCATTCACGCTCACTAATGGAAAAGCAAACGTTTGTTTGCCTAACACAAACATTAGCGTTGGCATAATCGCCAATGTCAGTGGCACTTTGATCACAAAACGAGTGCCCTTACCTAACTCTGACTGAATTTCTACTGTACCGTTTAATTGCGTGATTTTGGTTTTCACCACGTCCATGCCAACGCCACGACCGGACACATCGGAAATTTCTTTTTTGGTTGAAAAGCCTGGCGCAAAAATTAAATTGTAAGATTCAGTATCGGATAAACGGGCAGCGGTATCTTCATCGAACATACCTTTTTCAATTGCAATACGACGCAGTTTTGCTGGATCCATACCATTGCCATCATCGCTGATGGATAACAGAATATGATCCCCTTCTTGTTCAGCGGCTAACACAACCTGCCCTACTCTTGGCTTGCCTTTGGCTTCGCGATCTTCCGGAAACTCAATTCCATGATCAACCGAATTGCGCACCAAATGCACTAGCGGATCAGCCAATGCTTCAACCAAATTTTTATCGAGGTCGGTTTCTTCACCCACTAATTCCAAATTAATTTCTTTACGCAAACTGCGCGCAAGATCGCGCACCACACGCGGGAAACGACCAAACACTTTTTTGATCGGTTGCATGCGGGTTTTCATCACAGAGGTTTGCAAATCGGCGGTCACCACATCCAAATTGGCAACCGCTTTTACTAATTGCTCATTGGTAGAATTATCACCCAAACGCACCAAGCGATTACGCACAAGAACCAATTCGCCAACCATATTCATAATATCGTCGAGACGTTGAGTATCAACGCGTACTGTAGTTTCAACTGCAGCAGAGTCTTTGTCATTCGCGGTAGTCGCTGCTGCGGTAGCTGCAACTTTGCTGGTTTCAACTTTTGCAGCAGGTGTAGTTTCTTTCGCTGCAGATTTTATCGGTTCGGATTTTATCGGTTCTGGTTTTACCGCATCTTTTTTTGGCGGTTCTTTTTTCGGTGGCTCTTTTTTTACTTCAGCTTTTGGTGTATCAGCCTTCACTATCGCTGCAGGAGCACTGGGACCTTTACCTTTGCCATGCAACTGATCCAACAATGCTTCAAACTCATCGTCATTTATTAAATCTGATGAAGCAGCAGATGCGGCTGGAGCTGAGGATGCTTGAGCAGCAGTTGGTTGCGCAGGTGCTGCTGATGGAACACCAGGCCCTTTGCCCTTACCGTGCAGTTGATCCAGTAAAGCTTCAAATTCATCGTCCGTAATATCATCTGATGATGTCGATGCAGAAGCACTTGCAACTGGAGTGGTCGCGGGAACTGCACTCACCGAGCCAGCAGGCCCTTTACCTTTACCGTGTAATTGATCAAGAAGATTTTCAAATTCATCTTCAGAAATTTCATCACCGGCTGTTGCAGTTTGTGCAGCGGTTTTTGTTGCCGGAGCGTCAGCAATTGCATCCAGCAATTCTTCAAATTCAGCGTCAGTGATATCACCTTGCGGTTTGGATTTCGTTTCAACTTTGGAAACGACTTCAACAGGTGCCGTATTCTCAGACTCTTTCAAATCCTCACAGGAAACCAATCGCTCAAGTGCTGCAATCAATCCAGGATCAACCGGCGGCAATTCTTCACGCGCTGACACCATGGCAAATTGTTGATTCACCATATCTAACGCTTGCAATACTACATCCATTAATTCTGATGTAACTGTGCGTTTGCCGTTACGCAAAATATCAAATAGATTTTCTGTTACATGGCAACATTGCACCATGGGAGTTAGCGACAGAAAACCGGCGCCGCCTTTAACAGTGTGAAAGCCGCGAAAGATGGCATTGAGCAAATTCTTATCGTCAGGACGCTGTTCAAGATCAACCAATTGTTGTGACAGGCGTTCAAGTATTTCGCCTGCCTCAACCAGGAAGTCCTGCAATATATCTTCGTCGTCACCAAAACTCATGCACTCATCTCCAACACACTGGGAGTAAACACCGGATTAAAACCCCAAGCTCGACAAAAGGTCGTCGACTTCATCCTGACTGCTGACCACATCTTTTCGTTCGGTGTGAACTTGCGGGCCTTCAGCTTCCACTTTACGTTTTGTGAATATTTCTTTGTCATGCTCAAGCATTTCTTTGTCGTTACCTAGACCGGTAATTTCTTCGACCTGCCCTGCCATGCGCACCAAACTAACCAAATCATTTTCAACATCTTTGATTAATCCAATCACTCGCTTCAAGACTTGCCCGGTTAAATCCTGAAAACCTTGCTCAAGCACAATATTTTGAAAACTTTCATTTAACTGATTTGTACCCACGACCATTTGCCCAAGGAATCCGTCAATACGCTCATACAATTCCCGGAATTCTGTTGGCGACATTTCACGACGCTTTAAGCGCGCCCATTCATCGCGTAATGCACTGGCTTCCTGACCAAGATTCATGGCAATAGGGGCCGCCTGATCGACCATATCCATGGTTTTGTCAGCAGCTTTTTGGGTGAGATTGATAACGTAATTCAAGCGATCTGAAGCGTCGTTAATATCCGAATTTTCAACATGAGGTGGCTCATTGGAAAGATCAACATCAACATGAAAATTAACAATCGCATCATGCAAACCGCGGGTGAGTTTGCCAACTGATTGAAAAATATGCTTATCACGCGAGCGCGTAATACTTTGGATTAATTCCGACGCTTCTTCGAATTGATTGCTCTGTAATTTTTCAGTAAGAACTTTTGCACACTCTTTAAGTTCTGACAGAAATTCAGTATCGATGCTTTCTATTTGTGCTGTCATGGTGAGGCCTTATTGTTTTTTGACCAGCAGGCCATTAACTAACACGATCAAATATCTTTTCAATTTTTTCTTTCAGTGCCTGAGCCGTGAAAGGTTTCACCACGTAGCCATTTACACCGGCTTGTGCGGCTTCAATAATCTGGTCGCGCTTGGCTTCTGCTGTCACCATCAACACTGGCAAGGCGTGTAATTTTTCATCAGCCCTTACCGCTTTGAGCAATTCAATACCGGTCATGCCCGGCATGTTCCAATCGGTCACTAAAAAATCGAAATCGCCACTCCTGAGCATGGGCAAAGCCGTTTGTCCGTCATCGGCTTCGTGTGTATTGGAAAAGCCCAAATCACGTAACAGGTTTTTGATAATCCGACGCATTGTTGAGAAGTCATCAACAATCAGGATTTTCATATTCTTATCCAATGCAACCTCCAATTACCCCGAGGGGAAAAACTTTACTCTTAGTCTAGCCGCTGTTATGACTCTAGCCAGTCATACAAGCGATAAACCTTCAATTTGATTCTAACTACAATTGTTCTCAACTATAGACCAGATTTTCAACCTGGCAGCCAGCTCGACATTTTTTGTCGAAGTTTGATGGTGGCTTGACTGTGAATCTGACACACGCGCGATTCACTCACCCCCAACACCAAACCAATTTCTTTCAAGTTCAATTCTTGATCGTAATAAAGTGACAGCACCATTTGCTCACGCTCGGGCAATCCGCGTATCGCATCGGCCAATGCTTTTTTTATTCCATCGCGTTGGAGACTCTCAATCGGGCTGTTAAACGACAAGCCCTGCTCTGAACCATCAATATTGCTGTCTTCTTCGCCGAAGGTTTCTTCGTAACTGAACAGACGACCGGAGTTAGCGTCTTGCAACATGGAGTAATAGTCTTGCAGGGATACACCCAATTCCTGCGCGACTTCCATATCTTTGGCGTCGCGACCGGTGCGCCCCTCAACAATCGCCACTGCTTCTGCCACACGGCGAGCGTTGCGATGCACTGAACGCGGCACCCAATCGCCACGACGCATTTCATCGACAATAGCGCCGCGAATGCGAATGCCAGCGTAAGTTTCAAAACTTGCGCCGCGCGAGGCATCATATTTTTGGGAGGCTTCGATAAGACCTATAGTCCCGGCCTGAATCAGGTCTTCAACCTGCACACAAGCGGGCATACGCATCATCATGTGATAGGCAATACGTTTAACCAGAGGCGCGTAGTCCTCAATATTAATTGCCTTATCGACTGGTGGAGGACTTTCATACATGGCTAAACCATCGACTGCCATTGTTTTAACGCCCATTCGCCGCTTCCAACAACCGCTCCACAAAAAACTCCAAACGGCCCGTTGGTGAACTGGGCAAAGGCCAGCGATCAACTTGTTGCGCAATTTGGCGAATCGCCTGTGCAGCTTTGGAGTTTGGAGCAAATTCAAGAACGGCTTTTTGTTTTTGTACGGCTTTGCGAACATTTTCGTCGAATGGAACCTGACCGATAAACTGCAGGGTCACATCCAAAAAGCGCTCACACACACCATTTAATTTGTTAAACATGCCCAGGCCTTCTTGTGGCGTTCGGGTCATATTGGCGATTACACGGAAGCGCTGCATGCCGTAATCTTTGTTCAGCAATTTGATCAGGGCGTAGGCATCGGTGATGGAAGAGGGTTCGTCGCAAACCACGATTATGACTTCGTTGGCGGCGCGTACAAAACTGACGACAGTGTCGGAAATACCAGCAGCGGTATCTATAACCAATACATCAACTTGATCCGATAACTCATTGAAAGCATTGATTAATCCGGCATGTTCGGTTGAGCTTAATTCGGCCATACGTTGTACGCCGGACGAGGCAGGCACAATGCGAAGACCCGCCGGGCCAGTCACCAGAACATCGCGCAAACTGTGAGTACCGGCCAATACATCGGCCAGGGTATGCGTGGCCTTTACACCCAGAAGTACATCCACATTGGCCAAACCCAGGTCAGCATCCAACAAGACAACTCGCCTGCGTAATTCAGCTAAAGCAATACTGAGATTAACAGCAACATTGCTCTTCCCTACTCCACCTTTACCACCGGAGACGGCGATCACCTGTACGGGACGCGTTTGACTCATACTGCGCTAACTCCACTACCAATTGGGTTGCTGACACTTAATGTGAACTGAGTATAGATACGGAATTGGTTTTCAACAAAGAAACTGCTTTGGCGACTAATTGATGTGCTTTGGCGACTTCAATGTTCTTGGGAATGTCTTGCCCGTCAGTGGTGTAAGCCACTGCCAGTTTGGATTGCATCACCACACCCAAAGCTTCACCGAGACTCGCGGTTTCATCCAGTTTGGTCAGTACGCAACCTTGTAAATTGGCCGCGCCATAGGCGTGAACCGAGGCTTTTAACATTTGGGATTGACTGTTAGATGACATCACCAGATAGGTTTTGATTTGACGCAAGGCGGCCAGCGATTCGAGCTGTGCTTTAAGTTGCGGATCACCATGACGGAAGCCCGCCGTGTCGATCAAAATTAATGAACAATGACGCAAGCTTTTTAACAAGCTTTCAAGCGACTGACTTTCATTCACTACCCGCACAGGTACACGCAAAATGCGCGCAAGTGAGCGCAATTGATCATGCGCGGCGATGCGATAGGTGTCTGTGGTTATCAAAGCCACTTTATCGGCGCCGTGTTGCAACACATAACGCGCTGCCAATTTTCCGATGGTAGTAGTTTTACCCACACCGGTTGGCCCAACGAACGCAAAAATTCCACCTTGATCGACTATATCGCGACCTTGAATCGGCAATTGATGTGCGAGATTTGCCAATGCATCTGGCCAGGCATCGTTAATGGTTTTGTGATTGCGAACTTTTTCAATAATTTGATTGATCACGTCTTGCGGAAGATTCAAACGCTCCAAACGACGCACCACATTGCTAATAATCGGTGACTGACTTTTTTGTGTCACTACGCCAGTCAAACGCTCCAATTGTTGCTCCAGCAAAAAACGCATATCGGCGATTTCCGCTTGTAATTCTGCAATTTGGTTATCCTGACGTTGATCAGGTTTTTCGAATTTTTCATCGACTAATGGATAGCGATCGGCGGCGGAGATAAAGGGTTTTGTTTCAGAACCTGACCCCACCCTGGCCCTCCCCTTGCCAGGGGAGGGGACAGTTCCTCCCCCTGGCAAGGGGGAGGCTAGGAGGGGGTCTATCTCTCCACGACGCGGAATCCCCGCATTCACTTTAGTATTTTTCCCCACCAATAATTCTTTTGCAGATTCTTCTGCCTTTTTGGTCATCAATAATTTTTGACGCGCGCGTTCAATGTCATCAGCGACTTGTTTGCCGGATTTGGTTTGTGCTGAATCGGAAATTTGTGTGAGCTTGGGTGATGTGGGTGATGGCTGACTAATAGCTTTTGACAAGCCACCGGCAAATTCACCATCACTCAAAAGTGGAGAGGCTGATCCAAAATTTAATTTGCCGAATGGCTGTTGTTGCAACTGCGCCAATTCAGAATCCGAACCCAAAGTCGTCAACAACTCCACGCCATCGGCGACACGATTGCTCGACAAAATGATCGCATCAGGTCCCAAATCCTGACGCACCATTTCCAATGCTCTACGCATATCGGCGGCAACAAATCGTTTTACTTGCATGATGGATTCCTCGGTTAACTGTTCACCCTCTCCCCACCCCTCTCCCATCAAGGGAGAGGGAGCAGATCGAAGTTCGATTCAACAACTCTCTAGTGGCACATTCTGTTCCCTCTCCCCTCGTGGGAGAGGGTTAGGGAGAGGGGGAAAACTCCCAACTACTTGGCCCCAACTGACGCCTCAATACTGATTTGCTTGTTGTCCGGTATTTCGGTGTAGGCCAGCACTTTCATATCAGGCACCGAGTGACGAACGAATCGGGCCAACATAAAGCGCAAGGGCGCAGCAACTAACAAGATCAGCGGCCTTCCGGCCATTTCCTGCTTCTCGGCGGCGCTGATCAGCGATTGCTGCAAGCGCTCGGCAAGACCAGGTTCAATAAAGGCGCTGTCATCGGCGCCAGCTTTTTGAGCCTGCTGTACGCTGTTCAGCAATAACTGTTCCAGTGCCGGTTCGAGGGTGATGACTGGGACATTTTGTCCTTTGCCAACAATGGCTTGCACGATTTGGCGACTTAAAGCGACACGCGCCAGCGAGGTCAGCGCGACGGGATCCTGACTCCTTGATGTATTGCCCGCCAGAGCCTCGGCAATGGAGCGAATATCGCGTATTGCAACTTTTTCACGCAGCAAGTTTTGCAGGACTTTGTGGAATACATTCAGGCTGAGTGTGCCGGGAACCAGCTCTTCTACCAGCTTGGGTGACGACTTGGCCAGCATATCCAGTAGTTTTTGCACATCCTCATGGCCCAGTAATTCATGGGTATGTTCCAGCAGGATTTGGTTGAGGTGAGTTGCCACTACGGTACTGGCATCCACCACTGTGTAGCCCAGAGTTTGCGCTTGCTCCTTGAGGCTTGGGCTGATCCAGATGGCGTCCAACCCAAAGGCTGGATCTTTGGTTTTAACGCCATCCAGATTACCGAAGACTTGCCCCGGATTAATGGCCAATTCTTTGTCAGGATAAACATCCGCTTCCGCCACCCCTACACCCATCAAACTGATGCGGTAGCCAGTGGGCATCAAATCCAGATTGTCGCGAATGTGAACGGAGGGAATCAAAAACCCCATATCTTGTGAGAGCTTTTTACGGACACCCTTGATGCGGCCCAACAACTCGCCACCCTGATTTTTATCTACCATAGGGATCAAGCGATAGCCCACTTCCAAACCTATAACATCCACTGGCTGTACATCGTCCCAGCTCAATTCGCTAGGCGGTTCGGCAGACGGTAGTGCCGGAGGTGTTCTGGGCGGGGAAATAGTGGCGGGGCCAGCGGGTGGAGTGAAATCCCCCAAGCCACTGCCTGCCGGGATAAATTGGCTTTGCTCAACCACTTCAGGCTGTTGTTGTTTCCAATAAATAAAATATGCCAGCGCAGCACAAATCAGCCCCAAACTCAGGAAAGCCACATGAGGCATTCCAGGCACAATCCCCATAACTATCAATATGATAGAGGCAACAGCTAAGGCTTTGGGTGATGTGAACATTTGGGTCATCATTTGTGAACTCATGTCCTGCGCCGTGTTCACGCGAGTCACCAAAATCGCCGAGGCAACCGACAACAGCAGACCCGGAATCTGCGCCACCAAACCATCGCCGATAGTCAAAATAGTGTACTTTTCCATGGCATCGCCAAATTCCAAATTGTGTTGAACCATCCCTATGCCCAAGCCGCCCAATACGTTGATCAACATTATCAGGATCCCGGCTATCGCATCGCCGCGCACAAATTTACTGGCACCGTCCATCGCGCCATAAAAGTCTGCCTCTGAAGCAACTTCTGCCCTACGCGCACGTGCTGTGTCCTGATCAATCAATCCCGCGTTCAAGTCCGCGTCAATCGCCATCTGCTTGCCCGGCATTGCATCCAATGTAAAACGCGCACTGACTTCTGAAATACGCCCGGCACCTTTGGTGACCACCACAAAGTTAATGATCATCAAAATAATGAATACCACCACGCCCACCGCGTAATTACCCCCGATCACCACATGACCGAAAGCTTCAACTACTTTACCGGCAGCATCACCGCCTTGATGCCCTTCCAGCAGAATCACACGAGTGGAGGCAACGTTCAAACCTAAACGCAATAAAGTGGCGATCAACAAAATCGTGGGGAAAGCGGCGAAATCCAGTGGACGCAGTGCATACACACTCACCAGCAGCACCACTAACGACAGGGCAATATTGAAGGAGAAAAAAACGTCCAGCAGAAAGGCTGGCATGGGCAATATGATCATCGCCAACAGCATCAGCAGCAAAATCGGAATACCAAAATTGCCGCGACCGGCAGTCTTCAGGGAGTCGAATGCTGAGCGTCCCTGAATGTTGTTGAGTTCTGCAAATGAAGGTAAGGCCATATGACAATATCTTGACGTTTATTGAACATAACCCCCTCATCGCAAAAAGCATACCTATCCGCAACCCAACCCCTGAATTTCACAAATAAAATATTATTCAAAAATAAATCGGATTTATTGACTTTGAGTAAAACAAGATCAAAATACAACCGCCTGATTGTGGCAATAACAATAAATCCCAGAGGTCAGTCATGAAGTTTTCTCTCAAGCTCGTTTTATTTATTTTTGTGTTTTTCGGAATCAACTTTTCCCAGGCACAAAACCCCAACTTCTTTTACATAGTTAAAGGCGAACCTATACAACGAGGTATTAGTTTAGGCGACCCCAGTAATTGGTCGACCAATATCCAAGGTCGACAAGGCCAATCCGCAGGTAAAAAAGTGTCTGTTGCCCTCACCAGCTACAAAGAAGACGGCGACGCAATTCAAATCACCTGGAACAAGAAAGCCCAGCAAGGTAATTTTTCGATTTACGGCAACCCCATCGATTTATCCAAATTCAAAGACGCTGCTTATTTGACGCTGGATATTCGCATGGATCAAAAGCCGGATAAGACCGTAAAAATCGGCATGGATTGCGGCTACCCTTGCCGTGCAGAATTAACGCTTAACGGCCTGATTAAAAAAATGCCCAAGGGTGAATGGTTTTCTCTGCCGATTCCTTTGAATTGTTTTAAAAGCGACAACTTTGACCTGAGCAAAATTAACTCGCCACTGACCATTTCTACCGATGGACGTTTTACCTTAAGCATCACCAATGTGCGTTTGGAAAAAATGCCTGAGGGTGAAAAAGGTTGCGTAGAAGATAAATAATCGCCGCAATGTTTAATTGGCGTTTGCGACTATGTCGCAAGCGCCAATCCACTTTTTAATTCCGCACTCTTGACCTGCATCAACTATTTACCCCAAAGTGCAAAGCTGCAACAATCGCCGCACTTCAGATTCACCCTGGAATCAGCCATGAACGCCAATCAACCCATACCACTGCAGGACACCCTCTGCCCGCATGATCGCAAAGTCAGTTGTAATAATTGTCGTTTGAATAATATTTGTTTGCCCATCAGTCTGCATATTGATGATGTTGAAAAACTCAACCAGATTATTCAACGCGGCAAACCCTTGCAGAAAGGTGATTATCTTTATCGAGCCAATGATGTGTTTGACTCTGTATTTGCCATTCGCTCTGGCGCGGTCAAGGCCTTAACCATCAGTGATCGCGGTGAAGAACAAGTCACCGGTTTTTATTTACCCGGTGAAGTAGTCGGCATGGATGGCATCGCAGAAAATCGTTACACCAACTCAGTGATTGCGTTGGAAACTTCGTCGGTGTGTGAAATTCCGTTTAATCGAATGGAAGAACTCAGTCTGAAAATCCCCAGTTTGCAACGTCATTTCTTTCAATTAATGAGCCGTGAAATCACGCAAGATCAACAAGTCATCAGCTTGTTGAGCAAGAGCAGTGCCGAAGAACGAATCGCCGCCCTGCTGCTCAGTATTTCCAATCGCAACAGCCGCCGCCATTTATCTGCATCGGCATTTCGTCTGCCCATGTCACGCACTGATATAGGTAATTATTTGGGATTAACCATCGAAACTGTCAGCCGCATTTTCAGCCGTTTACAACAGCAAGGCGTGATTGATGCAGACAAAAAAGAAGTAAAAATTCTGGATATGGAAGGTTTGCACAAAATTGCTAATGGTGGAGATGTTTGTCACTCATGAATCGTTTGGAACAAACTCTGGCCGCTTTCGATCAAGCCAATCAGCAGGACCCCAATCAGGAATCAGTCAACGGCCGGATGGTCGCCAAAGAATGGATCTACGCTCAACGCATGACGGCGCGTTTACATCTTTTTTGTGATTCGCCCTCTGAAATCTTACAGCTCGCCACTCACGCGCAACACATATGCCGCTGGATGATTCCCCGCAGCGATTACCCCATGGATCGCGCCGGTTACAAAAAATGGCGTACTGATCTCGCCCTGTTTCACGGTGAGACCGCTGGAAAAATCATGGCTGACAATGGCTATGATGATGACGCTATCCAACGCGTAAAAGACCTGTTATTAAAACGCGGCCTGAAACGGGACGACGAAGTACAAGCGTTGGAAGACGTAGTCTGTTTAGTATTTCTGGAATTCTATCTGGAAGACTTCGCACAAAAACACGATGAGGAAAAACTCATCGACATCATCCGCAAGACCTGGAACAAGATGTCCGAACAAGGCCACCAAGCCGCGCTCAAACTCCCACTTTCATCCGATATGCTGCAGTTAGTCACCAAAGCTCTTGGTTAACCCAAGGGCTAAATCGAACAATTTCCCAGCAACTGTCGCATTATCGTCTATAGTTGGTTCGTATGGTTTTTTACTGTGCGGGCCGATTCTGTTAACAGGTCGATAAACCAACTGTGACTTGACGACGATTACAAAGTGATCTATATCACAGTCTCAGGGCGCAACTTTCGACCTTGTGCTCATGAATTTAGGTTCTCCCCTCACATAACACTTATAAAAGGCGAGTTGATATGAAGCAGTTATTAATCCTTCTGACCCTGGTTGTCTGCTCACCGCTGGCATTGGCTTGCGATGAAGCCTGTAAAAAAACAAAGGCTGAAACTGACAACAATATTAAATTTGCAAGCTACCTCACTGCAAAATACTGCAGCACCACTACCAACAGCTTTATGCTGCAAGAAGTTAAAAGCCTGCAAGCCTATCGCGAAAAACAATTGGCAACTGCCCACAGGGGCGGTGCCCACAACATTCGCAACTTTGTAGTTCAACGCCGTGAATGGCTAGCAGAGTGCGACAAATACCTGAGCCTTACCGATCAAGGCCGTGTATTTAGAGACGCAGAAACCACCGATAAAATTCTGGGGACAATGGACAAAGTGGCCGCAGAATTGAAGAAAATCATGAGCCGCCCTAAAAACCCAACTGAAAATGTGTTGCTGGTTGTCGAACCTGCGGGTCAGCAATTTGATTTGTTATTTCAACAATTGGAAGAACACAAATTGATGATGCAACGTAAGGGGTTGTTGTAAGTTTTTTGTTCTCGCGAGTTTTCCCCCCTTTGAAAAAGGGGGATCAAGGGATTTAAATCCCTCCCCCGCCTCCCTTTTTCAAAGGGAGGAGTTTGGCTCCCATTCAAATTAATTGTTAAACCTGCGCCCGCTTTTCCGCCTGACGTGACAACTCGCGCTGCTCTTCGCGTTTGGAAATTTTTTCCTGGCGTTTTTGCTGACGCTCCGGCGGCAACATGCCGATGTGGCGTTCGTTGCGCTGTTTGGCCAATTCGATTTGACGTTGGCGTTCTGCGAAACGTTGTTTTTGTTCGTCGGATAACTTGTCGTAGCAACGCGGACAGCTGATGCCCGGCATATATTGCTCGGATTTTTTATCCTCTTCGGTAATCGGAAAACGGCAGGCGTGGCATTGATCGTAAATACCTTTTTCAAGGCTGTGATTCACGGCAACACGATTATCAAACACAAAACAATCGCCCTGCCACAAACTTTCTTCTGCGGGAACATCTTCCAAATATTTCAGGATGCCGCCTTCAAGATGAAACACCTGATCAAAGCCCTGCTCTTTTAAATAAGCAGTAGATTTTTCGCAGCGAATGCCTCCGGTGCAAAACATGGCAACTTTTTTATGTTTTTGCGGATCCAGATTTTCGGCAACCCATTGTGGAAATTCGCGGAAGGTTTCAGTTTTGGGATCAATCGCGTTTTTGAATGTGCCGATTTCATATTCATAACTGTTGCGAGTATCCACTACCACTACATCCGGATCACTAATCAATGCATTCCAGTCGCGTGGTTTGACATAAGTCCCGACAATTTGTTTTGGATCTATTCCTTCCACACCCATAGTCACAATTTCTTTTTTCAGTTTTACTTTCATGCGATAAAAAGGTTGATCATCGTGAAAGGATTCTTTGTAACTCATGCCTTCAAAACGGCCATCAGCGCGCAGGTAGTCACGCAATTGATCGATGGATTCACGCGTCCCGGATACAGTGCCGTTAATGCCTTCAGAAGCCAGCAGCAAAGTGCCTTTAAGGCCGATTTGATCGCAGAAATCTTTTAAACGCGGAACCATTTCCTGATAGTCAGGTAAACGAACAAATTTATAGAGTGCAGCAACAACAAACTGATTCATAAGACAACACAATCCACAAAGGCAAAAATTGAAAGGGCGGCATTATAGGCGTTTGATTTTTGATCAACCACTGGTTTTAGCGTCTTGCTTGCTCCCACCCATACACTGAGGGGAATCCGGCACATTGGCCGATTGCCATTCTTCCGGCGTATAGGTATGCATCGCCACTGCATGGACACCGGCAGCCAGTGCTTCGGCCAATGCGGCGTAAACCGCTTGCTGGCGTTGCACCTGACGCTTGCCAATAAACTCGCGCGAGACCAGTACCAACTTGAAGTGGGATTCCGACCCCGGCGGCACGGCGTGATTGTAGCTTTCGTTTATAACCTCAAGATGATCTGGATCAAACCTTTCATTAAGTCGGGTTTCAATCAGCGATTGTATGGGTTTCATGGGGGCTACCTCGGTAAAAACTGAGGGCATTCTAATGCGCTTGGCCAAGGGATCAAGGAATAAGTAAAAACCACTGGCATTCCTGCAAGCCGGAGCTAGACTTGCAGACTTGAGCCTATTGGACGAGCCATCGTCATACCCGAAGGGTATCCAGTGACTTGGTTGTGAAGGTTTTGGAATAATCCGGTACTTGGATTAAATAATCGATTTATCACCAGCAGCAAACACGAACAGCAATAAGATGAGTGAACATAAATTTTTTATTGACCGCCGCAAAGGCCATGACCGCCGCCTGGACTTTGACCCCTGCAAGAATATGTCTCTGGATCTTTACCATCGCAAGCGCCGCAAATCCACCGACAGACGCTCACCCAATCGCAGTTTGGAACAGGACTACTTCGCTTATATTGGCGACGAAAATTTAACTCGCCACTGAGCTACTTCGATTTTCGTCACTCAATTATTTTCGCGCCCATCACCAAATTATTTTTGTTCCTGTCATACCCGAAGGGTATCCAGTGACTTCAGCGTTATTAAAGATATCAAAGACACTGGATTAGCTTCGCTAATGACACCGATCAAATTCGATCTCGCAAGTCTGATATTCGATGTATTTGTTTCACACTCAACTAAAAGCCCCAGCACTCACAGACGCTTGAATAATTTTGGGCGTACAGCCAGTTGTCTGTTGATACTCCCGCTCAACCGCTGCAATTAAATTGGGAATGACTTCTGCAGGCGCAATTGATACAACACAACCACCGAAACCACCGCCGGTCATACGCGCACCGGCTTTACCCTCGCCTGCTTTCTGCAGAATTGACACCAACAAATCAATTTCCGGTGTAGTGATAGAAAAATCATCGCGCATGGAGATATGTGATTCCGCCATCACTTTAGCGAGGCGGGTCATATCACCACGCGTTAAAGCATCGGCAGCAGAAAGTGTACGTTCATTTTCCGTCAATACATGACGTGCGCGACGAAATTCGGTTGGATCCAATTGCGATTCCGCCGCGAATAATTCCGGCAAACTAACATGACGCAATGAGGCTTGCTTAAAAAAATGCGCAACCGATTCGCATTGGCGACGACGGCGATTGTATTCACTATCTACCAGTCCACGCTTCACACCCGAATGCACGATTAATAATTTCCAATCTTGCGGAATGGTAATCGCACGCATCGACAAGTTTTCACAATCAATCAATAAAGCCGATGAAGATTGGCCGCGCGCGGAAATTAATTGATCCATAATGCCGCAATTGCAGCCGACAAATTTATTTTCCGCCGCCTGGCCTAACAAAGCTGCTTGAGTGGGATCAATCGTCTCACCTGATAAAAACAACAAGGCACGAATCAAAGCCATTTCCAACGCAGCAGAGCTACTCAAACCGGCACCGGCAGGTATATCACCGCAAATCAGTAAATCACCACCTTTTAGCTGAAAACCGGTTTGCTGTAATTGTTGGATAACACCGTAAATATAATTCGGCCATGAACGCTGCTGATCGAATATCAAAGGCTGTTGCAAATCCACAACAATTTTTTCGCCATCAAAATCCTGTGCAACCACACCAAGCTGTTGGCTGTTGGATTTGGCTACACCTATGTAAGTGTAATAGTCGATAGCGGCTGGTAAAACAAAACCACCGTTATAGTCTGTGTGTTCACCAATTAAATTAACACGGCCCGGTGCTTGTGCGATGTAGTCTGGTTCGCGGGAAAAATTTGATATAAACAATTCCCGAATGATCTGATGATTCAACTTGCTCACGAATCTACCTTTTGGATTTTTATTCTAAACGAAAATGGCTATTGGATTGCTTGCGCAACATGTCTGCGGCTTTTTCTGGAGAAAGATCACGCTGGGGTTCCGCCATCATTTCATAACCCACCATAAATTTTTTTACACTGGCACTGCGCAACAGCGGCGGGAAAAAATGTGCATGCAATTGAAAATGCGAATAATCGCCTTCAACAAAGGGCGCAGAATGCCAACCCATTGAATAGGGAAATGAACAGGAAAATAAATTATCGTAACGTGTAGTGATGTCACGCAAAATACTGGCGAGCTGTTGTTGTGCCGATTCAGTTAACTCGGTGATACGCGAACATGCAAATTTTGGTAACAATAAAATTTCATATGGCCAAGCCGCCCAAAAAGGAACAACTGCAATCCAATCCGAATTTTCACTAACCACACGCTCGCCGGATTGTGATTCTTTTTGTGCGTAATCCAACAACAATGAGCGTTGATGCTGCGCAAAAAATTTCCGTTGATTGTCATCTTCTTTAGCGAGCAACGTTGGAATATGTTGCTGCGCCCAAATTTGTCCATGTGGATGTGGATTGGAACAACCCATCACCGCGCCTTTGTTTTCAAACAATTGCACCGATGCGTAACGCTGACCCAAGGCTTTGGATTCACTAATCCAGGTTTGAATCACTGCGAGTAATTCAGCATCCGATAACAGCGACAAAGTTTTGCTGTGATCCGGCGAAAAACAAATCACCCGACTGGTGCCCTGCTCGGCTTGAAGTTGAAATAAAGGATCATCGCCCAGCGGCGCCTGAGGCGTCTGTTCAGTCAGCGCTGCAAAGTCGTTGGTGAAGACAAAGGTATTTTGATATTGAGGGTTCAGCTCGCCATTGGCGCGCCGGTTTCCGGGGCAGAGATAACAACTGGCATCATGGATTTGGCTGCTCGGCCAATCCGCCACTTCTTGCTGACCCTGCCAGGGACGCAGGTTTCTGTGCGGAGAAACCAGCAACCATTCACCCGTCAGGGGGTTAAAACGCCTATGAGTATGATCGTTTACCGAGAATGCCATGGTTAATCTGGTTATTTATATGATAAATGCGCGCAATTTATCCGATTAACCGGGCGCTTGCAAGCCAAAACTATCCTTTTATACGTCATACCCGAAGGGTATCCAGCGACTTTTTGGAGCGCATTAAATTTTCCAGCAACCCAATCTTTCAGACATTAAAAGACACTGAGTTCCCTTCGGGAACGACGAGTAAGAACAAACAAAGACACTGGGTTCCCTTTGGGAACGACGGGCACAGAGCTTAGGAAAATAACTGCGGCACAAAACGATTCAGCGCCACTATTCCCCAGACCAATCCCAACAACACCAAACTGACAAACACCAGTGCCGATCCAATATCTTTGGCGCGCCCGGAAAGTTCGTGTTTTTCTGATCCGGTACGATCTACCACGGCTTCAACTGACGAATTGGCTAACTCGGCCATCAATACCAAAAAGATAGTGATGATTAATAGAATCAATTCGATATGGCTACGCGCCAACCAAAAAGCAACCGGTAACAGGACTATGCCGAGCACAACTTCCTGACGAAAAGCGGCTTCATAACGCCAGCAAGCGGCCAGCCCTTTCATTGAATAACCAAACGCATCGACCACTCGGGCAAAACCGGTTTTACCTGGTTTACTCATACTGCACTCCACTTATATTTAACTGCATTCATATTGGGCTCCACTATAAATTTTGATTTCAAATAAGTCACAAAACTGTCACAACTCGTTGCTAATAATAATGGCGTTGTACCAAACGAGGGCGACATGATGAACGCATTTTTACAGAGAGTCCACCACTGGGATACCCTGGCGTTTTTATGGGTACACGTCACCAAAAAATTTCCTTATCGCAAATCGGTTCGATTACTTTCCCACACGGGTGACGGTTACGTTTACTTCCTGATTGCATTAGCTATTTTATTCCTGGAACCACAACTGGGCGCAGTTTTTTTCTGGTCCGGCATAATCGCTTATATTTTTGATGTGAGCTTGTATTTGTTGCTGAAAAATCTCATCAAACGCGATAGACCCGCCGCCAAAATTGAATGCTACAACGCCTGGATTACCCCTTCCGATAAATTCAGTTTTCCATCCGGCCATACAGCCGCTGCATTTTTATTTGCTTGTTTGGTGTTAAATTTTTATCCGGCATTTGCAGCCTTGTGTTTTGTTTGGGCAAGCATGATTGCGATTAGCCGCGTATTACTCGGCGTGCATTACCCAACCGATTTACTCGCCGGTGCAGCACTCGGCAGCAGCTGTGCTTATTTGGGAATTTATTTGTATTCGTTTATTTAGCAGTTTTGGTTATGCCCTTTGGGCGTCCAGCGATCTTTCCGTCATGCCCTTGGGGCATCCAGTGACTTTTATTGATTTAAAAAGGTAAATATCAAAACACTTATGAAAATACTTTATGGAGTTCAGGGTACAGGTAACGGTCATTTAACACGCGCCAGAGTCATGGCAAAAGCATTCAAAGAAAAAGGAATAGAAGTCGACTGGATTTTTTCAGGGAGAGAAAAAAGCGGTTTCTTTGATATGGATATTTTTGGTGATTATCAAGTCTATCGCGGTATGACTTTCGTGACCGAACACGGAAAAATCAATTTCATCAAAACCGCGATGCAAACCAATATAGGGCAATTTTTTCAGGATATTAAAAAAGTAAAAGTCGAGAATTACGATTTTATTTTCAACGACTTTGAACCTGTATCCGCATGGGCTGCGAGAAGAGCCGGTAAAACAATTATCGGCGTATCACATCAAAATGCTTTCTTTTATAAAATTCCGAAAAAAGATAGTAACTTCATCACCAATTGGTTTATGCACAAATTCGCCCCGGTGGATTTACCCATCGGCATTCACTGGCACCCATACGACAAAATGATTCTTCCCCCGATAGTGGAAGACAGCCACTACCAAAACCAACCCACAGCCAAACGTTATTTGGTGTATTTACCTTTTGCTTCGCCAGAAGACATAGTGCCGCAGTTGTTGGAATTTCCCGATTACGAGTTTTATGTTTATCAACCGATTAAAGAAGCCATCGATAATAAAAATGTTCACTTGCGCCCATTTTCCCGCGAAGGTTTTCAACAGGATCTGCATTTAGCCGAAGGCGTAATCTGCAGCGCCGGTTTTGAATTACCCAGCGAGTCATTGCATTTGGGTAAAAAATTATTGGTTAAACCCCTGGCAGGCCAAATGGAACAAGCCTCAAACGGTTTGGCCCTTGAACAATTAGGCTACGGCACAGTCGCCAAACACTTCGACCACCAAACCATAGCCAACTGGCTAACCCTCCCACCCCGCACACCCCTAAACTACCCCAACGTAGCCAAAGCCGTAATCGATTGGATCATCGAAAATAAAGCACAGGATGTTGAGCAATTGCATAAACAGCTTTGGGGTCAGATAAAGATCTGATTCAACCACCCAAATATCCACGAACTCCTGCGTCAATCACGCAGGAGCCGTCGTCTATTGCCTAACTTAAAAGACATGGGTATTCTCGGCCGATAGGCCTCAGCCTCTTCTTACAACAACAAATGGTTCAGGCTTTATATTTTAAAATAATCGCGGTGCTGTTTGTTTCTATGTTATTCAGGATTGATTTTCGCTTGGTTGATTCCAAAAAAATTAAAGTCAATCTACCATTTCCGGAAATATGCAGTTTTAAATACACAGTTGGCCATACTTATTGAGTTTCATTTAAATGGAAAATATTTCAGACAAAAGTATTAAGGTTTTTCTTGAAACGGCACCTCTTTATTCGTGGAAGGAGTTAAAAAAGACTGATAGCTATAGAAGCAGTCTCTGGATAGGTGAGATTGATGCTTTCTGTGATACATGCAATCAAATTAGACCGTTTCAAGATATGAGGCCTAGAGGTGGCGCTGGTATGGCACCAAAAGCTCTTTCTACTGGTACATCATACTTTCAATTCTCATGCGCTTCCTGCAGAGGAAACCAGCATGAATTTTTAATCGAACAAATTGTTACTGATGAAACAATAAAAATTCAGAAGTATGGTGAGCGCCCTAGAAAAAAAATAGAAAGAGATCCACTTCTTCAACATTTCTTTTCTCATGATTCTGAATATTACGAAAAAGCAGTTGTTTGTATTTCTAATGGCTATGGAATAGCTGCTTTTGCGTATATGAGAAGGATAATTGAAAGAAATATAGAAGAGTTACTTAGCCGAATACAGGAAGACGTTGAAGATACTGGAAATGAAAGCCCAATTTTGGCCAAATTGGCTGAGCTTAGAACTGAATCTCCAATGAGCGAAAAGATAAGCATCGCAAATCATGCATTACCTGATTACCTCATCCCTTCAGGTCTGAATCCACTAGGTCGATTGTACAAGGTACTTAGTGAAGGAGTTCATAGCTACAATGACGAGGAATGTCTAGAGAGAACAAAAACAATTCAGGCGTGCATTAAATATCTTATTGGTGAGCTTTCTGCGAGAAAGAAAAACAGGGACTCTTTCAAAAGCCTTGTAGGTAAACTTTAATAATTAACGGAACGAAGGGATTTATTTTTGATCAACGAACCCGGCACATGTAGGGCGGGTCGCGACCCGCGTGTGCGGAGTGCAATACATCAAAGCGTTACAAAAAATTATCTTCAAAAACATAAAATCAAAAGCTTCATAAATTCAAACATGGGAGCAACGCGGGTCTTGACCCGCCCTACGGAGAGGACGAGGTATGCCGAGGTATCGTCGGGTTTTTGTTAAGGGTGGGTGTTATTTTTTTACGGTGGTGACGGAACAGCGTCAACCGATTTTAACGGATGAAATTGTTCGCAATGCATTGCGTGAAGCGATTAACAATGTGCGAACCAAATATCCGTTTACGATTAATGCATGGGTTTTGTTACCGGATCATTTACATACCATTTGGACATTACCCGAAAATGATTCGGATTTTGCAATTCGATGGCGATTAATAAAATCACAGGTTACGCGTGCGTGTGGAGAACATTATAAAAATCCGGAATTTTTAACCGAAAGACGTTTTAATAAAAATTGCAGCACCATTTGGCAACACCGTTATTGGGAACATCTAATCGAAAACGAAGAAGATTATGTAAACCATGTTCAATACATTCACCAAAACCCTGTAAAACATGGTTATGTAACCGATGCAAAAGAATGGAAATATTCAACCCTACACAAGTCCGAATAACACAAACCCGGTACATGTAGGGCGGGTCGAGACCCGCGTGTGCGGAGTGCAATGCATCAAAGCGTTACAAAAATTATCTTCAAAAAGATAAAATTAAAAGCATCATAAATTCAAACATGGAAGCCATGTACAATACAAAAACACAATACAAAAACTGCTACCGAATTTAGCGTTAGAAACAAGGTAAATGTTAGCTATGAAACCAAGAATGATAATTCCGATGCTGGTATGTCAGGATGCTGCAAAAGAAATTGAATTTTGTAAAAGTGCATTTGATGCTGTAGAGCTTTCTCGAAGAGAGGCGAAAGATGGCAGCATTATTCACGCAACACTTAGTATTCATGAGTCGATGTTTATGGTTCATGATGCGTCTCCACATCTTGGAAGTAATCCACCGCAACACGATGGAAGCTCTCCTGTGGTCAATTATTTATATTGTGAAGATACGGATAACACTATTGAAAGATCTATAGCAGCAGGAGCCAGGGTTCTCATTCCTGCTGAAGATGCTTTTTGGGGTGATCGTGTAGGAAGAATCATTGATCCTTCCGGACACGTTTGGAATATTGCCTCTCGTATTGGCGAGTAATCATTGCCATTCACGGCAACGGTAGAATTATTTATTTTGTCAGGTTTTATTATGAAACACCCAATAACTACATTTCGATTGAATAATTCTGTGAACCTGACAAATGAGCAATCAGCAGTTGTTGCAGATAACGCTGGTCCATTTAATACCTTTTCAGGATTCACATTTACGCCAGTGTTTATGTCTCAAGATGCACCTCACGGCGGTGAGATGCATCCTGATGGAGATGAAATTATTTTTGTATTCTCAGGTTGCATAGAAGTAACACTGGAATTCGAAAAGCATGAAATCGTTTCTGTTGCTGCTGGTGAAGGCATAGTAATCCCAAAGGGGATTTGGCATAAAGTTCATGTGGTCGAGCCAGTCAATATGGCGACCATATCGCCAGGACCCGGATTTGAGTTTCGTGATCTTCAATAAAAAGAAAGGAAAAAACACTTGCTGCTACTAAGCTCGTCTGCATTTGATGATCCGAAACTACTACCTTTTCTGATAGATGCTGTTAAAAAGCCTATTGATTCGATACATGTCGCGATTCTTGTTTCTGCATCTCCTTTAAAGTCTAATGGTCCGAATGCAATCAAAACGACGAATTACCTTCGCAATCACGAAATTACCGATGTTCATTTTGTAGACTTTGATGAGAACGAAAACGCTGTCAGTATTCTTGAAAACTCTGACGTAATAATAATTCTTGGTGGCAATCCATTTCTGTTGTTGGCAACATTAAGGAAGCAGAATTATCTTGATCGACTGCGTGCCTTGGCTCTGTCGAACAAAATAATTGTCAGCGTTAGTGCTGGAGGAATGATTTTCTCGCCAGGCCTACACCTGCTGGAAGAATTTAACAAAATCATGGGATTTGATGACAAAGGAAATATTGAGAATATTGAAGACCTGACCTGCCTAAATATGTTTGATGAATATTTCTTTCCGCACATAGATATATTCTCGGCTAGAGTTCCAGACCTCACAGAAAAACTGCGATTGATTGAATGTGAAAGACAAGTGAGAATCTACAAACAAGCCAACGGACATACAGCATTGGTAACAGGAAGGTCTATTCAAGAAATTTAATATAAAATCAATACTCAGCAAAAGAAGCTCATAGCCAAAAAGGAATCCTCATGAAAATTTTATTTATCCTACTATCGCTTATACTCTCTTCCTGCGCCAGCAATTTTAAAATGCCACAAGGCTTGCCTGAACCTATTAGTGAAGAGATTGAAATTTATTCCATCGCCGCTCACATAGATTTCGCGCGAAACCTTTATCAGGACATTAAAAAAGAAGATCTTGAAGAAATTGGCGATAGCTATCTTCTGGATACGGGAAAGGTTAAAGCCTCTAGTAACATAGTAAATCTAGTTAATTCTGGTTTCGGAAACCCGGATTCATTTACGCTTTGTTTCATACCAAGACACAGATTGGTGTACCAATCGAAACTTGGAAAAGTTGAGGTTGATATATGTTTCAGATGCGGAAAAACCCGAGTGACCATTGATGACTGGAGTCGACTTTTCGATCACGAAAAATCAGTGGAAGACGAACTCAACAAGATATTTAGTGCAGCTGGATTGAGGTTGCCTGTTAAAGAATAGATACTAATTTTCAGTAACCATCAAGTAATCGGGGCCAACATGCGCTTGATCGGAATGCTCGATTCACCTTATGTACGGCGTGTCGCCATATCGTTGGATGTGCTGGGGATTAATTTTTTGCATGAGCCGGTTTCGGTTTTTACGACCTTTGAAAAGTTTAAAAGTATAACCCCGGTGGTAAAGGTTTCTGGTTCTGAAAAATTACAAGCTTTATCCGAACGAATGGAATTAACTGACAGTTCTAGTAAATATCCGCCCCTTGGGCCGGGTGTGAAGATATAGATCAAACCGCTCAACAACAAACATTACGAGGAAATAAAATGATTCACGCTATTGTATGCGCACTAATCCTAATTGGAGTTTTCAAATTTGTTGATAGGAATAGAGTTCCCGGCGAGTTTGATCCAGTATTGGATTGGTGGATGGCTTTGGTTTTGGTGATTGCCCCCAGCATTTTAATTGGATTTTCCAACATAGGAATAGCTGCTGCCGAATTACCAGGCTACTTGATATTAGCTTTTTATCCTCTTTATTTTCTAGTGCCATTTCTAACGCTAAAATTGGCCTTGGGTTTTACCGCCAAAAGAGCCTCAATCTACTCTATTTGGGTCTTTGTCGTTGCAATTTTGATTGAATTTGTTTTCTATTTTTTAATTCGAAATTTTTTCAATGATTAAAAATTTCAGTGACGTATAAAAATGAAAACAATATTGCGATTAATCCTTGGGTCTATATTGCCACCACTTATTGGTGGCATAGTATTTCTGTTATACGCCATACCCTTTACCCCATCGGAAATAAAAGATTATATTCTATCAGCCTTGGGCATTTTGGCATTTTCTTACATACTCATGAGCTGGCAATCAGTGTTATATGCATTCGCAATGGAGTTTTTGGTTTTGCCCAACACAAACTCGAAAGCAATAACACTGTTAATTAGCACTATACTGGGCTTAATTTCATCGCTGACTTTATTTATCCTATCCAAATCATTTTTCTTAAATGAAATATTGATCATAATCACTATCGGGATATTGACCGGATTGGCAGTTGGATGGGTACTTTTCAAATTAAAACCGGAAAATAACAATTCAGTTAAAACCAACATCCAGAATCCATTTGATTAGAGGAAAGACAAACTCAAAGAGTTGGGGATCACTATTATTTCGATGGACCGGAATACACGGTTTCTTTAGGGCATAAATCTGGTATCGTTCGTTTTCGGTCAGCTGGTGGTATCTCATCGTACTCTTCTCTTGGCGGAGGTCTGCGCGAATTCTATCAACTGACCTCTAGTTACCAATTACACTTATTATCCGAAACCGCTCTATTCAGTTTGAGATTTTTTATGAAAAATTATGTCTTCTTATCAACTCTTGTATTTATTGCAGGTTGTTCCTCTGTACCACCCTACGTACCACCTCAAAGTGGAAAAATCGCAAAGGTTGAATATGTAGTCAAAAGTTCCGGCTATGGAGGTTTCGGACTTTTGCATTTTGAAGCAGCAAAGTGTACGAAACCCAAAGCGCTTATTGACGGAAAGGAAGTAGGATCAGGAAAATATACACTACTCAGCGGGGTAAACATTCCCGCTGGAAAGCCAATAAGATTAATGCCAGCATATATTGTCAATAATCCTGCCGTGTTGACCACTTGTACCCTTCCCTTTGAATTTACCCCAAAAGAAAACACCGCCTACACAATCGAATTCGTAACGACTGATACTTCTTGCGCGGTAGCTGTCGGATACTGGGATAAAGATAAATTGGTAATTGAGCCGAGTTTCAGAACACTTGAGTACAACAAACCATTCTCGATTAGCGGACCATTTTGCAAAGAATGATTATGGACGACAAGGTCTTGTATATTTACAAAACTCTGAGATGTTTTAGATTTTGAAATGCGCCAAAATCACACTCGCATGTTTCTCAAGTAGCAACGCCAATCCAAACAACAAACCACCGATCAAAATCAAACCGGTGATAACGCCGGTTTTGAAACCCAGATAAGCTATCCACTCCAGAAAGACCAATACAAATAAAACATAGAGAATTATTGCCATGCCGGTCAGCTTTGTGAAGAAATAAAGAAATGTTGCAGCTGCGCAAACGACGATAAAGGTTATGAAATAAAAAAGTGATGCGGATTTATAAAAGGGTGACGAGCCGACTAGTAAACCAATACCCATAGCAAGGGTGCAATAGTATTGAATGCCAGCGTTGAAATAGACCAGATACTCCCCCGCTACACCCAGCAGCAATAAAGTCACGTAAATGATCAATACAATCAAATGACCAAACACCATTGCGGATAAAGCATTTTCTTTGAATTGTAAAAATAAAACGCCTGGCATATAAAACAGTGAAAAGGTGAATACACCTGAGAGTGTGACTGCTGCGAAAAATCCCAACAGGGATGATTGATAAGCTATAGCAAATACGCCGAAATAGATTGTCAGAAGAAAACTGACTATCGACATTAATGGAATGCCTATATCCAGCAGTTGAATTAGTTTGTCACGAAGCTTATCCCACCAATTGAGAATCCAAATCAATAGAATCAGATTGCCGATGATGCCGAAGAGTGCAATATAGAAAAATTGTGAAGCTGAAATGCTTGCGGGAAAAAAGGAAGCATAGAGAGTCGCCGCGAGAAATCCCACTTGATACACCCACACAGGCACTTTGGCAATTAACTCCCAGAATCGATGAATCAGGTTTTTAATAATGCCGCTGAAGGCGACCAATAATAAAATAACAGCCAGAACTTTAATAAAGTTAATTAACGAAAGATATTGAGTCCAACTGCTTTCTGAATTTTCCTGATTCACATCAGCGACGCTTGCGTTGTTTTTTGCATCACCAATAATGCGAGCCTTATCCTCTTCCAGTATGTAATTTTCTCTGGCTTTTTTTGCTGCATCTTCTGTGAGCGATCCGTCAGCTTGCAGTTTTTGCAAGAGCTGATCTTTGGCATCGGCAAGTGTTTGTTGTTCAGCGATGGCAGGTAATGCTAATAAGATAAGCAGAAACATCCAGAGAAATTTATTCACACAGGCTCCGAGCGATTAGAGAATTGAATAGCGATAGTTATTTGAATTAGTCCAACAAAAAAACTTATTAGTCTTTACTCACAATTTCGCGTTGTGAACGGTAACGTTGATACAAAATTTTTACACGCTTGACGTAGGTTTGCGTTTCTTCGATGGGCGGGATGGCATTGTATTTTTCGACGCGGCCAGGGCCAGCGTTGTAAGCAGCAATCGCAAAGGTTAAGTTACGATTAAATTTGTTCAGCAGATAATCCAAATAGCGTGTGCCGCCCATAATATTTTCAGCAGCATTGGTGCGATCATCGACCCCCATATCTTTTGCAGTGCCGGGCATTAATTGCATTAATCCCACTGCGCCTTTGTTGGAACGCGCCAGTGGATTGAAATTGGATTCTGCGTGTATCACGGCGCGAATTAATGCAGGGTCAACGCCATATTTTTCGGATGCTTTTTGAATCGCGAGAGAGAATTCATCGGTATACAACTGAGTCACTCGCCAATCGACCGTTGACAACGCACTACAGGCATAACAAGAGTTGTACACAATCACTTGATATTCGCGTTTGATGGGAGCTTTGTCAGAATAGGCAACTGCCCCACTCTGTTGTTTGAATTTATAAAATTTAAAACTTTTCGCCTCTTCGGTTTTCCAGGCGTCAGCTTTGCGTTTTTCTTCTTCCTCGGCGGTTTGCGCGGCGACTTGTCGCACTATTGCGTCGTAATCCTTGGAGTCATCCAGTACAGCGGTTTGTATTGTGGGCGCAGCACTGAGACTTCCCTCTGGTTCGGCCATGACATAACCCGAGCTTGAAAGCCCGAATAACAGCAGATATGTCAAAGTACGTAAGGCCAAGGCGGAATCCCGTAATAATTTATAGCCAGTAAAGTCTAGCGCAAAATATCGGAATATCGCGTGAACCCAATCGCAGGACGTGGAAATCAACCTTTAGCTGTTTAACCAAACGTCTTCCACCCATTCCCAAACGGATTGCCAGGTCTCTTCCGTCAACTCGCCATTGCGCCAGAGAACCACTTCACCATCCTGATCGACACAGTAATAATCGCCATTGTCTTCACAAATGGGCATCAGATAACGCGGGACACCGAGCGACCAGGCGGTCGCCGTCACATCGGCCAAATAGGTATGGGAATTGGGGTCGGCTGCTGTGACTGGCTCAAGCCGACCATAGATCACATCACTGGCCTCCAACAAAAATTGCCGCATTTCCCTTGGGATGGGGAGTAACAATTCTTCTTCAATAGCGATCAACTGATCCTGATCCGGCAATTCCAGTGGCACCGGAACTATTTCAGATTTTTCGTGCAATAAATCGATTATGTCTTCCATTATTGTTTCCAAAATTTTTGCATTTCGATGTACATAAAAGAAGCCGTCCAGGCAATTAACAATAGTCCCGTTAATGCTTCAAGCCCTGTTAAAAACCGCAACAATCCATAAGGATTGATATCACCAAACCCCAGAGATGAATAACAGGTAAATGAAAAATACACACAATCCAACAGGCTGTTATTGAAGTTGCCAACAAGCCCGCCAAAATAATTTGTTTGCAACATAAAATAATAGGCAATGCCAAACAACCAAATTTCTACCACATGTGCAATCAAGGCACCAAAGACGCCAAAGAGCACACTCACTCGTCGCTGCACTGGCAATCGGGGTAGCCAGCGGGTTAACAGACTCAAGACTTCAAAATGAATCAACACCGCCAGTGCAATAACAATTGAATAAATAATAGTGGCCAAAATCATGACAGGCTCTCACTAAACATTAGGCAAACAAGTTGAGTTGCGCATCGACAATCGATTGCATGGATACTTTTTCAAAATACAAAATGGAATCAGCCACCGGCACCAGTTGACGATTGATATAGTGTTCATAGTCTATCGGACTTGTCAGCAGTTCAACAGGCTCGGGGCCATTCAGGGTAATAAGATACGCAATCCAGTCACCGGAACGCAATTTTTTTCCAGTGCGTTGATACAAAATCCGCGCTGCCTGTGCATGGGGCGGAACATTTTTTTGATAATCGTCCAGACTTTGGCGCAAACGCTTTTTATAGATGAGATCCTGATCCCGCTTGCCCGCTAACACCTGGTCACGCACCTCGCGAATATAATCTGCATACTCTTCTTTCTCAAATACACGCTTGTACAACTCCTGCTGAAAATCCTTGGCGAGCTGTGTCCAATCAGTGCGCGCACTTTCCAATCCCTTAAAAATCAACTCACGCTTTCCATTTGATTCCACCAAACCGGCATAACGCTTTTTGGTTCCCAAATCTGAGCCACGAATGGTCGGCATTAAAAACCGTTGGTAGTGAGTTTCAAATTGAATTTCCAATGCGCTTTTAATTTTGTAGTGATGTTGTAATTCTTGCTTCCACCATTGATTTAATTCTTTTGCCAATCGCTGCCCGATTTTTTGACATTGATCGGGATTTTTCGGTGGTTTGCCGACACAATTATTTTCCAGCCAGACGAATAAGGAATCTGTATCGCCGTAGATGACTTTATAACCCTGCTGCTCAATCCAATCCCGACTGGCTTGAATAATTTCATGACCGCGTAAGGTAATAGAACTGCACACGCGTGGATCAAAAAAACGGCAGCCGGTAGAACCCAAGACACCGTAAAAGGAATTCATAATAATTTTGATTGCATGCGACAAAGGGGCATTTTTTTCTTGCTTGGCTTTATCGCGCGCGCAGGATAGCTGCTCAATAATTCCCGGCAATATTGCCCCCTTGCGTGAAAATTTTGCACCATTAAAACCCGGCACTGTATCGGCGTCAGCTAATTGCTGATGCTGGGCGATCCAAAATGCACAGGGATCAATTAAAAAACTGCGCATAATGCTGGGGTACAGGCTTTTAAAATCCAACACCAAAATATTGTCATAAATACCCGGCTGTGAATTCATCACATAACCACCGGGGCTAATAACATCCGATTCCAATTCACCCAAATTCGGCGCCACATAACCGGCGCGATGCAATCGTGGTAAATAAGCGTATTCAAATGCGGCGACAGAGCCACCGATTCTGTCCATCAACAAACCAGTTAATTGGCTACGCTCCATCGCAAAATGCAATAATTTTTCCTGTTCAAAAATTTTCCAGACCAACTCGCAATCTTTTAAGTTGTATTCGGCTAAGGCTTTTTTATCATTAAGAAATAATTCCTGAATGCCCTGACCGCGATCATCACCGGTTAATAATTTGGATTCACCCAATAAGTGTTCAGAAACCGATTGCAGTGAAAAGCTATCAAAACGCGTATTGGCGGCTTTTAATAATTCGATGCCATCCAGTGCTACTCGCCCGGGAATGATTACGAAGCGTCGACCTGCATCCTGTTCTTCTTGTCGCCAATGGGATTTTTGTTGATTGCGCCCGAGGCTGAAATCCAGCTTTAATTCTTGTGCTCGTTGTTGCAATACCCACAAATCAAATTGCACCAAATTCCAACCAATTAATACGTCCGGGTCAAAACTTTTAACAAAATTCAAAAAGGCTTGTAAGCACTGGCGTTCGTCTGCCACAAATTGTAAATAATCCTGATCTTGTCCCTGGCCTATCATCCAAACCTTTTTGCAATCTTTTCCCCAAGCGGCGATCGACAATAATTGTTTTGCATCCATCGTGGTTTCTATATCGATAGACAAGAGGCGTAAATCAGGGCGCCATGCAGATGCTTTTTGATCAGGCGCAGATAATCGAGGGTTAACGAAATGATTGCCTGATTGATTCTCAGTCGGTTGAACTACTGCACTGGCGGTAATAAAACGCTCCATCAAAAAACGTTCAGCCGGTTTTATATCCGCTTCCCAATAGGGGAAATCCAAACGATCGAGATAATCGAGTATTTCGCGCAACTGGCGCTGCTGTTTTACATAAACCGCAGCAACAGGCTGATGATTAAAATTGCGCAAATTGACATTGGCAATACGCCAATCAGTGAATGGTTTAAGCTGCTTTTGTAATTGCGGCAGATCTGATTGCAACACAAAAAAAACTGTTTCCTGCGCCGTGATTCGGGTCGAAAATGCACCCTGATCACTGGCCCACCAAAATTCCAGTTCTATCCCCTCATGAGTGTCCCGCCACTGGCGAGTCAGTAAAAAACCTTGTGGTGTTACCAACGCATTTTTTTCCTGACAAATTTCACCAGTTTTTCAGCATTGGCTTTGTGTTGTGCAACACGTGGATGTTGGCCATAACCGGTGAAATCAAAAAATAACGTATCGAGTTTACTGTCTTGATAATCCTGCTTCATTTTGTCGACCGCAGCGCGAACCAGATTTGGCCATCTAACATTAGCGGTTGCATCCATACTGCCCAGTGCGCAAATAATCTGTGCCTTGGGATATTTCACGCGAACACTACGCACAAAATTAACGTAGGCCTGTACAATCTGATCATCGGTCGGCATAGGCTGCAAACGCTTTTCGCGGTCAATCAACCAACTGTCATTTTGAAATAGATTGATCACAACCAGATCAGGCGTCCAACGAGCAAAATCCCATTGGGTATCGTTATTGCCCACTGCACTTAGCTGATCATAAAATTGCGGCATGATGAATGGAAACCAACTAATCATAATACCGATTCCGCTTTGCGACACTGTGTGTAACTCCGCTTTTAACTCTCGCGCAGCAATTGACCCATATGCCCAATAATTATTTTTTTCTGATAACAAGTGGTCAGCGCCATTGTCTGCCCCCTCATTACCCATACCACTACTAACCGAATCGCCAAAAATTTCAATACGACGTTTGAATCGCGCTGGTGGTGACAAAAGTTTTCCATCCTCTGCCAAAGTA
Source organism: uncultured Cellvibrio sp. (assembly GCA_966252135.1). Taxonomy (GTDB): domain Bacteria; phylum Pseudomonadota; class Gammaproteobacteria; order Pseudomonadales; family Cellvibrionaceae; genus Cellvibrio. The sequence continues at coordinate 73,859 of CBINNU010000001.1, read as the reverse complement.
ATTCCCTTAAACCAGGTTCCACCCTCTTCGCCTTCGGTTCTTTTGTAAATCTCCAGACTATGTTTACCGGGAGAAAGTTTTGTCGAAACTGTATATTGCTGCTCACCCTGTTTCGCCTCTATCACATAAGGGTGAAAAATTTCGCCGTCGATAATTACGCTGAAATAATTTTTTCCGAGTTGATCATCCAATTTAATTTTTAATTGAGTCCCTGTGAAGTTAGCTTTTATGCTGGTGCCGGGCCAACTTAAAAAAGGGGCTTTGGGATTGGAAAAATCGATGCGACCGGTATAAACCAACCCTTTATCATCAGGCGCGATAAAACCTGGGGCTGATTGTGCCCATGTTGTAGAGCTGATGAGAAATATTAGAATCGCAACGCAATATTTTATTTTCATAATTTATCCTGGAAATTATTCATAAGAGCCTTACCCCCTCCTAACCTCCCCCTTGGCAGGGGGAGGAACCTGACTCCCTACTTTTTGCAGAGTGAAATTTGTTCCCTCCCCCTGCCACAAATTGCAGGAGCAATTTGCACAGCGGAGCTGCCCGAAGGGGAAACCATAGGATTTGGTTTCTGAACGGGAGGGTAAAGCTTTTAATCAAGACTTAAAAAAATCCAATGTCGGATTATTAAATCTATGCAAATTCGGAAACACGGTTGAAAAATCCGAACCAGGTAATCCATACCAGGTTGCAAGACTGGCAGCATATTGATCGATTGACGTAGTCGGAATAATTCTACCTTCACCAATATCGTCATTACTATTAATAGTTAAATTGGGATAACTACCAAAAATATTACCGCCCTTGACGGCACCGCCCATGATCATTTGATGGCTACCCCAGCCGTGATCAGTGCCGTCACCGTTACTGGTGAGAGTCCTGCCAAAATCTGACATAGTAAAGGTAGTCACCTGATCGCTTAAACCCAGCTCGGTCAGGCTTGCATCAAATGCAGCCAAAGCCTCACTCAATTGTTGCAACAAAATTACATGACGGCGCAATTGATCGCCGTGTGTATCGTAATCGCCAATACCAATAAAAAATGTTTGACGAGTAACATCCAGTGACTCTCTTGCTGACAATAATTGTGCAACCATTTTTAAATTATTGGCTAGTGGATTGTTCGCAGGGAAAGCTGTTGCAATCGGCTGTTGTGCATCCAATGCCGCTTTAACTTCCCCCGACAACTCCCAGGCAAATTTTTGTGCGCGAGCAAATTCCTGAGTAAATGGATGACCTGATTGCTGGGACAAAAGCGATTGATAAATTTGAATGCGGGAAAGCTCTCGTTCATCCGTTGCTGCCTTGTTAAAGTTTTCCAACCCTTTAACACCAGCCGCATCAACAGAATAAGGCACAACATTATTACCTGCCTGCCAAATATTCGAACCACTCAATGAAATATTCATCGATAGGCGTTGATTGGTATTGGCCGACATCATTACATCAGCTGCCCTGCCCGACCAACCATTTCGTTTAATACTGGATTGCAAGCTCTGCACAAAAGTTTGTTGATCGTTGTGCGAAAATAACTGTGGTGGCAACAGAACTTGTTTTTGTTGGTAAGCCGTTTTGGTGACAGGCTCAACCAATGCACCCAGATTGGAAACAAAGGATAATTTTTTATCGGAAAACAGCTGCTGCACAGCAGTCATTGAAGGATGTAAACCCAGTTGAATACCTAAATCAGTTTCTGGTGTTATGGCAAGAATGGAATCTTTTTCCAACGCCAATGTTTGGCGTGTTTGCGAATAGAGTTGATACTCGGCATCACCTTTTGGCAATAACATATTGAATGAATCATTACCGCCAAATAAAAAAATACACACTAGGGCTTTATAAGAATCACCCGGTTGCACCATGGCGTTTGCCAATTGAAATTGTGACGAAGCTGCCAGAAAACTGGATGAACCCAAGGCGAGATGTGAACAGCGCTTTAAAAATTGTCTGCGGTTAGAAAATGTTTTCATAATAATTACCTCTGCACCGCGTATTCAGGGGATGATATAACCAGAAACAAGGCTTCATATACCAAGACTTCCGTCGCCCAGAAACGCCAATCTGCATCCCATGCAGAGTCCACTTTATGTTCGTTTAAATAAGTCGATAGTAAGTTATACATTTGATCGGACATCTGCCCGGCCATTAATAACAAATTCAACCTATCCAATAATTCCGAAGGGTTGTAAACATAGGTTCGCTCTTTATCCAGATGCAACCGCGGCGGAAATAAATCCCAATTGGCATCTATCACTGGCTCCAACCATTCAGTGGCTGTATCTCGCCAAAAAATATAACTGCTCTGGGTATTGGCTTTTGCCATTAATACACTTTCAGTCAAAATTTGAAATTCCGGTGATACCAAATTCAAATCTTTAATCGTTCCGGGTTGCTGGTAATCCGGACGATAAAAATTAAACACTGAATTGGATCCAAAAGGTCGTTGACCAATTTGACGAGAGGATCCCAAAAAGCGAATGCGTTTGGCAGTAATAGGCCCATCATTCAAACGAGTTGCGATGCCTGTTGCTTTAAATGCTCGCCACAAATGTGACATTACTAACAAGGGCTCTCGAACTTTGCCAAATTGATCAGGATACAATTGATGCCCTTGTTGCGCTTCTTCATGAAGCAATATGGCCTTAATCACAGCTTTCATATCGCCTTTAACGCCATTGCCGTTATCATTAAATACGCCCGCAACATGAGCCACGTATTCTGGCGTCGGATTGCTGGTAACCAGGCGTTGAATTAATTGTTTGGAAATAAACGGCGCAACATTGGGATGTGCAAAAATAATATCCAGTGCTGCTTTCACATCATTTAATGGCGTTTTATTTGCCAGAATAGATTTATTACCAAACAATACTTTTGAACCAAAATCGTGGTACTGAGTAAAAGATTTCATCGGCAAAATTTCACTTTCACCCGCATCTATCCAGTCCCACCAATTGTTGGCTTTCGCCATGTTCCAGCCAGTAAATACTCTTGCCAATTCTTTTACTGTGGTTTGATCGTAAGTGGGTATGGGTTGGTTATTTTCATCTAACTTGACACTGCCATCCAAATTCAATTCAACCAAACCTATGCTAAATAATTGCATTAATTCACGCGCATAATTTTCGTCAGGGCGAATGTTACGAACCGCATCGGCTTTTTCATTTCGAATCATGCTGAGGTATTGCCCCATCATGGGGTTTAAAGTCACAGCTTCTAATAAATCGCGGTAATTACCAAAAGCATGGGTTGCTAAAACATCCTGATAATTGGCTATGCCACGCGTATCGTTGTACAACACATCCGACACATTGGAAATCACCAATATTTGACTTAATGCATAGGCAACTCGCTGACGAAGTTGATCTTGCCCCCACAAAGAAACTTCCCACCAAACGTCACTGCGTTGCAAATCGCGATAATATCCATCGTTATCATCTTCTGAATTAGGCGCAACACTTAAACCTATTTCAGCAAAACGTTGATCCAGCAACGGCAAATGAAATGTTTGTGGCAAAGTAAATTGCTCTTCAATCCAATCTTCTTTACCTAATTCCATAACTCTTGTAATCGACTTGGGCGTAGCACCAAAGGTTGTCTGGGCGAGAAAACGTGATGCGTCTTTTGCTGCTGCGTATTGTGGGCTGCCTTTGATGGGCAACTCTGGATCTGCAGATAAATCCGGCGCTAATACACTGGATGAGCTAGATGAACTGGAAGCACTTGAATTACTTGAAACACTCGAATTACTGGATGACACCAGCGAGCTGACAATCGATTGTGATTGACTGGAAATCGCTGAAGAAGATTGAGTCGATGATTGACTTGTTGATTGCACCGACGACAGTTGTGCAGACGAACTTGTAGCACTCGATAGGGTTGGTGTTGAACTGGTATTGTTAGAATCACCGCCGCTGCCACCACAAGCAACCACAACACTGCATAAGATTGAGACGACCCAATACTTCATAAACAGCTCCAGAATTTTTATGTCATAGCATCCGGCTTATCTGAAAAAATAGCATCAACACCCATAGATGCCAGCCATTGTGCATCATCCAGATGATTAACCGTGTAGATCCAGGTTTGAATTCCATGTTGTTTCATGGAGTCAACCACGCGTTTGCTGATGAAATTCAAGTGCGCGTTTAATGAATAGGCACCCAGTTCCTGACAGGTGTCGAGACATCTCAACAAAAAGCCTTCGATAAGAACACCGCGTTTTAATTGCGGCATAATGGTTTTGGCCGTGTATAACTGATGATGATCAAAACTGGAAATATTGAATTGTTCCAAATCCAGTTGATTGGCATTGATCCAGTTATTTAGCAAATCCAACACTGGCTCAACTGTATCCTGACCTTTAATTTCGATATTCAATTCAGCTTTGTTGCCGACTAATTCCAGCACTTGCTGCAATTCGGGAATTGGTTCACCGTTAGCCAAGCGTTGTTGACCCAAATAATCCAAGGGCAATTCGGTAATCACACCCTGACCAGAAATGGTTCGCCCGAGGCGACGATCATGACTGATTAATAATTTTCCTTTTACGGCGAATACATCAATCTCTATGGATTTAATACCAATATCCAACGCGCGTTGAATTGCAGCCAGCGAATTTTCTGGCAAAGGTTGGTTATTAATTAATGGGCCGCCGCGATGTGCGATTATTTTCATGATTTAACCTCATCTATTTATTGGCACCCGTAGGGGCGCCGCTTGCTGCGCCCGATTTAAGCAAGGGCGCAGCAAGCAGCGCCCCTACAAAAGCAGAGGGGGCATTTTTTACAACACCGACACAATCGCCTGACTAACATAATCCAAATTATGTTGCGCAAGCCCTGACACACTAATACGACTATTGTCCGTCATATAAATACTGTACTGGCTGCGTAAAGTTTTTACTTGCTCAACACTTAATCCCAAAAAGGAAAACATGCCTTTCTCTTTGGCAATAAAACTGAAATCCTGTTTTTGTTGCAATTGATTTAATTGTGTTACCAAATCAATACGCAAATTGGCTATGCGTTGGCGCATACTGGTTAACTCGCTCGACCAAACATTGGTGAGTTCATCGCTGTGCAAAATAATATCGATCAAACTGGCGCCGTGTGCGGGCGGCATGGAATAAAGTGCGCGAGTAATACTGAGCAGTTGACTCAAACCGGCATCAGCTTGTTTATCATCGGCAAATACCAGAGACAAACTGCCTGCACGTTCACGATACAAACCAAAATTTTTCGAGTAAGACGCGGCCACAATCACCTCTGGCAAACGCGATGACATTAAACGAATGCCGTAAGCGTCTTCATGCAAACCTTCACCAAAACCTTGGTAGGCCATATCGATAAATGGAATCAGATTTTTCTCGGCAAACAGATCCGCTAATTGATTCCATTGTGCTTGAGATAAATCCGCACCGCTGGGGTTGTGACAACAGGCGTGCAACAACACCATATCGCCTGCTGGGATTTGTCGCAAGCAAGCGAGCATCGCATCAAAATCGATTTGATGTTTTGCGTAATCATAGTAAGGATATTCTTTCAGTGTTAACCCAGCATTCCCCAAAAGCGGAACGTGATTAGCCCAGGTCGGCGTGCTCACCCATAGTGTTGCGCCTTTTTTTGCGCGCTGAATTAATTCGGCCGCAACACGCAAAGCACCACAACCACCCGGTGTTTGAATAGTGCGGACGCGTGATGCAATACTGGATAACAATTCACTACCAAAAATTAATTGTGTCGCCGCTTCGTTTGCACCGGGAATGCCGGCAGGTGGCGTATAAGCTTTGGTGGTTTGACTGTGAATTAATAATTTTTCTGCTTCAAGCACCGCTTGCATTACGGGTGTTTGACCCTGATCGTTTTTATAAACACCCACACCCAAATCCACTTTTTTTGGATTGGTATCTTTTGCGTAGGCCTGGCTTAAACCTAAAATGGGATCAGCGGGTAATAGTGGTAATGTGTTGAACATAGTTTTTTCTCGAATTGTTAAAAGCTTTTTGCCCTCACCCTAGCCCTCTCCCAGAGGGAGAGGGGACAAACTCCCTACTGAATTCACAACGAAGTAACATCAATCCCCTCTCCCTCTGGGAGAGGGTTAGGGTGAGGGCCTGTTTTTCAATTTCACATACAAAGTCCGTTTCACGGTCGCGATCAACTGATTGGTTTCATCGCGAATTTCTACCATAAATTCGGGTAAATATTTTTCGCCGGTCGCAGTTTTTTCTTTGATTTGATTAATCAGTTCATCCGTTAACCGAAATTGCGCAGTGACTTTTCCTCTGCCCGGTTTTATATAGTTGATCTCGGCTTGTTTGTCCCACACATAATAAGTTCCCCCCAATACATGAAACAACATCAGCATATACCAGGGGTCGGTCATGGAAAATAGACTGCCGCCGTAATGCACACCAACATAATTTCTGTTGTACCAACGAAGTTTTAGCTGCACATCAATTTCTTTGAAATCATTGCTGATATAAGTTGCTTTAATCCCTGTAAAGAACAATGGCGGCCAGAGATTGACGAAAAAACGAAACCAGTTTGCGCTTAGTTTCCTTTTCATATCGGCATCTCCTCTTTTGGAAAACGCTTGCGTGGAATGATCACTACACCTTCTTCGCGACAATCGATATAAGCTTCTATGCCATAAACCTTGCGCAGATTGTCATTAGTCAGAACGTCTGCGGGGGAACCTGTGGCAACCAGTTGCCCATGATTGAGCAAAATTAATGTATCGCAAAATGCCGCCGCTAAATTCAAATCATGCAATGCAGCGCAAACCGCAACAGATTGTTGGGATTTCTCTTTAAGCAATTGCATCAAGTGCAGTTGATGGTAAGGGTCGAGTGCGACTATAGGCTCATCGAGCAATAAAAATTGTTGTTCGCCTGCAAACAGCCTTGCCAGCAACGCGCGTTGCAATTCACCGCCGGAGAGCGACTGAATATTGCGTTGACGTAACAACTGCAATTCGGTTTGCTCTATAGCAAGATTAACCGCTTGTTGATCACTATTGGCATAAGCGAAAAAACCTTGCCAGGGTAATCGACCCAAAGTGACAAGATTTTCAACACTTAAAGGCCAGGCCGGTTTTTCCTGTTGCGGTAGCCAACCAATCCATTGTGCACGTTGTTTTCGCGAAATCTGATGCAATTCTTTATGTACATCTTGATGATGAAGTTCAACACTGCCGGACGATGGCTGATGCAAACCGGCAAGAATTTTTAATAGCGAGGATTTACCCGCGCCATTAGGGCCAATCAAACCCACGAATTCACCCGCTCGCAATTTACAAGAAATGCGATCAAGAATTTTTTGCCCGGCCAGATCCAGAGAAATAGAATTGGCTTGCAATAAATCTGGATTGAATTGTGTTTGCATTAAATAATCTTTGATCGCAATTTAATCATTAACACCACAAAAAATGGCGCGCCCAATAAAGCCGTGACCACACCTAACTTTAATTCACGCACAACATCCAAATGTCGAACCAATAAATCTGCCCAGACTAATAACAATGCACCGGCCAAGGCACTGGCAATAATTAATCGCAAAGGTTGATGCCCAACTAACGAACGCATTAGATGCGGCACCATCAAGCCGACAAAACCTATGCTACCGCTGACAGCGACGCAAGCGCCCACGCCCAAGGCAATCGCTAATAATAAAATCGCGCGTTCTTTTTGAAGATGAAAGCCCAAAGATTCTGCAGAAGATTCACCCAAGCCCAAAGCCGCTAAAAAATTATGGCGAGATAAAATTAATAGCCAGGACAACAAACAAAATGGCAATGCAATCCAGACATGATCCATATGGCGATTGCTCAATGACCCCATCAACCAAAACACAATTTCCTGCATGGCGTAATAGCTGGGCGCAAAATTTAAAGCCACTGCAATTAATGCTGCTGTCAGCGAGCTCATGGCTAAACCTGCCAATACCAATGCCATTAAACTGGATTGAAATCCTGCTAACAAATACACCGCAACCAAAGATGCAAGCGCACCCATAATAGCGGCTGTCGGCAAAGCAAACCAATGCAGCCCTGACCAACCAAAATACAACACACAAACAGCACCCAGCGCAGCACCGCTACTCACACCGAGAATACCCGGCTCTGCCAGCGGATTACGCAATAACATTTGCATAGCGGCACCCGCGACTGCAAGCGTCGCACCCACAATAATTGCCAGAGCAACACGCGGAATGCGAATTTCACTTAATACCGTTGCTGCTAAAGTATCTCTCGAATTTAACCAATCGTTAATTGCTGTGCCTAATGCAATATCTGCAGCGCCTGAATCCAGCGCAATAACGACTGATGCCAGCAAGGCCAGAATCAACCCCAAAATTAATACTGAATATATTCGCAGCGACTGAATCATTATTTGGAATCCTGATTCAGATAATTGACAACAGCCTGCGTAAAATCCTTAACCATATCGACTGAGCAAGATGAAAAACCTGCAGGTAAACGAATAATCTTTATCGATGAATCTCGCAGTGCCGGATGTGATAAAAATTCCTGAGCTAAGGAATAGTGTGATGGATCAAGCGTATCAATAATCAGCGCATCGGGTTTATTCGTGAGTAGCATTTCCAGATCCAGCGGTGAAAACCCCATAACGCCCTGCTCTTTTGCCAAATTGCGAAAACCGGCGAGTGTCATCAATTCATCTTCGAGTGTTGAACCGCCAATCACCACACCATTGGCGGTATACCAATAAACTTTTGTCGATTTCACTTTTTTATTTTGTGACGACAATAATTGGATTTGACTCTCAACCTCTCTCGCTAATTGCGAAGCCAGTTGGCTATCACCAGTGAGTTCACCAAGGTCTAACCATTGCTCTTGTATATCGCGCAAACTTTGCGGTGTTTTTAAACGCTGCACAGGTTGATTTAATTTGGTTAATAAACTGATGGCATCCGGCGCATCAAATTCACCGGCCAAAATCAAATCGGCACCCAGCGGTACAATTTCTTCAGCCAATGCACGATTCAAATGTTTTCCGCTCACTTGTTTTGCAATAGGCGACCATTGTGGATCAGCCGCCAAATAACTGAGTGACACCAAACGCTGATGATCAACCAATCGCCACACCAACTGATCTATACACAAATTCATCGAGACTATTTTTTGTTTGGGTTGATTGGCAAAAACATTTTGCGAAAAAACAATACAACTGATGATCAACACAAAATTGATTACTAGAGTAAAGTCTACCCTTCGGGGATGACGGATAGAAAAAAATTTATTCAACTGGATTCAACCAGGCGGCGCCGCGCACGCCACTGGAATCGCCGTGTACAGCTTGAATCACTGGCGTATCGCATTCGCCACCAAATACATAACGCGATAAACGTGTCGGCAAGGTTTGATAAATCGCAGCAATATTGGAAGCACCGCCACCCAATACAATCACATCCGGGTCGAGAATATTAATCACGGCAGCCAAGCCTTTAGCTAATTGTTCGTAGTAGTTATCCAGGACTTGAATGGCCGTTTTATCACCGGCCTCTGCCAGCGTAACAATTTCGTTGCCTTTGAGTTGATTGCCGGTAGCTTGTTGATAAGACAGACACAAACCAGTGCCGGATAAAAACGTTTCCTGACAACCGGATTTACCGCAATAACAAGGGCGTGCATTTAATGAAGCTTGGTCCATCCAGGGCAGTGGATTATGGCCCCACTCACCCGCCACACCGTTGGGCCCGACAATAGGTCGTCCTTTAAAGGCAAGACCAGCACCACAACCGGTTCCCAAAATAGCAGCAAATACCAGCTCGTAGCCTTTGCCTGCACCGTCGGTGGCTTCTGATACAGCCAGACAATTGGCATCGTTGGTGACTTTTACATCGCGCCCCAGCGCCTTTGAAATATCCTCACGAAAAGGTTTGCCATTTAACCAGGTGGAATTAGCATTTTTCACAAAACCGGTTTTGCGCGAAATGGTCCCCGGTATACCAATACCCACAGGCAGCTCGTTTTGTCCGACTGCGGCTTCGGCCTGGGCAACCAGGCCGGCTATATCCCTGAGGGTTGCGGGGTAATCATGTCTGACAGTTGGAATGCGGGTGCGAAATAACTCCTGACTCGAGCCATTTAACAAAATCACTTCTGTTTTGGTTCCGCCCAAATCAATTCCAACTCGCAAATCACTCATGTTGATACCCATTAAGACACTGCTCGATGCGGCAGATGAAAAAGAGAGCACGATTATAGGGGTGCGGGTAAAGCGGTGGCAAACATAAAAAACGCTCATCGAAAATGGCGAAATTGAATTGGGCGACTACACTCAACTCAAAGAGAAACCCGAGGAATCTGAGTAGTTTATGACCGAATTTTCTCAAACCCCATTGCAGGAACGCCGTCGCTTTAGCCGCATATTATTTGATGCACAAGTTGAACTGGCGCAAGGCGATTACCATTGGAAGGCAAGCTTGCTGGATATTTCATTAAAAGGTTTATTGTTACAACAACAATTACCCGAAACCATCAGCCATCGCGAACCGATTCTGGTAAAAATTATTTTGGCTGACAACACCACTATTGCCATGTCGGTTATGGTTGCACATCAACATCACAATCAATTGGGCTTAATCTGCGAATCGATTGATATTGACAGCATTTGTCACTTGCGCCGTTTGATCGAATTAAACCTTGGAGATGTAGATGCCGCTGAAAGGGAATTATCCGAATTAGCCAGTGATCTCTAGGTAATAACAATGAATTCACCAGAAAATCAAGAACGCCGTAATTCTCCACGATTTCCTTTGCGCGCTTATGCATCAGTCAAAACATCCAATAATGAATGGAATGCACATTTGTTGGATATTTCGGCAACCGGTGCACGTTTGGCAATATTAGATGAACATGAATTAAAAATTGATGATTCGTTAATCCTGATTTTGGAATTGGAAGATTTAAATCACCCACAACCGGGAAAATCATTGGAGCTGACAGGAAAAATCGTGCATCTACGCGAACATATAGTCGGTATTTTATTTACTGAAACGCAAACACAGCAGGATCAGTTATTAGCATCGTTGCTGTCCGAGTGTGAGCAGAGCTAAATGTAACTCTATATAAATGTAACCAAGCGAAACACTTAACAAAAAAATTCGCAAGTCTGATTTATTTTCACTAAAATCAACATCAATTCTACTATTGAGTGAAACCATGTCCCGGATCATTCGTGGATTTGTGTTGATTTTCCTCTGGATCATTACAACACCATCGTCTTTTGCGCAAACTCAAGCCGTTGTTATTCCTGCACCCGGATCATTGGATGCAAATGGCAGACCCAGTGCATTTTTTGAATCCGCATTAAGACTGGCTCTCGCTAAAACAGCGGATCAGGGTGAAATTGATATTCACTATTTTTCCCATCGTCCCGAAAAAGAACGCTTGCGTAAAATGCTCATACAAGACCAGGGAATAGACATTATCTGGAGCTCCACCACCGCTGAGCGCGAAAAGGATATGTTGGCAATTAAATTCAATTTACTACAGGGCATTAACGATTATCACCTGTTATTAATCCGCTCCGAAGATCAAAGCAAATTTGAATCTATCACCCAACTGGATCAACTTCGTCATTTTACAGTAGGTACTGGCATACATTGGAGCGATACCGACATATTAAAAGACAACGGATTTAATTGTTTTGTAACCGGCGACTACGAAAATATGTTTTCGGGGCTGCGGCGGAAACGATTTGATTTTATGGTACGAGGCATTCACGAAATCGATACTGAAGTCAGCACCTATGCTCCATTACAATTAGCAGTAGCCAACAAATTATTATTGCATTACCCACAGGCAGTTTATTTTTTTCTAAACAAACAGAATAAAAAATTAGCAACACGAATCGAAAAGGGGTTAACCATTGCAGCCGCCGATGGCAGTTTCTTTCAATTATTTTTGCAATACCCGGAATTTTTTCAAGCTGCAGAAAAAATCAATCAATTAAAATCGGAAAGAATCCTGCTTGAGTTGGCCAACGAATAGAACACCCATTTTGTGTATTGATGTATTTCACTCCGCACACGCGGGTCTTGACCCGCCCTACACAACTGAAATTTCGCAGAATTAATCCAAAGCATCTAACGCCTGTTGCAAATTTTTCACCGCCATAACTTCAATACCGGGATATTTTTCTCGCGGTGCATTCGCGTAAGGAATAATGGCTTTTTTGAATCCGTGTTTGATGGCTTCACGCAAACGCTCTTGCCCACTCGGTACTGGACGAATTTCTCCTGCCAAACCCACCTCGCCAAATACGATTAAATCCTGCGGCAAAATCTTATCTCGAAAACTGGAAACAATCGCCAGCAATACTGCCAAGTCCACACTGGTTTCCAAAATTTTTACGCCGCCCACCACATTCACAAACACATCCTGATCACCCACCATAATGCCACCATGACGATGCAACACTGCCAACAACATGGACAAACGGTTTTGATCCATACCCACCGCAACACGGCGCGGATTTCCTAAATGACTATCATCAACCAATGCTTGAATCTCAATTAACAGTGGTCGTGTGCCTTCCCAAATAACCATCACCACCGAACCGGATGAGATTTCCTCCGCGCGCTGTAAAAAAATAGCAGAGGGATTATTCACTTCGCGCATGCCCTGCTCGGTCATGGCGAACACACCCAATTCATTCACCGCACCAAACCGATTTTTATTGCCGCGCAAGGTGCGAAAGCGTGAATCGTTTTCGCCTTCCAATAAAATTGAGCAGTCGATCATATGTTCCAATACCTTGGGCCCTGCGATGGAACCATCTTTAGTGACATGACCAACCAATATCAACACCGTTCCAGTTTGCTTGGCAAAGCGAGTTAAATACGCGGCACTCTCACGCACTTGCGAAACAGAACCTGGGGCCGATTGAATATCGGCCATATGCATCACTTGAATCGAATCTATCACCATTATTTTGGGCGATTGCTGCTGCGCAATTTCACAGATGGATTCCACACTGGTTTCACTCAGCATTTGTAATTTGTCAGTCGGCAAATGCAAGCGTTGCGCACGCATTGCCACTTGCTGTAAAGATTCCTCACCAGTGACATAAAGCGCTGTCATCTGTTGCGCAAGTGCGCAAAGTGTTTGCAATAATAAAGTGGATTTCCCCGCACCCGGGTTACCACCAATCAACACCACCGAACCCGGTACAAATCCACCACCCAACACGCGATCCAATTCACCCATGCCACTGGTAAAACGCGGAACATCGGTCACCGCAATTTCTGCAAGCGTTTGCACTTTATTGTTGGATGCACCACCCGCGTAACCATCAAATTTTGCTGTGCGTGCCGCGGGCGCATTGCTGATACGTATTTCAGTAATCGTGTTCCATTCACCACATTCAGTGCACTGACCCTGCCATTTTTTGTAATCAGCACCGCATTGATTGCAGACGAAGGCTTGTTTGGTTTTGGTGGACATTAGATTATTTTTCCTGGAATTATTTTCACAATCTGTCCCCTCCCCTTACGAAGGGGAGAGTTAGGGTGGGGTTTGTTTTTCAATTATTTCCTTCAAACTTTGCACCCCCTCCTAACCTCCCCCTCCACAAGGGGGAGGGACTAAATTTCACCCTGCAAAAAAGTAGGAGTAAAACCGAGTCACTTCTTCTCACTAGTCAATTTCAAATAAGCACCCAAGCCCACTAACAAAGCAACCGCGGCAAATAACATCCAGACTGCATTGTTCAAGTGAGTGGCGTCACCCAATAAAGATTTAAACATCAACAACAAGGATTCAATCGACACTGCAATCACAATTGCTGACATGAAACGGCTGATAGTTCTGCGAGTGGAGCCTGAGTGATGAATATCTTTGTGTAATAAGACTTCTTCTTCGAGAATGGTTTTTCCCAAATCAAAAATCGCCAAACCCAAAGTGACTAAAATAACCGATTGGAATGCTTGTGTTGCGGTATTGGTGTGCTCGTGAATCATTTCGTAAAGCGATTGGCCGGCAGAAAATAGTAATAACGCCGACACCAACACCAGCATCACTCCAATCACACCATAAACCAATTGAAAAAATGGATGAATTACTCGACGCAAACTGTCGCCATTCAAAAACGAAATTAATTTTTCCAGATTAAAATTGATCACCAGATAATGGGTATCATTATTGGATGCAGTAAAGCGTTGCACGGCTGAAATCGCCAATTGATGGGTTGCGCTGGAAAGATAAGGTTGAGTAACTGTAGTGGATACCTGATTGTCGCGCGCAAGCGTGTAATACACGCGATTGGATCTATCGGAATTGATACCTGGTTCGCGACGTTTTGAGTCTGCAATTTTTGGCGCAGCGGCGGATTCGGTCATTTGAATGCCTTGCGCATTCAAACAATAAATCAATTCAACAAATGGATAGGATTTGTGCAACTTATTCACTATTTCATTCAACATTTCGTTGGAGCTTTCCAATCGATTGGGTGAAAGAGCCGTGATAATAGATTCCAATAAACGTTCGATTTGAATTTTGTATTCGTCGTATTTTTTTAAAAGAAATAGATAATTACGAGGTGTCATAAACAGGTCACATTGGCTTGGGATATTTTCTGTGATGCATAATAACAAAAAACCCCGGACAAGCCGGGGTTGTTTGTGAATTAAAATAATTATTGTGCGGGAAGTTCAACATTGGCAGGCGCTTGACTACCGACGGCAACATTGCCAGCACCCAGTACAAAGCTCACAACCTGAGCCTGGAACTCGTTAGTAATTTGCGGCGCTGACGGATCAGGGCGCAACAATGAGGTGTGCACACCCGCATTCATTTTTACATGGCCTTTACCTAGCTGGGTTTGGCCCAACCCCAATTGCGTCATGCCGAACAAGCGCGCCATGGCTTCGGTTCCACCCATGGGAGCGTTGGAAATGCTATTCAAGATTACCTGATCATTTTTAACTTGTTGCAACAATAATGGGACTTTTACCGCATCCGGTAAATTACCCAAGGCCTGGGCAAAACTCACAGGATCCCCACTCTCCACCATACTTTGAATCGCATAAATAAAACGCTCGTAGTTGGATGTGCCCTGATTCACACCGGCAGCAGCCAAACCTGCATTGATGGTTGGACCAAAGGTCGGGGAATTAACCATGATTTGTGACACTTGAGTTCCAGATGCGGATAACACCATGCCGCGAATAGGTTTAAGCACAGGTGGAATCGCAACCTGAGATGCCGCACTCAATTGAGCTTCACCCGCCAGCGCTAATTGATTGGCGGATACAAAATTGGTACTGACAATTCCACCCAGAGACATACCCACCACGTAAACCTTGTTGGTGTCGATACCAACACTGCGGAAGGTTTCCAGTTGGGTGTTGAGGTTGTCCAGACTTGCATTGAGGTTTAACAAATCCACAACCGCCTGACGAAGATTATCGCGGGTGTTGGCGAAATAACCCAGGTTCACAAACTGCGCACCTGAACCATCGTTAGCGGTTGGCGCAGTGAAATTCATCGGCGCTGGCGCACCACCGGCACCGGCAACATTGAAGTGACGTTCGCGTGGCGTATTGTCACCGTAGAGTGCGCTCACACCATTTCGCTCCACATTCAATGCGTTTACGAATGGGCTATTTGCGGCAATGCCGTGCAGAGGCAAATCAATCGCAACAGTCGCCACACAACGACTGCCTAATGTATGCGCCAATGACAACACCGATGCGCGATCGCTGGTAATCCCATGAACATAAATCACCACCGGGTAACCAGTTGCAGCGTAGATTTGTCCGCAATTCGCGTTGCCTGCGTAACCCGGAACCCAATCATCTTCAGGCATAGTGACTTGCAAAGGAATTGATTCAGTTGTGGTCGCTTTGGCAAAAGGATAGCGATAGGTCATGTTGTAGCTGGTGTTATCCATATCCTTGGGCAAGGTCACTTCCATAACCGCAGCGAGGTTCAGATCCGGCTGCCAATTTCGAGTCAGGAATGCACCAAACGGCAGACCATCCGGTGCTGTTTGGTAGTAAGGCAGCTGGATATAGCCTGTGTAGAGGGTAGAAATATCAGCAGCCAGGGCATTGGCTGTCAGTAAGTTAATATCCACTCCGGTCGCTGCTGATAACCCAAGACTTCTGGGTTTGGGTGATGGCAATAGGTTATTGGCATCCAGCGCAAGACTGGCGCCTACTGCCGAGGCAGGAGTTCCGCCCGCTGCAATTCTCGCTGTTGCCACTGCAGCTCTGGGAGATGCCATAGCCACCAGCGGCGTTTGTGGATCAGTAGTGGTGAAGGTGTAAGACAATACAATTTTTTCTTTGGCCGCTGCAGGCGTTAAAGCTCCACCACTCATGGCGGACATAAAGCCGCTGGCGAGCGTTTCCCATCCACTAATCGCCGCTTTCACCGGCGTTAAAGAACCCAGACCATCGGTTGCATAGTTTGCATCGCCTAATGCGTTGTAAGTCCAGGATGCGGTCAGCGCTCTGGATGACGCATCTTTCACGTCATTGGTAATAAACACCAGATATTTGGCTTTGGATTTAAGCGGAACAATCGGCCTGATCCGAATCACATTATTGGTGCCACCATCAAGTGAGGCGACGCCGACTGAATAGGTTGCTGGCCCAACAATGCCGGTGACATTCGCCGGATTGAGCGCATCGTTAGTACCGGTATTTAACTGCAACAAAACTACGTTACTGGGGGTGACTGTTGCCGGATCAACCGAACCGGAAATCAAAATATCGAAGTAAGCCGAATTGGAAAAACCATCCAACTGATTGAGTCCTGCTCTAACTGGATCAGTCGCCGCGCCCACATCGGCAGTGCCATCGGATTTGGCGGCATTGGCAAATATCAGATCGGTATTAAACGGAATGTCGCTGGTAACAGGGTCAAAACGCGGGTAAGTGCCCGGCGTAAACACCGCGGCATCGGGTGGAGTTTCCGACTTTTCGGAATCACTGCCACCACAGGCTTGTAGCAAAAAAGTTGAGGAGCAAATCAGGAGCAAGTTTATTAGCGTATTTTTCATGATAGTTCCCTGAGCGTGGATGCTGTTAAAACTCAAGTAAGTGTAGCCGGATTCTGGATTTGTTGTACTCCCGGGCCGAGATATAGGGAAAATTGAAAAAGAAATACGCCAGACTGGATTCAGCCTGGCGTATTCGGGTGGATTACTTCAAATCAAAACGATCAGCATTCATCACCTTGACCCAGGCATTGACGAAATCCTTCACGAATTTTTCGCGATTGTCGTCTTGTGCGTAGACCTCGGCATAAGCACGCAAGATTGAGTTGGAACCAAATACCAGATCCACTCGCGTCGCAGTCCATTTCACATTGCCAGTGTTGCGCTCGACAATGTTGTAGGAGTTTCTGCCTGTGGGTTTCCATTGATAACGCATGTCAGTGAGATTTACAAAAAAGTCATTGCTCAGGACGCCGACTTTATCGGTAAACACGCCGTGTTTGCTGCCACCATGATTAGTGCCCAATACACGCATGCCACCGATCAGCACTGTCATTTCCGGTGCGGTTAAACCCATCAATTGCGCGCGATCCAGCAACATTTCTTCCGGCTGCACCAGATAATGTTGTTTCAACCAATTGCGGAAACCATCGTGCAGAGGTTCGAGTGGTGCAAAAGATTCGGCATCGGTTTGCGCATCAGTCGCATCACCACGACCAGCTGCAAAAGGCACGCTAACATTCACCCCGGCTGCTTTCGCTGCTTGTTCAACAGCAGCTGTTCCACCCAGCACAATTAAATCGGCGATGCTGACTTTTTTGCTCAAGCTCGATTGAATTCCTGCGAGTACACCCAGCACTTTTTGCAAACGCGCAGGCTCGTTGCCTTCCCAATCTTTTTGCGGTGCCAAACGAATTCGTGCACCGTTTGCACCACCGCGAAAATCCGATCCACGGAAAGTGCGCGCACTGTCCCAGGCAGTTGCCACCAATTCTGAAATCGTCAAACCACTTGCAAGAATTTTTGATTTCAATTCAGCAATTTCTGCATCGCTCAGTGTGTAATTCACTTTTGGAATTGGATCTTGCCAAATCAAATCTTCTGCGGGAACGTCGGGGCCCAAATAACGCGTTTTGGGTCCCAAATCGCGATGAGTTAATTTGAACCAGGCACGCGCAAATACTTCAGAAAAATACGCGGGATCTTTGTGAAAGCGTTCAGAAATTTTTCGATATTCCGGATCAACTTTCATCGCCATATCCGCATCAGTCATCAAGGGCATGCAGCGAATGGATGGATCTTCCACATCGACCGGCATATCTTCCTGTTTGATCACCACCGGCTTCCATTGCCAGGCACCCGCCGGGCTTTTGGTGAGTTCCCAATCGTGATTCAACAACATATCGAAATAGCCGTTGTCCCATTTTGTTGGATGAGTAGTCCAGGCGCCTTCTATAGCGCTGGTGACTGCGTCGCGACCAATTCCGCGAGTTTTGTGATTATTCCAACCCAGGCCCTGCTCTTCCAAATCCGCAGCTTCAGGTTCCGGCCCTAAATTCGCGGCACTGCCATTACCGTGCGCTTTACCGACTGTGTGACCTCCAGCAGTCAATGCAACAGTTTCTTCATCATTCATCGCCATGCGCGCGAAGGTCACACGAATATCATGCGCCGTTTTTTGTGGATCAGGTTTGCCATCCACACCTTCGGGGTTTACATAAATCAAACCCATCATCACAGCGGCTAATGGATTTTCGAGGTCTCGCTCTCCCCCCTGAGTTGATGAAGAGTAACGACTGCCTTCGCCGCCACTTTTTGCCAACCATTCTTTTTCAGAACCCCAATAAATATCTTTTTCGGGATGCCAAATATCTTCGCGGCCGCCAGCAAATCCAAATGTTTTTAAACCCATAGATTCATAAGCCATATTGCCCGCGAGAATCATTAAGTCTGCCCATGAAAGTTTGTTGCCGTATTTCTTTTTAATCGGCCACAACAAGCGACGAGCTTTATCCAAATTGCCGTTATCCGGCCAACTATTGAGAGGAGCAAAACGTTGATTGCCTGTGCCCGCACCGCCGCGTCCATCTGCAATGCGATAACTACCTGCCGAGTGCCAGGCCATGCGAATAAATAAACCACCGTAATGCCCCCAATCAGCAGGCCACCAATCTTGAGAGTCAGTCATTAAAGCTTTGAGATCATTTTTTACGGATTGTAAATCGAGTTTTTTAAATTCATCGGCGTAATTGAATTGTTCGCCGAGCGGATTGGTTTTGCGGTCGTGTTGATGAAGAATGTCGAGATTCAGAGCCTTTGGCCACCAGCTCATAACGGATTTATCGGTTGAACTATTGGCGCCGTGCATAACGGGGCATTTGCCCGATGATTGTGAGTCTGCCATATCTATCTCCTATTTTATTTTGCATAAAAGTCGACTCTGAAAATCAAGCCGGTCGTCGGGTATCTTAGTCTTCTGATGCAATATCAAAATTTGATTATCCATATAGAGCCCATAGCCAGTCCCTATATTACGCGAGCTTCAGGATTAGAATATTCAAATTCAAACGATAGTGAATTCCATCAATGCAGATAACAAAAGAAAAATATAGTTCAGTATTTTGCAAAGCCAAGAAATAAAAAACCGACAGGAATTCTGTCGGTTTTTTGTTACGAACAGTCGGTGTTGATGGATGACAATCAGGCAATATCCGCCAAATTACCTTTTTCTTCCAGCCAGGTTTTACGATCATTGGCGCGTTTTTTCGCTAACATCATATCCATAATTTGTAGTGTGGCGTCAGCATCCTCAATCGTTAATTGCACCAAACGGCGGGTATCTGTCGCCATTGTAGTTTCGCGAAGTTGCAACGGATTCATTTCGCCCAAACCTTTAAAGCGCTGCACATTGGGTTTACCTTTTTTATTTTCAGCGGCAATGCGATTGAGAACTCCATTTTTTTCAGCTTCATCAAGCGCGTAGTAAACCTCTTTGCCAATATCAATTCGATACAAAGGTGGCATAGCCACATACACATGACCATTACGCACCAACACCGGAAAATGTTTAACAAATAATGCGCAGAGCAAAGTCGCAATATGTAAACCATCCGAATCCGCATCGGCGAGAATACAAATTTTGTGATAACGCAATTCACTTAAATCTTCACTGCCTGGGTCCATACCTATAGCGACCGAAATATCGTGCACTTCCTGGCTCGCTAAAATTTCGGATGAATCGACTTCCCAGGTATTTAAAATTTTTCCGCGCAGCGGCATGATGGCTTGAAATTCACGATCACGCGCTTGTTTGGCCGATCCACCTGCCGAATCACCTTCCACCAAAAATAATTCACTGCGTGCAGGGTCGCCACTGGAACAATCGGCCAATTTACCCGGCAACGCAGGGCCCGCGGTAACACGCTTACGTTCAATTTTTTTACTGGCACGCACACGTTTTTGTGCATTGCTGATACAAAACTCCGCAAGTTTATCGCCATCTTCTGTGTGTTGGTTTAACCAAAGTGCAAAGGCATCTTTGGTAATACCTGACACAAATGCAGCGGCTTCGCGTGAGGTTAAACGCTCTTTGGTTTGCCCGGAAAATTGTGGATCGGCATGTTTATACGAGAGCACATAACAACAAGCATTCCATAAATCTTCCGGTGCCAATTTAATTCCACGTGGGATTAAATTGCGGAATTCACAATAATCACGCAGGGCATCCAGCAAACCTGTGCGCAATCCATTCACGTGAGTTCCGCCTTGCGCGGTTGGAATCAAGTTGACGTAACTTTCCTGAATTAATTCGCCGCCCTCAGGCAACCATTGCACTGCCCAGCTCACCGCTTCAGTTTGCCCGCTAAAATCACCGACAAAAGGTTGTTCAGGTAAAGTCAAAAATTCTTGTGTGGCGCCAGCGAGATAATCTTTTAAACCATCTTCGTAATACCACACATCTTTTTCGCCGGTTTGTTCGTCCAAAAATGAAACGGTTAAACCGGGGCACAAGACTGCTTTTGCACGCAACACATGGCGCATGCGTTGAACCGAAAATTTATTGGAATCAAAATATTTTGGATTCGGTAAAAAATAAACACTGGTTCCAGTTTGGCGTTTGGGGCAAGAATCGATAATTTCCAAATCCGTAGCTTTGTCACCATTGGAAAAACCCATTTGGTAAACGTTGCCATCACGTTTAACTTTTACCACCAGTTTTTCTGACAAGGCGTTAACAACCGAAACACCAACACCATGCAAACCACCCGAAAATTGGTAGTTGTTGTTTGAAAATTTCCCACCAGCATGCAAGGTACACAAAATTACTTCAACACCGGGTTTACCTTGCTCGGGGTGAATGTCTACCGGCATACCACGGCCATCATCAATCACTGTGACTGCGTGATCTTTATGCAAAATCACCTCAATGGTTTTAGCGTGACCTGCAAGCGCCTCGTCAACCGAGTTATCAATAATTTCTTGCGCGAGATGATTCGGACGTGTGGTCTCGGTATACATACCAGGACGTTTTTTTACCGGATCAAGACCCGTGAGTACTTCAATATCTTCTGCGGAGTAATTAGCCATATAGTTTCTTTTTGAATGAATTAATTTCTTTTTTAGATTTAATTTAAATTCCTCACTCCTGGGAGTCGTCCCCCACTTTGAAAAAGGGGGGCTAGGGGGGATTTAAAATCTCAAAAAATTTGACCATTTTAAATCCCTCCCCCGCCTCCCTTTTTCAAAGGGAGGAGCTAGTCCCCTCCCCTGGCAAGGGGAGGGTTAGGGTGGGGTCATTTCTCAAACCACCCAACAATATCTTCAAGATAATTTTCAAATCCCTGAAACGAGTGATCACCACCCTCTTCTATTGTTTGTTTGCAATGCGCATATTTTTTTACAGCATCACGGTAATCCAAGGTTTCATCACCCGTTTGCACCAGCAACCAGTAATTAGCAAATCGTGTGACCGGAAGATCCGCTTCCAGAATTTCATCTATATGGTGCTGCTGCAAATGGTAGCTATCATCCGTGTGATAACTTTTCAGGTCAACACCTAGATACTTCGGCATGAAATTTTGCGGGCTGACCGCAGGATTAATCAATACCGCAGGCAAATTAAATTTCTCCGCCAAATAAGTCGCCCAAAATCCACCCAGAGAACTGCCCACTAAATAAACAGGCCGGTTCGATAATTGCTCAACCAATTGCGTCAAAATGTTTTTGGTTTCGTTTGGATAAGGTGGTAACTGCGGGCAAAAGTAATCAATTTCTGATTTATTTTTCAGCAACCAGTTGCGAGTAATTTCTGCTTTGGCCGATAAAGGTGAACTCAAAAAACCGTGGAGATAAATAAATGCTGGCTTACCTTGCACCTAATCGCTCCAATTCATGATCTATTGCTTGAATCACCAAATCATTAATGGATTTTGCACTTCGACCCTCGCCCACATTCATCGCCAACAGTAAATGACGATCAGGACCAATGCGCACATTAAAACTGCCTTTGCAGGGTTTTTCCGGCTCTATTCCTTGCTGCTGACAATCCTGCAAATAATCCTCAACGGCTGCTTCAAAAGCTTTTTTAAGTTCCACCGGAGTTTGCGCTTCGTAGCTGATTAATGGACGAATAAATTGCAATTTTCCATAAAGACAATTGTCTTCAATACTGGCTTCAACAGAGCCATAAAAACCTTTGTAAGTCATGAAGGATGTTTTGTCAGCCATTTATCACACCACCCATTTTCAATTTTTCGATAACCTGAAGCCGAATGTAATCTTTAATTTCATTGCTGGGATGGGGCCTGTGTAAATTAATCATCAAAGAAGGATCTGCGTGGATAAATTTAACCCGTGAGCCATCCCCGTATTTAACCTCGTATCCCAGAGATTGCATCAATGAAACCAATTCACTCCAGGTAAAACCGGATTGTCGATTTTGGAGTTTTTGCAGAAGTTTTTCTTTCTTGCTCATAAGCTTTCCATGCCGTGAGTGAGGATAGTGATGAAAACCATCAATTGCAACTAAAAACAGTTGCTAATAACCCGCCGACTTATAATCAATCACATAGGATTTGCCGGTGACACGATGTACGCCGGTGGTGAAACTGCCATCGTTATTCAACTCAAACCAGCGGTAGCCTGGCATTTGGGTGTCAACGGTGAAGTTTTTACAAAGGGGTTTGAACTGAACACAGGTTGAGGGAGTGGCGAACATATGAAGATCGCCGCGTTTTGCGGTGAACTCTTGATGCACATGACCCCAGCTAAGAATTTTGACCTGTGGGAATTGCGCGATTAAATCAAACATCGCTGATGCATTTTTAATAATGTATTGGTCAATCCATTCACTACCAACGGGTACAGGTTGGTGGTGCACACAAACCATCACCGGTTTGTTGTCATGATTGTGACGTAACACATAACTCAAATAATCCAATTCGCTCGCTTCAAGATGGCCATAAACTTGCTCTGGCACGCTGGAATCCAACATTACAATTAGCCAATTGCCCACCGACACCACACGAGGTTCGATATTCAATGCTTTGGCGGAGCTGGACATTATCTCGGCCGAATCGTGATTACCAGGCAGCCAAGCCAAAGGCTGAGAGAAATAACGGCGAAGCATTTGATGAAAACGCAGGTAACCGTCAGCATGGCCTGCACTGGCGATATCACCGGTACATAACAATTGATCGATAGAGGATTCGTTTTGTTGGATGAGTTGAAGTACATCTTCAAGGCTTTGATCGGTGTTCAACCCAAGCAAGCTCTCACTCTCAATAGGCCCCAAATGGCAATCGGTGAATTGAATCACTCGGACACCGGACTGCTGTTGAGGCTTTACGCCTGACGGGTTAGATGACGCATCCATCTTGTTGTCTTATCAATGCCTATTCCAAAAGGGATTAAAAGATGAATAAAACTGCCGGTAACGATATACGCTATTTGGGGTTTCTGCCAGTCTCGGGCGTCACAAAATGCAGATCAGCTGACTGCCCCGAGTGTAAACATAAGCTAAGCCATTCAGCCAAAAAACGGTTGAGCTGACGTTTTTCATCGGCCAGATACATAGCTTTGTTGGGGTAATCGTAGCGGGGGCGCAGACGCCTGTGATTTTCCCAAGCCAGCACTTCTGCCAGCTTGGCATCTTCATAAAGACGAACAGTCAACCTCGGGGAGCTGAGCCAGGGCGAGCTGTGGATCAATGGAATTTGTCGCCAGCTCAAGGTGGTTGTATAGGGTGAACGCTCAATCACCTGGATCAATTGCAGCCAGGAATGATGTTTACCCTGAACCAAAAATCGACATTCATCGGATGAATCATTTAATAATTTTTTAAATCGAAAATAATTCGCCTCACACTCCGCCATGTCTGCTGACAGATCAATCCGGTAACGTTCCTTGAGCTGGAGACGAGACATACCGGCAGGCGAAAGTGATTTGATTAGCATGAATTAAACCTGTTGACGCAACCTGTCACGATTCATTTGCAACCATTGCAAACAAATCAGGGCCGCCGCGTTGTTAAACATACCAGAATAAAGTGACGCAAACACATCATTTGTATCCAACACATGGACCCGAATATCTTCACTTTCCTCAGGCAATCCATAAACACCGCCAGCATCCGACAAATCGCACAATCCACAAAACAAATGTAATTTTTCGTCAGTACCACCGGGGCTGGATAAATACTGGCAGATATATTCCATAGCATAGGGGCTGATATTGGCTTCTTCCAGTAATTCGCGACGAGCCACTTCTTCGGGTTGCTCGCCCGCTTCGATCATTCCCGCTACCACTTCAAACAACCAGGGGCCAGCGGGTTCATTCATGGCACCAATCCGAAACTGTTCAACCATACCAATTTGGTCGCGAACCGGATCATAAAGCACTACCGCCACTGCATTGCCGCGCATAAATAATTCACGCCCAATCTCTTTGCCCCAACCCCCTTCAAATAATTTGTGACGAAGAAAAATTTTATCGACACGAAAAAAACGTTTGTACATATTTTCTTCGCGAATTACTTCGACATCGTCGTGAGTGAATTGGGGTTTTGGGAGCATGAATTAATTTCCTGAAAATTTTTGCGTTTACTCCCTCCCCTGCCAAGGGGAGGGCTGGGGTGGGGTAAGGTTTTTCGATTAAAGATCTTTACCCCCTCCTAACCTCCCCCTTGGCAGGGGGAGGGACCTTACTCCCTATTTTTTTATTTACGGAGTGAGATCAGTCCCCTCCCCTTTCGAAGGGGAGGGTTAGGGTGGGGTTTGTTTTAAACCTTGTGATAAATCTCCGCCCCAGACTCAACAAACTCTTTCGCTTTTTGTTGCATCTCGGCTTCGACATCAATCATTTTGATAATATCTTTTTCACCAATTATAGAAATATCCGTTCCATGTTGCGCAGCGTAGTCGCGAACTTCCTGAGTGATTTTCATTGAGCAAAATTTTGGGCCGCACATAGAACAGAAGTGCGCAACTTTTGCAGATTCTTTTGGTAAAGTTTCATCATGGAATGAACGCGCGGTATCAGGATCAAGGCCCAAATTAAATTGATCTTCCCAACGGAATTCAAAGCGTGCTTTGGATAAAGCATTGTCACGCAATTGCGCACCCGGATGGCCTTTTGCCAAATCCGCAGCGTGCGCGGCGATCTTGTAAGTGATGATGCCATCTTTCACATCTTTTTTATTGGGCAAACCCAAATGCTCTTTCGGTGTAACGTAACACAACATAGCACAGCCGTACCAACCTATCATGGCCGCACCAATTCCAGAGGTGATGTGATCGTAACCCGGCGCAATGTCAGTGGTTAGCGGGCCGAGTGTATAGAAAGGTGCTTCGTCGCACACTTCCAATTGTTTTTCCATATTTTCTTTGATCATGTGCATAGGCACGTGACCTGGGCCTTCGATCATCACTTGCACATCGTGCTTCCAGGCGATTTTGGTTAGTTCACCCAGAGTTTCCAATTCACCAAATTGCGCTTCGTCGTTAGCGTCAGCAATTGAACCGGGGCGCAAGCCATCGCCTAATGAGAAACTTACATCGTAAGCTTTCATAATTTCACAAATTTCTTCGAAATGAGTGTAAAGGAAATTTTCTTTGTGATGTGCCAAACACCATTTGGCCATTATCGAACCACCGCGCGACACAATTCCCGTAACGCGTTTTGCAGTGAGTGGTACATAACGCAGTAATACGCCAGCATGAATCGTAAAATAATCTACGCCCTGCTCGGCTTGCTCAATTAAAGTATCGCGGAAAATTTCCCAGGTTAAATCTTCTGCAATACCATTTACTTTTTCGAGTGCTTGATAAATAGGCACAGTACCAATCGGCACATGCGAATTGCGGATAATCCACTCGCGAGTTTCATGAATATTTTTACCGGTGGATAAATCCATCACAGTATCAGCACCCCAACGAGTACCCCAAGTGAGCTTTTCTACTTCTTCTTCAATCGAAGACCCCAAAGCAGAGTTACCTATATTACCGTTAATTTTCACCAGAAAATTACGGCCGATAATCATGGGCTCGACTTCTGGGTGATTGATATTCGCGGGAATAATCGCACGACCGCGTGCAACTTCATCACGAACAAATTCCGGTGTAATTTCGTCGGGAATACTCGCACCAAAACTCATGCCTTTGTGTTGTTGATCAAGAATACCTAGCTCACGCGCTTGCGCTAATGCCATATTTTCACGAATGGCGATGTATTCCATTTCAGGTGTGATAATGCCTTTTTTCGCGTAATGCATTTGCGACACATTCATACCAGATTTGGCGCGGCGCGGTTTGCGTGTGAGATTAAAACGCAAATGGTCCAAACTGGAATCCTGCAAACGCTCGTTGGTAAATTCTGAGTGGCTGTCTTCTAAAATTTCCGTATCGCCGCGCTCTTCGATCCAGGCAGTGCGAACTTCCGGCAAACCTTTGCGCAAATCGATTTTAATTTTGGGGTCAGTGTAAGGACCTGAAGTATCGTAAACACGCACCGCCGGATTTTTTTCACCGCCGAAATCAGTCGGCGTATCCGCCAACTGAATTTCACGCATGGGCACTTGAATATCCGCGCGTGAACCTTGCACATAAATTTTTTGCGATCCGGTAAAAGGTTGAATGGATGCTTGATCCACTTCGGCGGTTTGGCTCAGAATTTTTTCGACGCTGGAGTTCATGCTTGTGTCCTCGATTGGGGATTTTTACCCCTCTCCCCTGCCCCTCTCCCACAAGGGGAGAGGGGAATTGGTTCTATTCAATTTTTTCATTAAACTCAAATCGATCAAGTTTAATTATTTTTCAATAGAACTCCGATCTGTCCCCTCTCCCTTGATGGGAGAGGGTTAGGGAGAGGGTGTTTTCGCTCTTAATAAAACCTAAAAAAATGATGCACAGGCCCACTGCCCTTCCCAATCAGCAATTGATCGGAAGCGGCTAATGCACCTTGTAAATATTCTTTCGCTTCTTTCACTGCATCACGCAGCGATAATTTTTTTGCTAGCCCTGCAGCAATGGCTGATGCCAAACTACATCCAGTTCCATGAGTATTTTTGGTTTTCAATCTTGGCGATGAAAAAATATCCGTACCGGATGCTGTAATTAATAAATCCCTTGCTTGATCACTAGAAGCATGACCACCCTTCATCAATACCGCTTTTGCGCCCAGAGACAAA
The DNA here is from genome assembly GCA_966252135.1 of uncultured Cellvibrio sp. Classification (GTDB taxonomy): domain Bacteria; phylum Pseudomonadota; class Gammaproteobacteria; order Pseudomonadales; family Cellvibrionaceae; genus Cellvibrio. The sequence continues at coordinate 46,197 of CBINNU010000001.1, read as the reverse complement.
ATTTTTTCACCCTGTGCTTGCATAGTTTTTTCATCAGTTGCCAAAGGCTCATTCAATATCACCGCTGCTTCATGCAAATTAGGGGTAATCAAACTTGCTAGCGGCAATAAATGTTTTATCAAATACTGAACAGCATCTTCCGTTAATAAACGATCGCCGCTGGTTGCAACCATCACTGGATCCAGAATAAATGGAATTGATGAATAATTTTTTAAACTGTCTGAAACAGCCAGAATGATATCGGCATTTGCCAACATGCCAGTCTTAATGGCACTCACTGTTAAATCAGATAACACCGATTCGATTTGTTGTTGTACAAACTCTGGTGGAACCGCAAAAACACCCTGAACACCTAATGTATTTTGCGCAGTCAAAGAGGTTATAGCACTACAACCATACACACCCAAGGCCGAAAAAGTTTTCAGATCCGCTTGAATACCGGCACCACCGCCGGAATCGCTTCCCGCAATAGTTAAGGCTATAGGTGTCGTTGTTTTTGAATTCATGTATTTCCGCTGGGAATAAAGGCGCGGAAAGAGGAAGGCTAATCAATATCTGAAAAAGCTCTCGTTCCCTACGCCGGTACTAACCGGATCAGGTCTGCGGGTATATCTCAGCCTTCATTTACATCGAAAGCACCCCGACAAGATGCATGGCAGTCTATTGGGTTTACCCCAATGGGGCAACCCAATTTACCTCAAACTACTGCTTTTTTGACTCGCCAATAGGTGATGGCACGAGCCACAAAGAACCCACTCATCACTCCCAAGAAAAGGCTAGAGACAAGTGGAGTGAGTGGCTCACGAAGTAAGGGGGCATTCATGGCAGTAGCGACACCCAAAGAATAGCGAGTAAAAAATATCGCCATAAATATCACCAGTGGAACCCAACTGCCTTGAATCAGAAATTTACTGGATTCTTCATCCCAACGAACTTTACCGGCATTCGAGCTGGCAGCCGAGATTTTTACAAACCCCCATGTTGCAATCGCTAACCCGGAGGACCAACAAACTAAAATCATCCCCTGCCATCCCAGATTGGAAACAACGCCGTTAAACGATAGAAAGAGCATAAAAAAGGGAAGACTAAAGGCTAAAGCCGGCCCCACTTTTCGCGTTCTTGCCTGTAGAAAACCTAAAATGATTAATCCCACTAACAAACCAAATACCCATGAAGGCGTGTGTTTCAAAATCTCGATTGGATTGATTGATGTACCAGCCATAGGTTGTTGAAGAGTTATTTTTTTCTGTTCAGTTATCACCGCGGATGGATCAGTCGATCTTATCGCTTGATCCTGTTCCTGTAGAAAAGACGAAATTTTAGTGAGGAGTAGCGCATGCACCGCACTTCTATCAACGCCGCTGCGATCTTTGCAAAGTGAGACCCCCATGACGCTCACATCGTGAGTACAGGGTGATAAGAAGACGAAGTGGCCTTCCTGCCCAGTTAACAAATAGGTTTGTGAATTCTTTAATGCCGCCGCGTAACGAGCGCCGTGATGTTCCCAGGGGATAAAGTCATTGTGCTCGGCGCCAACTACCAGAGCTGGAATTTGAACGGATTTTAATGAATCTTGTACCAGGGTTGGCCCAAGAGCTGGATCCAATAAAATAATTCCACTGACACGTAAATCTTGCTGGGAAGATCCAAAAGCTTTATGGAATTCGGCAGGTGCCAGCGCACTTTGTTTGGCATATTGGCAAGACAAATCCTCTTTTGAAGCCGGTGAGTCACAATATGTTGTGATGGCAGCAAGTTCAAATCGAGCGCCTGCTAACATAGCAGCCGTTTGCCCTCCAGCCGAATGGCCAATCATCACGACATGATTCACATCGACCGGTTTATTAAATAAATTATTGTCCTTCAGGTAAGTAAGAACTGCTGAGATATCCTGTGCCCTCTGCCACACATAACCCGTAGTGCGCGGGTCAACCGACTCTTTTCCATAGGCCCAAGACTCACCGAAGTGATTCATCCCGATTACTATGTAGCCTTGAGCAGCAAGCCCCTCTGCTAACCAACTATATTCTATGGAAGCTCCCATAGCGCCATGAGAAAAAACCAGAACTTTATCAGTGATGGCATTATCAGCGAGGCAAAGCTTGTCCGATTGCTTGTCGATACATTCAGCATCGGGATACCAAAGATTAATTTTGACCTCTTGCGCACTCGGCAATTGGCCTAAATCAATCTCTGTCATAGCCGCAAAAACCGACCCTACTGGCAGGTTTACCAAAAAGAGGGTTATCCAATAACCAACAACTCGTCTTAAAAACGCCATATCTGGCTCCAATAGGGGTTAATAGTGAGACTAGTCTAAACAGCTGAGAAAAAAGTGGCTGTGCAGAAAGTGCGATTAATCAGGATAGTGGAAAATACAATTCCGTTAGCAGATCTGATTCGGGTGTAGTCGATGGATTGTTGCAGTAGACCTGAACGATTGCATCATTTCGCAGTTGAATACCCAATGGGATTACCCAACCCGCATAAATTCGCGATACTGTTTGCCAAATCAAACTATAGGGCCCCAGATGCTGAAACTTTGCCCAAGGCCCTTCCGACCAAGAAAACTCTTCAAAAATTTTTCCTGCAGACTCATCTAGCTCCATACCCAGAAAAAATCGACATTCCTCTTGTTCGATTTGCCAGGGGCTATCCAGCGATACGCCAATCACAACCTGCTTTTTATAATCAATTCCAGACTCAACCAATCTGCTAAAAAACTCTTTCAGCAATTGCTGGCTTAACCCCTGAAAACTATTATTCTGAAACCCTGTGCCATAGATTCCATACAAGATTTTTTCCGGCAACTGAATAATTTCAGGCTGTAATTCACTATCCAGCTCACAAATATTTTTTAATGTATTGGGGGTAATCCATTCGCATACTGATCCCAATTTCACTTCATTGGGTTTGCAACCAAAGGCCTTTAAAAAAGCGCGTGAAAATGAAGAGTGTGATTCGTATCCAACTGCCAGACTGGCATCAATCACTGAGCAATCTCCTGCCGCCAAAAGTGCATAAGCTTTTTGTAACCGACGCCGCTGGATAAATTCACCTAGCTGAAAGCCGGTTGTAAGCTGGAAGATTCGATTGAGATGAAATTTTGACACTTGCACACAATCTGCAAGTGCATCAATTGAAATAACCTCATCAAGATGACGCTGAACATAATCACTGATTCGGTCGCTCAACTGATGGTAGGTATTTTTATTGGTATTGGTCTTATTGGTCATACTCAGGTTGTCGATCATTAATATGCTGAGTAGATTAACTATATTGCAGGCTAAGAAACAGAAATTTTATAAAAACGTGATTTATGTAGGGCTGGTCGAGACCCGCGTGCTCTAGCGAATATCTCAAACGCGGGTCTTGACTCGCCCTACATTGCCTTCGTAAACAAAGAGAAATTATTTTTCCTGGGATTTCAACAGGCCCAATTTGCCCGCTAATAAAGCTGTGGTTGGGGCCTGAATCAAAATGGTTCCGAGAATAAAAATAAAGGTGATTGCACCCACAACATCAATGCCCGGTACTTTCATACCTGCCAAAATACCCACTAATGCTGCGGGGATTACGCCAGTTTCGCGTGTCCAACTCATAAACACCAATTCTTTCCAGCTCCATTTGGCACGGCGATCAGGGCCAGCACAAATAAAAACAGTCACTGGGCGGGCGATAAAAATAAATACCAACAACAGCGCTATACCCACACCTAAATATTCTTTTAACAAATGGAAATCAACTTGTGATCCCAACAAAATAAAAATAAACATGCGCATTAACAACGCGGTATTGCCGACATAATCTTCAAGATATTCGTGTTCGTGATCATCCAGCGGCAAGCCAAAAGTATTTTTATTGCCGATCATCACACCACAAGTAAATACCGCCATAAAACCGGATGCGTGAACATGATCAGCCAACAAATACACAGTGATTACCGCCAAAATAATCACAAAGGGCGTTACACCGCGGAAAATGCCAAAACTATTGTGCGCCATTAAAAATGCCGCGACATATCCAACCGCAGCACCCAACAATAAACCCGCACCCGCTTCATAAGCCAATTCACCCAGTGAATGGGTAAGACTAAAACCTTCGCCAGTGCCCATCACATAACTGACGACTGCAAAAGTGGCGATTGCACCCATGGCATCGTTCAACGCAGATTCACTCATCACCGTTTGTGATACACGATCTTTAATTGGGACTTGTTTGAAAATAGGTACCAAAGTGGCGGGATCTGTTGATGCAGTTAGCGCACCTAAAACCAGCGCAATCGCTAGTGGAATTCCCATCCAAACAGCAGCAGTAGCTGTAATAGCACCAGTGATCAATACACCTAGAGTGGCGATGATTGAAAGACTGATCCAAATTTCTTTTAACACGGCGAAACGCAGAGTCGCTCCGCCTTCAAACAACAAATAACAAGCACCAATAGTGAGAATCAGCTGATTCATAGTGGAGTCGGCGGGTACATGTAATATGCCGCCGACCGTTGGGCCAAGGGCGATACCGATTAATAGAAACAACACTATATCGGGGACTTTGATTTTTTTTGCGAGAACACCACCGAGTAGACCGGTGAATATGATGATGCCTACATACATCAGATCAAGCTTGGCAATATCGAGGGAAGACATGATTTTTCCGGGAGAATAACGAGGTGCGTCATCTTCCACTTCCGGAAAAAATAAATTTATAAAATCGGTGTAATTTTTTCAAAAAAACCGGGATTGAATCCCGGTTTTAAAACCCCGTTGATCAAAAAATTGCGTGTGCCAAGAGATAGGCAATCAGGTAACCCGATGTATAAGCGACCAACACCAAAGGGGTATAGCGTAAGAAAGCGCCAAAAGTTAGCCCCTTGACCTTGCTCATGGCGATAATGCCGGCTGCAGAACCAATTGCCAGCAATGAACCGCCCACGCCAACACCATAAGTCAAAGCTAACCATTCAGGCGTTTGCAATACAGGTTCGGATTTTAATAAAGCGGCCGTCAAAGGTACGTTATCAATCAAGGCCGAGAACAAACCCATCATGTAGTTAGCGTATTGGGGTGCGGTTTGCGCATAGAAACTGGTGAGCATATCCAGCGTGCCGATTTCTTTTAACATGCCGACCAACAATAAAATCCCGAGGAAGAACAAGAGTGTTTCGTATTCGATCTGACGGACGTATTCGAGAATTTTAATTTCGTCATCTGCCATGTGCATAAATTGGCCGATCAAAAACATAATCGACAAGCCCACCAAAAAGGTCAGCACCGGTGGAACGTGAAAGAAAAAGTTAAACAGCATGGTACAGGCGATTGTGCCAAAGAAAGTTCCTACGATTGCCCAATCGGTACCGGTAAAGACTTTAGTGCTTTTATCAGTAGTCACAACACCAGTAACGCCGGGGAACATCAAAATTGCCAGCACCGCAACACCTGCAATCGCGGGTATCCACAACAGGAGTAATTGGGGCATGGTGACATGGCCCGAGAGGAAGATCATCAAGGTTGTCACATCACCGGTGATCAGCGCGACGCCACCGGAATTCACCGCAAAAACCACCAACACTGCCAATTTGATGCGCGTACGCTGATCAACATCAAACGCCTGTGCCAAACCTAGTGTCACCAAGGTTGCCGTCACGTTGTCGCACACCATAGACAAGGTCATGGCAAAGAGAGCAACCAATAACATCAAATTGCGAGTCGACATTTGTGCAGGGCATGCTCGCTGAACCACTGCTTGCACTATGCCTTTGGCGTTGAGATAAGCCACGAACGTCATAGTCGCCATTAAAAATAACCAGAGGGTCGCGATCTCGAGCAAATTGTGATCAAGCTTTTCCAATATATGTTCTTGTTTGGCTTCTGATCCGGCAAACATAAACATCACCAGCCAGGATAAACTCCCGAAAAATAGGGTGGTTTTCGCTTTATTGATATGAATCACCTCTTCGAATACCACGCCTAATAGCGCCAGCAGTGCAAAGGCGATCAAAATGTAACTTAGGAATTCCGGCATAACTCTCACCTGTTAATGGATTGATGCAATCTTTACCTTTCCAGATGAAATCGTAAAAAAGGTAAATTTGCGTTAAAAATAGGGGCGCGCATGATAGAAGCTGCGTCGAAATGAAGCAAATAATCCGATGCCGAATCTGATTAATAAGTAACCCTAGAACAAAGCAAACTAACTGCCAGTTTTTGTCGGAACCCTCGAAGAAAATAGCGGGCGGATGAATCCAAAGCTTGAATCATCGCGTCATAGAAGTGGCCGGTAAACAAAACCACACAATCATGGGGATGTTTTACTGACAAACTGCGCAATGAAAATTCAAGAAAGGTAAAACGACAGGGTTACTTACATTTGTAACTTTGCAGCCAATCCCGAGGATTGTTAACCTTCGCTCGACCTTGACCCCGGCAATCGCTACACTCGCCTTGCCTTTTACTTTTGACGGACCTTGACAGGAACCAGATATGAAGAAAACTCGAATCAGCTTACTTATTGGCTTGATATCCCTCCTCCCACTTGCAACCCAAGCCGACAGTTTGCTCGAGGTGTATGAATCAGCCCTCAAAAATGACGCGCAATTAAAAGCCGACAAAGCTCGATATGATGCTGACAAAGAATATCAAACGCTCAATCGTGCTGGCCTGTTGCCACAAATTAACGCCAGTGCTTCCGTCGGCAAAACAGATCGGGAAACCACTGATAATCTGACCAATACCACCACTAAAACTGACTCGGATAGTCAAGGTTGGGACATTTCTCTGGATCAGAAATTGTTTGATATGTCAGCTTGGTACACCTACAAGCAAGGCAAAAAACTCAGCGAACAAGCTGAAGCACAATTTGGCGCTGATCAACAAAGTTTGATTGTCCGTGTCGCGAGCGCTTATTTCGATGTATTACGCAATGTTGATATTTTGGAAGCCAGCCTTGCCGAAGAAAAAGCTCTGGCAAAACAACTGGAACAAACCAAACAACGTTTTGATGTAGGTTTAACAGCGATTACTGAAGTGCACGAGGCACAAGCAGCTTACGACAGTGCCGTTGCTGCAAAATTGGAAGCTCAGGGTAATTTGAGTATCAGCTATGAAGCTTTGGAAGTGTTGACTGGACAAGCTGAAGATCAAGTTGCACCGCTAATGTCTACCTTCCCGGTGATTGAACCCGCTCCGTCCAATCGTGCTGATTGGGTTGAGTTCGCCTTAAAAAATAACTACTCATTAAAAGCATCTCGCTTGAATGCAGATGCACAATTAGACAGAGCGAAATCAGCGAAAGCCCGACACTTACCAACATTAGGTGCTTCAGTTTCCTACGGGGATTCCAGTGCGGATGGTATTAGAGGCGCTGATTTTGATGAAGAAACTGATGGAACCACTATCGGTATTCGCTTGGATGTTCCTATCTACGCTGGCGGCGCAACCTCGGCAGGCAGTCGCCAAGCCTATGCGCAATACACTCAAGCTCAAGAAATTTACAACAAAACTCAACGCGATGTAATTCAAGGTGCGCGTGCGTCTCACTTGTCAGTTGAAACTGGCGTTGCTCGTGTGCAAGCGCGCAAGCAAGCCATCATTTCCAGTCAATCTGCTTTGGAAGCAACACAATCCGGTTATGAAGTGGGTACACGTAACTTGGTTGAAGTTTTGTTGGCGCAACGCAATTTGTATCAAGCGCGCCGCAATTATTCCGATGCACTTTACGATTACGTAATCGACACCATCAAATTGCGCGAAGTGGCTGGTATGTTAACGCCCGCTGATGTACAAGAAATTGACAAGTGGTTGATGAAAGACAGACAAGTTAGTCGTTCACAATACGAGTGATGTTGCTCACCCTCTCCCATCAAGGGAGAGGGAGCTGACTCCCTGACCAAATTAATTTAGAAATCGACTCTGTTCCCTCTCCCCTTGTGGGAGAGGGTTAGGGAGAGGGGGCAGACAAAAACTGTTTAATAATCTCCAAAGTTTTTTGCAAAGCCCCGCGATTATTCACTACTACTTGATAGGCTGCTTGTCCGCGTTGATTTCGCAAATCTTCATCGCTTAACAAATGAATCCATTCATTCGCTAATTCATCCGAACTCTTAACCAGAGTTAACGCATTTGCATTTTGCATCAGGTTTGAGACTTCAGAAAAATTAAATAAATGTTCACCGCTTTGTAAAGGCAATGACCAAGCCGCAGGCTCAATAAAATTATGCCCACCCCGCTCCACCAAACTGCCACCGACAAAAGCCAGTTGGCTCACGCCATAGAGCAACATAAGCTCGCCCATTGTATCGCCAAGCAGTACGTCAGCATCCGCTAATGATTCAGCATGGCTACGCCGTATCATGTTCCAACCCGATTGTTGAATTAACTGCGCGACTGAATCAAATCGTTCAGGGTGACGCGGCACCAGAATTAATCGAGCCGATTTGCAAAAGGGATTATTCGCTGCGCGTACTTTGGAAAATGCATCCAGAATAATTTCATCTTCACCCTGATGAGTGCTGGCAGCAACAATAACCAAGCGCTGCTGCGAAATATCCCAATCTGATTTGAGTTGTTGAGCTTTTTGTTGTAATTGTTCATCAAGACTAATATCAAATTTAATATTGCCGGTGATTTGTGTTTTTTGTGGCGCAAGCCCCAAAGCATTAAAACGTTCAGCATCAGGTTTTTGTTGCACCGCAGCAAGCGATAAGTCTCGCAACATAGGACGAGTCAACCAGGAAAACCGCGCATAACCTTTTGCTGATTTTTCTGACAAGCGCGCATTGATCAATACACTCGGAATTGATTGCTGCCGACAAGCAGCTAACAGATTAGGCCAGAGTTCGGTTTCCATAATAATTAACAAACATGGATTAACACGTTTAATAAATCGCGACACTGACCCAGGCAAATCATAAGGCGAATAAGAATGAGTAACAGAATCTTTTAGCGTCGACATCACACGCTCAGAACCTGTCACAGTCGTGGTGGTGATATGCAAACTGTATCCAGATAATTTCTGCAACTCGCGAATTAGCGGCAAAGCTCCCAAAAATTCACCAACGGACACAGTATGAATCCAGATAACTTTATTTTCTGGAGCCCTATGCCACTGAACAAACCCAAAACGCTCTTTCCAACGCTGCGCGTAAGCTTTTGCCGAAAAGGATTTTATCCAAAGCCGCAAAAGCACCAGTGGCATGATTAAGTAAAAAAACAGGCTGTAGAAAAAACGCATAGACCCATCCAAAACAAAAACTGACAACAGCATAACAGTTTCAGACAGAATCAAAAAATGACTGGATTAAAAACACAGGCAATAAAAAAGGCACCTGTCGGTGCCTTTAGAAATTTTGGTAGGACTAACTGGACTCGAACCAGCGACCCCCACCATGTCAAGGTGGTGCTCTAACCAACTGAGCTATAGTCCTGAAGAGGCGCGCACTTTACCAATCTCTGTTGGTCGAGACAAGCCTTAAATGAGTTTTGATAAGCCCCTGTCCAGGTCGTTAATCAGGTCGTTTATATCTTCCAGCCCCACTGCAATACGAATCAGGTTTTCGGTGATTCCGGCTTCAGCTTTTTGCTCAGGTGATAGACGACCGTGAGTGGTAGTCGCTGGATGAACTATGGTGGTTTTGGCATCACCCAGATTCGCTGTCAGCGACATAATGCGAGTGGCATCTATCACTGACCAGGCTTGTTCGCGACCACCATAAACACGGAAGGACAACACGCCACCAAACGCGCGTTGTTGCTTAACCGCCAATTCATGACCGGGGTGATTTTCCAAACCTGCGTAAAACACTTTTTCAACGGCAGGATGATTATTCAACCAACGCGCCAGCGTTAATGCATTGGCTGAGTGAGCATCCATACGCAAGCGAAGTGTTTCCAATCCTTTTAAAAATACCCATGCATTAAATGGACTTAAGCTCGGGCCTGCGCTGCGAATAAACGCTAACACTTCATCAACATATTGTTTTGGGCCAGCAACCACTCCGCCTAAACAACGGCCTTGTCCATCAATATATTTGGTTGCTGAGTGGATAATTAAATCTGCACCGAATTGCAGTGGTTTTTGTAATGCAGGTGTACAAAAACAATTGTCGACGGCAAATATCGCATTGTGTTTGTGAGTGAGATCGGCCAGTCGTTGAATGTCGATAACATCGGACAAAGGATTGGACGGTGTCTCAACAAAAACCAATTTGGTTTTTGCGGTGAATCCCGATTCCCAAGCGGCATAATCGGTTGAATTAACAAATGTGGTGCTCACACCAAATTTCGCCAAATATTTACTCAGCAAAACGGTGGTCGTACCGAACACACTACGCGAACATAAAATGTGATCACCCGATTGCAACAAGGCAATACAGGTCGACAAAATGGCCGCCATACCGGATGAAGTCGCCACTGCTGACTCTGCACCTTCGAGCGCAGCAATACGCTCTTCAAATGCACGCACAGTAGGATTGGTGTAACGCGAATAAACATTACCGGGTTGTGCACCGGAAAAACGATCCGCTGCTTCTTGCGCACTGCCAAACACATAACTGGACGTAAGAAATAACGCTTCGCTGTGCTCACCCTCGTGTGTGCGCACCTGCCCTGCTCTCACCGCCAAAGTGTCCAGGCCTAACTGGGCCAGTTCATCATCAATCACTTGAACACTCCTTTCGAAATCTTTAATCAAATTTAATTAACGCGAATTACCGTTGTGTAAACCGATTGGTAATTCCATCTGCTTGTCCGATTTGTAACCGGCTTTGGCTTCATCATTACGCGCTGCAGCCAATTTTTCCAAATACTCGGGCGTTACATCACCGGTACAATATTCGCCGGTAAATACTGCGCAATCGAACTGGGTAATTTTTTTGTTACCTTCAGCAGAAGCCGCAATCAAATCCTCCAGATCCTGATAGATCAACCAATCAGCACCAATCTCACGGCAAATTTCATCATGAGTACGACCATGTGCAATCAATTCCGTAGAAGTTGGCATATCAATACCATAAACGTTCGGGAATTTAACCGCTGGCGCGGCTGATGCAAAGTAAACTTTTTTCGCACCGGCATCACGTGCCATTTGGATAATTTGTTGACAAGTGGTGCCGCGCACAATCGAGTCATCGACCATCAATACATTTTTGCCGCGAAATTCCAATTCAATTGCATTTAATTTTTGACGCACGGATTTTTTACGCTGTTGTTGGCCCGGCATAATAAAGGTGCGGCCTATGTAACGATTCTTTACCAAGCCTTCGCGAAATTTCACACCGAGTTTTTGTGCCAATGCTTGACCGGCAACACGGCTGGAATCCGGGATTGGAATTACTACATCTATGTCATGATTGGGACGTTCGCGCAAAATTTTATCAGCCAATTTTTCGCCTTGACGCAAACGCGCGCGATAAACCGATACACCATCCATAATCGAATCAGGGCGCGCAAAATACACATGCTCAAAAATACAAGGCGACAAACGTGAATATTTTGCGCACTGACGACGATGCAATTCGCCAGCATCGGTAATAAAAATTGCTTCGCCCGGTGCTACGTCATCAATCATATGAAAGCCGAGCACATCCAGCGCAACACTTTCAGATGCGACCATATATTCTTTGCCATCGTCTGTATCGCGATAACCGTACACCAACGGGCGAATACCATTGGGGTCACGAAAGGCAACCACGCCGTAATTGGCAATCAATGCAACCACCGCATAGCCGCCACTGACGCGATTGTGTACACCACTCACTGCAGCAAAAATATCTTCAGGGGTTGGATTTAACTTGCCTTGCAATTGCATTTCGTGTGCAAACACATTTAATAAAACTTCTGAATCAGAATCCGTATTCACGTGACGCAAATCGGTTTTAAACACTTCTTCGCTCAATTTGGCAGAGTTGGTTAAATTGCCGTTGTGCGCGAGCGCAATACCATAAGGTGAATTGACGTAAAAAGGTTGTGCCAATGCCGGGCCTGAACTGCCTGCGGTTGGATAACGCACGTGACCAATGCCAACATTACCGAGCAAACGTTGCATGTGACGGGTTCTGAAAACATCTTGCACCAAACCATTGGCTTTTTGTTGCGTCATGCGGCCATTTTGACAAGTCACTATGCCAGCGGCATCTTGCCCACGATGTTGCAAAATCGTCAGCGCGTCATACAGCTGCGTATTCACATCGTTTTTACCCACAATACCCACAATGCCACACATAAAATTGCCTCACCCTTACTAAATAGATTGTGGTCGCGTCACACCGAACAATTGAATTAACCAATCACTGATTTGACTATAGACCGAGAGTGCCAAATCACTCCACTGCATAAAAAACGGAATTAATTGTGATTCCTTCCACCAGGGATCTTGATGCACTTGCGTTAATTTCAAGAAGACCAATAACAAAATCATCACCAAAACCCAGGCCCGCAAAACACCAAAGGCTATGCCCAAAGTTCTATCAACAAATGAAAGCCCCGATACTTTGATCAAAGCACTGAAAAAATATTGCACCAAAGCACCCAGCAACAAGATGCCGATAAAAATACACAAAAATGCGGTGAGCGTTCTGATTGAAGGCGTATCGATAATCGATGCGAAAAGTGGTTCGACTGAACCGGTAAAAATACGCGCAGCCAAGGCGGCCAGAATCCAGATGACAAGCGACAGAGCTTCGCGCACAAAACCGCGGATCAAGCCGAAAAAGCATGACACTAGCAAAATTCCAATGATGACCCAGTCGGCCCAATTCATTTGACAGCAGCTCCGAAAGTCTTTGATTGATTTGGCAACCAATCACAGGCGCGCATTCTAGCAGAGCTAAACAGTTTTAGGGCTTGGCTTCGTAAGGATAAATTTTTGAAGTCAGATTGAATTGCTTATCAACCGCGAGCTTCACCGCATCGGCATCTTTGCGATTCAACTTGGGGCCAATAAATACGCGGTGCAAACTGCCCTTATCCGTTATTACAGTCCGCAAATAGGCTTTGTGACCTTCGGTTTGCAGGGATTTCATCAGGTTTTCTGCCCCTTCCCTGTTGCCAAAACTACCCACTTGAATCACCCAGGCTTGAGGTAACGCCGGGTCTGCAGGATCAGCAGTTGGGGCCAATGATGAGGAGGCCGAGGACGATGAAATACTGGTCTCGTCCAAAGGCGCTTCAGCCGGTACAAACATAGTGTCAGGAGATGGCGCAGGCTCAACCGAATCCACTGCGGTGGGGCCATCAAAATCCAGCGTGGTGATGCTGGGTTTTTCAGGGATTTGTGATTGGGTATTGATCTGGTAATTTTCTTTATCGCGAAAAAAACCCGGCAGGAGTAACACCCCCAAGGCGATTAAAATGGCTGCGCCTAATAATCGGTGTTTCAAACGTTCATTCACAAGAAATCTCCATCAGAATGTCTGATCGATCAACGAAATACCCAAAAACTTCATGGCGTCCGCCACAGTGTAAAAAGATCCAAACACCAGAAGTAGATCATCCGCTTCGGCGTTATGAATCATCATAGATAAACAGTCACTCACCTTGCCTGAAGCAACAGGAGTCAATCCAAAACTCGCAAGATTATCACTGAGTTGCTGCAGTGTTGCAGCTCGCGGCATAAACGACAAATCAGCGATATACCAGTCATCAATAAAAGCTAACAAATGTTGCAAGCTACCGGGCCGGTCTTTATCCACCATCATCGCAAAACAGGCATGAATGCGGGAAGACGGATGCTGTAATTTCCAGTCTTGCAGGCGCGATGCCAACATAGCCGTGGCAGCCGGATTATGGGCAACATCCAACACCCAATTCCGATTTTGCAAACGCAATTGTTGAAAGCGACCGGCGACTGACAAATCCGCCAGTAAATTAAATCGATCATCCGGTTTTAATGGTAACTCCAAACACTCTGCTAACTGCATTGCCGCAGCCATGCTGGGAAGCGGTAACCTGGGTTGCGGGTACCATTTTACGTTTGATTGTTTACCCCACCAACGCCATTGGTGATCCGTTGTTTCGTAGAAAAAATCGCGCCCGAGATAAAAACTGTTTACGCCCAAACTGTTGGCGTGATCGATAAGCGATTGCGGCGGATTGGCATCGGCGCAAATCATAGGTTTGCCTGCGCGCATAATGCCAGCTTTTTCAAAACCGATTTTTTCGCGCGTATCACCCAGCCAGTCCTGATGATCCAAATCTATGCTGGTAATTATGGCGATATCGGCATCGAGAATATTCACTGCATCCAAACGTCCACCCAGGCCCACCTCCAACACCCAGGCATCCAGTTTGGCTTGTTGAAATAGATAAAAAGCCGCGAGCGTGCCGTATTCAAAATAGGTCAGGCTGATATTTTCAGCGATAGATGCTTGATAGATTTGCTCAAACGCAATGCAGATAGACTCATCACTCGCATAAGTGCCATTGATTTGAATGCGCTCGTTGTAATCCAGCAAATGTGGTGAGGTATAAACACCGACCTGGTAATGGGCCGCACGCAAAACCGCAGAAGAAGCAGCGACACAAGAACCCTTGCCATTTGTCCCTGCAACAGTGATGACCAGCGCATCTGTACTGAGCAATCCCAAACGGGCGGCGACTTTGGACACTCGCGACAAACCAAGGTCAATCTCTTGGGGATGCGAAGTCTCCAGCCAAAAGAGCCAGTCAGCCAGTGAGTGAAATTTCATAGGAAACCCGAGGCTGTCAGACAGCCTCACGCAGGGTTAATTTGGCGAGAATCGAGGCCAATTTATCGCGCATTTCCAAACGCGGAATGATCATGTCTATGGCCCCGTGTTCCAACAGGAACTCGGCGCGCTGGAAGCCTTTCGGTAATTTTTGGCGGATGGTCTGTTCAATAATACTGGGGCCAGCAAAACCGGCGCGAGCACCTGGTTCAGCTACATTCAGATCACCTAACAAGGCCAGACTTGCGGAAACACCACCGTAAACCGGATCGGTCATCACCGAAATGTAAGGTGTGCCTTGCATCTTCAAACGCTCAATCACGGCGCTGGTTTTGGCCATTTGCATCAGAGAGATCAGCGCTTCCTGCATACGTGCACCGCCGGTTGCAGAGAAACACACCAGCGGGATATTTTCTTTTAGCGCGACTGTTGCCGCGCGAGTAAAACGCTCGCCCACTACGTAACCCATTGAACCACCGTGGAAAGCGAATTCAAAAGCCACTGCCACTACTGGCATACCTTTCAGTTCACCGCGCATAGCCACCAATGCATCTTTCTCGCCGGTATCTTTTTGGGCGGTGAGCAGGCGGTCTTTGTATTTTTTGATGTCTTTGAATTTGAGTCTGTCGACAGGTAAAACGTCTGTCGCTAGCTCTTGGCGGTGGTGCTCATCCAGAAACATATCCAGTCTGGCTCTGGCACCCACACGCAGATGGTGTTCACATTTGGGGCATACGTTGAGATTTTTATCTAACTCTGGCTTGTATAAAACCGCATCACACTTGGGGCATTTTTCCCACAAACCTTCAGGCACTTTGTTGCTGCGTTTAGCTTCTGAACGGGAGACACTCGGAATAATTTTATCGAGCCAACTCATAGTTTTTTCTCGTTGTAGTTACTCAAGGCGCGCATTCTACTTGAGGCTGAGGCTAATTGGAAAACCTGCCCGGCAGAAAGCGGGTTAATTAGGACAAGCACCTTTTAAATTGGAGCCAGTAAAAGTGCCAGACATAAAAAAACCGGAATAGTTTCCTATCCCGGTTTTCCTTAACTGTGCAATTAAGACAGTTTTTCCTTGATACGAGCCGCTTTACCAGCCAAATCACGCAGGTAGTAAAGTTTCGCTTGACGCACATCACCACGACGCTTCAGAACAACGCTGTCGAGCAATGGACTGTGAGTTTGGAAAGTACGCTCAACGCCTACGCCGTGAGAAATCTTGCGCACGGTGAAAGCAGAGTTCAAACCACGGTTACGCTTGGCGATAACAACACCTTCAAAGGCCTGCACACGCTCACGATCACCTTCTTTTACTTTTACGTTAACAATAACGGTATCGCCAGGAGAAAACTCGGGAAGATTGCTCTTGAGTTGTTCTTGTTCCAGGGCCTGGATGATTGGATTAGTCATTTCACACTCCTAACTTTAGCTTCACAGCTGTTTGTCGTTTTCAAGGTCCCGACGATACTCCGTCAACAGCGCCTGCTGTTCCTCATTAAGGTTTATTGCTTGCAATAAATCTGGCCGTCTTTGCCAGGTTCGACCCAGCGATTGTTTTAATCGCCAGCGCCGTATATGCGCATGATTCCCGGACAACAATACATCCGGCACACGCAGTCCATCCAAATCTTCCGGTCTTGTGTAGTGTGGACAGTCCAACAAACCGTCCGTGAAGGAATCCTGTTCAGCTGATTGCTCATGCCCCAAAGCACCTGGCAACAAACGAATGATTGCATCCATCATCACCATGGCAGCCAACTCACCACCACTTAACACGTAATCACCAATCGACCATTCTTCATCGATCAGGGTTTGTATCAGCCGCTCGTCTATACCTTCGTACCGACCCGCCACCAACACCAAATTCGAACCAAACGCCATATCAACCGCGGCTTTTTGGTTAAACACTTGCCCTTGTGGGGACAAATAAATCACTTTTGATCCTTCACCTGTCCAATCTTTCGCAGCCAAAATCGCATCGCGTAAAGGCTGAACCATCATCAACATGCCAGGGCCACCACCGTAAGGGCGATCATCCACACTGCGATGCTTATCCAGAGCAAAATCTCTGGGGCTCCAACAGGCTAACTCCACCAATCCCTGTTTTACTGCCCGACTGCTAATACCGCTTTCGCTGATGGCTTTTAGCATGTCCGGGAAGAGTGTCACCAACGCGATCTTCATCTGGATCTCCTGTTAGTGAGCTTAAAATTCCGGATCCCAATCTACCCTGATTTCGCCTTTGCCCAGATCAACCGACAACACAAACTGATCGGGTACATAGGGGATCAAACGTTCACGCTGATCAACACTGCCTTCATCACCCTGAACGACCAGTACATCATTAGCACCGGTTTCGAACAGCTTGACGACTTTGCCCAGATCTTTTTCGATCCCCTGGTATTCAGTGATTACTCTAAGCCCTTCAAGTTGGCTCCAGTAATATTCACCTTCATCCAGTTCAGGCAATTGGTCTCTGTTGACAGCTATATCAACCGCCGTAAAAGCAGCGGCCTCATCCCTGTCATCGACTCCCACCAAGTGAACCACGAAGGCATTACCGTGCGGGCGAACTTCATCTATCTCAACCTGTTTGATGCCATGTGCTGTTTTTAGCAGCCAAGGATGGTAATCAAACAGATTTTCGGCTGGTTCAGTGTAGGAATGAACCTTTAACCAGCCTTTAATTCCATATACCGCAGTCAGTCGCCCGACATTTACCAAATTGGATTTTTCTGTGGACGACATGCGGAGTATTAAGCGGCTTTCTTGCTGTCTTTAACCAGTTTCTCAACGCGCTCGCTCAATTGAGCACCTTGTGAAACCCAGTGTTGCAGACGGTCATTATCGATGCGCAGACGCTCTTCCTGACCACGGGCGATTGGGTTGAAGAAACCAATACGCTCAATAAAACGACCGTTACGAGCGCTGCGGCTGTTAGTTACAGTCAAATGATAAAATGGACGGGCTTTAGAGCCACCACGAGATAAACGAATAGTCACCATTGAGGTAATTTCCTGTAGTTATCGAGAGCCGAAAGCTCTGGTTTTAAAAAAGGTTCAACGTACCGGTTTATCTTACGCAGTACGAAAGGCGCGGCATTCTAAGGGAAAGCGTTGCCTTTGTACACTATAGCGATAGTCTTCTATAGAGAAACCATGTCGGCATAGGGATTTTCAGTCGGCAAATCGATGGGTTGATGGAAACCTGGCAAATGCAGTTTCTTGTCATCCAGACGAATCTGGCTTTCGTCAATCAAACCTTCGCCAAAATGGTAAATCGTTGAGAACTGGCCTTTGAGTGCCGTTTGATTGTAGGCTTCTGCTGCGGCTCGCACATTTTCCCGTTTCGCCAGGTAGGAATTAAAGGCTTCCGCGCCATAGCGTTTGGCCAACATAGCTTCAGCTCTGTGCGGCGCAATCAAACTGGCAGTCGCATTGTTGCCACCAAAACCTTTGGAATTGATAAAAGCAATATCCAGAGTTTGTGGATCACGAATTTGATCCTTATTGGAGATCTGCAAGCGCTCGGCATGAACGTCGGCGGCGACCTTATCAATCGTCTTGATACCGGGGATTATGCCGTGACGGAACATACCAAGGCTGGCGATTACCTGCTCACCACTGGCGGCTGCCAATGAATGCCCAACATAAGCTTTGATGGCTGCAACCGGCCAATTTTCAATCCCGAAAACACGCGCCACCTGATCAAAAATCAAGGATTCAGTCACACGATTTTGTGGAGTGCTGGAACCATGCGCTTGGATCATGGATTTAAATTTGACTGCATCCTCACCCAAAATCGCTTTGGCCGAGGCAACGGCTTTTGCCATGGTGATGTAGTTGCCGGGGCCGGGTGCTGAAATGGATTTCTTAAAACCATCAGCATTCACAAACACATCAGCGACTGCTGCATGAATATCCGCGCCCAACTCAATCGCCAGGGCATCATCCATCAACACAATATATTGACTGGCTTCAGCCATGGTAAAACCGGCATTCTCACCAAAGGGGCGACTGCTTCTGCGCAAATCCGCAACCTCAGAGTTATCCAGCTTTTTGAGTTTATCTTCACTGGCCAGCGCACCCATAGTGGCGTAACCATCGATAATCTCTGAAATAATCGGCGCTTCGGCGTTACCCACTATAGCAACACGAATTTTGCCTTTTTGGATGTCGTCCACAGCCGCTTGCAAGTTGTAAAGGAAAGAGGCACAAGCCCCAACCAAAGCGCCGGTTTGACCAACACTGCCGAGAATATAGGCATTCACAAAATCGGCCGGCATGGTATTCAAACCCAGCGGACATTGTTTGGCACTGACGCGATCGCCTTTCAAACGCGATTGCAACAAACCGCCAAAACCATTGCCATCCATTTGGCTCATCACGTTACTGGCATAAACCGCAACTTGATCGGGTTTGACCGCATTAATCACTGTTTGCCAGTCAATACCCATGGAACGAACCGCATCTGATGCTCCAACAACTGCCAACTGCAACGCGCGGGGATGATAATGGGAAGGGTAAAGAGTACCCGGATTAAACCCGGCCGGTAATTGGCCTGCGGATTTGACCGGTAACTCACGATAGCTATCAAATTTGACACTGACGCCCGGGCAACTGACTTTGACTTTGTCATCATCAATGGACTCTACCACCCAGGTCTCAGGTACCGGCTCGGGCAAATCGCGGCGACGAAGTTCAAATACCAGCGGTTGGTCACCACCTGAAATCGCCGCATTTTTTTGCCAGAAGGCCGCATCGGCATCAAAGAAATGTTTTTCGATACGGCGAATCAAGGTTCCATCCAGCACAGCCTGACCAAAACGCGATTCGATATCAGCCAGGGACAAAGCATTTCCATCGGTATCGCGATAAGACTTATCTGAATAGGTTATTAACCCCATCATCACAGCCAAACCGGCCAGTGTTTCCTGACGCGCTTCAGCAGATAAGGATTCGATCACCATGCGCTTGTAAGCTTGATGACCCGATGCACGCCCGGCGGCGCTAAATCCACCAAATCCAACAATTAGAGGCAATGCTTTGGTTGAACGACTCATAAAATGACCCTTAATACATCATGACAACAGTCTAGGGACATAAAACAACATTTTCTTTTAATTTTTGGCCATTTTTTATAAAATTAAGGCCATTTAAAATGGAGGCGGCTATGTTAAAGATCGGTTTTCTATTGTGTGACCGCATGCTGGCAACCAGCCTTACCTTGCCAACGGAAATGTTGTTGGCTGCCGAGAGCGCCTGGCAGCAAGAACAAAAAATCTATAAAAAACAGATAGATATCAGGACTTTCTCGGGCAAGTCCACACCAGTTAAAACCCAAACGGGATTAAGCCTTACAGCTGATCGACCGATTTCTGACATGCGAGACCTGGATATTCTCTACCTCCCCGCTCTTTGGCGTAATCCACGATTAGCACTGAATGAGAACCCGGAGTTAATCAACCATCTTCAACAGCTTCGCGACTCGGGATGCCTATTGGCGGCGGTGGGAACAGGGGTATGTTTTCTTGCAGAGGCAGGATTGTTAACAGGCAAAGTGGCTACAACACATTGGTACTATTTTGATCAATTTCAACAACATTACCCTGATGTGCAACTCAAGCGGCAATATTTCATCACTCAGGTAAATAATATTTACTGTGCGGCCAGCGTTAACTCACTGGCTGATTTAACCGTGCATTTTATTTCACGATTTTTTTCCAAATCGATTGCGCAGCATGTCGAAAAACATTTCTCTCATGAGATTCGCAAGTCTTATGACAAGAGTGCGTATTTTGATAGCCTGCAAAAACCCCATCCGGATGAGGACATTATTCAAATTCAACACTGGCTGGAATCCAACTACGCAAAAACTATTCGCTTTCCGGATCTTGCCCAGCAATTTGACTTAAGCCTGCGCAATTTCAACAGGCGATTCAAGAATGCACTGGGCCAAACACCCAATGACTATTTACAAACGCTGAGAATCAACGCCGCTAAAGATTTATTACAGAATACCAATTTAAGAATTCAGGAAATCGCAGACAAAATCGGCTGCGCTGATTCAAGTTATTTCAGTAGCCTTTTCAAAAAACACCTGAACTCTTCGCCATTGGCTTATCGAAAGACGGTTAGAGCCAAACTATTTCAAAGCAAAACCTGAATAAAAAAATACCCGGCGAACCGGGTATTTTTGGGGCATGTTAAGCAGCCTGAGCATCATTCTTGTGCGACAGCACGTTTGCTCCGCCACTCACTGAAATGGGAATATTACGGGGCTTCATAGACTCAGGAATAATTCGCTGCAAATCCACATGCAATAAACCATTGTGATAATTTGCAGACTGCACCTGCACATGATCCGCTAACTGAAAACGTCGCTCAAAACTGCGTGCCGCAATACCTTGATAGAGATAAGTTTTTTCCTGATTATCAGCTACTTTGTTGGCCGATACAGTCAACATGTTCTGGTTAACTTCAAGTGCAATCTCGGCAGGATCAAATCCAGCAACTGCCATAGTAATTCGGTACTTGTCTTCGCCAGTTAATTCGATGTTGTAAGGGGGATAACTGGGTTGGTTTTGTTCCGCACGCGACAAATTATCCAGCAAATTTGCCATACGATCGAAACCAATAGCTGAACGATATAAAGGGGAAAAATCAAAATTACGCATAACAATATCCTCTCAGGAGCAATATTAATCAGAATGTTTACAAGCCTCATTGAGCGCCTGCATTACCGATATGGGACCGTCTCTTTGAACTTCAAGTCATGAGCAATGATTTTTTTAAATTTTTCACTCTACAAACCGTTATGTATAGATAAACAGTTGTACATAAAATCATTAAATATAAATAAAACCCGTCAGCAAAAGATGGGCCAAATAGAAAATTTTCAATCAATTCAGAACTCTGACTTTCGCTTAGTTCAACTTAGTCAATAAAGTTCTCTAGAGAGACCAAAACGATCTTAACAATCCGGTTTTTTTTCTTGAATTTTTATCGCTGCGGATCAATATTGAATTTGAGTCTTGGAACTATTCAAAGAAAAAATTGCCTAGAATAATGCCAACTCATGACAAACCGATGTTAAGGAGTCTTATGATGAAACCTGCTGTAGACGTTGTATATCGTGACCTGGATTCTTCTGCTGCACTCAACGAAGTTATCGCAAAAAAACTCGCTAAACTTAGCCGTTATACGGACCAAATTATTCGAAGTCGGGTGGTGCTGGACACCCCCCACAATCACAAACACAAAGGTAAACAATTTCGCGCGTCTATAGAGCTTGATATGAAGGGGCATCCCTTCTCTGTGACTCAGAATGATGAGTCAATTCACGTAGCGGTGCGGGACGCGTTCTATTCTGTAGAGCGCAAAGTGAAGGAACTGACATCTCGGCAACGCAATACGCGTTAGTGCCGGCCCCGAAATCGGAGCAATCCGATTTTATTTCCCCAAAATAAAAAGCCGGGTTTTTTACCCGGCTTATTTCTTTTTAAATTTTGGCTTTAAAAGTCTAGTGCAATACTCTCTCGCTGTCTTGAGTTTCGTCATCAACAAAATCATCCAACAATGCATCAGATCCTTCACTGGCAGCATCCATTCCTGCTTCGATCATAGCTTTGGCAACAGCGAATTTTGCATCACCCAAATATTGCAATGACTCTTGCGAAAAACAAATCTTCACCAGTGGCTCTGCTTGCGTGTCATCTGCATGACGCAAGACCACTTCACCATTACTCAATTCAACAATTTCATACAAAGATGACGACATACCAACCCCACAAAATTACGGCGATGTCATATTACCACCGCCGTGGGGTTCTAGATAATTAATTCACGCGCTCAAGCACAGTGGTAATGCCCTGCCCTAATCCAATGCACATAGTCGATACACCCAATGCCAGATTTTGTTGTTGCATAACCGTTAACAGCGAGCCGGTGATGCGACCCCCTGAACAACCAAATGGATGCCCCAACGCAATTGCGCCACCGTGTTGATTCACCTTGTCCATTTTGTCCAGCAATTTAAGATCTTTTAAAACCGGCAAGGCTTGGGCCGCAAAGGCTTCATTGAGTTCTACTGCACCAATGTCATCCATAGAAAGATTGGCTGCCTTCAAAGCTTTTTCAGTCGAGGGAACAGGGCCGTACCCCATAATCGAGGGATCAACACCGGCAAGCCCCATAGACACCACTTTTGCGATGGGTGTTAACCCCAAAGATTGCGCACGCTCTGCCGACATCACCAGCATCACTGACGCGCCATCTGACAATTGCGACGAACTGCCTGCAGTGACTTGACCATTTTTTGGATCGAATGCTGGGGGTAATTTTGATAAAGCTTCGACGGTTGTCTCGGGACGAATAGTTTCATCCTGATCCACCATAATCGGGAAGCCATCAGCATTGTGTCCGGCAACAGCAATAATTTCGTTTGAAAATTTTCCGTTAGATCTTGCCTGCGCCGCCAGTTGATGTGAGCGCGCACTAAACTCATCCATTTGTTGGCGATTAATACCGTGCAGCAACGCAAGATATTCCGCCGTCATACCCATATTGCCTGCCGCTTTTGCAACCGACAGACCCAACAATGGATTAATACTGACGGATTCATACATGGGTAAATGCCCCATGTGTTCAACACCACCAATCAAATAGACATCACCCAGATTTGCGCGAATATTGGCAGTTGCAATATGCAATGCGGCCATGGACGAACCGCACAAACGATTAATAGTTTGTGCGGGAATTGTGTGAGGCAAACCCGAGAGTAATAAAATATTACGAGCGATATTGAACGCTTGCTCTTCGCGCTGCATTACACAGCCCCAGAGCATGTCATCAATAGTGGATGGATCAAATTTGGGATTGCGCGCTAACAAACCGCGAATAATTGCAGCAGAAATATCATCGGCGCGCACATTGCGAAAGCAACCATTTTTGGATCGACCCATAGCGCTGCGAGCATAATCAACAATAACGGCATCACGTGGTTGTAAACTCATTTTATTTGCTCCTTAGCCGTAAAATTTTTGATTGTTGGCAGCAAGTGCTTTGATATTGTCAGGCGCAGTATAAAGTGCACCCAGCGATGAAAACTTTTCAGTCAGATCGCAGAAATTTTTTCCACCGATTGAATCCAACCAACGGAAAACACCACCGCGGAAAGGCGGGAATCCGGTTCCGTAAACTAGCGCCATATCGGCTTCTGCTGCTGTTTCGACTATGCCTTCTTGCAAACAACGCGCAAGTTCAGTTGCCATAGGGATCATCATGCGCGACACAATATCTTCATCTGATATTTCAATCGAATTTTGTATAACCGGTTTTAAAATATCAGCAACTTCTGCGGCAACCACTTTTGCCGGTTTACCTTTTTTATCCAACTCGTAATTATAAAAACCCTTATTGTTTTTCTGC
The DNA here is from genome assembly GCA_966252135.1 of uncultured Cellvibrio sp. GTDB lineage: Bacteria > Pseudomonadota > Gammaproteobacteria > Pseudomonadales > Cellvibrionaceae > Cellvibrio. The sequence continues at coordinate 22,089 of CBINNU010000001.1, read as the reverse complement.
CCCAAACGACCAGCAGCAAATAACGCATCAGTACAGGATGTGAAATCGCGTTTCATACGATCAGGAAAACCTTCTACCATCACTTTTTCGGCATGCACGGCGGTATCCAAACCTACCACATCCAACAAATAAGCTGGCCCCATTGGCCAACCCCAGGTTTCCATTAATTTATCGATACGTTGAAAATCAACACCATCGCGAATCAATAATGCAAAACCGGCGAGATAAGGAAACAACACACGATTCACTAAAAACCCTGGACAATCCTTCACGACTATGGGTTTTTTACCCATTGCGTTGGCATAAGCTACCGTTCTGGCGATTGCAGTATCGGAAGTTTTTGCACCGCGAATCACTTCAACCAGCGGCATCATATGCACTGGATTAAAAAAATGCATGCCGCAAAAATTTTCCGGGCGCTTCAATGCTTCTGCTAAAAAGCTTATGGAAATTGTCGAGGTGTTAGACGCGATAATAGTATCAGCGCTGACTTTTTCTTCCGCCTCAGCCAGCACCGCTTTTTTCACTTTGGGATTTTCTACAACCGCTTCAACCACTATATCCACTTGATCAAAACCATCGTAACTTAATGCGGGATCAATGCGATTTAAGATCTCACCCATTTCGGTTACGGTCATTTTTTTACGTTCAACACGTTTGCTGAGTAATTTGCTGGCTTCTGCCAAACCCATATCCAATCCTTTTTGGGCGATATCTTTCATTTTGATGGGAATAGATTTGGATGCTGATTGGTAAGCAATTCCACCGCCCATAATGCCGGCCCCCAAAACAGCGGCTTGTGCAATTTTTTTGTCGGATTTTTTCTCCCAACTTTTGGCTTTTTTACCTAACATTTGTTCGTTGATAAAAATTCCAACCAAAGAGTGAGCCACAGGCGTGCTGGCCATTTTTGCAAAATTTTCAGCTTCGCATTGCAAGGCTTCGTCGCGGCCTTTATCAGCTGCTTTTTGCATGGCTTTGATAGCAGAAACCGGTGCGGGGTAATTGCGCCCGGCTTGCCCGGCAACAAAAGCTTTTGACGTTTCGAATGCCATCATGGATTCGATGAAATTTAATTTGAGTGCAGATTTTTTTTGTTCGCGACGCGCAAGATAATCAAATTTTCCAGTGACAATTTGTTGCAAAGTAAATAAAGCCGCATCGCGCAATTTTGCAGGGTCTACCACTGCATCTACCACGCGCGCAGTTAATGCTTCTTCTGCGGTGTTTTCTTTTCCACCTGCAATCCATTCAACGGCCGTATCCAACCCGGCAATGCGTGGCAAGCGCACAGTACCGCCCCAACCGGGAATAATGCCCAGTTTGGTTTCGGGTAAACCAATTTTCGATGCAGCGGTACTGGCAACGCGATAATCACATGCCAAACAAAATTCCAAACCACCGCCCAAGGCAATGCCATTAATGGCAACTACCGTTGGAAATGGCAAATCTTCCAATCGACAAAAATTGCGATTGTTGGGCGCAAGATGCGCCGATATTTCTTCTGGTGAGGATGCAAATACAGCAGTGAATTCCATAATGTCAGCACCTACAACAAACGCATCTTTGGCGCTGGTGATTAATAATCCTTTCACAGAAGATTTTTCCAACAAATCCAATACCTGACTTAACTCGGTCACTGCCAGTCGGTTGAATTTATTAACCGATTCACCCTGCAAATCAAAACAGAGTTCGGCAATACCATCAGAGTGTGCTGTAAGCGTGAAGGCTTTTCCTTGAAACATAGTCAATATCTCGTATTGAGTGAATTATGTAATACCTGATTGAGTGTAGCAGTCTTATCTAAAAAATGAGGTTAGAGCGAAATTATTAGCGATTTTCAACCGAATAGGCGAGCAGGATTTCAGCGTCTTGTGTGTGATGGTTTGCAAAACCAAAGACTTGCCCGCGACGCAAATGAAAAGCGTCACGACTTTTAAGCAAAAAGACCTGGTTCGAACATTTCAAGGTTAATTCACCGCTCAAAACCCAACCAAGACAATCCGACTCGGTCGTTTCCAGTTGTGATGCGCTACCTGCGGGAAAATTCATTCGCTTTAAATCAGGCAACGAAAAACCGACTGACAACTGCTGCATCGAAATGCCTGCAAAATGTTCAGTTCGAATGGTTTTGGATTCTATAACCGGTGATTGCTCTGCCAGCATATGACAGGAAAAAAATTCGGCGAGCGACATGGGGAAGGCATCCAGAATCTTGCTGAGACTCTGAACACTTGGGCTTATCTGGCCCTGCTCGATCATGGAAATATTGCTATTGGTTACACCGGCACGCTTGGCCAGCTCACGCTGTGATAAACCGAAGGCTTCACGCAGTAACTTGAGCTTGAATCCCAAATCCAGATTGGTTTGGGACGGGTTTGAATCAGTTGCATCAGGATCACTACCCAAATCAAACCTCTCAAGCCAAAAACACCGGATTCGGTAAAAATCAGGATTTGGAAGCCATTAACGCTTCTTTTTCGCCAGCAGGCAGATTGTCCACGATCAACTGATAAGAGTGATCAATCATACGTTGAATTTGTGCAGCGGGAATAGAACCATCCAACATAATGGTATTCCAGTGCTTTTTGTTCATCTGAAATCCGGGATGTACTGCCGGATATTGTTCGCGCAATTGAATGGCCAAGTCAGGATCGCACTTGAGGCTGACTCTTGGCACACCGCCTTCAGCAGTGAGAGTGGCAAACATTTTGTGGCAAACTTTATAGACGGCCAAGTCCTGCTGCCCTGATGGGAACATTTCTTTTGCCTGATGTTTGCTCAGTAAATATTGTTGGGTAGTAAGGAAATCCATGTTTTAGTCCTTTATCGAACAACTCATTAAGTGGTCGATTTACTTAAGGTTAAACTCATTGGTTGAATAAAGCGGACACTATTGTGCATGAGTCCGCCAAGAAACGGTATAGCTTATGGCGTAAAACTCTTCAAGCTAAGCTTGTCGCCGCTAAATGCCGGCTAGGATACGCAAAATCTCTGTGCCTAGACTAGCATAAGGCAATAATTCTCCCCATTGGGTTTATCAGATTTATGGATTTTTTTTGTAAAGACCTGAAAGAAGACCTGGAATCAGAAGGATGTTCTTCTGTACTCGCGATATTCAGGCTCCCAAAAATTATTGTCGATTGTTGATTTAATGAGTTCCTCAGGAATAGGCATAGCAACCCTGTCTTCCACCGCTTGATGAAAAACCACCTCGGCAATTTGTTTACTGACCTGTCGAATATTGGAAAGTCGCGGCAGCAATGCGCCATCGGGATCAGTCATCACCGGAGCCAGGCTGGCCAGGGCCGAACTGGCAGCCATCATCATGTTGTCTGTCACCTTTTTGGCCCCGGATGCGATCACGCCGAGGCCCAACCCGGGGAAAATATAGCTGTTGTTACACTGCGCAATCTCAACCACTCGATTGCCCATATCAACCGGTTCAAAAGGGCTGCCCGTGGCAACCAGGGCCTGACCTGCAGTCCAACGCAAAATATCCACCGGCTGAGCCTCGACCTGTGAAGTCGGGTTGGAAAGTGGTAAGACTATGGGCCTGGAAGTCGATAGCAACAATCCCTCGATAACCGCTTTGGTAAACAAACCCGCCTGACCTGATACACCAATCAAAACCGTCGCCTTCGCCAGGTTCACCAGGCGTTGCAAATCTATGTCTGCTGGCGTGACTCCCCAGTCCTTCAAGTGCTCGTCAGAGATCGCAAAAGGCTTTTGAAATTCCAATAGTCCCTTCATGGACTGATGCAACAAACCCTCTTTGCTCAACAGAAAAATTCGGGATCTGGCAGCATCAACCGATAAACCTTCCGCCACCATTTGTTTCACGATTTGATCGGCAATTCCGCAACCTGCTGATCCAGCCCCAGCGAAGACTATTCGTTGCTCGGATAATTTTTCGCCTTTGGCGCGACACGCAGACAGCAAAGTTCCCACCGCGACTGCTGCGGTGCCTTGAATATCATCATTAAAACAACACAACTGATCGCGATAGCGCTGCAACAAAGGCGTGGCGTGATCCAAAGCAAAATCCTCAAACTGCAACAGGACTTTAGGCCAACGACGCTTGATAGCGCGAATAAATAAATCCACGAATTCGTAATACTCATCACCACTGATGCGAGGATGCCGCCAGCCCATGTACATAGGGTCGTCCAGCAGCGCAGCATTGTTAGTCCCAACGTCCAGAGTCACCGGTAATGTATAGGCCGGGCTAATGCCACCGCAGGCTGTGTAGAGACACAATTTCCCGATTGGAATGCCCATGCCGCCTATGCCCTGATCCCCTAGACCCAGAATGCGCTCCCCATCGGTCACCACTATGACTTTGACGTTGTGTTTGGTCGCATTTTGCAAAATGTCATCGATACGATCGCGGTCTGGCCAGGAGATAAACAATCCGCGTTTGCGGCGATAAATTTTTGAAAATTGCTGACAGGCCAGACCCACAGTCGGGGTGTAAATCAACGGCATGATTTCTTCGAGATGATCCACCACCAAGCGGTAATAGGCCGTCTCATTCGCATCCTGAATATTGCGCAAATAAATATGCTTATCCATCGAGTTATGAAATGAACACAATTGCTGGTAAAGCCGCGCTTCTTGCTCGTCAATAGTTTCTATGTTGTAAGGCAACAAACCTTCCAAATTAAACTGCTGACGTTCACGCTGGCTAAATGCGCTCCCCTTGTTCAACAGGGCCGACTCCAGCAAAGCAGGACCAGCGAAAGGAATATAAATCGGGCGTCTTTTTGACATCTTCAATTTTTCTCTCGGTATTTAATTATCTTTAGGTTGATTGTGACTGTATAATCGCTTCCCATTTTTTTATCCAGTTAATTTTTCACAGCTAGAGAAACAGAGCTCACCAATGGAAAAAACCTACCAGCCTCACAGTATCGAACGTCAGTGGTATCAAACCTGGGAAGAAAAAGGCTACTTCAAGCCAGTCGGTGACGGCACCCCCTATTGCATCATGATCCCGCCACCCAACGTCACGGGCAGCCTGCATATGGGCCACGGTTTTAACAATGCGGTGATGGATGCACTGATTCGCTACCGCCGTATGCGCGGTGATAGCACTCTCTGGCAAGTCGGTACAGATCACGCCGGTATCGCGACCCAAATGGTGGTAGAGCGCCAACTGGCTACACAAAATATCAGCCGACATGATCTGGGCCGCGAAAAATTTCTGGAAAAAATTTGGGAATGGAAAGAGCAATCCGGCGGCACAATCACTCGCCAAATTCGTCGCTTGGGTTCATCCGTCGATTGGTCTCGCGAACGCTTCACTATGGACGACGGATTATCCGCAGCCGTACAAGAAGCCTTCGTGCGTTTGTACGACGACGGTTTGATTTACCGCGGTAAACGTCTGGTGAATTGGGACCCAAAACTGCACACCGCCATTTCCGATCTGGAAGTTGAAAATCACGATGAAAAAGGTCACCTCTGGCATTTGCGTTATCCATTAGCAGATGGCGCAACCACAGCTGAAGGAAAAAATTATTTGGTAGTCGCCACCACTCGTCCTGAAACCATGTTGGGTGATAGTGCTGTGGCTGTTCATCCTGAAGATGAGCGTTATAAATCGTTAATTGGCAAATGTGTTGTGTTGCCATTGGTAAACCGATTAATTCCGATTGTGGCCGATGATTATGTTGATCGCGAATTCGGAACCGGCTGCGTAAAAATTACACCTGCACATGACTTTAATGACTATGAAGTGGGCAAGCGCCACAACTTGCCATTGATTAATGTGCTGGATAAAAACGCAGCGATTCTTGCTCAAGCACAAATTTTTAATTTGGATGGCAGTATTAATTCCGAATTAAATAATTTATTACCTGCGGAATTTTCAGGCCTTGATCGTTACGAAGCGCGCAAACACATTGTCGCCGCATTTGAAGCCGTAGGCTTGTTAGAAAAAATTGATGATCACGCATTGAAAGTACCGCGCGGTGATCGCTCCGGTGTTGTGATTGAACCCTGGTTAACTGATCAATGGTACGTTAGCACCAAACCACTTGCTGAACCTGCAATCGCCGCAGTAGAAGATGGCCGCATTCAATTTGTGCCCAAGCAATACGAGAACATGTATTTTTCGTGGATGCGCGATATTCAGGATTGGTGTATCAGCCGTCAACTCTGGTGGGGCCATAGAATTCCTGCCTGGTACGACGCCAGCGGAAAAGTTTATGTTGGCCGCAACGAAGCTGAAGTGCGCAGAAAATATAATTTGGGGACTGATGTAAAACTCAATCAGGATGAAGACGTATTGGATACCTGGTTCAGTTCAGGCTTATGGACTTTCTCAACACTCGGCTGGCCGGAGCAAACTGAATTTTTGAAAAAATTCCATCCGACTGATGTGTTGGTGACTGGCTTCGATATTATTTTCTTCTGGGTTGCCCGCATGATTATGCTCACCATGCACTTGGTGAAACATGAAGATGGCACACCGCAAGTCCCCTTCAAAACTGTTTATGTTCACGGCTTGGTGCGCGACGGCCAAGGCCAGAAGATGTCCAAATCCAAAGGTAATGTCCTGGACCCTCTCGACATAGTCGACGGCATAGATTTGGAAACCCTGGTGCAAAAACGCACCACCGGTTTAATGAATCCCAAAGACGCACAAAAAATCGAAAAACAAACACGCAAAGAATTTCCAGAAGGCATTCAAGCATATGGTACAGATGCTTTGCGCTTTACTTTCTGTTCATTGGCATCAACCGGCCGCGATATTAAATTCGATATGGGCCGTGTTGAAGGTTATCGCAATTTCTGTAACAAAATCTGGAATGCAACACGCTATGTATTGATGCAATGTGAGGATCAAGACTGTGCGCAAAGTGGTTCTACTAATTACGAATTATCAGTTGCCGATAAATGGATCATCAGCAAACTTCAATTAGCTGAAAAACAAGTTGCCGAAGCCTTGGATTCCTATCGTTTGGATTTAGCTGCACAAGCGATTTATGAGTTTATCTGGAACGAATATTGTGATTGGTATTTGGAGTTATCAAAACCCATCCTGTTTGACAAATCAGAAGGTAGTGAAGCACTCAAAAAAGGCACGCGTCGCACATTGATTCGTGTGCTCGAAGCTACTTTGCGATTAACTCATCCATTAATGCCATTTATCACTGAAGAAATCTGGCAAAAAATCAAACCATTAGCGGGTGCAACCGGCGAAACCATTATGCATGCTCGTTATCCCATCGCGGATGACAGCAAAATCGATCAACAAGCTTTAAAGGATGTTGAGTGGTTACAAGCCGTGATTCTGGGCGTACGTAATATTCGCGGCGAAATGAATATATCACCCGCCAAAGATTTAACCGTACTTTTCAAAAATGGCACAACCGAAGACAAACTGCGATTGGAATCCAATCAAGCATTTTTGAAAAAGCTAGCATCATTAGAATCAATAACCTGGTTAAATCCAGGCGATAAAGAACCCATGTCCGCCACTACTCTGGTTGGCCAAATGGAAATTCTGGTCCCAATGGCTGGCCTGATTGATAAAGACGCAGAAATCGCGCGTCTAACCAAAGAAAGCAACAAATTAATTCAAGACATAGAACGCACTGAAGCCAAACTCAACAATGCAGCATTTGTTGAAAAAGCCCCTGCAGAAGTAGTTGCCAACGAACGCAATCGTGTTGCAGAAAACAAAATTGCCGTTGAAAAATTGCGTGAGCAGATTCAGAAGATAAGTGCGTTGTGATTTCCTCAAATAGTGTTGGGCATTGCTGCCCAATACTACGACAGAGAAAAGAATTAATTTTTCACAAAACAAAAAGCCCGATCAAAATTGATCGGGCTTTTTGTTTTTTGTAATGGCGGAGAAGGGGGGATTCGAACCCCCGATACCCTTATGGGGTATACTCCCTTAGCAGGGGAGCGCCTTCGGCCTCTCGGCCACCTCTCCGTTTCGAGGCGCGCATAATACCATAATTATTTAAATTTCAAAGTGAATTCAACAACTTAATAATTTGGCATCACGAATTAAATCCCACTGGTTTTTATTCAACAATAATTTTTTGCGTTGAATATCAGTGGCGCAAATGCAACGCGGCGGTTGATCTCTCTAACCGCCGCGCGTCATAGCCAGAAAAGAAGTTAATTAACCTTCCTGAGAATCCTGACCATTTTTTTCGCGTTGGATACGCTGATAAATTTCTTCACGATGTACTGCTACATCTTTCGGAGCATTAACACCAATACGAACCTGATTACCTTTAACACCCAAAACAGTCACAGTGACTTCGTCACCGATCATTAAAGATTCACCTATGCGGCGAGTTAATATCAACATTTTTCAATCTCCTTCACTCATCCTGTAAGAGCACGACTTAGACACCCATTGCCACCATCGACCCTTATTTTACCCCTGTCGCGTCTCTGACAACTGATTGCCCAAAACCAAGTATCGACTACTTTTTACGAAAGGGAAGCAAAAACAAACACTTTTGGTTATTGTTACAGCTGTCTCCAGCCAATGGACCTTTACTCTACCTCAGATACAGCGGCCTAGCCCCTCACTCTGCCCTCTGATGGTTCGGCATCCAATCCAAAAGCGGTGTGAAGACTTCTCACAGCCAGCTCCAAGTAACGTTCGTCAATGATTACTGAAATCTTGATTTCAGAAGTCGTAATCATCTGGATATTGATATTGTCCGCTGCCAATGCAGTGAACATACGGGACGCTACACCGGCATGAGAACGCATACCAACACCCACTATCGAAACTTTCGCAACTTTATCATCACTGCGCACTTCACGAGCGCCCAATTCTTTAGCCACGGTTTGTAACACAGCTACAGCTTTCTGCATATCATTTTTGTGTACAGTGAAGGTTAAATCTGTGGTGCCGTCAGCAGATACGTTTTGCACTATGACATCCACTTCAATATTGACTTCACCTACGGGCGCGAGAATACGCGCAGCAACACCGGGAGTATCAGGTATTCCAGACAGGGTTATTTTGGCTTCGTCGCGATTAAACGCGATACCAGAAACAATAGGTTGTTCCATACTAGCGCTTTCCTCATCGAGGGTAATTAAAGTTCCGGGACCTTCTTTAAAACTGTGCAACACACGCAGTGGCACTTTGTATTTACCAGCAAACTCTACAGAGCGAATCTGCAGGACTTTAGAGCCCTGGCTGGCCATTTCCAACATTTCTTCAAAGGTAATCTTGTCGAGGCGCTTGGCGCGATCACAAACGCGCGGATCAGTCGTGTATACGCCGTCTACGTCAGTGTAGATCTGACACTCATCCGCAGTTAGTGCAGCTGCCAGCGCAACACCGGTGGTATCGGAACCACCGCGACCCAAAGTGGTGATGTTGCCTTGCTCATCCACACCCTGGAAACCAGCAACCACTACCACGCGACCTTCTTTGAGATCAGCGCGAATATTGGCTTCATCGATTGATTGAATGCGGGCTTTGGTGAAGGCGCTGTCAGTCAGGATGCGAACCTGTGCACCTGTGTAAGAACGGGCATCGAGGCCGCGTTTTTTCAAGGCCATACACAAGAGCGCAATAGTGACTTGTTCGCCAGTGGACACCAACACGTCCAACTCGCGTGGATCAGGAGTTTCCTGAATGTCTTTGGCAAGCGCTATCAAACGATTGGTTTCACCGCTCATGGCAGAAACCACTACGACCATGTCATGCCCCTGGGCACGAAAACTGGCAACTTTTTCAGCAACTTGCTCTATGCGTTCTACCGAACCGACGGACGTACCGCCATATTTTTGAACCAACAAACTCATTCCAGCTCAACCTTTAAGCCTGCTTGAGGACTATTAACTTGATCACAAAAAAGGGCTGCAATTAAACACCAGATTGCAATAAAAGTTAACCCAAAAACTTGTTAATTATTAAGATAAATACAGAAATTTACCGCTTTTTGCTCAGTGATTAACCTAAGTGTGAATTAACCCACGCGTTCACTGAATCCAAAGCAGCCGTCAACTGTGCCACATCGGTACCACCACCCTGTGCCATATCCGGACGACCGCCGCCCTTACCGCCGATTTGTTTGGCAACATGCCCCACCAAATCACCGGCTTTTATTTTGCCGACGAGATCAGGCGTTACACTCGCCACCAGGGAGACTTTGCCATCTTCCACTGTGGACAGGAGCACGACTGCCGAGCCCAATTTTTGTTTGTATTGATCGGCAATATCGCGCAAGGATTTCGCGTCGGCACCATCGAGATTCAACACCAATAATTTACCAACACCTATGTCCTGCGCTTGCGATAACAAATCACCGCCGGTTGATGTCGCCAATTTGGTTTTCAAATTCGCCAAATCTTTTTCGAGTTTACGATTTTGCGCAACCAATGATTCCAATTTTTCCAGGAAGTTATCGCGAGATGATTTCAAACTTCCACTCGCCAGATCCAAAATAGTTTCAACCTGATCAAAGCGTGACAAAGCGCCCTGCCCTGTTACGGCTTCGATACGTCTTACACCTGCCGCCACACCGGTTTCAGAAATAATTCTGAATAAACCTATATCACCTGTGCGTTTAACATGGGTACCACCACACAATTCAACCGAGAAGCCAACACCCATGCTCAGCACGCGCACTGTATCGCCGTACTTTTCACCAAACAAAGCCATAGCACCTTTGGCTTTTGCAGCATTCATGTCGCAAAGCTCAGTTTCTACTGAGGTGTTCGCAAGAATTTGTTGATTGACCAATGATTCGATGGTTTTTAATTGTTCACGACTCACAGGCTCAAAATGTGAGAAGTCAAAACGCAAACGTTCTGAATCTACCAGCGAGCCTTTTTGTGTTACATGCTCACCTAAAACTTTACGCAAAGCCGCGTGCATTAGATGTGTTGCCGAGTGATTCAATGCTGTTGCCTGACGCACATTGGCATCCACACGCGCTGTTAACACATCACCAATCGACACCGCACCTTCAAGCACTTTAACAATGTGCAAATGACTTGCACCTTGCTTTTGACAATCACCGACTTCAATACGGTTGCTGCCCAATTCCAAATAACCACAGTCGCCCGCTTGACCGCCAGATTCCGCGTAGAAAGGCGTTTTATCTAGTACCAAAGCCCCTTCATCACCCGCTTCCAATCGCTCAACTTTTTTGCCGTCTTTGATCAAAGCGACCACTTTTCCTTGATGCTGCATGTGGCTGTAACCCAAAAATTCTGTTGCAGGCAAATCCAATCCTGCTGCGGAATAATCGACTTTGAATTTTCCGGCGGCACGAGCACGTGCGCGCTGTTCTGCCATGGCCGCTTCATAACCCGCGAGATCAATTGTGAGATTGCGTTCACGCGCAATATCGTTGGTTAAATCGACAGGGAAACCGTAAGTGTCGTAGAGCACAAATACCAATTTGCCTGGTATTTCAGTGACGGACATTTTGCTCAACGCATCTTCCAACACTGCCAAACCTTTCTCGAGGGTTTTTTCAAATTGCTCTTCTTCAAGCAATAATACTTTTTCGATTTGCGATTGATTTTTGCGAAGGTCTGGATAAGCATCACCCATCACATCCGCCAGCGCCGCTACCAATTTGTGAAAGAAAGGTTGCTTTTGTCCCAGTTTATTTCCGTGGCGAATTGCACGGCGAATAATCCGACGCAACACATAACCACGACCTTCGTTGGATGGCATAACACCATCACTAATTAAAAATGAGCAGGAACGAATATGGTCAGCAATTACGCGCAAGGATTTATTTTCCAAATCCTGAGTGCCGGTTGCATCAGCAGCGGCTTTTAATAAATGCTGGAATAGATCAATTTCATAATTGGAATGAACATGCTGCATCACCGCAGAAATACGCTCCAGGCCCATTCCAGTATCCACAGACGGTGCAGGTAGAGGATGCAATACACCGTCAGAAGTGCGGTTGAACTGCATAAACACGTTGTTCCAGATTTCGATATAACGGTCACCATCTTCTTCCGGTGAACCGGGTGGGCCACCCCAGATATCGGCGCCGTGATCATAGAAAATTTCAGTACAAGGACCACAAGGGCCGGTATCGCCCATTGCCCAGAAGTTATCCGACGCATAGGGCGCACCCTTGTTGTCGCCTATGCGAATAATACGATTGGCGGGAACACCCACTTCCTTTTGCCAGATATCGTAAGCTTCGTCATCGGTTGCGTAGACGGTCACCCACAATTTTTCAGCGGGAATTGCCAACCAACTTTTGGAGGTTAAAAACTCCCAGGCATAAAGAATCGCATCACGTTTGAAATAATCACCAAAACTGAAATTCCCCAACATTTCGAAAAAAGTGTGGTGACGGGCTGTATAACCTACGTTTTCCAAATCATTGTGTTTACCGCCGGCACGCACACATTTTTGCGAGGTGGTAGCGCGGGTATAGTTGCGTTTATCCTTACCCAAAAACACATCTTTAAATTGGTTCATGCCCGCATTGGTAAACAGAAGTGTCGGATCATCAGCGGGAACTAGCGAACTACTGGCAACAATACTGTGCCCTTTCGACTCGAAGAATTTCAGGAAGGCGTTGCGAATTTCAGCACTTTTCATTGATTATTTAACCTACACAGATTCAAATTTGGAAATCAAGCAGCCGACATCTGCTCGATTTCATCGGGGGTCAAGGCGCGGGCCTCTGACGCCAGCATCACCGGGATATCATCGCGAATGGGATAGGCCAAACCGCTGGCACGACACCATAATTCTTGTTGATCCACTTTGTATTCCAACTCGCCCTTACTCACAGGGCACACCAGAATACTGAGCAATTTTTTATCAATCATCTTGTTAAACCCGACTGATTACAAAGAGGGCGACAGTTTACACTGAGGCTCAAAGGCTGTCTCTAGCCTGATTATTCACCTTACCCCAATTCCAGTCATCCAATACTGCCCTGATTTGCGGGCCCACGTAGATTTGTGGATTGGAAGGTTTTTCTTTTTGTTTTTTCTCCCATTTGCTAATCAGTGTTTTTGCATCAGCAAAGGCTTTCTCAAAATCCCGGTTGTTTTGTAAGGCATTGTCAAAATAGGCTTTACCAAAATAGGTGAAATGTCGCTCATCAGAACAGCCAAATGATCGGCGATCAGCCGCTGCCGAAGTCAATATCAAGCTATTATCATCTTTTAGGGGTTCAATAAATTTTCCCGAATAGCAAGCGGACACTACAATCACTTTATTTTTAATTCCGGATTTTTTGAGTAGATCAGCAAACCAATCAGCGGGCATTGATTTCAATTGCATCCCTTTATGCTCCAAAGAAAATTCACCTTCTTTGGAACCGTGACTGGTGAGGTAGATAAATAAAATATCCTGATCTTTATTCATGTGATCGGCGAGAGAGAGGATTGACGCCTCTATATTTTGTAAAGTAGCCAGTGGTTGATTTAATTGATATCGCGTATTGGATAAAAACACGAATTTATTCGGACTGGAAAATTCCTTGTTTAAAAAATTTTTAACATAATTCAACTCACGATTAAATACTTCCTGACTGCCGTAACCGGCCACAACCAAACTGTATAATTCACGCAGGTCAGGATTATTTTTATCTATACTCTCCAAACGGCCGCGCAACACCTCATGCTGCCCGTACATGGCAAACTCGCTGATTTCATCCGCAGCATGAATAGTCAACGCCCCTGATGCTTGATCCAATTTTCCATGGGACCAAAAACCTTTAGCTATGGTCTGGCCGTTCACAGGTTTGGCAAGTGTTAACTCACCAGCACCTTGTTTATTTCCGTAAGAAAATTTGCCGCGATAAATATTTCCATTTTTTTCAACCAATAGGCCTTCACCGTCATACCGGCCATAACGAAAATTGCCTTCATAAGTCTCACCATTTACGCCCTGGTATTTTCCTTTTCCGGACAATTCGCCATATTCAAAATGACCTTCCCAACGATTGCCTTTTTTATCGGTTTTAATGCCCTCGCCCTCAGCCACTCCATCGTCAAACACGGCTTCAATGGTTTCACCCGATTGAATATTGATTAACTTGCCTTTTCCGAAAAATCGTCCTTCGCTGAAACTGCCTACATAATGCATAGCACGATCTTTGTATTCGCCCATGCCTGTCATTTCGTTATTAACAAATTCGCCCTGATATACTCCACCATGCACGTAGGTAAATTTTCCTTGTCCGTGCATCAAGCCGTTATTAACTTGCCCCTCGTAACGAGTTCCATCTCTGAAAATAAATTTACCCTCTCCCTCCAATTTTCCGTCAAGAAAATCCCCTTCATAAATGGAACCATCGGAATATTCAATTCTTCCATTACCCTGCATGACCCCCTGATGGAAATCACCTTTGTAAACAGTACCGTCTTGAAAAATCAGTTCGCCTTTACCTTCCAATAATCCATTTTTAAATTGACCGAAATATTCACCCGATCCCTTTTGAAATCCCTTGCCCTGACCATTAAACATACCTTGTGCAAATTCACCTTGATAATAACTGCCATTCTTCCATTCCAATCGACCCGCACCTGACAATAAACCCCGATCATCTTTTTCCCCCTGATAAATGCCACCATCAGGAAGTTGATCGAGCTGAATAACATCGGGGTTGGATCTAACGAAATAAAAAGTCAGACCGGAAGAAAGGGTAATTAATAAAATGGCGGAAAGTATTCGTATGATCATAATGCGATAAGTCCTTGCAGGTCATAAATTAAATATGGCTTCTGGAAGCCATTTTGTGTTCGTAAAGTCGGTGATCCGCTCTTCGCATGACCGCATCAAATGCAGAATCCTGATTAAAATCAGAGATCCCCCAAGAAATGGTAGCCACCGGAAACTCTGGACGCTGGGGTGCCACAGCCAGTAATCGCGCCTGGATTTCTTGCATGCGTTTTTCCGCCGCCTCACCCGACATACCGTAAGAGATTAATAAAAATTCATCGCCACCAAAACGAAACAGATAATCATCGAGTCGCAAAAACTCTTTCAATGTTTGGGATACCAATTGAAGAACCTGATCACCCACTTGATGTCCATATTGGTCATTAATTTTTTTCAGATCATTTAAATCAATCATAAACAACAAACCTGGTTTACGATTGAAGCGCGGAATAAATCTTTCAAGCGCATGACGATTAAAACAGTCTGTCAGTGAATCTTTATGGGCCAACAAGGCCATTTTGTCTTTTTCCATTTGCAACAGCAAATGCAAACGTTTGAGTCGGATTTGTACATTCACTGCCGCTAACAAAATCAATCCAAACGCCAACAAAAATTCCACTAGCACATCAAAAATGGATTGATAAGCAACATAAAACATATTGGCTTTATCACCCATCAATTCCGGCGTGAACAATTGCATGGAATTGGCCATAAACATGGCAGCCAAAACCACCAGCGAAAACACCGGAATAAATCGAGCCCAGCGAGCACTGTCAGGCAAGTCAATGCGCCACATACTCACTGCAACCAACAATAATAAACAAGCGAAGAGAAATGAATGATAGAAAAACCTATCGTTGAAATCACATGAGCCAAAATATATGGCTACAGCAGGCACCAATGAGATTAACCAAATCTGGTAGGATTTTATCCAGTCTGGAATTTTTTTATCAGGATAACTCAAGGCTCCAAAAAACATATAAAAGGTGAAACAATATTCGCCCCAATAATAAATGATCAGGCCCCATTCCCATTCGGAGTAAAACCGAAAGCATAGCTGCAAGGCCACCATGGCAGTTAGTAAAAACCACCAAGCTTTTACCCAAAAACTAAAATATCGGCGGGGTGATAAACGATAGAGTCCGGCAAATAAAATGCACAGCAATAAAATACCAGCGGTTTGTACTACATGAGCAAACAAGCTCAAATCGAATATAGCCGGTACCAATTTTTTACTCCCAAAAATGGATAATTTTTATTGAGCTTGTGGCATGTCGCCAACCAGAGTTTCAGGATCAAGCCTTTCAGCAAACCAATTCATAGCCCAATGCAAATGCGGGCCAGACGCTCGCCCTGTTGCACCTATCAGCGCAATCTTCTGGCCCTGCTGGATCATATCGCCATCTTTAACCAAAATTTTGCTGAGATGAATAAAAGTAGAGGATAGACCATGTCCGTGATCCAGTATCAAAGTTCCACCTGATAAAAACATATCTTTATGTGCAAGAGTGACTTTACCACCGGCAGGAGCATAGACCGCGGTGCCTGTCGGCTTAGCGATATCTACCCCAAAATGCGGATTGCCCGGAATATCGTTATATATGCGCTGACTGCCGTAAACCCCGCTGATAGGGCCAATCACCGGCCAGATGAAATTTTCAGTGAAGTAATTCAATTTCAAATCAGCTTGCCGCGCTTTGCCAACCAAAGCAGCTTCGCGCGCGATACGTTCCTGTTGTTCTTTGGAGGGCTGTACTGTTGCCTGGGGAACACCTTTTACGCTTTGGATTTTGTATTGTCGCTTTTCGATAACAAATTCATGTGTTGTTGATTGTCCATTTTTATAGGAAACCAGTTGCAATCTTGCCGGCGCATCGCGCCCCAAACCCAATACAAAATCACCCTGTTCAGTTAAGGATAACCAACGTTGATTGTATTGAACGGTTTCACCCGGTTCGACCTTGCCCCGAATGACTGCCCCCTGTTGAAGTTCACCGGTTAATTCCAGAGCTGAGGAAAAACCTGCGATACAACCACCCATCAATAACACTAACCTGAATAACTTAATCATGAGTTTTCACTCTCGGTTTACGTTTTAATTCACCCTGTTGAAAATAATAACAATAATTTTTATCAATGAACTCTGAATAGTTCACGACTTGAAAACTCATTGCATCGGCACCGTCGATTCGCTGATCACGGTGATAAACACAATGCCGGTCCCGCGAAAAATTATTACCCAGATATTCAAAACTTTCAGAGTCCGCAGCTTCTATTATCTTCTCCAAAAAATATATTCGCTGATCATCTTTAACATAGCCACTATCAATAAAAACACTTATTTGAGGATTCACATCAAGTTTTATATTTTCACAATAAATAGCATGCTTGTCCCGATTAAAGAACTGATTCACCCGTTGAAAACTTGCGGGATCCGCACCGGGAATAATGTGACCTCGGGCAATTACCTGATTGGCATCCTTTGCATAATCATCATCGATCAATTGAAAACTGTCCTTATCTATCGCTATGGGGCCGGTGTCATTACCGGAATAATAATATTGATTATCCAGAGCTTTGTGTGGTGCCAATATTTTGAAGCCATCTGTATTAGCGCATAAAAGTTCGCTGCCAAGATAGATATTGTTTTTATCTCTGGAAAATGCATATTGCAAATATTCAAAGCTTTCCACATCTGCGCCTTCGATAGGACTTTCACCACAATAGACCCTGAATTTATCGCGCGCATAATAATCACTCAACAACTCAAAACTTTTGGCATCTGCCCCTGCAATGGGATCTACCCAATAATAATGTTTATGATAAAAATAAACCTGCCGGGCATCCGCAAAGTAATAATCACCCAAGGCACGAAATTCAGAGGGGTCTGAACCCTCAATTGCTTGAGCTTCGTAATAAAGCTGGCATCTATCTTTAGCCCAACCATCTGCCAATAATTCAAAACTGGTCGGATCTTTTACCTCCATAGGTTGATCAACAAAAAATACTTGCGCTGTATCTTTTGCGTAACCATCGCCCAATATGCGAAAAGACTTAATATCCAGATCTGGCTGGACTTGATTCCCTAAATAAATATGGTTTCTATCTTTAGCCCAATAAAGCGCCAAAACTTCAAAACTATCCGGATCAACATTTTCCAAGGACGCATCGGCACCAAAAAAATAAATTTGTTGTTTACGTCGATAATAATGACCGCCCAACCAACCAAAATCATCTGACCAGTCGCAGAGGCGCTCACCATTTAAAAATACCGATTGGTCGTCATGCGCCAAAGACATAACACCAATATAAACACCATCATGAGTCGTTGAGGAATGAATTAACTTGAAGCTATCCGGCAAGGCGCCATCGATTAATTGCCCCATGCGATACACATGATGTGCATCTCTGGCATATTCCTGTTTGATTACCTGAAAACTCTTGCAGTCTGCATCCAGCAACTTTTCGCCACTGAAGTAAACATTACGATTGTCGCAGGCGTAAGCGTAGTAAGGATCCTCGTGTTCGATTACACGAAATTGATTGATATCTGCATCCCTGATGGGATGTTGATGATAGAAAATCTGACGTTGATCTCTGGCGTAGTTGTAACCCAGATAGGTAAAAGAATTTTTATCTATGTCTTCAAGTTTTTCTGACCCTGAAAAAATAAAATTGTGATCTCGCGCAAAGTCTCCAGCTATATGTTCAAAACTCTGGGGATCTGCCTCCCTCACCCGGATTCCGCCCGAATAATAGACTGCATGTTTATCGGAATAAAAATTATCACTGACAATGCGCAAACTGGGCATATCAACTTCAGTAACCGGATGCCCGTGGTAAAACAATTGTCCATCAATGACTTGATACATTTTTTACATCCATAATAAAAACTGCTGAAATAAAAACGGCAGCCGAAGCTGCCGTTGAATCAACTTTGAGATTAAGCAATTTTGTCGCCGACTCGCAAAATTTTCATGGTATTGGTACCACCCAATTCAGTGGTATCACCATTGGAGACAATCACTTTATCGCCATCCACGACTACACCCTTTTGCTTCAGCAAATCAATTGCACGCAATTGATCTTCTGTGCTGGGTACACTCACAGTGTCAAATGCAACCGGATGCACGCCGCGATAGAGTGCAACTTTACGTTGAGTTGATACGTGACGAGACAAAGCAAAAATTGGCAACTGTGAACCCACGCGAGACATCAAACGCGGCGTGCTACCTGACTCAGTGAAGGCAATAATCGCTTTAACACCGTCCAAATGGTTTGCAGTAAACATAGCAGCCAATGCAATAGATTCATCAATCGAATTGAAGGCTTCATCCATACGGTATTTATCAAAGCTGGCAGTTGGATGTTTTTCGGCACCCAAAATAATGCGCACCATAGCTTCAACTGTTTCAATTGGATAACTACCAGCAGCAGTCTCCGCAGACAACATTACTGCATCAGTACCGTCTAGCACTGCGTTAGCTACGTCAAACACTTCTGCGCGCGTTGGCAACGGACTGTTGATCATGGATTCCATCATTTGTGTTGCAGTGATAACCACTTTGTTCAATGCACGTGAACGTTCAATAATACGTTTTTGTACACCAATTAATGCAGCATCACCAATTTCAACGCCCAAGTCTCCACGCGCAACCATTACCGCATCGCTTGCACGAATAATATCGTCAAGTGTTTCATTATCAGCAACGGCTTCTGCGCGCTCAACTTTGGAAACTAACGCAGCACGGCCACCAGCTTCCAACATTAATTTGCGCGCGTAATTCATGTCTTCTGCTGAACGAGGAAAAGAAACAGCCAAATAATCCACATCAATTTCTGCTGCGGTTTTGATATCGGCCATATCTTTTTCAGTCAACGCGGGCGCAGTTAATCCGCCACCCTGACGATTGATACCTTTGTTGTTTGACAAAGGGCCGCCCACTTTCACTGTAGTGAAAATACGTGTGCCTTCAACTTTGTCGACTTGCAAGACTACGCGGCCGTCATCGAGTAATAATACATCGCCAGGCTTGCAATCGTTCGGCAATTCTTTGTAATCAATCCCGACTTCATCTTGTGTGCCTACATCACGCGGCAAAGACGCATCGAGCGCAAATTTGTCGCCGATTTTTAACTGGATTTTGCCATCTTTAAAACGAGCCACACGAATTTTCGGGCCTTGCAAATCGCCCAGAACAGCAACATAACGATTATGTTTTGCTGCCAGTCTTCTCACTGTTTCGGCGCGTTGCTTGTGATCTTCCGGTGAGCCGTGAGAAAAATTCAAACGGACGACGTTAACGCCCGCAAGAATTAAACGCTCCAACACTTCCGGTGACTCAGAAGCCGGGCCTAAAGTACTGACGATTTTGGTACGTCTTAACATGTTGAGTTCTCTTGGTTGAATATCGAATTATTTTGCGTTCATCAATGCCAGAGTGTTATCCAACATGCGGTTGGAGAAGCCCCACTCGTTGTCGTACCAGCTCAACACTTTTACCCACTTGCCGTAAACTTTGGTTTGCAAAGAATCGTAGTTGGATGAGTGTGGGTTGTGATTGAAATCAACTGACACCAGAGGCTCATCGCAGTAAGCCAATACGCCAGGCATTGCTTTTTCTGATGCTTCTTTCATCGCTGCATTGATTGCTTCAACAGTTACATCTTTTTCAACCAACACGTTCAAATCAACCAGAGAAACGTTGATTGTTGGAACGCGAATTGAAATACCATCCAACTTGCCTTTCAATTCCGGCAACACCAAACCTACCGCTTTTGCTGCACCGGTGGTGGTTGGAATCATGGATTGAGTTGCAGAACGCGCGCGGTAAATATCTTTGTGGAATACGTCAGCCAACACTTGATCGTTTGTGTAAGCGTGAATAGTTGTCATAGAACCTTGAACGATTCCGAATTTATCGTTCAATACTTTGGCAATGGGAGCCAGGCAGTTAGTGGTGCAAGATGCGTTGGAAATAACAGTGTCAGTTGCTTTCAATACATTGTGGTTAACACCATAAACAACGGTTGCATCCACTTCAGTACCAGGAGCAGAAATAATCACTTTTTTTGCACCTGCAGCAATGTGTGCTGATGCTTTTTCTTTGGTGGTGAAAATACCGGTACATTCATAAACCACATCAACACCCAATTCAGCCCAAGGCAATTTGGATGGATCGCGCTCTGAGCTGATACGAATCACATCACCATTCACAATCATGTTGTTGCCTTCAACTTTCACTGTGCCATTAAATGCACCGTGAGTTGAATCGTACTTGGTTAAATGTGCGTTCAAGTTGGCATCGCCCAAATCGTTGATACCCACGATTTGAATTTGATTGCGTTTGCCTGATTCATACAATGCACGCAGAGTGTTGCGACCGATACGACCATAACCGTTAATTGCTACTTTAATTGTCATTACTTATTCCTCACTTAAAAATCTGAAAATTACAATATGAAAAACTTTAGAAAACTTTCGTCATACCCGAAGGGTATCCAGCGTCTTTTGTTTTACAACCGATCAAAGTCACTGGATCCCCTTCGGGGATGGCACAATCAACATCTTATGGACGCGGCAAACTCGCTGCTTCCTTCGCCAAACGTTCAATTTCGTCCCAACGACCCGCTTTCATCAATTCTTTTGGAGCCATCCAGGTACCGCCCACACATTTCACATTTGGTAATGCCAAATAAGAAGGCGCTTTCGCCAAATCAATTCCACCGGTTGGGCAGAAAGTAATTTGTGGCAAAGGTCCGCCGATAGATTTCAACATAGGCACACCGCCAGCTGCTTCTGCCGGGAAGAATTTTTGATGAGTAAAACCTTCTGCCAATAAATGCATTGCTTCAGTTGGTGTGGCAACGCCAGCCAATAAAGGAACCGAACTGTAAACTGCTTTTGCGGCTTCGATTAACGCAGGCGTTGTTCCGGGGCTAACCAAAAAACGCGAACCGGCTTTGATGGCAGCATCCAAATCTTTTGGCGTGATCACTGTACCTGCACCTATGACTGCATCATCTGGCAAAGCTTCAACCATTGCACTGATAGCATCAAGCGCACAAGGCGTACGCAGGGTAATTTCCAACACTTTTAATCCGCCGTTGTACAAGGCTTTTGCTAAAGGCACTGCGTCTTCAATACGCTCGACAACCATCACCGGTACAACGGGTGCGATTTTCACAATTTGATCGATTGTTAATGTCACTCGGATTTCCTCTGTAATTAATTCAAAATTTCAATCAGTTCACGCTGTAGGTTGGAAGAGCGCAGCGACTTCCGACACAAGGTCATCACAAACAGCATGTCGGAAGTCGCTTTGCTCTTCCAACCTACGATTTCAAAAAATATTTAAGGTGCCCAATATACCAACACGGGGACTTGTTCTTGTTGCAACACCGCACGAATCGGCATGGATTGCACATCGGTTCCTGCT